>CAVRCL010000008.1:0-113785 GCA_963719555.1 Thermoanaerobaculia bacterium | reverse complement strand
GGCGGGCGCGACGCGCCGGATACTCTCCGTCAACCACGACTTCGACCCCGAGGATCCGCGGGCGATCTTCATCCGCAACGAGGCCGAGCAGTTCCAGCGCTTCGTCTCGCTGATGAGCGGCATCCGCGCCTTCGTCTGGCTGGTCGGCATCGGCACCCTCATCGCCGGCGTCGTCGGCGTCTCCAACATCATGATGATCGCGGTCAAGGAGCGCACCCGCGAGATCGGCATCCGCAAGGCGGTGGGGGCGACCCCGCTCTCGGTCGTCCGGCTGGTGCTCGAGGAGGCGATCTTCATCACCTCGATCGCCGGCTACCTCGGCCTGGTGCTCGGGGTCTTCGTGCTCGAGGGCATCGCGCGCTTCGTCCCCGATGCCGAGTACTTCCAGAACCCGGAGGTCGATCTCCGGGTAGCCGCCACGGCGACGATCCTCCTCGTCGTCGCCGGCGGGATCGCCGGCTTCTTCCCGGCCCGCCGCGCGGCGGCGATCCGCCCCATCGAAGCGCTACGCGACGAGTAGGAAGAGCCAGATGAGCGTCTTCGACCCCGACCACTGGCAGGAGATCTTCGAGGCGCTGGCCAAGAACAAGCTGCGCACCCTGCTCACCGCCTTCGGCGTCTTCTGGGGGATCTTCCTCCTGGTCATCCTCCTGGCCTCCGGAAACGGCCTGCACAACGGCGTCATGGCGGGCTTCTCCGACGTCGCCACCAACAGCTTCTTCGTCTGGGGGATGCGGACCAGCCGGCCCTACAAGGGCCTGCAGCCCGGCCGCGCGGTGGAGTTCACCAACGACGACACGGCGGCGATCCGCCGCGAGGTGGCGAGCGTCGAGGTGGTCTCGCCGCGCGCCCAGCTCGGCGGGCACCGCGGCAGCAACCGGTGGTCCGCGGCGCCAAGTCGAGCCCGTTCTCGTCATGGGCGACCATCCCGGGATCTTCACCATCCAGTCCCAGGCGCTCGCCGCGGCCGCTTCATCAACGACATCGACATCCGCGAGGCGCGCAAGGTCGCGGTGATCGGCACGCGTCCGCTCGAAGTGCTCTTCGCCAAGGGCGAGGACCCGATCGGCCAGGCGGTCGAGATCAACGGCGTCTGGTTCAAGGTGGTCGGGTCTTCAAGTCGCGACAGAGCGGCGGCATGGCCGAGCGCGACGCCAGACGATCTACGTCCCCTTCACCACCTTCCAGCAGGCGTTCAACTTCCGCAACCCGTGCAGTGGTTCGCGGTCACCTCGAAGAGCGGGTTCCCGGCCTCGGTGGCGCAGGAGGAGGTGCTCCAGCTCCTGCGCGCCCGCCACCAGGTCGCCCCGGAAGACAAGCGCGCCATCGGCGGCTTCAACCTCGAGGAGCAGTTCGGCAAGATCCAGGGCCTGTTCGCCGGCATCGGCGCCCTGATGTGGCTGGTCGGCGTCGGCACGCTCGCCGCCGGCGCGATCGGGGTGTCGAACATCATGCTGATCATCGTCCGCGAACGGACCAAGGAGATCGGCCTGCGCCGCGCGGTCGGGGCACGCCCCCTGGATCGTGCTGCAGATCGTCGTCGAAGCGGTGATCCTGACCTCGGCGGCCGGCCTGCTCGGCCTCTGCGCCGGGGTCGGAGTCATGGAGTGGTCGCCCGGCTCGTCCCCGCCACCGCCGCCGGCGGCGGCCGCAGATGTTCCAGAACCCCGCCGTGTCGTTCGCCATCGCCATCGAGGCGGTGGTCATTCTCGTCCTCGCCGGGACGCTTGCCGGCCTCGCCCCCGCCCAGCGGGCGATCGCCGTCACCCCCGTCGTCGCGCTACGCACCGAGTGAACGCCGGAGGATGGAAACGAGGTCGGAATGAAGAAGATCCTCGGCATCCTCCTCGCCCTGCTTTTCTCGGCACCGTCGGCGCCACCGGCTCTTCCTCTACAACAAGTCGCGCAAGGTGCCGGTGGTCTACGACGAGCAGCCCCGCCCGCGCCACGACTCATCAAGAAGGCCGTGGCCACCGGCTCGGTGGTGCCGCGCAAGGAGGTCGAGATCAAGCCGCAGGTCTCCGGCATCCTCGAGGAGCTCTTCGTCGAGCCGGGCCAGATCGTCAAGCAGCGGCGACCTGGTCGCCAAGGTCCGCATCGTCCCGAACATGGTGAGCCTCGCCAACGCCGAGAACCGCGTCAAGCGCGCCAAGATCGCCCTCGAGCAGGCGCGAGCGCGACTACGACCGCTACCAGGCGCTGGCCGCGGACGGCACGGTCTCCGCGCGCCGACTTCCAGCAGTTCGAGATCGCCTGCGCAACAGCCAAGGAGGAGCTGAAGGCGGCCAAGGACAACCTCGACCTGTCGAGAAGGGGACCACCTCGCGGATGGCCGGCCACCACCACACGCTGGTCCGCGCCACGATCTCCGGCATGGTCCTCGAAGTCCCGGTCGAGGTGGGGCGCTCGGTGATCGAGGCCAACACCTTCAACGCCGGCACCACCATCGCCACCCTCGCCGACATGGACGACATGATCTTCAAGGGCAAGGTCGACGAGTCGGAGGTCGGCAAGATCCGCCGGGCATGGAGCTGCTGCTCACCATCGGCGCGCATCGAGGCCCGGCAGTTCGAGGCCACGCTCGAGCGCATCGCCCCGAAGGGAGTGGAGCGAGAACGGCGCCATCCAGTTCGAGATCCGCGCCGCGCTCGAAGCCGCAGCAGGACCTCCTCATCCGCGCCAACTACAGCGCCAACGCCGACATCGTGCTCGACCGGCGCGACGACGTCCTGGCGATCGACGAGAGCCTGCTGCAGTTCGAGGGCGAGAAGCCGTACGTCGAGGTCGAGACCGCGCCGCAGAAGTTCGAGCGCCGCGAGATCGAGACCGGCCTCTCCGACGGCATCCAGATCGAGGTCGTTTCCGGCCTCACCGCGACCGACAAGGTCAAGAACCCGAACACCGACGCCGTCCCGCCGAAGGCGCAGTAGGTCGGGAGCTCGAAATCGCCGCCAGCGGAGTAAGGCGAGCTAGGGCCGCCGGGAGCGGTCCAGGCTGCGGGCGAGCGGCGCGAGCAAGCCGAGAAAGGCGACCGAGAGAACGGTCGCGAAGGCGAACAGGGTCGCGTACGAAGCGCGGGCGGCGATGAAACCGGAGAGCCAGGCGGCGGGGAGCTTGCCCAGACTTCGACGGCGGCGAGCAGCGTGTAGTGGGTCGCGCCGATCCGCCGGTCGACGCGGCTCATCATGTAGGCGAACATCGCCGTGGTGAGCGCGCCGCCGAAGAAGTGCTCAAAGCAGGTCACCGCGAGAATCCGTTGCGGCGTCGGATCGACCTGGGTCAGCCACCACTCGCCGGCCACCGGCAGGGCGCGCGCCACGGCGCACCAGCCGACGACGCGCAGCAGTGGCATGCGCCGCGCGAGCAGGCCTCCGCCGACCGAACCGGCGATCGAGCACAGCATCCCCCAGGTGCCGACCCAGAGTCCGATCTGCGCCTCGCGGTAGCCGGCGTCGACGAGGAACGGCTTGAACATCGTGTCCGCCATCGACTCGCCGAGCTTGTAGGTGCCGACGAACAGAATCAGCCAGCCCGCTCCGGAGCTGGTCATGGCGCGCCGCAGGGCCGCCAAGATCTCGCCCGTGCGCCGGTGCGGAGCCAGCCGCGCTGGCTCCGGCACCCCCGCCGGGGCATTTCGCGCCACGACCGCGTTCTCGTCCCAGGAAAGGGTCACGAGGAGCGACATCGCGACGAGCCCGGCCATGGCGATGAACAGCCCCGACCAGCCGATCGTCCCGCTCGCCCAGACGAGGAGTCCGCCGCCGGTGAGCATCCCGGCCTTGTAGCCGACGACCTGCGCGACGTTGCCGTGGCCGAGCTCGCGGGTGGAGAGGACATCGACCGCAAAGCCGTCGACCGCGATGTCCATCGTCGCGGCGAGCAGGTTCATCGTGAGCACCAGCCAGAGGAGCGGCGCGAGTCCTTCGTTGGGCGACATTTTCGCTGCGGCGAAGCAGGTCACCGCGAGCAGCGCCTGGAGCGGCAGGATCCAGGACTTGCGCCGCCCGAAGCGGGCGCTGCCGTAGCGATCGACGAGCGGGGCCCAGAGCGGTTTGAGCGACCACGGGAGCGCCAGCGCGGTCGCGAGACCGACGCCCTCGAGCGTCATCCCGGACGAGCGCAGGTACACCGGCAGCGCGGTGGCCTGAAAACCGAACGGCAGCCCCTGAACGAAGTAGAGCGTCCAGAGGATGCCGAGCCGGTCGAACCGTAGCGCGCGGAACACCGGCGGATGATACGGCTTCGGCCGGCCTCTCGAGTCGGGCGCCGCGGAACCGCAGCGAAAAGAAAAAATGCCAAAGGTCTGTAAAGGAAACAGCCGGCTCGGCCTTGCCGGCGAGGTCGGAGCTCTCTTCGCCGCTTTGAGCGAGGCTTTCGTTGGCCTCGCCGTTCGGCGCTACAATCGATTCCACGGAGACCCGACGATGAGCACGATCCGAGAGGAAGTCCACAAGCTCGCCGAGAAGCTCCCGCCAGACGCAGACTGGGACGACGTCATGTACGAGGTCTACGTCCGCCAGAAGATCGCCGAGGGCCTGCGCGACGGCGACGAGGGCCGCATCGTCTCCCACGAGGAAGTCAAGAAGCGCTTTCGCGTATCGTGAGGCTCGACTGGTCGCAGCGCTCGATTTCCGATCTCTCGGCGCTGCACGACTACATCGCTCGTGACTCCCGGCTCTACGCCGAACGGTTCATCGCGAGCCTCATCCGCGCCGCCGAGCGGCTGGCAGACTTTCCCGAGCTCGGTCGCCGCGTCCCCGAAGAGCCCGATCAGACGGATGTCCGCGAGCTGCTCGTTCACACGTACCGCGTCGTCTATCGCGTCGAGGCCGAGCGCATCCTGATCGCGACCATCGTTCATGGCCGGCGAAACCTCGAGGAACCCGACGACAAGCCGTGGAACGCGCCCTGATCGCAGCTCGCCTCCGCCCGGCTCACCGTGATTCGCCGGACGAGGCGTCGGGGCTGTCGGATCGCCAGATCCAGACCGCCCGCTGCGGCGTCTAGGGCTGGAGCTCGAACATCGCCAGGCGGCGCCAGGGTTGGTCGCCGTCCTGCTCGATGAGGTGGATCCACGACAGGCGGATCTGCCAGCGGGGCGGGAGCGTCCAGGCGGTTTCGAGGGAGTTGCCCGCGGCGCGCGGGTTGCGCGGGTGGGCGAGGGTGATGTGAGGACGCGGACGGGCGATCTCCGCGCTCGCCAGCACGATCTGGCGCAGGGCCTGGTACTCCGCGCCGCCGGCGACGCAGCGCAACTGGATGCCGTGACCGGCGAAGGGCTCGGCGCGACCGAAGTCGAGCGTGATGCGGCGGCCCGGGCCGGCCGCGAGACGCCCCTCGAGCTCGGCGAGCGAAAACTCCGCGAGCTCCTCCTCCCGACAGAGGGTGACATGCGCCGGGATCCGGCGGTGCTGCACCGGATCGACGACCCGCCGCACCGCTTCGACGGCGGCGGCGCGTTCGCCCGCGAGAAAGAGTGTGAGTTGGCGGCGGATCACCTGGCGGCTCCCGATGAGGCGGCGAGTCTATCTGGGAGGCGACGGCTCCCGGAGAGACTCGCTCAGCGCGCTCGCCAGTGCAGCAGGAGAGCGATCGCCGCGGGCATGGCGAGCGCGGCGGCGATGAGGATCCAGGGGACCCCCAGGCTCGCCATCACGCCGACGGAGAGGGCCGCGGCGGCGAGGGTGTAGAGGCGCAAGACGCGCCTCGCTCCCGGGCGAAGGCGGCGGGGACGCAGGCGTGCCGTCACCCGTTCGGTGAAGGTCGGCGGCAGTGCGGGCGGCGGGGAGGCCGCCATCGCATCTCTCAGCAGGGCGTCGATTCCGTCGGGTCTGTCAGATTCGGCCGGGTTCGGGCGCTCAGACACTGTCCACTCCTCGTTCTTTCAGCATCGATTGCAGGAGCTGCCGGGCGCGGAAGAGGTACGACTTCACGGTGTTCTCCGCCACGTCGAGGAGCACGGCGATCTCGGCGACGCTCTCGCCCATCCAGTAGTGCAGGCGCAGCGCCGATTGGTAGGCCTCGGGGAGGCGGGCGACGCACTCGGCCACGGTGGCGTCGCGGCGCGCCTTCTCGAGCCGCGCGAGGGCGTCGGGATCGGCGGTCGGGCGCTCGGCCAGGACCTCCTCGCCGACGTGCGGCGCGGTGAAGCGGACGCGCGCCTTGAGGTTGATCGTCTGGTTGAACGTCACCCGGTAGAGCCAGGTGCCGAACTTCGCCTCGCCGCGATAGCTCTTGAGCGCCGAGTGGACGCGCAGGAAGACCTCCTGCGTCACCTCCTCGGCCTCGCCGACGAACGCCTGGCCGAGGATCGACACGGCGAGGCGAAAGACCCGGTCGCGGTGGCGTTCGACCAGCGCGGTGAACGCTGCCTCATCTCCCGCCGCGGCGCGCGCGACGAGGTCCTTGTCAGCCTCCATGTCGCGTCGTCGTGTCGGACGCGTCCGCGGCGACGGACAGCCGGTAGTAGAGAACGAGCCCCAAACCCATCAGGGCGATCGGCAGCGGGACCGCCCAGTAGGGCTTCTCCGGGGCGAGGAACGCGAGCATCGCCATCGCGCCGAAGCCGAACGCCGCGAGGACGATCCCGATGGCGAGCGGAACGGTCCGGTCCGGCGGCTCCTTCCAGGCCTCCGCGGGCGGATCGAACGGCAGCTCCGGCAGGGGGATCCCCTTGTCCATCGCCGCCAGGCGCTCGGCGTGCAGGATCTCCATCCGGTGCTGGCGTTCGCGCCGTTTGAGGTACTGATAGCCGAGAAACCCGGCTACGAGCGCGACGACGATCAGGGCTTCGGGATACGAGTGCATGGCTGGGTGGCTCCAGGGATTCCAATGGTCCTGAGGAATTCGATTCTCTACCCTACCCGCGCCAGGCGGCGGATCGCCAGCCCGCCACAGACGACGGTCACCCCGGCGAGCGCCGCCGCCGCCATCGCCGGCGGAATGTAGGTGAACTTCTCGACTCCGGCGAGCCCGAGCGCCAGCTGGTCGAGGTGGAAGGTCGGCCAGAGGAGCACCCAGCGCTTGAGCCCCTCCGGCAACGGCAGGAAGAGGCCGGAGAGAAGGACCATCGGCAGGAAGAGAAGATTCCCCAGGCCGGGGCGGCCGAGGCCGAGACGCGGGCGCCGAGGAGAAGCCCGATGGCACAGAACGGGATCGTGCCGGCGATGAGCGTCGCCCAGACGATCGCCACCTGGGCGAAGGAGAGCTGAATCTTCCCGCCGAGGAGCGCCGCGCCGGCGACGAGGGTGATCGCGACGGCGGCGACGCCCATCGCCATCAGGACCTTGGCGACGATCGTCGCGCCGGGCGGGAGCGGCAGGGCGCGCTTGAGCTGGAGGAGGTTGCCCTCGCGCTCGGTGGCGAGGATCACCCCGGTAAAGATGCCGGGCATCGCCGCCGCGAGAACCCCGAAGCCGGCGAAGATGTAGTCGGCGAACTCCGCGCCCCCGGGGCCGTCGCCGATCACGACCCCGAAGAGGCCGTAGATCGCCACCGGCACGATGAGGAACGGCAGCGCGAAGCCGGTCGTCCGGAGCGCGGCCAGAGTCTCGAACTTCGCCTCCGTGAGGTAGGCCCGAAGTACGCGGGCGAACGGCAACGGCTCGCGGTCGCGAGCGCAAGAAATCGGATTCATGCGGCCTCCTGGGTGAGCTCGGTGAAGGCGTCGGCGAGACTCGCCTGCTCGACCTCGAGCCGTGAAAGGTGGGGATCGGCATCGAGCCACCGGCGCACCAGCGCTTCGGCGTCGGAGGTGGTGGCCTCCACGACCTCGAAGGTCCCGGGCTTGCGCACCGCCTCGACGACACCTGCCCAGCGGCGGATCTCGTCGAGCGCCACGGTCGAGACGCAACGCACGCGCTTGCGCGTGACCAGCGCGCGCATCTCGTCGACGCTGCCTTCGGCGATCTGTTGCCCTTTCGCGAGGACAACGACGCGGTCGGCGAGCGCCTCGGCCTCTTCGAGGTAGTGCGTCGTGAGGACGATGGCGCAGCCGTTGTCGCGCAGGTGGCGGATCGTCCGCCACATCGCCTCGCGCGCCTGGACATCGAGGCCGACGGTCGGTTCGTCGAGGAAGAGCAGTCGCGGGCGGCCGCAGACCGCGAGCGCGAACTGCACCTGACGCTTCTGGCCGGCGGAGAGCTTGCCGTAGCGCCGGTCGGCGAGCGCTTCCGTGGCGGTGAGCGCCAGGGTCTCCGCAACCGTGAGCGGCGCGCGATAGGAGCTCGCAGTGAGAGCGATGTGCTCGCGCGTGCTGAGCATCGGCGCGAGCGCCACCTCCTGCATCATGACGCCGGCGCCGAGGCGGCTCACGGCGTCCCTCGGCGAGCCACCGAGGAGGCTCACGCTGCCGGCGTCGGGCTCGAGAAGGCCGAGCCAGAGGCCGATCGCGGTCGACTTCCCGGCGCCGTTCGGGCCGAGCACGGCCAGGAGCTCGCCCGGCCGGACGGCGAGCGTGAGTCCATCGAGCGCCAGGCTCTTGCCGAAGCGCTTGCTGACCTTCAGGAGCTCGGCGACGGGCGGCTTCGCGGAATCGGTGGCCTCGATGGCCTCAGGCGTCCTTCCCAATCCGCTCGCGGCCGCTGCCCGCAACTCGAGCGCGGGCCTCCCGCGCGGCACCTTCCGCCCGTTCAGAAGCTCCCCGAGGAAGGTCGGCCGCACGAGCAGGTGATAGCTCGCGAGCAGGACTCCCAGCGTGACGGCGACGATCGCTGGGAATTTGACCGTCCAGTGGAACGGCAGGTCCATGACCAGCACCTGCAGGCCGAAGAGGATGGGCGGGTGGACGAGGTAGAGCCAGTAGGAGGCGTCGGCGAGATAGCGGCGGACGGCGCTCTCCGCGGAGCCGAAGCGGACCGCCGCGCCGAGGAGACCGAACGTCCAGGTCCAGATGGCGAGAGCGTAGCCGGCCGCGTAGGCCCACCGCGTCGCGACACCACCGGAGATCGCCGTCGGCGCCTCGAGGAGCGGCGCCGCGCCGACGAGGACCAGGCAGGCGGTCGTGAGCCCGGCGGCGAGCGCCAGGTTCGAACTCCACTGGCGCGCCAGGACTTCGAGGAGCCCGGTCTGGCGATGGAGCAGCCAGCCGAACGCGAAGGCGGTGCCGTAGGCAGCGAGCGCCGGGAGCTGCGGCGCCAGGCCGTAGTCCGGGGTCGGAATCCCGAACCAGACCGGCCAGGAGGCGGTGAAATGGAGCACCGCCGCGGTCGGCGCGGCGAGCGCGAGAAGCGCCACCCGATTCGCGAGAGCGCGCGCGACCCAGACGTCGATCCGATGGCGCAGGTGACCGCCCTTGTCGAGCCTCGCGACGAAGCCGGCGCGCAGGGCGAGGACGAGCGCGTAGAGGAGGCTCAGGTAGTAGAGGAACCAGAGGTGGAGGAGCGGGAAGCCGTGCGTCGCGGGCTGCGTCGCGGTCGCATCGGGTGCCTCGCCGGGAAAGGTCCGCGCGAGGCCCCAGAGGACCGCCGCGATGGTGAGCGGCGCGAGGATCACCCAGCCGGCGGTGAGCGGCACGAGCACCCGCCGGAAGCGGTCCTTCAGGAATCCGCGCAGCCCGCGGCGGTGGTAGAGCAGGTGCCCGAAGAAGCCAGCGATGACGAAGAAGAGGCTCATGCGGAAGAGATGGATGACGTAGAAGGTCACCGCCAGCGTCGCGCTCTGCGAGCTGTCGCGCGCCGGAATGACCAGAAAGAACGACATCGTCGCGTGCAGCACGATGCCGAGCAGCAGCGCCAGGGCGCGGGCGCTGTCCATCGCATGAAGGCGGCCGTGAGTGTTCATCAGCCTTGAGACAGGGGCTGCGGAAAAAAGGTTGCGGGGGCCCCGGGAAGCCCCCGGTCGCCGAGCTGGGCGCAGGAGGTTCTCGGCGCGCCGCGAGAGGCGCCTTCGTCCAGAAGTAGAAAAAGGACCAGTAAAGGGAAGGGGTTGGCTAGGCTTTGTCGGCGAGGTCGGGGCCGTCTTCGCCGCTGTCGCTCCACTCTTCGGCGACTTCGCCGTTGGCTCCTGCGGGCAGGCTCGCGAGCTCCTGGGTGCCGAGGGCGACGGCGCGCGGGGCGGCGAGCTTCTTTTCGGTCGCGGCGCCGAGCTCCTCGACTCTGCGACCCTGCGGCAGGACTCTCGAGGCGAAGGCGCTCGAGGCTCGGTTGTGCGCTTTCACGGCGTCTTCGAGGCCCTTGCCCACCTTGTCGATGTGCTCGGAGAAGATGCGCACGCGGTTGTAGAGCTCGCGCGCCTCGGCGGCGATCTTCTGGGCGTTCTCGGTCAGCGACTCCTGCCGCCAGCCGTAGTAAACGGTTTTCAGAAGCGCGACCAGGGTCGCCGGCGTGGCGATCAGGACGCTCTGCTGGAACGCCTCTTCGATGAGGCCCGGCTCCTGCTCGAGGGCGGCGGTGAAGAAGGCATCGCTCGGCAGGAAGAGGACGACGAACTCAGGGGTGTCGGTGAACTGGCTGGTGTAGGCGGTCTGCGCGAGCTTCCTCACCTGCTCCCGCAACTGGCGGGCGTGGGCGATGAGGTGAACGGCGCGCTCTTCCTCGGTCTTCGCTTCGATCGCCGAGAGATAGGCGTCGAGCGGCGTCTTGGCGTCGACGACGACGCTCCTGCCGCCGGGCAGGCGGACGACGAGGTCGGGCCGGCGGCGGCCCTCCTCGGTGTTGCTCGACTCCTGCTCGACGAAGTCGACATGGTTCAGCATGCCGGCGAACTCGACCACGCGCCTGAGCTGCATCTCGCCCCAGCGCCCGCGCGCCTCGGGCCGCCGCAGCGCCTTCACCAGGTTCCCGGTCTCGAGCTGGAGCTTCTCCTGCGAGCCGAGGAGCGACTTCACCTGCTCGGAGAGCGCGCCGTAGGCCTCGAGCCGCGAGGTCTCGACCCGCCGCACCTCGGCGTCGATCTTGCCGAGGGCGAGCTGGATCGGCTCGACCACCGCCGCGATCGCCTGCTGGCGCTGCTCGAGGTCGCCTTTGGCCTCGCTCTGCAGACGCTCGAGGTTCTCCTTGGCGAGCGCCAGGAATTGCTGGTTGTTGCGTGTCAGAGCGTGCGCGGCGAGATTCTGGAAGGCATCCGTCAAACGGCTCTCGGCGGTCTCGAACGCCTTCACCTTCTCGTCGTAGGCCGCGACCTGCGCCCGCAGCCCCGAGCTCTCCGCCTCGAGCTCCGACTCGCGCCGCTCCTTCGCCACCAACGTCGCGCGGAGCTCGCCGACCTGCTCCTCCCGCCCCCGCAGCCGCTCCTCGACCCCCGCCCGCGCCGCCGCCGCTTCGGCCTTCGCCAGCGCCACCGCCTGCGCGATCCGCCGCCCCACGACCGTCCGGATGACGAAGAAGATTGCCACCGCCGGCAGCAGCGCGAGAACGACCTTGAGCACGTCGGGCATCAGGAGTTCATCTTCCCCGATCGCCGGCAGCCTGACAACCGATCCCGTCGCCGTCTGCGGCCTTCTCCGGGCTCGGACTCACACCATGTCGATCTGCGATCCGGCACGTTGGGAAGCTGGAGGAAGGGGCTCGGGTCGGTACGAGCGGTTCACGGCACGGCCGCGCTCCAGGCGCCCGTATCGCCGCTGGCGAAGCCGTCCAGGAAGATTCCGGTAAGGGAGGCGGCGCAGTAGCGGCTGCCCCGTTGGGTGAAGTTGGCGCCGCCCCAGATGATCATCTCCGCGCCGGTCCAGACCGTCGACCAGCGCCCGCCGACAGGCATCGCTGGCGCATTCGCCAGGGTCGTCGCGCGCCAGCTGTCGGTCGCGGGGTCGTAGCGCCCGCCGCTGGAATCGTTGGCGCCGCCCCAGAGCAGGAGCTCGCTGCCGGTCCAGACCCCCTGGGCGATGCGGGGCGTCGGCGCTCCCAGCGGGTTGATCGTCGCCCAGCTGTCGGTCACCGGGTTGTAGCGCGCGCCGTCGCCGAGGTCGCCCAGGAACAGCCAGTCGTTGCCGCCCCAGACGAGCATCTCGGTGCCGGTCCAGACGCTGACCGGCCACATCCGGGTGATGGGGGAGTCGGGGATGTTCGTCGGCGTCCAGTCGTCCGTGACCGGGTTGTAGCGGCCGCCGGTGGGGGTGGTCCCGTCGTTGATGAAGCCGCCCCAGATGATCATCTCGGTGCCGGTCCAGACCGCGGCGTGGTGGTCGCGCGCCCCGGGCGCGTCGACGGTGCTGGCATCGGTCCAGGTGTCGGTCGCCGGCCGGTAGCGCCGGGCGACCGTGTCGGTGCCGATGCCGCCGAAGGCGATCATCTCGCTGCCGGTCCAGACGACGGAGTACCCGGGGCCGGCGTCCGGGGCGTTGGTCGTGGTCATCAGGCTCCAGCTATCGGTCGTCGGGTTGTAGCGCCCGCCGAGCGAGCTTCCTCCCCAGAAAATCGCCTCGGTGCCCGTCCACACCGACACCTCCGCGGTGAACGGAGCGTCGACGGTGCTGACGGCCCGCCAGCTGTCGGTTGCCGGATCGTAGCTCGCACCAGGGGCGAAGCTCCCTCCCCAGCCGTTGCCGCCCCAGATGATCATCTCGCTGCCGGTCCAGGCCGCGGCGTGCAGGCCACGCGCGGCAGGGACGTTCATCGTGCCGGTAGGGTGCCAGAGGTCGAGCGCCGGGTCGTAGCGGCCGCCGTCGTAGTGAAAAAGGCCGTTGTCGTCGAGGCCGCCCCAGACGATCATCTCCGTGCCGGTCCATACCGCGGTGATGCCCTGGCCGTTGTTGGCGGAGCTCACCGGATTGGTCGCCGTCCAGGTGTCGGTCGCCGGATCGTAGCGGCCGCCCGCGACGACGTTGAAGCTGCCGCCCTGGACGATCATCTCGCTGCCGGTCCAGACCGCGGCGTGAAACACGCGCTGAGTCGGCGCATCGACGACACTCGTGGGCGTCCAGGAATCTGTCGCCGGGTTGTAGCGCCCGCCACTCTGGTCGTAGGCCGGTTCGTTGGCGCCGCCCCAGACGATCATCTCGCTGCCGGTCCAGACCGCCGTGTGGTAACAGCGGGCGTCGGGAGCGTCCGCGGCTGCGACCAGTGTCCATGATTCGGTACCGGGGTTGTAGCGCGCGCCGTCGCCGTAGAGCTCCCCGATGTGGACGTTGTAGCCGGCCCAGATGATCATCTCGGAACCGGTCCAGACGGCAGAGTGATAAGCCCGCGGCAGGAGCGGTGCGGTGGGCAAGAGCGCCCAGCTGTTGCTCGCCGGATCATAGCGGCCGCCGCTGTTGAGGAGGCCGGTCGAGCCCTCGCCTCCCCAGACGAACATCTGCGTGCCGGTCCAGACGACCGAAGCATTGACGCGCGGCTGGGGAGCGTTCGCGGTCGAAGTCGGCGACCAACTGTCGGTCGCCGGATCGTAACGGCCGCCGCTCGCGTCGGCCCGCCCGCCCCAGACCACCATCTTCGTGCCGGTCCACACCGCCACGTGCGACTGCCGCGCTCCGGGCGAATTCAGGGTCGGCAGGAGCTGCCAGGTGTCGGTCGCCGGGTCGTAGCGGCTGCCGTCGCCATAGGTCGTGCCGACGGAGCTCATGCCGCCGAAGACGATCATCTCGCTGCCGGTCCACACCGCCGTGTGCCAGTAGCGCGGGTCGAGCAGCTGCAGCGTCGGCGTCCAGCTGTCGTCCGCGCAAGCGGTGCCAGCGACCGCAGGGAGGCGGTAGGCGAAGTCCGTCGCAGCGGGTTCCGGCGCCAGCCGCGAGCGGGTCTCGTTCCACCACGCCTCGAACGGGCGCGTTGCCTCTTCGGTCGTGGTCGCGCCCTGCAGCCGCTCGTCACGGTCGTACTCGGCGCGCAGGAGCCGATCGACCAGCGCCGGCCGGGCGAGGCATTCCGCAGCGAGAGTCGGATCGTCGCCGAGCGCGGCGAAGATTTCGCGCAGCCGCGCCGGCGACTGCGAGTGCGCGGCCATCCGGTCGAGCTCGGCCTGCACCTGCTGCGGCGAAACGGACACCTGCCAGAGCTCGCGCAGCGCTGCCGCCTTCAGTTCGAGATCTTCGGCTCGCCGCCGCAAGAGTGCCTGCGGGAGAGCCTGCGCGAACGACGCCTCCGGGTCGCCGGAGCGGTGCTTCCAGTAGACGCGCTCGATGGCCTCGAGGCAACGAACGCGGGCGTCGAGGCTCAGCGGGAAGGACGGGCCCTCTGCAGCCGTCGCGGCCATGGCGCCCGGGAGCGCGAGCAGGGTGAAGAGCGTGACGGTGCGGCATCGTCGCCGGATTGGATCCATAGCCAAACCTCCTGAAGGTACATCTGGCGGAGGAGACAGCGGCCGCGTGCCAGTGGAACAGTCCACGCCAGAGTGAGTCGAATCGCCCCGGGTTCCGCCTCAGCCGATCGCGATCAGGAGCTTACCCGCAGTCGCCCGGCTTTCGAGCCGCCGGTGGGCGTCGGCGGCCTGGGCGAGGGGAAAGCGGCTGTCGATGCGGACGTCGAGGGCGCCCGCGGCGGCGAGGTCGAAGACGAAAGCGCTCCGCAGGGCCTGCTCCTCCGGAGTGCGGGCGTAGTCGAAGAGCGAGGCCGAGACCAGCGTCCGGCTGCCGAGCACCGGGCGCGGCGAGAACGGCGCGATCATGCCGCTCGACTGGCCGAAGACGATGACGGTCCCGCGCACGCGCGTCGCGCGCACGCTGTCGAGAAAGGTCGTCTGGCCGACGCCGTCGATGGCGAGGTCGACGCCGCGGCCGTCCGTCGCCGCGAGCACGACGTCGGCGAAGTTGGTTTCGGTGTAGAGGATTACCTGGTCGCAGCCGGCGGCGCGCGCCAGCTCCGCCTTCGCCGACGTCGAACAGGTGCCGAAGACGCGCGCCCCGGCGCGCTTCGCGAGCTGCGTCGCGAGGAGGCCGACGCCACCTGCCGCGGCGTGGATCAGCACGCTGTCGCCGGGCCCGACCGGACGGATGCCGTGCACCAGGTAGTGCGCCGTCATCCCCTGGAGGGGTAGCGCCGCCCCGAGCTCGAACGAGAGCACCTCGGGCAGCGGCAGCGCCCGCGCCGCCGGCAGCAGGACCTCGTCGGCATAGCTCCCCGTCGCGTCCCAGAAGGCCACCCGGTCGCCGATCCGCGGCGACAAGACTCCGTCGCCGACCGCACTCACCACCCCAGCCCCTTCCTTGCCGACCCGCGCCGGCAGCGGCCCGGCATCGTAGAGCCCGCTGCGGAAGTAGGTGTCGATGAAGTTCACCCCGGCGAACCGCAGGGCGATGCGCACTTCTCCTGGTCCGGGCGACGGGACGGGAATCTTATCGAGCTGCAGGACCTCGGGACCGCCCTGGCGGTGAAAACGAATGGCGCGCATGCCCGGAGTCTACGGCAGCAGCGGCACGGTGAAGCCGGCCACATCGCCGGCGCCGGGGAGGCCGTAGGATGCCCGAGTGTCTCGCACCGGCCCCGCGAACTTTTTTTCATTGTGTGCGCTTTTTCTTCTTTCCGCGACGAGAGCCAGCGGAGGCCCGGGAAACATCGTCTCCGACGTCCCCGGCGACGACTGGAGCCTGCCGGCCTGGGTGGCGCCGAGCGCGCACAGCGGCTTCTTCTCCGAGGCGGCGGCGCCCGGATTCAACGTCGACGTCCGCGTCGCCGACTTCACCTGGCGGCAGCTGCAGCCGACGCAGGGGTCGTTCTCGCAGACGACGGCCGACTCGGTCTACGGCATGACTTTCCCGTCCTGGAACACGCAGCTCGCCGGTACCGATCCGATCTGGCTCCGCCTCTGGGTGAGCGGCGACGATTGGGCACCGCAGTGGGTGAAGACGCTCTGCGGCGTTTCGCCGGTGGGCACCGGCTACGAGGGCGACGACCACTTGCCGATCTGGAACGCCTGCTTCTGGGAGCAGGCGCGTGAGCTCTTCCGCCAGGTGCTCGTCGTGCGTGGACTGCGCTCGGATCCGCGGCTCAGGTTCCTCTACGCCCCCGGCGCCTTTACCTGGTGCGAGTTCGACTACGACATTCCGAGCCAGGCGGCGCAGGGCTCCGGCCTCACCTTCGCCGCCTTCGACGGCTGGTTCCAGCCGGCGATGCAGGATCTGGTCGACATCCTGAACGGCGAGAACGCCGACCCGCAAGACGACTACGCCTGGAAGCTCGTCTTCACCGGCGAGGACTTTCCTTTCGGGCCCTGGGATAGCGAGGACGACCTCCACGCGCGCGACGCCGTCGCCAAGGGGATGGGGATCCGCACCGGCATCACCGAGGTGTTCAACTTCCATCTCAATCACGTGCCGGCCTACGGCACGACGATCGCCGCCGACGGCCACATGACGACCGACGAGAACTGGCGCGGCCTCGACGGCCGCCGCGCCGTCGCCACCGAGAACGAGTGCTTCAACGACTGCGGCTTCACCGTCGCCGACACCGCCTATGCGGTGAAGATGGCGAACTTGAAGGCGCTGCAGTTGCGCATGAACTGGATCTACGTCGTGCCGGGGCCGAGCTACATGGCGACCTATCCGGCGCTCTGGGCCTGGACCCGCCTCGAGCTCGGCAAGCGCGTCTACGACGCGCCGGACGCTTGGGCGGCGCTGCGCGAAGCCGAAGACACCTACTGGATCGACGACGCCAGTCACACCTGGAGCGGCGCCCCCTGGGTGAAGAACCTCGAACGCTGGCTGCGGCAGAACGACGTCGCGCCCGACGGTATCGTCCGCCGCGGCACGGACGTGCGATCGAACGAACCGACGCCGGAGAACGGCACCGCCTACGAAGGGCTGCGTACCGAGCTCGCGCTCGGCAGGAACGCGTTCTACCTCGATCTCGACGAACGCTTCTTCGCCGGCGGCGTTGTGCCGTCGGAGGTCAAGGTGACCTATCGCGACGGCGGCACGGGCTCCTTCCGCATCGACTATCCGGCCGCGAGCGGCGTGACCTCGACGTCAGCGCAGGCCTACACGAACACCGGCGGCTGGCGCACCGCGACGTTCACGGTGCCCGGCGCGCTCTGGAACGACTCGCTCGCCGGCGGCAACGACCTGCGCCTCGTGGCGACTGGCCCCGCCGACCTCGAAGTCGCGCTTCGTGCGCGTCGTCCGCCTCACCCGTCCGCGGGCGATCTTCCTCGACGCCTTCGAGTCGGGAACGACCGGCTTCTGGTCGCCCTGAAGGGCGGTCGCCTCAGATCGTCAGCGCGTCAGACCATCGCGCCCGACTCGATGTCGGGGTGGGCGCGCATGAACTCGACCAGCCGGGGCATGTAGTCGGCGAGCCTCGGGCAGCGGATGCCCAGGGCGGCGAGGTCGCGGTCGGCGTGGGCGGTGTCGTAGAAAGTCGGGTGGATGAAGTAGTCGACCGCGGAGGCCGGGATCCCCAGCAGCTGATAGACCCCCGGGACATACTCGATCGCCGACTTCGCAACGCCGAGCGGCATCGGCACGCGCACGATCACCCGCCCGGTCGCCTGGCCCATCATGGTGATCGCCTCGTCGATCGTCGGCGGATCGGGGTCGGCGAGCTGGTAGCACTGGCCGGCGGCGCCCTTCGACTCCGAGAGCGCCGCGATGGCGTCGATCACGAAGTCGCGCGGCACGAGATTGATGCGCGTTCGCTTCGGGTCGCCGGGCACCGGCAGGACAGCGACCGTCGGCTGCTTCAACAGCCAGCGGATGACGTAGTAGGGGCCGTCGTACTTCTGCGTCTCGCCGCTTCGGCTGTCGCCGGTGACGACCGCCGGACGGTAGATCGAGACCGGCATCCCGGCCTCCATCCGCTCGCGGACTTCAACTTCGGCGAGGTACTTGGTCTCTTCGTAGAAGTTGTTGAACTCCTGCCCGCGCACCAGGTCGTCCTCGCGGAAGATGCCGGCGTAACGGCCCGAGACGTAGCAGGTCGAGACGTACTGCAGGCGGCGGAGCTTCTCGCAGCGCCCGGCGAAGTCGAGGACGTTGCGGGTGCCGAGGACGTTGATCTTCATCGCGCTCTCGCGCTTGACCGAGAGGTCGTAGACCGCCGCGAGATGGAAGATCTCGCTCACCTCGCGGGCGAGCGTCGCCGGGTTCTCGAGGCCGAGATCCTTCTGCGTGATGTCCCCGGTGACGAGTTGCAGGCGGCCGCCGAGGCCGGGCTTGGCGCTCTTGGCGCTCCTGCCGGGCGCCGGAGGGGGCGGGGCGAGCTCGGCTTCGATCTGGGCGAGGCGTTTCTTCGCCAGGCTGACGAACTTCGGTTGCACCAGGCAGACGACGGAAGGCCTGGCTCTGCGCGCCAGGATGCGACGCACGAGCTCGGAGCCCAGAAAGCCGGGAAAGCCGGTCAGCAGTATTTTGGTCATTGTCGCTACCTCGAAAGGCGGGTTACCGCAAGCCAGGCATGCGGCGCAGCGCGCGCAGCGCGTGCGTCATCCAGCGGCCGAAGACCTCGTCGGGCACGCCGGTCGGCGCGGCGATCGCCATGCCGCGCTGCACGGCCACGGTCTGGGCTTCGGTGTACTTGAGGATGCCCTCGGCGCCGTGGCGGCGCCCCAGGCCGGAGTTCTTGAAGCCGCCGATCGGACCCTCGACCGACCCCCAGGCCGCGGCGTAGGCCTCGTTGATGTTGACGGTGCCGGCCTGCAGGCGCGTCGCCATGCGGAGGGCGAGCTCGGTGTCGCGCGACCAGATGCTGGCGTTCAAGCCGTACTCCGTCGCGTTGGCGAGCTCGATCGCCTGCTGGTTGGTCGAGAACGGATAGACCGCCACGACCGGTCCGAAGGTCTCTTCGAGGAAGAGCGTCATGCCAGGGACGACGCCGCTCAAGATCGTCGGCTCGAAGAACAGCGGGCCGAGATCGGGCCGGGCCTTGCCGCCGATCTCGACGCGCGCGCCCTTGGCGATCGCGTCGTCGACGTGCCGGGTTACCGTGGCGAGTTGCTGAGCGGAAACCAGGCAGCCGACATCGCAGCTCCAATCGAGCGCCGGCCCGAGTTTGAGGCGGCTCGTCGCGCGCACGAACTCGGCGACGAAGCGGTCGCAGAGGGACTCGTGCACGTAAAGGCGCTCGATCGAGATGCACAGCTGCCCGGCGGAAGAGAACGCGCCGCGCACGGCGCCGGCGACGGCCGCTTCGAGGTCGGCGTCGGCGAGCACCAGCATCGGGTTCTTGCCTCCGAGCTCGAGCGAGCAACCCGTCAGGTGGTCTCCCGCCTGGCGGGCAATGATCCGTCCGGTCGCGGTCGAGCCGGTGAACTGAACGAAGTCCGAGGCCTCGATGATGTGCGGTCCGAGCTCCGTCCCGGCGCCGGCGACGACCAGCATCAGTTCTTCCGGCAGACCGCATTCGACCAGCAGGTCGAGGGCCCAGAGGAGCGAGAACGGCGTATGGAGGTCGGGCTTGGACAGAACGGCGTTACCGGCGAGTAGCGCCGGGATGGCGTCGGTGATGCCCATCGAAAGCGGATAGTTCCAGGGTGAGATGATGCCGACGACGCCCTTCGGATGCTGGTACTGGAAAGCCTGGGTGAGGCCGGGGAGAGCACCCTTGCGCGCCTTGGGGGCGAGGATGTCGCCCGCATGGACGGCGTAGAAGCGGGTGACGATCGCGGTATCGAGCACCTCTTCGAGGGCGTGCTTCCTCGCCTTCCCGGACTCGAGCTGGACGAGATCGAGGATCTCCTCCTGGCGGTCGAGCAGCGCATCGTGAAAGCGCAGGAAGATGCGCGCCCGGTCGTCGAACGACCGCATCGCCCACTCTTCCTGGGCGACCCGCAGGCGCGCCACGGCGAGCACGACGTCGTCCGGCAGCGATCGCGGCACGGTGCCGACGAGCGCCCCGTCGAACGGCGAACGGACCACGATGGCATCGGACCGCCGTGGCGACGCGACGATGGGACGCGCGAGATCGGTCAAGCGGTCGAGGACCGCCGGCCGCCGGGCAGCAGAATCGGGACGGCGCTCCGGGCGGCTCTTTCGGGAATCGGGTCTGGCGGCTTGGGCGACGCTGGCCATAGTGCAATCAGGCTCTCACCCGGCGGGCTTTACGTCAAGCTGCGGCATGAAAATGACGCGCCGCGGCGTAAAGCCGCCCCGATCGCGGGCGGAGGCGAGCGGCGAGGAGGTGGAGGCCGGCGAGATACGCTTGCCGGAATGCCTCTGAACTCCCGCGAGCGGGCGGCGACAGGCCTCTTCCTTACGCTCGTCCTGCTCAGTCTGCTCGGGCTCGTGCACCCGTGGTTCGAGCCCGTCCGCGACGCGTCGGTCTACATCACGACCGCGAAGGCGCTGCTCGCCGGCGACGGCTACTCCTACCTCGGGATGCCGTTCATCGCCCGGCCGCCGGGTTTCCCGGTGCTCATCGCGCCTGTCCTCGCTCTCTTCGGAACGAATTTCCTGGCGCTCCATCTCTGGGTCGGACTGATCGGGGCGGGCACCGTGGCGCTCTGCTTCCTCCTGTTCAGGGAACGATTGGGCTGGCCCCTCGCCATGGCAGTCTCGACGGCGATCTGGCTCAACCCCGGTTTCCGCCGGCTGTCGAACGAGGTCATGTCCGACGTGCCTGGACTGGCACTGCTCATGGCCTGCCTCCTGGTCGAGCGGTGGGCGAGCCGCCGACCGTCACCAGGGCGAGAAGCCTGGCTCGGGCTGGTGATCGCGCTCGCGGTTTCCGTCCGCACCCTGAACGCCGCGGTCGTCCCCGCGATCGTGCTGGCGCGGCTCTGGCAGGGTGGCTTCTATGGTCGAGGCGCCTTTCGCCTGGAGCGGCGGGCGTTCGCGCGGTTGGCGATCCTCTTCGTCGTCGCGGCGGCGTTTTCGGTGCCCTGGAGCCTGCGGAATCGGGCCGTCGCGTCGGGCGAGGCCGTCGAGCAGGTCGCTGTCGCCGACTACTCCACGGCGATGTGGCGGGTCGATCGCGGCGACCCGCAATCGGAGCGTCTGCCCATGCGGCAGGTTCTCGCTCGCGCGCGGGTGCGGGTTTACGACTGCCTGGACGCCCTCGGCAGCCGGCTTCGCCACGGCATGCCGGTGCCGTCGCCCGGGCCGCGCCAGCTCCACCCTGGCCTGGTCCTGCTCGCGGTCCTCCTGCTCGTCGGGCTCGCGGCCGCGGCACTCAAGGCTCGGGGTCCGGCGGAGCTCTTCGCATTCGCCAGTCTGGCGGTCCTGCTGGTCCACGTCGACTTCCGATCGCGCCTCCTGCTGCCCGTCTTCGTGATCGCGCTGGCCGGGACCGCCGAGCTCGTGCGCGATCTCTGGCGGCGCTTCACGACCCCTGCCCGGGCCGAGGCGGCGACCCTGGCGACGGTCGCCCTGGCGACGCTGCTCGACTTCTCGCCACGCTGGGAGTGGGAGCTCATTCGCGCGGGGCATGAGGCAGGCCTGGCGCGAGCCGCGGCGGTGAGCGCCGCGCTCCCCGAGGCGGCGATTCTGGCGACGGCCCTCGGACACCGCGACACGGTGCTGCTGGGGCGTCCGGTGCTCAGCCTGCATCTCGCGGCGCGTCGCGAAGGGCTCGCGGCGGCCTTCGATCGCCTGACCCGCGAGCACTGCGTCGACTATCTCGTGCTCTCCGAGAACGACCCGCGGGAGGCGATGCTCCTCGAGCACGCGCGCCGCCGCGGACTCGCCGGGCGTGAGATCGCCGCCGCACTCTGGGTGGTGCCGCTCGATCCCGCCGGCTGCGGGCCGCCTGGAGGTTAGTGCTTGGCCGGGCCGAACGAGCGCTCGAAGAGCGCCTGAATCGCCGCCCGTCCTTCGTCGGAAAGGTTGCGCGTGCCGGTACCGGCGAAGGCGCGGTCGCCGATCTTGGGCACCTCGGGCTTCCAGCGCCCGTCCGTCCAGGTGAACCACTCGTTGCGCTGCTGGTCGAAGACCCAGACCTGGCGGTTGAAGAGCTTGGCGAGCTCGACGCCCCAGCCGGTGCCGCCCTTGACGGTGTCGTCGGGCTGGATCCAGCCGATGGCGAAGACCTGCCAGGTGCTGTTGACCATGTGGTAGAGCGACTGAATGACGCGCCGGATGAGATCGGCCTCGTGGTAGGTCCGACCCATGCGCTTCGAGACGATTTCCATCGAGATGTCGCCCAGGGCGAGCTCGGCCTCGCCGAGGACCTTGACGCCTACCGGCCACTCCATGGCGTGACCCTCGAAGGAGAGGGTGGTCTGGTCGATGCCCCAGCGCTTCGCGCAGCGGCCGAATTCGGACTCGGCGCCGCGGTGGCCGCCGGAGATCAGGCTGGGTCGAGTCTTGTTCGGCATCGCGAAGCTCCTAGGTAGAGAACCGGCGGCTCACGCCGCAGTGCGTCGTGCCCCGAATTGTATCCGAGGCGGGATTTCCGGCGTGCGGGCCGTTGGTCAGGCGACTCGCAGGGGTTTGATGCGAGCCATGGCGTCCTGCAGGGACTCGGCCGCGTCCCAGAGATCGACCGCCCGCTGGGCGTTCAGCCAGAACTCGGGCGAGTTGCCGAACAGACGGGAGAGGCGCAGGGCCATTTCGGGACTTACGGCCCGCCGGCCCCGCAACAGTTCGTTGATCGACTGGCGGGAGACGCCGGCGGCCGCGGCGAGACCGGCGACGGTCAGGCCGTAGTCCGGCAGGAAGTCCTCGCGCAACATTTCGCCGGGGTGCGTCGGCCGGCGCGTCATCCTGCGGTTGTTGGGCAAGCTCATCGTTTCCTTGGCGCTCATCGCACTCCTCGAACTCCTAGTGGTAATCGCAGATCTCGACTTCCCAGGCATCGCCATCCACGAACCGGAAGCAGATCCGCCACTGATCGTTCACCGCGATGGCGTGCTGCCCCTGGCGGTCACCCTCGAGTGCATGCAGGCGGTTGCCGGGTGGAACCCTGAGGTCGTCCAGGTTCGTCGCCAAGTCGATGTACTCGAGCTTCCGAGCGGCTCGCCGGGAAACATCCGGCGGGAACCGCCTGCTCGCTCCCGTCGCGTACAGATCCCTCGTGAATCTGTCCGCGAAGGACTTGATCATCGCGAGCAATGTACTCTGTCACGTGACGCGTGTCAACTGGCTAGGGGCTGGCGGGTATTGCGACGGTCAGGGCGAGGTGGTCCATGAGCTCGCCGGTCACGGTGTCGGTGAGGTTCAGGTTGACGACATAGAGCTGCGGCGACGCCGTCGACGGGGCGCACAGATTGCTCGCATGGACGACGAAGCGCAGCTCCGAGCCGGCGATGCCGCTGACGCTGCCCGTGGCCAGGTTCGTGAAGCCGTCGTTGTAGCCGAAGCCGCCGATCGCCACCGGTGTCGCTTCGGAGACGCAGCTCGCCTCCGGCTCCTGCGGCGGGCGGATGAAGACGTCGGCCTCGATCCGATCGATGAAGCAGGCGGTGTCGAGAGTGCCCGGCAAGCCGTCGTCGGTCGCTCCCGCGAGTACCTCGTGGGTGCCGTACTTGACCGCCGCCTCCATGCCGAGGACGACCGCGGTCGACGCGCCAGTCCCCTCGGTGCTGATGCGGAACCGCAGCGGACAGCGCCCGCTTCCATTGGGCGCCTCTCCTGCCCCATTGATGCCGGTGCAGCACAGGTTCGCCGGGCATCCGGCAACGTGCGTGAAACCGCAGGGCAACACCTCGGCGCCGGTGGCCGTGGCCGCTTCCAGCAGTTGAGCGTTGGCCGTCGCGTCCGCAAAGCTCAGCACCGGGATGACCCGGGCGCCCAGGACGGTCAGGGCAGCGAGCGCCGCGCTCTTCGAATGGGCGTCAGGAATCGCCGCGGCGTACTCCGCGTCCGTGTGCGAAGGTGCATCGGTGACGTGCACGACGAGGGGCAGTGTGCCGGCGCGGAAGCCGACACCGCCGAGGCCCGGACCGGGGTAGGCCGGAATCGAGCCGCCGGGCCAGCTCACGCCGGTGCCGGCGCCCACCTGGTAGAGCGCCTCGTAGCCGCTCTCCGGGATGTCGTTGCCGCCCAGAGCCGTCATGCCATTCAAGGCAACCTGGATGAGGGAGACGTTCGTGGTCACCGGTTGGAGAAGCTGCCAGGGCTTGTCGCCCAGCATGTTGCCGGGCGAGCCGGGCGGGTCGCCGAAAGGGGAGATCGGGAAGTCGTGCCAGTCGCCGACCGCGAAGGCGGTGTCGGGCACCATCGCGAGGACGGACGTGCTGATGGTCGAGAGACCGTTCTGCAGGTTGGTGATCTCGCCCCCCATGCTCCCGGTCGTGTCGAGCGACAGCACGAGATCGGCGCGGGGGTCGACCGGCGCGAACTGAACCGGCAGCGCGAGGTCGATCGCTCCGAACGGCAGCCAGAGGAGGTAGTCCAACAGCCAGAGCGCCGTGTCGCCGCTCTCGAAACCATCCGCGAAGATGAGGCGGGGGACTCCCTCGACGGCGATCCCGGTCCCGGCCGTAGCGGGCCGGAGCGCGGCAGTCAGTAGGAGGGCGGCGGTGAAGAAACGCCGGAGACTTTTTCGCGATCGCGGGCACCGAGAGCGCATGCGGGCCTCCTCGTGGGCTCCGAGGCGAGAAAGCGTTCCGCAACCGGCGCGGGATCGAACCCGGCCGGCGCGCCTCGGGATGCGAATCTTGTCCGGCTGCGGAGAGTAGCACGGGCGAAACCCTTCCTGGAGAGGCGTGCCCCGAAGGAAAGGAAGGGATCTTGTTAGCCCCTACCCCTTGAACCCCGCCAGGACGTCGAGGACGAAGTCGATGTCCTTGTCGGTGTGGTCGGCGGAGACCTGGAAGCGGATGGTCTCGTCGCCTTTCGGCACGACGGGGAAATTGAGGCCGGTCGCCAGGACCCCGTTCTTCAGCAGGTGGCGCACCAGGGCGGTGGTCTTCGGGGTATCGCGGACGAAGAGCGGGACGACCGGGTGGGTGCCCTGCAGGGTCTCGAAACCGAGCCGAATCAGGCCGTCGCGGAACTGCCGCGTGCGGGCGGCGAGGTGGGCGAGGAGCCCCTTGCCGTCAGGCCCGTCGAGGATCTCGACCGCTCGCTTTGCCGCCGCCGCTTCGGCGGGGGTGATCGGGTTGGAGTAGATGTAGGTCGGTGCCGCCTCGCGCAGGAAGTCGATCAGGCCGGCGGCACCGGTGACATAGCCGCCGTTGACGCCGAACGCCTTGCCGAGGGTGCCGATGAGGACGTCGGCCGGGCCGGAGCCCGAAGCCTCTTCGGTGCCCCGGCCGGTGGCCCCGAACGCCCCGACGCCATGGCTGTCGTCGACGATGACCACGACGTTCTCCGGGAAGGCGGCGTCGTGTTTGCGCGCCGCCGCGAAGATCGCCGGCAGGGGCGCTTCGTCGCCGCGCATCGAGAAGATGCCGTCGGTGACCACCAGGGCGCGCTTGCAGCCTTCCACCTCGGTCAACCGCGCGTCGAGCTCGCCGACGTCGTTGTGGCGGTAGACGCGCTTTTCCTTCGGCCGTGCCAGCTTGATCGCGTTGATGATGCAGTTGTGGTTGAGGGCGTCCGAGACCAGCGCGGTCTCCTCCGAGACCAGCGGCGTGAAAACGCCGAGCATCGCGGCGTAGGCCGAGGAGAAGATCATCGCCGCCTCGCGGCCGTGGAACCGGGCGAGGGTCGCTTCGAGCTCGATGTGCGGAGCGTAGGTACCGCTGATGAAGCGCACGGCGCCGGGGCCGGCGCCGTATTTTCTCGACGCCTCCTCCTCGGCCTCGATGACCTCGCGGCGCAGATTCATCCCGAGGTAGTTGTTCGAGTTCATTTTCAGGAAGAGCTCGCCGCCGCGGCCGGCAATGCGATAGCGCGGACCGAAACCGCCGGCGGCCGGGACGACCCCCTCGATGACCAGCTCATTGCGCTTCGGATTGCCGCGCGCGTCGAGCACGGCGAGGTCGGAGGCTAAAGCGGCGAGGAAACGATCGTGTGGCATGAGGGCACCTCTGATTGGCTACGTGCGAGTCTCTGGATGGCGGCGAGGGTCGCGAGGCGCGCGTTAGGCGATGCGGAGTTTGATGCGCAGCTCTCGCAGCATTTCGGCCACCATCGTGGCGAGGTCGTAGCGCGGCGCCCAGCCCCATTCGGCGCGGGCCGCCGAATCGTCGAGCGATTCGGGCCATGAGTTGGCGATGCGCTGGCGCACCGGGTCGACGTCGTAGTCGATGGTGAAGCCGGGGATGTGCTTGCGGATCTCCGCCGCGAGCTCGACCGGGGTGAAGTTGACCGCCGCGAGGTTGAAGGCGTTGCGGTGCTTCAACCGCGTGGCGTCGGCCTCCATCAGCTCGACCGTGGCGCGGATCGCATCCGGCATGTACATCATGTCGAGGCGGGTGCCGGGGCCGAGGAAGCAGGTGTAGCGGCCGTGCCGGAGGGCCTCGTAGAAGATGGTGACCGCGTAGTCGGTCGTCCCGCCGCCG
Organism: Thermoanaerobaculia bacterium; assembly: GCA_963719555.1. Taxonomy (GTDB): domain Bacteria; phylum Acidobacteriota; class Thermoanaerobaculia; order Multivoradales; family JAGPDF01; genus JAGPDF01. The sequence goes on along the minus strand of CAVRCL010000008.1, from coordinate 87,598 downwards.
GGCGGCGCGACTGTGCGAGATCAGGCCGGGGAAGCGCAGCCCGCGCACGTCGACGGCGAAACGCGAGGCGTAGTAGTCGGTCAGCAGCTCGCCGGCGACCTTGGTGACGCCGTACATCGTGGTCGGCCGCTGCAGGGTGTCCTGCGGCGTCTGCGTGCGCGGCGTGGAGGGACCGAAGGCCGCGATCGAGCTCGGGAAGAAGACCGCGCAGCGCTCCTGGCGGGCGATCTCGAGCGTCTTGTAGAGCCCGCCCATGTTGAGCTCCCACGCCACGTGCGGCTTCTCCTCCGAGGTCGCCGAGAGCAGCGCCGCGAGATGGTAGATCGTCCCGACGTCGTAGCGGCGGACGAGGTCGTGCGCCTGGCGGGCGTTGGTGGCGTCGAGGACCTCGAACGGGCCGTCGAGGGCGAGATCGCCCGGCGGCAGGCGGATGTCGGAGGCGATGACGTTCTCGGCGCCCTTGAGGCGCCGCAGTTCGACGACGAGCTCGGAGCCGATCTGACCGAGGGCTCCAGTGACGAGGATTTTTCGCATGCGCAGGAAGATCGTACCGGCTTTCAGGCCAGGAAATCGAGCAGCAGGCCGTTCACTTGCTCGGCCGCCTCGTGCTGGACCCAATGCCCGGCGCCGGGGATGCGGCAGAGCTCGGCCTCCCGGCAGCGGGCGATCGAGGCCGCCGCCATGTCGGCGCCGAGCGCGACGTCGTCCAGCCCCCAGATCAGGCGCAGCGGCGGCTCGACCCGGCGGTGGGCGGGGCGTCCGGGCGGCGCCCAGAGGGCGGCGCGGTACCAGTTCAGCATGGCGGTGAGGGCGCCGGGCTGGTGCGCCGCGCCGACGTAGATCGCCAACTCCTCGGGGGAGAACGTTCCCGGCCGGCTGCTGCGTTTGAAGATCGCCCGGAAGCCGCGGAAATCGCCCGCCCGGATCTTGCGCTCGGGAAAGAAGGGGAGCTGAAAGTAGAAGATGTAGCGGCTGCGCCGGCGCTGCTCCCGGTCGCCGAGGAGGAACTGCCGCATCACCGCCGGGTGGGGGATATTGAGCAGCGCCAGGCGCGCGATCCGGTCCGGGAAGCGCAGGGCGCCCCACCAGGCGACCGCGCCCCCCCAGTCGTGCCCGACGACGTCGACCGGCTCGGGGCCCGACGCGGGTCCGACGTCGTCGAGGAGAGCGCGGAGATCGTCGGTCAGGGGATCGAGGCCGTAGGCACGGATCCCCTTGGGCTTCCCCGAGAGGTTGTAGCCGCGGAGGTCCGGCACGACCACCCGCCGGCCGGCCGCGGCGAGCGGAGCGATCTGCCGCCGCCAGCCCCACCAGAACTCGGGGAAGCCGTGGAGGAGCAGCACGGGCTTGCCATCGGCCGGACCGGCCTCGACGACGTGCAGGCGGACGGCGGGCAGGTCGAGAAAGCGCTCGCGCAGCTCGAGACCGGGTTGCCCGGCGGCGAAGTGGGTCAGGGCGGGGTCGAGAAACATGGGGGTTGAGTGAGTCTACAGACCTCCGCTCGGGGTCCTGTCTGCCTACGCAGGGACACGATGGAGGGACACATTAGCGGGACACGTTGCTTCCGCTCGGGGTCCTGTCTGGCCCGTATCCCATGGAGTCCTCGCCCTGAGGAAGCGGGCTCCGGGCCCCATGGGAGCCCTCGGTCCAGCCACCCCTCGTCGGGAGATCAGTGAGAGAAGAAGCTCCGGAGCGCCGGAGACCGCCGACCACCGACGCCGGTTTCAGTTCGACGCCAGCGGCTTGAGGTTCACCCAGCGGTTGCAGGTCTCTTGCAGCGTCTGCGGGTCGTCGCTGGCCATGGCTTCGGCGAGGAAGAGGTCGATGTCGCGGCTGTCCTTGCCGGCGCGACGCAGGGCCTGGCGGACGGCGGAAGCCACGGCCCAGCGGTTGCGGGTTCGCAACGTGACCTGGACTTCGGGGAATCGCGGATCCGGCGGCGTCAAAATGGGGAAACCTCTCAGAAGGGACTACTGCTGCCGCGGGAAAATGTTACGCCGCCCGGGCGGAAAGCGCCGCCGCCGGATGAGCGGCACCTGAATCAGTAGAAACCGAGCTGCAACCGGGCCGCCTCGCTCATCATGTCCTGGTTCCACGGCGGATCGAAGACCACTTCGACCTGGGCCCTGGAAATCTCACGCAGTTTCTCGAGGCGCTTCTGGATGTCCTGGGCGAGGATGTCCCCCATGCCGCAGCCGGGGGCGGTCAGGGTCATCTGGATGTTGGCGACCCGGCGGCCGTCGGCGTCGGGAGGGTCGAGCAGGCAGCTGTAGACCAGCCCGAGCTCGACGATGTTGACCGGGATCTCCGGGTCGTAGCAGCTTCGCAGGACCTCCCAGACCCGGTCGTCGAGCGACTTCGCGTCGTCGCCCGCGGAGGCCCCGACGGCCGGGGAAGCGGCCGGCACTTCCATGCCGATGGCGTCGAGATTCTCCGGGTCGATGCGGTAGAGGCCGCCGTACTCGGTCGTCACGGTCACGGTGCCGCCCAGTTTCTGCATGATCATGACCTTGGTTCCGAAAGGAATTCGGGTCGTCGAGCCGTGCGGGATGACCACCGCTTCGATTTCGCGTGTGGTGATCGCTTCGGACCGGTCGGAAGAGCTCATGGGCGGGCAATCTTACTCCGCGGCGCCCGCTGGGGCAGCGGACCGGGGAGGGGCGCACCCCTGCCGCGGGTTGAACGCCGGTTGCACGCCCGTTCCACCCCGTTGCCCGCTCGCTGCCGTTCGGCTGCCGGCCTGCGGTAGAGTTCCCCGGCGCCGTTTACGAGATCCCCTGTCGCGGCCGATTCCCAACGTCTTGGAGGTCTGGATGAAGCTCACACTCCTGCTTCTCGCTCCGCTCGCCGGCATCCTGCTCGCGGGCCAGGTCCTCGCGCAGGCGTCGCCCAAGCCGCCGGTCACCCGCATCGATCCGGTGCGGGAGAGCCTGCACGGCGTCGAGGTCGTGGACAACTATCGCTGGCTCGAAGGCGACAACTCGAACCCCGAGCGGATGGGCCAGGTGACGCCCGACGTCGGCGCCTGGACCGATCTGCAGAACGCCCATACCCGTTCCATTCTCGACAATCTGCCGGGGAGGAAGGCGCTCGAAGAGAAGCTCCGCCCGCTGATGGAGGTCGGCTCGGTCTCGACGCCGGTGATCCGCGGCGGGCGCTACTTCTTCTCGCGGCGCGAGGGGGCGCAGAACCAGCCGAGCTACTTCTGGCGCGAGAGCTCGCGCGGCGACTCGAAGCTGCTGCTCGATCCGGCGCAGCTCGATCCGTCGGGCCTGACGACGATCACCTGGATCTCGCCGTCGCAGGACGGGCGACAGGTCGCCTATGGCACCTACAGGGCGGGTGACGAGAACACGACGCTCCACCTGATGGAGGTCGATTCGGGCAAGCTCCTGCCGCTCGAGATTCCGAACAAGACGCAGGCCCCCGACTGGATGCCCGACGGCTCGGGCTTCCTCTACCAGAATCTCAAGGACCCGAAGGATCCCTACAGCGGCCGGGTGCTCTACCACCGGATGGGCACCGACGTGGCGCAGGATCCGATTCTCTTCCGCCAGTACACCAAGGAGGAGAACGAGAAGCTCGCCACCACCTGGGGTCCCGGCGGCTCGCTGTCGCGGGACGGCAAGTGGCTGACCCTGGTCTACTTCACCGGGACGCGCTCGAACGATCTCTGGGTGGCCGACTTCGCACGCTTCCTGGCGACCGGCAAGCTCGAGAAGCGTGAGGTGGCGATCGGCAAGGACGGCACCTCTTTCGGCTTCGTCGACGGCGACACCCTCTTCGTGCAGACCAACGTCGGGGCGCCCAACGGCCGGGTCGATGCCTACGACCTCCGGCCGACCGGGGCTGGCGCAACGTGGCAACCGCGCACCGTGGTCGCCGAGCGCGGCGGAATGACCATCCAGAGCGTGAGCGTCGCCAAGGGCCTGCTCGCCGTCGAGTATCTGAAGAACGCTGCGAGCCTGATCGAAGTCTTCGACGTCGCGCGCGATTCGGCGATCTACGCCGACGCGGCCGGCGCCGTCGGCTCGACCCTCTCCGGCACCCCTGCCAAGTCGCTCGGGGAGCTCCAGATGCCGGGAATCGGCTCCGCCGGTCTCGCGACCGAGCCCGATCGCACCGAGGCCTACCTGAACTTCACCAGCTTCAACTATCCGACCACGATCTTCCGCGTCGACCTCGGCCGGCCCGCCGCCGAACCGGTACTCTGGGAGCGCCCGCCGGTGCCGGTCGATCCTGCGACCGTCGCGGTGAAGCAGGTCTGGTACACCTCGAAGGACGGCACGAAGGTCAGTATGTTCGTGGTGCACCGCAAGGGACTCGTACAAGAGGGCTCGAACCCGACGATTCTCACCGGCTACGGTGGTTTCAATATCTCGGAGACGCCGGTGTTCTCCGCCACGATGTTTCAGTGGTTCGACGCTGGCGGTGTGATGGCGCTGCCCAACCTGCGCGGAGGGGGCGAGTACGGCGACGCCTGGCACGAGGCCGGGATGCTGGGCAAGAAACAGAACGTCTTCGACGACTTCATCGCCGCTGCCGAGTGGCTGATCGCGGAGAAGTACACCCGTCCGGCGAAGCTCGTGATCGCCGGCGGCTCGAACGGCGGGCTGCTCACTGGCGCGGCGGTCGTTCAGCGCCCCGACCTCTTCCGCGCCGCGCTGGTGGCCGTGCCGCTGCTCGACATGCTGCGCTACCAGTACTTCTCGATGGCGCGTTACTGGGTCCCCGAGTACGGCACGGCAGAGGATGCGGCGCAGTTCGCCTTCCTCCGCGCCTACTCGCCCTATCAGCAGGTGAAGAGCGGCACCGAGTATCCCGCCGTGCTCCTTACCGCCGGCGAGAACGACAGCCGGGTGCATGCGTCGCACGCCCGCAAAATGGCTGCAGCGCTGCAGGCCGCGACGGCGGAGTTGCCGGCCGCGAAACCGGTGCTCCTCTGGGTCGATCGCGAGGCCGGCCACGGCCAGGGCAAGCCGCTGAACCTCAGGATCCGCGACACGGCCGATCAGCGGATCTTCTTCATGTGGCAGCTGGGGATGTTGCCGACGAGCTGAGGCTTGGCTCGGGGTCCTCTTGGGTCGGCTGTTCCGTTCTGGGAGTTCGCTCGGGGTCCTGTCTGGCCCGCTTCCCATAGGTGCTCGCGCTGAGGAAGCGCGCTCCGCGCCTATGGGAGCCCTCGGTCCAGCCACCCCTCGTCGATACGGAATCTAGAGAAGCAGTTTGCCGCGCTCTACTGCAAATACCCCAGCGCCCGCAGGTTCTTGACCTGCTCTTCGGACAACGCCTGGTCCGCGGGCGCGGTGCGGAGCTGGTGGCGGTAGCCGCTGTCGAGCCGGGCGAGGAGCTCGCGCAGTAAGTCGGGGCGTTCGGTCGAGAGGTCCTTCGCCGCCAGCGGGTCGCTCGAGAGATCGAAGAGCTCCCGGCGCTCGAGCGGCGGGCCGTGGAGCTTGAACGACAGGCAGCGCCCGTCTTCGCCGAGGCCGAGGGCGAGCGGCGTGTCGCAGCCGGGCGTGCGGAAGCTGACCAGATGCTTGCGCCTTCCGCCGGCGAGCTCGAGGCGATAGCCCTTCCAGTCGGTCTCGAAGCGCAGCGTCGCCGCCGGCTCGCCGTCGATGCGGACTTCGATGTCGCGCGGCTGGTGGAAGGCCACGGCGCGGAATTCGAGCGCCGGCGGCAGGGCGTCGAAATGCGTCTCTTTGGAGGCCCAGTGGCCGTCGGACTCCATCACCGCGGCGGCGGAGGTCGCCTGCAGGAGCCGGCCGCTGCGCTCGGCGAGCACCGACCTGGCGTCGAACCGCAGCACCTTCAACTCGGCATAGGCCTCGCCGGAGAGCGCCCGCTCCGGCGAGCGCAAGAGCGGCGCGAGGCTCGTTCCCGAAAGCCCCGCGGGCGGTTCGACACCGGCGAGATCGTAGATCGTCGGCGCGAAGTCGACCGTCTGGGCGATCCGCCCGATGCGCACGCCGTCGCGCTGCGCCGGGTGGACGACGATCAGCGGGATGTGCAGGTTCTCCGGGTAGATCTGGGTGTGGACGAGCTTGCCGTGCTCAAGGAACTCTTCGCCATGGTCGGCAGTGAAGACGACCGTCGTCTCGTCGGCGAGTCCGCTCGCCTCGAGGTCGGCGAAGAGCTGCCGCAGCCGATCATCGAGATGCCGGATCGATGCGTCGTAGAGGGCTTCGAAGTACTCGACCGCCGCGGGCGTCGTCTCGGCGAGGCCGTTGTTGACCGCCGCGAAGTGCGGGCCGGAGGGCTCGCCGGCGCCGGGCGGCGGCGGCCCCGGCCAGAACATCCTGCGATAGCGCTCGGGCGGCCAGTAGGGGTCGTGCACGGTGTAGGTGTGCAGGAAGAGAAAGAAGCGCTCGTCGGGCTTCACGGAGTTGAGAAAGGCCGCGCCGCGTCCGAAAGTGCGTTCGACGTCGGTGTCGTCGGCGTAGGGAGTGTCGGTCCACTCGCGGAAGCCGCGCGCGAAGCCGTAGCCGCCCTGGACGTAGCCGCCCTCGGAATGCCCGGCGGTGCGGAAGCCGGCGTGCAGGAGGATTTCCGGCAGGGTGCGGATCTCGGGCGCGAGGACGGCCGAAGGCGGAAAGACGCCATGCTCGGCCGGGTAGAGTCCGGTGAACATCGACATGTGCGAGGGCAGCGTCGACGGGATCTGCGCGAAGGCGTGATCGAAGACCGTCGCCCGCCGGGCGAGCTCGTCGAGGAACGGCGAGGTGTCGCGGTCGTAGCCGTAGACGCCGAGGTGGTCGGCACGCAGGGCGTCGATCGAGATCAGGATGTAGCCGCGGGTCGGGACCGGCTCGAAGCCGATCTGCGGCGGGTGGGTCGCCGCCGGAGTGGGCTCCGGTGCCGGGGACGCGGCGGGAGAGTTGCAGCCCGCGCCGGCGACAGCCAGGGCGCAGCAAACCATGACGGGTAGGAGGCGGCCGGGGTGACGCATTCGGAGGACGATCTTAGCCCGTGCAGATAGAATCGCTGCTGGCGATTCGCGAAAGGACTCCCCGAAATGCGCGTTCTGGTCACCGGCCATCACGGCTACATCGGCTCCCTCCTGATGCCGATCCTCGCCGACCGCGGCATCGACGCCGTCGGCCTCGACAGCGATCTCTTCGCTCCCTGCACCTTCGGTCCGCCGGTCGCCGAGCGCTGGCCCTCCCGGCGCCAGGATCTGCGCGACGTCACCGTCGGCGATCTCGAAGGCTTCGACGCCGTGATGCACCTCGCGGCGCTGTCGAACGATCCACTGGGCGACATCAATCCGAAGTTGACCTACGACATCAATCTCGACGGCTCGCTGCGCCTGGCGCGCCTGGCGAAGGAGGCCGGCGTCGGACGCTTCCTCTTCTCCTCGTCGTGCAGCAACTACGGCGCTTCGGGCAACGACCTCCTCGACGAGCAGGCGGCGCTCGCGCCGCTCACCGCCTACGCCGTGTCGAAGGTGAAGCTCGAGGAGGAGCTCACGCGTCTCGCCGCCGACGCCTTCACGCCGGTCTTCCTGCGGAACGCCACCGCCTACGGCATCTCGCCGCGTCTGCGGGTCGATCTGGTGCTCAACAATCTGACCGCCTGGGCGGTGACCACGGGAAAGATCGTCCTGCAGAGCGACGGCACCCCCTGGCGGCCGATCGTGCACGTCGAGGACATCTGTCGGGCCTTCGTGTTGCTGCTCGAGGCGCCGCGCGAGAAGGTCCACGCCCAGGCGTTCAACATCGGCGCTTCGGCGGAGAACTACCGCATCCGCGAGCTCGCCGGGATCGTCGGCGAGACGATCCCGGGCTGCGAAGTGACCTTCGCCGAGGGTGCCGGTCCCGATGCGCGCAACTATCGCGTGAGCTGCGACAAGCTCGCCCATGCCTTCCCGGAGTTCCGCCTGAAGTGGAACGCCAGAAGCGGCGCGCGCGAGATTTACGAGGCCTATCTCGCCGCCGGTCTGACCCGGGCCGAGTTCGACGGACCGCGCTACAAGCGGCTGGCGCACATCCGACAACTGCTCGACGCCGGCACGTTGACCTCGGATCTGCGCTGGACGGCAGCGGCCAAGACGGTTGCCCCTTGAAGCTGGTTGCCCTGGGGACCGCCGGCTACCTGCCGGCGGCTGGTCGCCAGACGATGTCGTTCCTCCTCACGACCGGGTCGGAGTCGCTCCTGCTCGACGCCGGCACGGGCGTCGCGCGGCTGCTCGAGCCTGCGGTCGCTGCGCTTCTTCCGGCGGGCCGGCGGCTCGACGTCCTGCTCACGCACTACCACCTCGATCACGTCGTCGGGCTCTCCTACCTGCTCGGCCTTGCCAAGGACCGGCCGATCCGCATCCACGCGCCGGCACCGCCGTTGACCGCCTTCGGCCCGGAGGGGATCGCGCAGCTGCTTCAGCCGCCGCTCTTCCCCCTGCCGATCGAGCGCTGGCCGATGCCGGTCGAGATCGTGCCGTACAGCGGGCCGGAGCTCGAGATCGGTGAGCTCCGCCTGCGGCTGCGCCGGCAGAAGCACCCTGGAGGCTCGGTCGGCGTGCGCATCGGCGACGCGCTCGCCTATGTAACCGACACGGTGATCGACGCGGAGACGATCGGCTTCGTGCGCGGGGTGAAGCTCCTGTTGCACGAGGTCTGGGTCACGGCGGCCGAGGTGGCCGAGACCGATCTGGCGGCGAGCGGACATTCCGATAGCGGTGCCGTCGCCGACCTGGCGCGCGCCGCCGGCGTCGGCCGGCTCTGGATCGTCCATCATCATCCGCGGCGCAGCGCCGCCGAGCTCGCGGAAATGGCCGGCGCAATGCAGCAGCGGGCGGGCCTGCCGGTCGAGGTTCCGGTCGAGGGCGAGGTCTACGAGCTCGAGTGAAATCCGCCGGCGGCAGCCAATGTCTCGGGCGTGCCGATGTCGAGGACTCGTCCCGACGGCTCCGTCAGGGCGTCGATCTCGAAGCCCTCGCTCATCGCGCCGATGAAGAGGTCGCCGGCGTGCGGCTCCCGGCCGAGGCGCCGGGAGCGCGCGTTGAATCCCTCGGTCCACTTCAGCAGGAAGCGGCTGAAGCGCGGCGTCCAGACGGCGAATGCCCAGGTCCACTTGAGCGTCGTCGCTTCGGGCTTGATCTCGATTCGCCGCACCTTGCCGCGCGGCGAGAGCTCCACGAGGTCCGAGCTCTGCGGCCGGTCGCACGGCACGAGCGCCAGGGCGAGGTCGCTCTGGTTCTGCTCGCGATGGCGGACGAGCCGGGCGAGAAGATCGCGCGGCTGCACCAGGAGGTCGGGGAAACCCAGCGCCGCCATGCGGTCGCCGAGGAAGGGAGTGGCGGTGGCGAGGGTGAACGGCACGCCGCGGGATGCGTCTGCGGTGGGGAGGACCCGGTAGGCGAGGTCGACGCCGAACTCGCCGCCGTCGCCGAGCCGTTTCGGAATATCCCATTTGCCCTGGCGCAGCAGGACGAGGGCGCGCGTGACGCCGGCGAGGCGGAAGTTGTCGAGCAGGTCCTGGCAGGCGAGGCGCGGTGGGGCGTCCGGGCCGGCACCTGGCGCCGGCGGCAAGGGCAGGATCTCCTTGCTCGGGCCCTTGCGGCGGTGACCCTGGTCATCGCGGCTGAGCCGTGTCGCCTTGCCCGCGGCGGGGATGAGACCCCAGATCTCGCGCATGCGGCCTCCCTTGCGGTACCCTAACCCATCTTTCCGCCATGTGGGACAACCTTCGCGCCGACACGCGGCGCCTGCGAGAGATCAAGAGCAAGCCGGCACCCTGGTACGTGCTGGAGTCGCTGCTGTTCGAAAACGGTTACCAGGCGGTGGTGCTGCATCGTCTAGCGCACTGGTTCAAGGCGCACGGCGTTCCGGTTCTCGGTCCCGCGATTGCGCGCTACAACCACTTCCTGACCGGAGTCGATATCGCCTCGGCGGCGAGGATCGGTCCCGGCCTGCGCATCGCCCACGGCACCGGGATCGTCATCGGCAATGCGGTCGAGATCGGCGCCGGCTGCCTGCTGATGCACGGCGTCACGCTCGGCGCCCCGACCCTGTCGCGCATCGGCGAGATGCCGAAGCTCGGCGACCGCGTCACCGTCGGCGCCCAGGCGAGCGTCATCGGCCCGGTGACGGTCGGCGACGACGCCTTCATTGGTGCCCACGTCCTGGTCACTTGCGACGTGCCGGCCGGCAGCCTGGTGGTCGTCAGCCAGGAGCTCGAGATCCGCTCTCGCACCCCTTGAGTCGATGGACCGTGCTTTCGCTAGCACTCGTCGCCGCCGGCTGCACTCGGCGGGAGGGGCAAGGCGGGGTCCTAGTCGGCCCCTCGAGACTCCTGATTGACTCAGTGGCAGGAGTTGGAAATACTCTTGGCATGAGTAAGCGGCTCCAGGTCCTGCTCGAGGAGGAAGAACTGCGCGAGGTGCGGCGTGCGGCTGGCCTCGCCCGGGTCAGCGTCGCGGAATGGGTGCGCGCGGCACTGCGCGCGGGCCGCCAGGCGGCGCCCGCGAGCGCGCCGGATCGCAAGCTCGCGGTGGTGCGGGCGGCGGCGCGGCACGCCTTCCCGGCGGGCGAAATCGGCACGATGCTGGCCGAGATCGAGAATGGCTACGGCGTCGAGGGCGAGTCCTGATCTTCGTCGACTCGAACGTGCCGATGTACCTCGTCGGCGCGGCACATCCGCACAAGGTGGATGCTCAGCGCCGCCTCGAGCGGGCCATCGCCGACGGTGAGCGCCTGGTCACCGACGCCGAGGTCCTGCAGGAGATCCTGCATCGCTACGTCGCCATCGGCCGGCGAGACGCGATCCAGCCGGCTCTGGAGGCGCTTCTGGGCGTCGTCGACGAGGTCTTTCCGGTCGACCTCGAAACGGTTCTGCGGGCGCGCGACATCGTTCTCGCCTATCCGCGTCTCTCGGCACGCGACGCCGTGCACGCAGCGGTGATGGAAGCGAGAAAGCTCTCCAGGATCTTCACCTTCGACGCCGGCTTCGACGCCTACCCGGGTCTCGAACGCATCTCTTCCTGACGTTGCGGAGAAGTGGACCGGCGCCGCTCCGGGCGCCACCGCTCAGACCGGCGCGAGGAGGCCGGCCGAGACCAGTGCCGCCGTCGCTTCGCGGAGACGCTCGGTGGCGATCCCCGAGCGCTCGGCGATGTCTTCCAGGGAATGCGTGCCGTCGCCGAGGTTGAGCATCCAGAGGATCGCCAGCTCGCGCTCACGGCCGGCGTCGTCGCCGCCGATCAGGCGGTAGAGGCCGCGCCGGCCGAGCTGCGGCTCGCACTCGGGGGAGAGGTTGCGGAAGCACTCGCGGCTCTCGAGTCCGTCGACGACGGCGAGGAGGCACTCGACGGAGCCGGCGAGGGTCTCGGGGCGGATCAGGTCGAGGTTGTCGGCCGAGGTGTGGTACTCCGGATAGCGGCCGTAGGGCGTGCGGGAGAAGCAGCCCGCTTCGAGGCCGATGCCGGGGGAATTGAACTGGCGCTCGTCGTAGCCGAACGGCACGAACGCTTCGACCTCCAGGCTTTCTCTTCGGCGGGCGAGCGCGCGGCGGACCTCGCGGTCGATCGGCGCGTCGCCGTTCCTCGACTTCTTGTAGTGAAACGGCCCCGGAGCGCCCAGTCCGGCGAGCACGAGGGTGTGGCCGATGTTTGCCGGGCGTTCGCGGTTCGTCGCCAGCCAGGTGATCGCGCCGATCGTGCCGGGCAGGAAGAGGAAGCGGTAGGAGAGCCGGCGCCGTTGCCGCGCCGCAAGGTGGGCGGCGAGCGCCGTCGCCACCACCATGCCGGAGAGGTTGTCGTTGGCGAGCGACGGGTGACAGCAGTGGGTCGAGAGCAGCACCTCCTCGGCCGACTCGCCGGCGAGCGCTAGCTCGCCGTACGTGAGGCTGCCGTCGAAGAGCTCGGTATCGACGACGACTTCGTACTCGCCCGCGGGCAGATTCTCGACCAGCCGATGGGGCAGGCAGAAGCCCCACTGCTCCCGGTAGTAGCTGGTGCGATACGGGATCAGGTCGGGCTGGGCGGGCAGCGTGAAGAGGTGGCGCTTGAGCTCTGCGAGTCCGACGCGGCCGCGGAACGGGGCGCTGTAGTTGAGCAGTTGCAGGTTGTGGCCGGCGGCGTCGGCGATGCGCCGGCCGTCGGGCGCCGTGATGTGCGCCTCTCGCAGCCGCCACTCGCGCGGCACCGTCCAGTCGAAGACCGGTGTGCCGGTCGGGACCTCGTGGATGTCGAGTGCGATCTGCTCGGCGAGGATCGCCAGGCTCTGGCGGACGCCGTCGCCCGTGATGCTGCGCGGAATCGGGAAGAGGCGCGCGGCGAGCGCGTACAGTTCAGCGCCGGTCATGGCTCGGAGCGAACGGGCGGCAGCAGGTCGGGATAGCCGGCGTCGCGCTCGGAGATCAGCTGCACGGGCTCGGGCAGAACGATGCCGAACGCCGGATCGTTCCAGCGCACGCCGCGGGCGGCCTCCGCCACGAAGAACTCGGACATGGCGTAGTGCACTTCGCAGTCGTCGGTCAGAGTCAGGAAGCCGTGCGCGACTCCGGGAGGAATGTAGACGGCGTTGCGCCGGTCGGCCGAGAGCTCGACTGCGAGGTGCTGGCGATAGATGTGCGACTCCGGCCGCAGGTCGACCAACAGGTCGTAGATCGTCCCGCGCACGCAGCGCACCAGCTTGGCTTCGGCGTGGGGCTCGGCCTGGAAGTGGAGACCCCGGAGCGTGCCGCGCCGCGGGTTGAAGGACAGGCTGGTCTGGACAAACCGGCTCTCGAGCCCGGCAGCGGCGAACTCGCGCGCGCAGGAGGTGCGCGCGAAGAAGCCGCGGTCGTCGGCCAGCGGCTCGATCTCGACGAGGAGGGCCCCCGGGATGCCGAGGCGGACGAGCTTCACAGCAGCTGCACCCCGGGGATCGCAACCAGGAAGCGTCCGCCCCAATCGCGGATCGCCGCCATCTGCCCGGCGATTTCGGCGCGCAGATTCCACGGCAGGATGAGGACGTAGTCGGGCCGGGTCTCGAAGATCGCCGCCGTGGCGCGGATCGGGATCCGCGTGCCCGGGAGGAAGAGCCCCTGCTTGTGCGGGCTGCGGTCGACCGTGTAATCGAGGAAGTCGCCGCGAATGCCGCAATAGTTGAGCAGCGTATTGCCCTTGGCCGGAGCGCCGTAGCCGACGATCGATCTGCCGGCGCGCTTCTCGCGGATCAGGAACTCGAGCAGGGCCCGCTTGGTCTCGCGCACGGTCTCCGAGTAACCGGCGTAGTAGCCCACCGTGTCGACGCCCGCCGCGCGCTCACGGGCGAGGAGATCGGCGACGCGCGCCGTGAGGGGTCCGGAACGCTTGCCCGGCGCTTCCTTGTGCCGAGCGAAGATCCGCAGGCTGCCGCCGTGGGTGGCGAGCTCCTCGACGTCGAAGAGCTCGAAGCCGTGGGCGCCAAAGACGCGCTCGACGGCGACGAAGGAGAAGTAGGAATAGTGCTCGTGGTAGATGGTGTCGAACTGGTTGCCGTCGATCATCTGCACCAGGTGCGGGAACTCCATCGTCAGGACGCCGTCGTCCTTGAGCAGGATCGCCAGCCCGCCGACGAAGTCGTCGAGATCGGGAACGTGCGCCAGCACGTTGTTGCCGAGCAGAAGATCGGCGGCGAATCCGCGCGCCACCAGATCCCGGGCTGCCGCGCGGCCGAAGAAACGGACTTCGGTCGGAATGCCCAGTTTGCGCGCCGCCTCCGCGACGTTCGCCGCCGGCTCGACACCGAGGACCGGGATGCCGCGTTCGACGAAGTTCCGCAAGAGGTAGCCGTCGTTCGAGGCGATCTCGACGACCTGGCTCGTCGGGCCGAGCTGGAACCGCGGCACCATCGCGTCGACGTAGTCCCTTGCATGCTCGAGCCAGCTGGTGGAGAACGAGGAGAAGTAGGCGTAGTCGGTGAAGATCTCCTGCGGTGTCGCGCACTCCGGCAACTGGCAGAGCCAGCAGCCCTCGCAGACGTAGACGCAGAGCGGCAGAAAAAGCTCCGCGCGGGCGAGGTCGGCGGCGGCAAGATAGGAGTTGGCGAGCGGCGAGCTGCCGAGATCGACCATCACGCGGCCGAGCGGCGCGCCACAGGAGCGGCAGACGAGGGGCTGCGCGGGGGGTGTCATGGTCGGAGTCGGCGGTACGGCGCCCGGGCGAACTCTAGCAAAGGGCTGGCTCCGCCATGCTATCTTCTTGGCGCCTCGAGCCGTGCGACCGATGACCCTCGATCCCGATCTGCTCGCCATCCTGGTCTGTCCAAAGTGCCGTGCCGCGCTCGCGCAGGTGGCGTTGCCGGAGGCGATTTGCCGGAGTCTGGTGGAGCGCTATCGCGAGCATTTCCGCGATCAGGTGCCGGTCGTGGAGGAGGGGCTCCTCTGCCACGGTTGCCTGGTCCTCTACCCGATCGTCTCCGGCATTCCCGTCATGCTCGTGGACGAAACCGTACCGGCCACGGCGCTCGCCCGCTAGGCCTCCGGTTCGACGGCTCGACGGTTCGACGGCTGGTATACCCATTGGAGTTGAAAGCTCCCCGGCGGCTCGTCCCCTCGCACGCGGCGCAGCGTGCGAATTGGCGATTCGGCCTCTATGCGGCGCACCTGCTGACGCTTTTCGGCATCGCCCTCTCGAACTTCGCGCTCGCCGTCGCCTTGCTGGCCTTTCCGGCGCTACGGGACCGGGCGGATCCGGGATTCAGGCGCGCGCGTCCACTCCTGGTCGCTGTCGGCGTTTACGGCGCTCTCCTGGTGGTCGCGGTGGGCTTCTCGCAGGATCCGGCGACGAGCTTCACCGCGCTGCGCGAGATCTTCACCCTCACCGCCCTGCCGCTCGCCATCGGCTCGATCGCCGGTGAGCGCCGTCTGCGCTGGCTGTTCGATGCCGCGATTCTCGCCGCAATGCTGGCGGCGCTCGCCGGACTGGCCCAGTATTGGCTCGGATTCGGCGATCTCGACCGCCGGATCCGCGGACCGTTCTCGCACGTCATGACCTTCTCGGGCATCCTGCTGCTCATCGACCTGCTGCTCATCGCGCGGCTGATGTTCCGTCCGCCGGCCGCCGGGGAAGGGACGCAGGGCGCACGCGGACTGCTTGGCCGGCCCTGGCTCGCCTGGACGGCGCTGGCGGTGATCAACCTCGCGCTCGTCGGTTCGCTCACCCGCAACGCCTGGCTGGGACTGTTGGTGGGAGGAGGCTGGCTGCTCTGGATGCGCCGCCGCCGGCTGCTGCTCTTCGCGCTGCCGGCGGCGCTTGCCTTCGTCGTCTTCGCACCGGTTCCGATCCTGGCGCGGGCGATGTCGGTGACCAACCTCTCGGACGAATCGAGCTACGACCGGCTTTGCATGCTCGAGGCCGGGGCCCGGATGGTCGTCGAGCACCCGCTGTTCGGTATCGGCCCGAACATGGTCGAGCGGCTCTATCCGATCTATCGCCACTCGAGCGCCTCGCGACTCAACGTCCCCCATCTGCACGACAGCTATGTCCAGCTCGCCGCCGAGCGCGGCCTGCCCGCGCTGGCGAGCTTTCTCGCCCTGCTCGGGGTGTCCCTGGCGCGCGCCTGGCGGGGCTATCGCACCGACCGGGCCGCGGGCCGTGCGGCGGGCGAGAACGGATCGCGCGCCGATCTCTGGTACGGCGTCATCGCGGCGCTGATGGCGATGTCGGTCGCCGGCCTCTTCGAACACAATTGGGGCGATACCGAGGTGCAGCGAGTGGCGTTGCTGCTGCTGGCGGCCCCGTTCTGCCTCGAGATCGGGGGGTCTCCGGGAGAGGTCCGCCCGCGGGAGCCGGAGGGCGTTCGATGAGCGCCGGCTCGGGTGCCGGGCAGGGCGCTTTCGAGCGCTTTCTCGCCGAGGCGCGCGGGCTGGTGGAGGCCGAGCTCGACCGATTGCTGCCGGCGTCGAGCCTGGCGCCGCAGCGTCTGCACGCCGCGATGCGCTACAGCGCGCTCGGCGGCGGCAAGCGCATCCGGCCGGCGCTGGTGCTGCTCGCCGGCAGGTCGTTCGGGGCGGCGACCCCCGACCTCCTCGCCGGCGCCGCGGCGGTCGAGATGGTCCATACCTACAGCCTGATTCACGATGACCTGCCGGCGCTCGACGACGACGACCTGCGCCGCGGCCGGCCGACTCTGCACCGGCGGTTCGACGAGGCGACCGCCATCCTGGCCGGCGACGCCCTGCTGACTCTCGGACTGACCGTCCTCGCCGAGCTGCCGGAGGCCTTGCCGGGGGCGCTCCGGGCGCGCGCGGTGGCGTTGGTCGGCAACGCGATCGGCAGCAGCGGAATGATCGGCGGCCAGAGCGCGGATCTCGAGGCCGAGTCGGCCTGGCCCGCCGGCCCGGGCGCGGCCGCCGCCGCGCTCGAGCGGATTCACCGCGGCAAGACCGGTGCCCTGCTCGCTGCGAGTCTCCGGCTCGGCGGCGTTTATGCCGCGGTGAGCGCAGCGGAAGATCTGATTCTGCGCGACTTAGGTGAGACGATCGGACTCCTGTTCCAGATCCGCGATGATATTCTCGACGTCGAAGGGAGCGCTTCGAGTCTCGGCAAGACGCCGGGGAAGGACGCCGCCGCGAGCAAGCTCACCTATCCGGCGCTGCACGGGCTCGACCGCAGCCGTGAGCGCCTGAAGGAGCTCGGCGAGGATGCGGTGGGCCGGATCGCGGCCCTGCCGTCCGCGCAGCGCGAGACCTGGGTTGCGCTGGTTTCGTTTCTCGACCGGCGCGGAGGATAGCGGGCGTCGGCAGGGTTGCGAGGACCTTGGCGGGCTTCGTGCAGGCAGTCGTGCAAGCGGTCATGCAGACGGCATCGCAGGCCCATTCCGGAGATCTCATGAACCTACTCGATCGCGTCTCCAACCCGCAAGCGCTGCGGCGCCTCTCCCGCGAGGAGCTGCCGCAGCTCGCCGATGAACTGCGTGACGAGATCGTCAGCGCGGTCTCCGAGACCGGCGGCCACTTCTCCTCGAACCTCGGCACGGTCGAGCTGACGATCGCGCTGCACTACCTCTTCGACACGCCGCGCGACCTCCTGGTCTGGGACGTCGGGCACCAGACCTATCCCCACAAGATCCTCACCGGCCGGCGCGAGCGCATGTCGACGCTGCGCCAGTTCGGGGGACTCTCCGGCTTCTGCATGCGCAGCGAGTCGGAGTACGACGTCGTGGCTGCAGGGCACGCCTCGACCTCGATCTCCGCGGCGCTCGGCCTCGCCGTGGCGCGCGACCTGCGGCAGGAGTCGCATCACGTCGTGGCGGTGATCGGCGACGGCTCGATGACCGCCGGGATGGCTTTCGAGGCGATGAACCAGGCAGGCCACCTCGGTACGAAGATGATCGTCATCCTGAACGACAACTCGATGTCGATCTCGCCGTCGGTCGGGGCGCTCACCAAGTACCTCGAGGCGCTGATGGCCGGGCGTCATTACGCCAAGCTCAAGGACGACATCAAGAAGGTGCTGCACAAGATCCCCGGCATCGGCGATCCGATGGTCGAAGTGGCGAAGGGCCTGGAGGAGGGGCTGCGGCAGGTCTTCACGCCGGGCACGCTGTTCGAGGAGCTCGGCTTCCGCTACATCGGCCCGGTGAACGGACATTCGATCCCCGCCCTGCTCGAGGCGCTCGAGCGCGCGAAAGAGATCGACGGCCCGGTGCTGCTGCACGCGATCACCCAGAAGGGCAAGGGCTACAAGTACGCCGAGGACGAACCGGTCGAGTACCACGGCCCCTCCCCGTTCGATCCCGTCGCCGGGATCCAGAAGGGCAAGCCCGGGGCGGCGCCCTCGTACACCGCCGTTTTCGGCAAGACGGCCATCCGGCTCGCCGAGCACGACCCGCGGATCGTCGCGATCACCGCCTCGATGCCCGACGGCACCGGACTGATTCCGTTCGCCGAGCGGTTTCCCGAGCGCTTCCTGAACACCGGCATCGCCGAGCAGCACTCCGTGACCCTTGCCGGCGGACTCGCCCTGGGCGGGATGCGGCCGATCGTGGCGATCTACTCGACCTTCCTGCAGCGCGGCTTCGACCAGATCTTCCACGACGTCTGTCTCATGGATCTTCCGGTCACCTTCGCGCTCGACCGCGGCGGCATCGCCGGCAACGACGGCTGGACGCACCACGGACTCTTCGACTACGCCTTTTTCCGGATCTTCCCGAACTCGATCGTCATGGCGCCGAAGGACGAGAACGAGCTCCAGCACATGCTCGCGACCGCCGTGGAGCAGCCGCATCCGACGGCGGTGCGCTATCCGCGCGGCAACGGCATCGGCGTGCCGCTCGACGCCGAGTTCCGGCAGCTGCCGATCGGCAAGGCGGAGATCCTGCGCCGCGGACGGCACGGCCTGGTCTGGGCGATCGGTTCGACCGTCTATCCGGCGCTCGAAGCGATCGAGCGCCTGGCGAAGGAGGGCATCGAGATCACCCTGGTGAACGCGCGCTTCGTGAAGCCGCTCGACCGCGAGCTGCTGGCGCTCCAGATCGACCAGTTCGGCGGTCTCGAGGGCGGCGCGCGTCTGGCCACGGTCGAGGAGCACTCCCTCGCCGGCGGCTTCGGCAGCGCGGTCATGGAGGCGCTCTCCGAGATGGAGCTCTCCCGCGTCACGACCCTCGCCATCGGCGTGCCGGACAAGTTCGTACCCCACGGCTCGCAGGAGGTCCTGCGCAAGATGCTCGGACTCGACGCCGAGGGCTTCTATTTCCGCTTCCGCAGCTTCTTCGCGAGGTCCGCGGGCGCGCGCGAACGGCGCGGCGCTGAAAGCGAAGCGGCGCTGGATCCGGCAGCCCTGAACAAGGCCGCGGGAGAATCGTCAGGAACGACAGGCGCGACAGGAACGGCTGGAGCGAGGGGTGTCGGCGGTGCGTCTCGACCAGCTGCTGGTTGAGCGCGGCCTGTTTGCCTCGCGCGAGAAGGCGCATCGCGCGGTGATGGCCGGCCAGGTGGAGGTCAACGGCGTGCGGGTGGACAAGCCCGGCAGCCCGATGCGGGACGACGTCCGGCTGGAGCTGACGGGAACGGCCGAGCCGTTCGTGTCGCGCGCCGGCGGCAAGCTCGCCGCCGCCCTCGATCATTTCGCGGTCGATCCGGCCGGGTGGCGCTGCCTCGACGTCGGCGCCTCGACCGGGGGCTTCTCCGACTGTCTCCTGCAGCGCGGCGTCGCGCACATTACCGCCCTCGACGTTGGCTACGGCCTGCTGGATCTCAAGGTGCGCAACGATCCGCGGGTCGCGGTTCGCGAACGGCAGAACGCGCGCTATCTCGCCGCCGACGCCTTCGACCGGCCGTTCGATCTCGTCGTCGTGGATGTCTCCTTCATCTCGCTGGCCAAGGTCGTGCCGGCGCTCCTGCCGCACCTGGCCCCCGGGGGGCTGCTGCTGCCGCTGATCAAGCCGCAGTTCGAGGTCGGCCGCGGCGGAGTCGGCAAGGGAGGCCTGGTGCGTGACGAAGAGCTGCGGCGTTCGACGATCGAGCAACGCGCCCGCGAGCTCGCCGCGCTCGGGCTCGAGCTGCTCGGGACCTACGATTCCCCCGTCGCCGGCGCCGAGGGCAACCGCGAGGCGTTCGCTCTGCTCCGCCTGCCGCCATCCGTCCAGACGCTGCCGCCGGCAGTCGCCGCGGAGACTCTCCCGGCAGGCGAGGAGCCGCGATGATCGAACCGCGCGGAGCACGTCGGGTCGGAGTGGTCGCGAAAGCCGCGAGCGCGGACGCGGCGGGCGTCGCTCGCGAGCTGGTCGAGTGGCTGGCCCGCCGCGGGCTCGAAGTGCTGGTCGAGCCGGGCACCGCCCGCGAGGCCGGGACGGCGGGGAACGGGCCGCTCGTCCCCGGCGTGCGGTGCGATCTCGTCGTCGTGCTCGGCGGCGACGGCACGCTCCTTTCCGTGGCGCGCAAGGCCGCCGGCGGTCCGCCGATTCTCGGAGTGAACCTCGGGCATCTCGGATTCCTCACCGAAGTGGGGCGCGCCGAGCTCTACCCGGCGCTGGTCGAAGTCCTGGCGGGGCAGTACGCGGTCGAGCCGCGATCGCTGCTCGAAGTGGAACAGCAGAAGAGCACCGGCGAGCGCGCCGCTTTCCGCGCCCTCAACGACGTCGTGCTCGCCAAGAGCGCTCTCTCGCGCATGATCGAGCTGCTGCTCACCGTCGACGGCCGGCTGGTGGCGCGCTATCGCGCCGACGGCCTGGTGATCTCGACGCCGACCGGGTCGACGGCCTACAACCTCTCGGCCGGAGGACCGATCCTGCACCCGCTGCTGCCGGTCTCGGTGCTGACCCCGATCTGCCCGCACACCCTGACTCTTCGTCCGCTGGTGGTCCCGGATACGAGCGTCATCGAGATCGGGATCGAAGCACGCGAGGATGCCCCCGAGTCGCGTGCCGACCGGGTCTATCTCACGGTCGACGGCCAGGAGGGCGGCGAGATCGGCTTCGGCGACCGCGTGCGCGTCACGCGCGCAGCGCAGCCCGCTTACTTGGTGCGTACCGGCGAACGCAGCTCGATCTTCGAGGGCCTGCGCAACAAGTTGCACTGGGGGGAGTAGCGGTCGGTGGTCTGGCTGCGCATACGGCGCTGGGTCGTGCGGCCGTTCTTCTGGTCGCTCGCCGCAATCGCCTTCGTGGCGCTCTGCCTGCGCGGCTTCCTCTCTTCCGAGTTCGTCCGCGAGCGTCTCGCAGCGCGCCTCGAGCAGCAGCTCTCGCAGATCCTGCGGCGTAACGTCCAGGTCGGCCGGATCGACTTCGAGCTCATCCCCTTTGCCGTGCGAATCGAGGATTTCTCGATCTCGGGACCGGGACCGAAGGATCCGGCGCTGCTCTCCATTCGCCGGTTGCGGGTGGATGCCGATCTCGACGCGCTGCGGCACGACGTCATCGACCTTCAGACGGTCTCCGCGCAGGGCGTTCGCCTTCACCTCGAGCTCTACCCGGGCGGGCGCGACAATCTTCCCGACTGGCAGGCCGGGGGCGGCGAGAGCCGGTTCCAACTGCGGATCGGCGGGCTCTTCGTGGAAGATGGAGAGTTCGAGCTCGCCGATCAGCGCCTGCCGCTGGCGGTCGAGGCGCACGCCATCCTGCTCCAGCTCTCAGGGCTCGGGGGGACCGAGCTCCAGGGCAATCTGACGGCGCAGGAGGTCGTGACGACCCTGCCGAAAGCGCTGCCGTGGGCTTCGACGCTGACCGCCAAGGCGCGCCTGCGCGACGACCGGGTGGAGATCCTCCAGGCGCGTCTCCTGGCGCCGGACTTCGATGCCCGGGTCGCCGGCTTCGTCGGCTGGCGCGGTGGCACGCAAGGCGAGATTCGCGGCGTCGTCGAGACGCAGGGGAAGCTCCTCGACGATCTCGGTTACCTCTCGGGCGAGATCGCCGGCCCGCTTCGCTTCGCCGGCGACGTGCGTTTCGAGAAGAAGGAGATCTGGTACGGCGGCCGGCTGACGTCGCCGGGGGTCGAGCTCTTCGGCTTCCGGCTCGACGAGCTCGCGGGCGACGTCGCGGGCGGCGGACCCGGCAACTCGACGATCGGCCTCGATCTCGAACGGGGGATCTACGCCGGCGGCCCGGTCTCCGGCCGCTTCGAGGTCGACCTCGACCGGCCCGGTCCGTTGGCGCGGCTGGCCCTGCGGGCCGACGGGCCCCGCCTCCTCGCGGTGCTCGCGGATCTCGAGCTTCCCGCGCCGGCCTTCTCGGCCTCGGCGCACGGCGATCTCCTCTATGAGTTCCCCCTGAACGACGCCCGCCGGGGGGTGGGCTCGGGCTCGTTCGAGCTGCGCCCGGTGCCGCCAGCCCCGCCGAACGCCGCCGGGGCCTTGCCGGCCGCAGGCATGGCGGTTCTCGAGCTGGTCGAAGGGCGACTCGAGCTCACGCAGGTCGAGCTCGCTTCGGCGGCACAGCGGATCGCGCTCACCGGCGCCTACGACCTCGTCGGCAAGACCGGGGAGCTCGAGGTCGAGGTCGTGAGCGAAGACCTGGGAGAACTGGTCCGCCTGCAGCCGTTCGTCGACAACGTGCCGCCGCAGCTCTGGCTGCCGGAAACCGGCAGCGGCCGGGTGAGAGCGCACGTCGCCCTGGCCGGCGCCTCGCCGACCTCGCCGACCTCGGCGATTGTCGGCCTGGAGCTCGATCTCGCCGACTTTCAGGCTCCGGGCGTTGCGGCGGCGAGCGCGCGGGGCAGCCTCACCGTCGACGCGACGGCCGTGCGGGACCTCGAACTCACGCTCACGCGCGGCGCTTCGTCGCTGCGCCTGGGCGGCGTCCTGCCGCTCGCGCCGGCTTCGCCCGCGCCGCGGGCCGCGCCGGCTCCGCCGCCCCTGGCGCTCGACGTCGAGTTCCAGGCCTGGCCGGTCGCCGAGGCCGGGCCCTGGTTGCCGTTTCCCTTGCCGCTCGCCGGCGAGGCGACCGGGGCGCTCCACCTCGGCGGGTCGCTCGACGAGCTGACCGGCGACCTGCGCGGCTCGGTCGCGCCGGTGCAGGTCGCCGGCCTCGGCTTCGATCGTCTCGAAACGAGCCTCGATTGGGACGCCGACCGCCTGCGCCTGCGGCAGCTGCGGCTCAGCGCCCCGGCGGGTCTGCTCGCGGGCAGCGGCGAGCTGCTCTTCGCCGGCGAGAGACTCGACTTCGAGCTCACCGGGGAACGCCTCGACCTCGCCGCGCTGCCTCTCGCTGGGCTCGCCGAAAGCCGGCTTCGCGGGCACGCCGCGCTCGTGGCGCGTCTCTCCGGCACGGTCGCCGAACCGCGTCTCGTCGCCGACCTCGAGTTCGGCGACCTCGAACTGCCCGGCCCTGGCCTTGCCGGCAGTATGGGCTCGCCTCCGGCAGCTGCCGGCGGTATGGGAACGCCTCCGGCAGCTGCCGGAGGCGAGCCGGCGCAGCGTTTCGCGGGCACGCTGCATGCCGAGCTCGCCGACCGCCGCCTCGAAGCGGCGCTCGACCTGCCCGGACTTCTCAGCCTCTCGGGCGGCGGCGCGTTCGCCGCCGGGGAGAGTGGCGAGCTGCGGTTCGCCCTGAAATGCGACCGGCTCGACCGGCTGATGACGATCGCGGCAGGGCAGCCGGTCGAGGGCCTCGCGGGCACTCTCGCCGCCGAGCTCGAGGTGCACTTCGCCCCCGACCGCGAGCTCGCCTTGGCGCTGCGCATTCCGCAGCTCGAGCTCGCCTACGAGCAACATCGGCTGCACCCGCTGGAGCCGGTCGTGGTGCGCTATGCCGGTTCGCAGCTGGTGCTCGAATCGCTCTACCTCGGCGAGGCGGCGACCGGCGACGAGCTCTTCGTTTCCGGCAGCGTCGACTTCGCGCCGGCGGAACCGGCGCTCGATCTCCGCCTGCAGGCCTCGGTGTCGGTCGATTGGATCGAGAGCCTCGCCGGGATCGATCTCTCCGGCGCGGTGAACGTCCTCGCCACCGCCAGGGGAACGCTCGCCAGGCCGGAGTGGAACGGCCAGGCCGAGCTGCGCGATGCGCGCTACATCCCGGTGCGCTTTCCGCACAGCTTCGACCGCATTCAGGGGCTGGTGCTGCTCTACCCGGATGCCGTCGTGCTCGATCATCTGCGCGCCGATCTCGCCGGCGGTACGGTCGCGGTCCACGGTCGCCTCGACCTCGCGGCAGCCGACAGGCCGTTGTCGTACCGGGCGCAGATCGCGACGCGGCGCACCGCGGTGCGTTATCCCGAGGGCTGGCTCGTGAGGGGTGACGGCGACCTGACCTTGCAGTCGACACCGGAAGGGCGGCAGATCTCGGGCGCACTGACGCTCGACCGTGTCTACTACCTGCGCGACATCAACCTCTCCCCCCGTCAGCTCGCGGAGCGGGTGTTGTCGCGCACCCGCGTGCAGATCGACGAGGCCGACGAGCTCCTCGGCACGACCTACCTCAACATCTCGGTCCTCGCGCCGCGCGCGGTGCGTGTGCGCAACAACCTGGCGAACTTGACGGGCAGCGCCAATCTCGCGCTGCGCGGCTCGCTCGCGAATCCGGTGTTGTTCGGCGAAGTGACGACCGACCCGGGAGGCACGATCGACTACAGCGGTTCGACCTACACGCTCGATCGCGCGATCGTGACCTTCGCCAATCCGACCCGCATCGAGCCGCTCCTCGACGTCGTGGCGCGCACCAAGATCAACGAATACCAGGTCACCCTGAGCGTCCTCGGCTCGATCGCCCGGCCGTCGACGACGCTGGGTTCCGACCCACCGCTCCCCGACTACGATGTCCTGTCGCTGCTCGCGACCGGCACCCCGAGCGGGCTCTCCGAGCTCTCGAGCTCGGCGCAGGGGTCGGCGCCGGGCATGGCGGCGGAGACACTGCTCTACGGTCAGGCGGCATCGCTGGTGAGCGCGCGGGTCGGCAAGCTCTTCGGCATCGACCGCCTGAAGGTCGACCCACTGGCCGGCGGCGACAACCTCTCGGCGGCGCGCGTCACGATCGGCAAGCGCCTGTCGAGCCGGGTCTACCTGACCTACTCGGTCGATCCCTCCTCCACGGCGCAGCAGGTCCTGCAGGTCGAGTGGAAGGTGTCGGACGACCTGACCCTGGTGCTGACCCAGAACGGCGACGAGTCCTACGCCGTGGATGCGCGGTGGGAAAGGCGCTTCTGATGGTTCGGCGGCGGTGGCAGCGGTGGACCCGAAGCGCGGTGATCGCCGCGCTCCTTCCGGCCGCCGGCGTCGCCCAGACTCCCGCCTCGCCGGCGCCGATCGTCCGCGCGCTCGAGATCCGCAGCGACGCTCCGGTCGACGTCGACGAGGTGCGCGAACTGATCTCGCTCGAGGTCGGCGAGCCGATGGACGAGGCGCGGACGCGGCGCACCCTGCGCAGCCTGCGCTACTCGGGACTGGCTTCGGAGGTCGAGATCTACGCCCGTCGGCTCGCGCCGGGCAACCCGCCCAGCTCGGGGCGCGATGGCGCCGCCGGAGTCGTGGCGGTCGTCGCCCTGTGGACCGACGTCCGGGTCACCAAGGTCGAAGTCACTGGCGATCTGGGTCTCAGGAAGACGCGGCTGCTCGAGGCCTTGCCGCAGCGCACCGGCCAGCCGCTGCGCGAGGACCGCCTCCTGCGCGGCGTCTACCGCTTGCAGGACCTGCTGATCGAGGAGGGTTTCCGCGACGCCGAGGTCCGTCTCGCCGTGGCGCTGGGGGACGAGGACGCCGACGCGGGCGGAGAGGCGGAATCGACCGGTGCCCGCGGCGCGGCGGTGACCTACCGTATCGCCGCGGGCCAGCGCACGAAGGTGCGAGCGGTCGCTTTCGCGGGCGCGACCCCGCCCTTCACCGACGCCGAGCTCGCCGATGCGCTGCGCTCGCAACCGGACACGCCGTTCAGGCAGCGGGTCGCGGCGGACGACGTCGAGCGCCTGCAGTCCTGGCTCTTCTCCCGCGGCTATCGCGAGGCGGTCGTCGAACGGTTGCCTGAGACGCTCGCTCCGGCGGCGTACGCGGCCGACCTCGCCTTCACGGTGCGGCTGGGGCCGCAGGTCGAATTCTCAGTGCAGGGAATCACCCTGCGCGAGCTCGAGAAGAACGATCTCGTGCCGTTCCTCGGCGACAGCGGCTACGACGAAGCCCTGGTGCTGCAATCGCTGGAACGCATCCGCCGCCACTTCCAGGAGAAGGGGCACTATCGCGTCGCGGTGAACCGGACCGAAGAGCGCTCGCCGGAGGTCCTGCGGCTGGCCTTCGAGGTCGTCCCCGGGCCTCGCCTGGTGCTCGACGATGTCGGGTTCGAAGGCAACGCGAGCTACGGGGCCGATCGCCTCCGCCGTCTGATGACGACCTCCGCGCGGCGCTTCCTGCTGCCGGGCAGCGGACGTCTGGTCGACGAAGAGCTCTCCGCCGACCTCGCGAACCTGCGCTCTTTCTACCTCCTCGAAGGATTCGATCAGTCGCGGGTCGGCCCGGCCCGCATCGCGGAGAAGGGCGACCGTCTCGAAGTGGTCGTGCCGATCGCCGAAGGGCGCCGCCGGCAGGTCGCCGGGCTCATCCTCGAGGACCTCGCGCCGCTCGAGGAGGCCGCTGTGCGCGAGGCGCTGCCGCTCAAGAACGGCGGACCGTTTCATCGCCTGTTGCTCGAACGCAGCGTCGATACGCTGCGCGCTCTGCTCGAGGATCGCGGCTACGGCAACGCACTGGTCGCCGCCGAGGTCGAGTGGAGCGCGGACGACCTGGAGGCCACTGTTCGCCTGCGGGTGTTCGCCGGCGAGCAGTGGGTCGTCGACCGCATCCTCCTGCGCGGCCTGGGCCGGACCGACCCCGGCGTCGTCCGGCGGTTCCTCCGCATCGAGGCCGGCGATCCGGTGCGCCAGGCGGAGATTCTCGAGCTCCAGCGCCGCCTCTACAAACTGGGGATCTTCACCCGTGTCGACGTGCGCCTGGCGCCGGGTGCGGAGGGAGGGGAGGCGCGCGAGCTCCTGGTCGATCTCGAGGAGGGCCGGTCGCGGTCGATCCAGGCGGGCGCCGGATACGACTCGGAGAGCGGCGTCCGCGGCCTGTTGCGGCTCTCGCAAGGGAACCTCTTCGGCAAGGCCTCCGCGATCTCCCTCGACCTCCTCGGTGGCCAGAAGGACCAGCACTTCCGGCTGCTCTACAGCCAGCCCTATATCGGCGGCCTGCACGCCGAGCTCCTGGCGACGCTCTACGAAGAGCACGAGGACCGTCCCGACTTCGTCGTCGACCGACGCGGTGGGCAGCTGGTCGTCGGGCGCGAGCTCGGCCGCTGGTCGCTGCAGGCGTTCGCCTCCTATCGCCTGGTCGAGCTCGAGGCCGACGACGAGTTCTTCAATGACGAGATCCCGCTCGACAGCCGCAACGCCCGGGTCGCTTCGGTCACGCCGACCGCCAACTACGACCGGCGCGACGATCCGCTCGACCCGACGCGCGGCTGGAACGGCTCTTTCCAGCTCGAGTACGCCTTCCCGGCGCTCGCCGCCGACGCGAACTTCCTCAAGCTGTTCGGACAGGCGACCGCCTACCTGCCCATCGGCCGTTTCGGCGTTCTCGCGGGGAGCGCCCGCGGCGGCGCGATCGAACCGCTGGCCGCGGGGGCGGGAGAGACGCCGCGCGACGCCCTGGAAGCGAGCGTTCCGGCGGCGGAGCTGTTCTACGCCGGTGGCCGGACGACGCACCGCGCCTACCGCCGCGACGAGCTGGGGATCGTCGACGAGACCATCCTCCTGGATCCCGAGGACGCCACCCCCGATCCCTATCCGGCCGGCGGCGGGGGCCTCGCGCTGTTCAACTTCGAGTACCGCTTTCCGGTCGCCGGGCCGGTCGGCGGGACGCTCTTTCTCGACGCCGGCAATGTGTGGACCGACTACCGCGACGTCCGGAGCGGCGGCTTCAAGTGGGGCGCCGGCCTCGGGGTGCGCTACCTGTCGCCGGTCGGACCGCTCCGCCTGGAGATCGGCTGGAAGCTCGACCGCGAGGCGTTCGAAGACCCCTACGTCTGGTTCATCAGCCTCGGCAATCCTTTCTGACGGGCCCCCTGACCGGCGAGTGCGCTACCATTCAAGCGCCATGAGCCTCGAGCCGTCCCTTCCCGAGCCGTCGTTTGCCACCGTCGAACAGGCGATGGAGGAGTTCCGGCGCGGGCGCATGGTCATCCTCGTGGACGACGAGGATCGCGAGAACGAGGGCGACCTGGCGATCGCCGCCGAGAAAGTGACGCCGGAGGCGATCAATTTCATGGCCCGCTTCGGCCGCGGGCTGATCTGCCTGGCGCTCACCGAGGAGCGCTGCGACGAGCTCGACCTGCCGCCGATGGTGCGCGACAACACCTCGTCCGTTCGGCACCGCCTTCACGGTCTCGATCGAGGCGCGCGGCAAGACGACGACCGGCATCTCGGCCGCCGATCGCGCAGCGACCATCCGCACCGCCGTCGACCCGGCGACGCGGCCCGCAGGATCTCGCTGCGCCCCGGGCACGTCTTCCCGCTGCGCGCGCGCGCGCGGGCGGCGTGCTCAAGCGCGCCGGGCAGACCGAGGCGTCGGTCGATCTCGCGCGGCTCGCCGGCCTCGCAGCCCGGCGGCGGTGATCTGCGAGATCATGAACGACGACGGCACGATGGCGCGCGTCCCCGACCTCTTGCGCTTCGCCGCGACGCACGATCTGCCGGTCTTCACCATCGCCGACCTGATCCGCTACCGCCTGGCGCACGAGACGCTGGTCGCGCCGCGTCGCCTCGCCGCGTCTGCCTACGCGCTGGGGAGAGCTGCGCGCTCACGCCTATCGCTCGGATCTCGACGGGCGAAGAGCACGTCGCGCTGGTGCTCGGCGAGCCGCGCGGCAAGGACGCCGGTGCTCGTCCGCGTCCACAGCCAGTGCCTGACCGGCGACGTCTTCGGCTCGCATGCGCTGCGACTGCGGGCTGCAGCTCGAGCTCGCGCATCGAGCCGCATCGCGCGAGGCCGGCCGCGGGGTGCTGCTCTACCTCCTGCAGGAAGGCCGCGGCATCGGACTGCTCAACAAGCTCAAGGCCTACGAGCTGCAGGATGCCGGGCACGACACGGTCGAGGCCAACGAGCGCCTCGGCTTCCGTCGCCGATCAGCGCGACTACGGCGTCGGGGCGCAGATCCTGCGCGATCTCGGCGTCGCGCGCATGCGCCTGATGACCAACAATCCCGGCAAGTACGTCGGCGCTCGCCGGCTACGGCCTCGAGATCGTCGAGCGCGTGCCGCTCGAGATTCCGCCCACCGACGACACCCGCGACTATCTGCGCACCAAGCGCGAGAAGCTCGGGCACCTGCTGCAGCTTGGTCTGAGCGGCAGGAGCGCATCGGCGTTGCGCGTACTGTGGATCGCGACCAAAGCCCCGTGGCCACCGCGCGACGGCGGGCGGCTGCTGCTCGCCGAGTCCCTGGCGGCACTGAGGTCGTCGGCATCCCCGGCGACGCTGGATTCACTGGCTCCACTGGCTCAGACACCGCGCCGAGCATCGACGTCACGCTCGTCGCGCCGGTGAAGGCGAGCGACCTCGAGGCGACGGAGGCAGCACTGCGTCCGCTCTGCCGGCCCAGCCTGGTCGCGATCCAGCCGCGCTCCCGCGGCTTCGCGGCGCTCACCGCGACGGTCTCGGGCCGCCCCTACTCGTTGGCCCGCCACGAGCGGCCTGAGCTCGCCCGCCGGGTGGCGCGCGAGCTCCACGACAGCCAGGTCCTGCACGGGGCGCCGTTCGACCTCGTGGTGGCCGAGCAACTCCAGGCCTTCGCGCAGAGCGCCCCGGCTGGACCGGCCGGACCGCTGCACGCGCCCCGGATCCTGCGCGCCCAGAACGTCGAGAGCGATCTGTGGCGTCAGTTGGGCGAAGCGAGCCGGGGCGTCGCGCGCACGCTGCTGCTGCGCGAGGCGGCACGACTCGCCGGCGCCGAGCGTGCGGCGCTCGCCGCCGCGGCGGCGACGATCGCCCTGTCGGCGGCGGACGGCGAACGGCTGCGCGCGCTGGCGCCCGAGTCGGCGCGCATCGAAGTTCTGCCGCCGCCCTTTCCCGGCCAGCTGGCTGCTTCCGGGCAGCGACTCGTCGGGGCTCCGGCTCTGGTGCTCTTCGGCAGCGCCGGCTGGGAACCGAACCGGCGGGCCGAGCGGCGTTTCGTCGACGAGATCTGGCCGCGGGTGCGAGCGGCGAGTCCCGCCGCTGCGTTGCACTGGTTCGGCGGCTCCGGACCGGAGCGTCCCGGCGTCTTCGTGCACCGCTCGCCGGCGGCGAGCGCCGAGGCCTTCTCGCCGGACGCCGTGCTGGTGCTGCCGCTCGACATCGCTTCCGGAGTCCGCATGCGGGTGCTCGAAGCGTGGGCGCGCGGCGTCGTGATCGTGGCGAGTCCGGCGGCAGCCTCTGGGCTCACCGCCAGCGACGGCCGCGAGCTGCTGATCGCCCGCGACGCCGAGGAGTTCGCGGTGGCGATCGAACGCCTGACGACGATCGGCGGCCTCGCCGACCGGTTGATCGCCGGCGGACGGGAGCGCCTCGCGGCAGACCATTCGCCGGCGCGTTTCGCGGCCCGTTTCTCGGCGCTCGCGTCGCGCGTCATCGGTCACTTCGGCGGGGCGCCCGGGGGATGAAGGTCCTGCTGGTCTCGACCGCGTGGCCCTGGCCGACGCGCAAGGGCTATCAGCTGCGCCTGCTGCAATTGGCCGAGGGCCTGGCGACGCGCCACCAGGTGACGCTGCTCGTGCCGGCGGGTCCGGCGCCACCGCAGCGGCCGCCTCACGGGCCGTCGTGCGCCATCGAGACCTTTCGCGTTTCGCGCCGGTCGGCGGCGCGCGGTGTCGCCGGGGCGCTCCTGGCCGGACGATCGCTGGAGAGCGGCTTGGTCACCTCGGAGGACCTGCGGCGCCGGCTGCGCGAGCTCGCTCCGCGCTTCGATCGCGTCCTCCTGCAGCTGGTGCGCCTCGCCGGCGTGAGCGATGCCCTCGCCGGCATTCCCTGGGTCCTCGACCTCGTCGACAGCCTGTCGCTCAACCTCGAGCGCCGCGCGGAGCTCGACCGTTTCTGGATGCGACCGTTGCTGCTTTTCGAAGCCCGGCGCCTGGCGGCGGACGAGCACCGGATGATCGCCGCGAGCTCGGCGGCGCTCCTGGTGTCGGAGCGCGACCGCAGGCACCTCGCGGCCACCCTGCCAGCGCACCTCGCGGCGCGGCTGCGGGTCGTTCCGCTCGCCCTCACGCCGGCGTCCCATCCCGCGGTGCCGGCGTCGGCCAGGGCGGCCCGGCCGGCCCGGCTGGCCGATGACGTCGAGCTCGCCATCACCGGCAACCTCGGCTACTTTCCGACCGCCCGCGGCGTCGGTTGGTTCCTGGACGAGGTCTGGCCGGAGGTGGCGCGCAAGTATCCGCGCGCGCGACTGCTCGTCGCCGGCGCCCGGCCTCCGCGGTCGCTCGTGCGCCGCGTCCGCGCAGTGGGCGGCCGCCTGGTCGCGGATCCGGACGATCTCCCGGCGCTTCTCGCGGCCTCCGATCTCGCCCTGGCGCCACTCCTCGCCGGATCCGGTACGCCGATCAAGCTTCTCGAGGCGCTGGCGGCAGGCATTCCGGCGGTAGCGACTCCCGCCGCGGCCGAGGGGCTCGACCCGTCGCTCGCCCGTTGCGTGGCGATCCCGGACGGCGCAGCCGGCTGGGTGACGACGCTCCACGGACTGATCGCGAACCCGGTGGCGGCGCGGGCGCGCGCCCTCGTCGGCGCGCAGCTCGTGCGCGAGCTGCATGATCCCGGGCGCGTCGCCGAAGCGTTGCACGAGGCGCTGCTGCCGCCGGGATAGCGCGATAGGATGCCGACCTTCATGAACGAATCCGAACCTGTGGCCCTGGCGCGGCGCCTGGGCGAGCTCGAGGGGGCGGCCCACGCGGCCGGCCTCGCGGCGCGCGAGCGCACAGCGCGCGCTGAACGCCTGAGCCGCATCGCTCTCGGTGGGGACGAGGCCGACCTGGCGGCAGCCGGGTCCCGAGCGTTGCGGCCGCGAGAGGTTGTCGAGCTCGAATCCCGGCTCCGGGAGCTCGCGCAGTTTCACGACGCGGTCTGGACCTCGCGCAGCTGGAAGCTCCTGCAGCGGCTGCGGGGTCTCTTCGGGAGGGCCTGGTGACGGCCGATTCGGGCAATCAGCGCGAGCCGGGCGAGCCGCCAGCGGCAGCGCTGCTGGCGCGAATCGCCCGTCTCGAAGGGCGGATTGCAACTCTCGAGAGCGCGCTCGACCGGCGCTCACAGGAGCTGGTCCTGTTGCAGAGCGTGCTCTGTCGCGCCGACCTCCTGCAGCTGGCGCGAATCGCTGACGGCCTGCAGCCCCTGCCGCGCATCGCCCACCAGCCCGAGTACTGGACGGAGACCACGGTCATCTCGCCGGCGAATCTCGAGGCGACGCTCGAAGACCTCTGGAGCTCGCTCAGTCCGCGCCCCGCTGCTACTCCGGCCGCGCCTCGGACGGCGACCGCCGCCGGAACCGCGGCTCCGACCGGACCGGGCGCATGACCTCGAACCCGACCCCGCGAGTGCCGCTGCCCGAGCTGCCGCAGGTACTGCCGCCGGTGACGCTCGTTCTGTTGACCTGGAACCGTTGGGAGCTCACCCGGCGCTGTCTCGAAACCCTCCTGGCGAGCGACCTCGCGGGCGCGCAGCTGCTGGTGGTCGACAACGGTTCGAGCGACGGTACGCCGGCACGGCTGGCGGAGTTTCCCGCGGCGCAGCTCCTGGCGTTGCCGGCCAACCTGGGTTTCGTGCGCGGCAACAACGCCGGTATCGCCGCGGCGCCGGCCGGCAACGACATCGTGCTGCTCAACAACGACCTCGAGTTTCGCCAGCGCGACTGGCTGCAGCGGCTGCGCGCGGCGGCGCATTCGGCGCCGGACATCGGCATCGTCGGCTGCCGCCAGGTGCTCTCCGACGGGCGGCTCCTCCATGCCGGCACCTACGTCCTGCCCGACACGATGTGGGGACAGCAGATCGGCGCCCTCGAGCACGACATCGGACAGTTCACCGGTCGACGGGCGGTCGAAGGGATCACCTTCGCGGTGGCCTACCTGAAGCGCGCCGTGATCGCGGCGATCGGCGGGCTCGCGGAGGACTTCGAGTCGTACTTCGAGGACACCGACTATTGCCTGCGCGCCCGTCGGGCCGGATTTCGCACGCTCTACGCCGGCGATTCCCAGGTCGTGCACGACGAACACGGTTCGACCGCCGGCAACGACGCCGGCCGGACCTCCCTCTTCGAGCGCAGCCGGGCGGTCTTTCGCGGCAAGTGGCAGCAAGAGCTCGACGGTCGTTACCGGCGCGAGCTGGTCTGGCAGTCGATCCTCAACTTTCCGACCGGCTATGCGCGCAGCAGCCGCTCCTACCTGCACGAGCTCGATCACCACCTCGGAGTGCGCTGCGTCTACCGCTACGTCTACGGCAAAGGCTCGCCGTTCAGGGTGGAGGAGCCGGAGAACACCGGCGACTACTACCTCAACGTGGTGCGCGGGCGGGAGTTGCCGCGCGGGCATGCGACCTCGGGTCTGTCGGTGGTCTATGGCCAGGGCGACGTCTTTCGCCGCGCCACGGGCAAGGTCCGGGTCGGTTTCACGATGCTCGAAGTCGACGGTTTTCCGCGCGACTGGGTGGCGCAGGCGAACGCGATGGACGAAATCTGGGTGCCCTCGGAATTCAATCGCCAGGGATTCCTCGCCTGCGGTCTCGAGCGTCCGATTCACCTCATTCCGCTGGGCGTCGACACGGACTACTTCCATCCCGGGGCGCGGCGGCTGCCGAATCCGGCCGGCGAGTTCGTCTTCCTGGCCAACTTCGAATGGGGCGAGCGCAAGGATCCATGGCTCCTCCTGCGGGCTTTCAACGACACGTTCACCGCCGACGAGCCGGTGCGCCTGCTGTGCAAGATCAGCAATCGCGATCCCCAGGTGAAGCTCAAGTCCGAGCTCCGCAACCTCGGGCTCAAGGCGAGCGGCGGCAAGATCTCCTATCTGTTCAATCTCGACTTTCCGCACGCCGAGCTGCCGATGCTCTACCGCTCGGCGGACTGCTTTCTCGCCGTGTCGCGCGGCGAGGGCTGGGACATGCCGCTCATGGAGGCGATGGCCTGCGGCCTGCCGACGATCGCCACCGACTGGAGCTCGCACACCGAGTTCGTCCACGACGCGAACGCCTATCGGCTGCAGGTCGCCGGCACCGTACCGGCGGTCGCGAAGTGCCCCTACTACGCCGGCTTCCGCTGGGCCCAGGCCGACGAGGGTCACCTGCGGACGCTCCTGCGCCACGTCTTCGAGCACCAGGACGAAGCGCGCGCCAAGGGCGCTTTCGCGGCCCGCGAGATGGCGGCGAAATGGACCTGGCGCCACGCCGCCGAGAAGATCGCCGCCCGCCTGGCGGCCCTCGCGCCTTGAGCCCCGAGCCGACGAGGATGCCTGCTGCCCGCCCGAGCCCAAGGAGTCGTGGATGAGTCCGATCGGCCCTGGTCGCGGGCATTTCGAAACGATGGAGATCCAGGGCGAATTCTGGACTCTCTCCGGCTGGATCTGCCATCCCGATCTGGCGACGACCGCAGTGGTCGTTTCCGTCGACGGCGTCGCGCTCTGCGAGCTCGTGCCCACCCAGCGTGAGGATGTCGCCAGGATCTTCGATTGGATTCCGCACGCCGGCGCCTCGGGCTTTCGCGTCGAAGTGCCGCGCAGTCCGGAGCGCAAACGGGTTCTGGTGGAGGCGCGCCAGGGCAAGCGCGTCCTCACGGCGATGCGAACCACGCTCGCCCCCGAGTTCGCAGGTCTTCAACATCCGCCGGCGGATCTCATGCAGCGTGTCAGCGGCTCGCCCAATCCAGGTTTCTTCGATGCCGACGGAGCTCGCTCCTACACCGAGTTCATCGAGGCCGTCGCGAAGTACCGCGACTGGGGGTCGATCTCGAGGATGCTGGATTGGGGATGCGGTTGCGGTCGGGTGACGCGGTGCTTCCTGCGCGCAAACCCCGAAGTCGAAGTCCACGGTTGCGACATCGACGCCCAAGCGGTGACTTGGTGCCGTGAGAACCTCCGCGGTGGATCGTTCTCCGCAGTGGAACTGCTGCCGCCGACCGGCTTTCCGGACGGATATTTCTCGTTGGCGATCGGCTATTCGGTCATGTCTCATCTGCCGCCGGAGGTGCAACGAGCGTGGCTGCAGGAGATGCGGCGAATCGTCGCTCCCGGGGGTCTCTTCCTCGCCTCGGTGCATGGCCCGTTCGCGGCGCGCTTCGCGTATCCGACCGCCAGTCCCGGCCGGCGCTTCGCGTGGTTCCGCCGACGACCTATGCAGGACTTCCTGAAGACGGGCTTCTGGGACGGAGGCGACGATCACGCGCTCGACGGTGTCGCACCTGCGGGGTACTACCGTGGCGCGTTTCAGACGCCCGATTGGACCCGGCGCGAGTGGTCGAAGTACTTTCGCATCCTGGAGATTCGGGAAGGTGGAATGCAGAACTACCAGGACCTTGTGATCATGGAGCGCGTCTGATGCCGGGCGGTCGTTTGACTGAGGAGCCAGCAAGGATCAAAGTCGACAACGGAACGGAGTTCACCTCGAAGTCCCTTGATGCATGGGCCTACTGGAATCGGCTCGAGCTGGACTTTTCCCGCCCGGGCAAGCCGGGAGACAATGCCCACATCGAGGCCTTCAACAGCATCGTCCGGCGAGAGTGCCTCTCGCAACATTGGTTTTCAAGCATCGAGGACGCTCGCAAGATCCTCGACGAGTGGCGGAAGGAGTACAACGAGGTCCGGCCCCACGGGGGTTTGGGCCGCGAAGTTCCAACCCGATATCGGGCTGGAACCTCGAAGAACCCGAGCCGAATCGAAGCTCGAAAGTCGCAGAGTTAGTGGACTAGGAACGGGGGGAAGAGCCGCTTGCCGTGCAGAGATCCTGGCGCTCGAGAGCCCTCGGATCAGGAGGCTCGATGACCAACAAGCGGTGGCTCGGTGTCGTCGTGGAGGCGACCGTCGTGTCCGTCTCGGCGACGATCTTCGCGGGGAGGGTTCTGGACGACGAAGCGTCCCTAGAGGGACGCTCTGCCTGTCACCCTGCGGTCGATGGTCCTGGGCGAGGACCGGGAGTACTTCGTGCATCTGCCGGAGGGCTACGGGGCCGACACCAGCACGCGATACCCGGTCCTCTACGTCCTCGACGGAACGTCGCGATGCGGGCATACCGCAGAGCCCCCCGGCTCCTGGCCCGCATCGGAACGATT
This sequence comes from Thermoanaerobaculia bacterium, assembly GCA_963719555.1. Classification (GTDB taxonomy): domain Bacteria; phylum Acidobacteriota; class Thermoanaerobaculia; order Multivoradales; family JAGPDF01; genus JAGPDF01. The sequence continues at coordinate 51,970 of CAVRCL010000008.1, read as the reverse complement.
CCGCCGCTGATCGTCGTCGGGGTCTCGAGTCTCGACGGCGACACCAGGAACCGGGACGACACGCCGCCAGAGATGCGGCTCGATACAGCAGAAACTCGGCTTCTATGAGTCGGTCGCTCCAGTCAAGATCAGCGGATCGATGGCGAGACCTCTTCTTGGACGGTGCCCCTCACGGGGACGAGCTTCTATCCGCACTCGTTGTAGCCCGTCGTTGGGCCGGTGCATGTTGAGCTGTCCGTCGATGCTGCGGCGTCTCCCCCTCTGGCACACGGAGTCTTCGCGCTCCAGCCGATTTACCGGGATCACCGCCAGCAGTTCTCAACTCGTCGTCGATCCTCTTCGTTGCAGCCTGCTCTGGCAGTTTACGCCGCCGCAGGGAAGGGCTGGTAGCTTCTCGCCCGTGACCCACAATCGATGGAGCAGGACAGCGAGTTTGCGCGCCACAGCCACGATGGCCTTCTTCTTGCCGACTTGATTCGCCAGGCGCTCACCCCATCGCTTCAGTGCCGAGTCCCGATGCGTTGCGAGCGCCGCGTGCGCGGCCTGTACGAGGAGCCAGCGCATCTCCTTGTCGCCCTCGCGACTGATGTGGCTCGAGCGCAGGGACCCACCCGAGGCGCGCACGACGGGTCGAAGACCCAGGCACGCGCCGACATCCCGGCTCTTGCTGAAACGATCGACCCGATCCACCCAGGCAAGAAACGACACGCTCACAAGCGGTCCGACGCCCGGCACTTCCTGCAGTCGCTCGAGGAGCTCGTCCGAGTGCGACAGCGTCACGAGCTCTTTCTGCACCGCCTCGATGCGATCCGTCAGCTCGCCGATCGCGCCCACCAAAGGCTCCAGCAAAGTGCGCATCGAGCGCGGGATCTTTCCCTCGCCCCACTTGGCGACGAAGTTGGACGTCGTCGTCGAAGACAGACGCACGCCTTGCGACCGCAAAGTCCCCTTTACCTGGTTGATCAGCGCGACGCGCGTTCGCACCAGCGTCGCTCTTACCTGGATTCTCGTTCGAAGGGCCTGCCCTCCCGCACTGCGTTGATACACGGGTCGAAGCAGCTCCACGTCGAATCGAGACAGCCGCGCCAGAATCTCGGCGTCGATCCGGTCGCTCTTCATCGTCGATTCCGCGATCAGCCGCAGCCGCCGCGGATTCACTACGATGACCTCGTGACCCAGCGCGCAAAGCAGCCGGTACACCCAGGGTGTCGAGCCGCCGCTTTCCATCACCACCCGCATCCTCGGCTCGTCTTCGAACTGCTTGCGGAAGCCGGATTGCGTGCTCGAAAATCGCTCCCGCCGGACCACCTTGCCCGCCGAGGACAGCACACACAGGTCGCTGGTCTTCAGGTGCACGTCGATGCCACAATGCCGCATGGTCGGTTCCTTTCCGCGGCCGTAGCCGCTTTTGGTCTCCAACCGAAAGGCTAAACCCTTCGGGGAGGAACCGACCGACTCATCTCATCTGGCACCTTCCCAGAGGTCGACGCGCTGAGCCGGCGGCTGTTCAGCCAGCTCCAGTACTCCTACCGCCTCAACCCGTAGACCGTCTTCCATCTCGGTTCCTCGGACGCCCAAATCGAGGCCGACCAACCGTCTCGACGCCCTGCCCACCGACCGCACGCTCTTCGTCAAGCTCGGCTACGCTTGGCTCCCCTGAGCTTCAGAACCCTCTGCGCAATCGAGCGCTGCCGCTCACCACCAGTCGACCAGAACGTAGCTGCTCGGCCGGGGGTCGGGAATTGAGAGATTGCCCGCCACCGTAAATTGAAATGGGAGCCGACCATCGCCTGGTTCCTCAAAGAAGTAGGTGCCATCACATGTTGACGGACTCGGAAGCAACCTGCAGGCGCTTCTGCTCCACCCTTCCTGCATCACAACTCCGTAGCCCCGAAGGTAATAGTAGCGTTCGAATCTCGAGCCGCCGTTGTACCCGGCCGTGTCGACAGCTACTATTCCCTCCTCTTCGAGCACCAGTACTTCATGTTGAATTCCCAACGAGCCCCCGAAATCGAATTCCTCGCGGATATGCGCCCAATCACGTGTGAGAAACGTGCCTTTGTCGAGATCAAACGGCCCTCCGTCCGTTGAGGTCTGCCAACGCCTCGCTGGTTGCCAATCGTGAAGCAAAGATGCACCAATTGTCACTGAGCCTCCGTAAGGGACCGGAGGCGCAACTCGGTTCGCAAAGAAGGACATAGGAAAGCGCTGCACACCGTATTCGACGTTTTGTCCCGTAGAGCTGATGACGGCGCTCCCACAACGCTCGCCGGGATTCGCAAAGCACTCGTCTCCTTCTTTATTCGGTGGAAAGAGGACGTCTTTTTGGGTACTGATTGCGTTCTGGGACCGTAAGGCATGTGACACGTAGTTCACGATCCACGTTTCGGTGCTAGGTGGCCTAAGGATACGGCGCCCAACGACATACTCATTACTCGGTTTCTTGGTGCCATCGACACATACCTGGTCAACCGGCGCGTTCGGATCCGTGCACTGATGAGAAAAAGGAGAGGTTTGAGCAACATAGTGCCTGGCGTCAACACACGTGCTCGAGTAGTTGCTGGAAATCAATATGTCATCCCAATAGGTGGTGGACGTCGTGGTCACGTCCGACATCAATCGCAGGGTTATGAATTTCGTATCGGGATCGAGCAACAAGGTTTCCTCTAGTGTTTCCCAAGTTGGGCCGAGAGGTGGCGCAGTTGGCGAGCTACTATCTGCGATGTAGTTTCCGTTCGAGTCCCACTGAATAACCCAAAGCCATGGGCGCCTTGAGGGGGCTAGCACGCGTGCAGAAAACCGGTAGGACGTTCCACCATTCGCAGGAATCGCACCCCCCATCCAAGGCTCAGGTGTGGTTAGGCCAATACTTCCATGGGCAGTGACGATCACCTTCGCCGCCCGCTTGCCTGATTGCACGGGTTGAGATTGAGAGTAGTTGGAAACGGAGAGACTACCCGCTCCGCCCCACACCACGAAGGTCCACCCCGTGAAACTGGACGAAGGTCCTTGCTCGAGCGCCGAATTGGTGACTAGATTGCACCGGACCGATTGCGCTTCGAGATGAGAAAGCGGTAGGACCAACATCGCTGCTGCACTCAACAACACTGTAGGCTTCATCTACTATCTCCTTTCCGTGAGAAATAGGAGGGATGTGTCCCGAGTTCCGTGGAACTCCCCGATCTGGCTCTCGGGCGAGGGGACAAGCGTGGTGCCGGCGACGAGCAGGGTCTCGTTCCCCAGCGCGCCCCTCCCGGCGACTGATGCTGGCCAGAGCCCGAGAGCCAGCACCACGACGACGATTGGCGCCGAACTCTTCCGAATTCGCCTTCGGGCCTCCTGCGAAATCTGCACCCAAACCGACATCTGACGAACCGATCTCTCCGACACTCTTCAGCACTACATAAGGACGGAAGACTCGCGCTCGATCTTGCGGCCCACCGGTCCGTCGTATCCCGAAACCTGCACAGAGAATCGACATGCGATCCGCGAATCTCCTGCGATTTCCTTCGTGGCGAGAAAAGGTAGCACAGCGGCGAAGGCCGCCAAGCACAGCAAGAAGTGGGGCCGCGGCCCTACCTGATCGGGTAGTGCGCGGGATTCCTGGTGAAACCAGTGGGACTCCCTTCGGCGGTTCGCGTAGGTCATTGGCTCTCCCGCGGGGCGAGGCCATCGGACTTTCGTGGCTGATCGAGCATCGACATTGAGCACCGTACGCGTTGTGCTCGTCTGCCGACGTGGAGAGGAGGCCGGCATCTTTTCGAAGCTCAGATAGACTGGCACGATGACGCTGTTGGAGTCGCTGCGCCGAAGGCTGAGGCGCTCGGTAACCAACCCCCCGGAGGAGCAGCCGAGGATTGGTAGGAATGGAGCGCCCGTGGAGGGGCTCTCCCGAGACCACATCCTCTGGGCCTACCGCTTGCTGCTCGATCGCGAAGCGGGGCCGCTGGACGATGTCGACGCCAAGCTGGCGGTTCTGCGATCCACTCGCGATCTGAGGACGGCCTTTCTTGCGTCGCCTGAGTACACCAGGTTCAATCCGGCGGGAGCCGGGTTCATTCCGCAAACAGGCAGGGCGATCGCCGAACTCCCCGAGAACCTGCGCCTGTTCGTAGACCTCGCCGACCGGATGATCGGCATCAACATCCTGCAGGGCAGCTACGAACGCGAAGAGATCGCTTTCGCGCGGACCTGTGTCGACGAGGGCGACCAGGTTCTCGACATCGGGGCGAATATCGGCTTCTTCACCGTCCAGCTGGCGAATTGGGTCGGGGAATCGGGGAGCGTCGTCGCTTTCGAGCCGGTGCCGGCGAACCTGGAGCTGCTGCGCAAGTCGATCGCCGAAAACCGCTTCGAGGCGCGCGTCAGGGTGGTTCCCGCCGTGGTCGCCGACGAAGAGGGCGAGGCGGAGCTGTTGAGCGTCGATGTCCGCTATGCCCACAACTCCGGCGGCTCCCACATCGTCGCTGCGGAAGCACCCACTCCGCGCGACCATCGGCGATTGCAGGTGGCCAAAGTTCACCTCGACGGGCTCGAGATCCCGCGGCCGGTTTCGTTCATCAAGATCGACGCCGAGGGTGCTGAGGGCCTCGCGCTGCGCGGCGCGCGCAAGTTGCTCGCGAACGATCGTCCGACGGTGCTCGCCGAGCTCAACCCGGCAGCGCTTCTCAAGGTCTCCGCCTGGAGCGCCGCGGAGCTCATTCGCTGGATGGATGCCCTCGGATTCGAGTGCCGGGTCCTCGAAGCGGGGCAACCCGGAGAGCGGATTTGCGCGACGGAGACGCTGATCAACGTCGTCTTCTGTCCTCGGCGCGACTAGTTCCAATCGGCGATTCCACAACTCGCGCCCGAGTGGGACTGTAGACGAGTAGGAACTCGTGGTACCGGTTGCGACTGTCCACCAAGCGAGAGGTCCCGATGCTCTCGCGGAGAGTCGCGACCGGAAGTTCACGCCTGTTATCCTCCGCCGGTGTCGCCCCTCGTCGGTCTACGCCGCTGGCTGGTCCTGGCCGTGCTCTTTCTGCCGCTGGTCTTCACCGGCGCGCTCGTCATTCGCTACATCGTGGACGTGCCGATTCAAGACGAATGGTCGCTCGTCGAGGATCTCGACAAAGTGGACGCCGGGACGTGGGGTGTGCAGGATCTCGTGCGCTCCCACAACGGCCACCGCATCGCGGTTCCACGCCTGATCATGATCGGCCTCGCGCGCGCGTCGGACTGGCGCGCCGATTACCCCGCATACCTCGGGATCGTCTTCGCTGCGGGGATCCTCGCCCTCGCCTGGCGCGCGTTGCCGCCTTCCACCGACGCCGTGGCGACCGTCGCGGCGGCGGCGTTCATCGGCGTGCTCGTGGCCTCTCCGAACCAGTGGGAGAACTGGCTCTGGGGCATCCAGATGCACGTCTTTCTCGTGGTGCTCCTGGCGACGGCAGCCCTCGCGCTCCTCAGTGTCGGTCCGCTGCGGCCGGGACGCGCCGCTGCCGCCGCGGCGCTCGCGCTCGTCGCTTCCCTCACCCAGGGAGCGGGACTCGTGCTTTGGCCGGTGGGTGCTCTCGTCCTCGCGGCCCGTGGGGTGCTTTCGAGGTCACGCGCCGCACTCCTCCTGGCGGGCACCTGGGCCATCGTCGGAGTCCTCGTCGTGCTCGCCTACCTGACCCGTCAGCCCGGTGACGCGGGAGCAGGCGTACCGGGCGACTGGGTTTTCCACCACCCGGTCGCCGGACTCCGCTTCGTCCTGGCGCTCCTCGGCCATCCTCTCGCGGCCTGGAACGGGGCTGCATACCCTCCTCGGGACGGCGGTCTCGCCGCGCTGGTCGCGGCGCTTGTCCTCGTGGCCATCGTTCTGCTCGTCCGCCGAGCGATCCGAAGCGCCGGGCCCCACGCCTCGATTCTTCCGCTTGCCCTGATCGTGTGGTCCCTCGGGGTCAGCGCCCAGATCGCCCTGGGCCGCGCCACCATGGGAACTCCCGCAGCGCTCGCCTCGCGTTACGTCACCCTCATGTTGCCGTTCTGGATCGGCGTCGCCTTGCTCGTCGCGGGTGCTTCGGCGCGCTGGCGACCGTGGGCCTTGGTTGCGCTTTGCCTCGTGCTCACCGTTTCGGCGGCGAGCGATGTGCGGCGTTTTCCGGAGCGCAACCGCCTCCTGGCGCCGGCGCGCCGCGCCCTGCTGACCGGCGAAGATCGAGCGCTGCTCGCGCGCATCCACCCGGAGGTCTTCCAGATCGACGCCGGAGTTCCCACGCTGAAACGCCTGGGACTCTCGGTCTTCCGGGTTGGCGAAGGGGTCCCGATCGCGGCCTCGCTTCCGCTCGCGCAGCCGCGACAGCGCGTCGCCTGCGGGCCGCTTCCGAGGGTTCTCGTAGTGGGAGAGCGTCGGCGCATTCCGGTGACTTTTACCAACGCCGGGCCCGAGGCTTGGTCGAGGTCAGGGGGCGGCGTCTCGCGAGGCATCGTGACGCTCGGAACGCGATGGCTCGACTCGCTCGGCGAGGTCCGCGCCGAGGGGCCGCGCAAACGCCTTCCCCACGACCTCGCCCAAGGGGCGTCGGTTGCGCTCCCCATCGTCCTGGTGGTGCCGGACGTTCCGGCAGGGTCCTACCGCGTCGAGATCTCCGCCCGGCAGGAGGGTGCGTCCTGGTTCCCGGATCCGGCAGCATTCACGGTCGAGGTGCGGCGTTGACACTCGTTCTGCTGATGCCGGTTTACGACGACTGGGAGGTCGTCGGCAAACTGCTCCCGCGGCTTGGCCAGGTACTCGCGGAGGCTGGTCACGACGCCATGCTCGTGGTTGTCGACGACGGGTCGTACCATCGCGGTGAGGGCATCTCCCTTCCTTCTGTCGGGTTCACCGGTGGGACGATCGTCCGGCTGCGTCGCAACCTCGGACACCAGCGCGCGATCTGCGTCGGCCTCACGTGGATTCATGCGCATCTCCCAGGATCGACGACCGTCGTCATGGATGCCGACGGTGAGGACGACCCCGGAGACGTCCCACGCCTGCTCGCCCAGTTTGCGGCGGCCGGCGGAGAAAAGGTGGTGTTCGCCGCGCGCCGAAGGCGCTCGGAGTCGCTGGCGTTCCGGGCCGGGTACTTCGCTTATCGGCATCTTCACCATCTTCTGGTCGGGCTCCCGGTTCGCGTTGGCAACTTCAGCGTGTTGCCGTGGAGCGGCCTGCGCCGCCTCGTGGTCGCGGAGGAGTTGTGGAATCACTACGCCGCCGCGGTGGTGCGCGGTCGCCTCCCGCGTCTCGAAGTACCGACGCGCCGCGCGCGCCGGCTGGCCGGCGACTCGACGATGCGCTTCGTGCCGCTCGTGATGCACGGCCTATCCGCAATCGCGGTGTTCGCGGACATCGTGAGCGTTCGTCTGCTCGTCGCTGGCGCTATCGCCGCTCCGGCCGCGCTCGCGATCGCCATCGTGTCGCTCGAGTCGCTCGCGACCCATCCGAGCGCGCTCGCGCTCGCCGGCCTGGTCGGGAGTGGCGCGGTGTTCCAGGTCGCCGGGTTCGGGGCCATGCTCGCGCTCGGCGCGCTTGCGGGTCGCCGCGGCCAAGGATTCCTGCCCGAGCGGGATGCGCTCGTTTTCGTCGACTCGACGGAAAGTCTCGCACCTGCATGACCGAGTACGTCGGCGAGGAGCTCGACCTGTTTGCCCTGGCCAACGGATGGAAGGCGCGGCTGCGGCGCGAGATCGCCCCGTATCTCGCGGCCCCCGTGCTCGAGGTCGGGGCCGGTTTCGGGGCGACCACAGCGTCGCTCCGGTCCTCGGTCGCAGGGTCCTGGACTGCCCTCGAGCCCGATCGCGCCTTGGCGGGCCGACTTGCAGAGCGCTCCGAGCTCGACTGCGTCGCCCGCGCCGGGGACCTCTCGACGATCCCGCTGACCGAGCGCTTCCGCTCGATCCTCTACGTCGACGTGCTCGAGCATATTGCCGACGATCGCGGCGAGGTCTCGAGGGCGCTCGATCATCTCGAGCCCGGTGGGCGGCTCATCGTCCTCTCGCCGGCCCACCAGTGGCTGTACTCACCCTTCGATGCCGCGATCGGCCACCATCGACGGTACAATCGCGCGCGTCTGCTCGCGCTCGCCCCGCAAGGCGCGCGGGTCGAATGTGTGCGATATCTCGACGCCCCGGGACTGCTCTTGAATCTCGCCAATCGGCTCGTGTCTCGGCAGAGCCTGCCGACCCGCAGCCAGATCCTGTTCTGGGACCGCCTTGTCGTACCGCTCGCGAGGGTGCTCGACCCACTCCTCGGCTACCGGATCGGGCGCAGCCTCCTCGTCGTGTGGCAACGCGCCGAGTGAGGCCGCGGCGCGTGGAGCGCGTCGACTTCGAGCCTCTCACTGCCGTGCTACTGTGAACGGGTGAACTGGCTCACGCCTGCACTTGCGCTTGTCGCGGTTCTCGCGCCCGGTGCGTCGGCAGGGGCGCAGAGCAATGCCCCGGGGTTTCCGATCACGCTCTCCGGCAGTGGCGTGGGCCAGTCTTCGATCGCCATCGGCGACGTGGATGGCGACGGGCTGGCGGACGACATCGTAGTCGGTGGGCGGGACGGAGTCGTTTACGCCTACCGGGGCGACGGGTCGCTCATTTTCACCTTCGACACCGGCGCCGCGGGAATCGAGAGCCGGGCCGCGATCGGGGACGTCGACGCCGACGGGTTCCCCGAGGTCGTAGTCACGGCCGGCAGCAACATCGATCCCGGCCCCGGTCGCCTCGTCGTTTTGTCGCACACCGGTGCTCTGCAGTGCGACTTCATTCCGCTCGATCTGATTCCGGACGGTGTCGCCGACGGGATCATCGCCTCCGCAGCGCTCGCTGACCTCGACGGGAACGACGGGGGCAGGCTCGAGATCGTCTTCGGTGCTTGGGACGCCTATGTGCGTGCGATTCACCACGACTGCACTCCGCTGTGGCAGGACTTCGTGCTTGATACCGTTTACTCGTCTCCAGCCATCGGCGACCTGGACGGCGACGGCGACCTCGACGTGGTCACCGGCACCGACTCGCACCTGTTCCCCGGAGAGACCACGGACGGGGGTCGAATCATCGCCTACGATGGTGCGACGGGGGCCTGGCTGCCGGGATTTCCGATCCAGCTGGACGAGGTGATCGTTTCGTCACCAGCCCTCGCCGATCTCGATGGCGACGGCCGGCTCGAAATCGTCGTCGGCACCGGCAATTGCTGGGGCTCAGGGAACCTCGCCTGCGGCAACCCGCAACACCCCGGAGTCGGCGAATACATTAGCGCGTACGACCGGACCGGTGTCGCACTCCCGGGGTGGCCGGTGTTCATCGCCGGCCGCATCGCCGACGGCTCGCCGGCGCTCGCCGACGTCGACGCCGACGGGTTTCTCGAGGTCGTCATCAACGGTTTCGTGCGCGGATCCGGGACGCCGAGCGAGTCCCGCCTCTGGGTGCTCGAGCACACCGGCGCGATTGCCCCGGGCTTCCCGAAGACGCCTCTGACCCCTGCCGGTTGCGGCGCCGGGAGCGTGAGCTATTCGACACCTGCCTCGCCCATCATCGCCGACATCGACAACGACGGCGATCTGGACATCGTGCTCGCCTCGAATGGAGAGTTGGTGGCCTGGGAGGCGGTTGGCGGTGCTCAGCTCACCCGTGTTTCCCTCAGCTCGGGCGGGAGTGGCTGCCAGACTCAACCCAGCGGCGCCTTGGTCTTCGCCACGGCCTGGAGCGTGGCGGGGAGCGCGGCGGTCGGCGATATCGACAACGACGGGCTGCTCGAGATCGTGACGGCCGGGTATCTGTCCTTCCCGAACGTCAGCCCGGGGGCGCTCTACGCCTGGAACCTTTCGACGGCTGCGGCCGGTTCGGCGCCCTGGCCGATGTTCAAGCGCAATGCGCGTGGACAGTCGCTCTACCGATGGGGGCTTTTTTTGGACGGCTTCGAGAGCAATGGTCTAGGCGAGTGGAGTGCCGCCTTTCCCTGAGTGGCGCCTGAATCCGCAGTCTTGCCATCGCCGCGGGTCATCGAAGGGGCTCATTTCGCTGTGGCGATCCGGCATCGGCGTCGACTAGCCAGCCAACTCGGCGAAGCCGGCCTGCGCGATCGCCGGCGCGGGGATTCAGTAGGATCATCAGATGGTCCCGGAGAGCAGGGTCGTTGGCCGGAGCGTAGGCGCGTCTCCGGCGGGCTCCCGCCGCGGCACCGCCTGCCTGCTGCTGGCGCTCTTCGCCACCGGCACCTCCGCCAGCCCGCCCGTCGGCGCCCCGCCCCCGGCGGAGGACCCGGTCGCTCTCCACGATCGCTTTCGCCACCGGGTGGAGGAGCTCCTCGCCCCGAATGCGAAGAAGGGGGTCTACGTCGGCAGCGAGGGCTGGCTCTTCCTGCGCACGGAGATCCTGGGCGCCGCCGGTCTCAGTCTCTGTCCGCCGCCCGGCGGCAGCGCAAAGGGCGCGCCTCCCGTTCGCATCGCAGGCGAGTCCGCCGACGCACCGGCTGGGGTTGCTGCGGTCGACGTGATCGACGACTTCGCGGGCCAGCTGCGCCAGCGTGGCCTCCCGCTGCTCTTCGTCCTGATTCCGCCGAAGTTCGATATCTATCCGGACCGCCTCTTCGCCGATTTCGATCGGCAGGCGCTCGACCTGGGTGAGGGCCAGCGCCGCTTTCTCGCCGAGCTCGTGCGCCGCGGGATCCCGGTCCTCGACCTCGCGCCGCTCTTCCGGGCCGAGCGGGCGAAGAGCGACGAGCCGCTCTACGCCGCCCAGGACACCCATTGGACCTCGTACGCGGCGCGCCTCGCGGCGCGCGCGATTGCCGCGCGACTGCGCGCCATGGGTCTCGCGTCCGGCCCCGGCATGAATCTGGTGGAAGAGACCACGACGCACGAATACTGCGGCGACCTCTGGGGGAAGCTCAAGCAGCCGCGCCCCCCTTGCGCCGCGCTCACGCTCCACTCCGTGCACGCGCCGGGAAGCGGACAGCTCGCCGGGACCATCGACCGCGAGAGTCCGATCCTGCTGCTGGGCGACAGCAGCTCGGTGATCTATCACGAGAGCTCCAGGGCGGGCCTCGTCGACCACCTGGCACACGAGATGGGCCAGCCGATCGACCTTCTGGCGGTGCTGGCGGGCGGTGCGAACGGCGCCCGCGAGGCGCTGGCGCGCCGCGGTGAGGGCCCGGGGAGCCTCGGCGGCAAGCAGGTCGCGGTCTGGGTCGTTTCGGGCCGCCTGGTCTACGAATGTTCGCCATGGAAGAAGGTCGCGCTGGCGGGCGAAACGCCGGCCACGGGCGCGGCGAACCGCTGAGCGCCGCGCCGTCCGCGCGGGCGTCGATGCGATAATGTGGCTCGCGTTCATGAGCGTCTTCAGCGCGGCCTCGTCGAGGCGAGAGCGATTGCGCGGGATGGGCGCATTCCCGCTTCTCGGCCTCGGGCTGGCGATGGTCTGCGCCAGCGCCTGCGCGCCGGGCGCGACGGGTTCGCCAAACCGCTATCCGGCGAGGAATATCCTCGTGATCAGTCTCTGTTCGGTGCGCGCCGATCACACGAGCCTCCTCGGCTATCCGCGCGCCACGACTCCCGCGCTGACCGCTTTCAGCCAGGATGCCTGGGTCTTCTCGCATGCCGTGACGCAATGGCCGAAGACCGTCCCGGCATTCGCGACCCTGCTGACCGGGCGCTACGGACACTCCAACGGGGTGATGCGGGTGACTCCGGGCCAGCGGCTCGACGATGACGAGCTGACCATCGCCGAGGTGCTGCGCGAACGCGGCTTCGACACCGCGGCGTTCCTCTCGAGCGGCGCGCTGCACGCGGGGACCAATATCTTCCAGCAGGGCTTCACCACGGTGGAAGAAACCTTTCGCGGCCCCGACAACTTCCGGATGGCGACCGAGCTCGCGACGAAGTGGATCGAGCAGCCGCGCGATCGCCCCTTCTTCGCCTGGGTGCACTACAACAACGCCCATTGGCCCTATCGCGCTCCGGGGGCTCCGTCCGAGATCTTCGTCGACGACGCGTTCTACGACCCCACCCGCAAGCTGCGCATCAATTCGCCCGAGCCCCTCGATCTCGACGTGCCGAGCGACCACCCCTACCGCAAGCAGATCGTGCGTCCCGACTTCGGCGGCATCCGGCCCAGGGCCGTGCTTCCCGAACGGCCCACGGAGTTGGCCTTCTACGTGGCGCGCTACGACGCCGGGATTCTCGGCGCCGACCGTACGGTCGCGCCGCTGCTCGACGCCGTGCGCCGGCTCGGCCGGCTCGACGACACCGTGGTGGTCGTGGTTTCCGACCATGGCGAGGCCCTCGGCGAGCACGACTACTTTTTCGAGCATGGACGGCTCCCTTACGACGATTGTGCCCGGGTGCCCATGATGATCCGTCCGGCCGGAGGCGTCGCGCGGCAGGTGATCGACCGGCCGACGGCGACCTTCCGCCTCGCTCCGACGCTGCTCGAGATGGTCGGTGCCGCGCCGCCGCCGCAGATGGAGGCGACGTCGCTGCTGCCGCTTTCCCCGATGCCGCGCGGCGACGAGGTGGCGGAACCGGTGTTCACCGAATCCGGCTTCCAGTTCGACTACACCCTCGCGGTGCGGGACGGGAACTGGAAGCTGATCTTCGTGCCCAACCCGATCGACCAGTCGCTGATGCGGGGGCGCTCGCACGAGCTCTACGATCTCGCCGCGGATCCGGCGGAGCTCGTCGATCTGGCGGCAGCCCGGCCGGAGATCGTCGAGCGGCTCTCCGGCGAGCTGCGCCGCTGGTCGCGGCCCTGGATCCGTCGCGCCTACAGTCAGGCGAAGGATGTCGAAATCGGCGACGAGGAGACGCGCGCCCGCCTGCGCTCTCTCGGCTACCTCGACTAGTGACCGGACAGAGCCGCTAGTGGCCGAAAGGAGCCAGCCGCCGGTCGCTCCACCGGTCGTGTCGCCGTCGGCGAAGTGGCGGTCTCCGACTCTCTGGCTTGCCGCGTCACTGCCGCCGCTCCTGCTCGGCTGGATCCTGTGGTGCTTCGCGGTCGATGTGCCGGTTCTGGATCAGTGGAATCTGCCCTACGACTACGATCGCTATCAACGCGGCGAGTGGACCCTGGCGGATCTCGCCCGCTCCCAGAACGCCCACCGCATCCTCGTTCCGCGCCTCATCCTGGTGCCCCTCGCGCAAGGAACGGGGTGGAATACCCGAGCCGAGGTGCTGCTCAGTGTCGTGCTCGGGTTGGGCCTCCTCGCGCTCTGGCTTCAATCCGCGCGGCCGCTGTTGCGCGAGGTGCCGCGATCCCTGGCCATCGGCGTGGCGTTTCTGATCTCGCTTGCCCTGTTCTCGCTCAATCAGTTCGAGAACTGGCTCTGGGGCATCATGATGCACGCCTTCCTGGCGATGTTCGCGGTGGCGCTGGGCTTCCATCTTCTGGCGCGCGATCGGCTCCGGCCCTGGCACTGGCTGGGCGTCGCCTTCGCCGGCCTGGTCGCGACCTTCTCGCACGCCGCCGGACCGGTCTTCTGGTGGGCCGCCGCCCTGCCCGTGGCGCTGGGCGCCGGCGAGCGCCGCAGCCGATGGCTGCGCACGCTCGCCCTGCTCGGTGTGGCGGCGGTCGTCTCGTGGCTCTATTTTCAGAACTGGGCCGGCGATCCCGTCCAGTTCGAGCCGACGAGCCGCGGATTCCACCCCGGCGCGGTGCTCTATTTCGCCGCCACCCTGCTCGGAGCCCCGTTGGCGGAGTTCTCGGGCTCGGCCTGGCCGCCGCGCGATTCCGGCATCGGAGCGCTCGTCGGCGTTCTGGGCCTGCTCGCCTGGGGCGTTCTGGGCTGGCGCGAGCTGCGCCGGCAGCGCGGCCGGATGGAGCCGTGGCTCAAGTGGACACTCGCCCACGGCGCCTTCGCCGTCGGCGCGGCGCTGCTGTCGGGGCTGGGGAGGTGGTCCGGCGGCGGGCCGGTGGCCTTTGCGTCGCGCTATGCGACGCTCGCGACGCCATTCTGGCTGGGCCTCATCTTCCTCGTCGTGCGGAGCGGATGGCCGGGCCGATCCAGCACCTCGCCGCCGGTGCGAAGTTGGGCGCGCGCCGGTGCGGTCGCCGCCCTCGGGCTGCTCTTCGTCGGCGTCTCGTCGAGCTATCTCGTCTGCCTGGGAGAGCCGGCCAACAAACATGGACTCCTGAGTCGCGCCCGCACGGCGCTCTATCACGGCCGACCCGACTTCTGGCTGAGCTATCTGCACCGCGGGCTGCCCCGCGTGCACGCCGGCAGGCCGCTCCTCGAGCAGTATCGACTGTCGGTCTTTCGCGCCGGCGAGCGCTTCGCGCCCTTGCTCGCCGAGCCGACCCCGCTCACGAGCTTCGAGCAGAGCCTGCGGCTTCTCGACGGCGAGCGCCTCCTGTCGATGCGGGTGGGCGTGTCCGAGCCGGTCCGGATCGCGGTCTCGAACCTGTCCCCGGCGCCCTGGCCGAGCGTCGGCACCGACATCGCCGGGACGCGCTCCGTCCGGCTCGGCTGGTACTGGCTGGACGCCGAGAGTCGCGCGATCGTCGAGGAGGGCGCGCGTGCCGACCTGCCGTTCGATCTCGCCGCCGGCGACACGGTGACGATCTCGGGCTGCCTCCCGCCGCCGCGCCATCCCGGGCGCTACCGCCTGCGGTTCTCGATGGTGCAGGAGGGGGTCGCCTGGTTCGACGGCGCTGGCTCGCCGGCGCTCGAGGTGGATGTCGCGGTCGGGGTCCTGCCGGGTGAGCTCTTCGTGCGGCCGATGCTCGCCGCCGCGCGCGACCTGGGTCTGCGCAGCTGCGGCTAGCCCGCCGAAAATGGTGATTCGAGGCCCGGCGACGTAAGATGTCGCCCTTATGGTCGGCATCCCGTCTGTCCGGTGCCTGCCACCACGCCTTTCGTCGAGACCACCGGGATGAGCCGACTGTCGGTCGTTGTGCCTATTTTCGACGAAAGCGGGACGGTCGAGGAGCTCCATCGCCGCGTCGGCGCGGTGCTGGATGGACTGACCGGCGGACCGCACCAACTCGTGCTGGTGGACGACGGTTCGAGCGACGGCTCGGCGGCGCTTCTCGACGCTCTCGCCCAGCGCAGCGATCGCCTCGTGGTCGTCCACCTGTCGCGGAACTTCGGCCACCAGGCGGCGATCGCCGCCGGCATCGATCACGCGAGCGGCGATTGGATCGCGGTCATGGACGGCGACCTGCAGGACCCGCCGGAGGAGATCCCCCGCCTCCTCGAGAAGGCGCTCGAGGGCTTCGATGTCGTCTACGCGCGCCGCGTGAACCGCAAAGAGGGTCTGATTCTGCGCGCCTGCTACGCCGCTTCGTATCGTCTGATCGCCAGCCTGTCGGACATTCGCATCCCGCTGGATTCCGGGGACTTCGCGGTGCTCTCCCGACGGGTGGCGAGCGCCTTGCGGGCGACCGGGGAGCGCCACCTCTTCCTGCGCGGCTTGCGCGCCTGGGTGGGCTTTCGCCAGACCGGGCTCGATGTCGAACGCCGCGAGCGTCACTCCGGCAGATCGAAGTTCGGCTTCTTCAGGCTGCTCGGCCTGCTGTTCGACGGGCTGCTCGGTTTCTCCGCCGCACCCTTGCGCGCTGCCGCCGGCGTCGGCTGCTTCGCCATGCTCACCACCGGTGGGTATCTGCTCTATGTGTTGGCGGAGCGGCTGCTGCTCGGCACTTCGCCGCGCGGCTTCACCGCGCTGATCGCCGCCATCGTCTTCCTGGCTGGAGTTCAGCTGCTCTTTCTCGGGCTCATCGGCGAGTACCTGGGTCGCACCTTCGAGCAGGTCAAGGGGCGTCCTCTCTATCTCGTCGAGAGCGTCATCCGTTCGGCGGGGCAGGAAGTCGCCGGGTCTGCCCACGGCGCGCCGCGCGTCGATCCCCCGAGGCCCCTGCGGTGACCGTCGCCTTCGATCCCGGCGCGACTCCGCCCGCGACGCTGTTCCTGTCGCTGCCCGCGAGCGACATCTGCAACTATCGCTGTCGCCACTGCCATATCTGGCGCCACGAGTTGCCGCCGGACGCGATGTCGCGCCAGCGCCGGATCGAGATCATCGAGGAGTTCTCGCGCCTGAACCGGGCGGGGAGCGTGGTCCTCCCGGGCGGCGAGGTCACCCTCGATTGGGAGGAGCTGTTCGCCATCGCCGCGGCCTGTCGCGGCGCTGGATTGCCGTGCATGATCATGACCAACGGTTCGCGGATCGATACGCCGGAGGTGGCGCGGAACCTGGTGGAGAGCGGGGTCACCTTCGCCGCGGTCTCCCTGGAC
This sequence comes from Thermoanaerobaculia bacterium, assembly GCA_963719555.1. Lineage (GTDB taxonomy): Bacteria > Acidobacteriota > Thermoanaerobaculia > Multivoradales > JAGPDF01 > JAGPDF01. The sequence continues at coordinate 35,751 of CAVRCL010000008.1, read as the reverse complement.
AGTCACCGCGCCGAGATCCACAACATGACCCGCGGGCTCCCCGAGGCCTTCGCCGAGACCACGCGCGCGATCCGGCTCCTTGCCGAGGCTCGCGATCGCTGGGCGCCCGAGAGCTTCCGGCTCTGCGTCACCGGCGTGCTGTTCAAGGAGAACCTGCCGCTCTTTCCGGATTTCGTCGCCTTCTGTCGCGAGCTCGGCACGCAGCATGTCGACCTGCAGGTTCTCTCGCGCACGTTTTCCAACTCCCATCCGACCCGCGACGCCTTCTTCGAGAAACACTTCTGGAACACCGTCGAGGAGAAGGGTGAGGCGAAGCGGCTGTTCAGCGACTTCCTGACGACGCTCGACCCGGAGCGCGGATTTCTGGTGAAGGGCCCGCAGGACCTCGACTGGATCCTGCGCTACATCGACGATCCCGACTTCGAGACCGCCACTCCGGTCTGCGGATCCCATCATCAGAACCTGCTCGTGGACTCGCGGGGCGACGTGGCGCTGTGCTTCTACACGCGTCGCATCCTGGAGCGGCCGTTCGTCGGCAACGCTCGCGAGCGCTCGCTCGGCGAGCTCTGGAGCGGAGCGAAAGCGGCCCAGGATCGCGCGGTCATGGATCTTTGTACGTTGAACTGCGGCGCCCTCAACTGCCATCGCCAGAAGACGGACCAGGAGACGTCGGCCGGATGAGCGCCAGAGAGATCGACGGCGGCGGAAGCGGCGGTCCCGCCGGCGCGCCGATGGCGACGCCCCCCGGCGCCGACGAGCTCGTGCGCGAGCTGTTCACGCGCTCGCGGCTGGTCACCTCGAAGAGCGAGTTCCTCGCGCTCGCAGATCGCCTGCAGCGGGCTCTGGCCGACCGCTTCGCCGGCGCCTACGGCTCCTCCGCCTTCGGGCGGCTGCTGGCGCTCAAGGTGACGAACCTCGCCGTCGCCCGGCATCACTTCGAGCATCGCCATACCGACCTCGCCTCGCGGCCGGTGCAGCTCATGCTCGATCCGGCGAACAACTGCCATCTCTCCTGTCCCGGATGCGTCCATACGGCGAATCCGGAGCGCAGCGGCCAGTACGACTGGCCCGGAGGGCTCCTGTCGGCCTCCGTCTACGCGGATTTTCTCGCTCGGCTCGGCCCCTTCGGCTTCGGCGCCGTGTTCTACAACTACGGCGAGCCGCTGCTCAACAAGCAGACGCCGGCGATGATCCGGTCGGCGAAGAACTACCTGCTGCACACCTGCATCTCCACCAACTTTTCGCTGCCGATCGACGCCGAGGCGTTGGTCGGCTGCGGGCTGAACTTCATCTTCCTGTCGATCGACGGCGCCACCCAGGAGGGTTACTCGCGCTTTCGCCGCGGCGGCGATCTGGCGCTCATCCTGGCCAACGTCCGCAAGTTGCTGGCGGCGCGGGAGCGCCGGGGATCGAACGTCCCTTACATCCTCTGGCGTTTTCTCACCTTCGAGCACAATCTCGCGGAGGTCGACGAAGCGATCCGCATCGCCACCGACCTCGGTGTCGATCAGATCTCGATCAGTACGCCGTTTGCCGTGGATTGGGACGACCCCAGCGTCCGAGTCGCGCGCTCCGAGCGCGAAGGAATCCATCTTCTGCGTCCCGGCGCGACCTTCAAGGGGCCGCTGGACGACTGGCGGCAGGTCGAGCTGCCCGAATCCGCGATCGACGAGCAGTTCGAGCTTCCCTGGGCGGAGCGGCTCGCGGAGCGCTCCGTCGAGGAGCCGAGCCGCAACGGGACCTCGACCTGTCCGTGGCTCTACCAGAGTCTCACCCTCGACGCCCGCGGGCGGGTGATGCCCTGTTGCATGCCGCCGGACAAGGGGCTTCACCGCGTGTACGGCTCTCTGCCCGGAGATGGCCCCCTGCTGTTCAACGAGCCCGACTACAGAATGTCGCGCCTGGCCTTCGCCGATCGCGGCGAGTTCGACGCGGTCGGCGGCCAGCTGTCTTCGCAGGACGTCCCCTTCTGTGCCATCTGCACGGCGAATCCCGAGCTCACCTACGCGCTCGAACGTGACGTCAGCCGGGATCTGGCGCTGCTCGACTCGCGGGGTCTGATTTCGCCGGGGAGCCTCGACGCGCTCACCCTGTGGCCGCGGTCGAGATGAGCTCACCGAGCCCAGGCTCGAGCTTCGGCGGCGATCGCGGTGGACACTAAGCGATTGACTCGCGAGCGTTCAGGGTCTCTCGCAGTGCTGCTCAGTTCAGCGCTGACCCTGGCGTGCGGGCCGACCTTCCCGGATCCGACCGCGGTCCGGGCGGTGATCCTCGTCGACGTCGACACGCTGCGGGCGGACCATCTTTCCGCGTACGGCTACGCGCGCCAGACTTCGCCGAACATCGATGCCTTCGCGCGGCGGTCCGTGCAGTTCGACTGGGCGTTCAGCCAGGCGCCGAACACGCTCCCTTCCCAGACCTCGATCCTCACCTCGCTCTATCCCAGCACCCACCTCGTGTTGCACGACGGGGATCGCCTGGAGTCCGCGGTCGTGACGCTCGCGGAGCGCTTCCAGGAGGCTGGGTTCGTGACCGGTGCGTTCATCGACGGCGGCTACATGAAGAGCCAGTTCGGGCTGGACCAGGGCTTCGACACCTATTTCGACATCAACGGCGGCGGACTCGCTGTGGGGGAGAGTCACATCGGCAAGTGGCTGGCTGAGCAGTCGCAGGGCAGGTTCTTCCTCCTCATCCACACCTACGACGTGCACACGCCGTACGCGCCGCGGGAACCCTTCCGCAGCCGCTTCCTGGCGGACCTCGCCGCGCCGACGCCGGGCTTCGAACCGACGAGTGAAGCGCTCGAGTCGATCCGCATGTCGCAGTACACGGCCGAGCCCCGGTCGCTCGCCAGCCGTGATCTCGAGTACGCGCGCGCCCTCTATGACGGCGAGGTGGCGCTGGTCGACGACTGGTTCGGCCGCTTGCTGCGCCAGCTCGACGACCTCGGCCTGGCGGATTCGACCGTCGTCGCCCTGGTGTCCGACCACGGCGAGGAGTTCCAGGAGCACGGCTCCGTCCTGCACGAAAAGCTCTACCGGACGGTCACCCATGTCCCGCTGGTGGTGCGCGCACCCGGCGCGCGCAACGGGCGCCGGGTCGGGGAGACCGTGGAGACGATCGATCTCGCGCCGACGCTCCTCGAGCTCGCCGGCGTCGCGGCTCCCGCGGCGGACGGAGAGATGCCGGGGACGCAAGGGATGGAAGGACGGTCGCTGGTACCCTGGCTCGCCGGCGAGCCACCGGCGCAGGAGCGGATGGCGTTCTCGGAGTCGCCCTTCTTCGGCGTCCAACGGGCGGCGACGAGCGACCTGTTCCGTCTGATCCTGACGCTCGAATCCGGCAAAATCGAGCTCTTTCGCTCGCGCGAGGATCCGGCGGAAGCGCAGGACCTCGCCGCCGCATCGCCGGATCTCGCCCGCCCGCTGTTGCACCGCCTCCGCCAGTGGAGCGCGGGGCGTCCGCCGGAGCGGATGCTCCAGCGCGAAGCGGCGGTACTGCCGGAAGAAGTCGAGAAATCGCTGCGCGCGTTGGGATACCTGCAGTGAGCCCGGCTCGCTTCCGGCGTCCGGCGCCGGCGGCTCGGCCGGCGGCCATCGCCTGGCTGGGGCCCTTCCTCGCTTTTTTTGCGCTCGCCTGCGCTCCCGAAAGATCCGCGCCCGGCTCGTGGCGCTGGATCGAGGGCTCGCCCGGCGATGAGCTCAAGGCCGCCCAGCTGCGTGAGGTCGAATGCGTGCTCGCGCCGGTGCTCGCCCAACGCGCCGTCCCCGCAGGGGTGCAATTGAGCGCGGACGCGGCGGTGCTCGACTCGTCGGGGGTGCACGGGCTGACGCTGCGCGGCGGCGCCGCCGCGCCCTACCTGGATTTCGCCCGTCGGTTCGAACCCGGCGAGATCGACGCCCTGTTCGTGCGCATCGCGGGGGTCCGGCGGGGCGGGGTCCGGGTCTCCTGGCAGGGCAGCGGCGGGCCGGAGCCCGCGGGGCGCCTGGAGCTCGCCAAGGAAGCCGGCGCCGGGACCCTGCGCGACAACTTTCTCTTCGACCTCACGGATCGCCTGCCGAGGACGTCCTCCTTCACCTTGCGCCTCGAGCCGACCACGGTCGCCGGCGAGGTGGTCACGATGAGCGAGCTCTGCATCGGTCGCGCCCGTTTGAGCGCGGAGCGCCTGAACGTCGCCGCCCGGTTGCCGTGGAAGGTGACGCTGGCCGACGATGCCCGCGACGTTCTGGTGGTGCCTGCTTCCGGCTTCGTGGAGAAGCAGGGGAACCTGCCGCGCGCGGCGCGGCTCGCCTTCGGCGTCGGCCGGCTTGCGGGCTCGGGGACCGGCGCGCGCGTGAAACTGGAGGCGACCGGGAAGGCGGGCCCGGCGCGGGTGGTGATGGATCGACTGCTCACGTCCGCGGAGCTCGTCGCCGGCTGGACCGACTTCAAGGTCGAGCTCGACGACTTCGCCCCTGGCCCGGTCGAGCTGCGTCTGGGCGTCGTCCCGGAACCGGCGGCGGACGCGAACTTTGCGGCCGTCGTGAGCGCGCCGCGAATCTGGTCGGCGTCGGGGCCGTTGGGAGGGGCAGGGGCGGCGGGGGTGGCCGAGCGCCCGAACCTGGTCCTCATCTCGCTCGATACGCTGCGGGCCGATCATCTCTCGCTCTACGGCTACTCCCGCCCGACCTCGCCGAGGCTCGACGCCTGGGTGCGCGACCATCGCTCGGTAACCTTCCGCCAGGTGGTCCCCCCTTCGGGCTGGACGCTCCCCTCGCATTTCTCGCTTTTCACCGGGCTCGAGGCGTTCCGTCACCCGGCCAACTACTACCGGATGGCGGTCGACGCCTCGGCCTACGGTTTTCTGGCGGAACTGCTGCGCGAGGCCGGATACCGGACGCAGGCCTTCACCGCCGGCGGCTTCGTCCACCCCATCTACGGCCTCGCCAAGGGATTCGACAGCTTCGCCTATCTCGCGTCGACAGAGCTCCGGCTCCAGGAGCTGGAGATGAGCCTGGCCAGAGTCGGGAGGTGGCTCGACGACAGCCGCGAGGAGCCGTTCCTGCTCTTCCTCCACACCTATGAGATTCACACGCCGAATCCGGCACGCCAGCCCTACTTCGACCGTTTCAGCCAACTGTCCGCCGACTGGACGGTCGATGTCGCGAACGACCCGACGCTGCCGGAGGGCGGCTTCCTGGCCGAGTTCCATCCGGTCATCCGCCAGCGGCCCGAAGAGGCCGCCGCGCTCGTTCCTGAGGCGCTCTCCGAGCTGCCGCGCGATGCCTATGACAGCGCCATCGCCTTCACCGACGAGAAGCTCGCGCCCCTCCTGCAGCGACTCACCGAGCCACCCTTCGCTCGCAACACCGTCGTGGTGCTGTTCTCCGATCATGGCGAGTCGTTTGGCGAGCTCGGGCGCTGGGGGCACGCGAATCTCACCCTCAGCAACCTGCGCGTACCGCTCGTCGTCGTCCTTCCCGGCCAGGGCAAGGCGGCGACGGTGCCGTCCCAGGTCCGGCTGATCGACCTCTTTCCCACCCTGCTCGAGCTCGCTGGCGTGCCGGTGCCGCAGGGCATCGATGGTGAGTCGCTCGGCCCGCTGCTGGCGGGCGCCCGGGAGCCGGCCGGCCGCGCGGCCTGGGCCTACTCCGCCTCGACCAACCACGGCCTGAGCCTGCTGTCGCCGGGTGGCCTCAAGCTCGACTGGCGCAACAGCGTCTGGAAACCGATCGCCAGCGAGCTGGTCTGGTTCCGGACCCGCGAGTTCGACGAAGAGCCCCTGGCGGCGGCGCCGGCGACTGCGGACGCGAGCGAGATGGCCCGCGCCATGGAGAGCACCTTCGGCCGCCGGGCGGCCGGCCTGCGGCTGGAGGTCGAGAATCTCTCCGACCTGCCGCTCCAGCTGGGAATCCACTCCGATCTCGTCGATCCGGCGAGCGTCAAGAGTGCGCGCCTGGCCGGACCCCGGTTGGAGTGGAAGTACATCGGTTTCGCCGAGGCCAACCTCGGGCCGCGCGAAACCCTGGCATTTCACCTGGAGCGCGCGCTCCGGCCTGACGTCGAGCTGGCGATCGAGGCGCGCGGCGAGGGTTGCGACGAAACGGCGAAGCTCACCGTCGCCGCCCGGGTCGAGAAGCTGCGCGACGGCTGGTCGAAACGGCTTGCCGTGGTCGGTTGCGAGCCGGGCGGCAAGGCCGGCGGGCTCGAGCTCCGTCTGCGCTGGCAAGGTCCGGCGCCCGCCGCCACCCCCCTGGATGCCGACGAGAGCCTGAAACAGGATCTCGCCGCCCTGGGTTATCTTCACTGACGGTTGCCGGTCCGGTCGGGACAGAAGGGAGGGTCGCGAGGCCAGAAAAGCGGAGAACGTCTGGTAACACGCCCGGCTCTTTCGACTCCCATTAACTAGTTACGGTACCTCATGCGCCAGAACACGAAAACGCGGCGTAAATCATGCCGGTTTTTCTACGAAGAGGAGACGATAATGAAGAAGCTCAGTCTGGTCTTGGCAACGGGCGCTGCGGTCGCGCTCATCACGGCGATGCCGGTCGCGGCCGTCAACTCGCTCACGGTGGGTGCCGGTTCGGCGCTCGGCGGCACCAACTTCGGCCTGTCGATCAACGTCGACGCCGGTGTCGGCGTCACCAACCCGGTGTTCGTACAGAGCGATCATCCCACCGACGAAACCCACCTGCTCCTGCGGTTCCGCCTGCGTGTCGATGGCCTGCTCGCCCCGTCGGCCGGTGCTGGCCGCAACTTCCGCCTGATGAATGTCGTCGATGACTCCGCTCCGGCGACCCCGCACAAGATCGTCTTCATCCAGCGTCAGAACACCACGGGCAACTGGCGTCTGCACGCCTGGACCTACACCGACGGCGGCATCTACGAAGCGGTCGGCGGATTCTTCCTCGCCAACTTCGGCGGCGCCCTGGATCGTCAGGTCGAGTGCGAGTGGACGCAGGCTACGGCCGGCGCCAACGGCATCTTCGGCTGCTTCCGCGTCGATACTCCCGGCACGCAGTTTTTCCAGCGCACGAACATCGACGACGGCAACTACCAGGGTGACCAGGTCCAGGTCGGCTTCTTCGACTTCGACGGTTTCCCCGGTACGGCCGCGGCGAGCCAGCTCGACTTCGACGAATACGAGTCCTACCGCTGATCACCTGATGACCTGATCGGCCGGCAGTCGGCCGATCGCGGTCCAGGTTTCTTGATTCGAAAGGCCGGTTCCTTCAGGGAGCCGGCCTTTTTTCGTGCTCGTTCCTCGTGCTCGTTCCTCTTCCTAGCGCGCTCCGAGGTCGAAAAAGGCGATGCGATCGTCGATCTCGGGCACCACGCCGCTCAGCGCCGCGAAGGCCCCTACGCACTTGTCGAAGTCGAAGAAGGTGTTCTTCAGGTAGACCTCGCCGACCTTCTTCTCCGAATGGCGGTGCAGGACCACGAAGCGGACCCCGCGGCGCCGCATGCCCTCGAGGTCGCCGAGAGCGAGAAAGCGCGCCAGCTTGAATCCGCGGGTGCCGTAAGCCGGCAGCTCGATGGTGTTGTGGCGGGCGCAGAAATCGGCGGTCACGCCGAGGAAGACCTCCTGGCGATGCGCCAACTGGTAGTAGGCATAGGGCTCGGCGAGGTAGCCCGAGTAGGGCACTTCGAGCACGGCGGCGCTTTGCGGGGGCAGAGACTCGATCCGCGCGTAGCTCGCGGGGGGAGCCGGTGGCCATCGGCCGGACGAAACCGACTTCTGTGCCCAGAACTGGTTGTGCAGGCGCGTCGACGCGAAATTGTCCGGTGCGCCCTGCAGCCAACCGTGCAACGGTCCGGAGAGGAAGACGACGAGTCCGACGGCGAGCGCGCCGACGACCGCGGTCGCGCCTCTCCGGGCACCCGCCAGGCGCGCGATCTGCCGCTGCAGCAGATCGCAGACCAGCAGCCAGCCCACCACGCCCACCGGGAGGAGATAGCGCGTCAGGACGATCGCTTCGTCGATGAGGTAAGGCTGGGCGACGCCGACCGCTGCGATCTGCCCGCCGCAGGCGAGGATCAGGGGTTGCAGGACCTTGTCGGATCGGCGCCAGGCGGCCACCCCACCCCAGACCACGCCGGCCGACCAGAGCGCCATCAAGAGCCAGGAGTGCGTGCCACAGAGCACGCGGGGCGTCGCCAGGAGGCCGAAGAGATCGAACCCGCTGCCCCCCGCCTTCTCGCTGATCGAGGCCGAGTCGCGCCAGAGCGCCGGGCCGAGCAGGACCAGCAGGACCGCCCCGAGCCGCAGGCCGACGCCGAGGGCAGGTTTGGCCGCCTCGAAGCCGTGCCGCCGCCAGCGCGACAGGAACTCGAAGGCGAGCGGCGCGACGGCGAACGGGAAATGCACCGGCAGCGTCCACCCGACGATCGCGGCGGACGCGACATAGGCCCAGACCCAGCGCCGAGCGCCCGGTTCGAGCGCCCGCCGCAGCGCCAGCACGGCCAGGAAGGCGCAGAGCGTCGCGATGCCGTAGGGTCGAATCGCCCGCGAGTAGTAGACGAGCAGGGGCGAGGTCGCCAGCATCAGCGCGAACATGGGCGCGACGGCCTCCGGCTGGGACCGCCTGCGGATGGCCAGCGGGAGGACGATCAGCATCGCCAGACCGGTGACCGCGAACGGCAGCCGCAGCGCGAAATCGGAGAGCCCGATCGAACGCGTCAGGAGCTCGGCATAGATGGACACCGGCAGCGAGCGGTCGGCCTTGCCGAAGGTCGTGGCGATCTTCTCGAGATTCTGTCGCTTGACCCAGAGGAGCGGATGCCACTCGTCGTAGTGCGGCGTCTCCGACAGCAGGTGGGGCAGGCGAAGCGAGGCTCCGACGACGAGCGCGATCACCCACAGCAGGAGGATCGCCCCGCGGCGTCCGCGTGCCGGGGCGGTACTCTCGATCTCGAGCGAGTTCGGATTCGTGATCAAGGAGCTCAGATCGCTTCGGGCGTGATTCTCGGCCCGCCTCGAGACGTCAAGACCAGAGGTCGTGCTGGCGAAGACGGCCGCGCCGGCGGGCGAAGGCAATGTCGAGTTGGGCGAGCGCGCCGTCGATCGGGCGGCGGATTCTGCCCGCGATGTCGTAGACCTCGTAGTCCCGCGCGGCCATGAACGCGACGACCTCGCTCACCAGGGGAGTGTCGTCGAGGAACACGTAGAGCGACGCCTCGAGGATGAAGAGCTCCGTCTGGCCGAAGATCTCCGGGCATCCGCGCAGGACCTCGAGCTCGAACCCCTGGACATCGAGCTTGACGAGGTCCGGAATCCGGCCGCCGTTCTCGCGCAGCAGGTCGTCGAGCCGCCGAACCCTTGCGGGGCGCTGGACTCCGCTCGCCTGACGGCCCGCGTCGGGTTTGGGCAGGAACGACGAGCCCTCGAGGTCCTCCCAGATAGTCTGCAGCCGCGTCTCGTCGCGAGCGCCAACCGCGGTCTCGACCCAGCGCACTCCCGGCAGGCGGCGGCAGACGGCGTCGAGGTCGTCGCGCATTTCCGGCTGCGGCTCGAGCATGAGGACTTCGCCTTCCGGGAAGACCTCCTTGAGCATCTCCGTCCAGCGGCCGCGATTGGCGCCGACGTCGACGGTGAATCCGGGCGCGAAACCGCGTTCGCGGAGGAAGTGAAAGAACGGCCGCATATCCGCGAACGGGCGGTCGAGAACGGAGTCGGCGACGGATTCAGCCACGAGAACGGCGGCAATACTAACATCCGGCGGTACCGACGGCACTGGCGCGACAGGGCCGCCCGGCTGCGGTCGCGCGTTGCGCGAACGCGTTACAGATAGCCGAGGGATTTCAGTTTTTCGGCATGCTCGCGCGAGTTCTCGATGGCCTTTGCGTCACCCGCCGGGGCGCTGGCGAAGTGGGCCGACAGGTCGCTGCGCAGCCGGGCCCGGATCGACGGATGCAGCGCGACGATGTTCTGCGACTCCAGCCGGTCGGCCGCATGGTCGTAGAGCTCCTCGGAATCGTCGACGGTGTTCTGGATGTAGCGGAAGGGACCCTTGCGGACGGTGAACTGGGTGCCGATGCGCTGCTCGAGCCGCGCGGAACCGTAGCTGCCGAAAGAGAAGATCGCGTCGTTCGGCCGGAGCCGCGCGCGCGTCAGGTCGCGACCCCGGAAGGTCGCCGGCGAGTCGAGTCCGCTCAGGGCGAGCAAGGTCGGAGCGAGGTCGAGGAGGGTGACCGGAGCATCGGTCCGGATGCCTTCGAGCGCTCTCCCTGAACGCGGAGTCTTGACGATCAGCGGTACCCGCACGACCTCCTCGTAGGCGATGGTGCCGTGCGAGAAGAGCCGTTTGTGTCCCGGCTCCGTCAGCGTTTCGCCGTGGTCCGAGGTCACCGCGATGAGGCTCTCGTCGTAGAGTCCGAGCTGCTTCAGGCGGGCGAGAAAGGTCCCCATCGCCTCGTCGACGTAGCGGATCTCGCCGTCGTAGCGAGCGATGTAGAACGCCGCTTCGGTGGAGCCCGCGAGGACCTGATAGGCCGGAATCCGGTTCCACTCCCAGTTCGAAGTTCCCGCCGTGAGCTCGCGCCGGTACTGCTCATAGTGGACGTTGCCGACGAAGCGGTCGGGCTGCTCCGGAGCTTCGTAGGGGCCGTGGGGATCGATCAGGTGGACCCAGAGGAAGAATGGCTGCCGCAGCCCGGGCGATTCGAGGAAGGCCTGCGCCGCGGCGAGAGTGGCGGCGGCCGGGCGCTCTCCCGGTCCCGGCGGTTGGCCTCGACCGTCGTTGCCTGGTCATCGAAGTGGTCGAAGGTCCGCTGGATCCCGAACTTGCGGCCGAGGACCACGCTGGAGACGAAACCGGCCGCGATATAGCCCTCGGCGCGCAGAACGGAGATCAGGGAGGGAAGCTCCGGAAACTGCTGCTCGTTGGAGCGCACGCCGGTGCTTTGCGGGTAGTTGGAAGTGAACAGGCTCGCATGGGAGGGACCCGTGGCGGCCGATTGGGAGTAGCAGGCGGTGAAGTAACTCCCCGCGCGCGCCAGGGCATCGAGGTTCGGCGAGGTGTCGACAGGGTAGCCATCGATGCCCAGGTGATCCGCCCGCAGCGTATCGATCGTCACCAGGATGACGTTGGGTGCTCTCGCCCGCGCCACTTCGGGCGGGTGGCACGCCAGACCGAGGACGGCGAGCGCGAGGAGCGCCAGGGAAGGTCGCGCCAGCGACGCGGGCGGGACTTTGTCGAGGTCGCGCACGCGCGGATTATAGGCGGAAGGTCACCCTTCCCCCGGTGGTCGCGGAGCCGCGGGCCGGGCCCGTGTGGAGTCCGGGCGGCGCGGACTGCTGCTATGTTCACCGGTCCATGGGCAGGACGGAGGCTCGCGCGCCAGTCGACTCTCTTCCGACGGGCGATACGCCCCTCGGCAAAGCCGCGGAACAGCTGGCCTTCCTGCTGTTCCTGCTGGTGATGGGGGTGAGCCTGGGCTTCGTGGTTCACCCCTGGTACGAGCCGGTGCGGGACGCGTCCATCTATGTCAGCACCGCCAGATCGTTGCTCGCCGGCGACGGTTACTCCTATCTCGGGATCCCCTTCATCACCCGGCCGCCTGGATTCCCGCTGCTGATTGCGCCCGTCATCGCGGCCTTCGGCACCAATTTCGGCGCCTTGAACCTCTACGTGAGCCTGCTCGGCGCGATCGCCGCCGTGCTCTACTTCCGCTGGATGCGGCCTCGCCTGGGTTGGCCGCCGGCGCTCGCGGTGGCGCTCCTGCTCTGGTTCAATCCCGGCTTCCGCCGGCTCTCGAACGAGATCATGTCGGACGTCCCGGGTCTCGGCGCCGTCCTCGCCTGTCTCCTGGTCGAGAGGTGGGCTTCGCGAGCTCCCTCCTGGCGCCGCGAGGTGGTGCTCGGGCTCGCGATCGGACTCTCGCTGCACGTGCGCTCGCTCTCGGCGCTGCTCCTGCCGGCGATCGTCCTCTCCCGGCTCGCCCTGGGCCGGGTCTACGGGCAGCGGCCCTGGCGGCTGGGGCGCGCCGGGCTAAGGCTCCTCGCCGCGCTGGTCCTCGCCATCCTTGCCGTCACTGTGCCGTGGGCGCTCAGGAATCGGGCGGTCCGGCTGGCCCCGCCGATGGACCAGGTTGCGGTGTACAGCTATGCATCAGGGATGTTGCATCAGGACTTCGGGGATCCGGATTCACCGCTCCTCCCGTGGAGAAGAGTCCTCGAACGCGTGCCGAAGCGGGCGCAGGAGATCGCTGACGGGCTCGGCAGCCGGCTGCGCGACGGGATTCCCTTCGCCCGGGCGAAGGTCGTCGAGGCGGGGGCCGGCGCGCTCGCGGTGGCGGCTCTGCTGCTCCTGGGCTTGAGCTACGGCCTGGTGCGCTCGCGCGGCCCGGCGGAGCTCTTCGCGCTCGGCAATCTGGCCGTCGTCCTCGTCTACTTCGACTTCAGGGCCCGCCTCCTGCTGCCGCTTTTCGCGATCGCCGTGGCCTCCACCGCCTGGATGCTGCGGGACCTGGCGTGTCGCCTGGCCCCGGCGCGCTTCGCGGAGAGCGCTTTCGTCGTCGTCGCGCTCGCCTGCGCGGTGGTGGATTTCGCGCCGCGGCAAGACTGGGAGGGGATCGAATGGCAGCATCGGTCGCTCGTCGCGCGCGCCGACGCCGTCCGGCTCGCGGCCCCGCCGGAGGCCCGCCTGGCGACGGCGTTGGGCTTCCACGACACTCTCTTCCTGGAGCGACCGGTGTACAGCCTCGCCCTGGCGGTCCGGCGCACGGGCTCGCCCGAGGCCATCGAAGCGGTGATCGACCGCTACGGCGTGGATACCCTGATTCTCTCGGCCAGCGATACCGCCGAGAGCTCGCTGCTCGGCTTCGTCCGTTCGCGCTACCCCGACGGGGTGGAGATCGCCGCCGACCTGTTCTTGATCCGGGTGCGGCCGCGAAGCGCGGCGCCGCCCGCTCCGTAGGTGGAGCGGTCCGTCGTCAGCGGCCGGAGCGGCCGGTGCCAGCCAGCCGCCGGGCTCCCAGGCGGTGAAAGTGCTCGAAGAGCCAGTGATTCGGCATCGCCGGGTCGAGGGGGAATCCGGCCCAATGGGCACACAGGAGCTTCCACCCTTCGTCCCATCGCCCGGAATCACGCAGCCGATAGTCGGCTCCGTCGGCCTCGATGCGTCCCGCGGCGGGCCAGCAGGTGGAGCAGTGGCCGGGTAGCAGCTCGTAGGCGGCGGCGACGCGCAGGCGTTCGTGGTCGGCGAAGTAGTTGAGGAAGGGCTGCTCCGCGTTGGGTACCAGCTGCGTGCTCCAGTCGGCGTCGAAGCGGGAGAGACTGCTCGCCAGGCGCGCCACCGTGAGCGCGCCACGCCGGCCGGCGAAGAGCCCGCAGTTGAAGCCGCGGGCGCCGTTCGCCACCAGGCGCTCGCGCAGTGGTCCGGGGCGGTAGACCTGGTCGAGGTCGGTGTCGAAGTGGACGAGGTCGACGTCGGCGCTCTCGAGGGCGCCGAGGATCGCGGCGATCGGCGAGAGCGCGACGACGTCGGAGTCGAGGAAGAGGAAACGCGCGAAGGGGCCCTCGAACGCGGCGAGCTTGCGGAATCCGCGCGCCGCGAACTCGCTCGCCGGGTAGAACCTCTCGCCGATCGCCTGCAGCGCTTCCTGCTCGGGCGACTCGAAGTAGGCGTAGCCGAAGCGGCGCACGCAATCGGCGAGCAGCTGCTGCCGGGAATCGTACGGAATGACGCGCAGCGGGAGCGTCGGCGCGAAAGTCTTGACGCTCTCGAACAGCGCCAGCGCCCGGTCGATGACGGCGTCGTTGGCCAGAGTGTAGACGCCGAGCGCGGCCTCGGCGGCGCCGGCGGCGCCGGCGTGACGGGCGCTCATGGAGTGCGGTGGACGCCGCTTGCTGGGTGGCCTCTGGGCATCGACGATCCGGCGCGCGGGGTGGTGGTTCCGCGACTCCACACGATACGCTAGCACGCGTGCCAGCGCAGCCATCGGCGCCATCGTCGCCATCGTCGAGCCCGCGCCTGGTCGCGTTCTACCTGCCGCAGTTTCATCCGATCCCGGAGAACGATGCCTGGTGGGGTCCGGGATTCACCGAGTGGCGATTCGTCGCCCGCGCCCGCCCGCTCTTTCCCGGGCACGAGCAACCGCGGCAGCCCGCCGATCTCGGCTACTACGATCTGCGCTCGGCGGAGTCGCGTCTGGCGCAGGCCGACCTCGCCCGTGCCTACGGCATCGATGCTTTCTGCTACTACCACTACTGGTTCGCGGGGCGCCGACTGCTCGCGCGACCTCTGGACGAGGTGCTGCGCGAGGGTGAACCGGACTTTCCGTTCTGCCTGTGCTGGGCCAACGAACCCTGGTCGCGAAGCTGGCTGGGCGAGGAGCGGGAGGTCCTGGTCGCGCAGACCTATTCGCCGGCGGATGACCGGGCGCATGCCGAGCATCTGGCCGGCGTTTTCTCCGACCCACGCTACCTGCGCGTCGCGGGGCGTCCGGTCTTCGTCGTCTATCGCCCGCTCTCGCTGCCGGACCCGCTGCGCACGACGGCCGCGATCAAGGAAGCGGCGCGCGCGCGCGGCCTGGCCGAGCCCTACCTTGTCGGAGCGAACACGAGCTGTTTCCCGTCGGACTTCCGCAGGCTGGGATTCGATGCCACACTCGATTGGCAGCCGAAGCTCGACCGGCTCGGAGAAACGGCGCTGGATGCACGCCCGCGTCTGGGGCGTGGCGTGCGGAACCTCCGCCACCTGCGCCGCTGGCTGCCGCGCCTCGAGGCGCACGATCTCGCGGCGGGTCGGGCGCGAATGATCCCGCCGCCGACACCGGCGCCGCTGCTGCCGGCCGCGCTGGTGGGCTGGGATAGCACGCCGCGCCGCGGCGCGCGTGGCCTCATCCTCACCGGCCGCTCGCCCGCGCGCTTCGAGCGCGAGCTCGACACGGCGCTCGGGCGCGCGCGCGATCTCCCGCCTGCCGAACGCCTGGTCTTCGTCTTCGCCTGGAACGAGTGGTGCGAGGGTGCCTACCTCGAGCCGGACACCACCTTCGGACGCGGCTATCTCGAGGCCGTGGCGCGGTCCGTGCTGCGCGCGCGCCGGGATCGCTGGTCGCCGGAGCCCGCCTGAGATGAAACTCGTCGCCTTCTACCTGCCGCAGTTCCATCCGATCGCCGAGAACGACGCCTGGTGGGGAACGGGTTTCACCGAGTGGCGCAACGTCGCCTCGGCGCGCCCGCGCTTTCGCGGTCATGCGCAGCCGCGCCTCCCGGGTGAGCTCGGCTTCTACGACCTACGCGTCGCGGAGACGCGCGCCGCGCAAGCGGAGCTCGCGCGGGCGCACGGTATCGACGCCTTCTGCTACTACCACTACTGGTTCGAAGGCCGGCGCCTCCTCGAACGGCCGTTCGAGGAGGTCCGCGCCACCGGCGTTCCGGATCTCCCGTTCTGCCTGTGCTGGGCGAACGAGTCGTGGACCCGGGCGTGGTCCGATCGTGAGGGGAAGATTCTGATCGAGCAGCGCTACTCGGAGAGCGACGACCTGGCGCACGCGCGCTATCTCGCCGACACCTTCGCCGACCCGCGCTACCTGCGCGTCGACGGGCGGCCCCTGCTGCTCGTCTATCGCGCGGCGGCGCTGCCCGATCCGCGCCGCACGAGCGCCCACATCCGGCGCGAGGCGCTGCGGCGAGGCGTCGGCGACCCCCTCCTCTGCCGGGTGGAGAGCGATCCCTGGCTGGAGCGCCGGTTGGCGCCGGCGGAGATCGGCTTCGATGCCGCCGTCGAGTTTTCCCCCGACTGGATGGATCTCGATCCGGTTCGTGGTGCGCGCCATCGGACGACGCCGACGGGCGACCGGATCTATGACTACGCCGGGGTGGTCGAAAGATCGCTGGCGCGAGCCGAACCCGCCTATCCGACCTTTCGCTGCCTCACTCCGGGCTGGGACAACGCGCCGCGCCGGCGAACGGGTGCGGTCATTCTCCAAGGCGCGACGCCGGCGCACTATCGCCGCTGGCTCGAAGGCGCTGATTTCCCGCGCCGCCGAACGGCCGGAGGGTCAGCAGTTGATCTTCATCAATGCCTGGAACGAGTGGGCCGAAGGCGCCTGCCTCGAGCCGGACGCGATCTCGGGCAGGGGGTTTCTGGAAGCCACGCGCGCGGCGCGCGCGGCAAGCGCCACGCTGACGGCGGTGAGCGGTGAAACGGGCACCGAACGGCCCGTCGAATCGCCTTCGCGACGCCTGTCCGAGGCAGCGCGCTCCGCCGCCGGGGCGCGCTATCGCATCGCAGTTCCCGCTTCGCTCGCGGAGGCGGCAGGCGGCGCACCGCGTCCGGGCGGTCCGAGCGATCCGAGCGACCCGAGCGATCCGAGCCATCCGAAGGTTGCCGAGAACGCCGCCGAGAGGGCCGGCGACTCCGCTCTCGCGGCGGTTTCGGCTCCGCCTCCGGCACGCACGAGCCTGGCCACCCGGCTCGCCCGCGCCCGGGTCGGCGCCGCAGTCTGGTTCTACGAGCGGCGGGCAGATCGGGCACGAGCCCGCGAAAAGGCGGGCCACCGCGCGCCGGCCGCTCTCCCTCGCGGCGGCTGCCGTCCGTCGCGCCCCAGCGTGCTGGTGGTCTCGCCCTATCCGGTCTTTCCGGCGATCTCGGGCGGCAGTGTTCGGATCTCCAACCTGCTGCGGCACGCCGGCGTCGAGTTCGATCTCCATCTCGCGGTCTTCTCGACCACGCGCGACGACGCCGGGCAGCGCGCGGAGCTCGCAGCGCTTCTGCCGCTCGGTCCATTTCCTGCGCCGCGAGGAGGCGCCGCCACCCGCCCTGGAGTCTGCTGCCGCGCGGCGCCGAGTACTTCGCCTTCGCGCGGCGCGCGCCGCCGGCTGCGCGATCTCGCCGAGACCTGTCGACGCCCGCATCGTGCAGCTCGAGCACACGGAGCTGGGTCAGTTCGCCGGCCTGTTTCCGGGCCGCGCGGTCACGCTGACCGAGCTCGACCTCTCCTTCGTCACCGCCGCCCGCCGGCGCGCGCTCGGCTTCGAGAAGCGCTTCGCGGTCGATCGCGTGCTCTGGGGGGACGAGTCCGCCGGCTACCGCCGCCTGCTGCGCTACGAGATCCGCTCGGCGGAGAGCTGCGACCAGGTGCATGTCATGTCGGCGGCCGACGCCGCGACGCTCGGCCGCTACCTGCACGACGGTCGAGCGGCGGATTCGGGTCGTGGACAACGGCGTCGACTGCGAGCGGTTCCAGGCCGCGCGCGCACGGGGCCCGCCGCCGCGCCACGTCGTGCTCTTCGTCGGCTCTTTCGGTCATCGCCCGAATCGCGACGCGATCGACTGGCTGCTCGCGAGATCTGGCCGCGGGTGCGGGCAGCGCGGACCGATGCCCGGCTGGCGATCGTCGGCGCGCATCCGCTCCACCGGAGTCACTGGCGGCCGACGGCCGCGACGGCATCGAGGTCTTCGGCACGGTGCCCGGACACCGCCGCGTTCTATCGCGACGCGCGAGTCCTGCTGGCGCCGATCCGCGCCGGTTCGGGCACCCGGCTCAAGCTCCTCGAGGCTTTCGCCAGCGGCCTGCCGGTCGTCACCACGCGCCTCGCCGCCGAGGGCCTGCGGTCGCCGGACGGCGAGCACCTGCTGACCGCCGAATCTGCGCCGGAGCTTGCGGCGGCAACCTGCCCGCGTCCTCGCCGACGATCTTCTCGCGCGCCGGCTCGGCGCGTCGGGCGCGCCGCTCGCCGAACAGCGCTACGACTGGCGCGCGAGCGCCGAGAAGCTGATGGCGTCCTGGAACGACCTGCTGCCGGCGAGGCCGCCCCGAGGCGGTGCCGCTCGATCCCCGCGGGGCCCGATGCCGAGGAGACAATCGTTTCTCCGGCGGATTATCGCCCGGTCACCCGGCGGTCGCGGTGTCGGTCATCATCCCGACCCAGCAACGGCGGCGAGCGGCTGGTCCGGGCCTGGCGCAGATCCTGCGCCAGCAGATCGATGTGCCCTTCGAGGTGCTCTGCGTCGACTCGGCCTCGTCGACGCGGAGCTCGCGCGGATGCGTGCGCACGGCGCCGCGTCGAGCCGCATCCCGCCGGAGTCCTTCAATCACGGCTTGACGCGCGACCTCGGCGCGCGCCTCGCGCGCGGCCGGGTGTTGGTTTTCCTCAACCAGGACGCCGTGCCGGTCGATTCACTCTGGCTCCACCGGATGACCGCGCCGCTGCTGCGCCCGGGACGGTACGCCGCCGTCCAGGGTGGCATCCGCGAGCTGCCGGAGCCGGGAGGACGTCTTCTACTGGCACTCCTGCGGCCCGCGCTTCTACTTCACGAGCGAGTCGATCGCTGGATCGCCCGCCACGGCGGCATCGGCTTCTCGACCGTCAATGCGGCGCTCCGCCGGGAGGCCTGGGAAGCGCTGCCCTTCGGCTGGGCGCCGATCCTCGAGGACAAGAAGTGGCAGGCGCGCCGCGCTCGAGCGCGGTCTCGCGATCCTCGACCTTCCCGAGGCCGCCGTCTTCCACTCGCACACCTACGACCTGGTGACGCTCTGGCGGCGGGCGGCGAGCGAGGGATTCGGCTGGCGCCTGCTGGGAGTGCGCTATCCGCCGGCGAAGATGATGCGCGACCTCTTTCACCGCCAGACGCTAGGGCGCTGGTTCGTCGGTTTGCTCAAGGGCGAATGGATACGGGCGCCGAGCGCCTCTTCCCCTGGTGCGCCCGCTGGCGCTCTACTGGGGAAATCGCTGGTCACGCCACGTCGCCCTCTGAGCCTCTGAGCCATCGCGCGCATGAGCCGGGCGCGGGCCCGCCGCCGCGCGGTCAGGGGCCCGGATCGAAGCGCGCCAGCGGCCGCCGCCGCCGGCGCGCGCGATAGGGCGCGACGACAGAACAGCGCATAGAGCGCCCCTCGGCGATAGCCGCGGCAGGTGTGGCGCCAGGCATTGCGCCATCGACGTCGCCGCTGGATCGCGGTCCGGCTCGCGATCCAAACGGGCGACGCGCCGCAGCCCGCGGCGCAGTCCCCGCGAGCCGGCGTGGCGCCACTCGACGATGGCTTCCGAAAAGCCCTGGCCGGCGAAGCGCGCCTCCATCCAGGCGACCGAGAGCCGTTGCGTCGCGACATGATGGCGCACCAGGCCGGCGGCAGGTAGAGGATCTCCTCGCCGCCGCGCTCGAGCCGCAGGCAGTACTCGATCTCCTCGCACGTGCGCAGCCCGTCGCCCTTGCGCCGGAGCTGCTCGAGGAAGTCGCCGTAGATCGGCGAAGGTCGCACGGCGGAAGCCCATGTTCGCGCCCCGTGGCAGCTCGTTGTAGTGCAGCGGAACGACCTCCCGGCCGCGATCCCAGGCCGAGAGATAGGGCAGAAAGCGCTCGTCGAGCCAGTCCGGGAGCGCACCGCCGAAGATCGGTTCGACCGGTCCCCCGGCGGCGGCGGCGCGGGTCTCCCCGAACGCCGTGCGGTAGGCCTCGAGCCAGCCCGGCTGCGGCAGCGCGTCGTCGTCGAGAAAGAGCAGCAGCTCGCCGCGCGCTTCGCGCACCGCGCGGTTGCGCGCCGCGGAGAGCCCGGGCGGTCCTCGCGCACCGCGCGCACGAAGCCGGGCGGACGGCCGCCGATGACGCGGTCTCCGCCAGCAGGCGGGGAGTGTCATCGGAGGAGCCGTTGTCCACCACCAGGACCTCGCCGGTTCTGGCGTCGACGAGCGGCAGCAGCGCGGCCAGCGTCTCGGCGAGCAGGGCGCTGCGATTCGCGGTGCAGATGGCGACCGTGGCGGCGAGGGTTGCAGGTCCACGCATCGCGCGGCAGTTTCTCACAGGCGGGAGAATCGTCCGGGTGGAGATTCCGCCGCCACTACCGCCGGCGCCGGCGCCCGCCAGGAAGCCGGCCTGCTAAGCTCTGGCACTGTGGCGCAGAGAGATTCGCAGTCCGCAGTCGTGCCCGACGTGGCGCCACGGACCGCGCCGGCGGCCGTCGGCTGGACCGACTCGCCGACCATCGCCGGCGAGCATATCCAGCCGCTGGTCGCGCAGAGAACGAGCGAAGGTCACTGGCTGCTCGACATGTTCAGCGAGCTGCCGATTCCCCGCCAGGGCGCCTGGCTCTCGCTGCACTGCGGTGGCGGCGGGCTCGAGTTCCTCGCCATGCAGCGCGGCCTCTTCGCCACGCTCGACGGCTACGACCCGTCGCCCCAGGCGATCGCCGCGGCGCGGGCCTGGGTGGCACTACATGGCGTCGGCGGCGTCCGCTTCGCTGTCGGCACGGTTCCCGACCTCGATCCGGCGCGGCCTCCTACGACCTCGTGCTGTCGAACTTCAGCCTCCACCGCCTGCGCGATCTGGACGCTTTTTTGGCCCGTCTCGACCGCGCCTTGCGTCCCGGCGGTTGGCTCATCCTCAACGAGTACGTCGGGCCCCGGCACTTCCAATTCCAGCCCCGCCAGCTCCGGATCGTCGAAGAGCTGCTCGCGGTGCTGCCGGCCCGGCTGCGGGTGCACTGGCCGTCGGGCCGGCTCAAGAGCTGCACATCTTCCGCCGCCGGTCGCGCACTTTCTCGCCCACGCGCCGAACGAAGCGGTGAGCTCCGAAGAGCTCGTCCCAGGGCTCTCCGCACGCTTCGATCTGGAGAGCCGGCGGGACTACGGCGGCTCGATTCTGAGTCCGCTGCTGGCAGGCATCGTCGGCAACTTCAACGAGCGCCGGGAGGACGAACTGGCGATGCTGCGCCTGCTGGCGGCTCACGAACGCCTGCTGCTGCGCGAAGCCGCCCTGCCTTCGGATTTCGCCGTGCTCGTGGCGCGCAAGCGCGCCACGGGTGAGCCCGCCGACGGCGATCGGCAGATCGGCGGATCGGCGGATCGGCGGATCGGCGATCACCGCGCGGCGAGCTCGGTGTAGAGCGCGCAATGCGCCAGCGCGGCGTTGGCGGCGGTGGGCAGCGACGCGGCATCGGCAGACGGCAAGGGAGGAACGCCGCGCAGGATCCGGTCCAGCTCGCTCGCCAAACCCGCGGCTCCTGCCGCCGAGTCGAAGCTCCACCCGGCCCGCAAGTGCCGTAGCCGCTCGTCGAGGGCACCGACGCCGGCGGCCAGGACCGGCACGCCGGCGCACACGCAACTGTCGAGCACCAGAGAGTGGGTCTCCGGCAAGCTGGAGGGCAGCACAGCCAGGTCGATGCGATGCTCGGCGAGCCGGGCGGGCAGGGTCGCAGGCCGGAAGTAGCCGAGAAGCGTCAGGCCGCCCGCCCGCGCCGCCGCCAGGCTCGTCGGAGTCCCGCCGCCGAACACCTACCAGCGTACCTCCGGATGAGCGGCTCGCAGAGTTGCCGCCGCGGCGACGAAATCGGGCAGCCCCTTGTGATCGGCAGCCTGGCCGACGAACGCGATGTGCCGCGGCGGCCAGCGCGGCGAGCGGCGAATCTGCCGCTCCTCGCGGTCGAGCGCCGGCGGGATGACCCGGTGTCGACCCGGGTCGAGCCCTGGAAAGAGATCCAGATGGCTGCGCCGGCTGAAGTCGGAGACGTGCACGATGGCGGCCGCGCTGCCGAGCAGCGACGACGCGGACTCGCGACGCTCGGCGGTCTCGGCGAACGTCGCGCCAGGGTCGTCCACCGCCAGGCAGCGGGCGCAGCGCTGAGGGTCGCGGCCGAAACCGCAGAAGCGCCCGGCAGGTTCCTCGAGCAGATTGGGTCGGGGGCAAAAGAGCGCGAAATCGTGCGCCGAGAGGCCGACGGTCCGGGGTTCGAGAAGGCCGGCGAGGCCGGCCAGCTGCAAGCCGGCGAGGCTCTCGAAGTGCAGGACGCGGATCCGCAGCGCTGCGACCGCGGTCCGGAGGATCGCTGTGTCGGCGGCCGTCGGTCGCTGGGTGAGCGCTCGCCATCTCTCGCCGCCGAGATCCACGGCGGCGAACCGCCCGCGATGCGCGATCTCGAGTCGCCAACCCGGCGCTTCGTGGCTCAGCAGGGCGACCGGGCGCAGAGCCTGTTCGCGCGCCAGGCGGGCGGCGAGCGCGATCGGGACCCCTCCGAGAGCGGACCGGAAGGGAAACGGCAGGACGTTCAGCGTCTCGCCGGCGCCGAGGAGGGAGGCCGCCTCTTCGAGAGTCGCCTCCGCGTACCGGCGGCGCCGCGCGGTCTCGCTCCGGCGCTCGCGCCAGCGCTCGAGGCTCGACCGCAGCCCCTCGGCGCGCACCAGGCGCGCCGCGAGGGCGAGGCGCGCAGGAAGGAGACCAGGCACCGGGCGAGCCTAGCGCGCCTGGTGCCCGTGGCGTGCGCCACGCCGCTTCCGTCCTGCTCGATCCAGGACCTGGTCGTAGATCGGCTCGAGCGCCGCGAAATGCTCGGCGAGGGTCGGCACCGGTGGCGCATGGCGGCGCCATTCGGCGATTTGGGACGGATCGGCGATCAGGCGGTCGAGGAGGTCGCGCAGTTCCTGCGGACGTTCGGGATCGAAGTGGCCGCCGCAGGTCCCGCCCCCGCTCGCAACGCTTGCGGGTCGCCGAACAGCTCGGCGAGCGCCCCCCGGCGGCTGGCGAGGACCGGAAGGCCGGCGGCGAGCGCCTCGCGCGCGGCCAGGCTGTAGGACTCGAGGCCGAGCGAGGGCACGAGCAGGAGGTCGAGCCCGGCATAGATCGCGCTGCGCTCCGCCTCGGCGAACCGGCCGCGCAGCTGGACGGCGGCGCCCTGGGCGGCGGCGAGCGCTTCCCCCACGTAGGCGGGATCGTGGGTCGCGTCGCCCCAGACTTCGAGCTGGACGGGCGTCGCGGGCAGGCCGGCGAGCGCCCGGGTCGCGACGTGCAGTCCCTTGTGCGGCAGGAGCGAGCCGATGAAGCCGAGACGCAGCGGCAGAGCTGGTGGGCGAGTCCATTCGTGTGGCGCAGCGTCGACGCCGTAGGGCACCAGGTGAACGGGCACTCCCGCCGGCAGCCAGCCCTGCGCGCGGAACGAGTCGACGATCGCCGCCGAACCGGCGACCAGGGCGCTCGCCGCGGCGAGCACCGCCGCGCCCGGACGCGGCGGAGGAGGTAGAGCGCGCGGGTCAGCAGTCGATTGAGCGCCGCCGACGGCGACACCCGGGTGAGCGGCAGGCAGGTCGCACAGCGCCCGGGAGCAGGCCCGGGACAGAGCCGGCGGTCGCGGTCGAGGAGGTTGGCGCGCGCGCAGAGCAGCCACCAGTCCTGGAGCTGCAGGACGTCGGCAGCTCGCGCCGGCGGGCCTCGTCGAGGAGCGAGAAGCCGTGCCCGGCGAGGTGGTGGACGTGGAGGAGATCCGGGGCGGTGTCGTCGAGGAAGCGGCAGAAGTCGGTGCGTGCGCCGCCGTCGTAGAGGCCGTTGCGGCGCAGCGGATTGCGCTGATCGAAGTGGTTCACCAGCGCGCGCACCCGGACGCCGCGGTCCTCGAGCTCGACTGCCGTGCCGGTCGCGAGCTGCCGGTCGGCGGAGCGCGTGTAGACCGCCACCGGCCGGCTGGTCTTCTGGAGTGCGCGAGCCCCCAGGCGTACATCTCGGTGCCGGCGAAGTTCTCCGGCGGCCAGCCGTGCACCAGATGCACCACGCTCGCCCGCTCCGCAGTTCCCGGCGAAGTCGGCGACGCCGGCGCGGCCGCCGAAACCTTCGCTGCCGGCCCGGGAGCGGGCAGGGCCCGGCGGCGCAGCGCTTCGAGAATCGGCCGCCGCGCCGCCCGCACTGGATCCTCCGCCATGAAGCGGGCGAGGCGGGGGCGGAATCCGGGATAGCGCCGGCGCAGCGTCCGCTCGGCGGCGCGCACCCGACGGTCGCGCTCGGCGCCGAAGCTCCGCTGCCCCTCGTGGAAGACGAAGGTGGCGTCGTCGAGGCGGTGCTCCCAGCCGGCGGCGGCGGCGCGCAGGCAGAAATCGACCTCTTCGCCATAACCGAGGCCGAAGGCCGCGGGGTCGAACGAGCCGATCTCGGCGAGCAGCGCGCGCTTGACGAAGAAGCAGAAGCCGACCGCCGTGGGCACCTGCGGCCGGAGGCGCGCCGAGGCCGCTTCGACGAGGGCGGCGAAGTGGTCGGCGTCGAAGCCGGTCGGCAGGCGGTTGATCTCGAACGGCCGCGGGATCGAGGCCAGGGTGCCGTTGTTGGTGAACGGCGTGACCGTCCCGATCCGCGGCGAAGCTGCCGCCGCGGCCGCGAGCTCGTCGAGCCAGCCGCGCGTCACGACGGTGTCGCTGTTGAGCAGCACGACGTCGGGGGGCCGGGCGGCCTCGCCGGCCGCGATACCGCGCTGGATCGCCGCCGGGTAGCCGGCTCGCGCCGCCTGGCGGAGGACGGCGAGTGCCGGGGCCGCCCGGCGCCGGACCGCGGCGGCGAGAACGTCTTCCACGGCCTCGTCCTGGGGACCGTCGACGACCACCAGGATGCGGTGACGGCGCGGGTCGACATGGCGTTCGAGGCTTGCCAGGCAGCGCTCGAGGGCCGCGGGCGCGCCATAGACCGGCAGGATGACGTCGATGGCGGCGGGGTCCGAACCTGCGGGCGCTGAAGCCCCGGGCGATATCTTAGTGGAAGTCACTTAGATGTTTGCCCCAGGGCTTGACAGAAAGGGGACCTTTCCGTATCTTGTTAGCAGTCGCAGCCGACGAGTGCTAACCGGCGCCCGGGCGGCGAGTCGCAAGAACCAAGAACATAACAGACACGAAGGAGGAACCCGCAGTGAACATTCGACCCCTGCACGACCGCGTGGTGGTCAAGCGCCTGGAGACCCAGGAGCAGATCCGGGGCGGCATCATCATCCCCGACACCGCCAAGGAGAAGCCCCAGGAAGCCGAAGTTTTCGCCGTCGGCCCGGGCAAAGTCAACGACGACGGCAAGCGCTCGCCGATGGACGTCAAGAAGGGCGACCGCATCCTCATCGGCAAGTACTCCGGCAGCGAGATCAAGATCGACAACGAGGAGTACGTCATCCTGCGCGAAGACGAGATCCTCGCCGTGATCGAAGGTAGCGCGAAGGCCGAAAAGACCGCCAAGAAGTAAGCGCCTCAGTCCAGCCCGTCAGCAAACCCGTCACTCGTCAAGGAGAACCGAAGCCATGGCAGCCAAACACATCACTTACTCCGAGGACGCGCGCGGCGCGATCCTCCGGGGTGTCAACAAGCTGGCCGATGCGGTGAAGGTCACCCTCGGTCCGAAGGGCCGCAACGTCGTCATCGAGAAGAAGTTCGGCTCGCCGACGATCACCAAGGACGGCGTCACCGTCGCCAAGGAGATCGAGCTGCCGGACGCGCTCGAGAACATGGGCGCGCAGATGGTGCGCGAGGTCGCTTCGAAGACCTCCGACGTCGCCGGCGACGGCACCACCACCGCCACCGTGCTCGCGCAGGCGATCTACCGTGAAGGCGCCAAGAACGTCACCGCCGGCGCCAACCCGATGGAGCTGAAGCGCGGCATCGACCTCGCGGTCAAGGCCGTGATCGAAGCGGTCGACAAGATGGCGAAGCCGGTCGAGGGCAACGAGATCGCCCACGTCGGCACGATCTCGGCCAACAACGACCAGGAGATCGGCAAGATCATCGCCGAGGCGATGGAGAAGGTCGGCAAGGACGGCGTGATCACGGTCGAGGAGGCCAAGGGCCTCGAGACCAACCTCGAGGTCGTCGAGGGCATGCAGTTCGACCGCGGCTACCTCTCGCCCTACTTCGTCACCGACGCCGAGCGCATGGAGACGACCCTCGAGAACGTCAAGATCCTCCTCTACGAGAAGAAGATCTCGTCGATGAAGGACCTCCTGCCGATCCTCGAGCAGGTCGCCCGCCAGGGCAAGCCGCTCCTCATCATCGCCGAGGACGTCGAGGGCGAGGCGCTGGCGACGCTGGTGGTCAACAAGCTGCGCGGCACGCTGCAGATCGGTGCCGTCAAGGCGCCGGGCTTCGGCGACCGCCGCAAGGCGATGCTCGAGGACATCGCGATCCTCACCGGTGGCAAGCTGATCACCGAGGACCTCGGCATCAAGCTCGAGAACGTCAAGTGGGAAGACCTCGGCGAGGCCAAGAAGGTGTTCATCAACAAGGACGACACCACGATCGTCACCGACATCGACGACAAGAAGCGTCGCGAGACGATCAGCGGCCGGGTCAAGCAGATCCGCACCCAGATCGAGGAGACCACCTCCGACTACGACCGCGAGAAGCTCCAGGAGCGCCTCGCGAAGCTGGTCGGCGGCGTCGCCGTCATCAAGGTCGGTGCGGCCACCGAGACCGAGATGAAGGAGAAGAAGGCGCGCGTCGAGGATGCCATGCACGCCACCAAGGCGGCAGTCGAAGAGGGCATCGTCGCCGGCGGCGGCGTGGCCTTCATTCGCGCCATCGAGGCGGTCGACAAGGTCAAGGCCGAGGGCGACGTCGCGGTCGGCGTCAAGATCGTCCGTCGCGCGCTCGAGGAGCCGGCCCGTCAGATCGCCCAGAACGCGGGCGAAGAGGGCTCGGTCATCGTCCGTCAGCTGTTCGAGTCGTCCGGCAACATCGGCTTCAACGCCGGCACCGGCAAGTTCGAGGACCTGGTCAAGGCCGGCGTCATCGACCCGGCCAAGGTCACCAAGACGGCGCTCATCAACGCGGCGTCGATCGCCGGCCTGATGCTCACCACCGAAGCGATGGTGGCCGAGATCAAGGAGAAGGACAAGGGCGGCATGCAGGGTGGTGGCGGCGGCATGGGCGGCATGGGCGGCGGCATGGGCGGCATGTACTAAGCCGATCTCCCGGGGTGGCAGTGGCTCGCGAGAGCAGCGCCCCGTAAAGCAGTCCGGGCCGGTCGCGCCGCGAGGCGCTGCCGGCCCTTTTCTTGTCCGGCTGGGTCATCGCAGGCGCTCGCTGCCTTTGGAGTCCTGTAGGGCTTGCCGATCCGCGGCGCGACCCTTCAAGATGCGCTTCCTTCCGGGTTGGCATTTCTCGGGCTCACCGGCCCCGGCACGTACGACCCCGGAATCTGACTGCAGTGAGTTGTTAGTTCTCAGCCAAGCAGCCCACCCGAGCGAGGTGCTAGCCTCTCCCTGTGGGTCGGCCTGAAGAGACGCTCCTTGTCGTTCTCCGCGGTACATCAGATCAGAGTGTTTCCTTCACGGAGCTCTGCAACTTGCTCACCTGGCTCGGTCTTTCGTCGCGTATCAAAGGCAGTCATCACATCTTCAACCGTGACGGTGTGGTCGAGATCCTGAATCTCCAGCCCATCGGGTCGAAGGCCAAGGCGTATCAAGTAAAGCAGGTTCGCAGCGTAGTGGTCAGGTACAAACTTGGGGGGCCTCAATGAACGCGCGATACGAGCTCATCATCTATTGGAGCGCCGAAGATGACGCATTCATTGCCGAGGTCCCCGAGCTGGCGGGGTGCGCAGCGGACGGCGCCACGTATGCTGAGGCCGTAGCCAACGTACAGACAGTGATCGACGAATGGATCGAAACGGCGCGTAATCTGGGAAGAGAAATCCCCGAACCACGGGGTCGTCTCGCGTACGCATAGTGGCCCTCCTCTATCTGCTGCAGGTGAGCAACTCCGGCTCGGTGACCGCCTACGGCGCGACCCTTCAAGATGCGCTTCCTTCCGACCTGACTTAGCTCGGGCTCACCGGCCCGGGCACCTGCGACCTCGGAACGCGAACGGTGACCTGGGCGCCCGCCGGCCCTTGAAGCAGTGAGACGAATCACTTACAGGAGATCGATCATGAACCTGCGCCGTCTCTCTTTCCGTCTCACACTCGCTGCCGCCCTGCTGTGGCTCGCCGCCCTGCCGGCTTTCGCCAGTGCCTCCAACAAGTGGCGCATCCAGTGCAGCGAAGGCGCCAAGTCGAGCGGCGAGATCGTCTTCCGCTTCACGCCCAAGGGCGGCACCGCTTTCGACGTCACGGTGCCGATTCCCGATGGCACCAGCGAGAACCATGTCGCGCGGATCGTCCGCGACACGCTGCGCCAGAAGCTCGACGCCGCGAAGTTCCAGGTCGAGGTCGACGACGGCGAGGACGTGCTGGTCAAGAAGAAGGGCAGCGAACCGAACTTCGACCTCAAAGTGGCGAGCAACACCGTCAAGGCGGTGCGGATCGGCCTGGACCGCGAGTAGGGACCGGACCGGGTATCCTTGAGGCGGTTTGCCGGCGGAGCCGGCGAAGAAGCAGCGGGAGGAGACGGCATGCGAACGACGGCGTTTCGGTGGTGTCTGTACGTCGCGGCGGGCTGTCTCGCGCTCGCCGCGCTGTTCCAGTCCGGCAACTACGTGACCGCTTCGATCGCCCTCGGCAACAGCGGCCTGAAGACCGACTTGCAGCAGTCGTTCCGGGCGCTCTGGCTGGGAGCGGCGATGCAGTCGTTCCTGCTGGCGGTGATTCTCGCCGTCGCCGGTTGGCGGCCGGGCGGGATCTCACGCTCGGTGGTCATGCTCTGCGGCCTGCTGCCGATCGCGAGCTCGGCGCTCTTCTACACCCTGGTCGGCAGCGGCTGGGGCCAGGCATTGAGCGGATTGGCAGCTGCCGCCATCGTGCTCTCGGCCGTGCTCTGGCCCGCCGCGGGCGCCGCGCAGCCCATGCTCTCCGGGCGGCCTTAGAGTCCGCCTCGCGCCGCGTCCTTTTGCTCCGGAGCCGCGCCCCCCCCAAAGAACTCGAGCCCGCGAATTGCGATGGCTGCAGTTCTAATATGGCCCTATAATACTGGTATGGCCACCACCACGGTGAAGTCGACTTACGCGCTGGACGTCGCGACGGTTCGAGCCCTCGAGGAGATCGCCGCGAGCTGGGGAGTGTCCAAGTCCGAGGCGTTGCGGCGGGCGATCGGCGCGGCTCGGCGTGCGTCGGCTGGCGGAGCGCCTACGGCTCTCGACGCCCTGGACGCCCTGCAGCGGTCGCTCGACTGGAAGAGCCCGGCGGCGGAGCGCTGGGCGAAGGCAGCCCGCGCCGAACGCCGGGCGGCCTCCCGCCGGAGCGAGTCCAGGTGATCTTCCTCGATACGAGCTTTCTGATCCGCGGACTCGGGCGCGACTCCGCCGAGGATCGCGCGTTGCGAAAGTGGCTGAAGAGCCGCGAGGTGCTGGGGATGAGCACCGTCGCCTGGACCGAACTGCTGTGCGGGCCGCTGGACGAGCGTCAGCGCGAGATGGCGACCGGCGTGGTGTCGCAGCGCGTGGCCTTCCTGGAGGAAGATGCGGCACTCGCTGCGCGCCTGTTCAACGAGACCGGACGGCGTCGCGGCTCGCTGATCGACTGCATGATCGCCGCCACCGCCCTGCGCGCCCGCGAGCCGCTCGCGACCGCGAACGCCGCCGACTTCCGACGCTTCGCGACCTACGGACTCGCCGTCCTCGAAGCCTGACTCCGCCCCGGGCGCTCTATCCCGAGCTTGCGCATCCGGCTGCGCAGCGTGCTGGCGTTGATGCCGAGGACTGCCGCGGCGCCGCCTTCGCCCTCGAGGCGCCAGTGCGAGGCGCTCCAGAGTCGAGACGATGTGACGCTGCTCCACCTCCTCGAGCGTTCCCGCCCATTCGGCCCGTGGCTCGCAGCCGAGGCGGCGGCCGGCGCCGGACGCGGAGCGCCTCGCCGAGGCGCATCGCGGGCCCCGGTGAGGTGATCACGGCGCGCTCGAGGACGCTCTCCAGCTCGCGCACGTTGCCGGGCCAGTCGTAGGCCTCGAGGTCGGCGAGCGTCGCCTTGCTGAGCTCGAGCGCCGGACGCCCGAGCTTGCGGCAGATCTTGCCGATGAAGTGGCGGGACAGCGGGGCGATGTCCTCGCGCCGCTTGCGCAGCGGCGGCACGGTGATCGGGAAGACGTTCAAGCGGTACCAGAGGTCCTCGCGGAAGCGGCCCTTGCGGATCTCGTCCTCGAGCACCCGGTTGGTGGCGGCGATCAGGCGGACATCGACCTGGATCGTCCGGTTGCCGCCGACCCTCTCGAACTCGCCTTCCTGGATCACCCGCAGGAGCTTGGGCTGCAGGTCGAGCGGCAGCTCGCCGATCTCGTCGAGGAAGAGCGTGCTGCCGTCGGCGGTCTCGAAGCGGCCCTTGCGCTGGGCAGTGCGCCGGTGAAGGCGCCCTTCTCGTGGCCGAAGAGCTCGCTCTCGATGAGGCTTCGGCGGCAAGGCGGCGCAGTTGACCCGGACGAGAGTGCGCGCCTGGCGCGGGCTCAGGCTGTGGATGGCCCGCGCGACGAGCTCCTTGCCGACGCCGGTTTCGCCCAGGAGCAGCACCGTGGTCGAGGTCGGCGCGACCTGCTTCGCGCGCGACAGGACGTAATGCAGGGCATCGCTCTCGCCGACGATCCCCTCCGGTCCGGCTCGAGCGCGAGGTCCTCCTTGAGATAGACGTTCTCGGCCTCGAAGCGGTCGCGCAGCTCGCGAATCTCCGCGAAGGCGGCACGCAACTCCTCCTCCGCCCGCTTGCGCTCGGTGATGTCGCGGTCGGATCCGCGCGTCCCCAGGAAGACGCCGTCGCGGCCGACGACCGGCGCGCAGAGGTGCTCGATCCAGCGCATCTGCCCGGTCTTGGCGCGGATCTGGAACTCCAGCCGCGGCGGCCGGCTACCGGCCGCCTTCTGCCGCGAGGTGGGCCTGCCATGCCGGGCGATGCTCTTCGACGACGATCTCGTCGAGCAGCTGGGGCCGGGCGAGGAACTCCGCAGCCGAGTAGCCGGTCAGGCTCTCGCAGGAGGGCGAAATGTACTCGAGCGAGCCGTCCGGGCGCTTCCAGTACTCGCAGTCCTGGGTGAAGTCGGCGACCGTCCGGTAGCGCAGCTCCGCTACCTCGACGTTCTGCTGCGCCGAGCGCCGCCGCCGGCGTTCGGCGAGGAGCGCGGTGATCAGCAGCCACTGCGCGATGGTGAGCGCCAGGACGGCGAGGATCTGCCAGCGGTACTCGCTCCACAGCGTCGGCTGACGAAAGAGGACCAGGCTACCGGAGGAAGCCTGCTCTCGGAGATCCCCCAGCGACGGAGCTCTCGCCAGTCGAAGATCAGCGCGCTCGACGGCTGGTCGAGCGGTGCGATGGCCGAGGCCGCCTCGCCGCGCAGGATCCGCGCGGTGAGCATCGCCGGCTCGCTCGCCGAACGGCCCGTACTGGATGAGGTCGCCGCCGACGATACCCTGGCCGAGAAAGGTCTCGGAGGCGCCGTAGATCGGGGCCTTCGAGACCTCCGCCAGAGCCGGGAGGACGTCGCGGGCGATGGTCGACCGGCCTGCCGCGTCAGCCCGGTAGCTGGTGAAGATCGCCACGCTCCGCCTTGGCAGGATGGGCCAGGCGCTCGAGCTGTTCCGACAGAGGCAGGCCGACGAGCGAGACGATGGGCAGCTCGGGAGCGCGCTCCGCTGCGAGGCGGCGAGCGAGAGCCTCGTTGGCGCGGTCGGACGGGGATGCCCCGCCGACGAGCACGATCCGCTGTGCATCTGGATGCAGGTCGATGGCGACGCGAACCGTCCGCTGCGTGTCGAGGCTGGTGAACGAACCGGTGGCATTCGGTGGCATCGGTCCGCTCCCGAACGCCTCGCGCGAGACACTGGTGAATACCAGGGGCGCTGCGGGGGCCAGCAGTTCCCGATTCCGGAGGAAGTACGCCAAGGCGTCGGAGCCTGCGGTCACGACGACGTCGAAGGGCGTCCGGGCGTACTTCTCCTGCAGAAGGTCGGTCAGCCGCCGATTGTAGGCCGCCGCAGAGTTGTCGGTCAGGTCGAGCGTCTCGACATGCAGGTCGATCGCAGCCCCGAACCTCTTCTGAACCGTTTCGCGGAACGCAGACTCCACGGCGACGACCGCCGGCGCCCCGGCGCGGAGCGAAAACAGCAGGAGCACGGAGGGTGCTCTGCTCGTCGTCTCGAGTGCGACGCTCGCAGAAGGGCCAAGGTGCCACTCATTGAAGGCCCTCGGGTCAAGGGGTGAGTTCTTCCTGTACGAGCGTTGGAGCTCGTTGCGAAGGGGCGAGCAGGCCTCGAGGGGTAGAGCGCGCATGGAGATCTTCTTCGGTTGTGGTGTCGGGCCGTAAGCGGCGCGCACCAGCCACTCATCAGGTTCAAGGCTTGGGAGAGATTTCTCTTTCTCCGTTCCCCTGACAGCTTCGCGCTGTCCCAGAAGATCGTCGGTTCCAGGCCGTGTCCAAGGGGTGAAACGACAGTCGCGTGGTTGACCGGCCCGAGGGCCAGCGCCAGCACCTTGTGGGCTCGCGGCGTGGGCGCACCGTTGTTGCTTCTCCTCGAGAGAGTCGGATCGGAGCCGTCGCCATTCAGCCGCGTGGGCTCTCGGGCCCAGCACCTCTCTGGGTAGACAGCCCCGATCCGAAATCAGTTTCGAAACAGCAGAGCCGGGTCGTAGGCGACCCGGTCTCGCAAGATGAAATAGCAGGCGCGGGCCAGCTTGTGGGCGAGCGCGCGATAGGCGATGAGCTCGTTCGTGCGAGCCTTCTTGCGCTCGAAGAAGCGACGGGCTTCGGGCTGAAAGCGACGGGCAAACTCCGCCGCCTCCGAGAAGGCCCAGGACAAGTACGGATTGCCGTTGCGACGATTGCCCTCGCCCTTCTTGCGCTCGTTGCTGCGCCGCTCGCTCGGCACCAGCCGGCCGTAGGAAACGTAGTGGCCGACCGAGCGGAAGCGGGAGATCTCTCCAGTCTCGAGCAGAATGGTCAGGCCGAGCGCCTGGCCGATGCCGCCGACGGTGCGCAGGAGTTTCAGCTCGACGCGGTTCCGGACTCCGCGCATGACGGCCTTCTCGATCTCCAGGATCTTCTTGTCGAGCAGATCGACGATCTCGAGCGAGCTCGACAGCGCAAGGTTGGTTTCTGGGCTCAGTCCGAACGCGGCGAAGTCGTCGATCCCGAGCCGTTTGAGCTCGTTGCCCGATATCTGTCGCCCGGTCTCTCGGCCCACGAGATTCTGGAAGGTCAGCAACCGCGCCGTGCGGTTGCGCACCAGGCGCGCGCGGTGCCGTAGCAGGTCGCGCAACGGCCGAGCCTCGCGCGGATAGATGTAGCCCGTCGGCAGGATCCCCAGCCGAAGCATCTCGGCGATCCAGCGCGCGTCGTGCCGATCGTCGCTGTACTTCAGACCCTCGTAGCGCTTCATTGCTGAAGGGTTGGCCAGGCGCATCGGGTAGCCCGACGACGACAGGCCGTCGACCAGCCAGTACCAATTGAAGGTCGATTCCACGGCCACCGCGCTGAGATGTTCGCGATACGGCTCCAATCGAGCCCGCACCGCCTCGAGACGATTCGGCACTCTCACCTCCAACTGAGGCCGACCCACCTCGTCGACTACGCACAGCCAGCTGTTTACGGCGATGCGGACGGTCTGGCGGGCGGCGATTACAACTTCTGGTTCCAGACCCAGCCGTTGAACCGCACCGTGGATGTGACCGACAACGGCAGCCGGTTCGTGGACGGTCAAGTGGTGACCTTGACCAACGGCACCGGGGCTGTGAAGCGGTTCGAGTTCGACAGCAACGGGACCGTGGCGGCGGGCAATATCCGGGTGCCGTTCACAAGCAGTCCCACGCCGACCGGCGCCGTTGATTTGGCTCAACGATTGGCTGAGCAGATCAACTTCGCAATTACCAGATTAGCGCAACGGCGTTCGAACCTCATTACGCTGGTGGGGGAGCAGCCTGCGGTTGAGCAGCGGATTCATCGGGCTGGCGATCCGCGGCAAGACGATCTTCGTCGACAAGACGGCGGGTCCCAACGCCGGATGGTTCGTTAACCAGACCGTTCAACAACATTTCGCGGACCGGCGTCACTAACGCGTTCGACACCACGCATCCCGGCGACATCGTACGGATTGTGGGTAATGGTGGGCGGGATGGCCAGATCGGTTCCGTGGACAACAACTTCGCCTACGAGATCGGCCGCGGCACGCTGCCCAACCAGATACTCAGCGACGGCGAGGGAAATGGCCGTGCCGCAAGGCGTCACCGTCATGGTGGAGCCAGGCACCGTCTTCAACTGCGCAGCTCGTACATCGGCGTGGGCAGCTCTTCGTTGACCGTTAATCGCAGCGGCGGCGCACTGCAGGTGCTCGGCACGCCGGACCTTCAGGTTTCTTCACTTTCCTGGCTCAATCAAGACGTAGAGGCTAGATGACAACGCCACACTCCGGACGCACGGTGGCTTGCCGCGGGATATTGGGGCGGGATCATATTCCGCCGACGTGGATCCGTGCCGAGTCGCGGCCCAACCTCGAGGATGAAGGCATCTTCCTGAATTATGTCAATCATGCCGAAATCAGCTACGGCGGCGGTGGTAACGTCGTCATTGACTCAGTACAGCAGGTAGTCAATCCCATTCAGCTCCTGCAAACTGCGGCCGACGGTTTCCTTTAACGAGATTACCAACGGCGCCGACTCCGCTATTTCGGCCTCTCCCAACAGTTTTGACGAGACGAATTTCCACTCGCCGCGTTACCAGGCCGGTGGCCGGTTCACTTCGGACTACTCCCGGGTCGGTCCCGAGTTTCACGCGAACCAACTGTTAAAGAACTCGACCAACGGGCTGTTCATCCGTATCGAGACACCCGCCGGCAATAACCTGCAGCCGTTGACCGTGTCGGGGCGATTTGACGATATCGACATCACGCACGTGCTGACGGAAAACCTGGTGATTCAGGGCAGCGACGGCGATCCGGTGCTCGATCTGACGCGGCCGGCGGTCGACTTGAATCACGTTCACTCCACGGAGCGGCGGGACGCTCTCGCCCGGTCCCTGCCAGTACAAGATCACCTTTGTGGACCGCAACGGTTTCGAAGGGCGTCCGTCGCAACCGACGGCCACGGCCACCGTGTCGTCCACCAACGCGGCGATTCAACTGAACCAACTGCCAGCCGCCTCGGGAGATTTCGTCTCCCGGCGGATCTACCGCACCAGTGCCGCGGCCAGCGGCGTGTATCACTTCGTGGCCCAGATCAATGCTTCGGACACGGTGTTCCTGGACCGGGGGACTTCGTTACAGCAAGTTCTGCAGCGGGACCCGCCTTCGGAGCAGGTGACGTTGACCCCGCAACAGCGCGGTTGGCCGGAGAAGAGTTGCAATTACCGCCTGATTTTCGTCGACGCGCAGGGCCGCGAGGGGGCGTCGTCCGATCCGACCGCCAGCGTCAGATCACGGGCACGCCGGTGGAGGGAGGCATCGTCCTGAGTGGTCTGCCGCCCGTTTCCGGCAACTTCGTAGCGATGGACGTCTATCGCAGCACGGTCGGCGGCGTCAGTCCCTATCGGCTCGTAGGGGAAGTCGACGGCGCCAGTCTGCTCGACCCGGCGTTCCAGTTTGTTGACGACGGCTACACCGCCGACCGGACGCTCGATCCGTCGACCTTTGGAGTGATCCGCGCGCGGCCCGCCGCGCGGCTTTCGATCGATCCCGGTACGGTGGTCAAGCTGAAGGGCGGGCGCATTGAAATCACCTTCGGCGCCAGTTGATTGCCGAGGGGACGGCCAGCGCAGTCGTCTTCACTTCGCTGCCGACGACAGCTTCGGTGCCGGGGGACGTTCGACACGAACAACGACGATAGTCGTGCGGCTGGCGAGAACCAGCCGGCCGGCGATTGGGGCGGTCTTCACTTTGGACCGCTCAGCGTCGGCAGTATTTCACGCGCTGATCGCTTTCGGCGGCCGGATCAACCGCATCGAAGGCACGTTTGCCGGCTTCAACGTTATCGAGGTGCACCAGGCCCAGACTTGCGATTGACCAACAGCGTGATCGAGAACAACTCGCTGGGTACCGGCGGCCAGGGGCCGCTGGATCGGCTGGGCCGCGGTTACAATTTGCCGGCTACGATCTTCGTCCGCGGCGACCAGCCGATCATCGTCGACAACGTCATCCGCGACAACAACGTTCGCGGAGATGCCGCCTTGGCCGGCACCCGTTATCAAATGCCGGTCATCACG
>CAVRCL010000007.1:0-231393 GCA_963719555.1 Thermoanaerobaculia bacterium | reverse complement strand
AGCCCATGCCGAGCGCGTCGGCGATCGAGAGCAGCACCGGGTTGCGCGATGCGAACGCCTCGGCCCGCCCCAGGATGACGCAGTTGACCACGATGAGTGAGATGAATGCGGCCATCTCGTGATGCGCCGCCGGCAGCATCGCCTGCAGGGTGAAATCGGCCACCGTCACGAAGGTCGCGATCACCACCACATAGGTCGAGATGCGCACCTGGGAGGGGATGAGCTTGCGCAGCGCCGAGATCATCAGAGACGACATCACGAGAACGAAGGTCGTGGCGGCGCCCATGACGATGCCGTTCAGGACCGAGTTGGTGACGGCGAGCGCCGGACACATGCCGAGCACCTGCACGAAGGTCGGGTTCTCGCGCAAGATCCCCTTGGCCATCTCGGGAAGGAACCGTCCTCTCGCGGAGCTCATGGCTTCTCTCCCGTCAGGCCGCCGGGCACCGGCCCGCCGCGCTCGGCGTCCGGAGGCACGAGCGCCGGCGCCGTGCGGCTCGCGTCGCCCGGCGCCGCCGGCGGCTGCGCGGCGAGCGCCGCGATGCGTGGCCGCCAGACGGTGTTCGTCTGATTCAGGATCTTGACCACGGCGCGCGACGAGATCGTCGCGCCGGTGATGGCGTCGACCTGGTTGGCGCGTCTCGCCGTGGCCCTTGATGAGCTCGATCAGCGGGTCGACGACGAGCGCGCGGAACTCGGCGACGAACTCGAGGTCCTTGTAGATCTTGTCGCCGAGGCCGGGCGTCTCGCGGCTCTCGAGCACCTTCATGCCGAGCACGCGATCTCCCGACGGGTCGAGTCCGTAGATCAATTTGATGGTGTCGGCGAAACCCGGCCCGGCTCCCGGAACGGCATAACCCAGCAGAGCTTCGTCGGCGCCGTAGCCGGCGAAGATCGACTCCTGGAGCGCGCCCTTCCCGGCCTCCCCGGCGGCGAGCTTGTCGCCGTCCCAGGCGAGACGCTCGAGACGCACCGTGCCCGGCACCACCTCGAACACGGCGCGCTCGAGCGCCGCCCGCTGGTTCGCCTGGATGCGCGGCAACGTGGTGCGGTAGGCGAGGACGATGGAGATGCCGGAGAAGAGACCGGCGATCGTCAGCGTCGCGACGAGTCGCAGCGCCTCGTTGCGCGAAGCGGCTTCGTCGCGTCACCGGCCCACCTTCGGAGCGCTCCCGCCGAAGCGCCGCGGCTGCAGCGCGCGATCGATCAACGGGCTCGCCGAGTTCATCAGCAGGATGGCGTACATCACCCCTTCGGGCAGCCCACCCCAGAAGCGGATGAGCACCACGAGAACTCCGGCGCCGGCGGCGAAGATCCAGGCACCGCGCGGCGCGAGCGGCGAGGTCACCGGATCGCTCGCCATGAAGACCGCGCCGAGCAGGAGTCCGCCCGAGAGCAGCGTGAAGAGGGCGCCCGGGTACTTCGCCGGCTCCAGCTGGTGGAAGAGCTCGGCGAGGAGCGCCGCGGCGCCGAGCATGCCGGCCGGCAACCGCCAGTCGCAGGCCCGGCGCGCCACCAGATAGAGGCCGCCGAGCAGGATCGCCGCAGCGCTGGTCTCGCCGATCGAGCCCGAGATGTTGCCCCAGAAGAGGTCCGCGAACGGTGTCGCGAGCGCCGAGGAACTTCATCTGGCCGAGCGGCGTGGCGCTGGTCACTGCGGACACGGCGCCGGCAGGAACCTGCATGAACGGCAGGGCGAGATTGCCGTGGTAGAGCGCGAGCGGTCCCTGCGGCGGCACCCAGGTGGTGAGCGCGATCGGAAAGGCGGCCTGCAGAAAGGCGCGACCGACGAGCGCCGGATTGAAGAGGTTGTGCCCCAGCCCGCCCCAGGCGGCCTTGCCCAGAGCGATCGCCACGAAGCCACCGAGCGCCGCCATCCAGAGCGGCAGCGACGGCGGCAGGATGAGCCCGACGAGGACGCCGGTGACCACCGCCGAGAGGTCGGCCAGCTGCGCGCGTCCGCCGAGCGCCCAATCGGTGGCGACGCAGGCGGCGGTCGAGGCCAGGACCACCAGCAGCGCCGACAGGCCGAAAAACCAGAGACCGGCGGCGGTCGCCGGCGCGAGGGCGATCAGCACGTCGCCCATGATGCGCGGCGTCGAGACCTGCGGCCGCAGGAACGGCGCCGCCTGCACGACGAGCTGCGGATCGGGAGATCGCTTCACGGCTTCGGTTTGGCTCCGGCTGCGGCCTGCTCGCGCAGAGCACCTTTGGCGACCCGGATCAGCTGCACGATCGGAATCCCCGAGGGGCAAGCGTAGCTGCAGGAGCCGCACTCGACACAGTCCTTCGCATGGTAGCCCACCATCTCGTCGAAGCGACCGGCGCGCGCCAGCCGTCCGAGACGCGACGGATTGAGAAACTGCGGGCAGGCCTCCACGCAGCGCCCGCACTTGATGCAGGTGTACTCGGCCGGCAGGCGCGCCTCGGCGTCGGTGAAGGCGAGAAGCCCCGATGTCCCCTTGACGATCGGCACGTCGAGGCTGGCGAGCGGCGTCCCCATCATCGGCCCGCCCATCACCACCTCGCGCGTCGCCTCCTCGAGCCCGCCGCAGTGCTCCAGGACCGCGCGCACCGGTGTGCCGAGCGGTACGAGGAGGTTCGCCGGCCGGCGGACTCCCGGCCCGGCGACGGTGACCAGCCGCTCGACGAGGGGCCGGCGAAGGTCGAACCAGTCGGCGATCGCCGCCATCGTGGCGACGTTGTTGACCACGATGCCGAGATCGAGCGGGAGCTTGCCGGAGGGCACCTCCTCCCCCCACACCGCGCGGATGAGCATCTTCTCGGCGCCCTGCGGGTACTTGACGGCCAGCCCGACGACGCGCATCTCCGGCCGGTGACCGACGGGGGCGGCGGCAGCGACCGCGGCGACCGAAGCGACCGCGCGCTCGAGTGCGGCGATCGCGTCCGGCTTGTTGTGCTCGACGCCGAACACGACCAACTTCGCGCCCAGGTGGTGAGCGGCGATCTCGGCGCCGCGCACGACCTCGGCGGTGCGTTCGAGCATCAGGCGGTGATCGGAGGTCAGGAACGGCTCGCATTCGCAGCCGTTCACCAGCAGGCGGTCGATCTTCCCCCCTTCCGGCACACGGTACTTGACGTGGGTCGGAAAGGCGGCGCCGCCCAGCCCGACCAGACCCGCCAACTGCAACTCACCGACGAATCGCTCGTGCTCGAGGTGGAACGGATCGAGCGCGCCGCCGAGGTCGCTCACCGCAGAGAAACGTTGCGGCGAGGAGCGGTCGGCGACGATCTCGATCGCCGGCACGAGCTTGCCCGAAGGGTGCGGGCGTGGAGCGATCGCCACCACCTGCCCATCGACCGAGGCGTGCAGAGTCGTCGAGATGAAGCCCACGGCCTCGGCGATCTTCTGCCCGCGCCTCACCCGCGCGCCGACCTCGACCAGGGGGCGCGACGGCGCGCCGGCGTGCTGGGAGAGCGGCAGGATGTAGCGCTCGACGAACGGCATGCGCTCGACGGCGAGTGCGGCGGTCGCCTCCTTGTGCTCCTCGGGATGGATCCCGTGGCGAAAAGTGCGCCCGAGGCTCATGAGACCACCGGCGAACTCTCTCCTCCGGCGTCGCGGCGCGCCGCGAGCTCGAGCAGCCGGGTGCGGGCACGCTCGGCGAGCCGGTGCCGCAGCTCGACCTCGAGGCCCGCGAGCTCCGCGCGATGGCGCTCCGCGAGCGCCGCGAGCGCGGCCTCGTGGTCGGCGGCGCGGGCCTCTCTGGCGGCAAATGGATCGACCCGGAGGGCGGTGGGGGTGGAGGGAGCTGCCGCGATGCGACAGCCCAGGGGGAACTCACGGGCCTCCACCGCCCTCCGGGCACGATCCAAAACGTAGTCGTCGGCGAGATCCGCCGGAAAACCGGACGCCGCACTGGCCGCGGAACCCGGTGCGAGCAGGCGCACGAGCGCGCCGCGGCCGCCGACGGCGAAGGCCGCCCAGGCCTCCGCCAGGGGCGCCATCCCACTGGCAACGCCGGCAAGGTCGGCGCTCCCGGCACCCCCTGCGATCGCCGCGTGCGCCACGATTCCCGCTTCGGCGATGGCGGCGGTCGCCGCGATCGCCCACCAGGCGGAGCGCGGCCCGCGTCCGCCGGCGGCGTCGAGCGTGACCACCGCGACCGGCAGCGCGGCGGCGAGCAGAGCGTTCACTTCCCCGGCTTCGCCGTCGCCGGCGGACTCGTCGATCAGCACGACGAGCGGGACGGCCAGGGAGCGTTCGGCGGCATCGAGATCACCCCAGGCGAGGCTGGCGAGCAGCTCGGGGGCGAGCAGCGCCTCCTGTGGCCGTTCGAGCTCGAGCCGCGCGCGGCGCAACACGCGCGCCGCGGCGACGGCGCGCTCGGCCTCGGCCATCGCCAGACCGCGCGCCAGAGCGAGCGGCGCCGCGATCGCCACGGTCGCCGGCACTCCGAAGGGGTTGTCGGGAAACTGTCGCGCCCAGGCCAGCGCCTCGCCCGGGCCGACGACGACCGAGAAAAGCGGACTCGCAACGTCGTCGCCCGCTCCCAGGCGGGCTCCGAGATCGGCCACCGCGCGGGCCGCGTCGACCAGATGGCCGAGACGGGCGACATCCACACGCTCACCGGCGACTGCGCCGGCGAGGCGGCTGGCGAGCTCACCCAGGTCGGCGGCGCCGCCTCCGGCTGACTCGAGGCCGCGCGCCAGCGCGGCGAGATCGCGATCGGGAAGCGCCTTGCCGAGGGTCGTATGGACCGCCGCGGCGAGGCGCTCGCCGAGCTGCTGCAGATCGGCGCGCTGGGCGGCGCGCTGCGGCGCCAGGGCCCGCGCCAGAAGCCCGAACGCCTGGCGCACGGCGAGCCGCGACGCGCGAGCCGGGCAAGGCGCGGTCGAAGCCGGCGAGGGGGCGGACGCCCTCCGGCGTGAGCAGCGCCGCGGCGAGCGGTCCGAGCTTCGGTTCCGCCGCGACGCGTTCGACTGCCGCGCTTGTCGGACGGCGGCAGCTGGTCGAAGGCGCGGATCCTCGCCCGCTCCGCGGCCAGCCGCGCCGCAACACCTTCGGCGGACGCCGGCAGCTCTGCCGATCGGCCACCGCTGCAACCACCAGCGCTCCCGGCGCACACTCGGCGACGCAGATGCCGCAGCCGGTGCAGCGATCGGGGTCGACCGCGAGCACGAGGAGCGCGCCGTCGGGCGAGGGCGGTGCCGGCCGCGGAGAAGAAGAGCTCCGGCGTCGCCGCGACCTGCAGTGCGCCGATCTCGGTGGCGACCAGCAGCGAGTGCGGCGCGCGCCTCGTCCAGGCGCTCCGGCGACGAGTCCCGCCGCGGCGAAGACGGCGCCGCCGGCGCTCACCAGCCACTCGCCGAGCGCGCCGCCATGCCGCGTGGCCGCCTCGAAGGCCACGCGTTCCGCGAGCTTGCGCACGAAGCGGCGCAGGACTTCGGCCGAGCGCCCGGTTCGACCGACGGCGGTGATCCCGGCCTCGAGCAGCGGCAACGATCGGCTGCGCGTTCACGACTCGATCGCACTGTGCGGGCAGAGCGTCCAGCAGGCGGCGCAGCCGGTGCACTCCTCCGGCACGGAAGACCGGCCGGCCCCCGAGCTGCCCCCCCAGCTCCGACGCGCCGACCGGCGAAGAGAGAGCAGGCAGGGCGGCGAGCGCGAGCGTCGGGTCGGGCAGCAGGTCGTCGCCGGCGCCCTCGCCGATCGGCAAGCCGATCTGGTCCCAGAATCGCGCCGCATCCCCCAGGGTTCCGGCCTCTCGCAGGTTGCCGGTCAGACCGTTCCCGGACAGACCGTTTCCGGCCGGGCGCGGCGGCGTCGCCGCGGGCGGGTGCGACATCGCGCCCGCGAAGAACGGGCGCACCGC
This sequence comes from Thermoanaerobaculia bacterium, assembly GCA_963719555.1. Lineage (GTDB taxonomy): Bacteria > Acidobacteriota > Thermoanaerobaculia > Multivoradales > JAGPDF01 > JAGPDF01. The sequence goes on along the minus strand of CAVRCL010000007.1, from coordinate 225,556 downwards.
AACCTCGGGTTCGGCGAAGCCGGCGAGCAAGTCGGCGCACCGCGCCTCGAGCTCCTCGGCCGCGAGTCCGGCCCGGAGCTGTTCTCCGGCCGCGCGCAGGGTGCGCTCCTTGAGCTCACGCCCGGCACGGCGCGCGACCAGGGCGGCGAGCGCGCCGAGGAAGAGGTCGCGCTCCCCGCCCTCGGGCGGCCGGACGAAGCGGAATTCGAGATCGGTCGTCGGCGGCTCGCCGGGATCGGCGAACGGCTCCGGCGCCCAGATCAGCCAGTCGTGCTCCGGCAAACCGGCGGCGGGCGCTGCAAGGGTCAATCGGGAATGCAGATGCCCGCCCATGGCGATGCCCAGAAGCCGAGCCGCGTCGCGCGCCAATGCGCCGTTGCCCAGCAGGCGTGCGAAGCGCACGGTGACGGCGCCTCCGGGACGCAGATCGATCGCGCGTTCGCTTGGCGCCGCGAGATCGTCCCAGCCAGGGAGCTCCCGCCTGAACTGGTCGTGGAGCGCCCGGCGCTTGGGATAGGCCTCGCTCGCCGCCGTCGAGAGTCCGGCGAGAAGCAGCGGCCGGAAACGCTCGGCCAGCGCGCGACAGCCGGCGGCGAGGTCGCCAGCGACGAGCGACGCCCCCTCCCCGGCCACGCCGAGCGTGGCGAGCTCGATGCCGGCCCGGAGAGCGCCCCGCGCAGCGTGGCGGTGAGCACGCCGGCGGCGCCCGGCAGCATGTTCGATGCGTTCGACCACCACCATCCTGCGGCAGCCGCCGGCGAGCTCCACGAGCTCGGACTCCGGCAACGGAGCCAGGCGGCGGAGCGCGAGCACGCCGAGGCGCGGACCCGAGCGCCCGAGCGTCGCCGCCAGGGCGCGCGCGGTTTCGGCGAAAGCGCCGGTCGCGACGATCCCGAGGTCGGCCTTCCCCAGCTTCGTTCCGGCGACCGCCGGCAACGGCCGTCCGGTCGACTCGCCAACCCGGGCGAGCGCGCTGTCCAGATGCCCTGCGAGGTCGCGGGTGAAGAAGATCCGCTCCGCGGCGCAGGCGGCGCGCTCCCGCCTGCGGTCCGAGCTCGCCACCGAGCCGGATCGCCCGCGTCGCATCGTGCCAGCGCGGAATGCGCCGCCGGTGCTCACCGAAGAGCTCGCGCTCGGCGACGCCCGCGGAGTGCACGCTGTCGGCCGGCCGGCCGAGCAGTCGTCCGAGGAGGGCGACCGTGGCAGCGCGGCCGCCTGCACGGCGAAGGCGAGCGTCGGACCGTCGAGCGCCACGACGACCGGCACGAGCGCCGACTCGGCGGCGAGGATCGCCGCGCAGGCGTGGTCGACCGCTTCGCCGACCGTGCCCGGGACGAGCACCGCCATGCCGGCCTCGGCGGCACGCCGGGCGCCGACGAGGGTCGACGACGCGAGGCAGATGCACAGCGGAACGCGCCGCTCGCACCGCTTCGCGGGCCAGCGCGGCGCTCGCCGCGAGCTCGTCTTCGCCGAGAAAGAGCGCCACGCGCTCGCCGCCCAGCGCCAGGCCGAGGGCGGTCGCGAAACCGCCGCTCGAGCGCACCGGCGAGCGCCGGTTCTCCCGGCCAGCGCGTCGCTCCACCACCAGGTGCGCGCACCGGCGAGCCCGCGCCACTTCGGCGAGCGCCGCGCATGCCGGTGCCGACGAACGGCTGGCCGGGTTCGGCCGGCCGGCGGGCGCCGCCACCGAAGAGCCGCTCGATCGAGCGGGCGGGAACTGCCGGAGTCAGACATGCACGCTCCTCACCGGCGCCTCATCCTCCAGGAACTGGTCGCCGGTCACCCAGCGGATCGCGCCGGTCGGACAACGGATAGGTCGCCTGCGGGAGTGGCGGGTCCGCCGGCGGCGTAGTCGATCACCGGCAGGTTCCCGACCATGCGCACCAGGCCCGGCGCGGCGTCGGCGGCGCAACGCCCGCAGGCGTCGCAGGCGGCGCTGCACAGCTGCCGCGCCGCTTCGGCGGCGAGCGGCGCGCTGCACTGCACGATGAGCGGGTGGGCCAGCGGCACGATGTCGATCAAGTCGCGCGGACAGGCGGTGACGCAGTCGCCGCAAGCGGTGCATTTCTCGACGTCGACGACCGGCAGGCGCGAGCCGTTCATCCGCATGGCGTCGAAGGTGCACGCGCGGACACAGTCGGCGAGGCCGAGACAGCCCCAGGAGCACTCGAGGCCGCCGCCGCCCACCAGGTGCGCAGCGCGACAGCTCGCTTCGCCCTGGTAGCTGGCGAGCATCCGGGCGCGCCCGAGGCCGCCGCCGCAGTGGATCCGCGCCACCTGCTTCTCGGCGTCACCGACATCGACGCCGAGGAAATCGGCGATGGCACCGAGACCCGCGGGCGACGAGACCGTGCAGCGCGAAGGCGGCAGCTCCCCGGCGACGATCCGCTCGGCCAGCCCGCGGCACCCGGGCTGGCCGCAGGCCCCGCAGTTGGAGCCCGGAAGGAGACGCTCGACCTGTTCGATCCGCGGATCCTCTTCGACCTTGAGAAAGCGATCGGCGAGCGCCAGGACCCCGCCGAAGAGCAGGCCGAGTCCACCCAGGACCGCCGCTGCGATGGCTACGCCTTCCATTCGCGGCATTCAGGCGAAGACGCTCGCGCGGGCGCGCGAGCTCTCGAGGTCGGGCTCCGCCGGGTTCCACGGCGTGCCGGGGTGGATGATCTTCGCGGTGCAGACTTCGGCGGCGATGCACCAGGTCGCGGAAACTGCCGCCGCGGGGGTTCTTCACGAAGGCCTGCTTGTCGGCGTTGTAGGCGAAGATACCCGGGAACTTGCGGGTGCATTCGTCGCAGGATGTACAGAGCACGGTATCGACCCAGGCCTCCTCGGCGACATCGCTCGCCGGTGCAGCCGGCGTCGCCACCGCAGGTGTCAGAGCGGCGGGCGCGGCGGGCGTCGCGGACGCCGCGAGCGGCGCCAGCGCAGCGCCTGGCGACCGCGTCAGCTCCGCCGGCCGCGCCGCAGCCGGCGCGGCGGCGCCAGCAGTCGCTGCCTCCGCGAACGTCGGAGCGATCTCGAACAGGGTGGAGATGAGCCGGTCGACGGCACGCTGGTCGGCGGTCTCGCGCAGACTCTCGAGCTCACGGGCGTGACGTGCCGAAAGCGCTTCCTGCTCGCGCGCCGCGCGCGCCGCGCTCTCGCTGCGCGCCTCTTCGACGGCCGCCAGGACATGCGCATTGCGCACTCCGGCGAGCTCCTCGAGGGTGCGCCAGTAGGCCAGTCGATCGCGCGTCGCGAGCACCAGGGCGCGCGACACGACCAGACGATGCAGGGTGCCCGCGGTATCGGCCCCCCAGACGAACGGCAGGTGGCGGACGCTCTCTTCTTCGCCGAGGTCCAGCCACTCGGCGAGCGGACGGAGCTCGCCGGCCGCTGCCGTGGAAACCTGGGCGAGGGCGAATTGCGACCGCCAGGCCGGATCGAGGAGCGCCGCGTCGGCGAAGGTGAACGCCGCACTGCTGGGTGCACCCGCCGGGTTGGCAGAACCGGCTGGGGTTTCGGACTTCGCGACGACGAGCAGCGGCTCGCTCGGCCAGTCGGCCGAGGGCTCCGGATTCTCTTCGAAGTGCAGCCGACGCGCCCAACTCGATCCGGCTTGCGGGTCGAAGCGGAAGAGGGGTGCGGCGCGCCCCGAGACGCGCGCCGAAGCGACCAGCCAGGCGTCGAGCTCGCCGCCCGCGGTGTCGGAAGCCTCGCGGGCATCGGGAGCGTCGATGACGTGCAGACCGGCGCGCCGGCCAGCGAAGGCCCGGTCGAAGCCGGCCGCGAGGGGCAGCGGAAAGGCGAGCGAGCCCTGCTGCACGAACGCCTCGCGATGCGCGACACCGAGGTAGGCCGGTTCGAGGCGATAGCGACGAGCGGGTCCGCCTGCGGCGCGTCGCCCGACAGGAGGACGATCTGCACCGGGTCGGCCCGAGAGCAACAGGGCGGAGAGACTGGAGAGCGCGCTCACGAACGGCTCGTTGGCGGTCAGCAGGACGAGCACCGGAGGCACGAGCAGCAGCTCCTGCAGCGCGAGGCCGCGCCAGTCCAGACGGTCGAGCCAGGCCTCGTGACGCTCGGGAGTGAAGGCTTCCGCGGCTTCGAGGCGGACGACGCGCACGGCGCGCGCCAGCTCGACGACCTCGCGCGCGGCTTCGTCGAAAGCGGCGGCCGCCAGCGTGCAGAGCTCGAGGTCGGCCGTCGCCACTCGCGCCGGAGCGCCGAGGTCGGTCAGGTCCTCTCCCCGCGCCACGATCCACAGCGGCTCGCCCCCGGTCTCGAAGGCGGCGAGCCGGTCGCGTGCCGCCTCGAGCCGCAGCCGGCGGGCCTCGGGGAACGGCACTCCGCCGCGCCGCCGCGCCGACCACGTTGGCAAGCTGGGTGGTGTCGACGAACCGCGACCCCAGCGCTCCCATGCTCTCGCCCCGCGCCCGCTCGGCGACGCCCTCGGGACGCCGCGAGCGATCGGCGGCGAGCAGCGCCGCGGCGGTCGCCGCGAGCTCCTGCGCCTCGCCGGCGAAGGCCGCCCGGGCGATTTTCAACCGGCGCCGGGCGGCGAGCGCCGCGAGCGCCAGCGGCGCCCGGCGGCCGAACTCGACCAGGGTCGCGCCTGGCGAGAGCGCGAGCTTGCCCTCGGTCAGTTGCACACGCTCGGCGAGCGCGAGCGGCCGGATCCAGCCCTCGCCGGTCGCTTCGAGATCGACGAGGAGCGGCCAGCCGCTCCGCACCGCTCTGCCGCGAAAAGGCTGCAGCGCCGCGGGCAGCACTCCCTGGGGAGGCGGTGCAGCCTGGGCTGCGGGATCGCCGAAGTGAAAGCGCCGGAGCTCGTCTGGCATCACAGGGGTCCCTGGAGTCCCCGGGGTCGCCGGCGTCGCCATGGCAGCCACCGCTAGATCGCGAAGCGGTCGAGCTCGCGCTCGATCGCCGCGACTTTCTGTTCGCGGCTCATGCCGAGGCCGCGCACCGTGTACTGGTCGTAGCGCGGCGCGTCGGGGTTGCGGTAGAGCAGGCCGATGGCGAGGCGGTCGCCGCCGCGCGGCGAGCGCGCGCGCCGCGGCGAGATCGCGCGGGTCGTGCTCCTGCCGGTTCTTGTACATGCGCTCGACCGCCGGTTCGACCGGCACGCCGCCGGCATGGGTCAGCAGCAGGATGCGATCCGGATCGTTGCGCAGCGACTCGAAGATCTTCGGGGTGTAGGTCGGGCAGCGCTGCAGGATGTGGACGAAGCTCGTGCCGACGTGGCGCGATGCGCGTGGCGAGCGTCGCCTGCAGATGCGCCGGATTCCAGTCGACGGTGCGCGCCACGAACGAGACGTTCGGGAAGCCGAGCGTCGTCGCGGCGACGTCGAGCGGCGGCAGGAAGGCGCCGTCCGGATGGGTGTTGGTCGTGAGGCCGATCGGCGTCGTCGGCGAGGTCTGCTTCTTGGTCAGCCCGTAGACGCTGTTGTCGAAGATCATCACCGTCATGTCCATGTTGTAGCGGACCGCGTGCAGCCAGTGGCCGGCGCCGATCGAGCAGCAGTCGCCGTCGCCGGTCGCCACCCAGACCTTGAGGTCGGGCCGCCGCGACTTGATGCCGCAGGCGACCGGCAGCGCGCGCCCGTGCAGGCCGTGGAAGCCGTAGGCGTGCATGTAGTGCGGGAAGCGGCGCGAGCAGCCGATGCCGGAGACGCATGGCGAGCTTCTCCGGCGGCACCTGCTCGTCGCGGCAGATCCGCTGCACCGCCGAGAGCATGGCGAAGTCGCCGCAGCTCGGGCACCAGCGCGCGACGCCGCCGTCGTAGCTCTCCAGGGTGAAGTAGCGCTCGGGGACGTCGAGCGACCAGTCCGAGGTGCAGTCCGAACATCAGGCAACTCCTTTCGTCAGGCTCTGGTCTCCACCCGGCAGGCGGCGGCGCACCGCGACGGCGATCTCGCCCGGGCCGTAGCGGCTGACCGCGGACGGTCGACCAGCAGTCGATGTCGACCAGCGTGCGCTCGCGCAGGACCTGCGCGAGCTGGGCGCGCCGGCGGTCTCCGAACGTCGACGCCCGGAGCGGCCGGCTCGTCGCTGTAGTTGATCTCGACGGTCATCACCCGGCGGAAGCGCTGCGAAGATCTCGCGCCAGGCCCGGCTCGAGCGGCGACAGGAAGCGCAGATGCAGCGAGGACACCTGACTGGCCCTCGGCGCGCAGCTGGTCGACCGCCTCCTCGATCGCGCCGAGCGTCGAGCCCCAGCCGACGACCAGCAGGTCGCCCTCGTCGGTCGCCGTGCAGCACCGGCGGCACGAGCGTACGCTGCCAGCGCGGCGAGCTTGCGGCTGCGCATGTCGCAGCCCTCCTGGTTCGAGACCGGGTCGTAGGCCACCTTGGCGTCCGGCGGGTGTGGGCGAGGCCGGTGACGACGTACTCGCCGCCGCGCTGACCGGGGATCGGGCGCGCCGAGAGGCCGGTCTCGGCGTCCCAGTCGTAGGGCGCGAGCCCCTCGGGCCAGGCCGACTGGTCGACTCGGCGGGCGATCCAGTCCGGGATCGACCTTCGGGCGCGGGAACGGCGCGACGCCGGTCGCGAGGTTCGCGTCGGTCAGGACGAGCACCGGGGTGCGGAACTCCTCGGCGAGCTTGCGCGCCAGGATCACGAAGTGGAAGCACTCCTCGATCGTCGCCGGCGCCAGGACGACCTTCGGCGTGTCGCCCGGCTGCGCCGTAGAGCGCGGCGAGCAGGTCGCCCTGCTCGACCTTGGTCGGGAGACCCGGTGCGCGGCCCGCCGCGCTGGACGTCGACGACCACCAGCGGCATCTCGGCCATGACGGCGTAGCCCGAGGAACTCGGTCTTCAGCGCCAGGCCCGGACCCGAGGTGATCGTGCAGGCGGTCTTGCCGGCGTAGCGAGGCGCCGATCGCGAAGCCGATCGCCGCGATCTCGTCCTCGGCCTGGTGCAGGAAGCCGCCGACGGTCGTGAAAGCGCCGCGCCAGGTAGTGCGAGACCGAGGTCGCCGGCGTGATCGGGTACATCGCGACCATCTCCATGCCGGAGGCGATGACGCCGAGCCCCAGCGCCTGGTTGCCGTTCATCACCAGCACGGGCTCCTGCGAGGTCCGCGGCGGCACCTGCCAGGCAACCGGCACCCGGGCGGCCGCGAACGCCGCAGCCGTGCCGCACCAGCCCCTGGTTCATGCTTCACGACGTCGGCGCCCTTGCGGCCCAGGACGGCCTCCACCTCCTCGAGCGCCTTGTCCATCCCGAGGCCGAAGATCTCGGCAGAGCATGCCGACGACGAACATGTTCTTGCCGACCCGCGCGTCGGGCATCACTTCGAGGCAGGCCGCCTCCATGGGGAGCTCGATCACCTCGAGGCCCTGGGCGCGGAACTCGGCCACCGCGGTCGCGTACTGCTGGCGCATCTCGTCCTGCGAGTCCTCGGCCCACTTGCTCTCGAGCAGCACGACGGTGCCCGGCCGGAAGGCGGCGTTGGCGATCCGTCCGTAGAGCACCTGCTCGTTGAAGGCGACCACCAGGTCGGCGCTCTCGCCGCAGTTGGTGATCTCGTGGCTGCCGAAGCGCACCCGGATGCCCGAGGCGCCGGCGCGCGATCGCGCGGGCGGCTTGATCTCGGCCGGGATGATCTCGACCGTCCAGACGCCGTTGCCCATCTTGGCGCAGACGGTGCCGAAGGTCTGGCCGGCCTTCTGGGCGCCCTCGCCGGAGTCGGAGACGATCTCGACGATGCGCTCCTGCACGACGGTGCGCGGCCGCGCGGCAGCCTGGACGGTGTCGGAGGGGGAAGGGTCGGTTTCGTGGGTCGTGGGCATCGGATTTCCTCGTTCTTCGTTCGGATGGCGGGCCTAGGAGCTGCGGCCGCCCAGATCGGTGTAGAAGGCTTCGCTGAAGAGCTGTTCCTCTTCGGCCTCGTGGCGGCGCAGCGATTCGGCCAGTGCGTGGATTCCCTCGGCGATCTCCTTCACCGGACCGGCGAGCGCCGCGGCGGTCGCCGCCCGCAGCTCGTCGAGGCGGGCGAGGAACTCGCGATGCTCGTCGAAGAGGTGCTGCAGGTTCGGGAGGCGGTGGGAGGCCCCTTCGCCGACGACGGAGTGCAGCCCCTGCGCCGCCCTCCTCGCCCTCGAAGTGGTGCACGAGCAGGGTATGGAGGTCGCCGAGGAGCTTCTCGACCCGGTGCAGGTCGTGGGTGTGGACCAGCGACAGCAGGAGCTCGCCGAGCTGGCGGTGCTCGTCGTCGATGCGCGTGCGGGCAGCGCGACGACGCGGGGCTGCGGACTTCGCCTCGGAGGCGGGTGCTACGCGTGCGGAAGGACGTGCCATCGTCGGGCCCTCCTGGTCAGATCCCGGTCGCCGCCGAGACAGGAGAACCGCGAAGCTCCGCAAAGATGCGGCCCGTGATTCCCCGCAGCCATCCTTCAAGATGCGCCGCGGGGCGACAACACACCTACGGGTCGCCGCCGCCCCACCCTACGGGGCGGCTCGAGCACGTGGCCGATGGCGGCCGCCGCTACGGGGCCTTGGCGGCGGCCGGCCGGAGCCGGGGCCGGCTCGGCCGGCTTGCCGCGCAGGATGGCGGTCACGAAACGCTCCGCGCCGAACCACTTCGCGGCGGTGGCGCGCAGCTCCTCGAGAGTCGTCGCCTGCGCCACCGCGAGACGCTTCGCGGTGCTGTCGAGTCCGGTCCCGTAGAGCGCACCGCGAGCGAGCTCGTCGCGCAGCTGGCCGTTGGTCTGGAGGTCGATCTTGGTCGAGCCGGCGAACGACGACTTCGCGGTCGCGAGCTGCTCCGCGCCGAACCCGTCGGTCGCGAGCTTGCGCAGCTCGACGAGCAGCGCCTCCTTGGCCTCGTTCTCCTTCGCCGCCTCGGTGGCGAGATAGGCGAGCGCGAGGCCGCCCTCGCGGTAGGGACGATAGCCGGCGAAGACGGTGTAGGCGAGCGAACGCCGGCCGCGCAGCTCGGCGAAGAGCGTCCCGGCGAGACCCGAGGTCACGTTCTGGAGGAGCTCGAGCCGCGCCGCTTCCGGGTCGGCAGCCGGCGGCCCGGCGAACGCCATCACGATCGCCGACTGCTTGCGGTCGCGGTATTCGACCGTCTCGGTGCGCGTCGGCGGCGGGGCCGGCGGGCGCAGAGCCGGGCGCGGCCGAGCCGCGCCGGGGGAGGCCGGCGAACGCCTTCTCGACCAGCTCCTGCGCGGCGCCCGCAGCGACGTCGCCGACGATGACCAGGGTGGCGTCCTCGGCAGCGAGGTGCCCCTTCCACCAGGCGGCGAGGTCGGCGGCGGTGAGCGCGGCGACCGAGTCCTCGGTGCCCGCGGCCGGCAGGCCGTAGGGATGGGTCGGCCAGAGATCGGCGAGCGCCAGCGCCTGCGGGCGCTGCGACCGACGAGTCGAAGGCGCGCCGGATCGCCGCGAGCTGCAGGGCGCGCTCCTCGTCGACCCCTGCCGCCGGGAAGGTCGGGTGCAGGACGACGTCGGCGAACAGCTCGAGCGCCGGCCGCAGATTCGCCTGACACCACCTCCATCTCGACGCCGAGGAAATCCGGCGTGACGTCGGCGGTGAGCGCGGTGCCGAGGAACTCGAACGAGCGGTCGATCTCTTCGCCGCGTAGAGCGCGCCGGCGCCGCGGCGCAGGGCAGCGCGCGGTGAGCTGCGTGATGCCGGCGTTGGCTGAAGACTCGAAGCTCCGTCCGCCGTTGAAGTAGAGCCCGACCGCCACGGAGGGGGCGCCGGGCCGCTCGCGCACGATGAGGCGCGCGCCGCTCGCCAGCCGGACCTCGGTCGCCGGCCGGTCGGCCTTCGCCGGAGCGACCGCCGCGAAGCCCGCCGGCAAGGCGTTGGCCGGCTCCGCGGGCGGCGCCGACGCGACCGCCGCCTGCACCTGCGGCGTAGGCCGCCGCCCGGTCGAGCGCCGGCGTGCCGTTGGGCGCATAGTGGTAGAGGGTCAGCCGGTCGTTCGAGAGGAAGCGCCGCGCCGCGGCGCGCACTTCGTCGGCGGTGACCCGGTCGAGCTTCGCCAGGCGGTCGCCGAGCGAGCGATACCCTTCGCGGGCTTCGGCCTCGGCGAGCGCCTGCGCCTGTCCGACGGCGTCTTCGAGCACGAAGACGACCTGCGCGCGCAGCGCGTTCTTCGCCAGCGCGAGCTCGTAGGCGGTGGGCCCATGCGCCTTGAGGCGCTCGATCTCGGCCAGCAGCCGGCGGTCGACTTCGGCGCGGCGGGCTTCGTCGAACGACGCCTGCGCGATGAGCAGGCCGACGTCGTCGAACTGATAGTGGAACATGGCGGCGGTCGCCGCGGCGTCGGGGCCGACGACGTGGCGGAAGAAGCGCGACGAGCGGCCCGAGCCGAGGATCTGCGACGCCAGATCGAGCGCCAGCTCGGCATCGCCGCCGACCCCCTGCGTATGCCAGCCGAAGACCGAGTAGCCCTGCTTCAGGTCGCCCGTCGAGCTGCCGTAGCGGAACTCCGTCTGCGCCGGCTCCTTCGGTCCGCGCTGCTTGTCGAAGCCCCCGGTGGCGAGAGCACCGAAGGTCGCCGCGACGGCCTTCTCGACGTCGGCCGCCCGCACGTCGCCGGCGATCGAGAGGATCATGTTCTGCGGCAGGTAGAGGGTGCGGAAGAACTGCAGCAGGTTCTCGCGCTCGATGTTGCGCAGCACTTCGTTCGAGCCGATCCGCCAGCGCTTGATCCGATGCTGGGTGAACGAGGTCGCGATCATGCGCTCGAGCGAGAGCGCCGGCGGATTGTCGAGCTTGCGGTTCGACTCCTCGATGACGACCTCGGACTCGCGCTCGAGCTCCCCGGCGTCGAAGAGCGGATTGGCGATCGCGTCGGCCATGATCTCGAGGGCGCGGTGGAAACCCTCGGTCGGCACGACGAAGAAGTAGTTGGTCGAGTCGTAGATCGTGCCGGCGTTGGTGTCCCCGCCGACCGCCGCGAGCTCCTGCGAGATCTGCTCGGCGCCGGGGAACTTCTTCGAGCCCTTGAAGAACATGTGCTCGAAGAGGTGCGCCATCCCGGCGACCTCGTCCGGCTCGTTGAAATAGCCCGCCTTCACCCAGGTGTTGATCGCCACCACCCCGGTCCCGGGCTGCTCGCGCACGAGCAGCGTCAGGCCGTTGGGCAGGGTCGTCTTCGTCACCGAAGAGAGAAAACCGTCGAGCGGTCCGGGCGCAGGCTTCTGGGCGGCGACAGGGGCTGCCAGGGTGAGCACCAGCCCGAGTATGCCCGGGCGAATCCGTCGCAAGCCGCGGAAAGTCATTGGGGAGTCCTCGGTTGTCCGGCTCGGGGCCGGGATTGCGGTCCCATTCTGCTACGCAGACCCGAGTCGAAAGTTGTGGCGCCGGCGCAGACTCCGCCGCGTCGCCCGGAGGCCCCCGAACCGCAGAGCGCATCAACGCCCGGCTGCGGACGACGGGCAGGGCGACCTCGTTGCGACGCAGGAACCAGAGCGTCCAGGGGGGGTCGTAGCGCAGCGACTCCGCCGGGCCGGTCACCTGCCAGCCGCTCGTCGCAAGCTCGGCGCGCAGCAGGCGCTCCTGCTCCGCGAACCGGGCGTCGCTCCACAGACCCGAGAACCGCAGGACGGCGATCTCGCGCGGCGGCGCTTCGCGCAGCGTCACCCGAGGGTCGGTCGGCTCGGGAAGCGTCGCCAGCGTCCAGGCGCTCGGCATCGCGAACGACATCACCCAGCGCTCGGAGCTGCCCGGGGCCGGGGCCGGCGCCGTGCCGCCGTCCGCCGCCGCGGGGCGCATGCCGACCGGCGCGGTCATGGCGATCTTGGCGTTCCCGGCCGGCCGCATCGCGACCGGAGCGGTCATGTCGATCTTCGTCTTCTCACCCGCCGCGCCGCGCACCCGGTTGCCGCCGAAGATGTACCCGGCGAGACGCCGGAAGGCCGCGCTGCTCACCCCTTCGAAGGTCCCTTCGACCTCGGTCTCGGCGAGCACCACGGCGGCGTAGGAACGGATCTCGACCTCGCCCAGCTTCTCGACGACGTCATAGGGCGGCTCTTCGGTGGCCATGGCAGGGATTCCGATCCAGTGGAAGGCGAGCGCCAGGCCCGCCAGGCGGCGAATTCGCGGGGCGAGCCGGAACGAGCGCAGGAGCATCACATTGCACTCTACGCTCCCGACGCCGCGGCAGACGGAGCGCTGCGTCCAGAACTACTTCGCCGACCCGCTCGCGCACCGTCCGCACGACCTGCACCAGGGTCACGCCGGCCCCCATGCCGCCGGCGAAGAGCGCCAGGATGTCGACCAGGCGGACCCGGTCGCGCATGCCGAGCGCGGCCGAGAGGGCGATCACGAGCGAGAGCAGGGCGGCGACGATCTGGAGCGGCACACGGACCTTGTCCTTCATCGTGGCGCCATTCTGACGCAAGTCGCAGCGGCGCAGCGGTTTTCCGGGAGGTCGCCCTTGCCCCCACCCGGCCCCGAACCGTATCCTTGGGGCTGCGCCCCGAGCGGGGCGCGCCCCCACCCAGCCCCGAGGAGACGAAGATGACGGACCGCACACAACCCGACACCGGGCAGGACTTCGCTGCCCTGCTCGACGCTTTCGAGAAGAAGCAGGCCGATGGCGAGAAGGACAAGAAGGGACCCAGGCCCCAGGTCGGCGACCGGGTGTCGGTGAAGATCGTCGGCTTCGGCGAGGAGACCGCGTTCGTCGATCTCGGGCGGAAGGCGGAGGGCAGCATTCCGCTCTCGCAGCTGACCGATGACGAGGGCAAGCGCACCGTCGCGGTCGGCGACACCGTCGAAGCGATCGTCGTCTCGTCCTCCGACGACGGCATCGTCCTGCGCGTCCGCGCCGGACGCGGTCCAGCCGCGCCGGCCGAGCTGCAGCAGGCCTACACCTATGGCCTGCCCGTCGACGGCACGGTAGCGGCGGTCGTCAAGGGCGGCGTCGAAGTCACCGTCTCCGGGGTTCGCGCCTTCTGTCCGATCTCGCAGCTCGACATGCGTTACGTCGAAGATGCCACCGCCTACATCGGCCAGCGATTCGCTTTCCGCATCACCCGCTTCGAGGAGGGCAAGGGCCGCGGCATGAATCTCGTGCTGTCGCGCCGCGCGCTGCTCGAAGAAGAGGCCCAGGCCAAGGCCGCGGCGGCGCGCGAGCGCATCCAGGTCGGCCAGACGGTGCGCGGCACGGTGACCTCGCTCGCCGCCTACGGCGCCTTCGTCGATCTCGGCGGCATCGAAGGGCTGCTGCACGTCAGCGAGCTCGGCCACGGGCGCGTCGCCCATCCGCAGGACGTGGTCGCGGTCGGCCAGGAGCTCGAAGTGCAGATCCTCAAGATCACGCCGGCGGAAGGCGACAAGGGCCGCGACAAGATCTCGCTCTCGCGCCGCGCGCTGGTGAAGGATCCCTGGCAGGAGGAGGCGGCGCGCCTCGTCACCGGCAGCCGGCGCCAGGGCAAGGTCGCCCGGCTCGAGCTCTTCGGCGCTTTCGTCGAGCTCGCCCCCGGCGTCGACGGCCTGCTGCACATCTCCGAGCTCGCCGCCGGCAGCGGCCGCGAGGTTCGCCACCCGCGCGAGCTGCTCAAGATCGGCCAGACGCTCGAGGTCGCCATCCTCGGCGTCGACCGCGAGACGCGCCGCATCGCCCTCGGCCTGCCGGCGAAGGGTGACGAAGCCGGCGCGGAGGATCTCGCCCAGGCCCGCGCCGGCACCGGCGGCTCCGGCTTCGGCGCCTTCGGCGACTTCTTCGCCCGCGCCAAGAAGCCCGAGCACTAGCCTCGAGCCGGCCGAGCGGCGCGGGTAGCGCGCTTGCCGGCCTGCGGGCGAACTGCTAGAACCCGACCGTGCCTCGGAACGACTCTTCCCGTCGCCGTACCGCCCTGGCGCTGGCGCTGCTCGTCGCCGTCGCCGTAGTTCCCTTCCTCGGCTCCGTTCGCGGCGAGTTCATCTACGACGACCGCGTCCAGATTCTCGACAATCCGCTCATCCAGCAGCCCGGGCTCCTCGGTCAGGCGCTCACGAGCGACGTCTTCGCTTTCAAAGGAGAGCGCGATCGCGCCTGGAGCAACTACTTTCGCCCGGCCTTCGTCCTCTGGCTGGCGGGCAACTGGCGGCTGTTCGGCGCGCAACCGCTCGGCTGGCACCTGACGAACCTGGCGCTGCATGCGGGCGTCGTCCTGCTCGCTTTCGCGCTCCTGCGCCGGCTCGGTTTCGCCTTGCCAACGGCGTTCCTCGGCGCGGCCCTCTTCGCCGTGCATCCGGTACATGTCGAGTCGGTCGCCTGGATTTCGGGTTCGCCGGACCTCCTGATGTCGGTCGGTTTTCTCGGCACCCTGGTGCTCGAAGCGCCGGCGCCCGGGAGACTCCGCGGCGTCCGGCGCATCCTCGCACTGGCACTTGCAGCCCTGGCGCTGCTCAGCAAGGAGACCGCCCTCCTGCTGCCGCTCGTCGTCGCGGCGCTGGCCTGGAACCGCTCCGGCGACCTGCCCTCGGGTTCGCGCGCGCGAGTCTGCATGCGGGCGATGCTCCCCTATGCGGCGCTCGCCGGCGCCTTTCTGCTGGCGCGTCACGAGGTCATCGGCGGCTTCGCCACGGCGACCCCATGGACGCTTCGCCCGGTCGATCTGGCGCTCAGCCTGCCGGGAGTCGGCTTTTTCTACCTGCGGCAGGCGTTGCTCCCGTTCTGGATCGGCCCGACCTATGCGCTGCGAACCCTCACCCTCGATACCGTCGGCTGGGCCAACTTCGCGTTTCCGCTGCTCGCGACGCTCGCTCTCGCCGGACTCTGGTGGGTGGCGAGCCGGCGGTCGCCGAACCGCCCGGTCTTCGCCGCGCTGGCGCTGCTGCCGCTCGCTCCGGCGCTGAATCTGAGCGCCTTCATGCCGGAGCAGATCGTCCACGATCGCTACCTCTACCTGCCTCTGCTCGGCTTGCTCGGCATCCTCGGATCGTTCGGCTCGTTCGGCTCGCTTGGATCGTCCGGATCGTCCGGATCGCCCGGATCGGCGCGTGCGTCCCCCTCCCGCGTGGCGCGGAAGGAGACGATCCCCAGTCAGCCTGTTGCCGCCGGAGTCCTGGGACTCGCGCTCTTGTTCCTCCTCGCGGCGCGAACGATCGCCCTGGTGCCGGACTACCGCGACGAACGCGCCCTGTTCACGGCCGCGGTCCGCACCGATCCGGGCGCCGCCTTTCACTGGGCCCAGCTCGCCGCCACCGAGTTCCGCCTCGGGCAGTTCGCGGCGGCGGCGCAGGCGGCGGATCGGGCGCTGGCGCTGAAGCCGGTCACGACCGCGCTGCTCGTGCGCGCCGACCTGGCGTCGCGCGCCGGCCGATTCGCGGCGGCCGAGAAGGATCTCGTGGCGATCCTGACGTCCTTTCCGGACCACACCGCAGCCATCGAGCGGCTGGCGATCGCGCTCACTTCGCAGGGCAAGCGTGCCGAGGCGATCGCGCTGCTGCGCAAGTCACGCACCACCGCCCCCTGGCGCGAGTGCGCGATGACCGGCAATCTCGCCGTGGTGCTCTACCTCGACGGGCAGAAGGCGGCCGCGGTGAAGGAGCTCGAGGGCCTGCGACAGGGGGGCAGAGTCGATCCCACGGCGGCCTGCGGTCTGGCTCTCTTCCGGCTGGGGAGCCTCTACCTCGAGCTCGGTCAGGCCACCGAGGCCCGGCGCGCCTTCGTCGACTACCTGCGCGCCAGCGCCGGCTCCGACGCGAGCTTTCACGTCGCCCCGCGCGCCGAGGCGGAGCGGGCGATCGCCGGCCTGCCGCCCGGGCGGTAGAATCGGCAGCATGACCCCGCACATCTCCGCGCGCGGCCGGGCGATGCCGGCCTCTCCGATCCGCAAGCTGATGCCGGTCGCCGAGGAGGCCAAGCGGCGCGGCGTCAAGGTCTTTCATCTCAACATCGGCCAGCCCGACCTCGAGACCCCGGCGGTGATGCGGGCGCGCCTCGGGCGCGCCGACAAGGTCTTCGCCTACACGCCGTCGAACGGCACGTCGGAGTACCTCGAGTCGCTGCGCCTCTACTACAGCCGGCTGGGCCTCGAGCTCGAGCTCGACGAGCTGATCGCGACGACCGGCGGCAGCGAGGCGCTGCTCTTCGCCTTCTTCGCCTGCACCGCCGACGGCGACGACGCGCTGGTCGTCGAGCCTTACTACACCAACTACAACTCGTTCGCGACGATGGCGGGCGTCCGCCTGGTGCCGCTCCGGAGCAAGGGCGAGGACGGCTTCCACCTGCCGCCGCGCGAGGCCTGGGAGCGCGCGCTCACGCCGCGCACCCGCCTGGTGCTGCTGTGCAATCCGAACAATCCGACCGGCACGGTCTACTCGCGCGAGGAGCTCCTCATGGTCGCCTCGTTCTGCCGCGACCACGGCCTCTTCCTGGTCGCCGACGAGGTCTACCGCGAGTTCGTCTACGACGGCGCCCATTCGGTTTCGGCGCTTTCGCTCGGCGGATTCGAAGACCAGGTCATCCTCGTCGACAGCCTGTCGAAACGCTACAGCGCCTGCGGCATCCGGCTGGGCTCGCTGGCGACGAGGAACGCCGAGGTCTACCAGGCGGCGCTGCGCATGGCCCAGGGTCGCCTCTCGCCGCCCGGACTCGCGCAGCTCGTCGCGAGCGGCGCAGTCGAGCTCGGCAAGGACTACTTCGCCGCCATCGTCGAGGAGTACCAGGGCCGCCGCGATCTGCTCTTCGACGGCCTGACGGCGATTCCCGGAGTCTTCCTGCGCAAGCCCGAGGGCGCCTTCTACTTCATCGCCCGGCTGCCGATCCAGGACAGCGAGGACTTCGCGCGCTACCTCCTCGCCGAGTTCTCCCACCAGCAGTCGACCGTGATGGTGGCGCCGGCGCCCGGCTTCTACGCCACCCGCGGACTCGGCAACGACGAGGTGCGGATCGCCTACGTGCTCAAGAAGGAAGACCTGACGCGCGCCGTCGAGGTCTTCGCGGCCGGCCTCACCGCCTACCGCAAGGCCCGCGGTCTGGGGCCGATCGAGGATCTGGAGGAGGCCGCCGTCGCGCCTTCCCGCCGGCCCGACTTCTTCACCCCGGCGGTCTGAGGCTGGGCTGGCGCGAGCGAACCGCCGGAGCGCGCAGCGATGCTGATCTACGGCGCCAACGGCTACACCGGCGAGCTCATCGCGCGCGAGGCGGTGCGGCGCGGACTCGTCTCCGACGCTCAGCGGGCGAAACGAGCCGGCCGTGGCGACGCTCGCTCGCGAGCTCGCCCTCCCCTACTGCGCGTTTTCACCTCGACGACGCGGCAACGCATCGCCAGGACGCTCGCGGGCGTCGGCACGGTTCTGCATTGCGCCGGGCCGTTCGTGCGCACCAGCCGGCCGATGGTCGACGCCTGCCTCGCGGCCGGAGTGAGCTACCTCGACATCACCGGCGAGATTCCGGTCTTCGAATCGGTCCTGGCGCGCGGCGCCGAGGCCGAGCGGGCCGGGGTCGTCCTGCTGCCGGGGATCGGCTTCGACGTCGTGCCGACCGACTGCCTGGCGCTCGAGCTCAAGGAGCGCCTGCCGGATGCCACGCACCTGGATCTCGCCTTCGTCGCCGAAGGCGGCGGCTGGAGCCGCGGCACGCTCGCGACGATGATCGAGAGCCTGCCGCACGCCGGCGCGATGCGCCGGAACGGCCGGATCGTGCCGCTGCCGCTCGCCGCCGAGGCGATGGAGATCGACCTCCCGGTCGGCCGGCGCACGGTGATGAGCATCGCCTGGGGCGATGTCTCGACCGCTTTTCACACCACCGGCATCCCCAACATCCGGACCTTCACCGGCGTGCCCGAGCGCGAGGTGCAACTGCTGCGCAAGGTGCGCCCGCTCCTGCCGATCGCCGGGTGGAAGCCGGTCAAGCGGCTGCTGCAGCTCTGGGTCCGGCGAACGGTGACCGGCCCCAGCGCATTCCAGCGCCAGCGAGCGCGAACCTGGATCTGGGGGAAGGCGCGCAATGCGGACGGCGCCAGCGTGACGAGCTTCTTCTCGACCGCCGAAGGCTACGCGCTCACGGCGCGATCGGCCGTCGAAGGCCTGCTGCGCGTCGGGAGCGGCGCCGTGCCGTGCGGCGCCTGGACGCCGGCGCGTGCTTTCGGCGCGCAGTTCCTCGCCGGGCTCGGACCTGAGTTCGCCGCCCAGGCCGCCGTCCAGATCGCCGGCAGGACGTAACTTTCCTTCCGCCAGCGCCGTAACTCATGCAGAAGGCGAGAGACCGACTCTCTCCTCCAGTTTCTCCTTGGGAAGGGCGCCGAGTCCATCGGCGCCCTATTTTTTTGCCGCTCGCCCGTTTGGCGTAGAATGAGGGTGAAATGCGCCGCCTCCTTCTGCTGCTCGCCACCGCGGCCGTTGTCGCCCTCGGCTGGGTGGCCTTCACGACCCTCGCGACCGGATCGGCGATCGCCACCTGGGCGCCCTGTCCGCGCAACTGGACCTGGGCGCCCGCCTACCTGCCGCGCCGGAGTCCCCTCGAGTCCCACGCCTTCAAGGTCGGCAGGGCGCACGTCAAGGTCTGCTACGGCAGTCCGGCGCTCGCCGGGCGGATGATGCTCGGCAGCGAGGCGGTACCGTTCGGGCAGCTCTGGCGCACCGGCGCCAACGAGCCGACGAGCCTGCACCTCGATCGCGTCGTGCGCGTCGGGGATCTGGTGCTGCGCGCGGGAAGCTATTCGCTCTACACCGTTCCCGGCGAGCGCGACTGGACGGTCATCTTCAATCGCGCCACAAGCCAGTGGGGAATCGAATCCGCGTACGACGCGGAGGTGGCCGCGCAGGAGGTTGGCAGGCTCCAGGTGCGAGCGCGGCCGCGCGAGAGCCCGGTCGAGCGGCTGACGTTCAGGAGCGAGCCCTCGGCGACCGCCGCCGTCGACCTCATCCTCGAGTGGCAACAGACCCAGATCCGCCTGCCGTTCGACTCCGGTTTCGCCGCGCCCGACCCGGATGACGTTCCCCGCGCCTCCGGCCCCGACTGAGCCGTCGGGCTGCCGCCCTCGTCAGGCCGGCCGCGCCTCGCCCGGACGATAGACGCGATTGAACAGCGGCACCGCCATGACCGTGGTCACGACCGCCATGATGACCAGGATCGTGAACAGCGTCTGGGTGATCATGCCGCGCTCGTAACCGATGTTGAGCAGGATCAGCTCCATCAGCCCGCGCGCGTTCATCAAGGCGCCGATCGCGAAGGAATCCCGCTTCGACTCTCCGCCGAAGCGCGCCGCGACGCCGCAGGCGATCCCCTTGCCGGCGATCGCCGCCACCAGCAGCAGCGCCGCGATGCCCAGCATCGTCGGCGAGGCGAGGAGCGAGATCGACGTGTTGAGCCCGGAGTTGACGAAGAACATCGGCAGCAGGAAGACCGCGGTCAGCGGTCCGATCTGGGTCTCGAAACGCTTCTGCAGCGCTCCCTCGCGCGGCATCGCGGCGCCGAGAATGAAGGCGCCGAAAACCGCGTAGATGCCGAGCCGGTCGGTGAACCAGGCGGCGAGCATGAGAATCGCGAGGGCGGCCGGCAGGATCAGAGGCTCCCGCGACGGCAGGGCGCAGGAGCCAGGCGAAGAGCTTCGCCAGAAGCTTGCGGCCGAGGGTGAACATGAACAGGCCGTAGAACGCCCCGCCGAAGAGCGCCAGCAGCGCGATCGACATCTTGCCGGTGAAGCTCGCCAGCACCACCGCGAGCAGGCACCAGGCAGCAGCGTCGTCGAGCGAGCCGGCGGCGAGCGCGAGCGTCCCCAGCGCGGTCCCCGAGAGCCCGCGCTCCGAGATGATCCGCGCCAGCATCGGGAAGGCGGTGATCGACATCGCCGAGCCCATGAAGAGCGCCGCCTCCCAGACCCTCACGTTGGGCGCGAAGAGCGGGAAGCGGTCCATCAGGCCCCAGGCGAGGAGGGCGCCGAGGCTGAACGGCGTCGCGATCCCCGCCCAGGAGACGAAGACCGCGCTCTTCATCCGTTTGCGGATGAGCTCGAGGTCGAACTCGAGGCCGATCAGGAACATGTAGAGCACCAGCCCGATCTGGGCCAGGCCGTAGATGATCGGCAGGCTCTGCTTCGGAAAGAGCTGGGCCTGGAGGCCGGGCGCGACCAGGCCGAAGAGCGACGGTCCGAGCAGCACGCCGGTGATCATCTCGGCGACCACCTGCGGCTGACCGAGCGGCCGCACCAGCCAACCGACCAGCCGGCAAGCGGCCAGGATGATGGCGAACTGCAGAAAGAGCGCGATCGAGAGCTCGAAATTCGACATCCTGCGACTCCTCTGCGGGCTCTCGCCCCGCAGGTCGGAGACTATCGAAATCGCCGGCGAGGGTGTGACGAACGGAGGGCGACGGTGCAGTTCCCAAATCTCGCCCAGCGTCGCACCACGAGTGCGGGCTTCGAACCGTTCACTCTCGCCGAAGAGTAGGGTCGCTTTCAGATCCAGAATAGGCCGACGGCGAAGAGTGCGCCGAGGACGGCAAGCGCCGCGAGAACCCGCACGCGGAAGGCGCTGGCACCGATCGCCGCCGCCACCGCCGCCTTGAAGGCGGTGTTGGCGAGCATACCGACCAGCAGGCCGCGCGCCGCGGCCTGCGCGGTGAGAGCGGAAGTTGGGCCGTCCCCGGGAGCCGTCCGGCCGGCGAGCTCGGTGAGCGAGAAAGTGAGCGCGTCCATGTCGGTCAGGCCGAGGAGGGCGGCGCTCGCCAGCATTCCGCCCCCGCCGAGGCGGTCGCGCAGCGCCTGAAGCACCCAAAGCACGATCTGGAACAGCAGCGCCATCTGGATCGCCGCCCCGAGGCGCAGAGGATTCTCCGGCAGGCGGGGTGCGCCGTCGCCCTGCGGCCGGCGGAACCAGGCGTAGGCGATCGCGACGGCGCCCGCCACGAGCGGCAGGACGAGGGCCGGCGCGAGTGCCCTGGCGACGGGCAGGTAGAGCGCCGCCGAGACCAGCCCGACCCGCAGCGGCAGGATGGTGCAGGCGGCGACCACCCCGAGCGCCAGCGCCTTGGCGGCGGGCGCGTTGCCCGGCTCGCGGCGGCTCTCGCGCGCGAAGTTGAAGGTCACCGCGGTCGACGACACCAGGCCACCGAGGAAGCCCGCGACGCTGTAGCCGCGATCCGGTCCGACGAGCCGCAGCGCGATGTAGCCGGCGAACGACAGCCCGGCGAAGATCAGGACGACGCCCCAGAGCTTCTGCGGCTCGAGTCCTCCCAGCCGAGCGATGGGCCCTTGCGGCAGCACCGGCAGAACGACCAGCGCGAGGACCGCGAATCGCGCCCCGGCCTCGAGCCCGACCGACTCGAGGCGCGCGACGGCGGCGTGCATCCGGCCCTTCTCGACCAGCACCAGCGCCGTGCCCGCGGCGACCGCGCTGGCGACGGCGAGCATGCCGAAGCCCGCCGCGGCGCCGGCACCGAGGACGAGCAGGCCCGCCACCTCGGAGGTCGCGTCGATCGTCCCGCGCCACGCCGAGACCAGGTAGGCGATGAGGACCAGCGCGAGGCCGCCCGCAAACAGCACGAGGCCGATCCGGGGATCGACCGCGCGGAAGAGGACCGTCGCCAGCCCGCCGGCGAGTCCGAGAAGCAGAAAGGTCCGCACACCGCCGAAGCGGGCAGGCTCCCCCGGCCGACGCGCCGACCACTCGCGCTCGATGCCGACCGCGAGGCCCCCGAAGGCGGCCACGGCCAGATTGAGCAGGGTCGTCTGAAGTTCGGAGGTCATCGTTCCGCGCGCTCCCGGCGCCGCTCGGTTCCGCTCATCGCCGCCCGTTCATCGCCGCCCGCAGGCCGCCGCCGCAGTCAGCGCCAGCCCAGCGGCGAGAGCGTTGAAGGCGACGTCACGCAGATCGTATATCCGGTTGGGGAGAATCCCCTGCACCGCTTCGTCGAGCCATCCGACCGCGGTCGGCGATCCCCAACGTCCAGACGTCGACGCTGGTCACGCGATCCCGCGAGCGCCCGAACGGCGGCGCTCTCGGCGACGCGCCGCGCGGACCAGGAGCGCCAGCGCTCCGTACTCGACGAGATGGAGCCGCTCCTGCGGCACCTCCATGCGCGAGAGCGAGGGCAAGATAGACCGCTCCGGCTGCGCGCCAGCACGAGCCAGGCGCGAAGCGGCGCACGGCGGCGCGCGACACTGTAGACGGCCGGCACCGCGCCAGCGACGAAGAGCGCGGCGATCGACAGGCGGCAGGAGGTTCCTCGCCCGCAGCGAATCGAGGGCGAACTGCAGGGGATAGAGCGCCGCCAGGAGGAGCGCCACCGCGACCGCGACGGCGACCCACAGTCTCTGCTCGCGAACGCTGCGAAACCCGGGCACGCGCGAAGCCTAACGCAGCAGCCCGCGATAGGCCGGCCGCGGGGGCCCGGCCGCGCGTGGTCCCGACTTCCAGGCGCGGCTTCAGTCCATCTGCTTGCGCAGCACGGTCGGAATGTCGTAGTCGTCGACATTCGACCAGTTCGGCCCGAAGCCGCCCGGATCGTCGCCGCGTGAGCCCTGCGCCAGGACCTTGCGATAGAAGGGAATCTCGGTCGTCGCCTCTTCGCGCTTCGGCTCGGCAGCCGGCGGCCGGCTCGCGGCGCCACTGCCGGCCGACGCCGCATAACGCGGTCCGACCGCGGCGGCACCGCTGCCGACGTTCGCTCGCAGCGGCATCCCGGCGACGGCCGCCGCCCGCTCCGGCGACTCTCCCGCGTAGCGGAAGCCGGTCGCGATCACGGTGACCTTCATCTCTTCGTCGAGGCTCTCGTCGATCACCATCCCGGTGATGATGTTGGCGTCCGGATCGACAGCGCCCTGAATGATGCGCGCGGCCTCCGCGACTTCGTGGAGGGTGAGATCTCGGCCGCCCGAGACGTTGATCAGCACGCCCTTGGCGCCTTCGATCGAGGTCTCCTCGAGGAGCGGCGAGCTGATCGCGCGCTGCGACGCCTCGAGCGCCCGGTTCTCGCCCTTCGCGATGCCGGTGCCCATGAGTGCCATGCCCATCCCGGACATGATCGCCCGAACGTCGGCGAAATCGACGTTCACCTCGCCGGGGACGGTGATCAGGTCGGAGATTCCCTGCACCGCCTGCCGCAAGACGTCGTCGGCGATCCGGAAGGCCTCGGCGAGCGGCGTCCCGCGCTCGACGAAGGAGAGCAGACGCTCGTTCGGAATCGTGATCAGCGTGTCGACCGAGTCGCGCAGCTCCTCGATGCCGCGCTCGGCGATCTGCATCCGGCGCCGGCCCTCGAAGCCGAACGGTTTGGTCACCACCGCGACGGTCAGCGCCCCGATCTCCGCCGCGAGCGAGGCCAGGATCGGCAGGGCGCCGGTGCCCGTGCCGCCGCCCATACCGGCGGTGAGAAAGATCATGTCCGCGCCGTCGAGCATCTCGAGGATCTGCTCGGTGTCTTCGAGCGCGGCTTTCCTCCCCACTTCGGGGTCGGCGCCCGCGCCCAGGCCGCGGGTGATCTCCCTGCCCAGCTGGAGCTTCCGCTGCGCCTTGCATTTCGACGAGCGCCTGGAGATCGGTATTGCCGGCGATGAACTCGATGCCGCGCAGGTTCGCCGCGATCATCCGGTTCACGGCGTTGCCGCCGCCGCCACCGACACCGATCACCTTGATCTTCGCCGGCACTATGTCGCAGTCCAGCATCGACATCGCGACCCTTCGCGCCTCTTCCCGGTCATCGAACAGAATCATGAGTCGATCTCCCTTATCCAAATATCCTGGTTGACGTTCAGAGCAGGTCCGAGAAGACGTTGCGCAGACTTCCCATCACGCCGCGCACCGAGAAGCCACCGCGCCGTGGACGGCGATCGTTGGTCTGTTCGGCGGCGATGGCGTAGTGCAGAAGTCCCGCGGCTGTCGACCAGCCCGGCGAATTGATGACGTCGACGAGGCCACCCAGCCCGTGCGGCAGGCCGTAGCGGACGCTGGCGTTGAAGGCCTGGCCGCAGAGCTCGAGCAGGCCGTCGAGCTGGGCGCCGCCGCCGGTCAGCACGATGCCGCCGCGCAGCTGCCCGTCCCAGCCGTTCTTGCCCAGGTCCTCGCGCACGAGCGAGACGCAGCTCCTCGGCGCGCGGCTGCAGGATCTCGCAGATCTCGCCGCTTCGGCACGACGCGAGGCGAGCCGCCGGCGACCGCCGGCACCGAGACTCCCTCTTCCTCCTGCACCATCGAGAGCAGGCAGCAGCCCTCCCGGATCTTGATCCGCTCGGCCTCGGCGTAGGGTGTGCGCAGAACCATCGCCAGGTCGTTGGTGAAGTGGCCGGCGCCGATCGGCAGAACCGCCGAGTGCTGGATCTCCCCTTCCGCGAAGAGCGCGTAGCCGGTGGTGCCGGCGCCGATGTCGATGAGCAGAACTCCGAGGTCGCGCTCGTCCGGAGTCAGCACGGCCTCGGCCGTGGCGAGCGGCTCGAAGACCATCTCCGCGACCTCGATGCCGGCGCGATTGACGCAGGTGAGCAGCGTCTTCGAGCGCGTCACCTGCCCGGTGATGAGATGGACCTGTACCTCGAGCCGGCCGCCGAGCATGCCGAGAGGGTCGGTGATCCCACCCTGCTCGTCGACCACGAACTCCTGCGCGATGGCATGCAGGATCTCGCGATCGGAAGGCAGCGCCGCCGACTGCGCGGCGCCGAGCGCGCGCTGGATGTCGGGCTTCATGATCTCGCGGTCCTTGCGCGCCACCGACACCATGCCGCGCGCGTTGACGCAGCGTACGTCGGCGCCGGCGACTCCCACGTAGGCGCGCGAGATCTCCACCCCGGCCATGACCTCGGCCTCCTCGCTCGCCGCCTTGAGCGCCTCGACGGCCGCCTCGACGTTGACGATGTTGCCGCGCCGTGTCCCCCGGTTGGGAGCGGTACCCCGGCCGGCGACCTCGAGTGCGCCTTTCTGGTCGCGCTGTCCGATCAGCACCGCGACCTTGGAGGAGCCGATGTCGATTCCTACGACGTACTGTTCTGCTTTGGCCATGACCCTGGACCCTCTCTAGAGTGCGGGTTGAAAGAATGATCCGACGATCGAATCGGAGATCGATGAATGCGAGCTTCGCGTAACGCTGGCTCAGCCTGGGCAGGAGCTTCTCGAGCTCCGCCAGCCTCTCCTTGAGGGTTCCAGCGCGCACCAGCAGCGGGAAACGTGAGCGCTCCGAGATAAAGGCGGAAGTCGCCTTCGCCGAGCACCTCGACCTCGGAGAGGCTTGCCGCCCAGAGCGGCGCGCTCGCCTCGAGCTCGCGCGCCACCGCGAAGGCCCCCGCCGGAGCGGCGCCGGTCGCGGGCGAGACCGAGACCAGCAGAAGATCGCGGGGTCCACGCAGTGGATCGAAGGAGCGCGATCTTCCTGCCCTGCTCGTCGAGGTAGACCAGCGTCGATCGCCGTCCCGCAGCAGCGCCGCCGGACGGCGCTCGACGACCGACACGCGCAGCTCGTTCGGCAGCCGCTTCTCGACCGTGACGCCCTCGACCCAGGGATTCGCCGACAGCAGCTCCTCGACGAGCGGCAGCGGCAGCGACAGGAGGTTCGCGCCGAGAAGCGGCGCGAGCGCCCTGTCCACCCAGGCGCGCTCGACGAAGCGGTTGCCCTCGACGTCCGACCGCGTGCAGCGCGAAGGTCGGCGACGAGAACAGCCAGAGCGCGAGCGCCAGCGGCCCGCCCACCAGCAGGAGCGCTTGCGCGAAGTGCCGGCCGAGCACGAGCCAGGGGCTGCGCGCGCCGGACGCGTACGGCGTTCGCGGGCCGCCGGAAAGGCAGCACCGCGCCTCGGCAGCCGGCGTCAGGTCGCGCGCGGTCACGGCGCCTCCCCCTTTACCAGCGCCTCGGCGAGCCGGTAGATGTCGCCCGCACCGAGGGTCAGGACGACGTCGCCGTCGTCGACTCCGGCGAGCAGCGCCGTACGCTGCCGCGCCAGTCGGCGCAGTAGTCGACCCGCGGATGCCCGACCGCCTGCGCCGCACGCGCGACGAGCTCGCCGGTGACCCCTTCGATCGGCCGCTCGCGCGACGGGTAGACGTCGGTGACGACCACGTGGTCGGCCGCCGACAGAGCGCGGCCGAACTCCTCCGCGAGATCGCGGGTCCGCGAGTAGAGGTGCGGCTGGAAGACGGCATGCAGCACGCGGCGCGGGAAGACCTGGCGCGCCGCGGCGAGCGTCGCCGCCACCTCGGTCGGGATGGTGCGCGTAGTCGTCGACCACCTCGGCGCCCCGGAACCGGCCGAGGCGCTCGAAGCGGCGGTGCACGCCGCGCGAAGCCGGCGAGGGCGCGCTGCGACCACCGGCATCGGAATGCCGAGCGCCAGCCGCCACGCCGACCGCCGCGAGAGCGTTGCGCACGTTGTGCAGTCCGGCGAGCGGCAGCGTGAGACGCGCCGAGCTCGCCCTGCACGCGGTGGCGGACGCACGAACGACGTCCCGTCGGGCGACATCTCCAGCTCCTCGGCCCGCAGCAGGCACTCCTCGCCGAGGCCGTAGGTCGTCACCCGGCGCTCCGCCAGCCGCGGCAGGAGGCGCGGCGACGTTCGGATCGTCGGCGCAGACGATCACCTGGCCGAAGAACGGCACCCGGCTGGCGAAGGTGACGAAGGCGTCGCGGATCGCGTCCAGATCCTGGTAGGTGTCGAGGTGGTCGACGGTCGATCGTCGTGATGACCGCGAGAATCGGAAAGAGCGACAGGAAGCTGCGGTCGAACTCGTCGGCCTCGACGACCATGTAGTCGGAGTTGCCGAGCCGCGCGCCGGTACCCGAGACGCGCAGCCGGCCGCCGACGATGACCGTCGGATCGAGGCCCGCCTCGGTCATGATGGCGCCGACCAGCGACGTCGTCGTGGTCTTGCCGTGGGTCCCGGCGACCGCGATGCCGTACTTGAGCCGCATCAGCTCGGCGAGCATCTCGGCCCGGCGGACGACGGTGATGCCGCGCCTCGCTGCGCCTCGAGGACTTCCGGGTTCCCCGCCGCGATCGCCGAAGAGATCACCAGCAGGTCGACGCCTTCGAGGTGATCCGCGGAATGCCCGGTGGCGATCGCCACGCCGAGCTGGCACAACCTCTCCGTCGCCTCGCTGGCGCTCTGATCGCAGCCCGAGACGGTGACTTCGTACTGCAGCAGGACCTCGGCGATGCCGCTCATGCCGGCCCCGCCGATACCGACGAAGTGCGCGTGGCGAAGGCCCGCGAAGCGGTGGAACATCAGGCGGCCCTCCCGAGCGGCGGCAACAGCGCCTCGATCCGGTCGACGATCGCCATCGGCGGCCCGCGGGCGGGCGAGGCTGCGGGCGTTCTCGCCCATCCTCGCGAGTCGCGCGCGGTCTCCCAGCAGATTCGTGAGCTCCAGGCGCAGGCGGTCGGCGTCGAGCAGGTCGTCCTCGATCAGGCTCGCCGCCCCGGCTTCGCAGAGGAGCCGCGCGTTCGCCAGCTGATGGGCGCCTCCGGCGAGGAGCGGCAGCAGCACCGAAGGGCGACCCGCGGCGCAGACCTCGGCCAGGGTGATCGCCCCGGCGCGCGAGACCACCAGGTCGACCGCGGCCATCGCCGCCGGAACGTTCTCGACGAACGATGCGACGCGCAGTCGCGGCGTTTCGAGGCCGGACGGCGCGATAGGCCGCCAGAGTCTCCTCGAGGTGCGCCTCGCCGCACTGATGCAGCACCGAGAGCTCGGGAATGCGCTCGAACATCGGCGCCAGAACTTCCGGCATCAGTCGATTGATGCGGAGCGAGCCCTGGCTTCCGCCGAGCACGAGCAGGCGGGGCTTGCCGTCGGCGCGCAGCGGCGCGATGTCGAAGAAAGCGGCGCGAACCGGCACGCCGGTGACCCAGGTCAGGCACTTCGAGCTTCGCGGCGGTGGGCTCGTACGGCGACCGCCGCGGCGGCGGCGAAGCGCGACAGACCAGCGGTTGGCGAGGCCAGCCTCGGCATTCGGCTCGATCAGCACGGTCGGCCGGCCCGCCAGCCGCCCGCCGAGCACCGCCGGAGCCGAGGCGTAGCCGCCGGTGCCGATCACCACATCGAAAGCGCCTTCGCGAATCTGCCGCCGGGCCGCGAGCGCCGAGAAGACGAGCGTCAGGAGTGCGGTGAGCTTCTCCCAGAGTCGCTTGCCGAGGAGCGGCCGCGCCGTGAGCGCCACGAACGGCAAACCGCGCTCCGCGGCGAGGCGCGCCTCCATGCCAGTCGGCGAACCGGCGAGGCTCACGCTCCAGCCGCGGCGCGCGAGCTCGTCACCGACCGCGAGCGCCGGAAAGACGTGTCCACCCGATCCGCCACCGGCGAGCAGCGCCCGACGGATCGCGCCCGCTCCTCCTGTGCGCCGGTCAGTCATGTTGGGAGACGTTCAGGAGGACGCCGCAGATGGTCATGGTGACCACCAGCGACGAGCCGCCGTAGGAGAGGAACGGCAGTGGAATGCCCTTGGTCGGCAGCAACGCGATGGCGACCGAGATGTTGATCAGCGCCTGCATCACCAGCATCGACGAGAAGCCCCAGGCGAGATAGCGCCCGAACGGATCCGGCGAACGCCACCCGGCCCGCAAGCCCCGCCAGAGCACGACGCCGAAGAGCGCCGACGACGGCGAGCGCGCCGATCATGCCGAGCTCCTCGGCGACGATCGCGTAGATGAAGTCCGACTCCGGATGGGGCAGAAAATAGAGCTTCTGCAGGCTGTTGCCCGGCCCGAGACCGAGAAGTCCGCCCGAGCCGACGGCGATCAGCGACTGCATCGCCTGGAATCCGGCGCCGAGAGGATCGCGCTCCGGTTCGAGGAAGGCGAACAGGCGGGCCCGGCGGTAGGGCACCGAGATCACCAGCAGGTAGAGCACCGGCAGTGCGATCGCCGCTCCGGCGACGCACGAAGCGCCAGGAGAGTCCGGCGAGGAACAGCATCAGGCGCGGCGGTGAGCACCAGCAGCACGGCGGTTCCGAGGTCTGGCTGCAGCAGGATCAGACCGGCCAGCAGGCCGGTCACGATCGCCGCCGGCCAGCAGGACCTCGCGGGTGTTCACCGCGTCCTTCCGGCGGTCGATGAAGAAGGCGAGAAACGGCACCAGCGCCAGCTTCGAGAGCTCCGACGGCTGCACCGAGATGCCGGCGATGAAGAACCAGCGGCGCGTGGCGTTCAGCTGCGGCGAGAAGAGCACCGCAACGAGCAGCACGAGCACTCCGGCGACCAGCGCGTAGACCACGCGCCGGTCGCGGAGCTTGCGGTAGTCGACGTGCATGACGACGCAGCCATCACCAGCAAAGCCGAGCGCTGCGGCGGCCGCCTGCTTCACCAGGAACGGATTGATCGCCGCGCCGCGGCCCGCGGACCAGCGCCGCGCTCGCCGAATAGACCATCACCAGGCCGAGGCCGACGAGCAGCATGACGGTGGTGAAGAGCACGCGGTCGTAGGCGAGCTTCTTCGCCATCAGCGCGCTCCACTCGAATCCGGGAGCGTGCCCGCGGCCGCAAGGCCGCGTGCAAGAGCCGCGAACTGCCGGCCGCGATCGACGTAGTCGCGGAACTGGTCGAAGCTCGCGCAGGCCGGCGACAGCAGCACGGTCTCGCCCGTGCGCGGGCGGCTGCCGCCGCCATGCCGACGGCGGCCGGAAGCGTCCCGGCGCGCTCGCAGGCGACGGCGCCGGCGAGCGCAGCGCTCGAGAGTCGGCGGCCGACTCGCCGATGAGGTAGGCGCAGCGCGCCTTGCGCGCCACGATCTCGCGCAGGAAGCGGAAATCGGCGCCCTTGTTGCGGCCGCCGAGGATGACGTGGACGCTGGCGTCGGCGAAGCCCTCGAGCGAGCGCGCGGTGGCCGCGACGTTGGTGCCCTTGGAGTCGTCGACGATAGGCGACGCCGGCGCGCTCCGCGACCCGCTCGACCCGGTGCGGCAGGCCGCGGAAGGCGGCGAGCGCCGGCGCGATGCGCCGCCGGCGGGAGCGCCGACCGCGCGCGCCAGCAGGGCGGCGGCCATGGCGTTCTCGACGTTGTGCAGCCCGGGCAGACGGCAGGTCACGGCGCGTGAAGAGGAGCTCGCGGTCGACGCCGTCGCGCGACCTCGACGGACCTCCGTCCCCCACCAGCCGCAGCCGTCGCTGGCGAATCCGCGCCGGGGAGCGTGGCGGTCGAGAAGAAGCGCTTGCCGGCGGCCGTCCGGCTGGCCGCCACCGCGGGCTCGTCGGCGTTGAGCACCGCAATGTCGCCGCTGCCCTGGTTGAGGAAGATCCGCTGCTTCGCCGCGAGGTAGCCGGCGAGGTCGCCGTGCCGGTCGAGATGGTCGGGCGAGATGTTGAGCAGCGCCGCCGCGCGCGGGCGGAAGCGCTCGATCGTCTCGAGCTGGAAGCTCGACAGCTCGACGACGAAGATCCGTCCGGGAGGCCCGTCGACGACCGCCGCCAGCGGCCGCCCGATGTTGCCGCAGACCTCGACCGCGAAGCCGGCGCCGGCGAGCAGAGCGCCCGGTCATCGCCGTGGTCGTCGACTTGCCGTTGCTGCCGGTGATGCCGACCACCGTGGCATCCGAGCCATGGGAGCCAGAGGAGCCAGCGAGAAACGACCAGGCGAGCTCGACCTCCGCGACGACCGGCAAGCCCCGGCTCGCGGCCGCGACGCAGCAGCGGATGGTCGAGCCGCCACTCCCGGGACTCACCACCAGCGCGTCGAGCACCGGCGGGACAGCTCGGCGGCGAATCGGCGCAAGCGGAGCTCGACGCCCGGATCGCCCGGCCAGGTCGTCCGCGCCGATCTCTCCGGCGGCTGCGCCGATCGCTCGCGACCACGCGCGATGCCGCGCCTGCGCAGCAGCCGCGCCGCGGCGGTGCCGGACAGGCCGAGGCCGAGGACGAAGACGCGCTCGAGGCGGGCGGGATCGAAGCGGCGATCTCGTCATCGCAGTTTGAGCGTCGAGAGCGCGAGCAGGGCGAACATCACCGAGACGATCCAGAAGCGCACGATGATCTTCGGCTCGGCCCAGCCGCCGAGCTCGAAGTGGTGGTGGATCGGCGCCATGCGGAAGATCCGCTTGCCGCGCAGCTTGAACGAGGCGACCTGCAGGATGACCGAGAGCGCCTCGATCACGAACAGCCCGCCGACGAGCACGAGCAGCATCTCCTGCTTCGCCAGCACCGCGACGGTGCCGATCGCGCCGCCGAGCGCGAGCGAGCCGACGTCGCCCATGAAGACCTCGGCCGGATAGGCGTTGCACCACAGGAAGCCGACCGAGGCGCCGACCAGCGCGCCGCAGAAGACCGTCACCTCGCCCACTCCGGGCACGTAGGCCACCTGCAGGTACTGGGCGACGACGCGGTTGCCGGCGACGTAGGTGAAGACGGCGTAGGTCGCCGCCGCGATGAGCGTGGCGCCGATCGCCAGGCCGTCGAGTCCGTCGGTCAGGTTGACGGCGTTCGAGGCGCCGACCAGCACGAAGACCACGAACGGCACGTAGAGGATGCCGAGGTTGACGATCAGTTCCTTGAAGAACGGGAAAGGTCAGGGTCGGCGCGAAGGCGCCCTCGATCGGCATCACGCGCAGCAGCGACGCCGGCGAGCGTCGCGACGCCGACCTGGAGGAGGAACTTGGTGCGCGCCGTCAGACCCGAGATTGCGCCGGCGCCTGCACCTTCAGGAAGTCGTCGACGAAACCGATCGCTCCGAAGCCGACGGTGACGCCGATCGCGATCCAGACGTAGAGGTTGCCGAGGTTCGCCCACAGCAGCGTCGGCACGACCAGGGTGAAGAGGATGAGCAGCCCGCCCATGGTCGGCGTTCCGGCCTTGACCTGATGGCTCTGCGGGCCGACCTCGCGGATGTTCTGCCCCACCGACAGGCGGCGCAGCGTCGCGATGAAGCGCGGGCCGAGCAGCAGCGAGAGCAGGATCGCCGTCACGACCGCGCCCGCGGTGCGGAAGGTGATGTAGCGGAAGACGTTGAACACCGCGAACTGTTCGTGCAGCGGATAGAGCAGGTGGTAGAGCATCTAGCCGCGCGCCCTCGGAGCCGCCGCATGCTCGGCGATCGCCCGCTCGAGCTCCTCCCGGTCCGAGAACGGCAGGCGCTGGTTGCCGACGATCTGCGTCGTTCTCGTGCCCCTTGCCGGCCACCAGAACGGACCAGCCGCCGCCCATCGCCACCGCCACCGCGCGCCGGATCGCCTCCCGGCGGTCGGGCACGATACGGTAGTTGCGGTTGGTGCTCGCCTTGAGCCCCTCCTCGACCGCGCGCCAGGATCGCCAGCGGATCCTCGCTGCGCGGATTGTCGGAGGTGGCGATCGGCAGATCGGCGAGCTCGCCCGCGACCTTGCCCATCAGCGGACGCTTGCCCTGGTCCCGGTCGCCGCCGCAGCCGAAGACCACCACCACCTTGCGTGCCCGGTGAGCTCGCGCAGCGAGCGGATCGCCGCCTCGAGCGCGGCGTCGGTGTGGGCGAAGTCGACGATCGCCAGGAAGGCCTGCCCGGCGCGCACCGCGCTCCATGCGCCCGGCGAGCGGACGGGTCGCCGCGATGCCGCGCGGCGACCGCTTCGATGGGCAGACCGAGCGCCTCCGCCGCGGCCGCCGCCGCGAGCAGGTTCGAGAGGTTGTAGCGGCCGAGCAGCGGCGACCGGAACCGCAACTGCCCGCGCGGCGTGGCGAGCACGCCGCGCATCCCGTCGCCGTCGAGGTCGACGCCGGCCGGATGCACCGCGGCGCCCGATCGCCGAGGAGCCGAACGTGTGCGCGAGACCGAGCTCGCCCGCCAGCCGGCCGGCCGATAGGCGTCGTCGAGATTCGCGACGCCCGCCCCCCGGCTTCAGCGCATCGAAGAGCCGGCGCTTGGCGGCGAAGTACTTCTCGAGGTCGCCGTGGAAGTCGAGGTGGTCGCGGGTCAGGTTGGTGAACAGCGCGGCGTCGAAGCGGGCACCCCTTGACGCGGCCCTGCACCAGCGCGTGCGACGAGACCTCCATCGCCACGGCACGCGCGCCGCGGTCGCGCATCGCGGCGAGCAGGCGGAAGAGATCCGAGGCCTCGGGCGTGGTGCGTCCGTAGCTCGCCACGCTCGCGAGTCCTCGCCCGCGAAGCGGTGGCCCAGCGTGCCGATGCGCCCGCAGGGCAGCCCGGCGGCGTCGAGGATGGCGCCGCAGAGCTCGACGACGCGTCGACTTGCCGTTCGTGCCGGTGACTGCCGACCAGCTCAGCTCGCGATCCGGATGGCCGTAGAGCGGCGCGGCGAGATCGCCGAGCAGGGCGCGCGGATCGGCCGCGCTCGAGCCAGGGGATCTCGCGCGGCGTCTCCGCCGGGCGCGCGGCCGGTCGGCGAGCACCGCCACCGCGCCGCGCTCGATCGCCTGGCCGGCGAACAGGCGGCCGTCGAACTCTCGCCCCGCTCCAGGTGACGAAGAGCTCTCCCGGCTCGACCGCGCGCGAGTCGTGACGAACGCCGAAGACCTCGGGGTCGGACCCGAGGTCTCCGGAGACGGCGAGCTCGCTGGACGAGCGCGGAGAGTCTCATCCGCCGGCTCCGCTGGCGAGGTAGAGCTCGACGCGCGTTCCCGGCGCCGGCATCGGCGAGCCCGGCGGCGGCTCCTGCCGCTGGACCACCCCGCTGCCGCGCAGTATCGGATAGAGGTGGAGCTCGGCGGTCGCCGCGAGCGCCTGACGCGCGGTCATGCCGGCGAGATCCGGCAGCGAGCCGGCGGGCAGAGGTCGCGGGCAGCGGCTCTGCGGCCTCGAGGCCCGGCGGTCACGATCCCGGCTTCCGGCGCTCGGCTGCTGCCAGTGGATTCTCCGGCGATCTCCGGGCTCGCTCCTCGGACGGCGGCTCCGGCTCGCCCGGCCAGCGCTCCGGGCGATCGCGCTGCGGCGGGACGTTGAGATAGAGCAGCGCCTGCTGCGCGATCGCCGCGAAGACCGGCGCCGCCACCTCGCCGCCGTGATAGACGGGCCGCGCGGATCGTCGATGACCACGACCGCGACGATCGCCGGATGCGCCGTCGGCGCGTAGCCGGCGAAGCTGGCGATGAACTCGTTCGCGCAGGTAGCCCTTGCCGGGCTCCGCCTTCTGCGCGGTGCCGGTCTTGCCGGCCACCGGGTAGCCGGGCACCACGGCGGCCTTGCCGGTGCCACCCTCCAGGGTGACCCCGGCGAGCAGCTCAGCCACCACGGTGAGCGTCCTGCGTGGAGACCGGACGGCCGCGCTCCACGGGCTCGGGGTGGTGGACCTTGGCGCCGGCTCCGCTGCCCGATCTGACGCACCAGATACGGCTCGAGCAGGCGGCCGCCGTTGGCTACCGCGCCGAAGGCGCAGTGCGAGCTGCAGCGGCGTGATCGAGATGCCCTGGCCGAACGAGATGTAGGCCTTGGCGAGCGCCGGCCAGCGCGCGACCGGCATCAGCAGGCCGGGGCTCTCGCCGGGCAGGTCCAGTCCCGAAGTCCGGCCGAAGCCGAAGGCGCGAATGGCGTCGTAGAAGCTCGCGTTCGAGAGCCGCAGCGAGGTCTTGATCGTGCCGACGTTCGACGACTTGGCGATCACCTCGCGGAAGGTGAGCATGCCGAACGCCTTGTGATCGGAGATGCGCACTCCGGCGAGGGTGATGCCGCCCATCTCGCAATCGAGCAGCTCGTCGGGATCGATCAAGCCCTCCTCGAGCGCCGCCGCCGCCGTCACCATCTTGAAGGTCGAGCCCGGCTCATAGGCGTCGCTCACCGGGCGGTTGCGCCGCTCGTCGTCGGTCGCGGCCGCGAAGCGGTTGGGGTCGAACGTCGGCCACGAGGCGAGCGCCAGCACCGCGCCCGTCGACGGGTCGAGCAGCACCACGCTGCCGCTCTGCGCGCGATAGCGCTCGGCGGCCTTCGCCGAGCTCGCGCTCCGCGATCTGCTGCAGCGCGGCGTCGATCGTCAGGTAGAGGTCGTTGCCCGGCACCGGCGCCGCCGACGGCAGATTCGCCGGCACCGCCATGCCCTGGCGGGCGTCGCGAAGCACCGTGCGCCGGCCGGGCTTCCCCGCCACGACCTTGTCGTACATCGCTTCGAGGCCGGCGAGACCGTGATTGTCGGTTCCGACGTAGCCCAGCGTGTGCGCTCCGACCTCGCGCATCGGGTAGTAGCGCTTCGACTCCTCGAGGAAGTAGATCCCCGGCAGCTCGCAGCTCCTTGACGCGCGCGCGCCTGCGGCGGATCGAGCTTGCGCGCCACCCAGACGAACTCGCGATCGGCGCCGAGCAGGCGCTCGAGCTTCGCGCTGTCGAGCCTCGAGCACGCGCGCCAGCGCCGCCGCCGCAGCGCGGGCGTCCCCCACTTCGCGCGGCACTGCGAAGGCCGACTCCACCTCGACCGAGACCGCGAGCTCGCGTCCGCGCGCGTCGTAGATCGTGCCGCGCGGCGGATCGAGCTCGATGACGCGCTGCTGCTGACGCTCCGCGCGGCGGGTGAACTCGTCGTGGCGATTCACCTGGAGGTGGTAGAGACGCGCGGCGATCGCTCCGATCCAGAGCGCGAGCAGGCGCGAGCACGCAGAAGAGCCGGCTCTTCACTCCATCTCCTCGCGGAAGATCACCTGCTCGAGCCGCGGCGCCTCGAGGCCGAGCTCGTCCTTGGCGCGCGTCGCCAGGCGCTCCGGGTTGGCGAGATAGGCCGACTCGAGCCGCAACTGGCGCTCGACCTGCTTGAGTTGATGAGTGCGCCGCTCCAGAGCCTCGATGCGGTAGCCGACGCGCAGCGACTCGAGCTGCAGCCAGGTGTAGACCATGAGTCCCAGAGCGAGCGGAAAGACCGCGAGCAGCGACGAGCGCCAGGTCACGCAGCCTCCGGCGATCGCGCTCCCGGACGAGATACGCGTTGATGACCGGCCGGTGGACGGTGTAGGCGTTGCGCAATCGGTCAGAGCCTCCGCGCCGCGCGCAGCCGCGCCGAACGGCTGCGCGGGTTGAACTGCACCTCGGCCTCGGTCGGACGCACCGGCTTCCTGGTCAGCACCTCGAGCACCCGGGTCTCCGAGTGCGTGCGTCCGGTCGTCTGGTCGACCTCGCCGCGCGCCAGATTCCGGAAGCGGTTCTTGACGATCCGGTCCTCGAGGCTGTGGAACGAGATGATGACCAGGCGGCCATCGCTGTCGAGCAGTCGAACCGCCTGGTCGAGCAGCTCCTCGGCAGCCTGGAGCTCCTCGTTCACCGCCAGGCGAAGCGCCTGGAAGACCCGGGTCGCCGGATCGATGCGCTCGCCGCCGCCGCGCCCGCTGCGCTTGGCGCGGCGGACGACGTTGGCGAGCGCGACCGTCGTGTCGATCGGGCTGACGCGACGCTGCCGCGACGATTGCCCGAGCGACCCGGCGCGCCTCGGGCTCTTCTCCGAACTCTCGAAAGATCTCTTCCAAGTTCTCCTCCGTCGCGAAATTCACCAGCTCGGCGGCGGTGGGACCGTCGGTCCCCATCCGCATGTCGAGCGGTCCGTCACGTTGAAAGCTGAAGCCGCGCTCTGGATCGTCGAGCTGCAGCGACGACATTCCGAGATCGGCATAGATGCCCGCAGGCGGCGCTTCTCCTGCGGCGTGCGCGGCCCACAGCATTCTCGAGATCGCAGAAGTTGCCCTCGACGCAGCGCGCGCGGCGCCGAACTCCGCCAGCCGCTCGGCGGCCAGCGTGCGAGCGCTCGCGGATCGCGATCGATTCCGAGCAGCCGGGTATCCGGGAAGCGCGCGAGCAGCGCGTGCGCGTGCCCGCCGAGCCCGAGGGTGCAATCGACGAACAGTCCGCCGCGCTCGGGCGCCAGCCAGCGCAGGGTCTCTTCGAGGAGCACGGGCTGATGCCGCGCCGCGGGAGGTTCGGATGCATGCGCGCTCAGATTCCCCGCTCCGACAGCAGACTGAAGTCCTCGTCGGTGAACGGGTGCTCGGCGAGGCGCTTCTCGAAGCGCTCGCGATTCCACACCACGAGATGATCGATGCGGGCCGAGACCACGACCTCGCCGCTCATCGTCGCGGAGGAGCGCAGGATGGTCGGCACGAGAAGCCTCCCCTGCCCGTCGAGCGCGCGACTGCTGGCCGAAGTAGCTGACGCGCTCGAGGTAGCGCTCCTTGACCCGGTCGGTCGCCGGCAGCGCAGCCAGCCGCGACTCGATCTCCTCCCAGACCGGCAGGGGGTAGACCAGAGCGTGATCCCCCGCCACCGAGGTGATGAAGAACTCGGCGCCGAAGCGCTCTTCCAGGGCCCGCCTGAAGTCCGTGGGGACTTTCAGACGCCCTTTGTCGTCGATAGTGGCTACCGTGCTTCCGCGAAACATCTTCCGCCCCAGTCAATTGAAGGAATGCGTCGGCAATGTACAAGAGAGTTCCACTTTTGTCCATTTTTTTCCACACAATTCCGACCGTCCGCGGCAGCCGCAAACACGGCGTAATTCAGCCGGCAGGCGCGGTGTGACCGAACCCTAGGGGAGGCGCGGGCGCGTCATTCGTCGCCACGTCGCGGGACCTGCGTCGCGAGCGCGCGCGCTCGGGTGGCGAGGCCGCGCAATCCGAGCGCTTCGGCCTCCGCCGCCAGCGACCTCGCCGCGGCGAGGCCGCCGCCGGTGACGGCCGCGGCGTCGAGCTCGGCGAGGTCGAGCCCGAGGTGCAGCGCCGTCAGCCGGCGATTCGCATCCACTGCGGCCTGAATCGCGGTCTGCAAATCGCTCTTCGCCTCGCCCAGGCGACCCTCCGCCCTGGCGATTGCCGCGCGCGCTTCGAGGTAGGCAAGCCTGCGACTGACGCTGGGCGAGCGAGCAGACCCTTCGCCAAGACCGGCGAGCCCTCGCCGCGCCGCCTCGGACTTCCCTTCCCGCGCGTCGATGCTGGCCCGCACGGCCGCCGCCAGGAATGCCGGTTCGCCGTCGCTGGCCGTCGCCGGCAGTCGGCTGTCGGCCAGATCTGCCGCTCTCCTCGCCGCGACGAGATTGCCTGCACGCAGCTCGTGTTGCGCTTCGCCCACATCGCCGCTCGCCACCTGGTCGAGGTCGCCGTTCTGGACCTTGAGCTGGCGCGCGGTGGCGAAGGACTTGCGCATGGCGGATATCTCGCCACGCGCGCCGGAGACGAAGGCACGCAGGTAGTGAGCGTTGGCCATCGCGACGTATCCGCCGGCCGTCGCGGCGATCGTTTCCAGCTCCGCCACGATCGCGTCGATGCGATCGAAGCGCGCCGCCTGAATGTCCGCGGCTCCGCGCAGGAAAAGCGGCATCGGCAACCAGGCCAGGTGCTCGGTCTCGCGCAAGAGTGCGATCGACTCGTCGGCCGCGGCTTGCGCTTCGGCGGCGCGGCCCAGGTCGTACAGGGCCTCGGCAAGCGTCAGAAGTGCGCCTCCCAGCTGCCGGCGATTGCCGGTTTGGCGGCGGGCCTCCACGAGCTCGCGCGCGATCACCTCCGCCCGATCCGGGCGTCCGCGGAAGACCGCCAGCGCTGCCAGGTTCCCGAGCATGGTGCCCGGCGTCGTGCCTGCCGCGCGTGCCTCGACGACCGCGCGCTCGAGGAGGGTCTGCCCCTCGTCGAGCTTCCCCTGTTGGAGATCCTCGATCGCGAGATCGTTCAAGACGCGCGAGAGCGACGCATGATCCCCGGCAACTTCGAACTCCCGGCTGGCGAGCTCCATCTCGGTGCGCGCCTCGTCGCGCTGACCGATCGTCGCGAGCAACCGGCCGCGCGACGCGCGGATCTGCGCGACGAGGTCGCCCCGACCCTGGGCAATCGCCTGGTCGCGCGCGCGGGTGAAAAGCACCAGGGCGCGCTGCGGCTCGTCCATGTCCATGGCCAGGCTGGCATCGGCGTAGTCCGTCAACGGGTGCTGCTCGTCGCCGGGAATCTGGCGGAGTCGGGCGAGGATCAGGCGCGCTTCGTCGAACTGATCCGCCCGGGTGAGCCCGAGGACCAGCGCCGCTCCGGCGTCGACGCTGCCGGGAGAGTCCGCGAAGGCGCGCCGCAGATCCTCGATGGGAAAATTGCCGATAGCGGAGAACGGGAAGGGGAGCGGCGCCGGAGGCTCGGCGACGGCCACCGCCGTCCGCCGCTCTGCGTCGATCGCCGACCAGACCGCCACCATCGCCACCAGCAACGCGGCCACCACCGCCAGAGGGGCGCGGTGGCGCTGCGCGAAGCGGGCGATACGGTAGCGCCTGCTTCCGCGGCGAGCCTCCACAGGCTCGCCCGCGAGGTAGCGCCGCAGATCCGCCGCCAGCTCGCCGGCGTCGGCGTAGCGCTCGAGCGGCGCTTTGCGCAGCGCCTTGAGACAGATCTCGTCGATATCGCGGCTGAGTGCCGTCCGCTGCATCACTCTGGGCGCCATCGCCTCCCATCTGGAGGATCCGCTCACGACCTGGCGGGCGGCGGTCGACGGTGGCTCCGGGTCGGTCCCCAAAACCGCTCGCTCGAGCGCGACGGCAGAGCCCTGATCGCCGGCGAAGGGGCGTCGGCCCGCCACCAACTCGTAGAGGATCGTCCCGAGCGCGTAGACATCGGACGCGGTGGTCACCGGCTCGCCCCGAAACTGCTCCGGGCTGGCGTAGGCCGGCGTCAAGGCGCGGGATTCGGTGCGGGTGAGCGCGAGGCTCTGCTGCGTGTCGGGATCGACGAGCTTGGAGATCCCGAAGTCGAGCAGGCGCGGGCGCCCTTCACGATCGATCAGCAGGTGACCGGGCTTGAGGTCACGATGCACCACGCCGCGGGCATGGGCGAAGCGCACGGCGTCGAGAACCGTGACGAAGAGCTCGATGCGGGCGCGCACGTCGAGATCGCGGGCGCGCGCCCAGGTGAGCAGGTCCTCTCCTTCGACGAGCTCGAGGGCGAGGAACCAGGTGCCCTCGGGCGAGCGGCCGCCGGCGAGGAAGCGCGCGATCCCGGGGTGCTCGAGCGAGGAGAGAATGCGCACCTCGTCGCGAAAGCGGCGCACCGCATCGTCGTCGAACGCCGGCCGGTCGATGACCTTGAGGGCGACGGCACGCTTGAAGTCCTCGGTCTCCTCCTCGGCGAGAAAGACCCGTCCCATGCCACCGCGCCCCAGCTCGCGGACGATGCGATAGGGGCCGACGCGCTCGGGGAGTGGCGGGTCGAGGGCTTCGAGGCCATCGGCCGGACGCCATGGAGTCCGATCGAGCGGCGAGCCGGTCTCGCCGGAGCTCGCGAGCAAGTGAGCGAGCTCCGCCGCGAGCCCGGGATCGCGGCCGGCAACCTCCTCGAGCAGCGCCCGCCGCCCGGCACTGTCGAGCTCGAGGGCGCGCGCGAAGAGCTCGGGAAGGTCTTCGCTCATGGAGGGCGTCACTTTACGACGAGATGAGCCGCGGCAGGGTCGGCTTGCGCGTAGTCGGCATGAGAACCCATTCGCCCACCCGCGTGCATTCCACCCTTCGAACCCTGGCAGCAGCATTGACCCTGCCGCTCCTCGCGCCGATCCTTGCGGCAACCGCCCTCCATGCCCAAGCCGCGATCGGCCTCTCCTCCGTCCGTGCGCAAGGGTTCCAGAACGAGAATCTCCTCTTCTACACGCCGGAAACCGGCGACCGCTTCGGCTGGTCGCTCGCCAGCGGCGATTTCAACGGCGACGGCGCGGAGGACCTCGCCACCGGCTTGCCCTTCGACGACGGGCTCGTCGGCAGCGGACTCACCGACTGCGGCTCGGTCGTCGTCCGCTATGGCGTCGTGGGGCGCGGACTGGCTGGCGGCCTGGCCGACACGGTCCTCTCGCAGTTCGCCGCCGGGAGCCTCAATCCACCCGAAGCGAACGATCTCTACGGCTATGCGCTGGCTGCCGGCGACTTCAACGGCGACGGCATCGACGACCTCGCCATCGGTGTCCCAGGCGACCGTCAGTGGGATGGGGGCACTCAGCAGTATGAGAATACCGGCGCGGTCGAGATTCACTACGGCCAGGAAGCCGGCATTCAGCCGGTAGGCGAGCACCACGTTATGCAGGGCACCTTCAGCAGCCACAACAACGACCGTCTGGGCGAGGCGCTGGCGGTCGGCAACTTCAACGCCGATTTCTACGACGATCTGGCGATCGGAATTCCTGGGGATCACCTTGTCTACCTGGACGGTTATGTGTGGCCTGCCGGCTCTGTATGGGTCCTGCATGGCCACTTCGGCGGGCTGGTGCCCTTGGAGAGCTTCCTCGTCTCGCAAGAAAGCGAGGGTATCCATGACTGGCCGGAGATCGACGACGACTTCGGCTACGCCGTGGCTGCCGGCGACTTCAACGGCGATGGCTTCGATGACCTGGCGATCGGCGTGCCTGGAGAAGAAACCACGGGCGCGGTGCAGGTCGTTCTGGGGAGCGAGTTCAGCCTGTTGTTCGTGAACAACGCGATCTGGTTGCAGGGCGATCTCGTGGGCGGCGGCCCCAGCGAGGTCGGCGATCGCTTCGGCAGCGCTCTCGCGGTGGGCAACTTCGACGGCGACCTGAACTTCGGGCGCCCTGTCGACGACCTCGTCATCGGCGCGCCGTTCGAGGACCTGGGAGCCGGGGAAGCCAGCACCGACGCCGGTGAGATCTCCGTGCTCTACGGCACGGCGTCGGGCTCGTGGTTCGACCACCCGCGGACGGAGCACTTCCGACAGAGCAGCATCTTCGGCTCGACGACGTACGACCAGACAGGAGACCGGTTCGGCTTTGCGCTCGCGCGCGGTGACTTCGACGGCGACGGGCACGACGATCTGGCCGTGGGCCAGCCCGGAGAAGGGGTCGGCGGGAACGTCCGTGGAGGAGTGACCGTTCTCATGGGTGGCCTCGGCGGCCTCTACGACCGCTTCCGCTTCCTGGCGGCGGGAATCAACGGAGTTCCGCCGGGCGTTCAGGACTACTCGGACATGGGTCGGGCGCTGGCGGCTGGAGATTTCGACGGCAATGGCTACTCGGATCTCGCCATTGGGATTCCCTTTCGCAGCGTCGGTGGCCTTGATGACGTCGGCTACGAGACCATCCTCTACGGCGCGCTGTTCGCCGACGGCTTCGCAGGCGGCAACGGCGGCTTCTGGTCGGAGTTCAACCCGTGAGCGCGGGGACCCGTCGTCCGGGTTTGCGGCCGGATGAGCTGTGGAAGGGCCGCCTTACGCGTAGTTGGTATGAGAAACGGAATCCTGTCCCCCGTGCCGCGTTCAGTCCGGAACTGCACCTTCCCGATCGCTCTGGTGACCCTGGCGATGGTCGCTCCGCTCGGCCGCCTTCGCCCAGGGCCCGGGCTGGGTCGGCCTCTCCTCGGTCCGCTCCCAGTACTTCGTGAACGAGGACCTGCTGTTCTACGTTCCCGAGCCGTTCGACAATTTCGGCGCGGCCCTCGCCACCGGCGACTTCAACGGCGACGGCGCCGACGACCTCGCGACCGGAATTCCCTACGACAACGGCCTCGTCGGATTCGAACAGGAGAACGTCGGAATGCGCGATCGTCCGCTACGGCGTCCTGGGATCCGGGCTCGAGACCGGGCTCGCGGACACCCTTCTTGCGCGGCATACCTGGTCCAGCGCGGAAGACCATTTCGGATCCGCGCTGGCAGCGGGAGACTTCAACGGCGACGGCTACGACGATCTCGCGGTCGGCGAGCCCGGCAACCATGTCTTCAACTACGGCGAAGGTCCACATCTTCTATGGCAGCCCGGCAGGGATTCAGGTCCGTGGCGGGGCACAGCTTCTCGGTATCCTTTCGTGTTCGAGGAAGCGGCTTCGGCAGCGTCCTGGCGGCGGGAAACTTCAATGGCGACACCTTCGATGACCTGGCCATCGGCATGCCTCATGGCTCGGTTTGGACGTCCAACGTCAGGGCATTATTCTGGATGTCGGGGCGGTCATGATCGTCGAGGGCGGCAACGCCGGGCTGCAGCCGACACAGACTCCTACTCAACTACTTCTTGTCAATCAGTTCGAATCGGCCGATCCCCGACTTTCCGGAACCGGAGACCTGTTCGGATTCGCGCTCGCGGTCGGCAACTTCAACGGCGACACGCAGTCGATCGGCAACGAGGTGTACGACTTCGACGACCTCGCGATCGGCATCCCGGGCGAGGACGGCGTCGGGGCGATTCTCGTCCTCTACGGCAGTCAGTGGAACCTCTTGTTCGGCAGCAGCGTCTATCTGGGAGAGTCGGATTGGGGTTCTCTCGCGGAGCCGGACGACAATTTCGGCTGGTCTCTCGCCGCCGCAGACTTCGACGGCAACGGCGCCGACGATCTGGCGATCGGCGCCCCGTACGAGGACCTCGGAGGTCGTATCGACACCGGCCTGGTCACCGTGCTCTATGGTCAGATGTTCGCCGGGTTCGACTTCGGCCTGAACGAGTGGTGGAGCCAGGCCGCGATCTACGGTTCCGGGTTCGCGCGCGACTTCGACCGTTTCGGCCACGCGCTCTCAGCCCTCAGGTTCGATCCGCACTGGGATGCCGTGGGTGAGCCTTTCGGCATCTCCACTCTGGTGATCGGAACACCCGGCATGAGCACCTTCCAGGGCGGAGTCTCGGTCTTGCGTGGCACGACGTCGGGACTGGGACCGGCGCACAAAGTGAAACTCCTCGGATGGGACTTCGGCGCCGCGCCGAGCACCCCGGAGAGCGGGTCCTTCGGCGGGGTCTTCGCGACCGGCGACTTCGACGGCAACGGCTACGAAGACCTGGCGATCGGCCACCAGCAACGCGCAGTGGGCGGTATCCCCGGTGCCGGCGCCGAGCTCGTCCTCTACAGCTCGACCTTCGGAGACGGTTTCGAAGCCGAGCACTTCTGGGACTGGTCGAGTTGGACGCCGTGAAGGAGACCGGACGCGGGGCCTGCGCCTGGATGAGCCGTGGAAGGGTTGGCTTGCGCGTAGTAGGCATGAGAGTCGAGACCCCGTCCCCCTCCCTGCGCCTCGTCCGGAGATTCACCCTCGCGATCGCCCTGGCGACCCTGGCGATGAACGCAACCTCGGCCGCCTTCGCCCAGGGCCCGGGCTGGGTCGGCCTCTCCTCCGTCCGTTCCCAGTACTTCGAGAACGAGGACCTGCTGTTCTACGTTCCCGAGCCCTACGACGCCTTCGGCGCGGCCCTCGCCACCGGTGACTTCAACGGCGACGGTGCCGACGACCTCGCGACCGGCATTCCCATGGACAACGGCCTGGCCGGGTTCGAAATGGAGAATGTCGGCCTCGTCATCGTCCGCTACGGAGTTCCGGGTTTCGGACTCGAGTCCGGGCTCGCCGACACCGTCCTGCGCCACAACGTGCTGGTGGAGGCGGGAGACTTGTTCGGCAGGGCGCTCGCCGCGGGCGACTTCAACGGCGACGGCTTCGACGATCTAGCCGTGGGCGAGCCCGGAGACGGCGCCATCAACGTCGGCAGGCTGCATATCTTCTACGGCGGCGGCGGCGGAATCGCGCTCCAGGCCGGGCACACCTTCATGGATCCGGTGCAGTTCTCGGCCGAGGACCAATTCGGGACCGTGCTGGCGGCGGGCAACTTCAACGGCGACACCTTCGACGACCTCGCCATCGGCATGCCCTTCGACTCGCCGAACTGGTGGAGGGAGATCCGAGCACGGGCTCGGTCCTGATCATCGAGGGTGGCAATGAAGGATTGCGCCCGAGCCCCTCGGGGCCCCTCAACTACTTCCTCATCAGCCAGAGCGACGCCCAGATTCCCGAGACCGCGGAGATTGACGATCAGTTCGGCTTCGCGCTCGCGGTGGGGAACTTCAACGGCGACACGCAGTCGATCGGCAACGAGGTCTACGACTTCGACGACCTGCGATCGGCATCCCGGGCGAGGACGGCGTCGGGGCGGTGCTCATCCTCTACGGCAGCCAGTGGAACCTCCTGTT
The DNA here is from genome assembly GCA_963719555.1 of Thermoanaerobaculia bacterium. Taxonomy (GTDB): domain Bacteria; phylum Acidobacteriota; class Thermoanaerobaculia; order Multivoradales; family JAGPDF01; genus JAGPDF01. The sequence continues at coordinate 180,921 of CAVRCL010000007.1, read as the reverse complement.
CGGCAGCAGCGTCTTCCTCGGCGAATGGGACCTCGGGGGCGCGCCCCCAGCCGGGCGACTCCTTCGGCTACGCGCTCGCGGCCGCGGACTTCGACGGCAACGGCGCGGACGATCTGGCGATCGGCGAGCCGTACAAGGACGTGGGACGCGCAACGACACCGGCCAGGTCGCCGTCCTCTACAGCCAGTGGCTCGGCCGTTCAACTTCGGCCTGACCGAGTGGTGGAGCCAGGCTTCGATCTATGGCAACGGGTTCGCGCGCGACCACGACTATTTCGGTTCCCGCTTTGGCGGCGTTTCGCTTCGATCCGCACTGGGATGCCGTGGGTGAGCCGTTCGGCATCGCCAGCTCTGGTGATCGGCACGCCCGGCATGAGCGACCTTCCTGGGCGGATTCACGGTCGTGCGCGGCACGACGGCGGGACTGGGCCCGGCCTACGAAGTGAAGCTCTTCGGGTCGGATTTCGGCGCCGCGCCGGACGACACGCAGGGGAACCTGTCCTTCGGTTATGTGTTCGCTACCGGCGACTTCGACGGCAACGGCTACGACGACCTGGCCGCTCGGCCACCCGCAACACGCGGTGAACGGCATTCCGCTCGCCGGCACCGAGCTCATCCTCTACGGCTCCACATTCGGAGACGGATTCGAATCCGGGCACATCTTCGACTGGTAGGGCTGGGCGCCGTGGAGGCGCGGCTCAGCCTGCCGTCTCGGGCGCCGAAGGGGAGGCCCCGGCGAGCCGGGAGCGCAGCCAGGCGCGGGCGAACTGCCAGTCGCGCTTGACGGTGGCGGGAGAGATGTCGAGGCAGCTCGCGATCTCTTCGATCTCCATGTCGACGAAGTAGCGCATCTCGACGACGCGCGTCTGGCGCGGATAGCGCTCGGCGAACAGGGTGAGCGACCGATCGAGATCGAGCAGTTCGACTTCCGGCCCCTGGCGCGACTGCAGGGTGATCGGCTTCTCGCCTTCGTCGCGCGCCCGCTTGCGGGCGTTCCTCGCCCGGGCGTGGTCCACCAGGACGCGCCGCATCATCGTCGCCGCGAGGCCGAAAAAGTGCGCGCGATCCCGCCAGTCGATGCCCTGCTGCTGCAGCAGGCGGACGTAGGCTTCGTGCACCAGGTCGGTCGACTGCAGGGTGTGACCGGAGCGTTCGTGGCGCAACTGGGACGCGGCGATGCGCTTGAGCTCGAGGTAGATGCGCTGCAGCAGATCCTCGCCGGCCTGGGCGTCGCCCTGACGCCAGGCGCGGAGTAGGCCCGTGACCTCGTGCGCCGCGCCGTCCAGCCGGGTCATGGGTGAATCCTACGCCGGCGGCAAACCCGCAGCGGGCGGCGGCGGCGGCGCTGGAGCCTCCGCAGCCGGCGGAGCCGCTGCCGGCGCTGGAGCCACCGGAGCGGGCGCAGGCGTCGCCGCTGGCGCGCGCTTGGGGGCGAAAGCGGCGAGCGGATCGTTGCCGGTATCGCGCGTCACTTCGCGGTAGCCGGCCGCCTCGGGAGGGGTGCTCTCCACCAGATAGGCCCGCTCCTCGAGGTCCGCGAGGTAGGTGCGCATCGTCTCTTCGAACTGCTTGCCCTCTTCGCGCTTCGCCAGTTCGTCCTTGACCTCGGAGAACGGCCGCATCGTGCTCTCCGTGCGTTCGAGCACCTGCAGGATGTGCAGCCCCCCGCGCGCCTCGACGGGCGAGGAGACGGCGCCGGCGACCAGCCCGGCGACGGCGGCTTCGAGGGCTGGCGCGAGCTCTCCCGCCTCGACCCAACCGAGGTCGACGGGGCCGGTCGCGTCGCCGCCCCCCAGACGGGCGACGACGTCGGCCATCGCTTCGCCTCCGGCGAGCGCGGCGCGCATCGCCTCCGCGACCTCACGGGCCTTCTCGCCGGTGAGCTTGTCCGCCGGGATCACGATCTCCTGCACCTTCGTCTTGGCAGGCACGCGGAACTCCTCCTGGCGCTCGCGATAGGCACGCTGCAGAACCTCGTCGTCGATCTGGATCTTGGCGCGGACTTCGCGCTGGATGACCGCGTTCACCCGGATCGAGCGCGAGGTGCGTTCGCGAAAATCCTCGAGCGACATGCCGGCACCCCGCAGAGCCTTGAGGAACGCCTCCTCCGTCGTGAGGCCCATGCGGTTGCGGGTCGAATCCATCGCCTCGTCGAGCTCCGTCCGCGACGGCTCGATGATCAGCTGCCGGGCGCGCGAGAGCAGCAGCATCTCGTCGAGAATTTCCCGCATCGTCGCCCTTCCGGCCTCCGCCGAGAGCTCGCGACGTTCCTCAGGGGAAAGATCGGACTCGGCGATCGCCCCCAGGCGCGCCTCCTTGCGCGCGCTGTAGTCGAAATACGTCGTGATCTCGTCGTTGACGCGCAGGATGATGGCGTTGAGCTCCTCGGCGCGGAGCGCAACGGAAGTGAAGATGAGTATTGCCAAGACGGCACAGACGGCTCGCTGCAAGGAATCAACGCTCTTCATGCGGCCTCGATATCGGGAACGATCCCCGGTAGTTGAATGGCAGGTTGCGGTCGTACACGAGGACAGTGTAACGGCTCTGCGCTTCGGCGAACAGGGCTTCGACGCGCGCGTCGGCGCTCGCCTGGCGGAGTCTCTGGCGGATCTCCGGGGCGACCTGCGCGAGCGACGGACTCTCCTCCGGCCAGCGCTCGACAACCTGAAAAAGATGGAAGCCGTAGTCGGCAGGCACGACCTCGCTCACCTCGCCCGCATCCAGGCGGAAGATGAGGTCCGCGAAAGCCGGTGGCAGATCGTCGCGCGCCAGGATCCCCTGGTCCCCTCCCGCGGGAGCGGATCCCGGAGTGCTTGCCTTCTTGAGCACGGCGTCGAAGGTCATGCCGGCGACGAGCTCGCGCCGCGCGCGCTCGGCCACCAACCGGTCGTCCGCCAGGATCTGGCGCAGATGCACCCGCGCCGGCAGCGCGAACTCGCCCGCGTGCGCGGTGAAGTAAGCCGCGATCTGCTCCGGCGTAGGCTCGGTCACCGGCTTCGCGGCCAGCAGTGGCTCGAGGGCTTCGGCGGCCGGCAGGCTGCGCTCGGCGAGTCCACGCTCGCGCGCCAGCATGGCGAGCATCTCTTCGCGCACGAACTGATCGAACAGGCCCGACAGGACCTCGCTCGCCAGCCCTCCCCCGGGGTCGCCGAGATTGCGCTCCAGGTAGGCATCGAACGCCGCAGCCCGCAACTCGCGATCACCGACCTTGGCAACCAGATCCGGGCTCGGCAACGGCATCCGCTGCCGGCAGCCGGCGGCCGGCAGCACGACGAGCGCGAATCCCAGCGCAATCAGCGCCGCTCGTCTTCTCACGCCGCGAGCTCCGCGAGCACCGCACGCGCGGCATCGATCACCGATTGACCGGCCGGCAGGTCGAGCGTGAGCACACCGGTAGGACTGAAGGCGGCGCCGGCGCGGGTGGAAACGTAGCGGATCAGGCGGTCGACGTCGATGCGCGCGTCGCGGCGCAGGCGAAAGACCAGCTGCCCGGCGCTCGCCGAGATCGCCTGCACGCGCAGCGCCTCGGCGGCGCGCTTGAGATCGACGAGATCGAGGAGCGCGAGCACCGCCTTCGGCGGCCGGCCGAAACGGTCGGTCGAGCTCCTCCAGCAGCTCCTGCCGCGGCAGCTCGGCGGTGGCGAGCTTGCGATAGATCTCCATGCGCAGATTCTCGTCGGCGATGTACTCGCGCGGAATCGTCATCGTGAGCGGCAGGTCGAGCGCCACGCTGGGTCCCTCCTCGACGCTCTCCCCCTTGAGCTCGCGGACGGTCTCCTCGAGCATCTTGAGGTAGGTCTCGATGCCGAGCTCGGCGATGTGCCCGCTCTGCTCGCCGCCGAGGAGATTCCCGGCGCCGCGGATCTCGAGGTCGCGCCCGGCGATGCGGAAACCCGCGCCGAGCTCGGTGAACTCGCGCAGCGCCTCGAGCCGCCGGCGGGCCTCCTCGGTGAGCGGAGCATCCGGGGGCACCAGCAGGTAGCAGTAGGCGAGCTCGCGGCTGCGGCCGACCCGTCCGCGCAGCTGATAGAGCTGCGCCAGTCCGAAGCGGTCGGCGCGATGCACGATCATCGTGTTGACGGTCGGAATGTCGATGCCGTTCTCGATGATCGTCGTGGCGAGCAGGACGTCGTACTCGCGCGCCGTGAAGGCGTGCATCCGGCGGTAGAGCTCGCGCTCGTCGAGCTGGCCGTGCCCGACGGTGATGCGCAGGCCCGGAACGAGCTCGCGCAGCACGCCCGCCATCTGCTCGATCGACTCGACCCGGTTGTAGACGTAGAACACCTGCCCGCCGCGCTCGAGCTCGTACTCGATCGCCTCGCGCACCAGCTCCTCCGAGAACGGCAGCACCGCGGTCTCGATCGCCATGCGGTCCTTGGGCGGGGTTTCGATCACCACCATGTCGCGCACACCGGCGAGCGACAGCTGCAGCGTCCGCGGCAGCGGGGTCGCCGACATCGCCAGCACGTGGACGTTCTTCTTGAGCTGCTTCAGGCGTTCCTTCTGGGCGACGCCGAAGCGCTGCTCCTCGTCGACGATGACCAGGCCGAGGCGATCGAACTCGACGTCCTTCGAAAGCAGACGGTGGGTGCCGAGGGTGATGTCGACCTTGCCGGCGGCGATCCGCGCTTTGAGGTCCTTCAGGTCCTTGCCGACCCGCAGCCGCGAGATGCGCTCGATGGTGACCGGAAAACCCTCGAAGCGCCGCGTGAAGACCTCGAGGTGCTGGTCCGCCAGGATCGTCGTCGGCGCCAGTACCGCGACCTGGTAGCCGGCATCGACGGCGCGGAAGGCGGCGCGCATGGCGACCTCCGTCTTGCCGAAGCCGACGTCGCCGCACAGCAGCCGGTCCATCGGCTTCGACTGCCCGAGATCCTCGAGCACGATGGTGATCGCTTCGGCCTGATCCGGCGTCTCCTCGAAGGGGAAGGCCGCCGCGAACTGGCGCTCGAGGTCGGTCGAGCCGGCGAGAATCGGCGCCCGCGCGAGCTGGCGCTCGGCGTAGAGCTTGAGCAGCTCCTCCGCCATGTCGCGCATGCCGGTGCGGACCTTGGACTTGGTCTTGTTCCACGACGAGCCGCCGAGCTGGTCGAGGCGCGGCGCGATGCCTTCGATCCCGCTGTACTTCTGGATCAGGTCGAGCCGGGCGAGCGGGACGAGCAGGCGCCTGCCGCCGGCGTAGAGGATCTCCATGACCTCGTTGTCGGCCGTCGCCGGACCGGCGAGCTTGCGCATCGAGGCCGGCAGCGAAGCGAGACCGGAATCCCCGCTGGCGCCCGGTCCGCCCGGTCCACCGACCGCGCGCAGCGCCACGAACTGCCCGATGCCGTGGTCGTTGTGGACGACATGGTCGCCGACCTTGAGGTCGCGCAGCGTCGCGAGGAAAGGCCCGAAGCGCCCCCGGCCGCGCTTGCCGCGCGCCATCGGGCGGGGCAGCAGCTGCGTCTCGCCGTAGATCGCCACGCCGGCCGCCGGCAACCGGTAGCCGCGCTCGAGCTCGCCGGTGACGATCTCGACCCCGCCCCTGCCCGAGCGCGACGTCGCGCGCCTTCGAGCAGTTCGCCGAGCGCGGCGTGGCGCTCGGCGGGCGCGACGAGCAGGAGGCGCTCGCCGCGCGAGCGCGTCGCCGCGACCTCGTTCGGGAAGCGCGGCAGCTGACCGTGGAAGAGGTCGGTCGTGAGAACCCCGAAATCGGTCGCCTCACCGGGCGCGGCGAGCGGCACGATCGCCGCCCGAGCGCCGGCGACCAGGGCGAGAACCGCCGCCACCGGATGTTCGAGCAGCGCCGGCTCGAGCGCGAAGCGCTGGTGCTCGCGGCGCGCGGCGAACTCCTCCGCCAGGCGCTCGCCGTGATGGGTCACTTCGGCGGCGAGCGCCGCCGGATCGAGGGCCACCCAGAGGGCGTCCGGCAGCAGGTCGGCGAGCGTCAGGGTGCGCGGGGCGAGCAGCGGCAGGAGGTTCTCCCAGCCTGCGAAGTGCCCGCCGTCGGCAAGCGTGGTCAGGTGATCGCGGGTCTCGCGACCGGGCTCGTCGCCAGCGACGTCGGCGAGCGCCTTCGCCAGCCGCCGGGCGGCATCCGGCCCCTCGGGGAAGAGCGCCAACGGGAGGATCGCGGCCTCCCGGGTCTCGTCGTGCGAGCGCTGCGAATCGACCTCGAAGCGGCGCAGGCTCTCGATCTCGCTGCCGAAGAGATCGAGACGCAACGGCTCTTCGTCGCCGGCCGCGAAGAGGTCGAAGACGCCACCGCGCACCGCGAAGTCGCCGACCTCGCCGACCAGGTCGACCCGGCGATAGCCGAGAGCCGTCAGGCGGAGCGCCAGCTCATCGAGGTCGATCTCGTCGCCGCGGCGCGAGCCGGATCGGCGTCAGGCCGGCGGCCTCCGGCAGGCGCCGGAACAGGGCCCGCGGCGTCACCAGCAACGCCCGCAGGCGGCCGGCGAGCGCGTCCGCCAGCGCCGTGACCTCCTGCGCGCGCACCGTGAGCGAGGCCTCGGCCTCCTGATAGGGCGACAGCGAAGGGGTGGCGAAATAGCCGCCAACCCCCTCTCCCGCCACCAGCCGCAGGCTCTCGAGCCAGGCGATAGGCATCCGATTCGTGCGGCACGACGACCACGAACGGCTTGCCGACTCTGCTCCGCCAGGAGGTCGAAGATCCACGCCGCGGCCGGCGGCGGCAGACGCGTGGCGCGTCCACGTCCGGCGGCGAGGTGGGCAGAGAGGGTGGTGAAGAGCGGATTTTCGGCGATCCGCAGGGAGAGTTCCCCCCACGGCGCGGGACGCGTCATGGGGAGAAGTCTATCGAAGCTGCGCCCCTGCCCGTCGAATCCGGATGGCGCATCCTCTCCCCGACCCGACGGGTGGTCTGGCCCTCCGAAGGCCTGTGGTAGGTTGCCCTCATGCTCCGAAACGGCTCCCCCGGCGGCTCGGGCGGAGCGATTTCCCGGGGCGAGCCGGCGCGCTGGCGGGCACTCCCCCCGACCGCCGATTCCTGCAGGGCAGCGACAGACCGATCGACCGACCGCCGCGCCCGGTTCTCCGGCTGCCGGCGTGACTTGCCGGAGGGTTCATGAGTTTCGTCACCGCGCTCACCGTTTTCGTCCTCGCCATCTACGTCGGCGTCGAGGTCATCAACAGAGTTCCGCCGACCCTGCACACGCCCCTGATGTCGGGTTCGAACGCCATCTCGGGCATCACCGTCGTCGGCTCGCTGATCCTCGCCGGCCAGCCCGACGTTCCCGAACTGGTCCACATCCTCGCCGGCGTCGCCGTCGCCTTCGCCATGATCAACGTCGTCGGCGGCTTCGTGGTCACCCACCGCATGCTCGGCATGTTCCAGAAGAAGCGCTGAGGTCGCCGCCATGCAAACCCAAGATCTCCGCGACCTCGCCTATCTCGTCGCCGCCGTCCTCTTCATCGTCGACTTGAAGTGGATGGCGCATCCCAAGACCGCGGTGCGCGGCAACTACGTCGGCGCGCTCGGCATGGCGATCGCGATCGGCGCGACCGTGCTCGGCCAGCCGATGACCTGGAAGTACATCCTGATCGGCGCCGGCGTCGGCACGATCATCGGCTGGCTGATGGCGGTCAAGGTCAAGATGACCTCGATGCCCGAGATGGTCGGCATCTTGAACGGCTTCGGCGGCGGCGCCTCGGTGCTGGTCGGCGCCTCGGCGCTGATCGCCGCTTACCAGATGCTCGTCTCCAGCCCGGGCATGGGCATGCAGGAGAAGGTCGCCACTTCGGCCTCGGCGATCATCGGCTCGGTCACCTTCTTCGGCAGCTACGTGGCGTTCGCCAAGCTCGCCGAGTTCCTGGGCGTCAAGTGGAAGCTCAAGCCCTGGCAGACCTGGGTCAAGTACGGCTTCGCCGCAGCGACCGGCGTCGGCGGTCTCGCCTACGCGCTGTCCGTCCAGCTCTCCGCGGCGACAAGCAGGAACGACCGGCTGATCGCCTGGGCCACCTGCCTCGCCTTCGCCTGCACCGCCTGGCTGCTGACGCTCAAGAAGGACCGCTTCCCCGGCATGAACGCCCTCAAGTGGGCCGCGGCTTTGGTCGCGCTCGGCGTCGGCACCTGGCTGGTGGTCGACCCGTCGAACATCCCGCTCTACTGGCTGCTCACCGGCGTCGCGGCGGTGCTCGGCGTGCTGCTGACCATCTCGATCGGCGGCGCCGACATGCCGGTGGCGATCGCGCTCCTCAACTCCTACTCGGGGTTGGCGGGCTGCGCGACCGGTTTCGTCATCGGCAACTCGGTGCTGATCGTCGCCGGCTCGCTGGTCGGCGCTTCCGGCATCGTCCTCACCCAGATCATGTGCAAGGCGATGAACCGGTCGATGACCAACGTGCTGTTCTCGGCGCTGGGCCCGACCGCGGACACGCCCGACGCCGACGAGGTCTACAAGACCGTCAAGGCGACCTCGGCCGAAGAGATCGCCATCATGCTCGACGGCGCGCAGCACGTCGTGATCATTCCCGGTTACGGCATGGCGGTCGCCCAGGCGCAGCACACCGTGCGCCAGCTCGCCCACATGCTCGAGGAGAAGGGCACCAAGGTCGAGTACGCCATCCATCCGGTCGCCGGCCGCATGCCGGGCCACATGAACGTGCTGCTCGCCGAAGCCAACATCGAGTACGAGAAGCTGCGCGAGATGGACGACATCAACGGCGAGATGGAACAGGTCGACGTCGCCATCGTGGTCGGCGCCAACGACGTGGTCAACCCGGTCGCCGAGACCGATCCCAAGAGCCCGATCGCCGGCATGCCGATCATCCAGGCCCACAAGGCGAAGACGGTGATCGTCATCAAGCGCAGCCTCTCGCCCGGTTTCGCCGGCATCCCCAACCCGCTCTTCGCCGCCGACAACTGCCTGATGTACTTCAACGACGGCAAGAAGGCGATCCAGGACATCATCAGCGCGGTCAAGGAGGCCTCGTAGGGCCCTCACCAGCTGATAGTTTGTCGGGCGTGCCGACCGGGACGGGAGAGGACTCCGCAGCCGTCTTCCTCATCCGGCTCGGCCGCGCCCTGCACGAGGCCGGCTTCTCCGCGCCACAGCTCGAAGCGGCGCTCGCCGGCGTCGCGCAGCGCCTCGCGGTGCCGGCGCAGTTCTTCTCCACCCCGACCTCGCTCTTCATCTCCTTCGGCGAAGGCGCCACGCAGCGCACCCACCTCGAGCGGGTGAATCCCGCCGGGATCGATCTCGGGCGCCTCGCCGACCTCGAAGGATTGCTCGAGCGGGTGCGCGACGGCCGGACCTCGCCCGCGGCGGCGAGCGCGGAGATCGCGGAGATCGCCCGGCGACCGCGCCGCTACAGCCGCAAGCTCACCTACTTCTGCTGGGGACTCGCTTCGGCGACGAGCGCGGTCTTTCTCGGCGGCTCGCTGCGCGAGGTCGCGGTGGCCGGATTCGTCGGCCTGGTGACCGGCCTCGCCGCCTTCCTCGCCGAGCGCCGGCCGGCGGCGGAGCGGCTCTTCGTGCCGTTCGCCGCCGCCTTCGCCGCCTTCACCGCGGCGGTGGTGGCGCAGGCAGCGCCGCCGCTCTCGGTCTACATCGCCACCGTCGCCGGCCTGATCGTGCTGCTGCCGGGCTACACCCTGACCGTCGCGCTCTCGGAGCTCGCCGCGGAACATCTCTCTTCGGGCACGGCGCGTTTCGCCGGCGCGCTGGTGACTTTCCTGATGATCGGCCTCGGGGTCGCGATCGGCGGCCGCCTGGCTACGGCAACCATGGGAGCGCTGGTCGCAGCGACCGATCCGACGGCCGCGGTCACCGTAGCCGCGGCGGCCGCAGCGAGCGCGGCGACCTCAGCCATCTCGCTCGGCCCGCCGGCCTGGCTGCAGATCGTGGCGCTCCTCCTCGCGCCGCTCGCGCTCGCGGTCCTGCTGCGCGCGCCGCGCAGCGAGATCCCGTGGATCGTCGCCATCGGCACGGTGGGCTATTTCGCCGGCCGGCTCGGCGCCGAGATGCTCGAGCCCGAAGTCGGCATGTTCCTGGGCGCTCTCGCCGTCGGCCTGGCGAGCGGCCTCTACGAGCGCCGGCGGCGCCTGCCGGGCTCGATCCCGTTGGTGCCGGGCATCCTGATGCTGGTGCCCGGGCTCGATCGGCTACCGCAGCCTCACGGCGCTCCTCGCCGCCGAGGTCGTGCCGGGCATCCAGACCGCCTTCCGGATGCTCCTCGTCGCCGCCTCGCTGGTCGCCGGCCTCCTCATCGCCGCGGCCCTCACCGTCGAACGGCGCGACCGCAGCGCTACGCGCCGGTAGCCGGCGACGAAACCAGCACGACCGGGCCCTTCAGTCGACCTCGACCAGGGGATCGCCGCCCTCGACCGCTTCGCCGGCAGTGACGAAGACCCGGACGACCGTCCCTGCGCGCTCGGCCTGGATCTCGTTCTGCATCTTCATCGCCTCGAGCACGACCATCGGCTGGCCGGCTTCCACGCGGTCACCGGCCGCCACCCGCACTTCGACCACGCGACCCGGCATGTAGGCCTTGACGATCTTTTTTCCCTGCTTGCCCGCCTCGCCGCGCGAGACCTCCGCCATGTGGGTCAGGGGATCGACCAGCTCGACGGCGTAGGAGTGCCCGCGCCAGTTCACGGAATAGGCGCCGTCGCCCACCCGGAACGACGGCGGTCTCGTGACTCTCGCCGGCGACGAGCAGGTCGAGGACCCACGGCCCGAGCGCCCGGGCGTCGACTTCGTGCCGGACGCCGCCGATCTCGACGACATAGAGACCCTGCCGGCGCTCGATGCTCAGACGCTCGGACTTGCCGTCGATCCGGCTCACCAGCTGCATCGTCAGGCCTCGCCGCCGGTTCGCAGCGCCTGTCGCCGCGCTGTCGCCCGCCAGCCGCCGCGGTGGCCTGCTCCCACCGGCAGCTCGCCTGCCTGGCGCTGACTGCGGACGAAATGCTGGATCGCCGCCGCGATGAGCACGATCTCCGGCGTCTTCGTCGCCGGCGAGTGCCGACGAGCTCGCCGCTCTCGAGCCGGCGGTCGAGCCAGTGAATGTCGAAGCGCGCGGCGCGGAAGTCGCCGTCGGCGAGAAGCGCCTGGAAGAGCGGCACGTTGGTCCGGATGCCGACGACGCGGAGCTCGTCGATCGCCCGTCCGAGCCGCCGCAGCGCCTCGGCGCGATCGTGCCCCCAGACGATGAGCTTGGCGATCATCGGATCGTAGTGGATCGAGATCTCCGAGCCGCCGAAGACGCCGGAGTCGTTGCGCACTCCCGGGCCCTGCGGCAGGCGCAGCCACTGGATCTTGCCGGGCGAGGGCGCGAACCGCCGGAAAGGATCCTCGGCGTAGAGTCGGACCTCGATCGCGTGGCCGTGCGGCTCGACGTCGTCGAACTCCGGGCCCAAGCGGTTCGCCCTGCGCGATCTCGAGCTGGGCGATGACGATGTCGAGGCCGGTGACCATCTCGGTGACCGGATGCTCGACCTGGAGCCGCGTGTTCATCTCGAGGAAATAGAAGTTACCGGCGGCATCGAGCAGGAACTCGCAGGTGCCGGCGTTGGTGTAGCCGACCGCCTTCGCCGCCGCGACCGCCGCCGCGCCCATGCGCCGGCGCAGCTCCGGCGAGACCACCGTCGACGGCGCCTCCTCGACGACCTTCTGGTGCCGGCGCTGGAGCGAGCACTCGCGCTCGCCGAGCGAGACGACCTTGCCATGGTGATCGCCGAGAATCTGGATCTCGATGTGCCGCGGGCGCTCGACGAACTTCTCGAGGAAGACCGCATCGTCCCCGAACGAGGCGCCGGCCTCGGCGCGCGCCAGGCGGTAGCCTTCGGCGAGCTCGGCGTCGTTGCGCGCCATCCGCATGCCCTTGCCGCCGCCGCCGGCCGAGGCCTTGACGATTACCGGGTAGCCGATCGTCGCGGCGCAGCTCGCGTGCCGCATCGAGGTCCGGCAATGTCCCGGGAGAGCCGGGCACCACCGGCACCCCGGCCGCGATCATCCGCCGGCGCGCCTCGACCTTGCCACCCATCGCCGCAATCGCCTCCGGCGACGGACCGATGAAGACCACGCCACGTTCCCGGCACAGGGCCGAGAACTCGGCGCGCTCGGAGAGGAAGCCGTAGCCGGGATGGATGGCGTCGGCGCCGATCTCGACCGCGAGGTCGACCAGCGCCTCCGCCTTGAGGTAGCTCTCGCGCGACGGCGCCGGTCCGATGCGGTAGGCCTCGTCCGCCCCCAGCACCGCGAGCGACTCGCGGTCGGCGTCGGAATAGACGACGGCGCCGCGGATTCCCTTCTCGCGCAGCGCGCGCAGGATGCGGACGGCGATCTCGCCACGGTTGGCGATCAGGACTTTGCGAAAAGGGACCAATCGGTTCTCGCGCTCTCCCCGGCTCTATGGACGGTCGCACGACGCGTCGTCTGCGCCCGCTTCAGTGTCGCGAATGGTAGCACCCGCCCGACGGCTCGCCGCGTCGCCGGTCGGCGACGAGCCCGGCGACACCGGAGAACACGGCGCCCCCGGCGCATGCGGCAGCCGAGGCGCCCGAGCCAGCAGCCATCCCACTCCGAAGAGACCGACGAGGGCCAGGCCGAACCCGGCGGCGAGCGGGCGGCGATCGGTCCAGAAACGCACCTGGTGCCGGCCGGCCGGCACCGCGACGCCGAGGTGAGCCACCTGCGCGACGACCGTCGCGGCGGGCGCGCCGTCGATCTCGACCCGCCAGAGCGGCAGGAAGGCGCGGCGCAGGTAGAGAATGCCGTCGACCGACGAGCTCACTTCGACCACCACCGCTTCGCGCCGGTTCTCGATCAACTGCACCTGCGGCTCGCCACCGATCGCAGGGGTTGTCTCGCGCGCCTCCCCTGACCCCGGCACGACGACCGTCCGGTGGGGATCGAAGGCGGAATCGAAGATCACTTCCAACGCCGCGTTCATCTGCGGCGCCGGGACGACGCGGGTCGCGAACTCGACCTCGCGCGCCCGGTCGGCGAGCTCGTAGAGCCGCACCGTCTGGCCGAAATGTTCCTCGCGGGCGATCTCTCGAACCTGCGCGCGCGCCTCGGGTGCGAGCTCGCGATCGAGCAACAGATAGTCGACGCCGAGCGCTTCGAGGACATCGAGTCGGCGGCGGTCGGAGAAGTTCTTGACGCCGACGGTGAGCGCCTGGGTGAGGAAGCTGTCAAGGCCTTCGGCAGAGGTGGCGAGCTCCGCCCGCAGACCGTGCAGCATGGCGGCGAACGGATAGAGCTCGCGCGCCGAGCGCCGCATGAGCCAGACCAGGCGTGGGTCGGGATAGTTCCCCTGGTTCATCGTGCTCGGCGGGAAAAGGTCGAGATTCGCGCCGTGCACCACGACGCTGCCCGCCGGGATCGCCGCCAGGATCGGCGGCGGGGCGAGGTAGACCTCTGCATCGTCCATCGGCACGGCGGGCAGGATCACCCAGAGCTGCGACGCGGCGTGCAGTCCGACGAGTGCGGCCAGCGCGGCGCCGCCCAGCCGCGAAGCGCTCCGCCCGAGGCGCAGGAGGCCCCAGACGAGCGCCAGGAGACCGAGCGACAGGACGGCGAGGCCCTGCATCCGAATCATCTGCACGTCGAGCGTCGCCGCGGGCAGGGTCGGCGAGAGCAACCCGCCGACCAGGCGCTTCACCGCCGCGGGGGCGAGGTTCGCCGCCGCGAGGAATGCGACGTAGGCGCCGGCGAACAGCAGGAGCCAGCGCGCGAGAATCCGCCGATACCTCCCGCCTTCGGGTCCCCGCCGCGAGACCGCTTCGAAGCCGATGCCGGCGAGCAGGCTCCCGCCCACGGCCCCGAGCAGCCAGAACTTGGCGGGGAATCGCAACAGCCGCCAGGGGAGGCTCCAGATCGCTTCGACGACCGGATTGAAGCGGCCGAGCGCGAAGAAGAGCGCCACCAGGATCGCTCCCGTGCCCCAGATCGTCGCGCGTCCGCGCCGCGCCAGCCCGGTGGCCGCCAGGGCGAGCGCCAGGAGACCGGGATAGAGCGTGAACAGGAGCGGCGTAGGACCGTCGAACTGGTGCGGGGCGAAGACCTCCGAGAGATTGGGCCTGCCGAAGAAGAACGGCCAGGCGAAATCCGCCAGATGCGCCCAGCGGAAGCTGCCAACGATCGCTTGCGGCTCGCCGAACGCCGCGTTGCTGCGAAAAGAGATGGGGAGGATGCGCAGCGCCTCGACGATCTGCGGCGCGGCGAGGAGGGTACCGGCGAGGAGAGCGAGCATCAGGCGACCCGAGAGGGCCCGCCGGCCGGCGAGGAGGACGCCAGCGCTGGTGGCGAGAGCGAGCGCGAGGAGTCCGAGCAGCGGCTCGCCGCCGAGCACGAGCAGCGCCCAGAGCAGAGCCGCGCCCACCAGGCCGCGCCGGCGAACTGCCGGCGCCTTGCCGGGCGCCGTCTCGAGCACGGCCGCGACCAGCGCCGGCGCGAGCGCCGCCGCCGCCACGGTGTTGTAGAGGTTCAGCTGGCTGGCGAAGTAGCCCGAGAAGGCGTAGACCGTCGCCCCCATCCAGGCCGCCGGGCGGGAGAGCCCGAAGGCCCGGCCCATCCACAGAGCTGCACCGAGGGCGAGGAACCAGTGCAGCCAGAAATGGGCGTTGAGCGCCCAGAGCGCTGCCCGACCCGCGGCCCCGACGGCGCCGGGCCAGGCGAGCAGCAGCAGGAGATTGTCGGGATAGAACGGCAGGGCGTTCAGGTTTCCCGCCAGCGCCTGTCCCCCCGCCCGCAACGGATCGACCAGGGGGACGAACGGCAGCTCGAGCTGGCGCAGGCTCGTGGCGAGGCCGATCCGGTTGGCCAGGTGGGTCTGCAGGACATCGCGCAGGAAGAGCGTCTTGCCGCCGCCGACGAGCGGCGCGACGAACCAGGCGAGGAGCAGCACCACGGGCACGGCGACCGGTGGAAGCCAGCGCTGGAAGAAATGCGGGAAGAAATGCCGGACGAAGCGCGGCACGGAGTCCGTGAAGAACCTCTTCATCGTCGACTGGATGGACGCGTTCAGGATCCACCTCCTGGTCGGCGCCAACCCACCCAGCCTGCCAGGGCGACGGTCAGCAGGGCGAGGACGCAGGCAAAGGCCTCGAGCCGGCGCGCGGGCGCGATCCGCACCTCGTGCGACCCGGCGGGGATCTCGACGCCGAGCAGGACCAGGTCGACCGGCAGGGTGGGGAGCTTTCGGCCGTCGGCGAGATGCGCCTCGAGGCTCGGGAAGTAGGCGCGTTGTACCACCAGGAGTCCGCCGTCGCTCGTCACTGCGAGGCGCAGCGTGTCGTCCTCGGTCGCCAGGAGCTCCACCCGTCCGCCGGCGCGATGGTCGACCGCCCGGCTCGCCACTGCCGTCGCCAGCGGATCGGCGAGATGCGTCGCCATGGCGAGCGCCTGGATCGGCGAATCTGCCGCCAGCACCTCCTGCGGCCAGAAAGCCGTCGGGGCGGGATCGGGGATGCGATAGAGCTCGGTGCGGACGCGGCGGCGCTCTTGCGCGGCCACGAGCTCGAGGGGAGGGGGCGGCAGACCGTCGTCGTGGCGCACCAGCCAGTCGGCCCCCAGGAGACGCAACCATTGGATCCGGGCCGGCCAGCCGAAGCGCGCGAGATTGTCGTACAGCAGGGCCTGCAGGGGAGAGAAGATGCCGTCAAGATCGGGCGCCAGTGGATAGGTCAGGCCGTGCAGCGCGCCGGTAGCGGGATCGAGGTCCAGGCGCGCATCCCGCCAGCCTTCGGCGACGGATTCGACGCCGCGCATCGGCGTGCCCGTGCTCCACGGTGGGAAGGTGCTCGCCACGAGCGCGACGGACCGCGCCTCTGCGAGGTGCGCGATCCAGGGCGCCGGGGGGGCGAGCTCCGCGACGCTGTCCGTGGCCAGAGTCGGCGCGAGCTGCAGGAGCGCCAGCGCCTGGAGCGCTACCAGACCGACACCGCTCTGTCGTCGCACGGCCCAGGCGCAGGCGGCGAGGAGCAGCGCCGCCGCCACGCAGCCCAGAAACCACTGCGTCCGCTGCGTCGCTGCGATCCATTCGTGGCGCGCTCCGAGCCGCTCCACGAACAGCTCGCGCCCGAGCTCGCGCATCGCCAGCAGGAGCAGCGCGACGCTGCCGGCGGCGGCGGCCCCGAGCACCAGACGGCGCACCGCGCGCGGGGGGTGGCTCGCGGGCTCCGGCGCGCCCGGACGGGCGCCGACACGGTCGCCGAGAAGATGGTCGAACCCCCATCCCGCGAGCAGCGCCGCGCCGATCGTCGTCCACAGGAGAAGCTTCTGCGGATAGCGGAAGAAGCCGCCGGTCAGCTTCGCCACGACCTCACCCGAAAGCCCGCCGAGATAGGCGAGCCACAGGCTCGCGCCCACCAGGACCGCCCATCGCCATCGGCGCCGGGCGGCGAAAGCGCCGATCGCCAGCGCGACGATGCCGAAATGCAGCGAATAGATGTAGGGCGTGAGGGGCGTCACGTTCGACCAGTAGCCGAACCGCCCGAGCTCCGACGGCCAGCCCCAGGGCAGCGGCAGGAGGAGCTCGAGGAGGCGCGGCGCCTGCAGCGCATGGCTCGCGACCTGCGCCGAGACCAGGCCGTGCGCGCCGCGGAAGGTGAAGCCGATGACGCGCGCGGCGGCGACCACCTGCGGCAGGGCGACAAGCAGGCCGATGCCGCCGACCGCAAGGCCGGCGAGGAGCCCGCGCCGCAGCCCCTGGCGCTCCGCCGCGACCAGCGCCATCGGCACGAGGGCGAGCGCCGCGGTGACCGGCTCGCCGGCGAGCAGCATCAGGCCGCAGGCGATTCCGCCCCAGCAGGGTGCCGCGCCGGCCGCCGCGCGCCAGCCCCCAGAGGACCAGCGGCAGCCAGGCGGCGACCGCAATCAAGTTGTAGAAAGTGAGGCAGGAGAGCACGTAACCCGAGCCGGCGTAGGTCAGTGCGGCGAGCGTCGCGCCGAGCGCGCTCTGCTCGAGCTCCCGGGCGAGCTTGCGGAAGGCGACGAAGGCGAGCAGCCAGTGCAGAACGTAGTGCGCATTGAACGCGCTCCAGAACGGCAGCAGCAGGTAGAGGACGTTGCCGGGATAGAAGGCGAGCGCGTTCGGGTTGCCAGCGAAGGGCTGGCCGAGGGCCCAGGAGGGATTGAAGGCCGGAATGTTGCCGTGCGCCAGCGCCGCGGCGCCGTAGGCCTTCATCGCCAGATGCGTCGTGAAGACGTCGCGCTGGATCAGGGTGCGCTCGCCGAGGAGCAGCGGCGCGGCGACCAGGAGCCAGATCGCCACCAACCCCGCGAGCGTCAGGCGCTCACGACGGGGCGCTCGATGATCGTCCTCCGGCGCGCTTAGAATACCCGCCATGCTTTCCGCTCTCCTTCGTTCCATGCGCCCGGCGCAGTGGGTGAAGAACCTCTTCGTCTTCGTGCCGCTGGTCTTCGCGCACCGGCTCGATCGCCTCGATCTCGCCCTGCGCTCGGTGGCCGCCTTCGCCGCCTTCTGCGCCGCCGCCAGCGCCGTCTACCTGCTCAACGATCTGCGCGACCGTGAAGCCGATCGTCTGCACCCGGTGAAGCGCCGGCGCCCGATCGCCGCCGGCCAGCTCGGCGCCGGACCGGCGATCGCCGCCGCCCTGGGCCTCGCCACCGTGGCCTTGGCGCTCGCGCTGCGGCTCGGACCCGGCTTCCTGATCTGCCTCGCCATCTACCTCGCGTTGAACGTACTCTACTCGCTCGCCCTCAAGCGCCTGGTCATCCTGGACGTCATGACGATCGCGCTCGGCTTCGTCCTGCGGGTCGAGGCCGGGGCGTTGGCGATCGCCGTCGAGGTGTCCTCCTGGCTTCTCCTCTGCACGACCTTCGTGGCGCTGTTTCTCGGCTTCGCCAAGCGCCGCCATGAGCTGGCGCTCCAGCCCCAGAGCGGAACCGGAACGCGTTCCGTCCTCGAGCACTACAACCTGACTTTCGTCGACCAGATGATCAACGTCGTGACGGCATCGACGATCGTCTCGTACGCGCTCTATACCGTCGACCCGGGGACTGCCGCGCGCCTCGGCACGCCGCACCTCATCGTCACCGTACCGCTGGCGCTCTACGGCATCTTCCGCTTTCTTTTCCTGCTCTATCAGCGGCCCGATCGCCAGAGCCCGACGGACGCCATCCTTCACGATCCTCCCTTCCTGATCAACCTCGCTCTCTGGGGGCTCGCCGTCGTCTTCCTCATTTATGGCCTCTGATCGGGCCGCTGATCGGGCCGCACCAACCGGGCGCTTGCAGCGGCGCCTCCTGGCGCTGCTCTTTTTCGCCTCGGGCGCCGCCGGCCTCATCGACCAGGTCGCCTGGTTGCGCTACCTGGCGCTGGTTTTCGGCAACACCACGCTCGCCACCGCGACGCTCCTCGCCGTCTTCATGGCCGGCCTGGGGCTCGGAGCGCTGCTCTTCGGCCGCCTCGCCGATCGCACGCCGCGGCCGCTGACGATCTATGCCCTGCTCGAGGTGGGCGTCGGATTGTTCGCCATCGTCTCGCCGCAGTTCTTCGACGGCATGAATGCCGTCTACGTCGCCGTCCACCGCGGCGCCGGTGGCGAACCGTGGGCGTTCGCCCTCCTGCGGATCGCCCTCGCCGCGATCTGCCTCCTGCCGCCGACCCTGCTCATGGGCGGCACGCTGCCGCTCGTGGTGCGCGCGCTCCGCCGCCCCGAGGACGAGCCCGACGCCACCGCCGGCAGCGAGCCCCTTGACTCCGTACTTCCGCCAACCTCCCGCCTCGGCAGGGACACCGCTCTCCTCTACGGCGCCAACACGCTCGGCGCAGTTTGTGGCGTCGCCGGCGCCGGGTTTCTCACCATTCCACTGTTCGGCCTGCGCGCCAGCCTCCTGCTCTCGGCGGCGCTCAACTTCGCCGCCGCCCTGGGCGCCCTGGCGCTCGCCGCCAGAGGACGTCACGCCGGACCGCTGGCATCGCTGGCTACGCTGGCCGCGCTGGCTCCGACAACGACGCCGGCTCTGGCGGCCGCGGCTACGCCCCGGCCACGCCGCGACCGGCGAGCGCGCATCCTGCTCCTCGCGGCGGTGCTCATGGGCGCGACGAGCCTCGCCTTCGAAGTGCTCTGGACGCGCATCCTCGTCTTCTATCTCGGCTCGAGCGTCTACGCCTTCAGCCTGATGCTGCTCGGCTTCCTGCTCGGCATCGCCCTCGGCAGCCTCGCCATCGGCCGGCTGGTCGACCGCCTGGCGAGTCCGTTCGCCCTCCTCGCCGCCGTCGAGCTGGGGATCGCCGCCACCGCTCCCCTGTCGATCTGGCTCTTCACGACGCTGAACGCCCGCCAGATCGCGCTCTCCGAAGCCCTGCACCCGCAGAGCTTCGGCGTCGCGATCTTCGCCCAGCTCCTCGCCGTGCTGCCGATCCTCCTGCCGCCGACCCTGCTCATGGGAGTGAGCTTCCCGCTGCTGGTGCGCGTCTACTCGGGTGACCGGGAAAGGCGGCGAGCGGGATCGGCAGCGACCTGGGCGAGCTCTACGGCGCCAACACGCTGGGCTGCATCGTGGGCTCGCTCGGCGCCGGCTTCGTGCTCATTCCGCTCCTCGGCACCCAGAACGCGCTGCTCGCGGTCGGCGCCGTCTGTGCCCTGCTGGGGTGGCTGTTCGCGCATTCGTCGGCCGGGACCGCCGGCGGATCCCGGGCGCTGCGCACCCTCGCTCTCGCGGCGGCGCCGCTCCTGGTCGCGCTCGCCTTCCTCCTGCCGGCGAATCGCGTCATCCTCGCCGCCGGCATCTTCGGCGCGGACCGCCCAGGCGACCTGGTCCATTTCCACGAGGATGCGAGCGCGGCGGTGGCGATCCGCCACAAGACCGACGCCGCCGGCCCCTATCTCTCGCTGGAGCTGAACGGCGTCAACGTCGCCGGTTCGAGCCCCGACCTCTACGCCGTGCAGAAGATGCAGGGGCACCTGCCGCTGCTCCTCGGCCAGAGCCGCGGCGCGCGAGCGTCGTCCACATCGGCTTCGGCAGCGGCGGCACGGCGCATGCGGTCTCCCGGCATCCGGTGAAGCGCGATCCGCATCGTCGAGATCAGCCCGGCGGTGCTCGCGGCCTCCGATCGCTATTTCGGCGACATCAATCACGGCGTGCTCGCCGACCCCCGCGTGCGCGTCGAGATCAACGACGGCCGCAACTTCCTGCTCGCCACCAGCGAAGTCTTCGACGCCGTGCTCTCCGATTCGATCCACCCGCGTTACGCCGGCAACGGCTCGCTCTACAGCGAGGAGTATTTCCGCATCGTGGCGGAGCGCCTGACCCCCGGCGGCGTGGTCTCGATGTGGCTGCCGATGTACACCCTCACGCCGGCGAACTTCGCGATGATCGTGCGCGCCTTCAAGAACGTCTTCCCCGAGACCGTCATCTGGTACGAGCCTTCGGCGCTCAACTCGTTCACCATCGTCACCGGACGCAAACAGGACGGGCCCTGGGACGTCGCGGCGCTCTCGCGCGGCTTCGCCGATCCGGCGATCCGCGAGGCGCTCGCCGACATTCGGCATGACCGGACCGGCCGATCTTCTCGCCTGCTATCTCGCCGCGGGTGCCGAGCTCGACGCTTTTCTCGGCGACACGCCGCCGCACGTCGACGATCTGCCGGCCGTCGAGTACGAAAGCGGGACGCTCCTCGCCGGCGACTGGACCTGGCTCGCCACTTTCTCGCGCCTGCTCGCGGCTCGGCCAGCCGAACCGCCCGCCGTCGTCCTCGCCGCCCTCCCGCCGGCGGAGCAGGCGGCGATGCGCGAGCTCTGGCGCGCCCGGACGCTCCTGCTCGAGGATCAGCGGCGGTACCTGGCTGCCGAAGTCACCCCCTATCGATGAAAGCACTCGCGCGGCTCTGGCCCGAAGAGCGCATCGCGCTCGCCTTCTTCGGCGGAGTGGTGGCGCTGTTCCTCGTCCGCCACTACCCGTTCACCGTCTGGCCCCTGGTCGCCTCGTACCTGCAGTTCCTGCTGGCGATCTCGGTGTTCGTGCTGCCGCCGTGGCTGGTCGTGAGCCTGGTGCGGAGGCTCCGGGGAAGGCTGCCGCCCAACACCTTCGTGCGCGACCTCGGAACCTACCTGCGGTCGCTCGCCGCGCTCCTCGTCGCCCTCGTCGCCTACACCAACCTCAAGTGCCGGCTGCTGCTGCTTCACCCGCAACTCTTCGACCGCATCTTCTGGCAGCTCGACGACACGCTGCACCTGGGCGGCGGCGACTTCGTCGCCTGGGTCACGAGCCTCCACTCACCAGCCCGCACCGGCCTGATGCACAACGTCTACTTCTACGCCTGGGCGGCGCTCGCCCTGCCGCTCGCCGTCGCCATGGCCCGCTCGGGTGCCATGCTGGTGCGCCGCACACTCGCCGCGCTCGCGCTGTGCTACATCATCGGGGTCTTCACCTACCTGGCGCTCCCGAGCCTCGGCCCGGCGCTCGTCGAGCGCGGCCGCTACGCGGCTCTCGCCGGCTCGCACATCTTCACCCTGCAACAGTCGATGCTCGAGGCGCTGCGCTACACCGTCCAGAACCCGCAGGCGCCCGCCGCCCCTTTCTTCGGTCTCGCGGCCTTCCCCAGCCTCCACCTCGCGACGAGCGCGCTCGGCCTCTTCGTCGCCTGGAAGAGCTGGCGCCCCCTGCTCCTCCTCCTCGTCCCCTGGAACCTCGCGATCGCCGCCAGCGCGGTCTACTTCGGCTGGCACTACGTGGTGGACTTCTACCCGGCGCTGCTCCTCGCCTGGGGAGGCTGGTGGGTGGCGGGACGGCTCGTGGTGCCGGGCTCTCCGCAGAGGCTGGAGCCTACCGATGCCGAACCGGAACTCACCCAAGCCACCCGCTGACCTTTTTCCCTTGCCGCGCGGTCAGCAGAACGCATCGGGCGCAGATCCCATTTCCGATACAGTCCCATTCCATGGACGAGAAGAGCCACCACGAACATTTTTACAACACCGAAGCAGATCTACTGCTCTCGAGCCCCTTGATTCTGCACTTGCATCGGCGTTTCGCGAATGACCTCGCGACGCAGTGCAAATTGACATCGGAAAGCAGGGTTCTGAGCCTTGGTTGCGGCGAAGGGCAGATCGAGCGCCTCTTGGCGCCAATGGTAGGCGAGGTCATCGGCCTGGATATTTCAGAGATCGCTATTGCAAACGCACGCGAGAAGAGCTTCGCGATTCGAAACCTGAAATTCGAAGTTGCCGACCTGAGTAGGGAAGAAGGGCTAGCGCACGTGGGAGGAAACTTCGATGCAGTAGCTGGTTTTGCGTTTCTTCATCATCTCAGGCCAGATGCTCTCACCAGAATCCTTGGCATTTCCCTGGAACTGTTGAGGTCTGACGGGATGTTCTACTCCACGGATCCGAGCGCACGACGACTCGTGCGGCATTTCGCGGGATTGGTCAGGAAGAGGTACAGCGAGACTCACAGCGACGATGAAAGGGAGCTCGATCCACTCGAACTTCAGGCGCAGTTCGCGACGGTCGGATTTCGGAACGCAATTGTGCGCTACGTGGATTTCTGCCTCGGACCGATCGCGTGGTTGATGCCGAGATTCCCGACCTTGCTGGTGCCGCCGATTGCAGTGGTGGATGAGCTCTTGTGCCGACTCCCCATACTCGGCCGCGCGGCATCGTCCTTCTCGGTCACGGCGCAGCGCTGACGGATGCTTGCTCGAATCCCCAGTCATCGCGGCGCCGGCAGGGATTCGATCCTCTTCATCTACGACTGTCTGTATCCCGAAAGCCTCGGCGGGGTAGAGCGCCGCAATCTCGACCTGGCGCGCTCCATCGCAGCGCTCGGGTACGGTGTTGCCCTCGCGGCGCCGGTGGCTGAACCAGAGCAGATCCCAAGCGACGTGTCCGTTCTTCCCCTCCCGGACCGAGGGGGTCTCTATTCAAAAGGCGGCAAGCGCAAGGTCAGCACGGGGCTTCGCTACTCGAGGTCGATCGCCGACCTGGACCTTTCGGCCTTCGATGTGATCGAGACTGCCAATGTACCGTTTCTTCATCTACCCGCACTTCATCGGCGGTGCCGGCGGGCCGGAAAGCTCCTCGTTGTTTCCTGGTACGAGTGCTGGCGCGGATATTGGCGCAAGTATCTCGGCCCGATTCGTGGCCTTGTCGCAGAGGCGATAGAACGCTGGACCGCAAGAAGGTGCGGGGACCTCCTGATAGCGAGCAGCCATCTGACCGAGCGGCGACTTCGACAAATGACTCGGCGGCCAATCTCACGCCTCCCGGTTGGAATTCCAGTTGCCAGCATTCGAGCCGCCTCTCTTTCGGGTCAGCCGAGCGCAGAACCGCTTCTCTACGCTGGACGACTCATTCCTGAGAAGAGGATCGATCTCCTGCTGCGCGCCACTGCGCTATTGAAAACGGCCGAGCCCGTGAAACTACTCCGCATCGTTGGCGAAGGTCCGGCCGAGAGCAGCCTGCGGGCGCTTGCAAGGGATCTGGGCCTCGAGACCCGGGTGACCTGGAGCGGACGACTGAGTGGCGAGTCAGCCGTTTGGGAGGCTCTAGGCGCCTGCGAGATTGCGATTCAACCGTCCTTCCGGGAGGGCTTCGGAATTTTTCCCGCCGAGGCGCTGGCCGCAGGTCGGCCGGTCATCTGCGTCGATTCTCCGGAAAGTGCGGCAGTCGAACTCATCGAAAACGGTAAGAACGGCTACGTCGTAGAGGCCAATCCGGCGTCCTTGAGTGATGCGATCGCCCGGCTCCTCTCCAACCATGCACTCCGAATCGAGCTCGGGGAGGGTTCTCGCAGATCGGCGCTCCAATTCGATAGCCAAGAAGTGGCTCGCCAGTTCCTCGCGCTCATCGCCAATCCAGGGAAGAAGACCGACGCCGCCGGCCGCACAGGGTCGAGATGCCCCTGAAACTCTCGAGCCGATTCGGGCGCGAGGCTTTGAGATTGCGCGAAGGAAAGCTTCAGTTGCCGCTGGCCGCACCCGCTGGCTTACGTCCGATCACCAGCAGGCAATCGCCAAACTTCGGCAGCTCGAAGACGCGACCGATGACCTGAAGAGGCTTGAGAAACGGAGTACTCTCGCCGACCGAGCAGAAGTTGAAGAAGGTCTTGTTGGTCAGAAGATCGAACCCTGCCTGCCGAAGCTCTGAGCCGAGCTCGGGTCCGGAGAATAGGTGAACATGCGTGGGATCCTTGTACCAGCTCCAGTGCTTGCCCAGCAATGGCCGCGCTGCGCTGTGGGAATTGAGCGTAACCAGGACAGCCACGCCCCCGGGACGCAATATCCTGTGGCACTCGCGCAAACAACCCTGATAGTCGCGAATGTGCTCAATGACATCCAGGATGGTCACTGCATCAAAGACCGCACTCGGCAATTCAAAGGCTTCTTCTGCGCTCTGAACATGCACCTCGGCCCCAGTCCGATGCCGAGCCCGTTCGGCCGCATGCTCCGAATGCTCCAGCCCGGACGCCCGATAACCGGCACTTTCCAGCCTTTCAAGAAAAAACCCATAGCCGGACCCGACGTCAAGAACCGCGCCTGCGCTGACGCCCGATCTGCGGAGAACCCGCAGTAGATAGTCGAGGTACCGGATCTTGCCCGAAGTGAGCTGAAAATACTCACGGTCGAAGTAGTCTCCATCACCCATAGTCATTCACCCGACCGGAAGGCGTCATCGCAACGATTCCACGGAACGCTGGAACGACAGCGCATTCGCGAACTCGAGCCGATGCCTCACTCTGGTCTGCGTCCACCATTCCACTGGCGACAGGTAGCCTATCCAATCCGCTCGCTTTCGCTCGATAGATCGAAAATTCCGACCAGAAAAGACGCGAAGATCGTCTCGAGCCCAATGGAACCCAGCGACAAGGCGAGGATCCATGCACCTGGTTTCGAAACGGATCGAAACAGGAGCCATTCACTCAGGGTAGGGAGGCCCAAGACGCATCCCGCCGCGATGAGGACGACTCCGAGAATCAGTCCACGATTCACCGAGAAAGTGCGCTGAAACCGCTCGACAAGCGGATCGCGGAAGACTGGATCGACCTGATGCGAATACAGCTTGGCCATGAGACCGAAGATCACTAGCTGAAAACCCGCGAGCGCGATCATCGCGGCAGTGAACATGAAGTTGGGGCCCAAGATGTTCGTGAATACGCCGTATCCGGTCAGCATCAATGCCGGAATCGACGCCAGGCCGAGCACCAGCAGAGTCACGCCTGGAATCACGAAGAGCGCGCCCGGGCTGCACATCAACATGAATCGCAGATGCCGCCAGCCATCGCGAAAACTCCGCAGATGAGGCGGTCGCCCACGCTTGTCGGGCCAAAGAGTGATTGGAATCTCGGCCGTCTTCAACTTCACCAGGGAGCTCTTGATCACCATCTCGCTCGCAAGCTCCATTCCAGGCATCTTCAGATTCATTCTAGGAACTGCACTGGTAGTGAACCCACGCATGCCGCAATGACTGTCGCCAATCTCCGTCTTGAACAGGACATTGAGAAACCAACTCAGCAGTGGATTCCCGACCCACCGATGCAGCCACTTCATGGCACCGGGCTTGATCTCGCCCTTCAGCCGATTGCCCATGACGAATTCGGCGCCCTCGCGCAGTTTGACGACAAATCGTTCGAGGTCGCTGAGGTCGTAGCTGTCATCGCAGTCGGCCATGATGATGTACCGCCCGCGTGCCTCTGCAAAGCCTCGCCGCAGCGCGTTGCCGTATCCCTTGAGGTCGTGGCGCACGATCCGCGCTCCGAGCGACTGGGCGATCTCGACGCTGCGGTCGGTCGAGCCGTTGTCCACGATCAACACTTCGCCGGCGATTCCGAGGCGCTCCATCGTCGAGCGCGCCTTCTCAACGCAGATCCCGACTGACTTCTCTTCGTTGAGGCAGGGCATGACAACGGACAGCTCGAGTTCTTCGCTCACGCTCCATCACCTCCTTGGAATGCAGTCCAGCTCCCGGGATCATCCGCTCGCCTCAGCCACCGCCGGCCAATGAACAGGAAAGAAGCGCCGACACCGACCAGGATCAAGCACGAACCGATCGCCCGCCGCAAGTTGACCGGCCTCGAGCCTGGGTCCAACCCGGCCATCCAGAGGGGCCAGGGCCGCGCCAGATGAAAGCTGCGGAATCCGCGAATCCACTCCGGCGCTCTCTCGCGGTCCGCATTGCCGACCGTCATGTAGGTTACCAGGCCGCGATAGGGCACCGGGGCGAACTCCGTCGCCTCACCGGCTCGCCATTCCTGCCAGGCGCGACTGATTTCACCAGGACGTTCAAGCAGTGCTGAGTGGCGAAAATAGAACCATGGATCCGATTTCCAGAAGAAGCCCGGCAAGCGATGCTCGAAGAAGAAGCGGTGATTATCGATCGAAAGCGCGAGCAGCTGGACGGTCACACCGGCGACAACGATCGCAACGCGCACGAGGTGTTGCGCTCGAGTGGAAGTCGACCAAAGAGCCGCGGGAAGGACCCAGAGCGCGATCAAAGGTCCAAGGTATCGCGGCCCCCACGCCCAATCGGATCCGAAGAACGACAGCCACGAGATGAATACCAGCTGAGTCCCGGTCGCCAACCATAGGGCTTTCACGAGCCAAGGGTCACGATCTCGAAGGCGGCGGAGCCCCAGCACGCCCAGAACCAGGACCGGGCTGTAGAGGAGGATGCTCTTACCCGGGCTGAGCAGGAGACCTGGGAGGCCGACCAGCGGATTGCCGAGAGCTGACGGATGGGCGATCCCGGGTGGTTGTCGGTTGAAGAAGTAGGCCGCGCCAAAACGGAGTTCGTTGAACGCGAACAGGAGCGCGACACCGATCAGAATCGGAACAAGCTGCACGAGCACCCGCAATCGCGGACGACTTGTCGCAAGTTGTTCCCCGCGCAGGGTCACGAGGAGAACTGCCGGCCACAAGAGAATGAAGTACTCCTGGTAGTTGAGGAGACAGCCGCAGGCGACACCGGCCCATGCAGAAAAGGCCAGCGAATCCCGGACCCCCGCCTGCCAGCCCAGGTACAGGGCCGCAGTCAGGAGGAACGCCTGCTGAGCCTGGTCGAACGTCGTCGCCGAGAGCGGCCAGAGATACGTCGCGAAGGCCGCGATCAAGCTGTAGGCGAGGGAGCGGCTGCCATTACAGCCCAGCCTCCTCAACCAGAAATACAACACGACGATGATTCCGGCCCCGAAGAACGACGATGTCAGCGAGAACAGGAACCGCTGCATCTCGCCGACCTCGTCGGCTCCGGTCCTGCCGAGCCAGATCAGCGCCGCGCCTGCGACGGAAGGGCCGGCGTTGTAGAAGCCGAACAGCTTTCCGTCGCGGCCGACGAGGCCATAGCCACGAAGAGCCGGATCCCGCAGCTCCGGGAGTCCGGTCGATATCCAACTCTGCGTGACATCGAACCGAATTTGTCCATCGACGATGTCGATTCTGCCGGGGCTGGAGAGAAGGTAGACGCCCAGGACGAGCAGGAACGTCCCGAGACTCAGCCAGCCGTCGGCGGTGCGATTCTCGCGAGCGCCCTTCACCAGAAGCTCTCCACCCGCCCGTTCCCCGGCAACTCCGCCGCTGCGCGGCGCACGGACCGATCGCGGCGCACCGCGAGGCCGCTCGCGAGCGGGAGAAACTCGCGCGCGAGCGAGTCGCGCGCGGGCCGAGGCAGGGCATTCAGCCGGTAGGTGTTGAGCACGAGCGAGCAGGCGGCTGGGATGCCGTGCTCGAGCTTGCGCATCCAATCGCCAGCGGCCATGCGGTCCAGGAGGAGGGTGTCGATGTACCACTCGTCGACGCACGGCGGCACGAAATAGACGATTCCCGAGGGGTCCAGCACCCGATCGTCCGGCCGCGCGTCGCGGCGCAACTCGCGCAGCATTGCGACCTCGGCGGCAATCGGCGCGGCGAAGCCGCGCGCAACGTGAGCGAACGGCGGAGCCGAAGCGCTTGCGAATTGCAACAGCACACCTACAGCCGCCGCCGCGGCCAGCCAGCGCAGCTCGCTCCAGCCGCGGTCGAGCGCGCGCGACGAGACCACCAGCAGGAATGGAACCGGCAGCGCAGCAAGATACGCCCAGGCATGCGGATGGACGATCCAGAAACCGACGCCCAATGCCGCCACCGTCAGCGCCACAAGATCGCGGCGATCGCTCACCTCGCCCCGGCGCCGCCACGCAACGCGCGCAATCGCCACCAGCACCACCAGCCACCATGCGAGATCGCGTTGCAGCGTCGGCCCCAACGCTTCGATCAATGGCGCGCGCGCACTACCGGTGGCGAGCGAGTAGAAACTCCGTACGCTCTCGACGAAGCGCCCGAAGAGGCCTAGCGGCAAGAGCAGCATCAGCCAGCCAGCCATTGTCCCGGCAGCGCCCGCCGAGAAGCGCCGCAGGTCGCGCCCGCGCTCGGACGACAGCGACAGAAAGACTGCGGCCACACCCAGCGCATAATAGGCACCCTTCAGGTGATGGAGCGCGAGAATGCCCGCGATCACACCGAGTGCAGTCGGCGACCCTCCCAGCACGAGCAAACGATAGGCGACGAGAAGCAGGATCAAGACCGCGGCGTCGTAGCGGAACTCGAGCGCGTGCGTAGCGAAGGCGACGTTCGCGAGCGCGAGCCAGGCCGCCGCGGCGAAGACGCAGCCGATTACTCCCGCCGCACGCAGCGCTGCGGCAAAAGCCCACGCAACGCCGCCGGCAGCAAGCAGGCGCAGAGCGATGAAGACGACGCCAGGATCCGGGATCAGGCGCCCGACCGCGCCCGAGAAGAGCGTCCAGGGCATCAGGAAAGCGGGCGCGGACGGCTCTCCCGCCAAGTCGAGCCATCCGGCGCGGAGCGCCAGACTCTCGTCGAAATTCAAACGCCGCGTCATCGCCAGCGCGAGGAAGAGCGCGCCGGCCAGAGCGGCGAAGGAGGTAGCGGCCAGGTTGAGGGTGGTCCTGCGGGCCGACACCATCCCCGCCGGCCAAGTCATCGTCAATTCTCCAGAAAATCAAGGCGCAGGATGGATCGCCCAGAGAGTTGCCGGCCCCCACACCCGGCAAGAATTTCCCGGAAAATCATTCCTTAGACTCTCACAGTGCCGTCGCAGGAACCAGCCTGATGGAGCCACTGGCCGCACCGAGGGACGAAAAAACTCATGCGCCCGCCCCGGCCGCGTCAGGGCGCTGGACGCTGCGTCCTGGCAGATCGAATCGATAGAATGTCTCGATGCATCGTATCGAGTCCGCGCCGTGGACGGCGACGCAGGCCCAGATCGCGGACGCACGCGTATGCGGCGAAGGAGAGACACTCGCCGGAAGCGCCCTCCCGCTCTGCTCCTGATCCGGAACCCTGCCGAATCGCCATGCGCAAAGAGCCGACAGGACCCCTCGACAGCCCTCCCTTGCCGGTGTTTCTATGCGCGGGAATGATCTACGCCGCGGCGCTCTTCGCCGTCTGTGGCTTCCGCCTCACGCCGCCCCCGCCGACGCTCGGTGCCTATCTCGTCCTCGCTTTCCTGGCGCTTTTTCTCGGTCTCACACACGGCGCGCTGACCACGCTGGTCGCGGCGTTCCTCGCGCGGCTCCTCGCCGCCCAGCGCTGGCCGCGCGGCTTCGATGCGCTGCTGGCCTTGGCGCTCGGTTTCTTCTATGCCGCCCTGGGCCTGTCGCTGTTCAAGTTCGCGGTCACCCGGTCCCATCTGCGCTTCGCGGATCTGTGGTTCATCTTCGGCAGCCTCCGCCAACTCGTCGATGAAGGCAGCCCTCAAGACCGGGCGATGTTGCTCACCACCGTCGCGCTACCGATCACTCTCGCGGCGGTTCTCTATGCGGCGCTTCGGCTCGGGCGCCACCGCCGGTCCGCGACCGAGCCCACCGATCCGCGTTCCTTGACGGCGCTCGCCGGCATCGCGCTCGCAGCCCTCCTGGTGCTCTGTTGGCGCTATCCGTATGCGCGCTACGTCGCGCGGACGCTCGCTCCGGATACCACCTGGGTCGCGCGCAGTTGGTCCGGGAGTGGGTCGTCTGGAAGCGCCGTCGAAAGTGGACCGCGAAGCTCCTTCATGCCGGATCCGGCACGCCAGGGAAGACTCGGCGCCTGGGTCGCTCCACAGCGCTTTCGCCGAGGCAACGTGGTGGTGATCATGCTCGAGTCCGTGCCCTGGAGCCGGCTCTTTGGTCCGCTCGCCCGCCCGGCGGCGACGCCACGGATCAACGCACTGGCGGCGGAGTCGATCGTCTTCGCCCGCGCCTACGCTTCCGCCACGCACTCCGACTACGCCCAGACCTCCATCCTTTCCGGGCTCCATCCGCGCAAGTTCAAGGGGCACGACTACTTCATCGAGCTCGACTATCCGCGCACCCTGATCTGGGATCTGCTGCAGCCCCTCGGCTACCGCACCGCGCTGTTCTCCTGTCAGAACGAGGGCTGGGGAAACATGCAGGCGTTTCTGAAGACTCGCGGGCTCGAGCTCTTCCGTCACTCCCCCGACTGGCCCGACGCACCGCGCCGGGGTGAGGGCGCCGAGTCGAAGGTCTTCGAACCGACAGCCCTTGCGGCATTCGGCGGGTGGCTGCAAGAGGTCAAGACGGGCCCGTTCCTCGCCTACCTCAACTTCCAGGCGACCCACTACCCTTACGTCATCCCGCCCGGCAGCCCGCCGCTCTATGAGCCGTCGACGCTCGACTTTCCGACCACCTTCCTTTGGTACCCTGTCGACAAGATCCCGGTGATGGAGAACCGCTTCTACAACGCCTTGCACACGGTCGACGCCGCGGTCGGCGCGGTCGTCGATGCCTTGCAGGCGGCGAAGGTCTGGGACGAGACGATTCTCCTCGTGGTCTCCGACCATGGCGAGGCGTTCTACGAGCACGGCGTCCCGACCCACGGCACGACGCTGCTCGAGGAGCAGATCCGCACGGCTGCCTTCGTTCGCCTGCCGGGAGAGCCGGCGCGCGTCGTGACTGAGCCGGTTTCGGTGCTCGACTTCGTGCCGGCTGTGGCGAACTTCCTCGGACTTCCGGCGCACGGCAACTTCCAGGGCCGCGCCGACATCCTGGCGCCCGACTACAGCGCCAAGAGCCGCCCCTTCCTGTTCACCATCCAGGGGATCACCCAGGAGGACGCCGTCCTGGAGGACGACTGGAAGTTGTTGCTGAACCACGACCGCCGCGAGCTTGCCTTGTTCGACCTCGCCACCGATCCGCTGGAGCGCCGGAATCTGGCCGCCACCCAAACCGCAAGGCTCGCCGTCCTCGAGCGTCGGTTGGCCACGCTACTCGGCGACCAGCTCGCCTACTACCACCACAAGGCCTGGGAACAGGGCTGGTACCCACCGAAGTTGCCGTAGGCGGGCGAGGCGCGACCGGCTTGTCCGATCAGGGCGTGGTCGGAGCCGCAGCCCGGCGCGCCAGGACCTCCAGATTGTGCCGTGCAAAGCGGTTCTCGGGGTTGAGCTCCAACGCGCGGGCGAGCTCGCGCTCCGCAGCGGGGAGGTCGCCCGCCGCGAGCAGCGCGCCGCCGAGGTTGGCGTGGGCGTCGTCGGAGTCGGGAGCGAGCGCCACCGCGCGTTCGAAGCGGACGCGCGCGGTCGCGTAGTCGCCGGCGCGGGCGGCGAGGTTGCCGAGGTTGAGCGTCGCCGAGAGATTCTGCGGATCGGCGGCGAGAGTGTTCGCGTAATGCGCGGCGGCGGCCGGCAAGTCGCCGCGCTCTTCGGCCAGGCGGCCGAGGTTGAACTCGACGAGCTCCAGCCGCGGGGCATACCCGGGCAGATGCGGCGCCAGCCACAGAATCGCGACGCCGGCCCACATCACTCCGCTTTTCCGCCGCTCCCCTTTGCTGAAGGCCTCCACCGCGCGCGCCACGGGAATCGCCGCGAGCAGCAGCAGCCCCGGCACCGCCGGCAGGCGGTAGCGCGAGAAGACGAAGAACGCCACCACCGAGAGCATCCAGCCGAGCTCGAAAATCAGCACCGGCGCCCACGCCGCGAGCCGCCGGCGCTCGAGCAGCAGGCCCCAGAGCGCGAGCAACGCGACCGCGCTCCACTCGAGCAGAGGGAAGGCGAGCGGGCGCGAGATGGTCTTCATCCAGTAGTAGTCGACCGCGTCCGGCCATTCGTAGCCGTCCCAGTAGAGGCCGAGCTTGGCGAGCTGCAGGCGGAAGAAGGCCAGCGGCTCCGCCCGCGCCCAGGAAAGCGAGCGACGTAGCCAGTAGCTGGAGACTTCATCCGCCGCGAGCGCATGGCCGACCGCCTGCTCGGCGAGAATCCGCGCCCCCTCGCGCTCGTACCCCGGCACCTGCTTGCCGGGAACGAGCGGCCGATACGTCCCGTCCGCCAAAGGATTGTTGCCGATCCAAAAGTTGACCCCGCCCTGCGACGTCGTCGGCAGAAAGCCGCCGCCGAGCGCAGCGTTCCGCGAAGCCACGACCAAGAGCGGCAACGACAGCCCAAGCAACAACAGACCACACCGCCGCAACGCCAACATCCACCCTTTACCGGTCTTTTCGCGCCAGGTGAGCAGCAGCAGAAACGGCACGACCAGCAACATGTTCTCGCGCAGCAGAGCGAGAAACGCCGCGACGAGCCCCACCGCGAGCCAGAGCGAAAGTCGATCGCTCGAGCGAGCCTTCAACAGCAGGAAGAGCAGCAGACAGACCGCCGAGACCGCGAAGCTCTCTTTCATCAGCTGCACGTCGTAGAACCAGAACGGCGTGTAGAGGGCAAAAAGAAGACCGGTGGCCCCTGCGGCGCGGGGGCCGGCGAGTGCCTCGCCGGCACGGACCAGCGCCCAGCAACCGAGGACCGCCACGGCGATCTGCAACAGATAGACCGCGACTGGCGCCGCGGCGAGGAAACGGTAGACCAGCGCGACGAGATACGGGTAGAGCGGCGCCTGGAAGAACGGCGCGCTCCCCAGCCAGTCGCCCGCCGCGATCGCCCGCGCCCAGCGATCGTACTCCTGGCTGTCGAGCGCCAGTTGGGCGACGAACGGCGCGTCGCGGACGGCGACCAGATGCGCCAGGCGGAGGACCGCCGTGGCGACCAGCACCAGGGCGAGCACCCAGCGTTTCACTCGCCCGCGGCCGCCCCCAGGGACGCCGCGCTCTCGTCAGAGAGATTCAGCAGCGCGTCGACCGGAGCGTAGCCGTCCTCGAGCACCGGCACCGAGGCGAGGTCGAGCTCGACGCCGAGGCGGTGGCGCGCCAAGGCCGCGAACCGCGGCCCGCCGCTCTCGGCCGACGCCGCCCGGTCGAGCCGGGCGGCACGCTCGGCCAGCTCGGAAGCGCTGATCGCCGGGCCCATGTGGGCGATGAGAATGAAATTTCCCGAGGCCGCGATGGAGAAGATCTCCACCCGGTTGAAAACGTGGCTGAGCGTGCGATAGATCGAGCGCGAGAAGGGATGATCGATCGACCCGGCGAGATTGAGCCCGATCGCGCCGCCCGGGGAGAGGTGGGTCCGGAGCAGCTCGAAGAACTCGCGCGTCGCCAGATGAAACGGCACCGCGCGCCCGATGTAGGTGTCGCAATAGATCCAGTCCCACCGTTCCTGCGACCCATCGACGAAGCGCCGCGCATCTTCCATGACGACGCGCATCGCGGGCCCTTCGCGAAACTCGAAGTGCTGGCTGGCGACTTCGAGAACCGCGGGATCGATCTCGACGTAGGTCGCCGCCAGTCCCGGCGTGCGCTCGGTGAGCAGCCGGCCGACACCGCCCGAACCGAGTCCGAGCAGCAGAAGCTCGCGCGGCTGCGGAGCGAACAGCCGCAGAATCTCGGCGGCATGGACATAGCGCAGGTTCGGGTGGCCAGTGGCAACGTCGATGGCGCCGTGCGGCACGCCGTCCGAGGACAGGGTGCGGGTGCCGTCCACCTCGCGCACCACCAGCGTCTGGTAAGGCGTCGCCCGTTCCGCCAGGACCTTCTGCCAGCCGGGGTTCGGAGACGGCGCCAGCCAGGCCGCCCCGGCGACCAGGACGGCACCGGCGGCCGCCCACGAGCGGCCGGAAGCCAGTGCCGCCGCCACGGCCGTGCCCGAAACGAGGAGGGCGAGAATCGCGTCGAGGCTCATCGCGGGGATGAGAACGAAGGTCGCCAGGAGAGTGCCGACGAGGCTGCCGGCGGTCGACAGCGCGAAGAGGCCGCCCGAGACGTTGCCGAGCCGCTGCCGGTCGATGCCGGCGAGCCGCACCGCGAACGGCGAGACCGTCGCGAGCAGCAGCGTCGATGGGCCGAAGAGAAGTGCGGTGGCGAGCAGCGTCCCGCCCGGCCGGCCACCGGTCGCCGCGCCGATCGCCTCCACCATCTGCCGGCCGAAGATCGCCGTCGCCCATTGAAAGATCACCGCCAGGAGCAGGAGCCGGCCGACCGCCGCCAGATCGGGTCGCCGGTCGGCATGCGCGCCCCCCAGCACATAGCCGGCCGACATCGCCGCCAGAAAGACGCCGATGATCGAACCCCAGACGTAGACGCTGTTGCCGAAGGCCGGCGCGAGCAGCCGGCTCGAGACGATCTCGAGCGCCATCAGGACGGCCGCCGGCAGGACGACCACGGTGAAGAAGCGCAGGCGATAGGCCGCGCCCTCAGCCACCCGTCAGCTCCGGCTGCCGAAGAAGCCGCGAACCGCCTCGCAGGCGGTGAGGACTTCCCCCTCTTCGAGCTCCGGGAACATCGGCAGGCAGAGGACTTCGTTCCCCGCCCGCTCGGCCCTCGGCAGCGACGGCGGCTGCGGCAGCATTTCGGTCATCGCCTTCTGGCGATGCAGTGCCGACGGATAGTGCACCGCCGAGCCGACGCCATGCACTTTCAGGTATTCCTGCAGCGCGTCGCGATGCGCGGTGGCGACCGTCATCTGGTGGTACACGACTTCGTCCAGCGGATCGTCGGGCGGGAAGCGCAGATCGCCGACCCCGGCGAGCGCCTCCTGGTAGAGCGCCGCGAGCTGCCGCCGGTGGGCGTTGTCGCCGTCGAGCAGCGGCAGCTTGCAGTTGAGGACCGCCGCCTGCAGGCTGTCGAGGCGGCTGTTGGTGCCGATCTCGAGATGCGTATAGCGCTCGCTCTGGCCGTGGTTCGCGAGCCGGTAGACGCGCTTCATCAGCTCCTCGTCCATGCCCGAGATCGCCCCGCCGTCACCGAAGCAGCCGAGGTTCTTGGTCGGATAAAAACTCCATGCAG
Source organism: Thermoanaerobaculia bacterium (assembly GCA_963719555.1). Lineage (GTDB taxonomy): Bacteria > Acidobacteriota > Thermoanaerobaculia > Multivoradales > JAGPDF01 > JAGPDF01. The sequence continues at coordinate 145,855 of CAVRCL010000007.1, read as the reverse complement.
CGAGGTCCCCGAGCGTGCCGACACGCTGGCCGCGGCGCTTCGCGCCGTGCGCCTGCGCCGAATCCTCGACCAGGAACCAGCCGCGACGCCGGCAGGTTTCGCCCACGCTGTCGGTGTCGAAGGGCCGGCCGTAGAGGTGGACGCCGATGACGCCGACGGTCTTCGCGGTGGCGCGGCGCTCGAGCTCCGCCGGGTCGAGATTGTAGGTCGCGGCGTCGACGTCGCAGAAGACCGGCACGCCACCGGCAAGTACCACCGCCTCGGCGGTGGCAAAGAAGCTGAACGCCGGCACCAGCACTTCGGCGCCGGGGGCGAGCCGCAGGGCGCGCAAGGCGATCACCAGCGCGTCGGTGCCGTTGGCGACACCGACCACGGCGCGCGCACCGAGGAAGCCGGTGAAGGCACACTCGAGCTCCTTGACCTCCGGTCCCTGAATGTAGGCATTGCTGTCGAGAATCTTGTTCCAGCGCTCCCGGAGCGGGGCTTCGATGCGCTTGCGGGCGCGCGTCAGGTCGAGAATCGGGATCGTCGTCACGGGGACTCCGTAGGAAGAGGTTCGGCCGCGGCCGCCGCCACCGCTGCGAGCGGCTCGCGGGTCCACGGCGTGTCATAGAGCGCAATCATCTCACCGCCCATGGTGATGTTGTCGCGGATCGAGATCGAGTGCAGTCGATGAAAGCGCTCCGGATGCCTCTCCGCATAGGCGAACCAGCTCGGGAAGACGATCACGAAATCGGGCCGGCGCGCCTCGAGAAACTCCACCAGGAAAGCTTCCAGGCCGCGCCCCTGGGCGATCGCCAGGTTGCGCCCGCGGGTGAGCTCCGGGGTCGTCAGTCCGACCAGGTCGAGCACCCGGTTCGGCAGCAGATACTTGAACGCTCCGACGTCGTTGACCGCCAGCACCGCTTCCGGTGGCAAGCGCGGAGCCAGCCAGCGGGCCATCGACACGTTGCTGTCGCGGACGTTGGCGCACGATGTGAGGTAACGCCCGAGCCCGCCCGCCAGCAACAGGAGGCTCGGCGCGAAGAGGAGGAGGAGGAGGAGCGCGCCGATCGGGAGCCGTGAAAGATGCGGAGATCGTGCCCGGCGCCTGCCGCCGAATTCGACCGAACGCAGGCGCGAGAACGGCAGCGGCGCGAGGGCGAGCGAGCCGAGAAGGACCACGCAGGGCACGAGCGGGAAGAAGTAGCGGCCGAAGTTCCCTACCGCGAGCTCCCTGCCCGAGGAGAGCATCGCCGCGGCGAGGGGCAGCGCGGCGGTCCACGCGGCCAGGAGGAGTCCGCGGTCGCGCGGGCCACCCAGCCGCCGCACCGACTCGACGACTCCGCCGAGCGCGAGGAGCGTCATCCAGGGCTGCGAGGCGAGGAGGATCCCGGCGATCGCCGCGAGCAGCCGGAAATCGGGCAGCAGCATCGGCGGGCCGGCGCTCTTCGCGGCGACCGTGGTCGGCAGGTACGAACCCGACATGGAGTGGAAGGCGAAGGCGACCGGCGCCAGAACCAGGAGGGTGAGGAGGATTCCGGCGCCAGCCCCGATCCACGCCGGGCGCGTCGGCGCTGCGAGGCGCAGCGCAACGTCGTCGTCCGCAGCCGGCGCGGCCCCCGACGCCCTCGGCACAGCAGGCGCACGTGGAGCCATACGCAGCAGCCGGTCCGCCACCGCGAGGAGAGGCAGGAGCAGCCCCTCGGGGCGCGCGAGCGCCGCCAGACCGAAGAGCAGGAAGGAGAGCGGCGGCAATTCTCCGCCGGGCGGCGCCGCGCGTTCCCGCAGGTGGCGCGCCAAGCCACCCAGCATCAGCAACACGAAGAGATTCACCTCCATGCCCGAGAGCGCCGACCAGACGAGCCAATCGCTCGTCGCGACCAACGCCGCGGCCACCGCGGCACGCGGCGGTGAAAGATCGAGGCGCCGCGCCACGGTGAAGACCAGCAGCACGCTCGCGGCCTGCGCCGCGATGCCGGCGAACTTCGTCCACAGGAAGAGCGCACCGGGAAGGCCGGCCAGCAGGCCCAGCAGCGCCGTCCACAGAGGCGCTGTGGAGGCGGCGACCTGTTCCCCCGGGTTGAACATCAGGCCCTGACCCTGCGCGAGACTGCGCGCGAGGGTGAGGTGGATCCAGCTGTCGTCGAGCGGGAACTGCCAGTCGCCGTCGAAGAGGTAGGCCTCGGCGGCGAGAAAGACGAGCGGCGGCACGAGCGCGAGGAAGAGGAGCAGCGGCAGGCCGGGAGAGCGATTCAAGACGGCGCCCATGATAGCGGAGCGCCAGCCGAGCGATAACCGAGAGCCAGCCGAGAGCCAGCCGAGCGGCACCCGAGTGCCTGCCGAGCGCCGGCCAGACCGCCGCGGCGCAGCCGGGGCCGCGGCCGCCCGATGCTAGAGTCGCCGCGCTCATGCCGAAGGCCGCACCGTCCGCTGCCGAACGCCTCGTTCGCCACAGCGCGCGCGCGGCGCTCTACCTCTCCCTGCTCGCCACCGGCCTCGTCCTCAAGCTCCTGCTCTGGCTGGCGCATCCACCGATACCGGCCGAGATGCGCCGGATCGACGAGCTGCAGCGGCGGTGGGAGAACGTCGACTTCCTCGCGCTCCCGGAAGTGCAGCTCCTGCGCGACTACATTCGTATCGACACCAGCGCACCGGATGGCAACGAGGTGGCCGGAGCCGAGTTCCTCGCCCGGCACCTCGCGGCCGCCGGCCTCGAGCCCCACCTCGAGCGCCTGAGCGGGAACCGGGCGAATCTCTGGGCTTTCGTCGAGGGCGAAGACCCGCGCGCCATCGTCCTCGCCGGACACCTCGACGTCGAGCCGGCGCTCGACGCCGAACCCTGGGACTATCCACCCTTCGGCGGCGTGATCAACGGTCCGTGGATGTACGGCCGCGGCATCTACGACATGAAGAGCCTCACCATCGCGCAGCTCCTCGCCACGATCGACGTCGCCCGCGAGGCCAAGCGGAGCGGCCGCAGGCCGGCGCGGTCGATTCTCTTCCTCGCGACCTCCAGCGAAGAGACCGGGAGCCAGACCGGCACCCGCTGGATCCTGCGCGCCCATCCCGAGCTCGTCGCACGGATGGGGGTCGTGCTCACCGAAGGCGGCGTCGTCGAAGCGACCTCCGCCGACGGGATCAAGTACTGGGGCATCGAGTTCGCGCAGAAGCGCTTCACCGAGATCACCTTCTGCAGCGCCGACGAAGCCAAGCTCCGCGCCCTCGCCAAGGCGATAGCGGAGAACAGCGCCCTCGACCCGACGATCCCGGTGTCGCCGCCGGTGGCGACCTTTCTCGCCTCGTACGCGCGCACCCGCGGCCTCGAGTCGTATCGGAACTGGCTGGCGAACCCGGCGGCGACCCTGCGCAACCGGCCGGCCTTCGAGGCGCTCACGCCGTTCATGAAAGCGCTCTTCCGCAACGAGGTCGTTCCCTTTGCCGTCGAGGCAGACCCGACCGGGGGCTACCGCATGCGGGCCTACGCGCACCTCCTGCCGGAAGCCGATCGCGCCGCCGTCCTCCGGGAGCTTCTCCCCGACGGGCTGACTCTCGGGGCGGTGCATCGCATCGGCGAAGACCTCGGTGCGCGCACGCCCTCGCCGGTCGATTCGGCCGACTTTCGCGCCCTCGAACGCGTCATCGCGGAGGCCTATCCGGAAGCCGCCGTCGGTCCCTACTTCCTCCCCTGGACCGCCACCGATTCGCGCTTCTTCCGCGCCGCCGGAATCCCGAGCTACGGCTTCTCGCCCTTTCTCATCACCGTCACCGACACGATGGGCATCGCCCGCGCCAACGAACGGATGCCGATGCCGGGCTTCGTCGAGGGGGTGGCGATCTACCGCCAGCTGATCCGGCGGTTGGCTGGTTAACATTCTTTGCCGGATCTGAGTGACAAAGTTTGTCGATTCCTTCAGCTTCTCGGATTCTCCGCCTTTGTTTTCAATCGTTTACCGGACGAACCCGACTGGCACCGGCCCTGCAAATGACGCTACCTGTACGACCTCCGGAATTGTCCGGAGGCGAGTATTCCCAAGGCAGGAGGAGAGCAAGATGATTCAGAAACTCCGGAACCGCCAGCGGGGCTTCACTCTGATCGAGCTTCTGATCGTGGTGGCCATCATCGGCATTATCGCCGCCATCCTGATCCCGAACTTGATCGACGCCCTGCAGAAAGCGAAGCAGAAGCGCACCATGGCCGACATGCGCAACGTCGGCACCGCCTGGCTGTCGTGGGTCACTGACGTGGTGTCGGGCGCCGCTGCCGGCACGGGCGTCAACCAGTGGGTCGGAACGGCCTACACGACGATCACGCATGCCAACCTGTTCGGCACCCTGCACCCATCGTCGACGTTCTTCTATCTGAACGAGCTGCCGGCGAAGGACGGCTGGAAGAACAGCTACGGCTACGGCTACACCGGCGAGCCGCTCGGCTCGCAGGTCATCTCGATCCGCAGCAACGGTCGCGACGGCGTCGGCTCCGGCTCCACGGTCACCATCGGACCGTTCACCCCGACCCGCTATGACGAGGACATCATCTGGGCGGACGGCTTCTTCGTTCGCTGGCCCGGCGGCACCGACACCGGTGGCGGCAGCTAACTTCGATCTCACCTGAAGTGGATTTCCCCGCACGCCGCGGCTGGCCCAGAGCCATCCGCGGCGTTCGTCTATTGTGGCCGCTCCCTTTCGGTAGACTCCCTCCACCTTGCTCCGCTCCGTTCGATTCCTCCTGGCAGGGGTGCTGCTCGCCGTATCGGTCGCCAGCGCCGCGCCGGCGGCCGGCCCGAGCGTCATCCTCTCGCCAGCCGCCAGCCGACTGGCTGCCTACCTCGCGATCGACACGACGAATCCGCCCGGCAACGAGCGCGCCGGCGCCGAGCTCCTCGCCGGCCTGCTGCGCGCCGCCGGCATCGAGCCGCGGCTGCTCGTCTCGCCGCGCGGCCGCGTCAGCCTCCTGGCGCGCCTCGAGGCGTCGACACCGTTGCCTGCCGGCGCGGCCGGCTCGGCCGGCGCGAACTCGACAACCCCCGGCGCGCTCGTCCTGCTGCACCACATCGACACCGTGCCCGCGGGCAGCGGCTGGCGGCACGCCACGGCGGCCGCCGGCGAGGTGCGCGACGGCGAGCTCTGGGGGCGCGGCGCGATCGATACCAAGGGGCTCGGGATCGCCCACCTCATGGCGTTCCTCGACCTCGCGCGCTCGCCTCTGCCGCGGCGCCGGGCGGTCGTCTTCCTCGCCGTCGCCGACGAGGAGGCCGGCGGCGGCGAGGGTACCGGCTGGCTCCTCGGGGCGCATCCGGAGCTGTTCGCCGACGTCGAGGCCGTGCTCAACGAAGGCGGCGTCAACAAGGCGGTCGCCGGGCGCACGCTCTTCTGGGGCATCGAAGTCGACCAGAAGCGCCCGCTCTGGCTGGAGATCGCCGCCGCCGGCCGGCCCGGGCACGCCTCGGCGGCGAACCCGGAGAGCGCGACGCATCGCCTCGTTGCCGGCCTCGCCGCGCTGGTCGCGGCGCCGCGCCCACGCCGGGTCACTCCGGCGGCAACCCAATTCTTGAGCGCCCTCGCGCGCTTCGACCCGCAGGCGCGGGCTGTCCTCGCGGAGCTCCGCGAGCTCGCGCTGCGCGAGGACGCGAGCGCCTCCCGCCCGCTCGCGCTCCCCGGCTTCGAGAGTCTGCTCACCGACACGTTGCAGATCACCACCCTCACCGGCTCCGACCGCATCAACGTCGTCGCCGGCGAGGCCGGGGCCGGCGTCGACGTCCGGCTCCTGCCGGACACCGACGAGCGGGAGTTCGTCGCCCGGATCGAGCGCACCCTCGGCCCCGGGCTGACGGTGAACGTCCGCCTGACCTCGCCGGCAGCACCGCCTTCCCCGGCCGACAGCCCGGTCTTTCGCACCCTCGCCGCCTCCCTTGCCGCCGGTGGCGCCGGTGGCGCGACGACCGCAGCCGTTCCGACCGTTCCGGCAGTTCCAGTCGTCCCGGCCTTCATCCCGGCGTTCACCGACTCGCGCTTCTTTCGCGCCCGCGGAATCGCGGCCTACGGTTTTTCGCCTTTCGCGCTCGACGGCCTGCTGCTGCGCACCGTCCACGCGCCGGACGAGCGCATCCCGCTCGCGACCTTCGAGCGCGGGGTGGAGACGATGATCCGCGTCGCGCGCGACCTGGTTCTCGCCGAGTCCGCGGCGCCGTGAGGCCGCCCGGCGGCCGCTTCGGTGCCGGTCGACGGGCACTGCGGATTCCGCTCCTCCTGGGCGCCCTGCTCGCCCTCTTCTACTCGCCGCTCGCCGATCCGCAAGCCGTCCTCGCGACCCGTGACATGGTCGAGTACCACCTGCCGATGCGCCTCGCTTTCGCGCAACTCGCCGGCTTCGGTCTGCCGCAGTGGGACCCCTTCGCGCACGCCGGCCAGCCCCTGCTTTCCAACCCGAACTACGGGGCGTTCTATCCGCTCGCCTGGCTCACGCTGCTCTTCTCTCCGGCGATGGCGCTCAACGTGCTCGTGCTGCTCCACGCCGCGCTCGCCGCCTGGGGCGCGTTCCGCCTGGCGCGACGGCTCGGGGCGCGAGACGGAGCCGCCGTGCTCGCCGCGCTCGCCTACGCCTGCGGACCGACCTTTCTCGCGCTGCTGCACACTCTGACCATCGCTCTCGCGATGAGTTTCCTGCCGTGGATGATGGCGCTCGCGCTGCAGCTGCTCGACGCACGGCCGGAGGTCCATCGGGCGCGCGGCGCCGGCATCGCGCTCACCGCCGCCCTGACGGCGATCTTCATCCTCGGCGATCCGCTGATCGTCGCGATCACCTTCCTGACCGTCGCCGCCTTCGTGCTGGCAAGACCGGGCGAGCGCCTGCCGCGACTGCCGCGCCTCGCTGGCGCCTTCACGTTCGCCATCGGACTCGCCGCCGTGCAGCTCATCCCGACGCTCGCGCGGCTCACCGATTCGCCGCGCGGCGCCGGGCTCGACTGGCAACAGGCGACCGCCTGGTCTCTCCCCTGGCAACGCTTCGCCGAGCTCGTCTTCCCGCGGTTCTTCGGCGATGCCGCGCGGCCGGAGCTGGCGCTCTACTTCGGTTGGGGCATTCACGACCGCGACTATCCCTATCTGCTCTGGCTGGCGATCGGCCTCCCCCTGCTGCTGCTCAGTGTGGCCGCCTGGACGCGGCGCGACTCGCCAGAGCGCGGGGCCTGGGCGCTCATGACCCTGGCCGGGATCTTCCTCGCCTTCGGGCGCTTCAACCCGCTCTACCGCTGGGCGTGGAACTACCTGCCCGGCGTCGACAAAGTGCGTTTCCCGGAGAAGTTCCTGCTGCTCGCGCTGACGGCGGCGATCTTCGCCGGCGCACTCGGCTGGCAGCATCTGCTCGACCAGCGCGAGACCGCCGCCCAAGCACCGCCTGGACGGCGCCGCTGGCAGGCGGCTGCGCCGGCGGCCGAGCTGCCGGCGCTCCTCGCGGCGGTGCTCGCCGCGCTCGCCGGCGGATTCGCTGGGCTCGCTTTTCGCGCCCCGCAGGTGATCGCCGCTTTTGCCGGCGCGCACAGCGGACTGCCGCTCGCCGGCGAGGCGCTGCAGCGGGCCATCGACTTCTATCGCCGCGAGAGCCTGATGGCGACCGGTTTCGCGCTCGCGACGCTCGTCCTCTTCGGGCTCGCCGGCTGGAGCCGCGCGCCGCGCCGGGCACTCCACGCTGCCGCCATCGCTCTGGTCGCACTCGAGCTGTGGACCTACGGCCACGCGCTGGTGCGCACCCTTCCGGCGGGCGACCTCTTTGCGCCGCCGCAGGTGGCGCGCGAGCTGCCCTCCTCGGCAGCCCGGCTGTTCTCGGACGAACCGTACCGGCGCGACAAGACCGAGCTCGTGGTCACGGCGGGCGATCCCCGGCTGCGCTGGGCGCGCGCCCCGATCGAACGTCTCGACTCCCGCGCCGGGAATCTCTTCGGCCTGACCTATGCCCTGGACCGTGACTTCGATCTCTCGCTGACCCGGCCGGCGGCGCGGGCGCTGCGTGTCTACGAACAGATTCGCGCCGATCCGGAGCTCGAGGCCCGCCTGCTCGGCGCCTGGAGCGTCTCGCATGTCATCGAACGCAAGCCGGCGGCGGTTGTCGTCGCGGAGGCGCACCGGGCGGGCGCGCCGCTCGCCGCGACGGTCGCACCGGTGCGCGCCCGCGAGAACCCGCTGGTGTTGCCGCCGTACCGCTTCATCGCCGCGGCCGAGCTCTTTGCCGATGCCACCGAGGCCGAGCGCGCCGCGATCGCCGCGCACCTGCCGCTCGCGACCGTCGAGTACCTGATCGCCGATCTGCCGGATCCCGCCCGCGATTCGCCGGCGGAGCTCGCCGCCGCGAGCGCGCTCCGTGCGCTGCTTGCCGGCCGCCTCGACGACGCCCGGCTCGGCCGGGTCGACGACCGCGGCGATCGGGTGCGAATCCTCTATGCGGCGGCGCGACCTTCGCTGCTGGTGGCCGCTTCGACCTTCGACAACCGCTGGCAAGCGCGTGTCGGGAAGGAGGAGGTGCCGGTTTTCGAGACCGCCGCCGGCTACATGGCGATCGTCGTGCCGGCGGGCGAGGGCGAGGTCGCGCTGCGCTTCCGCGATCCGTGGGTGAGTCTCGGCGGGGCGATCTCGGCGACGACGCTCCTGGTCGCGCTCTGGTTCGCCGTGCGGCACCGGAGACGCGGAAAGTAAGTCAGCGAAGGGGCGCCGGACGGGCCGGCGAGCGCTGCCATACAATCGCCGCGTGCCTCCCCAGGTCTTCTTCGTGGTCTACGCCGGACTCGTCGGCCTGATCGTCGGCAGTTATCTGAACGTCGTCGTGCACCGCCTGCCGCACCAGCAATCGACCGTGCTGCCGCGCTCGCGTTGCCCGAAGTGCGGCGCGGCGATCCGCGCCCTGGACAATCTTCCCGTCGTGAGCTGGCTGCTGCTCGGCGGCCGCTGTCGCGATTGCCGCGCGCCGATCTCGGTCCGCTATCCGCTGATCGAGCTGCTGACAGGAGGGCTCTTCGCCGGCGCCGTGGCGCGCTTCGGCGTCACCGCCAGCGCCGCCGGCGCCGCCCTCTTCTGCGCCGCGCTGGTGGCGCTGGCGGCGATCGACATCGAACACTTTCTGCTGCCCGACAGGATCACCCTCCCCGGCCTCGCCCTGGCGCTCGCGTTGCAGCCCCTGCTCGCCTGGGGTTCGATCGCCGGCGCGCTGCAGGGCGCGCTTCTCGGCGCCGGCCTCCTGCTCGTCATGGCCGGCCTCTGGGAGCTCCTCCGCGGGACCGAAGGGATGGGCCTGGGGGACGTCAAGATGCTGGCCATGATCGGCGCCTTCCTCGGCGTGCACGGCGTCATCGTGACGCTGGTCTTCGCCTCGCTCGCCGGCTCCGTGGTCGGCATCACGCTGCTCGCTCGCGGCTCGATCGAGCTCCAGGGCAAGCTTCCCTTCGGATTCTTTCTGGCGGCCGGCGCCGCGGTCGCCCTGTTCGCGGGCGAGCCGCTGGCGCGCGCCTATCTCGCCCTGCTATGAGCGCCGCGCGACCGGCCGGCGCCGGCGGTCTGCGGCGCGATGCGCCCATCCTGCTGCCGGCCTCGCTCCTCCTGCTGGCGCTGCTCGCGGCGGTCACGCTGCTCTCCTATCGCGGCGCGGTCGACCGCTTCGCCGGCGAGCGCGAGCAGGCGGCGCTCAAGCTGGCGATCGCGCTCGCCGACACGGTGCGCGCTTCGCCCAGCGACGACATCGACGCGCTGGCGCGCTGGCTGCCTGCCGGCTCCGCGCTGGCGGTCTACGACGCGCGCGGAGTCGTGCGCGCCAGCCACGGCTTCTCGGGCGCCGATCCCCTGACCCTGCCGGCGCCGGCGGCCGGCGCGAACCCTGCGGGCGTCGCGGGCGCCATCGGCGCCGTGCCCCGGGTCGAAGGACTCGCGGGCCGCGCCCGTGAAACCGCCGCGGGGGCGCCGCGGATGCGCGCCTTCGTGCCGTTCGCGCGCGCCGGCGAGCGCCTCCTTCTGCGCCTCGAGATCCCCGAGCCGACGCTTTTCGCGCAGCAGCGGAGCCTGCGCATTCTCACCCCGGTGGTCTTCGGCCTGTCGTTCGCCGTCGCTCTCCTGGCGATCTTCTTCCTGCGCGCGCTGGTGCGGCCCTATGAGGCGCTGCTCGACAAGGCCCGCGCCCTCGCGCCCGCCGACCCGGCGGCGGGCGGCAGCGCTTTCGCCCGCGGTTCCGACGACGAGGTCGAGCTGCTGCTCGCGACCTTCGACCGCGCGCTCGCGGCGCTGCGCGGTATCGGCGGTGGCGGCGGCGCAGGCGCGGGCAGCGACGCCCAGGAGGAGCTCTCGGCCGTCGAGCGCGCGCTGGGACCCCAGCTCGAGAGTGGTCTCCTCATGTTCGCGGCCGATGGTCGCCTCCTCGCCGCCAACCCGGCGGCCGTCGAGCTGCTCGGCGGCGATGCCAAGGCGACGAGAGAGGCGGCACCGGCGACGGCCGCGGTCGCGCTCGCTGCCCATCCGGCACTCGCCGCGGTGGTCGCCGCGGCCATCGCCGACGGACGCTCGATACCGCGTGCTTCGGTCGCGATCGAACGCGGCGGCCGCAGCGTCGAGCTCGGCCTGACCCTGCAGGCGCTGCGCCGCGGCGGCGCCGGATTCCTCGTCCTCCTGGCGGATGTCACCGATCTCTCGCGGCGCGAGGCGGAGGAGCGCTTCGCCGCCGGTCTCGCCCAGCTCGGCGAGCTCTCGGCCGGCGTGGCGCATGAGCTGCGCAACAGTCTGGCCACGGTCCAGGGCTATCTCACGCTCGCGGCGCGGCGGGATCTGCCGCCCGCAGCGCGCGAGGAGATCGCCGAAGCGCGGCGCGAGGCGGAAGAGCTGGCGCGCGTCGTCGACGACTTCCTGACCTTCGCCCGCCCCGGTTCGGGCGCCCTCGAACCGGTCGATCTCGCGGCGCTCCTGGCGCGCGCGACCAGCGACCCGGCGCTCGCCGGCGTCGACGTCCGCTTCGTCCCGCCCGAGACACCGCTGCCGACGATCGCCGGCGACCCGCACCTCCTCCAACGCGCGGTGCGCAATCTCCTGCTCAATGCGGTGCAGGCGACGCTGGCCGGCGCGGCGCTCGCCGGGCGCGACGGCGCGGTGCCTGAGGAAGGTGAGCCGGATGTGCCGCCCGAGCCACCCGAGCCGCCCGAGCCGGTGATTGTCCGCCTGCTGCGCCAGGCCACCGGTTTGCACCTCGCCGACAGCGCGACGATCACCATCGACGACTCCGGCGGCGGTCTCGCACCCGAGATCGCCGGCCGGCTCTTCCAGCCCTTCGCTTCGGCTCGCCCGGGCGGCGCCGGCCTCGGCCTGGCGCTCGCGCGCCGCATCGTGGCGATGCACGGCGGGACTCTCCGGCTGGAAGCCAGGGCGCCCCGCGGTGTCCGGGCGGAAATCCGGCTACCTTTTGGCAATATTGCTACATAAAGTAGCGCAGCCGTCCGGACCGTTTCCCGCTCGATCCGTCGCGCTCTGCGCAACTACCTATGAACAAAGAGGTTGCCTTTGCCAAGGCGAAGTCGACCGACCTGGTATCAACGTTGCTCTCTTCGTGCCTGTCCTCCGAAGGAGAACCTCATGCACCTGCCGATGAACGCACCCGCAAGCAGCGCATCCGAGCCTGCGCCCGGCCAACCCCGCTCCGCCACCTCGGGGGAGGCCGGCTTCTCGATCATCGAAGGGCTGATCGCGGCGCTGCTGCTGCTCATCGTCACCCTCGGCATCCTGCCGCTCTTCTCGCGCGCCATGAACAACAACGTCAAGGGCAACGATTCGACCCGGCAGGCGAGCGGCGCCACCGACGCCTTCGAGACCTCCGTCGCGCTGCCGTTCAACTCCGGCGCGATGACGGTGCCGGGCGGCGCCACTTCGCTGGTGACCACCGAGACGATCGCGCTGAAGAAGATCGCATCGCCCACGGGCGGCGCCGACCAGGCGATCTCGTCCCGTTGGGAACCGCTCGGCAGCCTCCCTGCCGACGATCATCCGGTGATGAACCGGCAACTCACCCTGCAGCAGTACAGCTTCGACGACTACGCCGACGACCAGGAGTTCGACACGCCCCTGAACGGCGATACCCAGCCCCGCCTGGTGCACTTCAAGGTCGTCGAAGTCGACCTGCTGGACGCCACCGGCGGCGCCGCGCGGCCGTATCGGCTGCGCATGGTGCAGGCCTACTAGGAGGGATGCGCATGCCCGTCAACTCACCGACCTCCCGGCAGAGCGGCTTCTCCCTGATCGAGCTGCTGATCGGCATGCTGATCGCGCTCGAGATCCTGGTCGTCGCCCTGACCGTCTTCGACGTCCACAACCGGATGGCGCGCCTGCAGCTGCAGATCACCGACATGCAACAGTCGCTGCGGGTCGCCCAGTACGACATGGTGCGCACGACCCGCATGGCCGGCCGCGGTGGCCTGCCCGCTGACTTCCGCGTCGATCCGGACGACCTCTCCGTACCCTGGTTGCGCGGGCTGGCGGTCGAGGCGCGCGACAACGTCCTCGACAGCGGCGACAACGAGGTCGCGCTGGGCACCGCCGATCCGGTGGCCCTCCCCGGCACCGATATCCTCACGGTGCGCGGCTGTCTCTCGGGCATCCTCTTCCAGATGGACGCCGCCAATCCGGCGGATTTCAGCCCGACGAGCCTCGTCGTGCATCGCAACCTCCCCAATGGACGATCGCAGGATCTCTCGGCGCTCCTCGAGCCGGGCTTTTCGAGCCCGATGCTCCTCCAGAGCTCGATCAGCCGCGGCCAGTACGCGGTCGCCGAGGTTGTGAGCGTCGCTGGGAACATCCAGGACGTCACCCTGACGATCTCCTTCACCTCGGCCCTTTCGCCGCCGAATCCGCTGGTCGTCGTGCCGCCGGCAGGCTTCGTGCCGGGCTTCACCTGCGCCCTCGAGGAGTACCGCTACTACGTGCGGCAGAACTTCGAGACCCCGGGCGACGACACCACGCCGCTCAAGCCGCGCCTCACCCGGGCGCGCATGATCCCGGGCACCGAGCTGGCGCATGACGAGGACGACGCCAATCTCTCGCTCGACCTCGCCGACGACATCTTCGACCTCCAGGTCGCGCTCGGCTTCGATACCGACTACGACTCGGCGGCCAGTGGCGTCGGTTCGTTCGACGACGATACCGACGCCCTCGGCGTCGACGACGTCTTCTACGAAGGCGCCGACGACGATGCCCGCGCCACCGACGACTGGCTCGGCAACTCGAGCTCGGACGACCCGACCGAGGCGCAGTATCGCGTGAACGCCGCGATTCCGGCGCGGGCGGTGCGGCTCTACTACGTGCGCATCTCGACGCTCGTCCGGACGGCACGGCGCGATCCGCGCTTCGTCGCGCCCGACTTCGACCCGATCGCCGGCGAAGATTTCATCGAGAACAACGACTACGACGCCGCGCCGGCGGACGATTTCAAGACGCCGGAAAACCGGCAGTACCGCCACCGTCTCCTGCGGACGGTGGTCGACCTGCGCAACATCTAAGACACGTGCGACCGACGCGATCGAGGGACTCCATGACCACCCAGCGCACCGCTGCCGACCTTCCCCTGAACCGCCCCGCCTCCCGCGCTTCCCGCCCTTCCGAAGCCGGTAGCGCCTACCTCGCGACCCTGCTCGTCCTGGTCGTGCTGACCATCCTCGGCCTCTCGCTGGCGGTGATCACCCAGACCGAGGTCCTGATCGGCGGCAGCGAGAAGCAGTCCACCCGCCAGCTCTTCAACGCCAACTCGGGCGTCAGCATGGCGACCGGCACCGAGATGGTCAGCGCCGGCTCCGCCGCCCACAAATTCAAGCTGCACACCCGCACGGAGACGATCTTCGGCCAGGACACGGAGATCGCCGACGAGATCTGCACCACGCCCTACATCCAGATTCATACCGGCGTCTGCAACCTCTGCATGCTCAACCAGGACACGGAATTCGCCGCCGTCCAGTACGGCGTCAGCGTGAAAGCGCTGCGCCGCGGCGACACCGCACTCGCGTCGAGCAAGTCGCTCGGCGCGGTCATCGCCCTCGAGCCGTGGAAGAAGAGCATTTCCGGCTTCCAGCTCGCGGCGGAAGAGCGCCTGCAGGATCCCTCGACCCCCGCCGCGCTGGTTTCCGAAGTCGACCCCTGCGAAGGGCTTTATCTCAAGATCTAGCGTTCCGGAGAACCGACCATGAAGATCCCAACCTCGAAGCTCCGCTGCCTGTTCGCCCTCGCGGGAACTCTCGCTGCGATCTTGACGCTGGCCCCGGCGCCGCTGCTCGCCGACGATCGCGACATCCTGCGCGAGTCGACGACCAAGCCCTACCTCTTCGTCATTCTCGACACCTCGGGCTCGATGAACTGGGCGCCGAAGTGCACCGCCGCCCAGGTCACGGCCGGCACCTGCACCTACCACTGCGAGACCGGCGACTGCGCGACGCCGCGCGACGGCGACGACCCGGCCTCGAAGTTCCGCCAGGCCAGGGAGGCGCTCTACGAGGTGCTCAGCACCGTCGAGGACATCGACCTCGGGTTCGCGACCTACAACGCCGACGACCTGGCCGCGACCAACAAGCACTGGCTTTACAAGGTCAAGGCCGGGGAGCCGCAGATCGGCCTCGTGTCCGGCGCGCTGTATCCCGCCATTGGCTCGGACGAGGTCTTCGGACCAGCCATCGGTTGCGACCGCGGCGGCAGCACGGACCAGGAAATGGGCTGCTTCGCGACCGGCAACCGCGCTGCCGACACTACCGATCTCTGGGAGATGACGAAAGTCCGGCGTCTGCCGAAATTCGGCGTCGACCCGAACGCCGCGATCGGCACGGTGAGCTACTACATCCGCGACGTCGGCCAGGTCTACTACGTCACCTACACCGGCGCCACCCAGCCCTACGACGACGAGCTCCTCGTGCACGTCGCCGTGTATCGCTGCACCGGCATCCCGGCGAACGACCCGGGCGACGGCTGCAACAGTGGAGGCGAGCGTTCCCTGGTGGACCAAGAGGACATCGCGTACTCCCTGGTCGGCGATTTCGTCATGTGGGACTTCAACGTCCGGCGGACTCCGGTCGTCGGCTCCGCCGGCGACGGCTGGTTCGGCGCGCAGTTTTCGAACTCGGGCAACACCTGCGCCGGTCTCGACCCCAACTCGGACCTCGCCGCCGACCAGTTCGTGAACGGCGTGGCGACATCGAATCTCAAGCAGGTCACCGGTCCGCCCGACAATCCCGCGCCCTACTACGATCCGACCGGCACGACGCACGACTGGCGTTTCCAGTATGGCGACTTCATTCCGCTCTCGTGGACGTTGAGCAACAAGGATGAGCTCCTCAAGCGGCTCGCGCCGCGGTTGAACGGCGCCGACCCCGCGAGCGATCCCGAAGCCTTCGCAAATGCGACCTATCTTCGGGACAACCGGGTCGGCGCAGATGGCTACCTGCGCCCCAAGGATCTCTCGCAGAAGCCTCTGGTGCCTTCCGGCTCGACGCCCCTCGGCGCCAGCCTGGTGAGCTTCCGCAACTGGTACAAGGGCTGCACGAGCAGCACCGACGCCTGCAACGGCTCGACGGGCTGGGACGACTTCGCGGCGGCGAACGACTCCTCCTGGGGCTGCCGGCGCAAGTTCGTCCTCGTCCTCACCGACGGCGACGAGACCTGTGGCGGCGATCCCTGCGCCATGACCGACGTCCTCGACGACCACGACGGCAACGGCGACGGCGTCTCGACCTTCGTCGTCGGCTTCGGCGTCCAGGCCGGCGCCAACGTCCTGGGCTGCATGGCCGCGAACGGCGGCACCGGCGACCCGATCCTGCCGCAGAACAAGCAGGAGCTGATCGATGCCCTGACCGGCATCCTGAGCCAGATCCGCGAGGAGGCTTCGGCTTTCGCCTCCGCCGCCGTGCCGCAGGTGCAGGCCAACGCCACCGACAAGATCTTCCTCTCGAGCTTCACGCCGATGGGCGACGAAGGCTTCTGGGCCGGCCGCATGGACGCGTTCCTGAAGCCCCTGCCGCTCGACGACAATGGCCGGCCGGATCGCACGGAGCTCTGCGACGCCGACACCCTGGCGAGCTGCTTCCTGTGGGACGCCGGCGACGTGCAGGAGGGCCTCGCGAGCGGTGGCGGCACCTACACTCCCCGGGGGCTGCTCCTCCAGGCGCCGCATCCGGACGACGTCGATGCCACCCCGCCGTTCGACGCCGCCGAGCTCATGCTCGGCACCGCGGCGGACGAGCGCCGGGTGGTCTACACCCAGTGGAACGAGCCGGGGAACCGCAAGCTCTTCACCTATCCTTCGACCAACTCCCAGAAGTACGACCTCTGGGACGGCATGGGAATCGGCTACATCGTCGGCGACACCGGCTCGGAAACCGCGGCCGACGACCGCGCCAACGCCATCGTCACCCAGGTGCTGCTCGAGAAGGAGGGCTCGATCGAGGTGCCCGATCCGGGCAATCCGGGCAGCACGATCACCACGCCGGTCACTTATCTTTTGGGCGACATCTTCCATGCCGACCCGCTGGTGAGCAACCGGCCGACCAACTTCACCTACTACACGGGCGATCCGTATCCGACAGCGAACCTCTGCGCCGCCGCTCCCGATCCGGATCGCGGTCCGAAGATCTCCTACCGCGCCTTCGCCGACCGCAACGTCTGCCGGCGCACGCTCCTGTTCACGGCCTCGAACGACGGTCAGATGCACGCCTTCGACGCCGGCATCTTCCGCGATCCGCCGTCCGGCTCCGCGGAGTGCCTCCTGCCGGCGAAGGACCTCGACGGCGACGGCGTCGCCGAAGTCGACGAGTTCACCGACGGGGTCATCGACTACGACGTCGACGACGACATCGAATCGGAGACCGACCACGTGCTCGACGGCGCCTACGACAACGGCAGCGGCCGCGAGGTGTTCTCGTTCATCCCGCGCGCCATGCTCGAAACGCAGCTCACCTTCGTCGAAGAGCAGGACCGCAACAAGGGACCCTGGGGCATCGACGGCAGTCCGCGACTCGACGATGTTTTCATCGACCCCCAGGCTGCCGAGGCCGGCACGACGACCTGCGTCGACCGCGAATGGCGGTCGGTGCTCGTCGGCGGCTACCGCGAGGGCGGCCCGGGCTACTACGCGCTCGACATCACCCAGCCCGACACGATGGACAACCTGAACGTCCCGCAGCCGACCGCCGGCTACACACCCTCCTGCTTCGACGGCGGCGTCGACTGCGGCAACATCCCCTATCCGTCCGTGCTCTGGGAGTTCCAGGACGAGCACAGCGTGGAGCTCTCCGCCGGGATCTTCGCCAACCTCGAGCTCGACGAAGACCTGAACAACGAGCGCGATCTCGGCGACTCCTGGAGCAAGGCCGCGACCGGCAGGATCCGCGTTTGCACCGGCGCCTGCACTGCAGACGAAGCCGAAGACCGCTTCGTCGCCATCTTCGGCGGCGGGCTCGGCGAAGACCCCTTCTTCCCGCGTGGCAACTACCTCTACATGGTCGACATCGAGACCGGCAAGCTGATCTACAAGAAGCGGGTGATCGGTTCGATTCCGGCCGACATCACCACCGTCGACTCGAACGGCGACACCTACATCGATCGGCTCTACTTCGGCACCACGGCGGGCTTCCTCTACAAGGTGCAGCTGGAGGCCTCGGCGGCAACGCCGATGCGGCTCATCGACCAGACCTTCCAGACCCGCAGCGCCGGCGTCAACTACAACTTCACCGCCACGAGGCTGAGCGGGCCGGTGGGCGACCTCAAGAAGTACGATCCGTTCCAGGTCTTCTCGACCGGCGGGCGCCCGATCTACTATGAGGTGGCGGCGATCTACGTCGCCCAGCAGAACCGTGTCGCGCTCGCCGTCGGCACCGGCAATCGCTGGAACCTCTGGGACTTCGACGGGTCGGCGGGTCGGTTCTACGCTCTCCTCGACCTCGATTTCGCCGACAGTGATCGTGACGGGGTCCTGAACATCGTCTGCGGCGGCTGCACCCAGCCGCTCACCGAGTCCAAGTACCAGGCGATCGCGCCGGACGATGCGAACGGCGCCAACCCTCCGTTGCTGCTCTACAACGGCAACGGCTCCGGCAGCCTTCCGGGGTGGTACCTGACGCTGGCGGACGACGAAAAGGTCATCACCGAGGCGTTCTCGTTCGGCGGCATCACCATCTTCACCTCGTTCCAGCCCACCGAGGTCGCCAACGTCGACGGCACCTGCAGCCGCGCCGGGAGGAGCCACATCTTCATCCTCGGCACCGTCACCGCGCTCGGCTACTACGTTCCCGACGACAACATCAACAACCGCGAGCGCTACCAGGAGGTGACGCAGTTCAGCACCCCGCCGTTCGTCGAGCAGAGCGCCACCAAGAACCCCGAAGGCGGCGGCAACGACACCAATGCCGACGTCGTGACCGAGTCGCTCAAGACCATCTCGGAGGAGCTCAAGACGCTGCAGTCGACACGCTGCCGGTATGCGAATTACACTATGAACGTCAAAACGATCCTCTCCGACACCGGAGTGGTCTTCATCGCCCCGGTTCCGGTCTGCATCGATCCGACGAGCTGGAAGGAGTTCTGATGGCGAAGAAACCGCACTTCTTTCTGCCCGCGACGGTCTCCGCCCTGGCTGTCCTGGCGGCCCTGTCGATCGCCGGCACGGCGGACGCCGACTGGCTGGTGACGCGCGACGGTGCGCGGCTCGAGACCAAGGGCCCGTGGAAGGTCGACGGGCGCCGCGTCCTCTTCACCCTGCCGAACGGCGCTCTGTCGACGATCCGGACCGACGAGGTCGATCTCGATCAGAGCGCGCTCGTCACCACCCAGGCCAAAGAGGCCCAGGCGGCCCCGGCAGCCATCGCTCTGCCCAGGAAGGAGCCGGTCCTCCGGCTGACGGAGAAGGACATTCCGCCGATGACCGGGGCCGACATGGAAGCCGCCGGCGATGCCGCCAATACCGCCAATACCGCCGACACCGGAGACAAGGACGGCAAGGCGACCGACGACAAGAAGAACGCGGCCTCGGCGCTCGAGGTGATCTCCTGGGAGAAGACCGAGAACGCCACCGGCGACGGCCTCGAGATCTTCGGCACGATCCGGAACGGCAGTACGAACAACATCACGACGCCGACGGTGCTGGTGGCGATCTACGACGCCGACGGCGGTCTGCTGGCGACCAACAACGGCGATGTCAATTCGCCGCAGATTCTCGCCGGCAAGACCGCCAACTTCCGGGTGGCCTTCCCGGGCGTTCCCGACTTCGCCTCGGTGAAGTTCGACGCCCAGGGCCGCGGGTTCAAACCGCCGGTCGCGAACCCCGGCGTCGACGAGACCGTCGCCGAGGAGTACGAGGAGCCCGCCGGGATGCCGGCCGACGCCGGGAGCGAGGAGCCGCCGAACTGAGGTCGGCGTCAGACCGTATGTCTTTGGGGGGCCGGCGCAAGCCGGCCCCTTTCGTTTCCGGGCCGCGGGCAGGGAACCTGGGAATCACTCGCGGAAGCGCGGGTAGCCCTTGAGGTCGTGCTCCTGGATGCGCCGCAGAAGGGTGCGGTAGCTCATCCCCAGGGCCGTCGCCGCGCGCCGCTTGTCGCCGCCGCACTCGCGCAGCGCCTGGCGCAGGAGCTCGAGCTCGCCCCCCGGGACGGGAGTTGCCGACGGAGGTTCGCCGTCGGCCCCGGCTTTCCTGCCGAGCAGGCGTGAAACCTGCTCCGCCGACAGCCGTTCTCCCGGTGCCAGGATGGCGGCGCGCTCGAGGACGTTGGCGAGCTGCCGGACATTCCCCGGCCAGGGCTCGGCGGCGAGCAGGGCGAGGGCCGTCCGGCGCGAGCTCGAACGGTGGCGAGCTTCAGGCGGGCGGAGATCTCGCCGCCCAGATGGCGCGCGACGCAGGGCGATATCGCTCGCCCGCTCGCGCAGCGGCGGCAGCTCGATCGGGAAGATCTCCAGGCGGTAGAGGAGGTCGGCGCGGAAGCTCGCCCGCGGCCACCATCCCGGCGAGATCCCGGTTGCGTCGCCGCCACCAGTCGCACGTCGGCGGCGAGCGTCGCGCCGCCGCCGACGCGCTCGAACCGGCCGTCGTCGAGCACCCGCAGCACCTTCGCCTGCACGCGCGAGCGGCAGCTCGCCGACCTCGTCGAGAAGCAGCGTGCCGCCGGCCGGCGAGCTCGAATCGCCCGGGCGGCGCCGGTCCGCGCCGGTGAAGGCGCCGCGCTCGTGCCCGAAGAGCTCGGCCTCGATCAGCGTCTCCGGGATCGCCGCGCAGTTGACCGCCACGAACGGCCCCTGGCGCGCGGCGAAAGGGCGTGCAGGGCGCGGGCGAAGAGCTCCTTGCCGGTGCCGCTCTCGCCGGTCAGCAGCACGGTGCTCTCGGTCGGCGCGACCCGCTCGAGCAGGCGCAGTCGCGGCGCGCAGCAGCGGATGGCAGCCGACGATCGGCGGCGCGCCCGGCGGGCTGAAAGACCGGCGCGACGCGCTCCGCGGTCGACCAGGCTGGCGACGCAGTCGATAGAGCTCGCTCGAGGTCGACCGGCTTCTCGAGGAAGTCGGCCGCGCCGAGCTTCATCGCCGCGACGGCGGCCGCGACCGTGCCGAAGGCGGTGAGCACCACCACCGGAGCGGCGGCGGCGGCGCGGCGTGCCCGCGCCGCGCGAGCACGTCGAGCCCGCTGCCGTCGGGCAGCATGCAGGTCGGTGAGCACGAGGTCGAAGCGTTCCCTGCCGGCGAGCAGCGCCCGCGCCGCCGCCAGATCGCCCGCCGCGTCGACGCGTAGCCCCTCGCCGGTCAAGGCGCGCGCTCGAGCATCCGGCGCAGCGACTCGCGATCCTCGACAACCAGCAGGCGCAGCGGCACCGTTACCCTGCGCCGCCAGCACGCCGGGCGCTACGCCGCGCGCGCTCGACGGCGGGGGCGAGGGTCTCGTCGTCGTCCGGGATCGATGGTGCGCAGATCGAGCCAGAAACGCCCGCCGCGCAGGGCAGCCGACCACCGGCGGAAGCCCGTCGCCGCCGCGCCGCAGCCGCCCGCGCAGGCCGGCGTCGCAGCGGACCCGAACAGCGCGAGCGCCCGGCCGGCGATCGGCGCTCTCGGGCGCCGCGCCGCCGCCGACGAACGCCGTCGCCGGGCACGATCTCGGCGCCGAGCCGCGCCGCGAGCGGCGCTCGAGCCGCGCGCGGTGCGCTGCGGCTCCGGCCAGAGGCGGTCGAGCGGCAGCTCGGCGCCGGTCAGGTGCAGGCGCAGCACACCGTCGAGCGCGGCGGCGCGCAGCGCGGTCCGGACGCAGCGCCCGGTAGAGCGGATGGCGCGCGCAGCGCTCGACGAGCTCGCGCCGAGCCGGCAGCAGCCCCGCCTGCGGCCCGCCGAGCAGCTTGTCGCCGCTGCCGCATGACGAGATCGCAGCCGGCGGCGAGGAGCTCGGCGAAGCTCGGATGCCCGGCGAGCCGGCTCGCCGGGCTCGCCGGCTCGCGGCGCGCGAGCAGGCCGCGCCCTCGTCGACCAGCAGCGGCAGACCGCGGCGGCGGCGCGAGCCCGGCGAGCCCGGCCGCCTCCGACCTCGGCGACGAACCCTGAGATGCGGAAGTTGCTCGCGTGCACCTTGAGCAGCAGCGCGGTCTCCGGCCCGATCGCGCGCTCGTAGTCGCGAGCGTGCGTCCGGTTGGTGCGTGCCGACCTCGACGAGCCTGGCGCCCGCTGCGGCGAGGATCTCGGGGATGCGGAACGAGCCGCCGATCTCGACCAGCTCGCCGCGCGAGACGATGACCTCGCGCCCGGCCGCCAGCGCGGCGAGCGCCAGCACCAGCGCCGCGCGCGCTGTTGTTCGTACCGCGAGCGCCGCCTCGGCGCCGGTGAGCGCCAGCGAGCAGCCCTGCGAGGCGCGCGCGTCGCGGTCGCCGCGGCGGCCGGTGGCGAGGTCGAGCTCGAGGTCGCAGGCGGCGGTCGAGAGCTCGCCGAGCCGCTCGGCCACCTCGGCGCGGCAGCGGCGCGCGCCCGAGGTTGGTGTGCAGGAACATGCCGGTGGCGTTCAATACCCGGCAAAGCGGGGCTCCGAAGCGCTCCTCGAGGCGCCGCTGCAGCCGCTCGGGCAGGAGGGCGAGCCGCTGCGCAAGCTCCGCCGCGCCGAGGTGGCCGGCGGCGAGCTGCTCCCGGAGCTCCGCCAGCTCGGCGCGCACTTGGGTGGCGAGGGCGGCCGTTCCGTATAATGTGTGGAGCGGCCCGAGAAGTGGATCGACGAGCACGCGATCGACCGCGGGAAGCTGCCGGCGGCGATCGGAATCCACGGAAGGCATCGGACGTGCAGTCGATTCTAGGAGATCCAGCCCGTGAATCCCAGAAAGCCCAGTCCCGCCCTACCCAACTCCGGTAACGGGGGGTCCGTGCGGGCCGCGGCGCCCAGGGAGCCCGGCCCGGCGCGGTTGCGGTTCCGGCCCGCCCGTCGGCGGCGCAGCAGCTCGACCAGTTGGCCGACGCCATCGAGAAGTTCAAGGTCGACTTCGAGCGCTTTCTCGCCGGCGCGACCCTGACCCCCCCGGAGGAGCTGCGGATGAAGCTGGTCCGCGACCTGCGAGAGCTGCGCGGGGCGAACCTGCGGGCTGCCGCCGAACAGTTCCGGCTGGCCTCGCTCGAAGCCCGTTTCAACAGCTACACCGAGCTCTTCAACCGCCGTCTGCGCGATCGCGAAGAGGGCCGCGGCGGGCGCCACCCTCGCCCCGCGCGCCCAGCGGACGACACGCGTCGCCGGCTCGATGCCGCGACCGGCGTCGTCGTGACCGACCGGCTCGAACCCGACGCCGTCGAGGCGCTCTATGAGGGCCTTGCCCGCCGCAGCGCCTCGGACGGATCGCCGGCGATGGAGCCGGCGGCTTTTCGCGGCTATCTTGCGCAACAGATCGAATCGATCCGGCTCAAGACCGGGTGCGATGCGGTGCAGTTCCGCATCGCCACCGAGGACGGCAAGCTCAAGCTGAAGGCCAAGCCGGTCAGCCAGTAGACGGACGATTTCCGGCCCCACCCGCCTCTCGAAAGGACTCGCACTTGCGCAAGCTCATTCATCCCGTCGCCGCACTGCTGGCCGGTGTCTCTGCGCACTCTCTGCGGCGCTTCTCCATGCCGCGGTGCCGCGCAATATCGATCGCGCCATCGAAACGCAGCGCGCCTTGGCCGCCGAACGGCCGGCCGACTCGGGCGTCGAGAACGACCTCGGCAGCCTCCTCGTCCTGGGCGAGGACCTTGCCGGCGCCGAGCAGGCCTACCGCCGGGCGATCGAGCTCGATCCGGAGAATGCCTCCGCGCACTTCAATCTCGGCCTGCTGCTGCAGCAGATGGGAAATCGCCGCGACGCGCTCAAGGCGTACAAGCGCACCGTCGAGCTCGAGCCGCGCCACGCCTGGGCGCACTATCAGGAGGGCACGATCTACCACGCCCAGGGCCGCGACTCGGCGGCCAAGAAAGCCTACGCCAGGGCGCTCGCGTTCGATCCGGCGCTGGGCAATCCGGAGATCAATCCCCATCTCATCGACAACCATCTGGCGACCTCGGCGATGCTCTATTCCTACCGCCACTATCGCGAGGAGCTCCTGCCCGCCAAGGAGTTCGAAGAGCCGGCACGGATCGCCGGCGTGCTGATCGACCGCCCAGCGGGCGAAGAGGCGAAGGCCGCCGCCGCCGCCCAGAGCACCGCCGATGAGGTGGAGGGTGGCTTCGTGCGCGGCTCCGGCGAGTCGCCCGAGACTGCCACCGCGGCGGCGGCCGAGGCGGCTGAGTTCGACCCGGCAGACGATTCGATGACGCCGCCCGGCCGCGAGGAGCCTCCGGCGCGCGTCCTCACCAACAAGGACCTCGACCCGTCGAGCACCTCCAACCAGATCGGCGGCGCCGCTGTCGCCGGCGGCTCGGCCGCCAGCAAGACCGCCGGCGGCCGGATCACCTCCACCAATCGCAGCCGGACCCGCGATGCCCAGCCGACGCCCACGCGCCCCACCCTGCGCGGGCCGCAGAGCGGCTCGACGTCCCCGCAAGCCGCGCCGCCCGCCGGCTTCCTGCCGACCAGCGAGAGCACCGGCAGGATCGAAACCCGCCTGGTCGAGATCGACGAGCTGAGCTAGCGCCGCAAACACGGCAGAGCGCCGGGGTACGGCGCCGGCTACAAGATGAAGCGGAAATTGATCACGTCGCCGTCGGCGACGACGTACTCTTTGCCTTCGAGGCGCAAGAGGCCCTTGTCGCGGCGGTGGGCGAGTGTCTTCAGCTCGAGGAGGGCTCGGCAGGCGACGACCTCGGCGCGGATAAAGCCGCGTTCGATGTCGCAGAGGAGGGTGCCGGCGGCCTCCTTGGCGTGGCAGTGCAGAAGCTCACGAAGTGGCTTCCCCCCCTCTGCTATCTTGCCTTCGCAGAGTTCCACGACCACAGGAGTTTCGTTATGAAGCCCCGTCAACAGGTGAATCTGCCGCACCTCGCCCTCGCACTCCTCCTCCTCGGGTCCGGGCTGCCTCCCGCGGCGAGCCAGTTGCTGGGGCCCGAGTTCCAAGTCAACAGCTTCACGCCCGACTTTCAATACAAACAAGCGGTAGCTGCAAGCGGATCGGGCAACTTCGTCGTGGTCTGGCAGAGCTCCGGCCAGGACGGCTCGGACGCCGGCGTCTTCGGCCAGCGGTTCGATGCGGCTGGGATTCCGCAGGGGACTGAGTTCCAGATCAACAGCTACACGACGAGCTATCAGCGGTCGCCCGCGGTGGCAGCCGACGGCTCGGGCAACTTCGTCGTCGTCTGGGAGAGCGCCGAGCAGGACGGTTCGACCTCCGGCGTGTTCGGCCAGCGCTTCGATTCGGCGGGGATTCCGCAGGGGTCTGAATTCCAGGTCAACAGTTTCACGACCAGCTACCAGTCCGCTCCCGCCGTGGCGGCGGATAGCCTGGGCAACTTCGTCGTGGTCTGGAATAGCCGCTTCCAGGACGGTTCGTACGAAGGGGTGTTCGGGCAGCGGTTCAGCTCGGCAGGCACGCCAGCGGGGAGCGAGTTTCAGATCAACAGCTACACGACCGAAGGTCAGTACGCTCCCAACGTCGCCATGGACGGCCTGGGCAACTTCGTCGTCGTCTGGGATAGCCGTTACCAGGACGGCTCCTACTACGGCGTGTTCGGGCAGCGCTTCAGTTCGGCGGGCAGCCCGCTGGGGAGCGAGTTCCGGGCCAACAGCTTCACGGTGAACGACCAGCTGGATGCCGCGGTGGCCGCAGACGGCTCGGGCGACTTCATCGTCGCCTGGAAGAGCACCGATCAGGACGGCTCGAACTACGGCGTCTTCGGGCGGCGGTTCAACTCGGCGGGCGTTCCGCAGGGGAGCGACTTCCAGGTCAACAGCTACACGACGGGTGACCAGGGACCGCCGGCGGTGGCCGTGGATGACGCGGGCGCCTTCGTCGTCGTCTGGGCCAGCCGCTACCAGGACGGATCGAACTACGGCGTGTTCGGGCAGCGATTCAGCCCGGCGGGCCTTCCGGCGGGGAGCGAGTTTCGGGTGAATACCCACACGACGGGCTCCCAGCTGTTTTCCGCAGTGGCCGCCGACGGCACGGGCAACTTCGTCATGGCCTGGTCGAGCGGCGGCCAGGACGGCTCGGGCTACGGCGTGTTCGGGCAGCGCTACGGCTCGGCGACCTCGATCTTCGCCGATGGTTTCGAGGCCGCCTCCGCCTGCGCCTGGAGCGCGGCGGTAGGTGGTGGCTGCCCGTAAAGCCCGTCCGGCTACACGTTGAAGCGGAAATTGATCACGTCGCCGTCGGCGACGACGTACTCCTTGCCTTCGAGGCGCAGCAGGCCCTTGTCGCGGCAGTGGGCGAGCGTTTTCAGCTCGAGGAGGGCCTGGCAGGCGACGACTTCGGCGCGGATGAAGCCGCGTTCGATGTCGGAGTGGATGGTGCCGGCGGCCTCCTTGGCGTGGGTGCCACGACGGATCGTCCAGGCGCGCACTTCGTCCTCGCCGACGGTGAAGAAGGCGATCCGGCCGAGGAGCTCGAAGCTGGCGCGCAGCACCCGGTCGAGTGACGGCTCGGTGAGGCCGAGGTCGCCCAGGAACTCCTTCTGCTCGGCGGCTGCGAGGCGCGAGATCTCCTCCTCGATCGGCGCCGAGACGACGATCGCCGGATGCTGCGCCACGTCGATGCCGAAGTCCTTCGGCGTCGCCGTCGCGACCTCGCCTTCGCCGACGTTCAGCACCACCAGCATCGGCTTCGCCGTCAGCAGCTGGTAGCCGCGCAGCAGGCGCTCGTCGTCGGGGTCGAGGCTGAGCGTGCGCACCGGGCGCTCCGCCTCGAGCGCCGGCAGAACGATCTCCTTGAGCAGCTTCTTCTCGCGCTCCTCTTCGGGCACAGCGCCGCGCTTCGCGGCCTTCTCGAGGCGGTCGAGGCGGCGCTCGATCAGCGAGTGGTCCGAGAGGATGAGCTCGAGGTCGAGGGTGTGCACGTCGCGCAGCGGATCTACGCTGCCTTCGGAGTGCGCGATCTCCGGGTCTTCGAAGGCGCGCACGACGTGGATCAGAGCGTCGACCGTCTTCAGCTTCGCGAGGTCGAGGCTCTCCGCCCCCTCGCCCTTCGAGATGCCCGGGATGTCGACGTACTCGACCGTCGCCGGCGTGTACTTCTTCGGGTTGAAGAGGTCACGGAGCGTCGCGAGCCGCGGGTCGGGCACCTTGGCGATGCCGATGTGAGTGGCGTCCGAGGCCAGGAACTTCCCCGTCGCCTCGCGCGAGGCAGTGAGCGTGTTGAAGAGGGTCGTCTTGCCGACTTTCTGGAGACCGAGGATTCCGAGCTGCATGTCCTGCAGAATACCAGTCCCGCCTCAGCCCGGCAGCACCCGGAGCCCGCTCACCAGCATCGATGGCGCGCCAAACATGCCGTCGCCGGGGACGAAAGAGAGGTCCCGCGCCAGGGCGCGGAGACCGGCGAGCAGGCTCCGGACATCGCCACACAGACGGACCCGGCCGAGCGGCGAGATCGCGCGGCCGGACGAGAGGTGAAGCCCCGAGACGGCGACCTCGAAGGCCAGGCTCGCCGGATCGATCCGCACGGCGCCTTCGGCGTCGAGGAGATAGGCGCCCGCGCCTCCCGCCGCGAGGAGGTCGGCGACCGGGGTCGTGCTCGGGGCGATGAAGAAGTGGGTCGGCGCGCGGCGCGGCAGATCCCGCCAGCTCGCGCGGCGGGCGCAACCGGGAACGGGGCTGCGTCCGGCCTCCCACCAGGCGAGGAGAGGCTGCACGAAACGTCCTTCGTCGATGAGCACCGCCCGCCCGCAAGGCAATCCCTCGCCGTCGACCGGCGAGACCAGGACTCCACCCGGGAGCTGCCCGTCGTCGATCAGGGTCAGGCCGGGAGAGAGCGCCCCAGACCCTGCACCCGCTGGAATCGCTGCGCTCGCTGTGCCCGCTGCGACCCCTGTGATCGCTGCGCGGCGGTCGCTCGCTGCCGCGCCGAGAAACAGGGGTGCGATCGCCTGCACGAGTCGCGCGGCGAGCGGCGCCGCGAGGAGCAAAGGAAGATCCGGGTTCACCCCCGGCGCGGCCGACGCCCCGTCTCTTCCTCCGGCGAGCGCGCACAGCCGATCGACCAGCCGCAGCGCCAGGGCGCGCGGCTCGAAACGGCGGATGTCGCGCTCCGCACCTTCGAAGCGACAACTTCGGCCGCGATCTTCGACCTCGAGGCGCAGATAGGCGGCGCGGGCGCGCGACGCGGCGCGCACGCCGGTCGTCGACAGCAGCGTCCACTCGGCAGCCCCGTCTTCGAGCCGGGCCGTGACGAGCCGGCTCTCGGGCAGCTCCCGGCGCAGCTCGCGCTCGATCTCCGCCAGCAGCGTCGCCGCGGCGGACTCCGTGGCGAGCGGGGCGTCGAAATCCTCCGCCGCAGACGACGGCCCGCCGGCGCCTGGCGCCGCGAAATGGGGCGCAAGATCGGCCGCGAGATGGGACGCGAGAGCGAACGCGGGTGCGGTTGCCGGGTCGGGCAGGCGCAGCGGATGCGGGCTCGGTTCCGGCAGCGTCACGCCCGGGTCGGCGGAGCCGGTGGCGGCGTAGAAGAGCGACCGGCGGCGATCGCCCGCGCGTAGCGCCCAGCCCGATTCGCTGGCCACCGCCTGAGTCATTCGCACCCCGGCGGCCGGCACGACTGCGGCGCCCGGGGCGGCCAGAGTTGACGCCGCGCCTTCCCGCGTGAAGCTGCGGCTGCGGCCTTGCTTCTCGAAGATCTCCGCGGCGGGAAATCCGCGCCGGGGAAGCTCGGCGAGGAGCGCCTCGGCGGCGGGGCTGGGCGTCATCGCTCGCTCCTGCCGCCGGCGATCTCCATCGCCGTGAGCACCAGCGACGGCGCCGTCGCCCACACCGCGCGGCGCTGACCCCCTTTGGCGCACCAGCCGGCGCCGGCGACCTGGGCATCGCCGCCCACGGCCGCGATCGCCGCCAGGAGCTCCGGCACCCGGCCACGCAGTTGAAAAGGCCCGCAGACCTCCGCCAACTCGCCGCCGCGGATACGGCGGCCCCAGGGCGCATGGAGAACGACCTCGCCGCTCGCCGGGTCGAGCGCGCCCTGATCGATCTCGGGCACGAAGAGACCGCCCTCGGCGGCACGCAGGAGCTGCTGCGAGTCGGCCTCTCCCGCCAGCAGCTCGAGGTGATGGGTGCGCGGCAGCGGGGACTGATGGCGCCCGCCGCGAAAACCGGAGCCCGGGATGAGCTGCACCGAGCGCGCCGCGTGCAGCGCGTCCGCGATCGGCTGATCGACCTTGCCACCGCGAATCAGCCAGCGCCGCACGACCGGCTGCCCTTCGTCGTCGGTCATGCGATCGACGCCGCGTGGCGCACGGTGCGGATCGTCGAGCACGTCGATCGACTGGGCGATGAGCGGGGTGGGCGCGAGGAGCGGGGTCGCGGTCCAGGTCCCGCCGGGAGCGCCTGCCAGAATATCCGCCTCGAGGGCGTGGCCGACCGCCTCGTGCAGCATCACGGCGGTCGCGCCCGGCGCGAGCAGCAGCGCCGAGCGTCCCGCCGCCGGCGGCGCTGCCTCGCGCGCCCGGAAACGGCCCACCAGGGCACGCGCGACGCGCTCGGCTTCATCGGCCGCGAGCCCGAGCGCCAGGGCTCCGAAGCGGCCCCACGGCATCTCCACGTCGAGGCTGAAGAAGACCTCGCGCTCGCCCTCGGGCACCCAGCGCGGTCCCACCACCTGCAGATCGCGACGATGCCAGCGCGTGGTCAGGCGCAGCGGGAAGGCGACGTGCTGTTTCCGGATGGCGCGCTCGAGCTCGCCGGCGAAGGCGCGCAGCGGCGCCAGCGGGATCGCCGGCGCCGGCCCTACCGCGAGCTCGGGCTCGATCATCGCCGCCGGCTGGGCGCGCGCCACCTGGCGCAGGGCACTCGCCAGGTCGCCGCCGGTGATGCGATCGCGGCTCGCCAGCCAGGCATGATTGCCGCGCACCAGGCGCACCGCCAGCCCCTCCTCGCGGCGGATCCGCACGCCGCAGTGCGCTTCGGCCGGCGGCCACTCGGCTTCGACCCGGCGCTCGAAGTAGACCTCCGCCAGGTCGCCCGGTTGCGCGGCGATGGCCGAAAGCGCCCGCGCCACCGCCGCTGTGTCGAGATTGGCCCAGGTCATCCCGCGGCGATTGTCCCACAGCGCGGCGGGCATCCCGCCGCTAGAATGCACGCGGAACCTGCCATGTCCGCCACGTCCGACACCTTGAGCGACGGATTGCTCGACGAGCTGCTGGGCAAGCTCGCGGGGCGGTCGCGCGCGGACGGCTCCGTGCGCGCCCAGCCCGACGAGACCGAGGTCTCCGTGGAGGCCACGGTCTGGCGAGCGCTCGCCCTGCGGCTCGCCGGCCCTGCGGCCGCGGAGAGCGCGCGGACTGCCGGCGAAGCCGTCGCCCGCCTGCAGGCCGAGGACGGGCGAGTGAGCTTCTCTCAGGCTCATCCCGGCGCCTATATGCCGACGACGATGGCCATCCTCGCCTGGAATGGGCGAACCGATCTCGCCGGCGCACGCGAGCGCGCGGTCGCCTTTCTGCTCGCCCAGAAAGGCGATCACTACCCGCGTTCGCCGACCAGCGAGCTGGCGATGGACACCAATCTGGCGGGCTGGTCCTGGATCGAGCGCACCTTCGCGTGGGCCGAGCCGACCGCGCTCGCTCTCCTGGCGCTCGAATCCGCGGGCGCGGGCGAACATCCGCGCGCCGTGGAGGGCCGCGCCCTCCTCCTCGATCGCCAGATCGCCACCGGCGGTTGGAACTACGGCAATGCCCGCGTCTTCGGCGCGCACCTGCGACCGGCGCAGGAGTCGACCGGCCTCGTGCTCGCGGCCCTCGCCGGACGTATCCCGGCGACGGCCGTCACCGCGAGCCTCGCCTACCTCGAGGCCGTCGCGCCGGCGCTGCGCACGCCACTCGCCCTCGGCTGGGCCTGCCTGGCGCAGAATGCCTGGCGCGCGCAGAGCGCGACGCGCGACGGCGAGAGTGCGGCGACCGCCGGGATTGCCGGCCGGTGGCAGGCGCTCGCGATCCGCGAGACTCTGGACCGCGAGAGCCGCTACGGCAGTTACGACAGCGCCGAGCTGGCGCTGCTCGCGGTCGCGCTGTGCTCGCCGCGCGGACTCCTCACGGCCCTGCGGGAGTCGGCGTGAGCCGCGAGTGGCTGGTCCAGCGCGCGCTGTCGCGCCGCGAGCTGCTCGCCGCCGGCGCGATCTTCACCACCGGCGCGCTCGGCGGGCTCGGCGGGCTCGCCGGCTGCCGGCGCGACCTGCGACCCCGGGTCTGCGTGGCACGCGCCGCTTCGTACGCGCTCGACCTCGAACCGATCCTGCGCGCCGCGCTCACCGAGATCGGCATCACGCCAGCCGCCGTGGCGGGAAAACGGATCCTGCTCAAGCCGAACCTGGTCGAGACCGCCTCGGGCGCCGGTCATATCAACACCCATCCAGAGGTGGTGCGTGCCGCGGCCCGGGCGCTGCGCGGCTTCGGCGCCGCCGAAGTCCTGGTCGGCGAAGGGCCGGGGCACCGGCGCGACACCATCCTGGTGCTCGAGGAATCGGGTCTCGCCCAGGTGCTGGTCGACGAGAAGCTGCGTTTCGTCGATCTCAATCGGCAGCGCGGCTTCGCCGTCGCCAACGCCGGTCAGCGCTCGGGCCTCGTCCGGTTGACGCTGCCGGTGGTGCTGGCGAACGTCGACTGGATCGTCTCGCTCGCCAAGTTGAAGACGCATCACTGGGCGGGCGCGACGCTCTCGATGAAGAACCTCTTCGGGCTCATGCCGGGGAGCTACTACGGCTGGCCGAAGAACGTGCTGCACTACGCCGGCCTCGAGGAATCGATTCTCGACATCAACGCCACCGTGCGACCACAGTTCGCGATCGTCGATGGCATCGTCGGCATGGAAGGCGACGGCCCGATCCTCGGCCCCGCGAAGGCCGCGGGGGTGCTCGTCGTCGGCACGAACCTGCCGGCGGTCGATGCCACCGCGGCGCGCGTCATGGGCATCGACCCGCTGCGCATCCGCTACCTCGCCGAGGCCGCTGGCTGGCTCGGGCCGATCGCCGAGAAGGCGATCCATCAGGTCGGCGAGACCCTCGCGAGCGTCCGCACGCCGTTCGCGCTGGTCGAGAAGATTCCGGCGCACAAGGCGTTGCTCGACCAGGAGTCGGGCGCGGGGTACTGAGCACTTAGGGCTTCGCGGCGGCCCACGCGCCTGCTCGGGGTCCTGTCTGGCCCGCTTCCCATGGGTCCTCGCGCTGAGAAAGCGCGCTCCGGGCCCATGGGAGCCCTCGGTCCAGCCACCCCTCGTCGGTAGAACTGAGAGAGAAGAGGGTCTTTCAGCAACTGCTCCGAGGCTCGCCTATACCTCTATCGGTATCCGGCGATCGGGCTCCGAGCAGCGCAGAGCCCGAGGAGGGAGGAGAGGGACCCCCGAGGGGCGAGCAGCGCAGGAACCCGATCGCCGCTACCACCGACGTCTGCCGGCGAGCCTGCAGAGAAATGCATGCCTGTCCCTCATTCTCTAGAACTCGAAACGGAACCGAGAGCCGGCGGCGGTCGCTTCGACGGTGAGACGGAGCCGCCGGCCCGCCTTGCTCCAGGCGCCCGAGCTCGCCGCCTGCCAGCCGGCGGCGCGCAGCTTCTGACTCAGCGCAGCGGAGACGGTCGAAACCGAAGCCGGCGTCGCGAAAACGACGACCGCTCCGCCCTCAGGTCGAGAAGTGAAGTCGACCAGGCTCGAAGGCAGATAGACCGGAATGTCGGGCGGAAATCCGTCGGGCAGCGCGCCGGCGATGGCGTTGGGGTTCGCCCGGCGCTCGACCTTGTCGTCGGCGATCGAGTAGGCGGCATCCGGCGCCGCGGCGACCTCGACGGTTGCGAGCTCACCAGGCTTCTGCGCTGCGGGCGGCGGGCTCGGCGAGCAGGCGACGAGCGTCGCGAGCAGACCCGCAAGCGCTGTGAGCAGGGCGGCGAGCCCACTTTCACCGAGCACAACCGCGAGCTGATGGCGCATCGCAGCGGACTCTATCCGGTCTGCTGCCGCTCTCCGAAGAGCAGCGCCGGCAGCTCCGCGAGACTCCGCAGATCGCCGCCGCCACCGGGTGCCAGCAGCAGCGCCCGCATGCCGACCCCGAGCGCCCCTTCGACGTCGTCGCGCCGGCTGTCGCCGACATGGAGCGCGCGCTCCGCGGCCACACCCAACGCCGCCAGCGCGGTTTCGAAGATCCGCGGATGCGGTTTCTCGGCCCCGACGATGGCGGAGATGGCGAAAGTGTCGAACGGATCGGCGAGATCGAGCCGCTCGAGCAGCAGCGGCAGACGCTGGTCCCAGTTCGAGATCACCGCCAGCTTGAGGCCGCGCCGCTTGAGCTCGGCGAGCATCGGGCGGGTGCCGGGGGCGACCTCCCAGGCGTCGGGTTGAGCGAAGCGGTCGAAGAGCTCGGCCGCCGCGAAAGCGGAGGGGCGGGGCGCGTCGATGAGCTCGCAGGTCCGTTCGACGAAGTGCCGCCAGAAGCCGCGCGCGCCGTTCGGATGGTGCACGAAGCGGTCGCGCGCCGGTGTCGCGGCGCCGGCGAGCTCCTGCCAGACGAGGGGAATCGCCGCCTCGACGTCGCGCGCCAGCACGGCGATGCCGTGCCGCGCCAGCACGTCGGCGTACTGCTGGCCGAGCGCCGGGCAGGCGAGCAGGGTGTGGGTGACGTCGAAGGTCACCGCTGCGAGAGTCAACGGACGCTCCGCTGGTGATCGAAGAGGTAGAACGCCGCGATCACCAACGCGTGGCGGATGGCGCCGGAGAGGACGAGCTGCGGAATCTCCGCCAGCGTCACGCACTCGACGGTGAGCTCCTCCTCGCCGTCCCCCTCGGGCTCGCCGAGGCGCTCGAGATCGGTGGCCACGAAGGTGAAACAGCGGTTGGTGATGAAAGCCGGATTCGGCTCGACTTCTCCCAGGTAGGAGATGCGGCCGGCGCGGTAGCCCGTCTCCTCGAAGAGCTCGCGGCCGGCGGCCTCCCGCGGGTCCTCACCCTCCTCCACCATGCCGCCCGGGATCTCGAGCGTCAGGGCGCCGATGCCGTAGCGCCACTGGCGGACGAGGAGAACGCGGTCGTCGGGCGCGAGCGCGATCACATTCACCCAGGTCGGGGCGTCGAGAATGAGCGCCTCGCGGTGTGCGACGACTGCGCCCGTCGCGGAGAGCCCGCCAGCGTCAGCCGCCAGCGAGTCGCGGTGGAGGGCGAACAGGCGATGGGTGAACAGGGTTTCGCGACGGGTGAGGCGCCAACTCCGCATGGCGCGAGGATATCCGAGGCGGCGGGGGTAAGATCCAGCGAATGCGTTCCTTCGTGCGGCTCTTCGCCGCCGCCGCCGCGTTGGGTCTCTGGCTGGCGCTCTTCTTCCTCGGCCGCACGGCCGGGGGGGCCATCCATCTGCTCGCGGTCGCGGCGCTGGGGCTCGTCCTGTGGCGCCCGGCGACAACCCGGTAGCGCGGCGCTGGCGTCGTTGCCGCTGCGCTACTGCTTGAAGGCCTCGACGGGATTCGCGAGGATGCCGACGCCGGGGATCTCGACCTCGATCCGGTCGCCGTCGGCGAGCGGGCCGACGCCAGCCGGGGTTCCGGTCAGGAAGATGTCTCCCGGTTCGAGGGTCATGCGACACGAGGCGTAGGCGAGCAGCTCGGCGAAGCCGAAAACCATCTCGCCCACCCGGCCATGCTGGCGCTCCACGCCGTTGACCCGCGTGCGGACCTCGAGGCCGGCGAAGTCGGGATCGAGCAGAATCGCCGGCCCCAGGGGGCAGAAGGTGTCGAACGACTTCGCCCCCGAAAACGAGCCGTCACGCTTCTGCAGATCGCGCGCCGAGACATCGTTGGCGCAGGTCACGCCGAGGATGCCGGCGAGCGCCTCGGCCGCAGTCACCCGCCGCAGCCGGTGCTTGACGACGAGGGCGATCTCGCCCTCGAAGTCGACCCGCGAGCTTTCGGGCGGCAGGACGACTGCGGTCGCCGGACCGATGACGCTCGTCGGCGCCTTGAGGAAGATCAGCGGCTCGGTGGGCAGCGGATTCCCGAGCTCGGCGGCGTGGTCGCGATAGTTCCTGCCGACGCAGACGATCTTCCCGGGCGCGAGCGGGGCGCGCAGCGCCTCCCCCTGCGCGAGGTCGATCGCGCGGCCGAACTGCCACTGCGAGAGCGGCGTCTCGAACGGATCGGAGAACAGCACGCGGAGTTGCTGCAGAGATTCGCCGGCGGCGAGCAGGCCTTCGGGGCCGAAGCGGCAGAGGAGCATGGACCGATTCTAATCCGCAGGCGGCGTCGGCGGCATCGGCGGCGTGGGCGGCAGCTGGCGCAGCCGGCGACGGGCGCGGCTCGACAGCGGCGTCACCACGAGCGCTCCGGTGATGTCGTTCAGATCGACGTAGATCTCGGTCTCGTAGACCGCCGTGAGGTGCTGGTAGGTCAGCACCTCGGCGGTCGGCCCGGCGGCGACCACCCGCCCGCCCTGCAGCAGGACGACG
The DNA here is from genome assembly GCA_963719555.1 of Thermoanaerobaculia bacterium. Taxonomy (GTDB): domain Bacteria; phylum Acidobacteriota; class Thermoanaerobaculia; order Multivoradales; family JAGPDF01; genus JAGPDF01. The sequence goes on along the minus strand of CAVRCL010000007.1, from coordinate 110,873 downwards.
CGGTCGCAATACTCGGCGGCGAGGTTGAGGTCGTGAAGGACCGCGACGACGCCCGTGCCTTCGTCGGCCAGCTCCCGCACCCGATCGAAGAGCTCGACCTGGAAGCGCAGGTCGAGAAAGCTCGCCGGCTCGTCGAGGAGCAGGATCGGCGTCTGCTGCGCGAGGGCGCGCGCAAAGACGATTCGCTGGCGCTCGCCGGACGACAGCTGGTCGATCGGCCGCGCGGCGAGGTGCAGCGCGCCGCAGCGCGCCAGGGCCTGGCGCGCGATCTCGAGGTCGCGCGCCGACTCGAAGGCAAGGCCCGCGAGGTGCGGATGCCGCCCCATGACGACGACTTCGAGCGCGGTGAACGGGAAGTCGAAGCGCGGCTCCTGCGGCACGACCGCGATGCGCCGCGCCACCTCCTTGCGCGGCAGCGCGCGGAGGTCGTCGCCGGCGACCGTCACGTTCCCGGTGTAACCGGCGTGCACCCCGGAGACCGCGCGCACCAGAGTGCTCTTGCCGGCGCCGTTCGGCCCCAGGAGGCCGACGACGCTTCCCCTCTCGAGCCGCAGGTCGACACCGGCGAGCGCCAGGCGGGAGCCATAGGCGACCGTGAGCTCGCGCACTTCGAGCAACGGGCGCGCTGTCGAGGGCTCCACCGGGTCGATCATGTGGCCCCCCCCGCCCCCGATACCGCTCCGCGGCGGCGCAGGAGGATCAGGAAGAACGGCCCGCCGAGGAGCGCCGTCACGACGCCCACCGGCAGCTCCGTCGGCGCCGCGAGGGTCCGCGCTGCGAGGTCGGCCAGCACCAGAAACGACGCTCCGCCCAGGAACGCCGCCGGCAGCAGCAACCGGTGGTCGGGACCGAGCAGCCGGCGGAGCAGATGCGGCACCACCAGGCCGACGAAGCCGATCAGGCCGGCGGTCGCCACCGCCAGCGCCGTCGCGAGCGAACCGAGTACGAAGGTGCGCCGCTTCAGGCGTTCGACGTCCACTCCGAGCTGCTGCGCGCCCTCCTCGCCGCCAGTGAGGGCGTTGAAGTCGCGCGCCGAGGCGAAGAGCGCGACGGTGATCGCGATGCCGGCCGCCCAGAGAGCGGCCAGAGTGACGAGCCCGGAGCTCGGGACACGCCCCATGAGGTAGAAGACGATCGCCTGTAGCTCTTCGCGCGAGGCCACGCTCTGCAGGAAGTAGATCAACGCCGCACTGAAGGCGTTGAAGATCGCACCGGTCAGCAGCAGCGTGAACACGGTGAGGCGTCCGCCGCTCGTCGCCATGCGCTCGATCGCGACCAGCGACGCGAGCGCCCCGACGAACGCGGCGAGCGGCACGCCGAGGCCGGCGACGCCGGCGATGAGGGCGAGCACGCCGCCGAGGCTCGCGCCCCCCGAGACGCCGAGGACATAGGGGTCGGCGAGCGGGTTGCGCAGCAGCGCCTGGAAGGCGACGCCGGCGACGCCGAGGAGTCCGCCGAGCGCCGCCGCGGTGAGCACCCGCGGCAGACGCAGCGCGAAGAGGATCGCCGCCTGCGCCTCGCTCCAGACGCCGCCCAGCAGGAGCCGCTGCCAGAGCGGGACCTGGGCGGCGCCGAAGCTCACGGCGAAGCCGATCGAGAGCGCGAGGAGCGCCCCGAGTCCGAGCGTCACCAGCGCCAGCCGGCGCCACGGCGCCGGCGCGGAAGCTCCGGCAGGCGCAGGGGAGGGGGAGGGGGAGGGGGAGGTCATCGACCCGCGCCCTCGGGCGGACGGGGCGCGCCACCGAAGTCCTCCGGCCGCGGGGCACCGAAGACCTCGGGATGGACGAGCCGGCCCATGAGCTCGGCCATCTCGGCGAGCCGCGGGCCAGGCACCAGCAGTTGCCAGGGATCGACGACGGCGACCCGGCCCGCGGCCACCGCCGGCAGGAACGGCCACTCGGCCCAGAACCCGGCCTGCATGCCGTGCGGACGGTCCGGCCGGTTGTCGGCGCTGTCGACGATGACCTCCGGCGCGCGCACGAGAATCGTCTCGAGGGCGAACATCGGATAGGGCGACGTGGCGTCGTGCGCGACGTTCTCGCCGCCGGCGATCGTCACCAGCTCGTCGAGATGCGAGCCCGGGCCGGCGACGAAGAGCGGGTCGTGTCCGACCGCGACCAGGACTCGGCGCCGCGGGACGGTCGCCGCCCGTCGGCGAACCTCGGCAATCCGCGCCGCGATGCGATCGAGAAGCCGGCGCGCCGCGGCGTCGCGTCCGACCCGGCGTCCGGACTCGGCGATCGCCGCCAGGGTGCCAGCGAAGGTCGAAGTGTCGAGGGCGACGACCTCGATCCCCAGCCCGACGAGCCGGTCGTGCTCGCCGCGTCCAGCTTCGCTCGCCGCGGTGAACAGCTGCGTCACGCCGAGCTCGACGAGGCGCTCGGCGTTCGGCGCGTCGAACGCCCCGATCTTCGGCAGCCGTGAGAGCTCGGGCGGCCAATCGACGAAGTCGCCGACCGCGACGATGCGGGGCGTGACGCCAAGCTCGACCAGCGTCTCCGCCGCCGCCGGGGACATCACCGCGATGCGCCCGCCGGCGGCGTCCGCCGCCGCACCTGAGGGATTGCCGGGGGGCGCGCCGCAGGCCGACGCCAGGAGGAAGATCCCGGCGAGCAGCGCAGCAGTGTGGGTGGGCGGGCGGCGCATGGACAGCTTCAGAACCGCAGGTCGAAGCCGGCGCGGAATCCGAGACCCGGCGCCGGGTAGCCCGCCGCCTCCTCGTAGGGCTCGTCGAAGACGTTCTCGACGCGCACGAACGGTTGCCAACGCTCGCCCAGGCGCAGCGCGAGCGAGAGGTCGAGCGTCGTGTAGGCGGCGAGCGGCACCGCCCCGAAGTCGGTGCGGTCGCCAACGTAGCGCGCGACACCGCCGACCGTGAAGTTCCCAGGTCGCACGAAGACGACGAGGCTCGCGCTCTCCTCCGGGCGGCGCAGCAGCGGGCCGCCGGTGTCGAGGTTCTCGGCGTCGAGCCAGGTCGCGACCAGGCGGCCGTCGAACAGACCGCGCCGCAGCGCGAGCGAACCCTCGACACCGCGCGCCCGGGCGCGCCCGAGGTTCTGCGGCACGAAGGTCGCGAAGTCGAACTCGATCAGGTTGTCGAGATCGTTCTCGAACAGCGCCACCATCGTGCTCCAGCCTCCGCTTCCCCCTTCGACCGCCAGCTCGTAGCTTTGCGAGTCTTCGGGCTGCAGGTCGGGATTCGAGAAGCCGGGGTAGTAGAGGTCGGCGAGCGACGGGGCGCGAAAAGCCTCGCCGTAAGTCGCACGCAACCGCCAGGCCTCCGAGATCGCCCAGGCGACCCCCGCCTTGGCGCTGGTCTCGGCGCCGAACACGTCGTTGTCGTCGCGGCGCACCCCGACGTCGACACGCAGCGGACCCGGACTCCAGGAGAGCTGCCCGAAGGCCGCCCAGGTGCGCTGGCCCTCGTCGGCGAGGCCGGGGCCGAAGGCGTCCCGCGTGCGGACCTCCTGGCTGTCCCAGTCGCCACCCACGGCAGCCTCGAAGTCGTCGCCGAAGCTCCGCCGCACGACCAGGCGGGCCTGGTCGCGCCCAGCCTCGGCGCGGCTCGCAGCGAACGGGTCATCGGGATCGCTCACCGCGAGATCGGTCGCGGTCGTCGCCGCCTGGGCGTCGACGTGCCACGACTCTGTCGTCCAGGCGAACGGCACCGCGAAAGAGGTCGTCTCGAATGCCTGCTCCCGCCGGAGCGTCGGCTCTCCGGCGTAGTCGTAGGGAATGCCGACGTCGCTCGCCCCCCAGCGCACGAGCGCGCCGAGGGTCGCGGACTCGCCGAGCGCGCCGTCGAGCGCGAGGTCGATCTCCTCGCCGTCGTAGAAGTCGTTGGCGACCTCCCCTTCACCGCGCCGCAGGTGGCCGGAGAGGTCGACGGCGAGGGCTCCGAAGCGCCGGCCCGCAGCGACGCCACCGCGCAGGTAGTCGTTCGAGCCACCCTCGAGATCGACCGTGCCGAGGTGCGTGCCGCCCCCGCCGCCGCGGCGGGTCACCAGCTGGACGACGCCACCGAGCGCGCTCGAGCCGTAGAGCGCCGAGAACGGTCCGCGCACCACTTCGACGCGCTCGACGCCATCGGTCGAAAGGGTCGACCAGTCGAAGCCGCCGAGGTAAGGATCGTTGAGCTCGATGCCGTTCCACAAGACCAGGGTGTGGCTCGAGTTGGTGCCGCGCGAAAAGAGCGAGGTCGCCTTGCCGGCGGAGCCGGTCTGCACGAGCTCGAGACCGGGGAGGGTGCGCAGGACGTCGACGGCCTGGACCGCTCGGCGGTCGGCGATCTCTGCCGCTGTCACGACATCGACGGTAGCCGGAACCTCCGCCGCCTTCTCGGGCTGGGCGGTGGCGGTGATGGTGATCGAGTCCGCGAACGGCGCGGTGCTCTGGGCTGAAGCTGCGGTCACTCCCCCGAGGAGCGCAGCGAAAATTACGAGGGAAGGGCGCATGGCCGATCTCCTTTCGCGAAAATCGATGCTTCGCCGAAAGGGAACGGGGAGACGAGCGGGGGCGTGCGGCGAGGCCGGCCGGAATCGCTCCCCACACCCCGGGGGACGAAAACATCGGACGAGCGGCAGGTCTCCTGGCTCCCGGATCTTCCTACTCCCGGACCTTCCCGCGCGCCCGACCGAACTTCGATCTCTGGCGCGCAGTGGTGTCTCCGGTTTCGTACCCGGTTACAGTGGCGGGGGCCGCGCCGGCTTCCTACCGGCTTCCCTCTTGCGAGCCCCGCGATCCTCCGCGGGGCCACCGCTACGTCTTGGTTGTCAAAGAGAACTCCGCACCGCGCGGAGCCTTGCGGCAGGGAATCTTGCTCGCGTCTACTGCTGCGGCGGCGCCTGCAGGACCACCGGCGCCAGCTGCGGCACCGCGTTGATGCCGGTCATCCAGACCGGCAGACCCGAAGTCTGCCCGGGCTCGACGAACTGTTGCTGATTGTAGACCGGCGGCGCCTGACCGGCGGCGGCCGCAGCCGCGGCCTCAGCAGCCATGAACGCCTTGCCTTCCTCGGAATTCATGTCGAGGCCGTCGTTCGGCGCCCAGCCGAGCGCCATGGTGGAGGCGTTCAGTTGGTGGCCGAAACCGCGGCTCTCGCTGTCGACCGCGACGTTGTCGATGTCGACCGCCGGCAGCGCGATGCGGTTGCCGTACTCGGTCATCAGGACGACCTGGTTCGCGTCCCAGCTCGCCTCTTCCGGCTGATAGCGGGTTTCGAAGGTGGTGCCGTTCTTCATCGTGACGGTATAGACCGTCGCCGACACCGCCGGCGCGAAAAACACCGCCAGCGCAACGGCAACCAGCAGGACGGACGACGGAACGACACGGCTGCGAGCTGAGAACATGGCTCTGCCTCCTCGGATACTTGGGGAGATTCTAACACTCTGTGCCCTGCAGACTGTGCAACAGGGCACTCCGGTGCCCGGAACGGGCAATCCAACACCGTCGACTGGGGGGGAGTGCATGGTGCGCCCGACAGGAGTCGAACCTGTGACCTTGAGCTCCGGAGGCTCTTTCCGCGCTGTTTCAGGACGAACCACGAAAGCGCAGAGGCGACGCAGAATCGAGCTAGTGCCTATGTTTGCTGGTATCATCGCGTCTCACGGTGAACCGGGGCAGCGCGAGAGTTTTTCGTCCCCGTTTCGTCCCCGCGATTGGCGCCCGGAACCGGGCACCGGGAGACAGCGCCCATGCCGAAACTCCTCAAGCCGCTCTATGACGCAACGATTCAGAGCCTCAAGCCGAAGGGCAAGCGGTACGAAGTCGGCGACGGGCTGCGCCCTGGCTTGGCGCTCCGAGTAGAACCGGACGGGCGTAAAACATGGACGTTCCGCTACGGCTCGAGCAGCAAGCGAATCAAGCTCGGCGACCTCTCCGAGAAGCTGGGGCTGAAAGAGGCCCGCATTGCCGCCGAGAATGAGCTAGCCAAGGTCCGGGCGGGCATCGACCCGGCAGCCGAGCGCGCAGAGAAGCGCCGGTTAGAGCGCGACGAAAAGAAGCGCCGCAAGGCCGGCGCCGCCGGACAGGCCGCCCCGGGATCGTTCGCCGACCTCGCCAGCCGTTACCTTCGAGACGCCAAGAAGCGTTTCCGCCCGGCTACGTGGAAGAAAGAGGCGTGGTACGTGGAAGCCTGCATCCTTCCGCTGTGGGGCGCTCGCCCCGCCGCCGAGATCCGCCGAGCGGAGGTTCTCAGACTGCTAGATGAGACGCGCGAGGCCCGAGGGGGCGTTACCGGCAATCGGGCGCTCTCTGTCGCTAGGCGCGTTCTCGCTTGGGCGGTAGACCGCGAGGAACTCGAAGCGAACCCGGCAGCGGCGGTGCCGCGCCGCTACCTCTTCCGCGAGAACTCCCGCGAGCGGGCGCTATCGCGCGAGGAAGTGCGGACGCTCTGGCCCGCCCTGGACGATCTGCACAAGACAGTCGCGGCAGCTTGGCGCTTGATTCTCCTGACAGGTGCCCGCCCGGGCGAAGTGCTGGGGATGCGCTGGGCGGACCTGCGAAGCGACGAAGCGGGCGGGATGGCCTGGGAGATGCCCGCCGACCGAACGAAGGCCGCACGCGCCCACCGGGTGCCGCTCTCGCGGCAAGCGCTCGCGGTACTCGATTCGCTCCGACCGCTATCGGGCGCGGGCGTGTATGTCCTCCCCTCCCCCAAGGGCGGCGAAGGTCCGCTCCGCTGGCTCTCGCATTCCACTATCCGGCTACGCGAAGCGACCGGCTTGGAACGCTTCACCCCGCACGACCTCCGGCGAACGGCGGCGACCTGGCTCGGCGAAATGGGAATCCGCCCGGACGTTATCGAGCGGGTTCTAGGCCACAAGCTCCCGGGCGTTGCGGCGGTCTATAACCGAGCGGACTACCGGCGCGAAGTCGGCAATGCGCTCGCGCTACTTGGCGACCGCGTTGACGAAGCCGTCACCGGGCGGAAGCGCTCTAACGTGGTGGCGATTGGATGAGCAAGAAGCGGCACCGAAATCCAGAAGGGTGAGATCTTCCGGCTTGGAGCTACTCCGGCGAGTTGCAGCCCCGTCAGTTACTGTGAACGCTTTCCGTGCCCGAACACGAAGCTGCTCTCCGGTTTCTTCTTGCCATTGAGGCGCTTGCCCGGATTGCGTTCGAGACCTTGCAGCACTTATGGCGAGCCTGCGCCTACTCTCGCCGAGGTTGAATCTTGGCGCGAACGCTGGCGCCTTGATTCGGCGCTACTGGCGTGAGCCCTGAAACAGGCGAGTAACTTTGAATTCGCGATCGACCTCGTCTTGACTGCTGGCGAGGATCGCTCACCGACAATGAAGAGTCGCGATTCCTCACTGCGCGCTGGATTGGACGCGCACGCTAGCGCGCGGCCGAATCAGATCCGTTCTTCGGGATAATGGGCCGAAGGCCTTGTCCGAAGGAACGTGGTCGCCTATCCTCTGGCTGGCTGCGGGTACATGAGCCGAGGTTCGACGGTGGCGATACTTCGGACTGGGCTGGCGCTCCGGCCGGAGAGTTCGTATTCGATCCGCTGGACCCCGACAAGAACGGAATTTGGAGTCCTCCCGACCCGGTACGAGAAACGCGCGAGCGCGGAGCTAAGCGTCTTCGGCGCTATTTCTCCTCATGGGAAGAAGGCGCAGCCGATGCTCTCTGGAAGAAGCCGAGGCCGCCTGGACGGCTGTCGGCGCTAAGCCGCCCGGAGTAGCCGGGTCTCCGCTTCTGGACGACTTTCAGATCCTCGCCCGCTATCAAGTTGGCGGAGAGGCCTCGACGCAACATCCTCGCCGACCAACCGCTATTCGACTCACCTGTTAGCTACCACTCAGGGAGCTCTGAAGCGCACGGCCAGCGATCCTAGGGCTCGCGCAACTTCGCTCCGCCCCCGAACGGGAGCCGTACCCAAGCTCCACAGACACAGGTATTCACTTTCGGGCGCGAATCATCACGCCATTCGCTCTCCGGCTTTTCTAATCGCTCCCTATGACGACGGATAATCGTCGCCGATGAGAAAGGATCGCCATGAGCACACCCAACCCACTGTACCGCCCCGCGAAGGCAGCCGAGCATCTCGGCATTTCGCGCGCACTCTCTACCGCTACGAAAAGGACGGCCGGCTCCCGCGCCGACTCGTTCTCGGCCCTGGCGCCTCCGGCTGGCGCCTCTCCGATCTAGAGCGCTACCTAGACGAACTCCCGCGCGGCGGAAATGCCCGGCGCGGATATTCGGAGGTGGCCCATGTGGCGACCCCCTGAAGATGAAAGCGGCTCGGCTCGGGTTGGCGCCCGAGTCGAGCCAATCGCCTTCGACCCCTCCTCTAGAGAGACTTCTGGCGCTCGCAATTCTACGCCTTTCTTCTGCCCGCCGGCCGGTTGGACGGCAGAATCCTGCCCGGCCGCCGCTGTCTATCGCCTGCCCGGCCGACCTTCCGCGCCGCTACACTTCGCCGACTATCTTCCGACACCTCGAGACTCTCGATTGCCCGACTTGCGGCAGGCTCTCGACTTCTGAGCTGGACGCGCGCCTGTCGGATGAAATTTTCCGATTCGAAGCGAAGTTCTCGGCGCTCGCGCCCGCGCCTCCGCTTGCTGAGGACGAAGCGACAGCCCAGGCTCTCGCGCTCAAGCTGTTTCGGGCCTTCCCCGGTGAAGCCCTCTTTCGCGGCGGAGGCCGCCGAGGCACTTGCAATCCGAAGGCTCGAGGAAAGGCTCTCGCGGCAGCACGTGGCACGCTGCATCGCCCTCGCGTTCGGCAAGTTCAAGGCGGCAGCGTGAGCGTTGCATTTCTTGATCGCCCCGGCCTCGCAGAAGAACTCGCCGCTCACGATCGCAGAGAGGTGGAGGCAACGCAATTCCGGGCCGTGACCCTCTCGGAACTCTTCACGATGAAGCTTCCAGTCATGAGATCGCTCCTGCATCCGATCCTTCATGAGCGGCAGTTAGGAATGGTCTTCGCGGTGCGAGGAGCGGGGAAGACCTACTTTGTGCAAGGGCTCGCGTGGGCAGTTTCGACCGGCGGCAGCTTCCTCAACTATTCAGCGGATACCGCCTCGAAGTCCTAATGGTGGACGGCGAGATGCCGGTGCTCACCCTGCGGACCCGGCTCGCGCAACTCGCACTCGGCGATCCGCGCGCGATCAACCCAGAGGACGCGAGGCTCCGCTTTCTCGCCGCCGACATGTACCCGACCCGCTGCCCTCCCTCGCGTCAAAGCGGGGGCAGCGCATCGTTGAAGACAATCTCGAGGGCGCGAAGCTCCTGATTCTCGACAACGTTTCTACCTTGTTCGGCTCTCAGGTAGAGAATGATGCCGAGGCGTGGAGTCCCTGCGCAGGAATGGCTTCTCGGGCTCCGCCGGAGTGGTGTCGCGGTCGTTATGGTTCACCACGCGGGCAAGGGCGGAGAGCAGCGCGGAACAAGCCGGCGAGAAGACATTCTCGACCTTGTTGTGCGTCTTCGCGTTCCAAGCGAACACAAGCCCGCCGAAGGGTGTCGCTTCGAAGTGAGCTATACGAAATCTCGGGGCCTGCTTGGCGCAGCGGTTGAGCCCTTCGAGGCTGCTCTCACTGTGAATGAGAGCGGAGCCGCTTCGTGGTCTGTCTGCGACCTTGGCAACAAGCGGCTTGAACAGGTTCGGGAACTTCTCAGCCTGGACATGAAGGCCCCCGATATTGCAGTAGAGCTGAACGTTTCTCGCGCTACCGCATATCGCCTCGTCAAAGAGGTAAGAGAAGGATGAGCCTATGACACTGAAACAACTCGCAGAGCGGCGCTCGCTGAGTCGCGGGAGGCGCCGCTGCCCGCTTACGAAGGCAACTCCAGAGGCGTTCTCGCGCTTCTCCTGGGCGACCGTCGTTTGACCGGGCAGGAGATCGGATTCGCTCTCGGCCTGGGGCGCAACGCGAAGCCCGAGGCTCTCGCCGGGGGTGGTGTCTATGCCGCGCTCTCGGAGCTGATGCAGGCCCGCAAAGTCACGACCGACCCCGCGACTTCGCGCTACTTCCTGAGACGCGCCTGATGCCTGCTTGGCCGACCGAAGTCTCAAAATCTCACCGTCTTACGCCTAGGGGGTTTGAGACAGTGAGACTGGCGAACAATGGGACGGGCAATGACGAAGCGTGACACTGAAAGAACAGGCCGGAGACAGGGCGAGAGCGGCGCTGCAGGCCGATTCCCGCCGGGTGTGTCGGGCAACCCTGCCGGGCGCCCGAAGGGGGCTCTAAACCGATCCTCACGCGTCGCGTTGGCTTTCATCGAAGGCGAGAGCGAGGCGCTCGCGCGGAAGGCGGTCGAGCTTGCCCTCGCTGGCGATACGACGGCGCTTCGGGTGTGCATTGAACGGCTAGTGCCGCTCGCGCGCGAGCGTTCTATCGAGGTAGAGCTACCGACGTTGAAGGCGGCGGGCGATCTGCCGGGGGCGGTTTCGCAGATTCTCGCCGCAGTTGGCGCGGGAGAGATCACCCCGACCGAGGGCGAGCGGCTTGCCGGACTTCTCGGGGCCTGGCGCGAGGCGTTGGAGATTGCCGAATTGGAAGCGCGCATCGCAGCGCTGGAGGCAGCGAAATGAGAATTGCACGGAACCGAGTGGAGAGGCTCGAGCAAGCGGCACGCCCAAGGGCGCCTATCGAGATCATTTTCACCGGGGGGATGCTTGAGCGCGGAGCGAAGCCCGGCCCCGGTTGCTTTACGTTCGTCCTAGACGATCCCGGGTTCGATTCCGAGGCGCCGGCCGATCCGGAAGGCGTTCACTCCGGGGTCCGGCTGTGAGCCTGGAGAATCGTGTAGCCAAGATGGAAGAACTCCAAGCGCAGGAGTTTGCCGTTGATTTGAAGAGATGCAGCGCCGAGCAGCTAGAGGAGTTCCTTCGACGCACCTGCTCAGAAGACTGCCGGGCTTTGCTCGGGAGACTTTCGGACGATCAGCTAGAGCGAATCGCGGGCGGCGACTGCGCCTTTCTCCTGCCCGAAGAAATCGCGCTGGTTGCCGCGCCGATCCCCCGGGCAGAGCTGCGGGAGGCGCTTTCCTATCTCCGGGCGAAGGACTAGCCTTTGGCGGCAATGCTGAACAATTCCGGACACCATAAAAAGGGGCGAAAAGCCACAAAAAGACACACGTAAAAAAAGGGGGTGCGCGCTCGGGCGCAGAGACTCCCGCGCCGCGCACTTTGGCTAGTCGGTCCTATCGTTCGCCCCGAGGATCGTTTCGGCGTAGGTGACAGCCAGAATTCGAACCGTTGTCGCCAGAGGTTCGCGCCGAGCAACTACTCTGCATCTGTGTAGTTTTCGCCCTTTGCATCTTCTTTGCGGGCCGCGGCTTCCTTCCGCATTTCGCTAGCGATCGCGGCACGCATGTAGCAGACATTCTTTGCCGAAGTCTCTTCGAACCGAGAACAGGAGCCCGACTCCTGCCGGAACTTCTCCTCCTCGGGGCTTTCCATCTGGCTGTCGAGGTTTTTCATTGCAGACGCGTTCGATTGTGCCGAGAGTGTTCCGGCCACGCGGGGCGCATTCGGATCCTGGACGAATTTCTGGAGCCGTTCCTTCTCGGCAAGGCCGCGTTCGTCGATGAGTTCAGAGGCCTCGTCCGGGTTGCTCGGATCGGCTGCAATCCCCAAGTCGACGAATGTCGCTGTCTTCAACCGGCTGCCGATGGCCTTGCTCATTTCGAGATCGACCTCGACCGCGCGGACCGACATGAGCGGCCCGGTCGGCGCGGTGTAGACGATCATCTTCCCCTTTTCCTTCCAAGGACCTTTGGTCTCGAGCAGGCCACCGTCGTGCAGAGAGAGCCAATCCGCCTGAGCCGGCACAGGAGTCCACGACAGCGCTGCGAAAATGCTCAAAGCGAAAATCAGGCGTCCCATGGCTTCCCCCTTCTTCTCTAGAGTGCGCGTCCTCGAGGCGAAGTGTGCGAAAGCAGGCTGACAGGGCTCCGGCATGGAAGAACCACCCAAGTAGGCGGGCTAACCCGGCCTGCCCGCTACCGACTTTCGGCAAGAATGATCTCGGCTGCGGTCACCGCCAACGTGCGAACCGTTGTCGCCAGAGGCTCCCGCCGAGCCTCGGCTACGGCCGCGATTGTGGCTCGCTCTTCCGCCGAAAGTGCGACTAGCACTCGCTCTGTTCGCGCTCGCGATTGCGCCGGGCTCGGCAGCGCCGCTGCCAGTGCTTTCGCGAGTCGCGGGGACGGGTTAGCAGGCTTCTTTTCCATGTCGCTAGTCTAGGTCCGGTCCTTTGGCTTAGTCAAGACGCTATTTGATTGACTATGCACAACGGCTATGTCCTATAACATGCATTATGTAAACCTAGTGTGCCGCTAACCCCTTTGGAATCAAGTCCACAGTGGACGTTCCACGGAGGGGGCGTAACTGAGGCGGGCGAATAGTTCACAATAGCGCCCTCCGGCAATTGCGGGTTCACACGGAGTAGTGCTTCTTCCTTCTTCCGGGGGGCCGGCCGCGCGGCCCCCGCGCTGTTCGTCTGCCATACTAAATAAGCTGGGCTGGCGGTAGGACACCTATCAAGCTTCAACCAGCTTCGGCGTCCTTTCGCCGCTTCTCGCAGAGGAGGGTGTGGGTTGGACCACAATCGGGACCAGAGGCCTTTCAACCAGGAAGCGACCCCGTGCGGGATCACTTTTTAATGATAGTCTATGAATTCCTCGACAGTAGGGGTGCCGGGGTACTTGTAGATTGGCCGCTCGAGGATATGCAAAGGAAGGCATTGAATAGACGCCTCAGACAGTTGAATCAGATCGACTGGCGCCTAGCAGTAGGAAGTCTTCTTTTCAAGACTGACGAGCCCGAGATCTATGAGTTCGAGGTGTATACCAACGTCCAGTTGCGACCCATGACTTGCCTTGGTCCGGAGAAGCCGCGCGAAGAGGTGACTTTCTTAGCGCGTGCGGTTGAGCGTGACAACGTGATACTCCCCAAAAACGTTCGAGAGATTGCTTCAGCCAATCTCGAAGTTCTCAAGAAGGACCTCAAGAATCGGAGAAAGCAATGGACGGCACCCGCGACGCAATCCTGACCGAGCTTCGCAATCCTGAGGACCGGCGCGCTTATGCGGATGATTTTGTTAACAACTATCTTGCCCTGCAAATCAAGGCGATTCGACAGCAGCGAGGAATGTCGCAAGAGGAACTGGCCGAGGCTATCGGCACTCAGCAATCAATGATTTCAAGACTTGAGAATGTGAATAACCCGTTTGGACTGTCTTGACACTCAGCAAACTCGCAGCAGCATTTGACCTGCCCTTGCAGGTTCGGCTCGGAAGCTGGGGCGAATTCATCAAGGACTCCAGCCAACTTAGCCGAACGGCGCTTGAGCGTTTTGCGTTCGATGAGGATCCAGAATTTCAGGTGCGCGATTCAACTACTTTCGATTTGCGAAGCGGAACTATTGCCGACGCCTCCCTGTTCCGCAACGGCCTCTCGATCGTCCGGGAAGCGCTACAGTCCACAAATGCTGAAGAGAGGAAAGCTGCGTAATGGCGGTTCACGCTTGGACGGTGCTCTGCAGTAGGGTCATTATCGACTCGCGATCCGGGCATGCAAGCGTGATTGATGCAGCGGACCAGCTAATTCTGAACGACACGGCTGCAGGCCTAGCCCGTGAACTAGCAAGAGCAACCGAGGCAAACAAGCACCTCGTAGTCCCGGTCGAGTATGATTTTTTCTCTCAGTGGAAAAGGTCGGACGCGAGTGTAGCTGAGTCAATTGAAGTGCGCATCGTCGTCGTTTCACCCGCTGGGGAGCGGAAGGTGCGAGCGAACTACGTGCTTGACCTGAAGTCGGCCCCTGCTGCCCGCCTTCATGTGAAATTCGACAGGCTGATTCTTCGTGGGTTTGGAAGATACTTATTTGAACTCGAAGAGGGCAGCGGCGACAACTGGAGCGTTGTTTCCAGCTACCCACTCGATGTTGTCTTCAGGGAGCTTCCGGAGCCTTCAACCGAGTCCGCGCCTTCCGAGCCGAATCCACAAGCTGCGCCCTCGCCCGACTCTCCGCCCGCCCCTTCCCGCCGTTCTCCCCGCCCAGCCGCCCCGAAGCGACAACGGCGGCAGCGCTGAGCGTCGCAACCGCCATCCAGGCGAACTAGCCGCCTAGAGCCTGGCCGAGCAGGGGGCATCGCCCCGGCCTTTCGTCCCCGGTTCGTCCCCGGCGATGGGCGCCAGCGAGCGTCTCGCCTCGGCCGACCGGGCAAACTGCTGTAGGAATTGGGTTTAAGTGGTGCGCCCGACAGGAGTCGAACCTGTGACCTTGAGCTCCGGAGGCTCACGCTCTATCCAGCTGAGCTACGGGCGCGGCGTGCTGCCTGAACAAGAATGGGGTGAGCGACGGGACTCGAACCCGCAACAGCCGGAACCACAATCCGGGGCTCTACCATTGAGCTACGCTCACCATACTGCCTGATACCGGCTTGCTGCTTTCCTTCCCTGCGGACCGACCGAACTGGTCTGCCTGGAGGGATTCGAACCCCCGACCCGCGGCTTAGAAGGCCGCTGCTCTATCCAACTGAGCTACAGGCAGCTGATTTCTCGCTGCGGGCTCCTGTCGTCGGCTGCTTCTGGATGTCCGTCCAAGAGCTGGTCGGGGCGCCCAGATTTGAACTGGGGACCCCCTGCGCCCAAGGCAGGTGCGCTACCAGGCTGCGCTACGCCCCGTCCAATCTGGCAGTCTACGGAACGCCTCCGGCGGGTGTCAACGCGGCACCTCGCCGGCAACCCGCACTCGGGAGCCCCGCCGCACCCGCGGGCGCCCGGCGACCGCTCAGCCGGCGATGTCCTCGCCGCCGTCGACGTTCAGCACCGAGCCGGTGAGCCAGTAGGTGCCGGGGGCGGCGAGCGCCACCAGGCATTGGGCGACATCCTGCGTCGTGGTGAGGCGGCCGGAGGGGTTGCGCGCCATGGCGCTCTCGACGATCTGGACGTTGCCCGGGATCTTGCGCAGCGCCGGCGTGTCGGTGACCCCGGCCTTGATCGCATTGACCGAGATGCCGAGCGGCGAGAGCTCGACCGCGAGCTGGCGGACGTGCGACTCGAGCGCCGACTTCGCCGCCGAGACCGCGCCGTAGGCCTTCCAGACGATGTGGTCGCCGGACGAGGTCATGGCGAAGATGCGGCCGCCCTCCGCGAGCGCCCCGGTGCGCACCAGGTCCTGCGTCCAGTAGACCAGCGAGTTCGCCATCACATCGAGCGTCATCTCGATCTGCGCCGGCGTGATCGCCTCCTTCTCGTCGTCGGCGATGAACGGCTTGAGCGTGCCGAAGGCGAGCGAGTGCATCAGGACGCCGACCGGCCGGCCGCCGGCGAGGCGCAGAATCTCGCCGACCGTCTCCTTGCGCCGCTCGTGGTCGGCGGCGTTGACGTTGAAGAAATGCGCCTGGCGGCCCAGCGCCGTGATCGCCGGCGACGATCTCCTCGACGTGCGGCATCGCCTGGCGGCGATCGAAATGGACGCCGAAGATGTCGTAGCCGGCGGCGGCGAACTCGCGCGCCGCGGCTTCGCCGAAGCCGCTCGAAGCGCCGAGGATCAAGGCCCAACGGGATGCACTGGCTGACAAGGGATCCCTCCGTTCGCGCAGCACTCGTCGAAAGGCGGATTCTAGACGAACTGGACCGCCCAACCCGCGCCGGCCGCTAAGCGAAGAAGACCGGCGCGTCGGGCGGCATGCGCGGAGTGCTCGGCGTCGGCCAGCTCGACGACATCGCCCGCGGCGGTGCGCAGGCGCCCCTGCCCGGTGTCGAGCAGGCAGAGGTTCCGCCCGAGGTGCTTGGCGGTGTAGAGCGCCTGATCGGCGAGATGCAGGAGATCGTCGGCGCTCTTCACCGCGAGCTCGGGGGCGGCGGCGACGCCGACGCTCATCGTCAGCGCGATGGCGCTCGCCCGAGGGCGCCTTCAGGACCAGCGCTTCGATCGCGCTTGCGCAGCCGCTCGGCGATCTCGAGCGCGGTCTCGCCGGTGGTCTCCTCGAAGAGCAGCACGAACTCCTCGCCGCCGAAGCGGGCGCAGAGGTCGTCGCCGCGCGCCGGAGCGAGCAGGAGCTGGGCGACCGTCTTCAGCGCCAGGTCGCCGGTCGGGTGGCCGTGGCTGTCGTTGATGCGCTTGAAGTGGTCGAGGTCGCAGATCACCACGGCGATCGAGCTCCCCTCCTCGCGGCTGCGAAAGAACGCCTCGGCGAGCCGCTGCTCGAGAACCCGGCGCGAGGCGGCCCCGGTCAGCGCGGTCGACCTTCGCCGCCCGCTCGACGAGCGCTTCGCGCAGCGAGGCGGCCATCTGCGGCAGCAGGCCGTTGAAGAGCTCGAGCGCCCGCGGCTCGATGCGCCGCGGATCGAACCACAGCCGCACCCAGCCGATCGGCCGCGGATCCCCCAGCGCGCGCTCGACGATCCGCCAGGCCCCGCGGCGATGGATGCCGGGCAGCGCCGGCGGCACCGGCGGCGGCGCAGGCGCTCCCGGGCTCAGAGCGGCGCCGGCCTCCGCCCACCAGCTCGCCCGGCCCTGGTCGGGGACCTCGAGCTCGAGCTGAAACCAGGAGAACGGCAGGAGCGAAGCGCACTCGGAGCGCACCTGCTCGGCGACACCCACGACTCCGGCGCCGCCGGCGCCGCCCCCGGCGAGTGCCGCGCCGGCGCGCCGCAGGCGGTGCGCCTCGTCGAGCCGGCGGACGTGCCCGGCGGCAGCGAGACCGTTGCGCGCCGCCTCGCCGGCGAGCAGCGCGAACCCTCCCAAGACGAGCCAGGCGATCTCCCAGCCGGCGCGCTGCGCCAGTACGACGACCGTCGCGCCGAGCGCAAGACCGCCCAGGTCGAAGGCCAGCGACGCCTGGGAACGCAGGAACTGGAGCACCGACTCCTGTCGCGTCGAGCGCCGGATGATGAGCTCGTAGGTGAGCGGGATCGCCAGCCAGGCGAGCCCGGAGAGCAATGCGGCGAGCCCCTGCCGAGCGGGCAACAAGCGGGAGATTCCGCCGGCGGCGAGCACCGAGATCTCCGCGATCGCCACCCATCCGGCGAGGCGCGAGAGGCTCCGCCGCTCGGGCAGCGGCAGATCGCGCCGGGTCTCGATGAAACGCTGCAGGAGCTCCGCTCCGACCAGGGCCACGGCCACCAGCCAGCCGGTCGGAACGATGCCGAGGCGCACGAAGCCGGGAAAGACGACCATGGCTCCGAGGGCGAGCGAGGCGCCGCCGAAGGGGCGATGGAGCGCGCCGGCGAGGGCGGCGCCCAGCAGCAGGAGGAGCAGCGCCGGTTCCGGCACCCAACCGCGCGGCGTCCACGCCGCGCTGCCGCCGGCGAGCGCGAAAAGCACCAACGCGAGGCCGACCGGCACGAGCCAGAGCCACAAGTCACGCCGCCGGCCGGCGTGCTCCGGCGCCACCGCAGGCCCGGGCGCCTCAGGCATCGGCGCCCTTCCCAGGCCTGCGACGCTCCCCACCCTCCCTACCCTCCCCGGGGTCGCCGGGGTCGCCGGAGCACGCCGGCCGGCGGCGCGCGAGCACGCCGAGGGCGCTCCCCGCGAGCAGGAGCGCGAGCGCGACGAGCGCACCCGGACGCGCCGCCGGGATCTCCACGGTGCCGACGAAGCCGCGGCAGATCGCCGGCGTCGCGGTCAGCGAGAAGGCGCGAACATTGCCGACGTCGAGGGGATTCCAGTCGGTGACCCGGAGCGTCCAGATGCCGTTCGGCTCCTCGCCGTCGAAGAGGTTCAACGGCCATGCCGGCAGGTAGCTGCCAGTGAACGGATTGTCCCCCGTACTCACACTCTGGATCGACGGGCCGGAGCTCTCGTCATCGAGTCGGGTCTGGCAGAAGTGGTTGCCGAAGCCGTCGGCATACCGGACGAGCGGCGCCACCGCGCCGGACGGCGCGACGAGCTCGACCAGGAGGTTGCTCACGAACGGATGCTCGAGACCGACCGTGGTCGCCCCGATCACGGTCGTGCAGATATCGCCCTCGAAGGCAAAATCGAGATCGCTCAAGCGGCCTTCGAGGCCGTCCACCGCGAGTGTCACGAGCGCCGGCGCGCCCGGAGCCCCCCGCACGGGCGAGTCGGCAATGAAGACCGGTGGGCCGGTGTAGGTGAAGCGGACCGCCTCTCCCGGGGTCCCGACGGTGAGCGCGAAGGGCAGCGTCTCGGGAGCGATCCCGCCGTCGTAGGAGGCCGCGAGGGTGAAGGACAGAATCGTCCCGCAGTCCGCGGTGCCCGCGATCTCGATCACGAAGCCAGCGCCAGACCCGCCGGACCCGCCGGGCCCTCCGGCGGCTCCGCTCCAGCCGCTCGCGCCGGGCGCAAGATTCCCCCAACCGCCAACTGCGCCGAGCACCGTGGCCTCGGCGCTCTGCGCCGCGAGCTCGGCCGAGACCGCCAGCGCCGCGGCGCCGCCGACGTTCGCCAGTTCGACGTCGAGGCGAAAACGCTCGCCTGGATCGAGCACCGCGTCGCCGTTGCCGACGAGCTCCACCGGCACGACTTCGCCGAGCTCGACGTTGGCGCGCAGGGGAACGGCGGCGGCGGCGAGCATCGCCCCGAGATCGACCAGCCCACGCCCGGTCGTCGGATCGGGCCCTGGCACCTCGATGTCGAGGGCCTCGGCGAGGAGCGCAGCGCGCACGGCGCCGGCGTCGAGTCCCGGGAGCGCGCCCCAATAGAGCGCCGCCAGCGCCGCGGCGTGCGGCGCCGCGGCGGAAGTGCCGAAGAAACGCGTAAAGCCGTCGACCGAGGTCGAGACTCCGTCGGCGGCCGTGAGCTCGGGCTTCTCGCGCACGACTCCCCCGGTGGCGGAGAAATCGTCCGGCGGCGCTCCGGGCAGAAGGGTGCCCTGGGCGGAGAAGAAGATCCGCCGCGGCCCGTCGGCGCTGAACGTCTCGCTCTGCTGGCCGGCGTCGAAGCTGAGGGGAAAAGGTCCGCTGGGCTGGCCGGCGGCGTAGCCGTCAGCGGCCGGCGCGGCGGCGATCGCCAGCGCGCCGGCGGCGGCGGCGTGCCCGCGCAGCGCGCTCGCCGTCGCCTGCTCGAGCTCGCCGCGGAAGCCGACCAGATTCAGCAGCCGGCCGGCGCCCGCGGCGCGCACCACCACGAGCCGCTCGCCCAGCGACGCCCCCGAACCGAAGAAGCTCACGATCTCGACGGGATCGTCGTCGCCACCGCTGCCGTTTTGGGTGTTGTTCGAAAAGCGCACGATCGTCGTGAGATCGCCCGAGAGGACGTAGAGGTCGTAGTCGTTCGCCGCCGTGCCGAAAGGATCGGTCCAGTGCAGGACCACGGCCGGTGCGCTCTTCAGCACCAGGTTCGCGACCGCACCGCCGCCGAAGTCGTGGAGCTCGAGCCCAGGTAGCGCCGGCAGAGGGGGTCCGGCGACGAAATCCCCCTGCCAGGTGCCCGAGGTGCCGTCGGCCAGATTCCCTTCATTCCCGGCCGAGGAGAGATAGAGCACCCCTTGGGCGGTGACCTCGTCCACCGCTGCGGCGATGTCGCCGTCCTCGAACGGCGACTCGACGAGGTAGATGACGTCGTCGACGATCACCTGACAGCCGCTCGCGGCGAGGTCGAGGATGTTCTGCGCGAACCGCGCCACGCCGCCGAAGGCGGTGGCGAAACCGAGCGCGGCGCCCGGCGCGAGGTCGTGGACGATCTCGAGCATGGCGGTGCCTTCGTCGCCCCCCCCGATTCCCCCGCCAGAACATCGACCGCCGGCAGCTCGCCGGTCGCCTGCGAGTAGGCGAGCGCCTCGACGCCGTCCGAGAGCGCGCAGATCTTGCGCCCGCCGCCGTCGAGGCCCCAGAGATTGCGCGCCGTGTCGGCGGCATGCGCGCGATCGCCCTGCGAAACCACGCGATGGGTGAACGCCGGCCTCGCCGGCACGATCCGCCGCACTTCGGCGGCAGCCGCGAGCGGCCGGATCGCCCCCGCGTCGACGGTGGCACGCAGTGCCCGGAAGCGGGCCGACGCGAAGCCGACCGTTCCGCCGAGCGCCCGGATGCGGTTCGCCAGCGCCTCGGGATCGGCCACCGCGGCGAGATCGATGTCGACCTCCAGCCGGCCGTCGGCGGGAATCGCCGGCACCTCAAGCGTCGCCAGGGCGCCCGCGGCCTGGCCAGCAAAGCGGCCGGCGCGGCGATCGAGAGCGAAGAGGAGTGGTGCATCGATCTTGGCCTCGGCGGCGGTGAGGCCGTCCTTCCACTGCGTCAGCAGGCGCAGCTGCTCGATCGCCGACGGAGCCATCGTCGGCTTCAAACCCTGAGCGAAAAGACCGGTAAAGGAAAAGAGACCCGCAGCCACGAGAGCAGCGGCGAGCCACCGGCGACGGCGGCGGCCGCAATCGACTCTGAGGTGAAACCTAGATGGCATCGGTACCCTCGCGCGCAGAAACCCGGCAGCTCGACGAACAGTTGCAGGGCATCCTAACCCCCTTTGCTGAAGCCTTTCGTTGCCGCCGCTGCAAACGTCCCGGACCCCGGAGCAACCTGAGCCGGGCGAGCCTGTCTCTGCGCCGGCGCTTGCGCGCCGGGCTCGGGCGGCGGAAGATGACCGCGAGGTGAGACTCCCCAAGCCCCCCTGGATCGCCGCCCATCGCGGCGCCGAGCCGCGGCTCGAGAACACGATTCCCGCCTTGCTCCTCGCCATCGACGAAGGGGCGGACCTCCTCGAGTTCGACGTCCAGGCGACCGCCGACGACGTCCTCGTCCTCCACCACGACGCCGACCTCGCGCGGCTCGCCGGACGGCCCGATCTGGTCGTCGAGAGCACCCCACTGCACGAGCTCGTCGCCCTCGAGCTGCGCCATCCGGAAACACCCGCGATCTGCGGACGTATCCCGACCCTCGCCGAGCTCCTCGCCGCTCTGCCGGGGGACTTCCCGGTGAACATCGAGCTCAAGCGCAGCTCGACCGACCGCGGGCGGCTCGCCGGGCTCGCTCTCGCAGCGACCGCCGAACGCGACAACGTCCTCTTTTCCTCCTTCGACGCCGCTCTGCTGTGCGCGCTCCGCCGGCAATCGCTCTCGGTCAGGCTCGCCCCGCTCGCCCCCCGCTGGTCGCCCGCGCTGGAGCGCTTCGCCGGGGAGCTCGCGGCCTGGAGCCTGCATGTTTCGGCGGCGGACTTCGCCGGCGCCGAGGCCGACGCACGCGCGACCCGCCGCCAGGAGGGGCCACCGCTCCTCGTCTACACCGTGAACGACGCCGCGTGCGCCCGGGCGCTCTTCGCGGCGGGCGCCGCCGGCGTCTTCACAGACCGTCCCGGCGCTCTCCGGGCTGAACTTGGGGACCCCAGCTATAGTGGCGTATTATCTTCAACTTATCGAGGGTCTAGCGCCCCCCGCAAGCAGGCCTAGCGCCCGGGAGAGCCGAACCGATGGCTGGAGCAGAGCTGGTCTTGTATCAGGAGGAGTTTCAGCGCCTCGACGGGGCGTTGAAGAAACTGCGCCAGGAGGCCAACGCCCGGGCCATCTTCCTCATCGACAAGAACGGCCAGCAGATCGCCGCCGCGGGCGAAGTCGATCAGTTCGACACCACCAGCCTGGCGAGCTCGACCGCCGGCAACGTGGCCGCCACCGACGGGCTCGCCAAGCTGATCGGCGAGCGCGAGTTCTCGGTCCTCTTCCACGAGGGCAAGCGCGACCACATCCACATCTCGATCGTCGGCAAGCGCGCGATCCTGCTGGTCATCTTCGACGACCGCTCGTCGCTCGGCCTGGTGCGACTGCGGGTCAAGCGCGGCAGCCAGGAGCTGGATCACATCTTCGAGGACATGCAGACGAAGAAGGACAAGGGCGCCGCCAGCCCGACGCCACTGCGAGTCCGTTCTCCGAGATCACGGACGAGGACATCGACGCCCTGTTCTCCGAGTAGGCCCGGAACACCCCCAGGGCCGAGCCTCGAGACGCCATGACGTTCATCAACTACGCCAGCCGCGAGATCAACTGCAAGATCGTCTACTACGGCCCCGGGCTGGGTGGAAAGACGACCAACCTGCAGTTCATCTACAGCAAGACTGCGCCCGAGGCGAAGGGCAAGATGATCTCGCTCGCCACCGAAGCCGACCGCACGCTCTTCTTCGACTTCCTGCCGCTCGATCTCGGTTCGATCCGCGGCTTCACGACCCGCTTCCACCTCTACACCGTCCCCGGGCAGGTCTTCTACGACGCCAGCCGCAAGCTCATCCTCAAGGGCGTCGACGGCGTGGTCTTCGTCGCCGACAGCCAGCCCGAACGGATGGAGGCCAACATCGAGTCGATCCGCAACCTCGAGGACAACCTGCACGAGCACGGCTTCGACCTGCAGACGATCCCCTACGCGCTGCAGTTCAACAAGCGCGACATGCCGGAGGTCGCCGCCGGTCGCCGACATGTACCGCACCCTCAACTACAAGCGCGAGCCGACCTTCGAGGCCGTCGCCACGACCGGCGTCGGCGTCTTCGACACGCTCAAGGCGGTGGCGAAGCAGATCCTCGTCGAATTGCGCAAACGCTGACCCCCGACCAACCCGATGCCCACCTCGAAGCGCTCCACCAAGAAGCCCGCCCCCGCCGCCCGTCGTCCCGCGACCAGCGCGGCGTCCGTCCCGGCACCCGATCCCCAGCTCGAGCTTTTCGGCCGCGCGATCGCCGCCACCCAGCAGAAGCGCTGGAAGGAGGCCGCCACCCTCTTGCGCCGCCTGCTTCACGACACCGACGACGATCCGGGTCTGGCCGAACGCGCCCGGCAGTACCTCTCCCTCTGCGAGCAGCGTCTCGCCAACGGCAATGAGAAGAACGCCGACGACGATCCCTATCTCCAGGCCGTGATCGCGAAGAATCGCGGCGATTTCGTCGCGGCGCTCGCGATCTGCCGGCGCGGCGGTCGCCACCGTCGCGACGAGCGGATGGCCTACCTCGCGGCGTCCATTCTGGCCCTCGAGGGCGAGGTCGTCGAGGCGGCGGAGCTCCTGGCGCTCGCCGTCGGCCAGAACGCGAGGAACCGCGTGCAGGCCTTCCACGATTCCGATTTCGCCGAGGTTCTGGGCCGCGCCGAGTTCGCTTTCGTCCTCGATCCTTCCTGACCCTCGCCACCCAGCGACCCCGCCACCTCCTGATCGATGTCCCCTGACCTCGCCCCCGAGCTGGATCGCATCGCGGTCGTGCTGGCGGCCGGCCAGGGCAAGCGCATGCGGTCGGCGCTGCCGAAGGTCCTGCACGAGGTCGCCGGCCGGCCGATGCTGGCGCGGGTGCTCGCCACGGCCCGGCTCTCGGGCTGCGATCGCCTGCTGGTCGTCGTCGGCCACCGCGCCGAGAGCGTCCGCGCGGCCTTCCCCGAGAACGACCTCTCCTGGGTCGAGCAGCGCGAACAGCGCGGCACCGGCCACGCCCTCCTGCAGGCGGCGCCGCACGCCACCGACCGCCCGGCGCTGCTGCTCGTCCTCTCCGGAGACGTGCCGCTGGTGCGCGCGGCCACCCTCGACCGTCTCGCCAAGGCCGCCGCGACCGGCTGGGGCGCGATGGCCGCGGCCACGCTACGCGGAGCCCGGCACGCTCGGCCGCGTGCTGACGCGCCTCGACGGGACGCTCGAGCGCATCGTCGAGGTGGCCGACGCCACTCCGGAGGAGCTCGCGATCTGCCGCGTCAACGCCGGCCTCTACGCTCTCCCCGCGCCGGAGATCTTCGACTTCCTGAGCCGCGCTCGAGCCGGACAACGCGCAAGGGCGAGCTCTACCTGACCGACGCGCTCGGCAACGCCGCCGGCGGCCGGTCGCCGGATCGAAGTCATCGACGCTCGACGACCCCGACGAAGCGCTCGGGCGTCAACGATCGCGCCGATCTCGCGCGGGTCGCACGCAGCTGCTCCTCGAGCGCAAGGCGCGCGAGCTCCAGCGCGGCGGCGTGACCCTCTTCGCCCCCGAGCGCACCGCGATCGAAGCCCGAAATCGGAGGTCGCTCCCGACAGCGTCGTCCACGCCGACGTGGCGCTGCTCGGCGCCTGTCGCGTCGGCACCGGCTCGACCCTGCACCAGGGCGTCTGGATGCGCGACTCGACGGTCGGCCAGGACAGCGTCATCGAGCCCTATTCGGTGCTCGACGGCGCGACGGTCGGCAACGGCTGCCGGGTCGGCCCCTTCGCGCGCCTGCGGCCGGGGACGGTGCTCGGCGACGGCGCGCGGGTCGGCAACTTCGTCGAGGTCAAGAACAGCCGGCTGGGCAAGCGGGCGAAGGCCAACCACCTCGCCTACCTCGGCGACGCCGAGGTCGGCGACGGCGCGAACATCGGCGCCGGCGCGGTCACCTGCAACTTCGACGGCGAGCGCAAGCACCGCACGGAGATCGGCGCCGGCGCCTTCATCGGCAGCGACACGATGCTGGTCGCGCCGGTAAGCAGTCGGCGCCGAGGCGACGACCGGCGGCGGGATCGGTGATCACCCGCGACGTGCCCGACGGCGCCCTCGCGCTCGAGCGCTCGCCGCAGCGCACGGTGCCCGGCTGGGCCGAGCGCCGCAGCCGCAGACCACCCAAGAAAGCGAGCGACTGAAGATGTGCGGAATCGTCGGCTATGTCGGGCCCCGCGAGGTCGTGCCGCTGCTGATCGACGGGCTGCGGCGCCTCGAGTACCGCGGCTACGACTCGGCCGGCGTCGCGGTGGTCGCCGACGGCGGTCTCGAGACGCGCCGCGCCGAGGGCAAGCTCGACCGCCTGGTCGAGACGCCTCGCGCGAGCAGCCGCTCTCCGGCAGCTACGGCGTCGCCCACACCCGCTGGGCGACGCACGGCAAGCCCACCGAGCGCAACGCCCACCCGGTCGTCGACTCGAAGAACCGGATCGCGATCATCCACAACGGCATCATCGAGAACTTCCTCGCCATCAAGCGCCGGCTGCTGGCGGAGGGCTGGACCTTCGCGACCGACACCGACACCGAGGTGATCGCCAACCTCGTCTCTTCGCTACTACACCGGCGACGATCTGGCCGCGGCGGTGAAACGCGCGGTCGGCGAGCTCGAAGGGATGTACGCCTGCGCGCTGATCGGCACAGAAAGCACGCCGGAGACGGCGAAGAGATCGTCGCCGTGCGCCAGGGCACGCCGCTCGTCCTCGGCGATCGGCTCCGGCGAGAGCTTCCTCGCCTCCGACCCGGCGGCGCTGCATCGCCCACACCCGCGACGTGATCTTCCTCGACAACGGCGACATCGCGCGCCTCACCCGGCTCCGGATCGACGATCTGGGACCGCGCCGGGTGCCGCCGTGCAGCGCCCGGTCGACGCGCCTCAACTGGGATCCGCAGCAGGTCGAGAAGGGCGGCTACAAGCACTTCATGCTGAAGGAGATCCACGAGCAGCCCGAGGCCGCCCGCGACACCTTCGGCGGCCGCGTCGACTTCGAGACCGGCAAGGTCGGCTTCGACGCGCTCGAGCTCGCGCCCGACTACGTGCGCTCGCTCTCCCGCATCCAGCTCCTCGCCTGCGGCACCTCCTGGCACGCGGCGCTCATCGGCAAGTTCCTGATCGAGGAGCTGGCGCGGATTCCGGTCGAGGTCGACTACGCCTCGGAGTACCGCTACCGCGATCCGATCGTCGACGCCTCGGTGCTGGTCGCCGGCATCTCGCAGTCCGGCGAGACGATCGACACCGTCTGGGCGATGGAGGCGGCGAAGGAGCGCGGCGCGCGCCTGATCGCGCTCTCGCAACGTCCCCGGCTCGCAGGCGACGCGGATCAGCTCGGGCACGCTCTACACCCACGCCGGCCCGGAGATCGGCGTCGCCTCGACCAAGGCGTTCACCACCCAGCTCGTGGCGTTCTACCTGCTGGCGCTCTACCTCCGCCAGCAGCTCGGGCGGGAGATCGAGCCCGAGCTGCTCGCGCCGCTCGCCCACCTGCCGCAGGCGATCGCCGAGGCGCTGGCGCTCGACCGCGAGATCGAGGAGCTCTCGCGCCGCTACCACACGGCGACCGACTTCCTCTTCCTCGGCCGCGGCATCCAGTACCCGGTGGCGCTCGAAGGCGCGCTCAAGCTGAAGGAGATCTCCTACATCCACGCCGAGGGCTACCCCGCCGGCGAGATGAAGCACGGCCCGATCGCGCTCATCGACGAGCACCTGCCGGTGGTCGCCATCGCCACCGGCAGGCGCGTCTTCGAGAAGGTGAAGAGCAATCTCCAGGAGGTCAAGGCGCGCGACGGCAAGGTCATCGTCGTCACCGACCGCGATCCCGCCGAGCTCGACGGCGTCGCCGACCACGTCCTGCGCGTCCCGGCCCTCCCCGAGCGCTCTCCCCCGATCGTCACCGTCATCCCCCTGCAGCTCCTCGCCTACCAGATCGGCGTCCGCCGCGGCGCCGACGTCGACCAGCCGCGGAACCTCGCGAAGAGCGTCACCGTCGAGTAGGCGGACCTAGCGATAGGAAGCAGCGGCTATACTTTCGAGGTGTTTTCGAAGCTAGCGGCCGAACTGCGAGACGAGGACCGGCGGGCGGAGCATCCGATGTCGCCGCTCGAGCGTCTCGCTCTCGCGCAGCGACTCGGCGACCAGGCGGTCGCGATGTACGCGCGGGCACACGGCGTGACCGAGGCCGAGGCCGCCAGGGAATTCGCCCGACGTCGTCAACAGGGGCGCCGCCCATCTCGGTGCGCCGCCATCGAATGAGCCTGCTGGTTGAAGTCGTCGGACAGCTCGAAAAGAGTGGAATCCGCTGTGCTCTCATCGGTGCCGAGGCGCTTTCCCTGCGGGGAGCCAGCCGGTCGACTCTCGACCGTGATCTGTTGACGACCGATCCTCGCTCCCTCGAAGAGGCGCTCTGGGCCGCGCTCCGCCAGTCCGGTTCCCGCTGCGAGATTCGACGCGGTGACGCCGAAGATCCGCTCGCTGGCGTCGTGCGCTTCACCGCCGAAGACGAGCGGCCTGTCGACCTGATCGTCGGACGCCATAGCTGGCAAACGCGCATTCTCGAACGCTCCGAGCTCCTCGACCTCGGCGAGCTGAGCCTGCCGGTGCCGCGGGCCGCGGACTTGGTTCTGCTCAAGCTCTACGCCGGCGGCGGGCAAGATGCCTGGGACATCGCGCAGCTCATCGCCGGAGAGGGCCGAGAGTTCCTGGTGGCCGAGGTCGAAATGCGGCTCGACGAACTCCCACCCGAGGCTCGGCTGCTCTGGAATCGTATTCTCACGAGCTGAACCTGGCCCGGGCGGAGTGGAACTGCCGGCGTGCTCGGCAGCGCGCAGGCGCTGGCGAGGCTGGCTCGTCGACCAGAAATCTGGTCTATACTTTGGTCGCCATGACGACGCTGTCGCTATCGGATGCGAAGACCCAGTTGGCGCGCCTCCTGCGCGAGACGGACGAGCTCGGCGAGCGCTTCGTGATCACGCGCTCCGGCCGGCCGGCAGCCGTTCTGATCTCCAACGAGGAGTATGAGGGCCTGCTCGAAACCCTCGAGGTCCTTGCGGATCCGAAGCTCACGGCGAGCGTGCGCAAGGGACTCCTCGACGCCGAGGCTGGCCGCCTGCTCGGCCACGACGAGGTCTGGGGTGGCCTGGACCGTCCTCTACGCCGCTAGCGCGGCGCGCCAGATCCGCAAGCTCGATCGCCAGGTCCAGCAGCGCGTGCGGCGCGCCTGCCTGGAGCTGGCGGCGAATCCCGAACGCGGCAAGCCGCTCCAGATGTCCCTGCGCGGTCTGCGCTCCTGGCGCACCGGAGACTTCCGGATCATCTATCGCATCGTGGCCGAACGCGTCGAGGTGATCGTCGTCGCCGCCGGTCACCGGCGCGAGATCTACGCCGTCGTCGAGCGCCTCCTGGGCCCCGCGCGACGCTGAGTCCCGAGCTCGCGTGCGGAACCCGTCTGAGGCCTGGACCTGCGCCGCGCGCCGCTCCTACTTCGAAATCCGGCAGGTCGCGCCGTCGAGCTTGAACTTCTGGGTCATCGTGCCGGTGCTGGTGCCGTTCTCGTCCTTGTGCTCCTGCTTCACGGTCAGGGTGCCGTCGGCGCCGTCGATGACCAGGAGGCCGCCGGCTTCGATGTCTTTGGTGAACTCGGCCGCCGAAACCGACATCTCCTTCATCATCCCGGTCAGCATCTCGCGATCCTCGGCCGGCATGGCGTTCCACTCTGCCTGCATCTCCGGCGTGCCGAGCTTCACGGCGTCCGCCATCTTTCCGGAGTTCACGAGGCCCATCTGCTGCACCGAGGCCTTGCCGCAGGCGTGCTTCAGGATGGCCGCCCCCTGGACCTCTGTCGCCGCTGCCGAGACGCGGGCTGCGCCACCGAGAACCGCCACCATCGCCACGATTCCTGCTACCGCCAAGTTCCGTCCTTGCATGCTCTTCTCCTTGAAGTTCAGGTGCATCCTGGAACGCGCAGCAGGTTTACCGCGCTCCCAGGCTACTACGCGAAGCGGCCGCAAAGAGGGCCAACCCGGCTCCCGTGGATCCGCTCGCAGCGCGGGTCATCTGCGCTTCAGCAGCGACCGCAGGTGGCGCAGGTGGCGCAGATGCCCCAGGCCCCCCAGGCCGAACCAGCCGCCCGGACGGGACGGCGGGACCGAGTTGGGCGGGTAGCGGCGCTTGTGCGGGTCGCAGCGCGGGGCGTCGAGGAATTCCGCGAGCGGCGCGAGGACCCGTTCCCAGCTCTGGCCGGCTGCCCACTTCAAGCCCCGTTCGGCGAAGTCGCCGCGCAGTTCGGCCGATTCGAGCACCGCGGCGAGCGCTTCGGTGAGCGCCGCCTCGTCGCCCTCGGGCACCACCCAGCCCATCTTCTCCGCCGCCAACCGGCGGCTCATCGTGCCGCCGGCGGTCGCCACCACCGGTAGCCCGGCGCCGAGGAAATCGAGGACGCGCGTGCGCAGCGAGATTTCGGCCTCGAAGCGCGGCCGGTGGAGGACCGCCGCGACCGTCGCCTCGCGGTAGAGCCGGAAGCGCTCCGCCGCCGCGCACCCAGGGCACGAAGAAGACGTGGCGGTCGAGCCATCCGGCGGCACGGCAGGCGGCGACGACCTCGGTGTAGGTTTCCTGCGGCGTCGATCCGCTGTTGGGATTCGCCGAGAAGACGACGCGCAGCGCCGGAAAGCGGGCGATGAGGGCCGGAAGAGCGCCGGATAAGGAGCATCGGGTCGTACCAGTCGTAGATGCCGCCGAAGAAGAGGACCGGATCGTCCGGGCCGATGCCGGGCACGACGCCGCGCAGGAGCGGCGCCGGAGCAGCGCCCGGGCCTGCGGCTGGAACAGGCTCCGGCGCCGTGATGCCGAACGGAACTTCCCGCACGAGATTGGCGAGCGTGAAGTCGGCGAAGTAGGTCTCTGGGTTCAGGCGGCCGAGGGTATAGAGCATGCCGAGATAGAACAGGCGCTGCTCCGGCGAGGAGCACAGGAAGAGATCGCCCTGGCGGAGCTGGCGCTCGAAGGTCATGCGGTCGTGGCGGTAGGGGCCGTCGCCCAGGGTCCGGAAGTAGGTCAGGTTCTCGATCGGGAAGGGATCGTAGAGATCGACGACCAGCGGTCGCGACTCGCAGTGATCGGCAGTATCGAGGTAGAGATTCGACACGTGGGCATGGAGGACCACAGCCTCGGACCAGCGGCAGATCTCCGCCAGGTTCGCGCGGTCGTAGCCCACGACCTCGGCTTCGGCGAGCGCCGGGCAGAGGCCGAGCTCGCTCCCTTCTTTCGGGAATGCGAGCCGCACCTCGTGCTGGCGGCCGAGGTGGCGGGCCATCTCCCAGAAGCGGATGCCCACCCCGGCCATGGCCGGGCGCCCAGGCTCGGGGCAGAGGAGGAGTACGCGGGTCACGGTCGGTGGCTCAAGCGGCGGTCTCGGAAAGCTGTTCGAGCTGGCCCAGATAGTAGCCGCAGATCAGCACCCGGTGGAGAACCCGCTTGCCGAGCGGCACTCCGACACCGTCAAGCGCCGAGAGCAGCGGCACCAGCGGCGGAATCAGCCTTCGACCGGTGCCGAACCAGCGCGGCGACTCGTGCGGCGAAAGCAACGGCGACGAGGCGAGCTCCGGATGAAGACTCCACAACGTGCGGATCCCGCGGCCCACGAGCTGCTGACGGGCGAAGAGATCGGCGAGGGTCATCGGGTGCAGGTGCTCCGCCGCCGCCGCCGGATGGTAAACGAGCTTCAGACCAGCGCCGCTCAGGCGGTAGCCGAGTTCGATGTCCTCCCAGCCGTAGGCGGCGAACTCGCGGATCGAACGGCTCGTCCCCCAGGAGCTCCCGGGGCAGCGAGAGGTTCGAGGTGTAGAAGCAGGTGAACGGGACCTCCTCTTCCGCCTGCATGTGGGCGAAGCCGAACTGATGCCCCTCGACGGTTCGCCATCTCGAGCGCCGGCGTGACCTTCATCTCGCTCCGCCGCCAGTCGGTGAAGCCGACCACCGCAGGCCGCGCATGGCTCGCGCCCCAGGCGGACGTGCGCCGCGAGATGCTCGGCGACGAGCTCCCGGCGCGGAATGACGTCGTCGCCGAGGAAGAGCACCAGCCCCCCTTCGACCTGGCGCACACCCCGGTTACGCGCCTGTCCCTGGCCGCGGTTCTCCTGCCGCACGACGGAGAGCGTCGGCTGGACGGCCGTCGAGGCCCGCATCTGCAGCCACTCCCAGGTACCGTCCGTCGAGCCGTCGTCGACGACGACGATACGGAAATCGCGCCGCGACTGATCGCCCAGTGCGTCGAGCGTGCGCTCGAGAATCGCCCTCCGGTTGTGCGTCGGAATGACGACGGCAAGCGAAGCAGCTGAAGCAGGCATGGACGTTGGCGACGATATCGCAGGCGCGCGCACGGTTTGCCGGCCTGGAGAACTCTGCTAGGTTCGATGCGGTGAGCGAGCCGGTCAACTACTGGGACTCCATCGAGGCCCATTCGCGGGTCGAGGAGATCTGGGGCAGCCACCCGCTGGTGCGCGCCCGGATCAACCGGCGCATCTCCGGCGACCCCCACACCTGGACGACGAGCTGGCTCGCGAAGCGCCTCGAGGGGATGCCGCGCCTCCGCGAAGCGGTGAGCATCGGCTGCGGCATGGGGCACTTCGAGCGCGATCTCGTGCGCCTCGACCTCGTCGACCGGATCACCGGCATCGAGATCTCGCCGGTCTGTGTCGCCGAAGCGCGAGGCGGCGGCGGAAGCGGCCGGCATGCAGGAGCGCATCGTCTACCGCTGCGCCGACGCCTGGGAGGAGCTCGCGCGGCTCCGCGACCTCGACGCGATCTTCTTTCACGCCTCGCTGCACCACTTCGACCGCCTCGAGGAGATGGCCGTCCTCCTGCGGCGCGCGCTGAAGCCCGGCGGGCTGCTCTATCTCGACGAATACGTCGGACCTTCGCGCGAAGAATGGACGCTCGTCGACCAGTTGCGCTGGAACTGGCACTACTACCGCCTGCCGAGAGAGCGTCCGGCGAGTGGGCCGCATCCGGCCGCCGATCAACTTCGAGGACCCGACCGAGGCCGTCGCCTCCTCCGACATCCTGCCGGCGATCGCCCGCGAGTTCGATCTCCTCGAGCAGCGCGACTACGGCGGCAACCTCCTGTCGGTGATCTACGCCAACCTGCATCGCCCCGACGGCAACCCGCCCTCGCCGCGGGCCGATTTCGACGCCGCCGTCGCGCGGCTTCTCGACGCCGAGGACGCCCTCCTCGCCGCCGGGCAGCTCGTCGTTCCACTCCGTCGTCCTGGCTACTCCGAAATCGGGGCGCTGAGCCTCGCGAGCGCGGCGCGGGTCTCCACGCTGAGCGGATTGTCGGCGCCGAGCTTCTCTTCGCGGATCGCGAGCGCTTCCACGAGATCGCGTCGTGCGTCGGCTGTCCGGCCTTCGGCGAGCGCAAGCTGGGCGCGCGAGGCGAGTGTTTCGGCAAGGCGCAGGTGGCGCTCCGCATAGACCTTGCGGGCGAGCTCGACGCTTCGGTCGAGGTCGGAGCGCGCCCTGGCGCTCTCGCCCAGGGCCAGCCGGGCGAGGCCGAGAATGCGGAGGGTCTGCGAGACCTCGGCGCTCTCGCCGCCCATCAGCTCGGAGCGGATCGCGAGCGCCTGTTCGAGCTCGCGCCGCGCTTCCGCGGCGCGCCCGAGCTCGAGGAGGGCGAAGCCCAGATTGTTGCGCACCGTGCCGACGCGCGTGCTCTTCTCGCCTGCCGTCTGCCGCCAAATTGCGAGCGCCTCCGCAAAGCCGCGCGCCGCGTCGTCGAAGCGGCGCAGGCGAAAGTTGAGGAAGGCGAAGTTGTTCGCCTGGACGGCCAGCGAGTCGCTGCCGGCGGGAAACACCTGACGGGCGAGCGGCAGGGCTTCCCGGCGCACCACCAGCGCCGCCTCGAAACGCGCGCCCGCTTCGAGGGCACTCGCCAGGCTGTTCAGAGCCTCGAGTACCTCCGGGTGCGCAACGCCGAAGACGCGCCGCCGGAGGGCGAGACACTCCTCGAGCGCGGCGACGGCCTCATCGGTCTCGCCGGCGCCCATCTGCGCCAGGCCGAGCGACTCGAGCGCGTCGGCGATCCGCGGGTGGTCGGGCGGCAGCCGCCGGCGACGCAGCGCAAGCGCCGACGCAGCGTAAGGGATCGCCTCTTCGTCGCGGGTCAATCCGTGCAGGGTCAGCGCCAGCCCGCTGGCGACGTCGGCGTATTCGAGGCTCGCCTCGCCGTGGAGCTCGCGTTCCAGATCGAGCGCCTGCCGCTCTTCGACCAACGCCTCCTCGAAGCGGCCGAGCTGGCGCAGCGCCGAGCCGGCGTTGAAGCGTGCCGAGGCGGCCTCGGCCCGCAGATCCATCCCCGCGGCGGAAAAGTTGACCAGCGCCTGCTTGTGGAGCTCGAGCGCCGCCGCATAGTCGTCCTGCCAGTAGCGCAAATCGCCCAAGGCGACAAGCACCCGTCCCGCTTCGGGGCTCGCGGCGCCGTACTCCCGCCGCGCCAGCACCAGCGCTTCGTCGAGGAGCTTCCCGGCGGGCTCGTAGAGCGCCAGCTTGCGGTAGATCGTCCCCAGGGTGAGGAGCAGCTCGGCGCGCGCCCGCGGCTGGTCGCCAAGCTCGGTCGCCAGCCGCTCGGCGCCGCGGTCGACCACTTCGCGCAGCGGCACTTCCCGCCCCAGCGCGCGCTCGGGATCGATCTCGGAGAAGAGCTCGAGGAGGAAGGCCTGCATCGCCTCGGCGCGCTGCGCCTCGGCGAGGCGGGCGCGCGACTGCAGCAGGGCGTAGCCGAGGGCCAAGAGCCCGGCGACGAGCGCCGCGCCGAGCGCCGCCGTGGCGGCGGCGCCTACCTTGTGGCGGCGGATGAACTTGCGTGCTCGTGAGCCCAGCGGCTCGGCGTGAGCTTCGATCGGGCGCCCGGCAAGGTGGTTTTCCAGATCGCGCGCCAGGGCATCGGCCGAGGCGTAGCGCTCGCCAGGCTCCTTGGCGATCGCCTTGCGAACGATCGCGTCGAGGTCTCCGCAGAGGAGTCGCGCCAGGCGATGCGGAGTGGTGTTACGCGCCGTCGCGGCCGCCTCGCTGTGCGCGGCGGCCGAAGGCGGCACTGCGTCCGTGTCGACGATCGCCCGTTCGAGCGCCAGAGCCGAGTCGCCGGTCACGCGATAGGGCCGCGCGCCCGCAGAGCAGCTCGTAGAGCACGAGTCCGAGCGCGTAGACGTCGGTCGCGGTGGTCACCGCTCCGCCGGTCACCTGCTCGGGTGCCGCGTACTGCGGCGTGAGCGGCGCACCGAAGCGGGTGCGCGTCATCTCCCCATCGCCCTCGTCATCGCCTTCCCCCTCGCGGTCGAGGAGCTTGGCGATGCCGAAGTCGAGGAGTTTCACCTCACCGCCGGCGGTGACCAGGATGTTCGACGGCTTCAGGTCGCGGTGCACGACCAGATTGCGGTGGGCGAAGTCGGCCGCCGCAAGCACCGCGGTGAAGAGGCGCAGGCGCTCCGCCACCGGCAGGCAGCGCGCATCGGCGAAGGCGGTGAGCGGCACGCCGTCGACGCGTTCGAGCGCGAGCCATGGACGGCCATCGGCAGCCACACCGCCGTCGAGTAGGCGGGCGATCGCCGGATGCTCGAGGCGCGCAAGAATCTGGCGCTCGCGAAGAAAGCGGGCGCGCGACGCCGGCTCGTCGGCGCTGGCGGAGAGGAGCTTCAGCGCCGCGAGCTGCTGGTAGACGCCGTCGGCGCGCCGCACCGCGTAGACCGTGCCCATGCCGCCCCGGCCGAGCTCGCCCTCGATCTCCCAGGCACCGAGTCGCGTCCCCGGAGCGACCGGAGGTGGCGCCGGCTCGGTCCCCGGATCGAGGAGGAGACGCGCCCAACTCTCCGCAGCCGGGCGCCCGAGAAGCCCGGACTCCGCCTGTGCCGCGACGAGTGCCGCCTCGAGCCGCGCGCGCAGCGGCGCATCCTCCGCCGGAAGGCGCGCCAACTCCTGGCGCGCCGCCTCCTCGGGAAGCTCGAGCAGGCGGTCGAGCAGCGCTTCGAGCCTCGGCCAGGCGGCCTCGCGTGACCCAGGAGCTGCCGCAGCGCGACCGTTCACCGGTTCAGGAGCCGGCTCCGGCGAGCCAGTCGGCAAGCAGGGCGCGCGCCTTCTGCCAGTCGCGCTTGACGGTGCGCTCCGAGATGTTCAGGAGCTCGGCGCTCTCCTCGACCGAGAAGCCAGCGAAGAAACGCAACTCGACGAGCTCGGCGAGCCGCGGATCGTGGCGCTCGAGGGCGGTGAGCGCCTGGTCGACAGCGAGCGCCTCGACGGCGTGGGCCTCGACGCCGCGCTGCGTCGCGCCGTGGAAGTCGTGCCCGGCGCGAGAGGCGTCGAGCGGCTCCGGTCGATCTCCGCCGCCGCGCTTCTCCGCCAGCCGCTCGCGCGCGCGATCGACCAGGATGCGCCGCATCACCTTGGCGGCGGCGCCGAAGAAGCGCCGGCGATCGTCGTCCGCCGGACGAAACGACCCGACCAGGCGCAGGTAGAGCTCGTGGACGAGGGCCGTCGTCTGCAGCGTCGCCTCGTGGCGCTGGTCGGCGAGCGCGCGGTGCGCGATCCGGCGCAGCTCTTCGTAGAGCAGCGCGAACAGCCGATCGGCGGCGGCGCGGTCGCCACTTCCCCACGCGCCGAGGAGGAGCGTGACCTCCCCCGGCCGGGCCGGCTCGCCCGCAACGCTCGCTGGCTGGGACATCCGGGCGCAAACCTAGCGCCCCCGGCGTCGCGAGGCAAATGCAGCGATTTCACGGCACGACCGAAGACCAGCGCGCCCAGCCGCCGGGCCAGTCGAAGCCGTCGGCGAAGATGTAGGAGCTCTCGAGGCGCAGCCAGGCGAAGTCGAAGTCGGGATCGTTGAATTCGGCGTAGCCGGCGGCGACGATGCGCCCGTCGCGATCCAGCGCGACGGCATTTGCCGCGTCGACATCCGTGCCCGCACCCCAGTTGAAGTTGTAGCTCGTGAAGCCCCATCCGAAGCCAAATGCTGGGTCGAGATTCCCGTCGCGCAGCAGGCGGGCGATCCCGAAGTCAAAGCTCGCACTCACCATTCCGAAACCGGCAATCAGGATCTTGCCGTCTCCTTGGAGGAGCACCGCTTTCGCCGCGGCGGGGCCACCACCGAAGGAGCCGTGGGTCACGCCGATCACTGGAATTCCGTTGGGGCCGATCCGTAGAACCACCCACTCTTGCCCCGCGGCTGCAGTCCCGAGCTCTCCTACCGCGACGATCTCGCCATCCGGCCAGATCGCTACGCCGCGGATGAGCTCGTTGTTCGAGCCCCCCGCGTTGTAGCCCCATGCCAGAACGCCGGCCGAGCCGAACGACGCGTCTGAGCTCCCGTCGGTGAGCAGCCGGACGAGGGCGAACTCGTAAGCCCCGCCGTTCCTGTTCCAGGCCGCACCGCCCACCAGGATCCGTCCCAGGCGATCGATGGCCACGGCGTGGGCGAGATCGGGATCCGCCCCGGCGAAGTCGATGGCGATCGTCGTCTTGCCGTCGCCGGAAAAGGTCGTGTCGAGGTCTCCGTTCGGCATGAGCCGCGCGACCCCGAAGTCGATGTCGGAGCCGGGATAGCCGGCGGCGCCGACCACGACGATCGTCTCTTCCACCGGGTCCACCACCAGGGCGGTCACCTCGTCCAGGTTGGCGCCCCCGAGGTCGAAGGCGATCACTCGCGTGCCGAACTGGCCGAACGAGTCGTCGCAGCTGCCGTCCGGCAGCAGCCGCCAAACCAGGAAATCGCCGGATCCGCCATAGAGAAGGGAGCCGGCGAGGAGGATCCTGCCGTCGGGGAGCAGATGGACCGCGCTCGCGCTCGAAGCCACGAAGAGGGAGCAGGGATTGACCACCCTGCCGGTGCCGCCGCCGAAGGTCGGGTCGGTATTGCCGTTCGGCAGCAGTCGCACCAGGGCCGCTGTCGTCACGGAGCCATTGGCCACGGTTCCAGCGAGCAGGATTCTGCCGTCGTCGAGCACGGTGACCCCCTGGGCGACGTCGGCGTCATTCCCTCCCAAATCGAAGGGGACGGTGCCATGAGCGAGGTGCCAACCGTCGTCGACAGCCGCGGCGAGAGCGCTCATGACAAGCCCGGCCCCGAAGGCGCAGACAACGATGCGCTGAAGCGTGCGGCGGCGGGAGTTCCTCGGCATCACAACCTCCAGGAAAGCCGGTCTTGGAACGGGCTTCACTCAGGAGGTCGGATTTCCGGGCGGAGCGGGGCCAGGGCGGCCGGTTGATTCATCGATTCGTCACGCCGATGAGCGAGAATGGAAGTATGAAACGCCCGAGACTCTCTCGTGTCCTCGCCTTCGTGGGCGGCCTCCTCCTCGCGATCCAGCTGGTGCCTTACGGCTGGAACCACACCAACCCGGCGGTCGTCGCCGAGCCGAAGTGGGATGCGCCGCGCACCCGCGAGCTCTTCTTCCGCGCCTGCGCCGACTGTCATAGCAACGAGTCGAAGTGGCCCTGGTACTCGCGCGTCGCGCCGGTCTCCTGGCTGGTCTACAACGACGTTCAGGAGGGGCGCGGGCACCTCAACATCTCGGAGTGGAACCGCCCGCAGAAGGACGCCAACGAGGCGTCCGAGAAGCTGCAGGAGGGTGAGATGCCGCTGCCGATCTACCTGCCGTTCCACCCGGAAGCGCGCCTGGCACCCGCCGACAAGGCCGAGCTCGTCGCCGGCCTCGCGGCGACGCTCGGCACCGAGGGCGGCGGCAAGGGCGCCGGGAAAGGAAAAGAAGAGGCAGGAGAGGACGACGACTGAGGTCGGCGCCGCCGCTGGTCAGGGGATCGTGGCCGACCAGCGCGAGGTGTCGGCGCTCTCGAAACCGTCGACGAAGAGCTGGTCGATGGAGTCGTTGTCCGAGATCGTCAGGATCGCTGTCGTGCGCGCACCTAGGGTTCCGCCGCCCTGCGGGCTGAAGACCCTTAGCTCCACCGTCTCGGTGGGTTCGTCGGTGGTGTCCTCGAGGATGGGCACTGAAAAGAACTTGCGCGTTTCACCGAACCCGAAAGTCAGGATGCCTGACGTCGCGGTGTAGTCCTCGCCGGCGACCGCGGTGCCGTCGTTGGTGTCGTAGAGAATGGTGACACCCGAGGCATCGCCACCCGACCGGCTCACACTCACCGATCGACTTCCGGCGCCTTCTCCGGTCGGGTAGGTCGCGAACTCCAACTGCAGACTTCCGGCGACATCGTTGTCGAGGATTGAGACGACCACGCGCCGCGGCGTTCCGAGCCCGAGCGCGGTCGAAGGATCGACGAGATCGATGATGACCGTCTGCGTCGGCTCGTCCAGGGTGTCGTCGACCGGGTTGAGCAGGAAGAATTCGCCGCTCTGGTCGAGTGCGTCCCAGGACAGCGTGCCGGGAGAGTAGGAGAAATCGTCACCCGGCGTTGCGCTGCCGCCGACCCGCAAGTGATCGACGGTGCCGGCAATGAGGGCGTTGCTGCGCTCTACCGTCAGTGCCGCGAAGCGATCCTCGTCGACGCTGACCGTCGAGTCGTTGAACTGGACGGTGCCGAAGGTGCCGGTCTGGCGATCGAGACCGTAGAGCACGGTGACCATCCCGGCGGCGCCCGCGGCCCCCAGGTCTTCGCCCGGAACACCGATCGCCAGGTCGTCCGTGCCGCTGCCGTCGAAATCCCCGGCGGCGAGCGCGGCGCCGAAGAGGTCGAACGGGTTCGGCGAGTCGGGCATGCCGGGCGGCAGGTCGGCGTGGAAGGCTGCCGGCACGATGGCCTCGAGTCCGGTCGCCGAGCCATAGAAGACCGCGATCTCGCCGGCGTCGGCGTTGCCGGAGACGTCGTCGAACGGTACGCCGACGGCGAGATCGCCGAAGGCGTCGCCGTCGAAATTGCCGGCAGCCACGGCAAAACCAAAGTGGTCCGACGACTCGGCCTGGTTGGGATCGGCGTCGTTCTGGGTATATTGGGCGCCAGCTTCGAAGCCGGCGTCCGCGACCCCGAAGATCACTTCCACGGCGCCCCCTTGAGAGGCCGTACCGAAGCTCTCGCCGTCGGAACCGATGCAGAGGTCGGCGACACCGTCGCCGTCGAAGTCGCCGGCGGCGAACGCGCCGCCGAAGCGGTCATTCTGCTCATCGGGTTCCGAGAACAGCCCGTTGTTCGTGCCGAAACAGGTGGCCGCCGCCGACGTCAGGCCCGCGGCGCTCGACGTGAAGACATGGACCCGGCCGACGTCGGCAGTCGAGTTGTTCCCGCCGCAGAGACCGACCAGACTGTTGCAGTCCTCGAAAGGGCTGCCCACGGCGACGTCGGCGAAGCCGTCATCGTCGAAGTCCGCGACGGCGAGGGCGGAACCGAATCGGTCGCCGTTCTCGTTGTCCTCGAAAACAGCCTCGCAATTCACATCGGCCTGGGTCCACTCCTGTTCGAGCGCCAGCGTCGCTGCGCCGTTGTTGTAGAGCACGTGGACCTTGCCGGCGTCGTTCTCGAGGCCCGGGATGCCATCCTCGCCCGGGACGCCGATCACCAGGTCGGCGCGATTGCCGGAGTTGATCCGGCCGGCCGCGAGAGAGAACCCGAACCGATCGCCGGTCTCGAAGCTCTCGCTGTCGCTGATCGTCTCCTGTCCGAAAGCGAGGCTGCCGGTGGCGGTGAGGCCGCTCGCCGATCCGAAGAGCACCCAGACCGCGCCGGCATCGTCGGCGGCGAGGAGGTCTTCATCCGGCGCCGAGATCGCCAGGTCGTCGAAGCCGTCGGCGTTGAAGTCGGCGGCGGCGACCGCGAACCCGAAATGATCCCCGGGTTCGGCCGTGTCGTCGATGCCCTCCGTACCCTGGTGGAAAATCTGGTCGCCGGTCGACAGGAGGCCCGCGGCCGAGCCGTAGAAGATGTGGACCGCGCCGGTGTCGGCGTCGCCGCCCACCGTCTCCCCAGGGACGCCGACCGCGAGATCCTCGAAGGCGTCGCCGTTGAAGTTCCCCGACGCCACGGAAGAGCCGAAGTTGTCGTCCGTGTCGCAACTGCCGGCGGCGGCGCATTCCTCGAGCAATCGGGCGCCGAGGGGGGTGAGCTGGGAGCTCGCGGGTCGCGAAAAGGGCAGCAGCGCGATCAGGCTCAGCAGGGCGAGGACTCTCTGGTGGCGGGCATCGAATCTCATGGCGGCTCTCCGATCAGAACTGGTCTTGATAGGGAACGCGACAAACCGGCGAGTTGGCGATCAGCTGGAGCCACGACCGCGGCGGGAGAGCCTGTTTGACAGGGTCACGTGAGGGTTCTAGCCTGAGCGCAAACGCAGCCGTCGCGGGGGACTGGGCATGGGAACCGGTAAGACGGATTCCGAGCAGAGTGCGGTTACCGCCGCGCTCGTCGCCTGGGGGCGGGGCGACTCCGGCGCCGGGGACAGGCTCCTCGAGCTGGTCTACCCTGAGCTCCACCGCATCGCCGAGCGCCAGATGCGGCGCGAGCGTGAAGGGCATACGCTGCAGCCGACCGCGCTGGTGCACGAGGCCTATCTCAAGCTGGTCGACCAGTCGCGTGTCGACTGGCGCAACCGCGCGCATTTCCTCGGCGTCGCGGCGCAGGCGATGCGCCGCCTGCTGGTCGACCATGCCCGCGGACGCGCCCGCGACAAGCGCGGCGGCGGCGCGACGCTCGTCGAGCTCGACTCCGCCGCCGGGGAGGCCGGGCTCGCGGTGCAGACCAGGCGCGTCGACCTGCTGGCTCTCGACCAGGCGCTCGAGCGGCTGACCACGCTCGATGCGGCCCAGGCGCGGCTCGTCGAGCTGCGCTTCTTCGGCGGCCTCTCCGTCGAAGAGGCCGCCGAGACGCTCGGAGTCTCCACTGCCACCGCCGGGCGCGACTTCCGCTCGGCGCGCGCCTTTCTCGCCCGCGAGCTCGGCGCGCCGTGACCCCCGAGCGCTGGCGCGAGATCCGCGCCGCCTTCGATCGTCTCGCGCCGCTCTCCCGGGTCGAGCGCGAGGCCGAGCTCGCGGCTCTGGCGGAGGGTGACGAGGAGCTCGCCCGGGAAGCGCGATCCCTGCTTGCCGCCGAAGACCGCGATACGGGCTTCCTGAGCCTGTCGGGCGCCACTGCCCTTGACGGCGTCGCGCCACACCGACAGGGCGAGCAGGTCGGAACGTGGGAGCTGCTGGCTCCGCTCGGCGAAGGCGGGATGGGAACGGTCTTCCTGGCGCGGCGCGCCGATGCGAGCTTCGACAAGCTGGTGGCGGTGAAGTTCGTCCATGCCGAGCTGCTGTCGCCGCTCCTGCGCGAGCGCTTCGCCGCCGAACGGCAGGCCTTGGCAGCGCTCGAGCACCCCGGCATCGCGCGCCTCCTCGACGGCGGCGAGAGCGCGGGCGGCGAGCCGTATCTGGTGCTCGAATACGTCGAGGGCCGCTCCCTGCTCGCTTTCGCCACCGAAGAGAAGCTCTCGCGCCGGGAGCGGCTCGGCCTCTTCCTGCAGATCCTGGCTGCGGTCGCCCACGCCCACAGCCACCTCATCGTTCATCGCGACATCAAACCGGCGAACATCCTCGTCACCGCCGCCGGCGACGCGAAGCTGCTCGATTTCGGCGTCGCCAAGATCCTGACTCCGATCGGCGGGCCCGGCAGGCGCGACCCGGACCTCTCTGCGCGCGCTGACGCCGGAGTACGCCAGCCCCGAGCAGGTCCTCGGTGCCGCCACCACGACCGGCGACCGACATCTACTCCCTCGGCGTCGTGCTGTTCGAGCTGCTGACCGGCCGCCGTCCCTACCGCGTGCCGACCGGCGCGCCCGAGGAGTGGGCGGAGGCAGCTCTGCACCAGGAGGTCGCGAGAGCGCCGGAGCTCCGAGGCGATCTCGACGCGATCGTGGCGAAGGCGCTGCGC
The DNA here is from genome assembly GCA_963719555.1 of Thermoanaerobaculia bacterium. Lineage (GTDB taxonomy): Bacteria > Acidobacteriota > Thermoanaerobaculia > Multivoradales > JAGPDF01 > JAGPDF01. The sequence continues at coordinate 69,698 of CAVRCL010000007.1, read as the reverse complement.
AAGTCGCCGCCGGAGCGCTACGCCACCGTCGATGCCTTCGCCGACGACCTGCGGCGTCACCTCGACGGCCGGCCGGTCGCCGCGCGGCGCGGCAGTCTCGCCTATCGCGCGGCGAAGTTCGCCGGGCGCCATCGCGGCGCGCTCGTCGCGAGCGCGCTGGCGCTCGCTCTCCTGGTGACCACGATCACTGTCGCCGCGGTGCGGATGCGCGCCGAACGCGACCGCGCGACTGCCGAGGCTGAAACCGCGCGGAGCGTGGCGGAGTTTCTCGCCGCGCTCTTCCAGAACGCCGATCCGGCGCGAACCCGCGGGGCGAAGCTCACCGCTCGCGAGATCCTCGAGCAGGGCGCCCAGCGAATCGAACGCGACCTCGCCGCGCAACCGGTGGTACAGGCGAGGCTCCTGACCGTGCTCGGCGCTGTCCATCGTGACCTGGGGCTGCTCGAACCGGCGCGGCCTCTGCTCGAAAGATCGTTGGCTCTGCGCCCCGCCGGGGGCGCCGGCGACGCCGGCGGCGACCTCGCCAGGGCCGAGTCGCTCTACGAGTTGGGAGTTCTCGAGCGCACCGCGGGTGATCTCGAGCGCGCGCAGCGACTGCTCGAGAACGCCCTGGCGCTGCGCGAGCAGCAACTGCCGCCGGACCACCGTGACCTGGCACGCACGCTCTCCGCGCTCGGGCTCGTCTTTCGCCTGGCGGGCGATCTGGATCACGCCCGCCCCCTGATCGAGCGCGCGCTCGCCATCGCCCGCCAGAGCGAGGCCGGGCGAGTCTCCTCCGAGACCGGCCGCTGGCTGAATCACCTCGGCCTCGTTCATCAGGACGCCGGTGAGTACGAGCTGGCGCGCGCGGCGTTCGCCGAGAGCCTCGACCTCATCGAGCGCAGCGATGGCGCGGACAGCCCGCTGGCGGCCATTCCGCTCGATAACCTCGGACAGGTTCTGCGACTGCTGGGCCGGCCGCTGGAGGCCCTGCCGTATCACCAGCGCGCCAGGGAGCTGGTAGAACGCACCTGGGGAGTCGAGCACGTTCAGTTTGGCAACGCCCTCAACTCGCTCGGCACGACCCTGGTGGCTCTCGACCGCCAGGATGAGGCGACCGCGCTCTATGAGCGCGCCGCCAGGGTCTACGCGGCAGCCTTGGGCACCGACCATCCCTACGTCGCCTGGCCCCTGCGCAACGAAGCCGAGGCGCTCCTCGCGCTGGGCCGCGCGCCGGAGGCCTTGCCGCTCTTCGAGCGCGCGCTGGCGATCCGCCAGGAGGCCTACGGCGCGGCCCATCCGGAGACCGCCCAGAGCCTGACCGACCTCGGCCTCGGATACGCGGCGCTGGGCGACCTGGGGGTCGCCGAGAAGTGGCTTCGGGAAGGGCTGAAACAGAGCCGCGCGACGCTCGAACCGGCGAATCTCGGATTGGCTGAAGCGCAGATCTTCCTCGCCGATCTGCTCGCCCGCCGGCACCAGGCCGACGAGGCGCGGGCGCTCTATGCGGAGGCCCTGCCGATCCTGCGCGCCGCCTATCCTGCCGGGGATCCACGGATCGCCGCCGTCGAGAGGCAACTGGCTGCGCCGCCCTCTCCCACCCGGCCGCCTTCCTAGCAGCTCTCCCGGCCGGGGACCTCCGCGGCCCCACCCCGGAGGGTGTGCCGGATCGGCACGGAGGGAGCTACTTTCGGAGACGCCGTGGAGGTGGGATCGAACGTGTTTGAATCGTCGCCGCCCGAGTCGCCGCAGGAAACCCCGCGGCACTACGCTGGAGTGCTGATTTCGGCCGAACCGGCCCGCTTCACCGAGGTGCGGCGCCTTCTCGACGCGACCCCGGGCGTTGCGGTGCATCATCTCGACGCGGGGACTGGGCGCTGCGTCGCGGTGCTCGAGACCAAAGACCGTGCCGAGGGCGAACGCCTCTTCGAAGCTATCGGCCACCTCCCCCATGTCCACAGTGTCGACCTCGTCTACCACTTCGTCGATCGCGAGACTGCAGACGCCTCCGCTGCCTCCCGAGCCTCCCATGCCTCGGATGCCCCCGCCGACACCGACTCCGACGTCGCCTTCCTGGAGCCCAAGCCATGAGACGCCCGCTCTCCCGCCGCGAGTTCCTGAGCACCAGCGTCGCCGCGGCCACCGCGGCGGCGGTCGGACTGCCCGGCTTCAGCCTGGCCAACGTCGGCGCTCCTCGCCGACGCCGATGCGCGGATGGACCTGGGACAAGGGCGTCTGCCGGTTCTGCGGCGTCGGCTGCGGCATCGAGATCGCCACCCAGCGACAAGCGCGTCGTCGCGGTGCGCGGCGACGCCGCGAGCCCGGTCAACCGCGGCCTGCTCTGCGTCAAGGGCTACGCCAACGCCGAGATCCCCTACGGCGCCGACCGCCTGACGCATCCGCTGCTGCGCATGAAGGACGGCAAGTTCGACAAGCAGGGCGAGTTCGTCCCGGTCTCCTGGCAGCGCGCCTTCGACGAGATGGAGCGCGAGTGGCGGCGCGCCCACGCCGCGCTTGGGCCGACCGGCGTCGGCATCATGGGCTCCGGCCAGTACACGATCCAGGAGGGCTACGCCGCGTCGAAGCTGGTCAAGGCCGGCTGGCGCTCGAACAACCTCGACCCCAACGCCCGCCACTGCATGGCCTCGGCGGTCGCCGCCTTCATGCAGACCTTCGGCATCGACGAGCCGTCGGGCTGCTACGACGACATCGAGCCCACCGACACCGTGGTGCTCTGGGGCGCCAACATGGCCGAGATGCACCCGATGCTCTGGGCGCGCATCGTCGACCAGCGGCTGCGCCGGGAGAGCTACCGCGGTCTTCAACCTGACCACCTTCCACAACCGCTCGTCGGAGTCCGCCGACGTCGAGATCGTCTTCAAGCCCAACACCGACCTCGCGATCTGGAACTACATCGCCCGCGAGATCGTGCAGCGCGGCGCCGTCAACCAGGCGTTCGTCGACAAGCACTGCGTCTTCGCCGCCGGCCCGACCGACATCGGCTACGGCATGCGGCCCGTCGACAAGTTCGCCTTCGCCGCCGAGAAGGACACCCAGGCGCACGAGACGGAGATCGTGCTGTCGCGCGAGGAGGCGATCCTGGCGGGCCTCGACCCCGCACATCGAGAACCGCGTCAGCCAGAAGGCCGACCGCCGATCCCGGCAAGCACTGGCTGATCCCCTTCGACGAGTTCAAGAAGGCGCTCGAGCCCTACACGCCTCGACTTCGTCGCCGCGCTCGCCCAGGGCGACTCCCGACGAGCCGCACGAGGCGTTCAGGCAGAAGCTGGTGCAGCTCGCCGACCACTACGCCGACCCGAAGCGCAACGTGGTGAGCTACTGGACGATGGGCTTCAACCAGCACACCCGCGGCACCTGGGTGAACGAGCAGGCGTACATGGTGCACCTGCTGACCGGCAAGCAGGCGCGTCCCGGCGCCGGCGCCTTCTCGCTCACCGGCCAGCCGTCGGCCTGCGGCACGGCGCGCGAGGTCGGCACCTTCTCGCACCGCCTGCCGGCCGACATGATGGTCGACGACGCCGCCCACCGCGAGAAGGCCGAGCACCATTGGCGGCTGCCGGCGAAGACGATCAACCCGAAGGTCGGCAGCCACATCACCAAGATGATGCGCGACCTCGAGGACGGCTCGCTGCGCTGGCTCTGGGTGCAGGTGACGAACCCGTTCCAGTCGACCGCCAACGCCAACCACTGGATCCACGCGGCGCGCGAGAAGGACTGCTTCATCGTGGTCTCCGACGTCTACCCGACGCTGTCGACCAAGGTCGCCGACCTGATCCTGCCGTCGGCGATCATCTTCGAGAAGTGGGGCGCCTACGGCAACTCCGAGCGCCGCACGCAGATGTGGCGGCAGCAGGTCGATGCTCCCGGCGAGGCGCGCACCGATCTCTGGCAGATGCTCGAGTTTTCGAAGCGCTTCAAGCTCGCCGACGTCTGGGGCACGCAGAAGATCCCCGGCCTCAAGGCCGAAGGCTTCGAGGACGGCGTGCTGCCGGACGTGCCGGCCGCAGCCACCGCGCTCGGCTACACCCCCGCAATCGACGCTCTACGAGGTGCTCTTCGCCAACCCCGCCAACCGCAAGGTCCGCTGGCCCGATCCGGTCGCCGGAGAACACGCCAACGCCACCGTCGCCCCCCCGGGCGCCGCGGCGATCGACTGGTTCCCGGAGAAGGCGCTGTTCGAGGAGTACGCCGGCTTCGGCCGCGGCGAGGGCCACGACCTCGCGCCGTTCGACGTCTACTTCCGCGACGACGTGCGCGGCCTGCGCTGGCCGGTGGTCGACGGCAAGGAGACGGCCTGGCGCTTCAACGAGGCGCTACGACCCGTACGTCGCCAAGGGCAGCGGCTTCGACTTCTACGGCAAGGCCGGCAAGAAGCTCCCCTACGGCACGCTCGCCGCCGCAGGCACCGCCGAGCCGGTCGCGATCGGCGGCAAGGCGAAGATCTTCTTCCGCCCCTACGCCGCGCCGCCGGAGAGCCCCGACACGACCTGGGATCTCTGGCTCTCGACCGGCCGCGTGCTCGAGCACTGGCACTCGGGCTCGATGACCCGCCGCGTGCCCGAGCTGCACAACGCCATGCCCGAGGCGCAGCTGTTCATGCACCCGAAGGACGCCGAGAAGCGCGGGCCTCGACGCAGGGCGCCCTGGCGGCGATCGAGTCGCGGCGCGGACGGATCACGGCGCGCGTCGAGCTCGCCGGCCGCAACCGGCCGCCGCGCGGCACGGTCTACGTCCCCTGGTTCGACGAGTCGGTGTTCATCAACAAGGTGACTCTCGATGCCACCTGTCCGATCTCGAAGGAGATCGACTTCAAGAAGTGCGCCGTGCGCGTGAGCAAAGCGTGAGCGCTGGAGCGCATGAGAGGAGAAAGGTCATGAAACGAGCTCTGGCTCTGTCCGTCGTTGCGGGCGCTCTGGCGTTTTCCGGCGTCCTGGTGGGCGACGAGCCCAGGCGGGCCGTGCCTCCGGCGCCGCCCAGCGCCGAGGCGAAGCCGACCTCCGCCATCGCCACGATCTCCGACCGCGACCTCTCGCTCTATCCCGGCAGCCTCTTCGAGGTGCCGAACCCTGCGGGCTTCACCTGGACTGGCGCTTAGCCGGGCGACAACGAGCTCTTGCCGCGCGCCTTCGTGATCGCTCCGCCGCGCATTCCTCATGCCATCGCCGACTTCGTACCGCTCACCCTGCGTTGCGCGAGCCCAACGCCTGCCTCGACTGCCATGCGCTCGACGCCGGCGCGGACGCGCCCGAGTTGCCGGCGAGCCACCGCACCGACCTCCGCAACAGCCCGGCCGAGGTCGGCGCCACCGTCGCCGGCGCGCGCTTCCTCTGCCTCGCCTGCCACGTCCCGACGACCGACGCGCAGGCGGCTCGTACGAGCCGCCTGCCAGCACCCTGACGGCGCGGAACCTGACGACTGCCGCCCCGTCCCCGGCCGGCCTCTCGCGCCGGCCCGCGGCACCCCATTCGTGCCTCTCGGCTATGCTCTGCGAAGTTCGGAGCGCCGAAAGCGAGCGCAAATTGAGCGACGGCATCGAGAAGCGAGGCGAATCGCTTCCGCCCGAGATGGAGGACTGGAGCCGCGAACGGCTGGCGGCGGAGGTCCTCGCCCTGCGCGGACGACTGAACCTCGCGCCGAACTCTTCCGCGAAGGAGACCGGCGACCTCGCTTCCGACTGGGATCGCTTCCGTACCCGCCTGAGCACGGTCAGCGTCCCGCCCGAGATCGCACCGGTCTTCCTCAAGGCTCAGGCGTACGTCGCGCGCTACTTCAGCGAGCGCATCCACCGCCCGGACGAAGCGACGATATCGATCGCCGGCGAGCGCTACGTGCTGCTGCGCGCCGCCTCGATGTCGGTCGAGTTCGTCGAGCTGGTGATGTCGCTCTTCGCCGACCGGGGACTTGCCGAGGCGCGCAGCGTGGCGGACAACCTGTTGTTCGACCTCGCGCACGCCATCGGCAAGGCTGACGCGCGCCGCTTCCACGAGAAGATGGGGGTGACCGATCCGATCGAGCGCCTCTCGGCCGGCCCGGTCCACTTCGCCTTCTCCGGCTGGGCTTCGGTGCGGATCCTTCCCGAGTCGCGGCCGTCGGCGGACGACGACTTTCTGCTCGTCTTCGAGCATCCTTTCTCCTTCGAATCGCACGCCTGGCGCGAGAAGCACCGCCACAGTGACACTCCGGTCTGCATCATGAATGCCGGCTACTCTTCCGGCTGGTGCGCGGAGAGCTTCCGTATCCCGCTGGTCTCGGCCGAGATCGAATGCGTCGCCGCCGGCGGCGGCCGCTGCCTCTTCATCATGGCGCCACCGTCACGCATCGAAGAGCACCTCGCGCGCCAGACCGCGGGCGCCGGTAAGGGCACGGGCGCTCGACCCCGCAGCGCCCCGACGACGTCTGCGGCCAGGGCAAGCGTGGCGGTGCCCGAGTTCTTCCAGCGCCTGCGGATGGAGGAGGAGCTGCGCCAGGCCAACGACCTGCTCGAGCGCCGCGTGCTGGCGCGCACCACCGAGCTCTCCGAGTCGAACCAGCACCTCGAACGCGAGATTGCGGAGCGGCGCCTGGCCGAGGAGCAGCTGCGGCGCCAGGCACTGCACGACGCCCTCACCGGTCTGCCGAACCGGCTCCTGCTCTACGACCGTCTGGAACAGGAGATTCTGAAGTGCAGCCGCACCGCCAAGCCGCTGGGCCTCCTGTTCATGGACTTGAACGGCTTCAAGGAGATCAACGACACCTTCGGCCACCAGTGCGGGGACGAGATGTTGCGCCAGGTGGGGAGCCGCCTGTCGAGCCGCCTGCGCACCACCGACACGGTGGCGCGGCTCGGCGGCGACGAGTTCGCCGTTCTGTTGCCCGATCTCGACGACCTCGACAAGGCGGTCGAGGTGGCGCACTCGCTCCTCGCCTCGCTCGTCGAACCGCTCGTCGTCGAGGGCCAGCAGTTGACGGTCGGAGCGGCCATCGGCATCGTGCTCTGTCCGCAACATGGCGCCGACCCGCTGACGCTGATGCGCCGCGCCGACGTCGCGATGTACGCCGCGAAGCACTCGAGCCAAGGCCACAGCGTCTATTCCGCCGAGATCGACGCGCACAGTCCCGCGCGCCTGACGCTCCTGGCCGATCTCCGGCGCGACAGTTGCCGCGACCAGTTCCAGATCTACTTCCAGCCCGAGGTCGAGTTCGCGACGGGTCGGGTGCGGCGTGCCGAGGCCCTGGCGCGCTGGCAGCACCCGGAGTTGGGCCTCCTCCTGCCGCGCGATTTCATCCCGCTCGCGGAAGCGGGAAACCTCGTCCATCAGGTCACCCGCTGGGCGCTCGAAGCTGCGATTCAGGCCTGCCGGCGCTGGCAACGGGACGGTCTCGAGGTCGGCGTGTCGGTGAATCTCTCCCCCGCGACCTGCGGGAGGCCGGTCTCGCACAGTCGATCGCCGCGACGCTCGACGCCGCCGGACTCGAGCCCCGTTGGCTCACCCTCGAGATCACCGAGGGGAGCCTTCTCGCCGACCCCGGCCATGCGATCGCCCTCTTGCGGCCGATCCTCGAGGCTGGCGTAGGTCTGTCCATCGACGATTTCGGCACCGGCTATTCGTCGCTCTCGCACATGAAGCAGCTCCCGGCCTCGGAGATCAAGATCGACCGCAACTTCGTGCATGACATGACTCGCAACGAACCGGACGCGATCATCGTTCGCTCGCTGATCGAGCTCGGGCACAGCTTTGGCAGGCAAGTGGTGGCCGAGGGGATTCACGACCTCGCGACCTGGAACCTCCTGGCCAGCCTCGGTTGCGACCTCGGCCAGGGATTCCTGATCAGTCCGGCGCTCGCCGAGTCTGCAGCCGTGGAATGGATGCGCGGTGCGCCCTGGCGGCCACCGGCAGCCTGAGACGGGCCGACCCCACCAGGAGAGAGGACCGTCGGGGCCAGAGCGACTCCGGCCCCGACGGAGGTACGAGAATCCAGCGCTGACGGCCTGTCGCACGGCCGCAGTATTGTGCGTTCTCTCCTGCAATGGGCGCGCACCTCGAACCGTGCCACAACCTCAGGCGCTCCTCGCTCCCGCGACTCCACGCGCCTGTGGCAGAGGGTCGGCGTGCGCTCTAGCCGCCGGCGTCGACGCCAGGCCGACGGCGACGGGCTCCCTGATCCGGCGGCCGGTCTCGACCGGCTCGAGCTGTGGATCGAGCGCCGCCTGCCGCTCCCTCCGCGGCCCCTCTGGGCCGAAGCGCTGGTGGTCGTCCTTCGCCTCCTCCTGGGGCGCGGCGGCTGGATCGTGGGCACTCTCTTCGTCGCCCTCGGCGCCCCCTGGTTCGTGCTCGTGCATCGCCAGATCGACACCATGGTGCGGGCCGCCTGGTATCGCGCCACCGCGACGGCGACAGCCGAAGCGCGCGTCGAACGGGTCGAGCTTCGCCTGGTCTCGGGAGTCTGGGACGGCACGCAACGCGTCGTGCCCTCGGTGCTGCTGTCGTTCGAGCCGCGCGGGATGGAAGCTCCCGCGACCTCGGCAACCGGCAGCGCAGAGCGGATCTGGGTCCGCTATCTCCCGCACGGGGAGGGGCTCGAAGCGCATCACCAGTGGGGCAGTTCGCCGCCGCTCCTCGCATCGCCGCCGCCGATTACGCCCAGCTGGCGCTTTCGCTGGACGGCCGCCGACGCCCCCTCGCCGGGCTTCGACCTCCTCTGGTCCGAGAGCGAAGCGACGCTGCTCGAAAGCGCGGCGCCGTGGAACGGCGAGACTTACCTCGCCAACGCGCTCGCCGACCTCGATCGCCCGATCGATCTCCTGGTCGGCGACTGGACCCGCGGCGCCGAGGAAGCGACGGTGCTGCCGGTGCGCTTCCGGCCCGGCAAGCCACATCGAATCTTCGTTGCTGACGCCCTCTCGCACCTCCCGCCGTCGGCCGGCAACGGCTTCGCCGAGCTCCTCTTTTCAATCATCCTGGTGATTCCGTTCGGCCTGCCGTTCTGGTGGGCCGGCACGCGCCTGATTTCGCGCGGCGTCGCCCCGCGCCACCGTCACTACTTCGTCTGGGTGCCGCTCGCGCTGCTGCCGTTCTGGGGCGGGCGCTACCTCGAGATCATCGAACGGCTCTCGCCGGGCGCATTCGAGCGCAACGCGCTCCTCACCAAGGTCGGTTCAACCCAGGTGCTGCCGGGGGCGGAGCGCACCGGCCCGGGCCGGGCCCGCGACAGCCGGCGGCGGGTCGACTTCGCGAGCTCGCGCTTCGCGGCGACCTTGGCGCTGGCGGATCTTTCCCGCCCCGCACAGCCAGCGGCGAATGGCGACGCGGTCTGGCGCGAGCTCGAAGCGCGTTTCACCGCCGCCCTCGCCGGGCTCGACGACGACGCCTTCAGCCGCGCCCTGGAGCAGACGATCGCCGCCGAGTCCACCGGCGGTTCTCCAGCGCTCGCGCCGATGCTCGCGGAGGCCGCCCGGGTGGCGACGCTCGATCCTGCGCGCGGAGAAAGGGCGCAGGTCGCCGCGCGCCAGTTGCTCAACTTCCTGACCTACACCACGAGCGTCGACCTCTGCCACCCGAGCTTCCGCGCCTACCGCGAAGATCTCGAGCGCCTCGCTCTCCACCCCGAGCCCGGGATCTCCGGTCCGGTTCGCGAGCGCCTGACCGAGATCGACGGCTGGATCGCGGCGCGCCAGAAGGACTGGGGAAAGGTGTGCTGATTTCCCTCCGCGGAGGCCGCGGCTCACTCTCTCAGGCGATGAACGAGTAGCGCCGTGCGCTGGATGAGGCGCGGCAGTTCGGCGAGATCGATGTACTCGCCGCGGGCATGTTCCTGCTCGCCGAGCGCCCCCAGGCCGTCGAGGCCGGGGAGGAGGTGGGCGACGAACGAGATGTCGCCGGCGCCGCGCTCGTTGGGGTCGTGCTCGGCGTAGGGGCCGGTACCCAAGTCGCGGCTGGCACGATCGAGAGCGGCGAGCAGCGCACGATTGCCGGCGGTCGGCGCCATCGACGGCATACCGTCGACAAACTGATCGCGGCGCTCGTCTGCGGCGAGGAACGCCCGACGATGGCGCGCATCTTCCCCTCGACCCGCCCGCGCTGCTCGGCGGAAAGAAAGCGCAGGTCGCCCTCGACGATCGTCGTCGCCGGCACGACGTTGTGCTTGCCGGTGGCGGTCCCCGCGGCACCCTCTTCGGGCAGATCGGCGGCGGTGCCGCCGACGACGACGCTCGGGTTGAAGGTGAGGTAGGGCTCGGGAAGCTCGGCGCGGAAAGCGCTGAGGATGCGCGCCATCTCGAAGATCGCGCCGTCGCCGCGCGCCGGACCGAAGATGCGCGACGAGTGCCCGGTCGAACCGGCGGTCTCGAGCCGCCAGGAGGCGATGCCGCGGCGGCCGACGACCGCCATGCCCGGCACCGAGCCCTCGAAGGCCAGGGCGATGTCGCTCGCGGCAGCCGCTTCGAGCAGCGCCGCACGGCTCGTCGCGTGCGGCTCGCCCGGATTCTCCTCGTCGCCGGTCAGCACGACGATCACCTGCCGGCCGGCGAGCAGCCCCTCGTCGGCGAGCGCCCGCAGCGCCTCGACGATCACCACGTCGCCGCCCTTCATGTCGGAGACGCCACTGCCGTAAGGCGCGCTCGCCCTCGCGCCGGAACGGTTCGCCTTCGAGCACGGTGTCGAGATGGCCGATCATCAGGATACGCGCTCCGGCAACCGCTCCGGCCGCCGCCGCGGTACTCGGCGACGAGATGACCGGCGCGGCCGACCGCTTGCGGCAGCTCGACCCAGCGCGTCTCGAAGCCGAGACCGGCGAGCTCGGCGGCGAAGATCGCGCCGACCTTGCGGACGCCGTCGAGGTTCTCGGTCGCACTCGGCTGGTCGACCGCGCGGCGCAGGAGGTCGATCGCGCTTTCGCTTCGCGCTTCGACGCGCGCCACGAGCCGGCGTTCTGCCGCACTCAGCCCCCCCGCCGCGGCGGCGGAGCCTGCCGGAGCCAGCACGCAGTGCGCGATGAACGCTGCGAGCGGCAGTGCGAGTCGCGGCAGTCGGAACATGCCCACCTCCGTGAAAGCCGGCGACAGTCTACTGACTTCTCCCGTCAGCGCGGTGCGGACTGCGCCCGCTTCGTCGCGTCGAAATCGGAGAACCGCCGAAAACCGTCAGGACTCTCCGCTCAGGGAACCGTCGCCGACCAGGCGGAGCTGTTGCCGGTCGCGAAGCCGTCGGCGAAGAGCAGCAGGTCGATGCGGTAGGGCTCGCGCCAGGTCGCCGGCCCGAAGGCCGAGAAGAGGATCCGGGTCGCCGCGGGGTTGACCGCCACCGCTTGCGGACGACTCGCGGCGACTCCTGGCCAGGCTTCGGGAAGCCGCTGCACGGACGCCCCGTCGGTGATCCAGAGCTCCGCGCCGGCAACCCCATCGTCGGCCACGAAGAGCAGCCGATCGCCGGCAGCGACGAGGTCGCTGGGATAGCTGCCGGTCGTCCCGGGCCAGAGGTCGGCGACCCGCGCCACCTCGCTTCCGTCCGTCGACCAGAGCTCATAGCCGGCCGTCGGTTCATAGGCCGAGAAATAGAGACGCTCGCCGGCCCACGTCAGATCGTTCGGGTGAGCGTCCCCGGCGAGGGGGTGAATGTCGGTGACGCGATGGGTCGAGACTCCGTCCGTCCGCCAGACCTCAACGCCGAACACCGCATCGTCGTAGACGAAGTAGACCCCGCTGTTGCCAGCGGTGAGCTTCTCGGGCGTGTAGCCCCCGGCGAGGTTCGAGATCCTCGAGACCGTGACGCCGTCGCTGCGCCAGATCTGCCTGCCGGTCACGCCGTCGTCGGCCATGAAGTAGGCCGAGCCGTTCCACACCACGAGCTCGTCGAGCTCGTCGGGTTCTCCGACTCCCGGCACGATCTCGAGCGGCGTCGGCTCGGCATCGTTCTCGGCGATGGTGAAGAGCTCCCAGCCCGTGGAAGCGGCCCCGCCGAAGAAGTAGAGCCGGTTTCCCGCGCCGACCAACTGCTCGGGCGATAGGCTCGCCTGGTTGTCGAAGTCGAGCACCACAGCTGGCGATCCGGCGTCGGCGATGCGGAAGAGCTGCTCGCCGAGTACTTCATCGTAGGCGACGACGAAGAGACTCGCGCCGAGAACGACGAGTCGCGAAGGAGCACTCCCGGAGCTCCCCGGCCGGAGTTCGAAGAGCTCGGTCCCGCCGGGTGTGCCGTCGCTGCGCCAGAGTTCGGCACCGGTCGCGGGAGTCGTGGCGCTGAACCAGATCTCGCCCTCGAACAGCGTGAACTTCGAAGGCGACGACGCCCCCGCGCCGACGTCGAGGTCGATCAGCTCCGTCCCGGCCGGAGTGCCGTCCGAGATCCAGAGCTCGCGGCCGGAGATGGCGTCGTCCGCCGAGAAGAAGGCGGTTCCGTCGAGCCAGACGAATTCCGCCGGGCTCGAGGAGTAGCTCGAGAGGTCGGTCTCCGGCGTCTCCACGTCCGCGCTGTCGATCGACCAGAGCTCGCGCTCGAAGGCCGTCGAAACGCCATAGAGCAGCCGGCCGTCGCCGACGACGAAACTCGGATCGGGGAAGCAGGAGCCCTCCCACGCGACGGTACCGCCCGCCGTGCCGTCGGTGTACCAGCAGTTGCCGCCCTCCAGAAAATAGACGCGGCTGTTCCACGCCAGCGTGTGCTCGGGATTGCTGGACGCTCCGGACGTCGACAGACTCTTGATCTGCACGACGGTGGTACCGTCGTAGGTGAAGAGCCGCGTTCCTCCGCCACCGTCATCGCCGGTGAAGACCAGCTTCGTCGCCAGGGCGCCGAGGCCGTTCGGACGTCCGTCGTCCAGGCCGGGGGAGATGTCGGTCACCCGGCTCACGACGCCGGCCGACCGCTGCCAGAGCTCCGACCCGTGGACGCCGTCGTCGGCGGTGAAGAAGAGGCGTGCGAGGCCCGGGTGCCAGAAAAAGTTGTAGGGAGAGGAGGATTCCGTGGGGTGGATGTCCGCGAGCTGAACGGTTCCGGGGCCGGTGCCGTCGCTCGCCCAAAGCTCGCAGCCGAAGGCAACCGTGCAGGCGGCGAAGACGACGTTGGAACCGACGGCATAGAGCCCCGAGGGATATCCCGACCCGGCGCCGGGCTCGATGTCCTTGACTTGGCTCACGCCGCCCACGCTCCAACGCCAGAGCTCGTAGCCGTCGGTCGCGTCGGCGGCGCGGAAGAGTAGGACGCCGCCCGCCGCAGCGAAGTCCCCCGGGGCGCTGCCCAAGGGGCCGGGTTTGATGTCTTCGACCATCGTCGTGCCCCCGGGGGTGCCGTCCGTGACCCAGAGCTCGGCACCCAGAAGCCCGTCGTTGGCGCTCAAGACCGCGCGGCCGGCACCGATCGGGAAGAGACCCGTAGGGAGCGAGCTCGCGCTGCCGGGGGCGATGTCCTCGACGAGAACCGTGCCGCCTGGGGTGCCGTCGGTGACCCAGACCTCCCTTCCGGAAACGGGCGACGTCGCCACGAAGAGCACTTCGGCACCCACAACCACGAACTCCTCGGGAGTCGAGCCGGTCGGCCCGGGATAGAGATCCGCAAGTCGCTCGGCCACGCCCGTGTCGAGATGAAGCACCCAAGGCTCGAGGCCGGTCAGTCCGTCGTCGCCGGAAAAGAAATAGAGCTGTCCGACGACGGCGACGTCGTCGCCGAAGCCCGCGTAGCCGGACGAGGCCGTGCCCGCCGTGTTGATGTCCTCGACCAGCAGCGCCTGGGCGCCAAGGCCGGATGGCCGGAGAAGGCTCACGACAGATACCAGTAGGGCGAGGACAACGGGGACGAGGCGACGAGTCGTTCTGGCGCAAGATCTCGAGTTCGGCACGGGGCGGTCTCCTTCCTCACTATGGCGCAAAGCGCGACCAAGAACGGACATCGGCCGGCGCCGCGCGGACAACGCGGATGGGATCCCGAAGGGCATTCCAGACTGCCGAATCGGTCCATGAGGAGCGCCGGCGGGTGCGCTCCCGGTCACTCGAACGGAAAGGCCTGGATGTCCGCGCCGGCGCCGAAGAGCGAGCCCGGCTTCGAGAACAGACGCACGCGATCGGTCCACAGGTCTTCGACCAGGAGGTGGGTCTCGAGGTTGGAGAGCGCCGTCCAGTAGAGCCAGAACTGGCCGTTGTAGTCGGAGCCGTCGACCATCTTCACCGCCATCTCGAGGTTGTCCTCGGCGAAGAACGAAAAGAAGCCGCTCTGATCGGTGAACGGATGCGCGGCCGCCTGGCCCGCGCCGCCGTTCCAGGGATCCTCCCAGGTCACGGTCAGCCGGAAGCGCCCGCCCAGGAGGTCGAGATTCGCCGCGCCGGGCAGCCGGGGCGCGACGGGACTCGCGGGCGGCGCCGCAACCAGGTTCGCGGGAGCCCCCTGCGGGAAGGCTTCGATGTCCCCGAAGCTCGCCTGCGTGCCCGCCGGGTTCGCGTAGCTTCGCAGCCGGCCGGTATTGGTCTCCACAACCAGGAACTCGAAGGCGACATCCGACAGCGAGCCGAAGAAGATCCAGTAGCTGGCGTTGAAACCGGTGCCGTCGAGAACCTTGAGCAGCACTTCGAGATTCGCCGGGGCGAAAAACCAGAATCCGCCACTGTCGGCAGTTTGCGGCAGGGCGGTTGCACTCTCGGGGAGACCGGAGTGCGGATTCTCGAACTCGAGCGAGACCAGGTATTCACCGCCGCGCAGGGCGAGGATGGTCGGCTCCTCCCCGGCGAGGGCGGGCTGCGGGAAGACATGCACCTCTGAACGACCGCCGCGCCCCGCGAGGTCGGTCGCCGTCAGCGAGACTTCGAGCCAGACGAGACCGTCGCCGTGAGCGGCTTCGGCCGGAACCTCGAAGTGAAGTTCTGCGACGCCGGGCGTCGCCGCCATGAGCGGGTGGACATGCGCGTCGTGGTGCAGGTCGACCTGCCAGGCCAGACGCTCGGCGGCGACGGCACCCTCTTCGGGGTCGATCGCCGAGCCGGAGAGGGTGAGGATCTCGCCGACCACGTAGCCTGTGCCGGCTTCGGGCGTGGCGATCGTCACCACCGGCGCCCGGTTCGTGGTCACCGTGAGCACCGCTTCCAGGCTCTGCACGGAGCCGAAGGTGTTCGCCACCACGACGCGGAATCGGGCGCCGTCGTCGGCGAGCGCGACGCTCTCGATGGCCAGCGTCGCCTGGTTCTCGCCGGCGAGATTTTCCCCGTCGCGTTGCCACTGATAGGCGGTGGCGCCGCTCGCGGTGACCGCGAACGTCGCTCCCTCGCCAACCGCCGCGGTCGTGTCGACCGGCGGCTCGACGATCCGGGGCAGCAGGCTGGGATCGACCGAATAGCTGATGCGGAAGAGCTTGCCCGTGTTGTTGCCGCTGCCGCTCTCCACCCCGCGCAGGAGATAGAGGAGCCGACCCTGCGCATCGATCTCCAGGGCGGTCGGAAACTCGAGCCCGGTGGCGAAGCCATCGACATCGCCGCCCGGACGCGCCAGCGTCTGCACCCAACCGGCGCAGAAGTCGATGAAGAAGTACTTGCCCCAATAGGCGCTCGGAAAGCTCCCGCCGGCCGGGTAGGAGGCTCCGCCGGTGATGGCGCAGCGCCCCTGGGTATGCCGGTAGGCGTAGACCGGGCCCTCTTCGCCCGGCCCGACCGCGGCGCCCTCGGAGTCGGGCCAGCCGAAGTCCCCCCCGGACACGCCGATGTTGATCTCTTCCCAGGTCGATTCGCCGACATCGTTGATGTAGAGCTCGCCGGTCGCGGCGTCGATCTCGAGACTGTACGGATTGCGCAGCCCGTAGGCCCAGATGCTCGGCAGTCGACCGCCGCCGCTGCCGACGAACGGATTGTCCGCCGGAATCGCTCCGTCGGGCAGGAAGCGGTGGATCTTGCCGAAGGCGGAACGGAGGTCCTGCGGGGTCTCCTGCTGCAGGTGATCCCCGACGCCGACGTAGAGGGTGCCGTCGTGCCCGAACCGCATCGCGCCGCCGGTGTGGTAGATCGCGTCCGCGTAGACGGCGAAGTCGACCAGGACGCTTTCGCCGCCGACGACCTGGTTTCCTTCCAGGCGGAATCGACTGATGCGCTCGTGCAAGCCGCCCTGATTGGTCGAATAGTAGAGGTAGAACTGGCCGTTCTCGGCGAAGGACGGGTGGGCGACCACGCCCAGGAGGCCGCGTTCCGCCTGCGCATTGATCGTCGGGAGGCTCAGGATCTGCGTCGCCGGGCCGCCGTCCGCCGGCACCAGCAGAACACGCCCGCCTTGCTGGGCGACGAGTATCCGCCCGTCGGGCAAGGCTTCGATCGCCGTCGGGCTGTCGAGATCGGCGACCACCAGCGACTCGTCGAATCCTGGCGGCAGCAGGGCGGCGCCGAGCGGCGCTGGCACGATGGCGGCCAGCGCCAGGAGAGGAACGAAACGGAACAACTTTCGGCAACGGGTCATGGGCTCTCCAGGGGGGCGCCTCGCGCTCACCCGCGCCGCGGGAGACACAGGGGACGCGGGCTCGCCGTCGAGGGTACCACGCAGATCTCGCGTCGCTGGCGAATCAGGACGCTTCGGCGCGCGCCGCGAGGCGGCGCACGAGACCGCTGAAGATCAGGGCGTGAACGGGATAGAGGGCATACCAGTAGAGCAGGCCGGCCAACCCCTTGGGAGCGAAGATGGCGGTTTGCGCGAGGAGGGTCGAGCCCTGGGCTGCCCGGACCTCGAACTGCAGCCAGGCGCGACCCGGCACCTTCATCTCGGCCCGCAGCCGCAGCAGCGCTGGCGCCTCCACCGTCTCGACGCGCCAGAAATCGAGCGCATCGCCGGGCCGCAGCACGTCCGGGTCGCGCCGGCCGCGGCGCATGCCGACGCCCCCCGCAAGGCGATCGCAGGCTCCGCGCACGCGCCAGGCCCAGTCCATGTAGAGCCAACCGCGGCGGCCTCCCAGCTGCATTACCGCCGCGAAGACCCGCTCGGCGCTCGCCGCCACCCGCAGTTCGCGGCGCTCGACGATCATCCCTTCGCGGTTCTCGAGCCGCACCACCGGCTGGTCGCCCTGGCTCGAAGCGAGAGCGTCGCTCCAGCTGGTCTCGACCTCGCCGGCGTCGAGCTTCGCCAGCGCCCGGCCGACCGCCAGGCGGTAGCCGACCGGCGCGATATCAGGGAAGAGCCGGCGGGCTGTCGTGTCGCGCACCACGACCTCGTTCTTCAGACCGTCGATGAGCGGCCGCGCGACCGCCGCCGGAATCGGCGTCACCAGATGCACCCAGAAGGACGACAGTCGCGGCGTCAGGACCGGCACCGGCAGGAGCCAGCGCCGCAGACCGCGCTCGGCGGCGTAGCCGGTCATCATCTCGCCATAGGTGACGACGTCGGCACCGCCGATCTCGACGACCTGCCCGGCGCTCTCCGGCTGGTCGAGCGCCGCGACGAGGTAGTCGAGGACGTCGCGGATCGCGATCGGCTGCGTGCGGGTGAAGACCCAGCGCGGGCAGATCATCACCGGTACGCGTTCGGCGAGATAGCGAATCATCTCGAACGACAGGCTCCCTGAACCGACCACGACGCCGGCCCGAAACTCGGTCACCGGCACCCCCGCTTCGCCGAGCGCTGCGCCGGTCTCCTGGCGCGAGCGCAGGTGGTGCGAGAGTGCCGTTGCCGGGTCGCCGAGGCCACCGAGGTAGATGATCCGCCGGACGCCGGCGGCGCGCGCCGCGGCGCCGAACGCCGCCGCGGCATCACGATCGCGAAGCGCGAACGCCTCCCCCGTCCCGAGACTGTGGATCAGGTAGTAGGCGACGCCGATGCCGGCGAGCGCCGGCCCCAGCGTCGCGGGCACCATCGCATCGCCGGCCACGACCTCCACCTGCCCACGCCAGGGCCGGCCTTCGAGGCGTTCGGGGTCGCGCGCCAGGCAGCGCACGATGAGGCCCGAATCGCGCCCGGCGGCGAGCAATCGCGGCACCAGGCGCCCGCCGACGTAGCCGGTGGCACCGGTGACCAGAACGGAGTTGGCAGTTGTCATGTTCGAGCTACGCTGAAGCGGGACGGATGGGCTGAATGACTCCCGGATGCTCGTTCCGCGGATTCTCAGCATACTGCCTGGGTGGGGAGTGCGCAGCGCCGGACAGAGCCGGTATCTTGGTCGCACCAGGACGAAACGACTCGAGAGGAGTGCGCAGATGAACAGCGACATCGTCGTGATCGGCGCCGGGATCCACGGCTGCGCGACCGCCCTGCGACTCGCGCAAGCGGGGGCGCGGGTGACCGTCCTCGAACGCAGCGTCCCCGGAGCCGAGGCTTCCAGCGCGGCAGGAGGGATCCTCTCTCCCGGCGTGGAGGCGCAACACGGCGGGCCGCTCCTCGCGCTCGCCCAGGACTCGATGCGCCGCTGGCCCACGCTCGTCGAGGAGCTCGAGGCGACGACCGGCATCGACCTCGCTTTTCGCGCCCACGGCACCCTGCGCATCGTCTTCAGCGACGCCGAAGCCGCGGCCTGGAAGGCCGACCTCTCCCGGTTGGTCGGCTTGGGCGTCGCCGCCGAGTGGCTCGACAGCGCCGATCTTGCGGCCCTCGAACCGGCGCTCGCCACGACCGCGCGCGGCGGCTACCTCTTCCGCGGCGAAGCGAGCCTCGATCCGAAGCCGCTCCTGCGCGCCCTCGCCACCGCGGCGGCCGGCGCCGGAGTGCGCTTCCTGACCGGGCAGGTGCGCGGCATCGCGGTCGAGAACGGGCGGGTCGGCGGCGTCGACCACGTCTCCGGGCGCCTCGCCGCCGGGGCGGTGCTGCTCGCCGCCGGGGCGTGGAGCGGCCTCGTCGAGGGCTGCGCCCTGCCGGCGGGCGCCGTGCGCCCGGTGCGCGGCCAGATGGTCGTCCTGGAGGCTCGCCCGGAGCTCGTCGGTCGGGTCGTCTTCTCGCCGAAGGGTTATCTCGTCCCGCGCCCCGATGGTCGCATCCTCTGCGGATCGACCATGGAGGAGGCCGGCTTCGCGAAGGCGGTCACTGCGGAAGGCCTGTGGCGCATCCTCGGAATGGCGGTCGAGACCGCCCCCGAGCTCGCCACCGCGCTCTATTCCGAATCGTGGGCGAACTTCCGCCCGGCGACCGTGGACGGGCTGCCGATCCTCGGACCGGGTGCGATCCCGGGCCTCTTCTACTCCACCGGGCACCACCGCCACGGCATCCTGCTCGCCCCGGCAAGCGCCGACCTCGTCGCCGCGAGTCTCCTCGGCGAAGCGCCGGCGCTCGACCTCACACCCTATTCGGCGACGCGACTCGGCTGAGCGCCGCGGCGGGGCGCCGCGAGGCGGTCGAGGTCGAGGTCGGCGCGCGACCAGGCGAAGGCCAGACGACGGTCGGCGGCGGCGGCTTCGTTCTCCTTGCCCTGCCGGCGCAACGCCGCGGCAAGGCCGGTGAGCGCCCACCCGTTCTCGGGGTTGCGCTCCAGGTCGGCGCGGAAAAGCGTCTCTGCGGCCGCGTTGCTGCCGGCTTCGAGCAGCATCGGCCCGAGCACGTGGCGCACGGGGAAGTACCAATCGCTCGGCTCGTCGTAGCGCAAGACGTCCTCGAGCGCGACGGCCGCGGTGAGTGTCGCGATTGCAGCCTCCCAATCGCCCCGGCTGCGCGCCCCTTCGGCGCTCGCCAGGTGGCGCGCGATTTGCGACAGCGCGGTCACCGGATTGAAGCCCTGGAACGCTTCCGGGGGCAACAGAGCGTAGTTGCGGTCGGCCTCGGCACTCTCCCTGGCGGCCTCTTCGAGATTGCCGAGGCGTGCCTGGGCGATCGCGCGTGCCATGTGCGTCACCGCCGTAGCGTAGACGAACTCCGCCGGCGGCATCGGTTCGGCCAGCACCCCCTGCCAGCGCCCGAAGCGCACCTGCGTCCAGACCGGGTAGGCGAGCCAGCCGTCGTAGCCCGGCATGGCCCGCAGCATCTCGGCCGGCAGGCGCGCCGCAGTGTCGCGAGCCGCGCTGTATGCCGTCGCGCTGCGGCCCTCCATCTGCGCCGCGAACCAGAGGAACTGATGGTTGTGCGCGGCATACATTGGGTAGATCATGAAGTTGCCCGCGGCAGGCAGATAGCCCCCGTCGGCGGCCACGGCGCGCTCGTTGGCGAGCGCCGAGTCGGCGTAACGGCCGACGCGCTGAAAGATGTGCGACGGCATGTGGACGAGGTGGCCGGCACCCGGGACGCTCGTCCGCAGGCGCTCGGCCGCCCCGATCGCGCGCTCCGGCCGCGTCGACGCCTCGACGGCGTGAATGTAGAGATGGCAGAGCCCCGCATGATCGGGGGTCTTGGCGAGGGCGCGCTCGAGCAGGGCGACGATCTCCGGCGTCCATGCCTTGGCGGTGCCGTCGGATTCGTAGAGATCCCACGGATGGAGGTCGAGCAGCGCCTCGGCCGAGAGGTAGGCGACGTCGGCGTCGTTCGGATACGCGTTTGCCACGGCGCGCATCGCTTCGGCGTAGGCGTTGTCGAGCGCCGCCTGGCCCTCCGGAGTCGTCGGCGCCGGATCGCTGTAGCGCTCCGCGATCGCCTCGATCAGCGCGCGCTCGACCGGCGTCGCCCCTCCCGCCCGCTTGCGCGCCTCGGCCACCGCGGCAGCGGCGGCGACGGTGCGTTCCGGTGTCGCCGGAAAATTGATGTGCGGCCCGAGGGCGAGCGCGACCCCCCAGCTGCAGATGGCGCAGGTCGGATCGATCGCCACCGCGGCGCGGAAGGAGCGTTCGGCCTCTTCGAGGTTGAAGGCGAACATCAGCCGCAACCCCTGGTCGAAGTAGCGCTGCGCCTGCGGCAGATACGTCGAGATCGTGCGGTGATGATCGCCGAGGTTGTCGAACGCCGGGGCCGCGACGAGCGCCCCGGCTTCCGGCGCGGTCCCGCTGCGGTGATCCTGCGCCAGCATTGGAGAAGCGGGAAGGGTGGAGAACAGCGCGAATGCAACTGCCAGGACGGCGAATGGGCGCATGCGAGACCTCCTCGAGAGAACCGGCAGGAGGTCCGGGCCTCCGCCCCGGCCGTTGAGTGGAGGGCAGTCTAGGCGAGAATTTTCCTTGGCGACACCCACCTTCGTCAGAGGTCGCGCGCCGACCGGAGGCTGGCGCCACCGGCTGGTAAAGTGAACCCAGATGCCCGCCGCCACCACCATCGATTTCGCCAAGGAACTCAATCCCGACCAGCTCTCCGCCATCACCCACGGGGACGGCCCGCAGCTCGTCCTCGCCGGCGCCGGTTCGGGCAAGACCCGCGTCATCACCTACCGCGTCGCCTGGCTGGTGCAGGAGCGCGGCGTCGATCCGGCGGCGATCGTCGCCGTCACCTTCACCAACAAGGCGGCCGGGGAGATGCGCGACCGCGTCGAGCGGCTGCTCAACATCTTTCCGCTGCCGACCTTCGTCGGCACCTTCCATCGCTACGCCCTGACCCTGTTGCGGCGCTACGGCGAGCGCGTCGGGCTGCCGCGCGATTTCGCGATTCTCGACACCGACGACCAGAAGCGCCTGGTGACCCAGGCGATGGCGGCCGAAGGCGTTTCGGAGACCAGCTTTCCGCCGCGCACGATCCTGGCGGCGATCTCGGGCGCCAAGAACCGCCTGCTCTCCCCCGCGCCAGTACGAGCGCGAGGCGAAGGACTTCTTCGAGCAGCGGGTGGCGCGCGTCTACCGCCGCTATCAATCGCTGGTCGCGCAGGCTTCGGGCGTCGACTTCGACGACATGATGAGCCTCGCGGTGAAGCTCTTCACCGAGCACAAGGACGTCGCGCGACCGCCTGCGCCAGCGCACCCGCTACCTGCTCGTCGACGAGTTCCAGGACACCAACCAGGCGCAGCTCACGCTGGTCGCCGAGCTCGCCGGCGGCGAACGGCAACCTGACCGCCGTCGGCGACGAGGACCAGGGCATCTATCGCTGGCGCGGCGCCGACCTGGCGAACATCCTCGAATTCGAGCGCCACTTTCCCGGCGCCGCGGTGCGCAAGCTCGAGCGCAACTACCGCTCGACCGGAACCATACTGGACGCCGCCAACGCCGTGGTCGCGCACAACCGTCCTCCGGCGCGGCAAGAAGCTCTGGACCGGCGCCGGGCGGGGCGAGGCGGTCGCGCTCCATCGCGCCGGCGACGAGATCGAAGAAGCGGCCTGGGTGGTCGAGACCCTCACCCGTCTGCGCGGCCGGCACGCCCTCTCGGACATGGCCATTCTGGTGCGCACCAACGCCCAGACGCGGGCCTTCGAAGACGAGTTCTTCCGCCACCGGATTCCCGTACACCATGGTCGGCGGAGTGCGTTTCTACGAGCGCGCCGAGATCAAGGACCTGGTCGCCTACCTGCGCCTGCTGCGCAATCCGCGCGACAGCTTCTCGCTGTCGCGCATCCTCAACGTCCCGCCGCGCGGCATCGGCAAGACGCACGGTCGCGATGCTCGAGGAACGCGCGACGAAGCTCGGCGCGACGCTGTGGGACGTCCTCGAGGTCGACCCGCTCGAGAGCTTCCCGGCGCGCGCGGCAACCGCCCTGCGCGCTTTCCGCGCGCTCATCCACACGCTGCGCACGGCCGCCGAGGAGCTGCCGCTTGCCGGCGCTCCTCGACGAGCTGCTGGCGAAGACCGGCTACACCGACATGTACCGGCGAGACAACGAGGAGGACCAGGCCAAGCTCGAGAACATCCGCGAGTTCCTCTCGGCGGCGCAGAACTTCACCGAGTCGAAGAGCTACGGCAGCGGCGAAGACGAGGACCTCCTCACCGCCTTCCTCGACCATGTCGCGCTGGTCTCCGACCTCGACGCCTGGGACGGCGAGCGCGGCGTCAGCCTGATGACGCTGCACAGCGCCAAGGGACTCGAGTTTCCGGTCATCTTCCTGCCCGGCCTCGAGGACGGACTCCTGCCGCACTGGAACTCGCAGGGCAAGAGCGAGGACCTGGAGGAGGAGCGGCGGCTCTTCTACGTCGGCATGACGCGCGCGAAGGAGAAGCTCCATCTCTCCTGCTGCCGGCGGCGACGGATCGCCGGCCGTCTACCAGGACCAGCGCGAGTCGCCTTTGCTCGCCGAGGTGCCCGAGAACCTGCTCGAGGTCACCGCGAGCCCGCGGATCTACCAGACGGAGCGCACCCGCCCGATCGAGGAGTTCTATCGGCCGGCCCGCCGGCCCTGCCGCCCTGCCGGCCGCCGGCCGCGCTGCCCCAAGCGCGGCAGCCGCGTCCGCCACCCGACCCTCGGCCAGGGAGTCGTGCTCGAGCTCGAAGGCGAGGGCGACGACGCCAAATTCACGATCTTCTTCGAGCGCGCCGGCAAGAAGAAGCTGGTCGCCCGCTACGCCACGCTCGAGCTGCTCTAGCAGGCCAGGGCCGGCGCGCTCAGGACGGCGCGGCGCGCAGGAACTCCCCGCGCAGCAGGGAGTAGAGGTAGTTGTCGACGCGCGGCGCCGTGGAGCGAGAAGTAGCTGCGCAGCCGCCCTTCGCGCGGGAATCCGAGCTTCTCGAGCACCCTCTGCGAGCGCGACGTTCCCGACCGAGCAGCGCGCTTCGAGCCGTTCGAGCCGATGGCCACGAAGAGATCCGGCAGGAGCTGGCGAGCGCCTCGGACATCAGCCGCATGCCCTGGTACTCGCTGGCGAGCGCGTAGCCGATCTCGGCCAGCCCGTGCTCCCAGGAGATCACCGCGAGCGTGATCCAGCCGGCCGGACTCGCCGTCGACCATGACGATCCACTGGAAGCGCTCGCCGCGACCGCGGTAGAGATCCTCCATGCGCTGGCGCGCGAGGTCCGCCCGCAGCTCGCCGACGGTCGTCTCCTGCAGCGGCTGGTGCCGGCGCACCGACTCCTCCGCCCGCCAGGCGAAGAGACTGCCGGCGTCGCCCGGCAGCGCCGCGCGGAGCGCGACGCGGCGCGGACGGGGTTCGCGGTTGGCCACCATAGGCGACGATCCTATCCAAGCGCGCGCCGGCTCGGCGGTGGGCGCCTCGGCTGGACTCCGGCACTCGCGGGATTTCGTTCCTTCGCGGGCGGCGACCGGCAGGTTTCTCGGGAGTATGGCTCCGGCGCGAGCGGCGTGGTGGCAGCCTCGCCTACGGCATCTTCCCGAGCGCCAGAGCCCGCCTCGTGACCGCTCGCGGGCTAGCACCTTTGCTTCTCTAAGCTCTACCGACGAGGGGTGGCTGGACCGAGGGCTCCCATGGGCCCGGAGCGCGCTTCCTCAGCGCGAGGACCCCATGGGATAGCGGGCCAGACAGGACCCCGAGCAAGCGCGCTTGCTGAGGGATGATCCGGCGGTGACGAGCCTGCCGCCCTTCGTGGACGACCGCCCCCGCGAGCATGCGGTGCCGGAGGGTCTCTTCCGCTACCGCCTCGACATCGCCTACCTCGGCGCCGGCTTCGCCGGCTGGCAGCGCCAGCTGAACGCCGACACGGTGCAGGCGCGCGTCGAGGCGGCGCTCTCGGAGCTCGTCGGCGAGAGCGTCGCGGTGGTCGGCGCCAGCCGGACCGACGCCGGCGTCCATGCCCGCGCCCAGGTCGCGCACATCGATCTCAGCCGGCCGTTCTCCACCAAGGGTCTGGTCTTCGGCAGCAATCACCACCTGCCGCGGAAATTCGGGTGCTCGCGGCCGGTCTGGCGCCGGCGGGATTCCACGCCCGCTTCTCCGCCGCCGCGAAGGAGTACTCCTATCGCATCCGGCCGGGACGATTCGTCCCTCCTGACCTCGCGCCGTTCGTCCTCGCCGTTCCCGATCGCCTCGACCTCGAACGCCTGCAGGCGGCGACGCTGCTCCTCCCCGGGAGGCACGACTTCTCCTGCTTCGCCCTCGCCGGCGGCAGCCACCGTTCGCCGATCCGCACCCTGTTCCGCGCCGCCTGGGAGCAGGAGGCCGGCGCGCTTCACGCTGCGCATCGCCGGCGACGGCTTTCTGCGCGGCATGGTGCGCGGTCTCGTCGGCACCCTGCTCGAAGTCGCCCTCGGTCAGCGCTCGCTGGCGAGTTTCACGGCCCTGCTCGCGGGCGGCGAGCGCGGCACGGCCGGCCCGACCGCCCCCGCCCACGCCCTCGCTCTCGAGCGCATCGACTACCGTCCGCACGCCTGAATCCCGGCGCCCTCTTGCGGCCCGGTTGGGCGGGCGCTGTGGTAGCTTGGATCGAATGTCCGAGCCGCTCCTGCGGGTCGCACCCGGATCGCTGGAAGAGAGCCTGCTGCGCCAGATCGACCGCAGCCGGTTGCCCCGCCATGTCGCGATCATCATGGACGGCAACGGCCGCTGGGCCGGGCAAGCGCTTCCTGCCGCGCATCGAAGGGCACCGCGCCGGAGTTGCAGGCGGTGCGCGAAACGGTCGAGAGCGCCGCCCGGCTCGGGGTCGAGTTCCTGACCCTCTACGCCTTCTCGATCGAGAACTGGAAGCGGCCGCGCGCACGAAGTCTGGACGCTCATGAACCTCCTCAAGGAGTTTCTCCGGCGCGAGATCCGCACGCTCGTCGACAACGACATCCGGCTGCACGTCCTCGGCCGCTGGCGCGAGCTCGACCCCTCGGTGGTCGCGCACGCTCGAGGAGGCGCTCGCCAAGACCGCCGCGGGCAAGCGCATGGTCTTCAACATCGCGCTCAACTACTCCGGCCGCTGCGAGATCGTCGACGCCTGCCGCAAGCTCGTCGACCGGCGGGCGCGGCGGGCGAGCGCGCTCGAGATCGACGAGGCGGCGATCTCCGCAGCGCTCGAGACCGCCGGGCAGCCCGATCCCGACCTGCTGATTCGCACTTCGGGCGAGATGCGGGTCTCGAACTTCCTGCTCTGGCAGATCGCCTACTCCGAGATCTGTCGTCACCCCGACCCTCTGGCCCGACTTCCGGCTGCAGCAACCTGCTCGAGGCGATCGTCGCCTTCCAGGGCCGCGAGCGCCGCTTCGGCGGCATCGAGGCGCCGCGCCGGCCGCGCCGCCGACGCGCCGGCGCGGAGACATCGCTGGAGCCGGAGCCGCCGTCCGCGACCGCGCAGAACTTCCGGCAGAGCTGATCCCGAGACCCGGAATCCGATCGATGAAACGTCTCCTCACCGCCGCGATCGGCGTGCCCGCCGCGCTCTTCGCCGTCTTCCGCTTTCCGGAGTGGGCCTTCCTCCTCCTGCTGGTGGTGGTCTTCGAGTGGGCGGCGCTCGAGTTCCTCGCCATGATCGCGCCCGCTCGCGCCGCAGGCCCCCTGGCGCCTGCTGCTGGTCACCGCCCCGCTCGCCGCCGTGGCGCTCGAGCGCGGCTGTCGCTGGGCCTCGCGCGCGGTCTCGCCCTCGACGCCCACTGGCTCCTCGCTGCTCGCGGCCGCGGTCGCGATCGTGCCGCCGGTCGCGGTGCTCCTCGCCCGGACGCCGGTCGAACAGGCGATCCCGGCCGCCGCGATGCTGGCCTGGGCACCCTCTACTTCGCCGCCCCCGTGGCGAGCCTCGCCCTGCTGCAGCAGCTCGATCCGTGGATCTTCTTCCTGCTGCTCGCCATCGTCTGGCTCGGCGACACCGCCGCCTACTACGTCGGCTCGGCCTGGGGGCGGCACCGCCTCGCCCCGGTCGTCTCGCCCAAGAAGTCGTGGGAGGGCGCGATCGCCGGTCTGGTGACCTCGCTCGCCGCGACCGCGGTCTGGTCGCTCTGGCGGCTCGGGCGCCGTCGACCGGGCGCTCCTCGCCGTCGCCCTGGCGACCGCGATCGCGAGCCAGCTGGGCGACCTCGTCGAGTCGCTGGTCAAACGCGCCGCGAACGTCAAGGACTCCGGCGCCATCCTGCCCGGACACGGCGGCATGTTCGACCGCTTCGACGCCATGTTCCTGGCGGCGCCGGTGATGCTGCTCGCGCTCTGGCTCGCCGGCTTCGAGCCCGCGCGATGACCCAGCGCCTCGCGCTCCTGGGCGCCACCGGGTCGATCGGCGACAGCACGGTCGAGGTCGTGCGGCACCATCCCGACCGGCTTTCGATCGCGACGCTCGGCGCCCTGGGGCGCAACCCCGAAGCGCTGCTCGCCCTGGCGCGGGAGTTCCGCCCGCGCCTCCTCGCGGTGGTCGACCCGCGCGGTCGGCGCGCGCTCTCCGGCCGGCGCTGCCGCCCGGCGTCGAGCTCGCGGCCGGTCCCGAGGCGCTCCTCGCCGCCGCCACCCACCCCGAGGTGGACAAGGTCGTGGCGGCGATCGTCGGCGCCGCCGGCCTGCCGCCGGTCGCGGCGGCGCTCGCCGCGGGCAAGCCGGTCGCGCTCGCCAACAAGGAGTCGCTGGTCGTCGCCGGCCGCCTGCTGACCGACCTCGCCCGGCGGACCGGCGCCGAGATCGTGCCGATCGACAGCGAGCACGTCGGCGCTCCACCAGGCGCTGCGCTGCGGCACCCGCGAGGAGGTGCGGCGCCTGGTCCTCACCGCCTCCGGCGGCCCCTTCCTGCGACCGCGATCCGGCGACCTTCGCGACCATCCGCCGGGAAGAGGCGCTGCGTCACCCGACCTGGTCGATGGGCGCCAAGATCAGCGTCGATTCGTCCACGCTGATCAACAAGGGGCTCGAGCTGATCGAGGCCTCGCACCTGTTCGGCATTCGCTCCGGATGCGCATCGACGTCGTCATCCACCCGCGCTCGCTGGTGCATTCCCTGGTCGAGTTCCGCGACGGCTCCTGGCTCGCGCAGCTGTCGGTCAACGACATGATCTTCCCGATCCAGTACGCGCTCGCCTATCCCGAACGCTGGGCGAACGAGTTCCCGCGCCTCGACCTCGCAGAGTTGGGGACGCTCGAGTTCCTGCCGCTCGACAACCGGCGCTTCCCGGCGGTCGAGCTGGCGCGCGCCGCGCTCGCCGCCGGCGAGAGCGCGCCGGCGGTGCTGAACGCCGCCAACGAGGTGGCGGTCGCACGCCTTCCTCGACGGCCGGATCGGCTATCCCGACATCCTCGCGACCGTGATCGCGGAGGTGCTCGACGGCCCATCGCGCCGAAGCGCTCGCCGACCTCGCCGCGGCGCTCGAATGGGACCGCTGGGGACGGCAGCGCGCCACCGAGGTGCTTTCCAAGCGCCGCCGGTCGCGATAGTCTCCGGCGCCCCATGCTCCACCTCGCCTCCAATACCGCTCGCCTTCATCTTCGCCCTCGGCGTCATCATCTTCGTGCACGAGGCCGGGCACCTGCTGGTCGCCAAGGCCTTCGGAATGAAGGTGCTCGCCTTCTCGCTCGGCTTCGGCAAGCGCCTCTTCGGCTGGAAGGTCGGCGAGACCGACTACCGGATCTCGCTGGTCCCGCTCGGCGGTTACGTCAAGCTCTCCGGCGAGGAGCCCGGGGACTCGACGCGACGACCCGCGCGACTTCCTCAACCAGCCGCGCTGGCAGCGGATCCTCGTCTATCTCGCCGGCCCGCTGATGAACGCGGCGCTGTCGATCCTGCTCATCGCCGGCCTGTTCATGGTCGGCATCGAAGTCCCGGCGCTGCAGAGCGTGCCGTCGGTCATCGGCACCGTGGAGACAGGCTCGCCGGGCGAGGCCGCGGGACTCCTGCCCGGCGACGAGATCGTCGCGATCGACGGCAAGAAGTCGAGCCGCTGGCAGGATGTGGCTTTCTCGGTCCTGACCGGCGATCGGCAAGCCGCTCGAGTTCGAGATCGAGCGAAACGGCGAGCGCAGCTCGAGAGTTCGCGTCACCCCGGTGAAACCCGCCGACTTCGATTTCGGCGACGCCGGCATCTACCCGAAGCTCCTGCCGCGGATCGGCGAGCATCGTCGCCGGCGGCCCCGCCGAAGCCGCCGGATTCCGGCTCGGCGACGAGGTGCGCAGCGTCGATGGCCGCCCGCTGGGGAGCCCCGGCGATTTCGTCGCCTACATCGAGAAGCACATCGGCACAACGGTACGCGGTCGAGGTCGCTGCGCGAGGGCGAGCTGACGCGCGCTCGACGTCGTGCCCGCCGACCAGGGCGGCAAGGGCCGCATCGGCGTCGCGCCTGACCATCGCGCAGCGCTACCCGCCGCTCGCCGCGCTGCGCGAGAGCGTGCGCTTCAACTACGACATCGCCAAGCAGAGCCTGGCGGTGATCGGCAAGATCTTCAAGCGCGAGGTGGCGGCGAAGAGCGCCCTCGCCGGCCCGATCGAGATCGCCGCCCAGTCGGGCGCCGCGGCGCGCACCGGCTTCAAGAACCTGCTCTACCTGATGGGCGTGCTGAGCCTCTCCATCGGCCTGCTCAACCTCTTCCCGATCCCGGTCCTCGACGGCGGCCAGATCACCATCCTGCTGGTCGAGAGCGTGATGCGGCGGGACCTCTCCATGGCGATCAAGGAGCGCATCGCCCAGGTGGGCCTCGCCCTGGTCGTGCTGCTCATGGTCACCGTGCTCTACTTCGACCTCTCCAAGAACCTGCTCGGCAAGTAGCTGTCGTCTGCAGGTGCCGGGCCGAGCCTCCGCTCGGGGTCCTGTCCGGCCCGCATTGCAGTAGCACGGAGACACGTCCGCCCGAAGGGTCCGGTCTCGGTCCGCTTCGAGCGGCAGTAGGTCCTCGGCTGAGAACCAGCGACGCCTGTCGCGAGAGCGGATGAGGAGCGCCCTGTCGCGCCCAGCGCACTCCTGGCGCTCGGGTCCAGGTGGCGACGAGCCAAGTAGGAGCCCACTGGTCCCGAGTGCCGGAGTCCCTCCGCCGTCGCTCGGGCAGCATGGCGAGGCGTAGCGGCTGCACGCCTCGCTGGCCGCCGTCGAGTCCGAGTGGCCGCGAGACCGCCATGGCGCCGGAGCGGCCGCCGCGCGCCAGGCCGGGCTAGAGCAGCCCGCGCAGGATGGCGAGGTCGCGCGCGTGGCCGAGCTCGTCGTCGCCCGAACGGCGTCTCGAGGATCATCGGCGCGTGGCGCAAGCGCGGCTCGGCGAGCAGGCGCCGGAACGGCTCGAGCCCGAGACAGCCCTCGCCCAGGTTGGCGTGGCGGTCCTTGCGCGACCCCAGCGCGCCGACCGAGTCGTTGAGGTGCACGCAGCCGACGAGGTCGAAGCCGATCTGCGTCTTCGAGCTCGGCCAGGAAGTCGTCCCAGCCGGCGGCGCTGTCGAGCGCGTAGCCGGCGGCGAAGGCGTGGCAGGTGTCGAGGCAGACGCCGAGGCGATGCGCGGCTCTCGGCCTGCGCCCGGATCGACGGCGAGGTGCTGCAACCGGCTCCCCAGCACGGTCCCCTGCCCGGCGGTGATCTCGAGCAGGATCCTGGTCGGGCAGTCGCCGATCGTCGCATCCACCGCGTCGAGCGACCGGGCGATCGCCGTGAGCCCGGCCTCCTCGCCCCGGCCCCAGGTGCGCGCCGGGGTGGACCACCAGCGCCGGGACGCCGAGCGCTTCGCAGCGGCGCGAGCTCGTCGGCGAGCGCCGCGCGCGACTTCGCCAGGATCTGCGGATCGGGCGCGGCGAGGTTGATGAGGTAGGCCGCGTGCGCGACCACGGGCCCGATCGGGCTCGCCGCATGCGCCGCGCGGAAGGCCTCCGCGTCCTCCGGCGCGAGCGGCTTGCTCTGCCACTGGCTCGGGCTCTTGACGAAGATCTGCAGGGCGTCGCAGGCCAGCTCGGTGCCGCGCCGCACGCCTTCGACGAGCCCCCCGGCGACCGAGACGTGCGCGCCGAGGGACGGGGTTGGACGCTTCGGCGTGCGGACTCATGGCCCCACTCTAGCTTGCAGCTCGATTCGGCCGGCGGTCGCCTGCTAGACTCGGCATCACCGTGCCTGGGCGTTTCGTGCGGCTCGTGCAAAGTCTGCTCTGGGGAGTCGTGCTGCTGGCGGTCTTTGTCGCCTCGGCCTATCTCTCGTTCAATCTCTTCGTCCGCCGCGGCGCCATGACCGTGCCCGGAGCTCGCCGGCCTCGACCTCCGAGGAGGCCCCCCGGCTGCTGTCGGACCAGGGCCTGCGCTATCGCGCCGCCGAGCCGGCCGGGCGCTGGAGCGCCGAAGTCGCAGAGGGACGGGTCATCGAGACCCGGCCGCGCGCCGGCGGTTTGGTCAAGCGCGGCAGCGCCGTCGAGGTGCGCGCTCTCGCTGGGCGTGCGGCAGGCCAGCGTGCCGAACCTCGCCGGCAAGGCGATGAGCGCGGCCCAGGTCACCGTCCAGGCCGAGGGCTCGAGCTCGGCGACACGCTCGTCGATCGCCAGCTCGCGCCGGCGAGCCCGGCACCATCGTCGGCCAGGACCCCCGCCCGGCGCGAGCGTCCCCGCCGGCACGCGGATCGACCTGCTCGTCGCGCTGGACTGCGCCCTCCGACACCTTCGTCATGCCCGATCTCGTCTATCGGCGCTACGAGCCGGTGCGCCGCTACTTCGAGGGCGGCGGCTTCCGCTTCGGAGCGGTCAAGTTCGAGCCCTACGAGGGGATCTCGGACGGGACGATCCTGCGCCAGAATCCGCTGCCGGGGCACCCCCTGCGGCGGCGGGACGTGATCTCGCTCGTCGTCGCCGCCGCCCAGGGAGCCCTGCCGTGATCGAAATCGCCCCCTCGCTTCTCGCCGCCGACCTCGCGGACCTCGCCGCAGCCGCCCGCATCTGCGAGCCGGGCGGCGCCGATGTCCTGCACGTCGACGTCATGGACGGCCACTTCGTGCCCAACCTGACCATCGGCGTCCCGGTGGTCGCGGCGCTGCGCCGGCACACCCGCCTGCCGCTCGACGTCCATCTCATGGTCGCCAATCCGGACCGGCTGCTGGGCGACTTCCTCGCCGCCGGCGCCGACCGGATCAGCGTCCACTGGGAGGCCGCGATCCACCTCGACCGGCTCCTCGCCCAGATCCGCGAGGGCGGCGCCCAGGCGGGGGTCGCGATCAACCCGCCGACGCCGATCGAGCTGCTATCCGATATCCTGCCCGCGGCCGACTTCGTGCTGCTCATGTCGGTCAATCCGGGATTCGGCGGGCAGGCCTTCCTGCCCTATGTCCTGGACAAGGCGCGGCGCTTGCATTCGATCGATCCTGGCGCGCCGGCTCGACGTCTTTCTCGAGATCGACGGGGGCATCGGACCCGCCAACATCCGCTCCGTGGCCGAAGCCGGAGTGCGCACGCTGGTGGCCGGATCGGCGGTTTTCGGCGCCGCCGATCCGGTCGCCGCACAACAGCAGCTTCGAAAGCTCGCGGAGGGCAGCGCTTGAATCCCATCCTGAACCGCCGGCTCGCTGCGCTGGTCATCGTCTCGGCCCTCTCGAGCCTGGCGATTTCCTGCAAGCGAATATCCAGAACGACCCGATCCTCCGGCTCTCGGCCGCCGAGTCGCTGGCCGAAGGCAAGCGCCTGTTCGCGCTCGAGAAGTACGAGCGCGCCCGCCCCTACTTCTCCCATGCCTTCGAGGTCGAGCCCAACTCGGCCTCCGGCCGCGAGGCGCTGCTGATGGTCGCCGACTGCTACTCGCTCGACCGGCAGCAAGGCCGACCTCATCCAGGCCGAGGCCAAGTACCGCGACTTCCAGAACCGCTTCCCGACCAGCGACACGCGCCCCCTACGTGCAGTTCCAGATCGCCGCCTCGCTGGCCGGCGCATCGAACGGCCGACCGCGACCAGGCCGCGACGGTGAAGGCGCGCGAGGCGCTCGAGGAGCTGATCCGCCTCTACCCGACCAGCGAGTACGCCGAGAAGGCGCGGGCTGGAGCTCGAGACCGTGGTCGACCGGCTCGCCGAGCACGAGTACCATGTCGGCCGCTTCTACCTGCGCTACGGCGTGCCGGGCGCGGCAGCGTCGCGCATCGAAGGGCTGCTCAAGAACTACCCGACCTACTCGGGCAAGGACGCGGCGCTCTTCACCTGGGCCTCGCCTACGGCCGACCAAGCGCGGCCGGAAGACGCCCAGGCGACCTTCGCTCGGCTGCGGGAAGAGCACCCCGAGAGCCGCTACATCCGCAAGATCCCCGAGAAGGGCTGAAGATGCGACCGCCGGCGCGCGCTCGCTCTCGGCCTCGCGCTGGCGACCGCTGCCTGCTCGCGCGCCAGCGGCTGCGCCAGCAGCGGGCCCTACTGGAGCCGCGAGGACCAGGGCGCCGCTCGAGCGAGCGAGCTCGGGAGCGCGTCGCCAGCCTGGAGGCGCAGCTCGCCGCAGCCGACGAGCGCAGCGCCGCCCTCCAGGCGCAAGTCGACGCGCTCGAGCGCGAGGTCGAGCGCCAGCGCGGCAGAGCGGAGCTCCCGAGGCCGCTGTCGCCGCCGGCCCCCGGCGGCAGCGGGCCTGGCCGCCCGCGCGAAGTCAGCGACTCGCACCGGCCGGACGCCGTCAGCAGCATCGAAGCAGAGCGATCTCGCCGATCCCGCATTGCCAGAGCGAGCCCGCCGGCCGACGCCGCGCCGAGCTGCCGAGCGCACGGAGCCGAGGAGCTCTACGAGCGCAGCCTCGAGCTCCTGCGAGCAGGGGCGGCTCGCCGAGGCCGAGGCCGGTTTCACCCGTTTCCTGGCCGCCAACCCCGACTCCGACCTCGCGGACAACGCGCAGTTCTGGCTCGCCGAGGCGGCCCTGCGCCGAGGAGACGTCGCCGCCGCCCTGGCCGGTTTCCGCGCCGTGGTGGAGAACTACCCGGCAGGCAACAAGGTCCCTGACGCGCTGCTCAAGGTCGGCCACTGCCTGGGCGCTCGGCGACGGCGGAGTCGGCCGCGACGGTCTACCGCGAGCTCGTGGCGCGATTCCCCGAGACCGCCGCGGCAGAGACCGCGCGCCAGCGTCTCGGCGCCCCGTAGGCTCCCGGACCGCCTTCGGGCACGCTGCTAACCCCAAGCAGATGCGTGGGTTCCGTGGAATAAGCACTTGACACTGTGCACACCCGCGAGTACCCTTCGGGGCAAGTTCTAGAACGGAATGCGCCAGATCGAAACGGCTTCTGGAGGTCGACTCATGGCAAACCGCCATCTAACGGTATTCGCGCTGCTCGGCTCGTGCCGCCCTTCGCTGGAGTCGCTGTGCAGGCGGCAGACACTCCGCCGACCATCCTCAAGCTGGTCGGCGATCACTGGACGGCCTGGGATCCGCCGCGCGACGCCCGAAGGCGCCAAGGTCCACACGGTCGTGCCGGGCGACACCTTCTGGGCCCTCGCCGCGACGAACCTCGGCAATCCCTACCTCTGGCCGCAGATCTGGGAGAAGAACCAGTACGTGCTTGACGCGCACTGGATCTACCCCGGAGATCCCCTGGTCCTCGATCTCGCAGGTGACCCGCCGTCTCCACGGTCGGAGCGACCGAGACCGGCGAAGAGGCGACCGAAGAGGTCGCCGGCATGAGCGCCGGCGGCGAGGGGACGGCGGAAGCCGAAGCCGTCGCGGACCAGAGCGCCGCCGGCTCCGGCGGCGCGGCATCCTGATCGCCGGCGTGGCGCCGGCCGGCAAGGGCAAAGTGCCGGTTCCGCTCGGCTCCCAGGACGACATCTACTGCTCCGGCTTCATCGGCGCGCCGGACGAGAGCTTCGGCTACTCGGTGATCGGCTCGGAGTACGAGGTCCTCTCGCCGCAGCTCAGGAACCGCGTCTACGGCACGGTGGAGGGCATCTTCGGCACCGTCGACTCGGTCAAGTACAACCTGACGACCGGCGACATCGTCTACCTCGACGGCGGCCGCGCCGCCGGCCTCTCTCCCGGCATGCAGTTCACCGCGGTCGCGGCCCGGGCAAGGTCATCCGTCATCCGCTCTCGCAAGAGGCGCTCGGCCGGCAGTACAGCTACACCGGGCGGGTCCGGGTGCTCTCCGTGCAGGAGGATTCGGCGATCGCCGAGATCGTCCAGAGCTGCGACGGAATTGCGGTCGGCATGCAGCTCAAGCCGTTCGAGCCGGAGCCGGTGCCGCTCGCCCGGCGCGGCCTGCTGCGGCCGGTCAGCGAGCCGACGAGCGCCGAAGCCCTGGCGAGCGCGGCGGTGATCGTCTCGTCACCGGTCGACCTCGTCACCCTCGGCCAGGATCACCTCGTCTTCATCGATCGCGGTGAGGAGGACGAGGTCCTTCCCGGCGATATCTTCACGATCTATCGCATGAACCGCGCCACCCAGCCGCCGGTCGTGCTCGGCGAGCTCGCGGTCCTCTCCGTGCAGCGCCCATACCGCTGTCGCCAAGATCCTCGAGTCGCGCTACCCGGTCTACGTCGGCGACCGGCTCGAGCGCAAGTGACGGCGCGCCCCCGTCCGCGGCCGACGGCGCGTCCTGACGGCGCCGGCTTGCTGGCGGGCGCTTTTTGGGCTAGATTTACGCTTCGAGCAGGGTGAAACAGCTGTGAACCGACAAAACTACAACGGCAGGCTGCACCAGATCGTCGATGAGCTGGTCAGCCAGGGGCTGACCCTGGAGCAGGCTCGTCAGGAATTCGAACGGCAGTTCATCACGGCCTCCCTGCGCTCCAACGACTGGAACTACTGTCGCTCGGCGCGCAGCCTGGGAGTCCATCGCAACACCCTGCGCAACAAGGTTTCTCACTTGGGCATCAGCGGCAACGAAGGCAAGGGGAAAGCAGCCACTCCCCGCGTCGGCTTGCGGCGACAGTTCCCCAAGGTCTGACCCGAAGCACCCGAAAAAACCAAACCACACACACTGAAACGCCGGCCGCTCCCCGCGCGGGAAGCGGCCCATTCGCGGCCCTTTCCGGCCGCGCAGCGCCCGTTCCATACGGAGGCGACTCATGCCCACCGCTCCTTTCAAACGCCTGACCCGCCGCATGATCTGGAGCGCCAGCGCTTCGATCACGCTGCTCTTCCTGACCTCGACCTCGAGCCTGCCGTCCGTCGCGGTACCACCGGCCGGCTTCTCGCTCGGGCTCGACGAGCTCTTCGCCGGTCCAGCAGGCCTCGACCTCGCCGCGCTCAGGCTCCCGCCGCACGCCCAGGCCGCAGCTTCCGCGCAGTTCCACCTCGAATCCGGAAGGCGATCGCCCGCATCCGACCACCGACCGCTACCTCGAACAGCTGCCCTTCAGTCGCGAGATCCGCGGCGCCGCGAGCGCTACGGACGTCGATTCGCTCCTGCTCGCCTCGATCGTCGAGGCAGAATCGAGCTTCCGTCCGGACGCGGTCTCGACCAAGGGCGCTCTCGGCCTGATGCAGCTCATGCCGCTGCATTTCGTCGCCACCGGCCCGTCGACTCGAACGCGGTCGACCCGCTCGACCCGACGGTGAACCTGAATCTCGGCGCGCGCTATCTGCGCGATCTCCGCAAGCGCTACGACGGCGACCTGGAGCTGGCGCTCGCCGCGTACCACGCCGGCCCGGGGACCATCGACCGTTTCGGGGGATTGCCGCCCTATCGTGAAACCCAGGCCTATGTCAGCCGGGTGCTCAAGCTCTACAGCGACACACCAGCGGGAAGCCGGCATCCAGGCGCCCGCAGGGGCCTCGTCCGCTTCCACCGCCAGTGACCTGCCGCTCGCGGCGAGCCGAGATCGGGCTCGGATCCTAGGCCCGCTTCTCGCGTCTCGGAGTCGGCTGCCGGGCTCGTCTCCCTTCAGGCCCTTCTTGAAGTTCTGATCGCCTCGCCGAGCCCCTTGCCCAGTTGCGGGATCTTCGCGGCGCCGAACAGCAGCACGAGGATGACGAAAATCACCAGCAACTCCGGAACTCCGAGCGATCCCATCGCGGGAACCTCCTCGAGGCCGCGCGCGCGACGAAGTGTTCGCCGCGCGCCGGTCACCTGGATTCACTCTAGCAGACGGCCCCGGAACGCGAGCTGCGACAGTCCACCAGCCGCGCAGTGGACGGAAGGCGCCGCCGGTCTCGGGCAGGCGCTTCGAGATGACGCACGGCGCGCGCCAGTGTCGGCACGATCAACGGCACGTGACGCGGATTGCCCTGCGCGGCGAAGCGCGCGAATGTGCCGGCGGCCTTGAGCGTCCGCTGCACGACCGCGCGCGCATACTGCTCGCACGCCGTCGCCGCTCTGCCAGCGCTCGGCACGATCACGTCCTCGAGCGCCGGCTCGGGGAAGAAGCTGTCGTTGAGCAGCGAGGCCAGGTCGTAGGCGGGAGGACCGAGCCGCAAGTCCTGGAAATCGATCACCGCGACACCCGTCCGCCGAGCGGAATCAGATTGCGCGCCATGAAGTCGCGATGGCAGGGCACCAGGCGGCTCTCCCCCGAGCCGGGCGCAGAGCTCGTCGAGCGCGAGCCAGGAGCCTCTGGCGCTCGGCGGCGAAGCTCCGACGAGACCACGCGGGATCGAGGAGGAACTCGAAGGTCGGTTCGAGCTCGCGCCGCAGAAGCGGCGCCGTCGAGCGGCGGATTGCCGAGCGCGCTCGACCTCGTTGACATTCAGCCCGGCGATTCTCGCCGGCACTCTGCACGGCGGCGAGAAAGCAGGCGGTCCTCTCGCCGCGATGACCCGCCGGCGAGGTCGAAGAGCGTCGCCTCCCCCAGGTCCTCGACGAGCATCCAGCCGCGCTCGGAGCTCGAGTGCAGGATCTCCGGCACGCGCACGCTCGGCGCCGGCGAGCAGGGACTGCGCCGCGACGAACCGCACCATCGCGGCGCGCAGGCTCTCCGGGTAGTAGGCGGCAAGCAGCGAGCCGCCCTGGTCGAGAGCGATCCGGAAGTAGCGCCGCTGCGAGAGATCGCCGGCGAGCGGCGAGCACTCGTGCGCACCCATCCGCAGCTCTTCGAGCCAGCTCTCGAGATCCGCTGCGGTCACCGGGCGGAAACGTAGCACAAGCAGCGGTTTGACAGCGCTTTCTGGCGCGCCCGATAATCCAACCCGCTTCGACGGGAGGACCCGGCTCTCACATGGACGAACGACGCCGCACCTTCATGCGCGATCTGGAGCGCGCCCTGCTCGAGGCCATCTCGGAGTCGGCGGAGGTCCATCGCACGCTGCATCAGCATGCATCGGGAGGGCTATACGCTGCAGCTGTTCCTCGACTGCCAGCCGGCCGCGAGAGGCCGATCCGAGCGGCGGCCCTCGAGCTCCGCGAGTCCGGCGCCCGGACGCCGGAGCCCGCCTTCCGCATCAACAGCGACGACCTCACCCTCCTGCGGGCGCTCGGGATCGACCCGACGCGCAAGAGCCGCGCCCGCAAGTAGGCATTCCGTCATGACCACTGCCGTACCGACCGCTCCCGACCCGCTGGTCGGTCTCGATCGCGCCGGGCTCGGCGAGCGCCTGGGCGCGCTCGTCACCCGCTCCTTTCAGGTCGACCAGATCTACGACGCGATCTACCTGCGCGGCATCACCGATTTCGCCGAGATGACCAACCTCTCGCTCGCGCTGCGCCGGGAGCTTTCGGGCCGGTTCTCGCTCGGCGCTGCCCGACGTCGCCTCGCAACAGGACTCCGCCGACGGCACGACGAAGTTCCTGCTCCGCCTCGCACGACGGCGCCTCGATCGAGACCGTCGACATTCCGGAGACCACCCGGCGGACGCTCTGCATCTCGAGCCAGGCCGGCTGCGGCCTCGCCTGCGCCTTCTGCGTGACCGGCTACTGGGGCGCCGGCAGAAACCTCTCCGCGGGCGAGATCGTCGGGCAGGTGATGCTGCGTGCGCAAGCTGCAGAACCTCCCCGAGAGCCTGAACCTGGTCTTCATGGGCATGGGCGAGCCACTGCTGAATCTCGACGGCGGTGCACACGGCGCTGCGACTGCTCTCCGAGCGCATCTCCTGGCGGCGCATGACAGTCTCGACCGCCGGAGTGATTCCCGGCATCGACGCGATCGGCGCGCTGGGACCGAAGCGGCCCAATCTGGCCATTTCGCTGCACGCCCCCGACGACGCGCGGCGCAGCGAGATCATGCCGATCAACCGCAGCTATCCGCTGGCGGACCTGCTCGACGCGCTGCGCCGCTTTCCGCTCGAGCCGCGCCGCCGGATCACCATCGAGTACATCCTGCTCGCCGGGTTCAACGATCGGCCCGCCGACGCCGTCGCTCTGGCGCAGCTCCTGCGCAAGCTTCCGGTCAAGGTCAACCTCATCCCGTTCAACGCCGATCCGGTGCTCGGCGAGCGCTTCGCGCGTCCGGAGGACGCGGTCGTCGACCGCTTCCAGGAGACGCTCATCGCGCGCCACCTGACGGCGACGGTGCGCCGCACCCGCGGCGAGGATGTCGGCGCCGCCTGCGGCCAGCTGCGCGCCTTCGCCCGTCCGCCGCGCGCCCAGCCGGTCCGCCTCGGCAGCGGCAGCCGTCAGCGTTCCTGACCCGTCCCGCCGGCGCGAAGCCAGATCAGGCTCCGGTTGCGGCCCGCCGCCGAGCCCTCGCGGCGATAGCTCTCGAGCGTCGCAGGATGACAAGGGTGCAGACGGCGACCCGCCGTATCTCCCCGACGCCGCAACGCGCGAGCTCGATCTCGGCGGCCAGGGGCAGATCGAGGTGCGGGCGCCCGCGGGACCTGCCAGCCGAGCGCACCGCGTCGGAGCTCCGCGCGACGACCGGGCCCGCGACCTCCTCGCCACTTCGTAGCAGCATGGCCCGATCGCCGGACCGATCCAGGCGGTGAGCCGGCCCGGATCCTCGAACCTCTGCAATGCCGCCGGAATCACCCCGCCGACCAGACCGCGCCACCCGGCATGGATCGCCGCAACCCGATCGCGCGGCGGCGACGAGAATCGGCACGCAGTCGGCGGTGACCACTACCAGCGCCAGCCCGGGCACTGAAGTGAGCATCGCGTCGCCCTTCGCCGCACGAACCCGGAGTCGGCGACGAGCACGGTCGCGCCGTGCACCTGGCGCATGTGGGCCACGCGACCGCTCCTCTCCGACCCAGGCCGCCGGCAGGTCGGCGCCGCGACCTCGGTCTGCGCCGCGACCGAGAAAGCGGACCTCCGCCGACGCCGACCGGTCACGCCAGCCGGGGATGTCTGCGAAGCGTCTCGGGCTCGACGCGCGACTATCGCGCCGGGCGCTCGCGTCCGGTGACGTTCACGCGACTCGCGATTCTAGCGGCCTGCGGACGCTGCGATACACTCGCGCCATGCCTGCATGGGAGCCGGTCATCGGGCTGGAAGTCCACGTCCACCTGAAGACCCGCAGCAAGATCTTCTGCCGCTGCGAGAACCGTTTCGGCGCCGATCCCAACACCCTGGTCTGCCCTGTCTGTCTCGGCTATCCCGGAACCCTGCCGGTCCTGAACCGTCGGCGGTCGACCTCGCGGCGACGCTGGCGCTCGCGCTCGGCTGCGAGGTCTGCGGGAGGCCTCCGTCTTCTCGCGCAAGAACTACTTCTACGCCGATCTGCCGAAGGGCTACCAGATCAGCCAGTTCGATCGCCCGCTCGCCGAGCGCGGCAGCCTGCCGCTCGTCGACCACCCGCGCTCGATCCGCATCCATCGCCTGCACCTCGAGGAGGACGCCGGCAAGCTTCTGCACGAGTGGCCCGGCGGCGGCCGCTCTCGACGACGTCAGCCTGGTGGACTTCAATCGCTGTGGCGTGCCACTCGTCGAGATCGTCTCCGAGCCGGAGATCCGCAGCGCAGCCGAAGCCGAGGACTACCTGCGTAGCCTCCATCAGGTGCTGATGTTCACCGGCGCGAGCGACGGCAACATGGAAGAGGGTTCGCTGCGATGCGACGCCAACATCTCGCTCAAGCGCCCGGAAGAGACCCGGCTCGGAACCAAGGTCGAGGTCAAGAACCTCAACTCGTTCAAGAACGTGGCGCGCGCCGTCGAGCACGAGATCGTCCGCCAGTCGGCGCCCGGCTCGACGAGGGCCTGGCGGTGGCGCAGGAGACGCGCGGCTTCGACGCCGATTCCGGCCGCACGCGGTCGCTGCGCGGCAAGGAGGCGGCGCACGACTATCGCTACTTTCCCGAGCCCGACCTGCCCGTGCTGCACCTTTCGCACCAGCGCGCCTCGCGGCGCTCTGCGGGCGGCGCTTCCCGAGATGCCGTGGCGGCGCCGGGCGCGGCTCGCCGGCAGCGCACGGACTCAGCGCGGCCGAGGCCCGCGACCTGGTCGCGGTGCGCGAGCTCGCCGACTATTTCGAGGCCGTCGTCGCCGCTGCGCCAGGCCTGCCGCGAGCGGCCGCGAACTGGGTTCGCAACGACCTCGCGCGGGAGCTCAAGGAACGACAGCGTCGGGCTCGAAGAGGCGATCGCCCCGGTGCGGCTCGCGGAGATCCTGACCCTGGTCGAGAACGGCGAGCTCTCTTCGGGCGCGCCCGCGAAGTGCTGCG
This sequence comes from Thermoanaerobaculia bacterium, assembly GCA_963719555.1. GTDB lineage: Bacteria > Acidobacteriota > Thermoanaerobaculia > Multivoradales > JAGPDF01 > JAGPDF01. The sequence continues at coordinate 28,726 of CAVRCL010000007.1, read as the reverse complement.
CGCGATCTGGACGACCGCCGAAGCCGCCGGCGCTGCGATGGATCGTCTCGGCCTCGGCCAGGTCAGCGACGAATCGCAGCTCGGCTGGCTGGGTGAACGAGGTCCTGAGCGAGAGCCCGCAGCAGGCGGCGCAGTTCCGCGCGGGCAAGACCCAGGTGCTCGGTTACCTCGTCGGCCAGGTGATGAAGCGCTCGGCCGGCAGGGCGGATCCTCGCCGGGTGCAGGAGCTGCTGCGCGAGGCGCTGCTCGAGGAGCCGAACCCTGCGAACTGACCACCACGCTTGCGCGGACGCAAGAGCCAGCCGCGCTGCCTCGGAGCGCCCGAGTGATCCAGTTCTTCGGCGTCTCGAAGCGCTTTCCGACCGGACAGTCGGCGCTCGACGGCATCAGCCTCGAGATCGCCCGGGGAGAGTTCTGCTTCATCACTGGCGCGAGCGGCGCCGGCAAGACGACGCTGCTCAAGCTCATCTTCCGCGAAGACGTTCCGAGCTCCGGCCAGATCCTGGTCAACGGCCGCAACGTCTCGCTGATTCCGCGCGGCAAGATCCCGTTCCTCCGCCGCACCATCGGCGTGGTCTTCCAGGACTTCCGCCTCATCGAGCGCAAGACGATATTCGAGAACGTCGCCTTTCTGCCCCGCATCCTCGGACTCGACCATGGCCGGCAGAAGCGCGTCGCCTTCGAGGCGCTGCGCCGCGTCGGGCTCTCGCACCGCATGGCGAGCTTCCCCAGCCAGCTCTCGGGCGGTGAGAAGCAGCGGGTCGCGATCGCGCGCGCACTGATCAACGAGCCGGAGATCCTGATCGCCGACGAGCCGACCGGGAATCTCGACCAGGACCTGTCGCAGGAGATCGTGCGGCTCTTTCTCGACATTCACCTGCGCGGCACGACCGTTCTCTTCGCCACCCATGACCGGGTGCTCATCGAGAGCGTCGGGCACCGGGTTCTCACGCTCGCGCACGGCCGGCTCGTCGAGGATCGACCCTCGCGCCGCGCCCCCGCGCCGGCCCTGGAACGTCTCGGCGGCCGTCAGCGGGACCACGGAGGTCGCGCTGTCCGAGGACCGCGCTTGAACTTCCTGCAGGCGTTCGAGCTACTTCCTGCGCGAGGCCGCGTGGGCCTCGCGCGCAGTCTGCGCGTCAGCCTGCTGGCGATCCTCACCATCGCGGTCAGCCTCTTCCTGTCCGGCATGGTGCTGCTGGTGAGCAAGAACCTCGCGCGAACGGTGCAGGAGTGGCGCGCCGAGGCGCGTTTCGTCGTCTACCTCGCGCCCGAGCTCGACGCCGACGGCAGGGCTGCCCTGCGCGCGGAGATCGCGCACGGCAGGTGGACGGAGAGCCTCGAAGAGATCACGCCCGAGGTGGCGCGGGTGCGTTTCGAGCGCGCTTTTCCCAGCCTCGCCGAGCTCGTCGCCGAACGCGGCGAGGGCGCGCTGCCATCCTCGTTCGAGGCGGTGCTCAAGCCGTGCCGGCGGCCGATGTCGCCGGCTTCGCCGCCTGGGTGGAGGATCTGCGCGGCCGGCCGGGAGTCGTCGATGGTGGATGCCGACCAGGACTGGATCAGCCAGGTAGAGACTCTGCTGGCGCTGATTCGCGGCCTGGGTCTCGCTCTCGCCGCGATTCTGCTCGGCGCATCGGTCTTCACGATCGCGAGCGTCGTTCGGCTGACCTCGTTCCTCTATCGCGAAGAGATCGCGGTGATGCGCCTGGTCGGCGCCACCGAGTTCTACATCCGCGGCCCGTTCTACTTCGAGGGCATCCTGCAGGGCCTGCTCGGCGGCCTGATCGCCGCCGGAGCCCTCGGCGGCTCCATCTGCTGATCGCGCCCCGGGTCGCGAGCTCGCTGGTCGCCGGCATCGCTGGCAGCGACTTTCCTCAGCCCGGCCGAGCTCGTCGCGCTGGTCCTCTTCGGCGCCCTCGCCGGATGGACCGGCGCCATCGTCTCGCTCTCCCGCGAGAGCCTCGAGGCTCCCGGCAAGCTAACCTCCCGGCGCGGCACACTTCGCCCCGCTACGCACCGTCGCGATCCACCGGAAAGAAAAACCCCGCGGAACTGCGAGATCCGCGGGGTCTCCCTCTTCAATACGGGCGAGGCTTGCCTCGCCCCTGCGACACCCGCCTTACGGCAGGGTCACCACGATCACGACGCGCCGGTTCTGCTCGCGCCCGGCCTCGGTGTCGTTCGAGGCGATCGGCTCGGAGGCTGCCCCGGCTCTCGACCGCGATGCGGTTGCCGTCGATCTGGTGACGGGTCACCAGGAACGACTTGGCCGCCTCGGCGCGGCGCAGACCCAGGGCCTGGTTGGCGGCATCGGTACCCTGACTGTCCGCGTGGCCGATGATGAGCGCGGTCGCCGCCGGGCTCTGCTTCAGGCGCAGCGCGACTTCGTCGAGCTTGGCCTTGGCGATGTTCGACAGGCGTTCGCTCGAGCTCGGGAAGGACGATCTCCTCACGTGCCTCGACGCGGCTGCCAGGCGGCGGCGGGGCGCGGCGCAGGAGCAGGCTGCGGCGGCCTCCTCCGCGGCCGCCTTCTCAGCGGCGATGCGCTGCTCTTCGGCCGCCTGCCGCGGCGGCGGCAGCGGCTGGCGGCGATGCGTGCCTCCTCGGCCGCCTTTTCGGCGGCGAGGCGCTCGGCGGCGATCTGCTCGTGGCCCTTGGCGCGGGGGAAGAAGGTCAGGCCCACGAGGCCGCCGATCGGGCAGTGCTCGTCGGTGTCGGAGAGCTGGTTCAGCTCGAGGCGAAGGCCGAAGTTCACCGCCCAGTTGCTGGTTCTCGCCGAACCAGTAGCGCCCACCGGTGGCCAGGTCGTAGGAGTCGTCCGGATTCGTGTCGCCACCCTGGTAGAAGGTCGCCGCGAGCTCGGTGATCCAGTCGAAGCGATCGTTGATGGCGGCCGAGTAGCCGATGCCAGCCTGGAGCTCCTCCGAGACGTCGAAGTTGTTGGCGTCACCCGGATCGCGGTAGCCGGCGCGCGCCAGCCAGTTGGGGGCGAAATTCCAGTTGACTCCCACGCCGTAGCCGGTGTCGCCCGTGACGATGCCTTCGTCCTCGTCGCCGGTCGGCAGCTCGACGAAAGCGTTCATCGAGAGCGCCTTGCCCGTGTCCGCGTCGCCGAAGAACTGGTACTTGGCGCCGACCCGGATGTTGCCGATGCCGCTGCCCGCGATCTTGTCGCTGAAGGCCTGGCCGTTGACGAAGCCGCGGTGACGGTTGTCCGAGGCCGAGTAATCCTCGTAGGGAACCATCAACGAGAGCTCGAACCGATCGGTCAGGCCGTAGCCAACGCTGGCGCTCAACCGGTTCCAGTCGTAGTCCCAGTCGTCGGAGAGCGGTGCCGCAACCCCGCCCGGCACCGGCGCCACGAGGCGATCCCAGTTGTTGTAGTAGAAGCCGAGCGACCACTCGCCCTTCGGCAGGGTCCAGCCGTCGATGCAGCGTGAACAGGCCCGTTTCGCCCGTCGCCGTCGGAGCCGAGGCCTGCTGCGCGAAGGCCGGAAGGCCGCCGACGCAGAAAGCCACCAGAAGTAGAACCAACAGTGTTTTTCTCATTGTTCCTCCAGAAAAGAGCGGGAATGCCATCCACCGCAGATTTGAAATCCCAAGGGCCATAAGACGACCTCTCGAGTCCGATTCTAACCCCATCGGGCAGGCCTCGGAACGCCCTTTGGGGTGGATCCGAAATTCGCCTGCAGGCCGTCGTGTCGACTGCGGCGGAGGCGTCATCGGTGCAGATCCTGGCGGGATGGGCGAACCGAGAACTTCACCCGGCGGCGGTGCGGGGAGAAACAGGGTCAGGCGGGCTGCAGGAGCTGTCCGACCCGATCCAGGAAGGTCTTCGCCTGGTTCGGGCCGAGCTGCGCCGAAACCACCTTCTCGCAGGCGCGCACCAGATCGAGAACGGCGTCCGCCCCGCGTCCGGATTCCATCTCGGCCCGGAAGAGCCGGAGCGCACCGTCGAGCTGCCCGCTGCGCTCCTGGCCGGCCATCAACTGCTGACCGAAGCGGTAGATCTGCTCCGCGACCCGCCCCTGCTCGTCGGCGCCCATCCGCTGCAGACGGTCGAGCGGCAGGCGGCGCAGATCCTCGCGCAGCGCCAGCACTCCGGCGGTGAGCATGCCGTAGATCACCTTGCAGACCTCGAAGGCCCCATGGCCCAGCCCGGCGGCGATCTCGTCGATGTTCCGGCGTTCGTCGACCTTGGAGACCACCGCCCACTCGGTAGGCGAGAACGACACCGAGCTCTGCCCTTCCTGGGCCGCAAAAGACCGGCACCATCCGGGTCGATCCGATCTTCTTCGAGAGGATCTTCCATTCGTCGATCTGACGCGCCGCCTCCATCAGGAGGTTGGTGTTCGACTTGTCGATCGACTCGACTTCCGATTCGGTTCCGGGAGTGAAGATGAACTCGCCCTGCTGCCAGCGCGCGAGCTCGTAGACCGCATGCTCACCGACGAGGCGTGCTCACCGCGGCATGGACGATCTGACCTTTGCGAAGAAAGATCTTGCCGGCCTCCGCGCCGTTCTTCAGCGTGAAGACTCCGGTCTTCCCCGACACCGCCACCAACTGAATGATGTCGGGCAGCGGCAACTCGCGAAGCGATCCTTGAAAGGCCACGATCCCCCGTCACTACGTCGGCTGGAGCTTCTGGCTGATCGTCGAGACCTCGAAGCGTAGCACAGCAAAAAAAAACCGGTCAAGCGCGGCAGAGTCGAGCCTAAGCAGTTGATCGAGAGCTACTTAGGGCCGGCCGACCGGCTCCGTCAACCGGCGCAGACTCTGCCGCTGGGAGGAGCACAAAGCGACCGCGAGCGCATCCGTCGCGTCGACCGGGAAGAGCACCCGGCGCGAGCCCGAGGAGCAGGCCGACCATGCGCGCCACCTGCGCCTTCTCGGCCCGGCCGCTGCCGGTGACGGCGCTCTTGACCTCCGCCGGAGAGTACTCCTCGACCCGCAGGCCGCTCGCGCCAGGGTGAGCAGCAGGGCGCCGCGCGCTTCGGCCAGGACGATCACCGAGCGCGAGTTGACGCCGTGGAACGGCTTCTCCATGGCGGCGAAGTCGGGCGCGTGCACTCTGCAGCAGATCGTCGAGACCGTCGGCGAGGATGCTTCAGCCGGTCGGCGACCGCCAGCTTCGGCGGCGCCGACCACCGCCCGGCGGCGATCGGTGCGCGCCGCGCCGGACCGGCACTCGATGAGCCCGTATCCGGTATGCAGGCTGCCTGGGTCGAGTCCGAGGATGAGCATGGGTCACGTCCGCCGGAGGACGTGCCGAAGCCCCGCCGGAGGCACTTCTGCACTTTCCCGCCGATCCTACGCTAAACCTCTCAGGAATCAGCGGATCGCAGCGACACTGCTGATTGACTCGCTGCAGTCAGAGTGTTAGAACTCTCGCAACGTCTCTTGAGGGAGTTCCGATGTCGTTGATCCTCGTCGTTGAATCGGAAGGTCGACACGCCGAACGCGTGCGCGACGGCCTCGGGTCGGACGGCTGGCAGGTCGAAGTCGTCTCGAGCTGCGAAGCCGCGGTGGCGGCGGTAGCGGATCGCGCGCCGCAGCTCGTCCTCATCAACGCCGAGCTTCCGGGTGCGCCGGAGATGCTGCGCAGCCTGTCGCGCGCTCACGGCGGACCGGGATCGATCGCCCTCCTGCCGGAGGTCGTGGGCCGGGAGCTCGGCCCCCTCGAGGCCGACGAATCGCTGATCAAGCCGTTCAGCGAGAAGGATCTGCGACAGCTCGCGCGGCGCGTCGTCAGCAGCGCGCGCGCGCCGCGCAAGAGCGAAGACGGAAGCCGACCAGAAGCGGCTGACTTCGCAGGAGCTCTTCGGCGACCTGCTGGCCGAAGTGGAGACGTGAGGCCAACGCGGCCGACACCGGCGCCACCTCCACCGACACCGCCAACGGCGACCAGCGACTCCACCCCCGGCGGCGACCGCGAGATCGTCGGAGATGGAGCAGCGCCTCGAGCGCACGCTCTCGGGCCTGATCAAGGACGAGCGGACGGCGGCGGCGGCGGCGGCGGCGAAGAAGGCCTCGACGAAGATCGACGACATGCTCACGCGCACTCTCTCCGGCCTCGACATGCCGAAGAAGCCGGCGAAGCCGCCTCCGGCTCCGATCGCTCCGACCGCGGCGGCCGCCCTGCCGTCACCGGCGAGCACCGAGCCGCGGCGCCCGCCCGAGCCCGCCCCGATCGCTCCGGCGCAGCCAGCGCTTCCCGCGGCACCGGCGCCTGCGCTGGCCTCCGCACCCACATCCCCACCGCTGTCGGTTCCCGCGCCGATCGCCGCCGCCACCGCCGCCACGCCAGCCGCCCCGGTCGCCTCCGAGTCGGCGCGCCGGCCGGACTCGAAGCCCCCCGGCGGCCCATTGCGCCGCCCGGCGAAGGCGCCCGAGCCGTCGGCGCCGACACGCCGGCAGAGCCGCGAGATCGACCTCGCGCAACTCGACGAGCTCGCCAAGCCGCGCGCCAAGGAGAGCGTCTCGACACCGCGGCCGACCGCCAAGGAGAGCTTCGCGACCCAGAAGATCGCCGTTTCAGCCCTCCTTCCTGCAGCCGCCGTCGAGCGAGTTCGGACAGTACACGCTGCTCGAGCGCATCGCGGTCGGCGGCATGGCGGAGGTCTGGAAGGCGCGCATGAAGGGCGTCGAGGGCTTCCAGAAGACGGTCGCGATCAAGAAGATCCTGCCGCACCTCACCGACAGCTCCGACTTCGTCACCATGTTCATCGACGAAGCCAAGCTCGCCGCCCAGCTCAACCACAACAACATCATCCACATCTACGACCTCGGCAAGATCGGCGACGACTACTTCATCGCCATGGAGTTCGTCGACGGCAAGGACCTGCGGTCGATCCTGAACAGCGCGCGCGCCGAGAGCCGGCCGCTGCCGCTCGGGCTCGCGCTGCTGGTCGGGCTCGCGGCTCGCCTCGGCGCTCGACCACGCCCACCGGCAGAAGGACTTCGAGGGGCGGCCTCTGGGCCTCGTGCACCGCGACGTCTCGCCCCAGAACGTCCTGATCAGCTACGAGGGCGACATCAAGCTCTGCGACTTCGGCATCGTCAAGGCGGTCACCAAGGCCTCGAAGACGCAGATGGGGGCGCTCAAGGGCAAGCTCCAGTACATGTCGCCGGAGCAGGCCTGGGGACGGCCGGTCGATGCGCGATCGGACATCTTCTCGCTCGGCTCGCTGCTGTTCGAGATGCTGACCGGCAGCCGCCTGTTCTCCGGCGAGAGCGAGATGTCGGTGCTCGACGCCGTGCGCGAGGGGCGGATCCAGGCGCCGCGCGACCTCGATCCCCGCCTTCCGCTGGAGGTCAACGCGCTGGTCCTCAAGGCGCTGGCGCGCGACCCCGACGACCGCTTCCTCATCGGCCGGCGAGATGCAGCGCGAGATCGACGGCATCCTCGCCTCGCTCAAGCCGGCGCCGTCGCAGGCGCGATCTCGGCGCCTACCTGCACCAGCTCTTCGCGGCCGAGGCCCAGGCGGGCGACGCCCGCCGACCTTCGCCGCGCCGACTGCGGCCGCCCCCGCGATCCCGCGCGCGCCGCCGGCTGCGCCACCCTCGGCGGCCGTGCCGGCGCGCCAGGCGGAAGTCGCCGTCGTCGCTCCGACCGGCGTCTCGAGCATCGAAGAACCGGACGCCGGACGCAGCCGCAACATGCTCTGGCTGGCAATCGGCGGCGTTGCCGCCGCGGGACTTGTCGCCTACCTCGCTGTTCGGTCGCGGCGCCACGACCGCCCCCCGGCAGAGCCCGCAGCGACCGGAGCCATCGCCGCGGTCGGCAGCGAATCCACTGCGGCGCCGGAAGCCGGCGCCGCGGCCGGCGCTGCGCCGACCGAGGCTGCGGGATCGACGCCTGTCGCGCCTGGCGCGACGACTCCTGCCGCCGGGCAGAACGTCGACCAGTTGGTCGGCGACGAAGTCAGGCGTCGCGAAGAGGAGCTCAAGAAGAAGTACGAGGACGAGTTGGCAAGGCGCAAGGCCGAGCTCGACAAGCTGAACACCAAGCCGCAGACAGCCGCGACCCCGGCAGCGACTGTCCCAGCGCCAGCGCCTGCGGCGACGGATCCTGCGCCGCCGCCGGCGCAGGGAGCCCCGGCCGAGGCTGCTCCGCCGCCGATCATCGCCCCTCCCATCGAGGCGGCGCCTGCCGCCGCGGTTCAGCCGGTCGCGACGCCGGAAGCGCCCGCAGGCGCCGACGGTCAAGGAGGGCGATCTCGTCTCGTCCTGGCGCCGGCGTGAAGCCGCCAGTTCTTGTCAGTCTCACCAAACCAGAGTATCCTGCGATGGCTCGACGCATGAAAGTGGAAGGGACGGTGGTCGTGTCCCTGCTGGTCGACGAGACCGGCCGAGTCGCCGAGACGCGCCTCGATAGTGGCGTGTCGCAGAACGTCGGCATCAACGAAGCGGCGCTGGCAGCAGCACGATCTGCGGTGTTCAGTCCCGCCACCAAGTCGGGCGTGCGGGTGAAGATGTGGTACCAACTCAAGATTCCGTTCAAGCTGTAAGGAGAACGCATGAGCCTGAACGACCAACAGCGGAAGTTCTACGAGAACACTCTCTCCGTCACCAAGCAGGAGATTTCGGATCTCGATCGCCAGATCGAGGACGAGCTCGCCAAGGTGAAGGAGAAGCTGGCCCAGCTGCAGAACGCGAAGAAGGCCGCGCGCCAGATGTACGACGCCGCCTGCATCCGCCTCGGCATCCCGAACGATCTCGAGGCGGAGGAAGAGGGCGCAGCCGAAATCTGAGCCCGCCTGTCCGCTTTCGGGTCCGCGCCTTACGGATCCGCCAGGGGCGCCGATCGAATCCTCGATCGGCGCCCCTGTCGTTTCCTCCGCCCGTTCCCGGGGCGGGCGCCGCCCCGTAGCGGACACGATCCGACATGGCCTGGTTCAAGAAAGACAAGAAGCCCAAAGCCGTTCGTGAGATCCCGCGAACGCAGCACGGTGCCGGAAGGGTTGTGGCTGCGCTGCGACGGTTGCCGCGAGATCGTCTACTCGAAAGAGCTCGAGCGCAACCTCCGCATCTGCCCGAAGTGCGGCTTTCACTTCCGCATCGACGCACCGGCGCGAATCGCGCTCCTGCTCGACGAGCCCCAGCCCAAGACGCTCTTCGACGACGTCCTCCCAGCCGACCCGCTCGGCTTCGCCGACACGAAGCGCTACGCCGACCGCCTGCAGCGCCTACCAGAAGGCGCTCGGCGTCGCCGATGCCGCGGTCGTCGTCGCGGGCAGCGATCGAAGAGATCCCGGTGGTGCTCGCGGTCATGGACTACCGGTTCATGGGCGGCTCGATGGGCTCCGTCGTCGGCGAGAAGCTCACCCGCGCCGCCGAGGCCGCGCGCGACAAGAAGCGCCCGCTGCTGATCGTCTCCGCCTCCGGCGGCGCGCGCATGCAGGAGGGGATCCTCTCGCTCATGCAGATGGCGAAGATCTCGGCCGCGCTGATGCGCCTGCGCGAGGCTGGCGTGCCCTACATCTCGGTGCTCACCGACCCGACGACCGGCGGCGTGACGGCGTCCTTCGCCATGCTCGGCGACCTCAACATCGCCGAGCCCGGTGCGCTCATCGGCTTCGCCGGCCCGCGCGTCATCGAGCAGACGATCCGCCAGAGCCTGCCCGAGGGCTTCCAGCGCAGCGAGTTCCTGCTCGAGCACGGCTTCCTCGATCTCGTCGTGCCGCGCCCCGAGCTCAAGTCGACGCTCGCGCGCTGCCTGCGACACCTCGCCTGACGGCCGGCTCCGGGCCACCGCGAGTGCACGCCGCCTCCGCCCACGAGATTCTCGCCGGCCTCGAGCACGTACGGCATCCGGCTCGGTCTCGACCACCTGCGCGAGCTGGCCGCGGAGCTCGGCCACCCCGAACGCTCCACGCCGGCGGCGATCGTCGCCGGCACCAACGGCAAGGGCTCGGTCGCCGCCCTCCTGGCCTCGATCGCGCGCGCCGCGGGCCTCGACGCTGGGCTCTACACCTCGCCCCACCTCGAGAACGTCCGAAGAGCGCATCCGCGTCGCCGGCGGGACGATCGCCCCGGCCGACCTCGGCGGACTCTCTGCGCGAGGTCGCCGCTACCGCCCGGCGGATCGGGCACCCGAGCCCGACCTACTTCGAGGCGATGACGCTCAGCCGCGCTTCCTCCATTTCGCGCGCCGGCGAGGTCGACCTCGCCGTGCTCGAGGTCGGCATGGGCGGGCGGCTCGATGCCACCAACCTCGCCGATCGCCCGTCTCGCCGTCATCACCGCGATCGCTCTCGACCATCAGGAGTCCTCGGCCCGACCGCTCGACGCCATCGCCCGCGAGAAGGCCGGAGTGCTGCGCGCGGGCGGCCCGCTGGTGCTCTCTCCGCCAGGCCCCCGAAGCCGCTCGACGCGCTCCTCGAGGAGGCTGCCGGACGCGGCGCTCCGTGCGCCGTGTCGCCGGCGAGGTCGCCCGGCTCGAAGTGGAGTTCCGTGGCCTCGCCGGGCTCGGGTTGCGACTCGCCACCCGCGCGCGGCAGCTACGAGCTCGAAAGCTCGCGCTCGCGGGCCGCCATCAGGCGTGGAACATCGCCGACCGCGGTCGTCGCCGCCGAGCGAGCTCGCCGCGGACGGCTTTCCGGCGCCTCGACCGCGCGGCGATCGTCGCGCGGCGTCGCCGCCTGCCGCTGGCCGGGCCGCCTCGAAGCGCTCGCCGCCCGCGGGAACCGCCGGCTACGGTGCTGCTCGACGCCGCGCACAACCCGGACGGCTGCGCGCGCCCTCGTCGCGTTCCTCACCGAGCTCGACCGCCCGTTCACTCTGCTCTTCGGCGCCCTCGCCGACAAGGACCTGCAACACATGCTGCCGCCGCTCGCGGCGCGGGCAAGCCGCGTCGTGCTCACCCGCCCCGCCTCGCCGCGCGCCGCCGATCCGGCCGCGCTGACTGCCTTCCTGCCGGCAGAGCGCAGCGTCACGATCGAACCGGACAGTCGCCGCGGCGCTCGCAGCCGCGCTCGCCGGCGAGCCCAGCCTCGTCGTCGCCTGCGGCTCGATCTTCCTGATCGGCGAGGTGCGCACCGCTCGCGCGTCGCGCCAGGCTGAGAGCCTTGACAGCGGGCTTGCGGCCGATGCGGCGGGCGATGCGCATCGCCATCTCGAGCGCCTGCTCGCAGTTGAGGCGCGGATCGACCTGGCTGCGGTAGGCGCGCGCCAGCCCCGCTTCGGCGAGGCCGCGCGCGCCGCCGATGCACTCGGTGACGTTCTCGCCGGTCAGCTCGAAGTGGACGCCGCCGAGCACCGTGCCGAGCCGCTGGTGGATGTCGAACGCCTGCTCGAGCTCGTCGAGGATGTGCTCGAAGCGCCGGGTCTTCAGGCCGGCGGCGTCGTCTCGGTGTTGCCGTGCATCGGGTCGCACGACCAGAGGACGCGCCGTGCCGCTCGCCCGCACCGCCTCGATCGAGCGGCGGCAGGCGGCGTCTCGATCGCCCGCGCGCCGAAGCGGTGGATCAGGGTCAGCCGGCCCGGCTCGTTGTCCGGGGTAGAGCACGCCGAGCAGCTCGAGCGAGCCCCTCCGGCGTCAGTCGTCGGGCCGATCTTGACCGCGATCGGATTGGCGATGCCGCGGAAGTACTCGACGTGCGCGCCGTCGGGCTGCGCGGTGCGCATGCCGATCCAGGGGAAGTGGGTGGTGAGGTTGTACCAGCCCGGACGGTGCGGAACCCGGCGCGTCTGCGCCTGCTCGTAGAGCAGGTGCAGGCCCTCGTGGCTGGTGAAGAAGTCGACCCGGTCGATCTCGCCCACCTGCGCTCCGGCCAGGGTCTCCATGAAGCGCAGGGAGTCGGCGATCGCCGTCGACCATGCTGCCGGTACTCGACGGCGAGCGGCGAGTGGCTGGACGAACTCGAGGTCCCAGTACTCGGGATGGTGCAGGTCGGCGAAGCCGCCGTCGATCAGCGCGCGGATGAAGTTGAGCGTCAGCGCGGCGCGCTCGTAGCCGCGCAGCAGCAGCTGCGGATCGGCACGCGCGGTCGGCGGCGGTGAACGGCGTCCGGTTGATCAGATCGCCGCGATAGGCCGGCAGCGCGACGTCCGCGCCTGCTCCTCGAGCGTCGGCCGAACGCGGCTTGGCGTACTGGCCGGCGAAGCGGCCGACGCGGATGACCGGTCGTTGCGAGCCGTGCACCAGCACGAGGCTCATCTGCAGCAGGATCTTCAGCTTGTTGGCGATCACCGCCGAGTTGCAGTCGGCGAAGCTCTCGGCGCAGTCTCCGCCCTGCAGCAGGAAGCGCCTTGCCCGCGCGCGGCGTCGGCGAGCTGGCTCTTGAGCGCCTCGACCTCCCAGGAGGTGACCAGCGGCGGCAGCGCGGCGAGCTGGCGACAGCCTCCTCGACCGCGCGCCGTCGGCGTAGACCGGCTGCTGCGTCGGCCGGCCGGCGCCGCCAGGAATCGGGAGTCCAATCCATCTCTCAGCTCGCCCTGCCGGCTTGCTCAACCGGCGGCAGTGGCTTCAGGCAGCGGATCGTAGAGCGGGAAACGGCCGGCAGAGCGCGCGCACCCGATCCGCGGACGGCGGCGAGGCCGCCGCGTCCTCGGGCGCCGCCAGGGCCTCGGCGATCAGATCGCGCGATCTCGTCCATCTCCGCCTCGTCCATGCCGCGGGTGGTGACGGCGGCGGTACCGATGCGGACTCCCGAGGCGACCATCGGCGAGTTGGTGTCGAAGGGGATCGTGTTCTTGTTGACCGTGATCGCGGCCGGCATCGAGGGCGTTCTCGGCGACCTTGCCGGTCAAGCCCTCGGCGGCGACGTCCATCAGGAAGAGGTGGTTGTCGGTGCCACCCGAAACGATGCGGAATCCTTCGCCGGCGAGCGCCGCCGCGAGCGCGCGGTGTTGACGACGATCCGCCCCTGGTAGGCGCGAAACCCCTCTGCGAGCGCCTCCGCGAACGCCACCGCCTTGGCGGCGATGATGTGCATCAGCGGTCCGCCCTGCACGCCGGGAAAGACCGCGCGGTCGATCTCCTTGGCGAATTCGGCCTTGCACAATCACGATCCCGCCGCGCGGACCGCGCAGCGTCTTGTGGGTGGTCGAGGTCACGAAATGGCAGTGCGGCACCGGCGACGGATGGAGGCCGGCAGCGACCAGCCCGGCGATGTGGGCGATGTCGGCCATGAGGAGCGCGCCAGCGCGATCGGCGATCTCGCGAAAGCGTGCGAAGTCGATCATCCGGCTGTAGGCCGAGGCGCCGCAGACGATCATCTTCGGGCGGTGCTCGAGGGCCAGGCGCTCGACCTCGTCGAAGTCGATGCGCTCCGTCGCGCGATCGACGCCGTAGGCGACGACCTTGAAGTCGCGCCCCGAATAGGAGAGGCGATGGCCGTGGGTGAGGTGCCCGCCGCAGGAGAGATCCATCCCCATGAGGGTGTCGCCCGGGCGGAGCATCGCGAAGTAGACGGCAGTGTTCGCCGAAGTGCCGGAGTGCGGCTGGACGTTGCCGTGCTCGGCTCCGAAGAGCTGCTTCATGCGGTCGATCGCCAGGGTCTCGACCCGGTCGACCACCTCGCAGCCACCGTAGTAGCGGCGACCCGGGTAGCCCTCGGCGTACTTGTTGGTGAGCACGCTCCCGGCGGCCTCCATCACGGCGCGGCTGGCGAAGTTCTCCGACGCGATGAGCTCGAGACCCTCGTTCTGGCGGCGCTTCTCCGCCACCACTGCGGCCGCGATCTCCGGGTCCACTTCGGCCAGGGGGCGTGCGATCATTCGGGTTCTCCGTCCAGTTTGGCGACCCGGCGCGCGTGGCGCCCGCCTTCGAAAGGGGTGGCGAGAAACAGATCGACGATCGCCTCCGCGAGGGGCGGCGCGACAATGCGGCTGCCCAGCGCGAGAACGTTGGCGTCGTTGTGCTGCCGGCTGAGCCGCGCGGAATAGAGCTCCACGCAGGCTGCGGCGCGAACGCCGCGGCGACGGTTGGCTGCGATCGCCATACCGATGCCGGACCCGCAAACGAGAATCCCGCGCTCCGCGTCGCCGCCGGCGACCGCGCGCGCCACCAGCGCCGCGTAATCGGGATAGTCCACCGACTCCGCGGACTGGGCGCCGAAATCGTGCACTTCGTGGCCGGCTTCGATGAGCCGCGCGCGAAGATGGTCTTTCAGGATCAAGCCGGCGTGATCGGCACCGATCGCAATGCGCATCGAGGTGCCGGGCTCAACTGCCTTCCGGCTCCGGGGTGGGCTCGTCGGTCTTCCTCGCGGCAGGCTTCTTGGCCGGCGCCTTGCGCGGCTTCTTCTCGGCGACCTCGGCGCTCCCTGCGCCAGCGGAACCAGTGGCGCCAGCTGCGCCCTCCGGAGCGGTCTTCTTGGCTGCGGGCTTGCGCGCGGGCTTCTTCTCGGCCGCCGCGGCGGCAACCGGATCCGCCTCCTTCTCCCCCGGCTTCAGGGCCCGCTTCGACCCTTCGGTCCGCGTCGTCTTGCGCTTGGCGACCTCTTCCTGATTGCGTTGTCTCAGCCGCTCGAGACGCCGCTGACGGCGGCGCCGGAGATCGCGATCTTTTTCACGCATAACAGCTTCTCCTCAACTCCGATTGTGGACCAACAAGCCCATGCAGCTTGCCGCAGGGGGGACCAACTGTCAAGCGAACGCGGCGTCAGAGGGGCAGATTGCCGTGCTTCTTGGCCGGCAGGGACTGGCGCTTGCTGCGCAGCTGTCGCAGGGCTCGGACGAGCGCCGGTCGGGTCTTTCGCGGCTCGATCACCGCGTCGATGAATCCCCGCTCGGCGGCGATATACGGATTGGAGAACTTCTGGCGGTAGAAGGCGACCTTCTCGGCGCGCGCCTCGGCGGGAGCGTCCGCCTTCTCGAGCTCGCGCTTGAAGAGGACGTTGACCGCGCCCTCGGGGCCCATGACCGCGATCTCGGCCGACGGGTAGGCGAGATTGACGTCCGTCCGCAGATGTTTCGAGGCCATGACGCAGTAAGCGCCGCCGTAGGCCTTGCGGGTGATCACGGTGAGCTTGGGGACGGTCGCCTCGGCGTAGGCGTAAAGGAGCTTGGCGCCGTGCTTGATGATGCCGCCATACTCCTGCTGGGTGCCGGGCAGGAACCCGGGGACATCCTCGAACGTGACGAGAGGGATGTTGAAGGCGTCGCAGAAGCGCACGAATCGGGCGCCCTTCAGGGAGGCGTCGATGTCGAGCACCCCGGCCAGATAGCTCGGCTGGTTGGCGACGATGCCGACGCTCTGGTTGGCAAGGCGCGCGAAGCCCACAACGAGGTTGCGCGCATAGGCGGCGTGCACCTCGAGGAACTTGCCGTCGTCGACCACCTCGCCGATCAACATGATGCACGTCGTACGGCTTGTTCGGATCGTCCGGAATCAGCTTGTCGAGCACCTCCGACTCGCGATCCGGGTCGTCGTCGCTCCTGCCGGGCGGGGGGTCGTCGATGTTGTTGGAGGGCAGGAACGAAAGCAGCTCGCGGACCCCCATGAGGCAGGCGGCGTCGTTGCCGTAGGTGAAATGCGCTACGCCGCTCTTGCCGGCGTGAGTCGCCGCGCCGCCCAGATCCTCCTTCGTCACCTCTTCGTGCGTGACGGTGCGGATCACGTCCGGTCCGGTGACGAACATGTAGCTCGTCCCTTCGACCATCAGGATGAAATCGGTGATCGCCGGCGAGTAGACCGCGCCGCCGGCGCACGGTCCCATGATCGCCGAGATCTGGGGCACGACGCCCGAGGCGAGCGTGTTGCGCAGGAAGATGTCGGCATAGCCGCCGAGGGAGACGACCCCTTCCTGGATGCGCGCGCCGCCCGAGTCGTTGAGCCCGATGACCGGCGCGCCGTTCTCGACCGCGAGATCCATGACCTTGCAGATCTTGCGCGGCGTTGGTCTCCGACAGCGACCCGCCGAAGACCGTGAAGTCCTGGGCGAAGAGGTAGACCAGCCGGCCGTCGATCGTGCCGTAGCCGCTGACCACACCGTCGCCGGGAATCAACTGCTCCTCCATCCCGAAGTCACGGCAGCGGTGGGTGACCAGCGCATCGATCTCGACAAAGGAGCCGGCATCGAGCAGCAGCTCGACGCGCTCGCGAGCCGTTAGCTTGCCGTCCCGGTGCTGGCGCTCGACTCGCTCGGCGCCACCCCCGGCAGCCGCAGCCGCGAGACGCCGTTCGAGATCGGTCAAGAGTTGGTCGCGCACGAAAGCGAGCCTATCGCCAACCCATGGGCTTCTGCATCAGAATCGGCTGCCGGCCGGCGCGCCAGGCGTGCCTGGCGTGGCGACAGCGCCTTCTGGAGGCCCCGATGACCCAGGACGAAGAACAGCTCCACCTGCTTTCGGTCTTTCACTACGTTCTGGCCGGCCTCTGTGCGCTCTTCTCGCTCTTGCCGCTGATCTACTTCGCCATGGGCCTCGCGATGATGTCGGGCATGGGCGCAGGAAGCTCGGGCGGCGACTTCGGCGCCCTCCTGGGTGGCTGCGTCGTCGCCGGCATGGGCGGGCTCTTCCTGGTCTTCGCGGTCGGCTACGCGCTCGCTCTCTTTCTCGCCGCCCGTTACCTCGCCGAGCGCCGCCGCCACACTTTCTGCGTCGTCGTGGCGGCGCTCTCCTGCTGCTTCACCCCTCTGGGGACGGTCCTCGGGGTCTTCACCCTGATCGTGCTCTTCCGCCCGTCGGTCAAGACGCTCTTCGGCCTCGACGCTCCGCCGGCCGCCGCCTGACCCGCGCGGTCGCGCCGCTGGCGGGCGACACCTCCCGCGCTGCCGCTCCGGGCGCCTTGCCCCGGGCCGCAGCCCTTTGTTAGACTTTGCTGCGTCGCGGCAGATGGGCGCGATCGCAGCTCACCGAGTCGGACCTCAGCCACCAGGCGCTTGCCCTCGGGCTCAACGAATCGGGGCTCATGGTCGAAGAACGCAACGACCCGCGCCGTCGGAAGGATCCGCAGGACCGGCAGCCGTGGATGCGGCTCGCGGGCTCCGGGATGGAGCTTGCCGCAGCCGTAGGCGGGTTCGCGCTCCTGGGTTACTGGATCGACCGGCACAACGGTTCGAGTCCGTGGGGCCTCTTGATCGGGGCGCTCCTCGGCCTGATAGGTGGCTTCTACAACCTGATCAAGGCGTCCCTCTCGGCCTCTCGAGAGGCCCGCGAGCTCGATCAGGAGGCGGATCAGGAACGGAAGCGGCCTTGGCGTTAGCCCGGAAGACGGAAATCTGGCTGAGCTTCGCCGGCGTCGGCGCAGCGGCGACCCTCGCTCTCGGGGTTCTGGGCCAGGTCGTGGCGGCGAAGCTGGGAGTGCCGGAGGCCGGCAGCAGCATCTGGGCGGGCTGCCTCGCGAGCTTTGCGGGGAGCCTGGCCGGCGCGGTGCCGCTGGCGCAGGAGATCGCCGGCAAGCCCGGAGCCGCGGAATCGCCCATCGCCGCCATCGGTAAGGCGAGCCTCTTTCGGCTGCTCGTCGCCTTGACGGTGGGCCTTGGCGCAGTCCTCACCGGCCACTGGGATCGGCGGACGCTGCTCTTTACGCTGGCTGCGAGCTACGTCGCGCTGCTCGCGGTGGAAACATGGTGGTTGTTGGGCCGCCTGCGCGCGAAGCGGGCGTAGCTTTCACGAAGGACGATCGGAGACCTGCCGGATGGCACCTGAAAATCCACTCAGCCATGTGATCCAGCACCCCCTGAAGGAGATTCCGGCCGACTTCGGAATGCTCACCCCCAGGGGCGTGATCACCGTGCTCTCCGATCAGATCGTGATGATGATCGTGGCCGGGCTGCTGCTGATGTTCGTCTTGCCGCTGCTTCTCCGCCGCCACGCCGGCACCGACCCGATTGGCCGCCTGGTGCCCACCGGCTTCGGGAATTTCGTCGAGACCGTATGCCAGTACCTGCGCAAGGAGATCGCCGAGCCGGTCTTGGGCATCCACACCGACCGCTTCATCCAGTATGTCTGGAGCGCCTTCTTCTTCGTCCTCACGATCAACCTCCTGGGCCTGCTTCCCCTGCACCCGATCTCGGCGCTCTTCGGCACCCACATCGGCGGCGCGGCGACCGGCAACATCTGGGTGACCGCGACGCTCGCCATCCTCACCCTGATCCTGATGGTCGTGAACGGCCTGCGTTTCGGCGGCATGGCCTACATCAAGCACTTCTGCCCCGGCCCGCTCTGGCTCGCGCCCCTGCTGATTCCGGTCGAGATCATCGGCCTCGGCGCCAAGACCTTCGCCCTCGCCGTGCGACTCTTCGCCAACATGATCGCCGGTCACATCCTGCTCGGCGTCCTGCTCGGCCTGATCTTCTCCGCCGTCGAGGCGCTCGGTACCGGCGCCGGTCTCGCGGTGACCTCGGTCATCGTCGCCGGCAGCGTGGCGATCACGCTCCTCGAGGTCTTCGTCGCCTTCCTGCAGGCCTTCATCTTCACGTTCCTCACCGCCCTCTTCATCGGTATGTCGGTGAACGTCCATCACGACGAGCACGATGCGCACGCCGCCGACGCTGAAGAAGCGGCGGCCCACTGATTCCGAGTCAGCCAACAGCTTTCGACCACCTCCTGACCACGAAAGGAAGCTCAACAATGAACCGCAAGAACTCCGCCCGGCTCGTCCTGATGCTCGTCGCCGTTGGTTTCGTCCTGATCTTCGCCCCCGCCGCGTTCGCCGCGGAGGCAGATGCCGGCGCAGCGGCTGCGGCGTCTTCCGGCCTCGGCAAGATGGGCGGCGCGATCGGCGCCGGCCTCGCCGTGATCGGTTGCGGCCTCGGCATCGGCCGGGTCGGCGGCAGCGCCACCGAAGCGATGGCCCGGCAGCCGGAAGCGGCCGGCCAGATCAACACCGCGATGATCGTCACCGCCGCGATGATCGAAGGCGCGACCCTGTTCGCCGTCGTCGTCGGGCTGCTGGCGGCGCTCTGACGCGGCGGTCGAAGATCGCATGAAGACCGAACGCACGCTCACGCTGGCCACCGCTCTCGCTCTGTTCTCCGCGCCGATCCTGGCGTCGGAGGGCGGCGGGCAGGGCGGTCCCTTCGAAGGCAACATCGGCAACGCCCTGTGGACCCTGGTCATCTTCGGACTGGTGATCCTGGTGCTCGGGAAGTTCGCCTGGAAACCGATCCTGGGCGGACTCCAGCAGCGCGAGGATTTCATCCGCACTTCGCTCTCCCAGGCGAAGGCCGACCGGGAGGCCGCCGAGGCCCGTCTCAAGGAGTACTCGGACAAGCTGGTCTCGGCGCGCTCCGAGGCCTCGGCGATCGTCGACGAGGCGCGACGCGACGCCGAGGCGGTCAAGCGGACCTTCCAGGAAGAGACCCAGGCCGAGGCGAACCGCACGATCGAGCGCGCCAGGCGGGAGATCAAGATCGCCCAGGAGACGGCGGTCAAGGAGCTCTACGTCCTGACGGCGCGGCTCACCACGGACGTCGCCGGCAAGATTCTCGAGCGCGAGATCAACCCCGCCGACCACGAGCGGCTGATCCGCGACTCGATTCAGGCGCTCGGCGACGGAAAGAGGAACTGAGATGGCGGGCAGCCAGGCCGAGGAACAGTCGCTCGCCCGCGTCTGGAGCGACGCGGTCTTCCACCTCGCCGCGAGTCGCGGGGTCGAGGACAGCATGCTCGAGGAGTGGCGGGGCCTGGTCGAGCTGCTCGACCGCGACAAGGACGTCAAGGCCGTGATGGTGAGCCCCCTCGTCAAGAACGAGGAGAAACGCCACCTTATCGAGAAGAGCTTCCGCGGCAAGGCGAGCGACCTGTTCGTCGACACGCTCCAGGTGATGCGCAGCAAGGGACGCCTCGGGCTGGTGCGCTTCGTCGCCGCCGCCTTTCAAGACACATGGATGGCGGCCAAGAACCAGATCGAGGTGCGGGTGACGAGCGCCGTGCCACTCTCGGCCGAGCTCCGCCAGAGCCTCGCCGCCGCCGCGAGCCGGTTCGCCGGCAAGGAAGCGCTGCTCGTCGAGAAGGTCGATCCCGGCCTCCTGGGCGGCCTGGTCGTGCGCGTCGGCGACCAGAAGTTCGACGACAGCGTGGCCCGGGAGCTCGAGCTGCTCCTCGCCGCCTTCGCAGCCCGCGGCTCGCGCGAGCTGCCGCGGATCCAGGAATACATACACAACAGCGAAGAGTCTTCGCGAGGAGTTTGAAGGATGCGATTCAGGGTCGACGAGATCTCTTCGGTCATCAGTGAGGAGATTCAGCAATACCGGCAGAGTGTCGATCTCACCGAGACCGGCAAGGTCCTCGAGGTCGGAGACGGCATCGCCCAGGTCTACGGGCTCTCGAACGCCATGTCGGGCGAGCTGATCGCCTTTTCGAACGGCTCCATGGGCCAGGTCTTCAACCTCGAAGAGAGCTCGGTCGGCATCGTCATCCTCGGCGACTACCTCGGGATCAAGGAAGGCGACGAAGTCCGTCGCACCGGCGAACTGGTCTCCGTTCCCTGCGGCGAAGCGATGATCGGGCGCATCGTCGATCCGCTCGGCCGGCCCCTCGACGGCCTGGGAGTGATCGAGACCCCGCACCGCCGGCCACTGGAGTTCAAGGCTCCGGGCATCGCCCAGCGCCAGCCGGTGACCGAGCCGCTGCAGACCGGCTTGAAGGCGATCGACTCGATGATCCCGATCGGCCGCGGCCAGCGTGAGCTGATCATCGGCGACCGCAAGACCGGCAAGACGGCGATCGCCATCGACACCATCATCAACCAGAAGGGCACCGGCGTCATCTGCGTTTACGTCGCCATGGGGCAGAAGGAGTCGACGGTCGTCGGCCTGGTCGAGAAGCTCCGCGAGCACGGCGCGATGGACTACACCATCGTGGTCTCCGCCTCTTCCGCCGACCCGGCGCCGCTGCAGTACATCGCCCCCTACGCCGGCGCAGCGATGGCCGAGTACTTCATGTATCTGGAGGGACGCGCCACGCTCGTCGTCTACGACGACCTGTCGAAGCAGGCGGCGTCTTATCGGCAGCTTTCGCTCCTGTTGCGGCGGCCTCCCGGTCGCGAGGCTTATCCTGGCGACGTCTTCTACCTGCACTCGCGCCTCCTCGAGCGCTCGGTGAAGCTGCGTGACGAGTTCGGCGTCGTCGCGAAGGATGCCCCGGCCGACCTCACGGACCGTTCCAAGATCCTCAAGCACCCGCAAGGGCTCGCCGCGCCGGCCGAGGTCCGGCCCGACGACGAGATCGGTCTCTACCATCGTCCGCACGGCAAGCACGTCGCCGAGGCCTTCCTCGCGACACTCCCCGACAAGGACAAGTACCGCGTGCACCGCTTCCCCGATTCCGGCGGCTCGATGACGGCGCTGCCGATCATCGAGACGCTCGAGGGTGAAGTCTCGGCCTACATCCCGACCAACGTGATTTCGATCACCGATGGCCAGATCTATCTCGAGCCCGACCTCTTCTTCGCCGGCGTCCGGCCGGCGGTCAACGTCGGCATCTCGGTCTCGCGCGTCGGCGGCAACGCCCAGCGCAAGGCGATGAAGAAGTTCGCCGGTTCGTTGCGCCTCGACCTCGCGTCGTTCCGGGCGCTCGAAGCCTTCTCGCAGATCGGCACGGATCTCGACACCGCGACCCAGAAGCAGCTCGACCGCGGCAAGCGGATGGTCGAGCTCCTGAAGCAGCCGCAGTTCCGTCCGCTGCCGACCTTCGAGCAGGTGATCTCGATCTTCGCCGGTACCCAGGGTGTGCTCGACGACATTCCGGTATCCGGTGTGCTGGCTTTCGAGACGGCCATGCTCGCGCACGTGCGCCACGAGTTCCCGGAGATCCTCCAGGAGATGGAGAAGACCGGCGACCTTCCGGAGGCGCTCGCCAAGAAGCTGCTCGAGTCTTGAATAATTTCAAAGCGCAGTACGTGGCGTCCGCCGCCGAGAGCACGGCCTAGAGTCATGGCGAACCGCCGCGTCCTCGTCAAGCGACGCAAGTCGATCCGCAACATCCGCAAGATCACGCGGACGATGCAGCTGATCGCGACGGCCCGTTTCCAGGCGGCCTTCAACCGCGCCGTCGCTTCGCGGCCCTTCACCGAGAAGCTCGCCGAGCTGGTCGGCGACCTGGCCCGTGCAGCGGGAGGCCTCGACCACCCGCTGCTCAGGACCACGAACCCGGCCGCGCCGGCGGCGGTCGTCGTAGTGACCTCCAACCGCGGCCTGTGCGGCGGCTACAACTCGAGCATCCTGCGCGCGGCGGTGGGCTTTCTCGACGAACGCCACCAGCAGGCGCTACCGACCGAGGTGACGGTCTTCGGCAAGAAGGGACTGGCCTACTTCGGGTTCATCCGGCAACCGGTCGTCGAACCGACCTCCACAGTGAGCGAGCCGCCGCGTTTTGAACAGGTCGAGCCGCTCGCCAACACGCTCATCCAGCGTTTTCTGCAGGGCGAGATCTCCGCGGTCCACGTCTCCTACATGCGTTTCCACTCGGCTGGCAAACAGCGGCCAGAGACGATTCAACTCCTGCCCCTCACGCCGACCGAGACACCCGCAGCGCGTCAAGGACAGAGCCGTCGACTACGAGTTCCGCCCCGAGCCGACCGCTCTGCTCGACGACCTGCTGCCCGCCGTGGCGCGCATCCGCCTCTTCCAGGCTTTCCTCGACTCCACGGTCTCCGAGCAGATCGCCCGGATGGTCGCGATGAAGGCGGCGACCGAGGCTTCCGACGAGATGATCAAGACCCTCAGTCGCCAGTACAACCGGGCGCGCCAGACACAGATCACCATGGAACTGCTCGACATCGTCGGCGGCGCGAATGCGATCGCCTGACGCTGTCCGGAACGACACCTCGAAATCGCAACGATTCGCAGCGAAAGGTTGAGCGAAATGTCCAGCCCCAACGTCGGACGCATCACCCAGGTCATCGGCTCCACTCTCGACGCCCAGTTCAGCGAAGAGAGCATGCCGGCGCTCTACAACGCCCTCTCCGTCCAGGTCGAGCGCACCGTGCTCGGCGAGAAGATGCGGGAGACTCTCTGGTGCGAGGTCGCCCAGCATCTGGGTGGCGGACAGGTGCGCGCCGTCTCGCTCGGTTCGACCGACGGCCTGCAGCGCGGTCAGGAGATCCTCGACAGCGGCTCGGCAGTGAGCGTGCCGGTCGGTCTCGAGACTCTCGGTCGCGTGTTCAATCTGGTCGGCGAGCCAATCGACGACCGTGGCCCGGTGGTCACGAAGGACCGGCGTACCATCCACCAGTTGCCCCCGGACATGGCCGACCTCTCCACCAAGACCGAGATCTTCGAAACCGGCATCAAGGTCATGGACCTCCTCTGCCCGCTGGTGCGCGGCGGCAAGGCCGGACTCTTCGGCGGCGCCGGCGTCGGCAAGACGGTCATCATTCAGGAGCTCATCGCCCGTCTCGCACGCTTCCACTCCGGCTACAGCTGCTTCGCCGGCGTCGGCGAGCGCACCCGCGAGGGCAACGACCTCTGGCTCGAAATGCAGGAGGCCAAGATCGGCGACACCGGCAAGTCGGTCATCGACCAGACGGTGATGGTCTTCGGCCAGATGAACGAGCCGCCCGGCGCGCGCCTGCGCGTCGCCCTCTCGGCGCTCACCATGGCCGAGTACTTCCGCGACCAGACCGGCGCCGATACGCTGCTGTTCATCGACAACATCTTCCGCTTCACCCAGGCCGGCTCCGAAGTCTCGGCCCTCCTCGGCCGAATGCCCTCCGCTGTCGGCTACCAGCCGACGCTCGCCACCGAGTTGGGCGAGCTGCAGGAGCGCATCACCTCGACCAAGCGCGGCGCGGTGACCTCGATTCAGGCGATCTACGTGCCGGCCGACGACTACACCGACCCGGCGCCCGCCAACGCCTTCACCCATCTCGACTCGACGGTGAATCTCGAGCGCGGGATCGCCGAGAAAGGCATCTACCCGGCGGTCGATCCGCTCGCCTCGTCGAGCCGCATCGTGACCGCCGAGATCCTCGGCGAGCGCCACTACCAGGTCTCGCGGCGCGTGCAGCAGATCCTGCAGCGCTACAAGGACCTGCAGGACATCATCGCGATTCTCGGGCTGGACGAGCTCTCGGAGGACGACAAGGTCATCGTCCGCCGGGCGCGCAAGATCGAGCGCTTCTTCTCGCAGCCGTTCTTCGTCGCCGAGCAGTTCACCGGCTTCCCGGGCATCTACGTCAAGCGCGAGGACACTGTCCGGTCGTTCGAGGAGCTCTGCGACGGCAAGTGGGACCACCTGCCCGATCAGGCCTTCATGTACGTCGGCACCGTCGAGGAAGCGGCGGCGAAGGCCGAGAAGATGGCGGCGGCCTGACCATGGCCGGAACTTTTCGCCTCTCGGTCGTGACGCCCGAGCGCGAGGTCCTGGCGGTCGAGGCGAAGTTCGTCGCGCTGCCGCTCTACGACGGTGAAATGGGCTTCCTCGCGCAGCGCGCCCCGCTCCTCGCCAAGCTCGGCGCCGGGATGCTGCGCGTCGACGAGGCCGCGGGCGGCAAGCGGAAGCTCTTCGTCGCCGGCGGATTCGTGCAGATGGTCGACGACAAGCTGACGATCCTCACCCAGGAGGCGCTCGAGCCCGAGAAGGTCACCGCCGAGCTCGCGAAGAGCGCCCTCACCGCGGCCACCAGGCTCCCCGACCGCACCGAAGCCGAGCACCAGCGCCGCGACGAGGCCACCGCCCGCGCGCGTGCCCTCGACCGCCTGGCCCCCTAGATCCTTCAGCCGCCAGCTGCCGCTGGTAGGCTGACCGCTTGAGCAAGGCAAGCGAGAGTCTACGCTCGGAGTACGACGAGGTCTTCGGCGACCCGGGCGACGAGGAGCGCAACGCCGCGGAGACCGCGGCTGTCCGCCTGGCCTTCCGCAATGCCGCCTCTCCCTATCTCTCGGCCGCGCTGCCCTGGTTCGCCTGGGGCCTCATTCTGCCCACGGCGGCGCTGCTCACTCCGGCCGTTCTCACCGCTGCCCGTGAAGCTGGAGTGACGGTTCTCTGGTCGGTCGCCATCCTCTTCGGCGGGGCGATCGAAGGCATCACGATCCTCCGCCAGCACCGGCGCCGGGGGCGTTCCGGCCTTGGCGGCTGGGCGATGCGGGCGCAGGGTAACCTGTCGCTCGTCGCCGTCGTCCTTTCCGGACTGCTGCTCTGGATCGACGGCGCGCGGTTCCTGCCGGGGCTCTGGCTGCTCCTCCTGGGCCACAACTTCTTCGCCCTCGGTGGCCTCGCCTTCGCGCCGATGCGCCTGGCCGGAGTCGTCTATCAGATCGGCGGCCTCGCCGCTCTCGTTCCGGGCTCACGCCCGCTCTGGGCGATGGCCCTGGCGACCGCACTCGGCAACTTCTGGATCGGCTGGGGAATCCGTCGCGAGAGAGCGCGCGAACGCGAGTCTCAGGCGGCCGGCGAATCGACGATCGGCAACTCGTAGGTGCACGAGCCGCTCAACCGGTCGGCAAGCGAGCGGCCCGAGAGCGCGAGCAGGCCGGGCAGCCCCAGGAGCAGCCAGGTCAACCAGTGTCCGAGCCAGCGCAGCGCCGTCTGACCGAAAGAGAGCGGCTCGGTCTCCTCGCTGCGCGCGATCAGACCGCACCACGCCATCCCCGGAGTCTGTCCCCAGAAGGCCAGCGAGACCACGCAGTAGAGGAAAGAGAACGAGAGGAGAAAGACCCACAGGGCGGGCAGCGATGCGACGCTCAGGCGCGCACCGAGAAGCGTCGCACCGACCGCAGCGACGGCGCCGACGGAGACGAGGATCGCCAGGTCGCCGCAGGCCGCGCGCAGCCGGGTGGCGATCGCCGCGGTCGGCGCGCCAGCACCTCCGGTCGCATAGGCGTGCGCCGGCGCGGCGCTCGCGAGCGGGCGCGGCACCGACACCGGACCACGGGGCGGTGCCACCGGCATCTCTGCCGGGAACTCCGGACGTACGGCCTCCGGCCTGGCTGCAGCGAACTCCTCTTCGCCGAAGAGAGGCAGGGATTCCGGCCGCGCACCGCGCCGCGCGCTGCGTCGGGATGCGGCTTCGGCCCGCGAGCTTTCCGCAGCCCCCGATACCGGAGCCGGCGGCGGGCCGGAGAGCGGCAGGTCGAAGAGGAACGGCTCCTCGGGTTCGCGGGTCATCGCGGGGGAGGTTCCGGACGTAGATTTCGAACAGCAGGTCTTCGTTGCGCTGTGTGTAGACGTTCGCGAAGGCCTGGAGGCGCTCGATCTCCGTATCCGCCGGCTCGAGCGCCAGGGCTTCGCGGAACTTGTCCGCTGCCGCCGCGGGATCTCCGCGCTGAAGGTCGAGGATTCCCAGGTTGTAGTAGGCGTCGACGATCAACTCGCGGACGTCCCGGTTCGCCGGCTCCTCTTTCACGCCGGCGCCAAGCCCATTCAACAGAAAATCGAAGTCGCCGTCGCGGTAGAGCTTGAGCTCCTCGGCCACCGGCGCCAGCCCTTCCTGTGCCGCGGTTTGCAGCTGCACGAGAGCTGGCGTGAGCGGCGCGATCGCCGCCGCCTCCGTCAGCCAACGATCGCAGCGCACGAACTCCTGCTCGCGGCAAGCGCGCTCGGCACCCGCGACGAGCTGCTCGCGCTTCTGTTGGCGATCCGGGGCAATGCCGGCGGCACCGGCTCGGCAGGCTTGATCAGCGCCTCCCATTGCGCGATGAGCGACTGTGCCTCGGCGAACTGCGGCTCCTGCGGTGGCAGGCGGCGCAACTGCGCGATGGCGACCGCCGTCTTGCCTTCGGCGTGCAGACTCTTGGCGCGGGCAATCGAATCGACCGCGGCCGGTAACGCCGCCTGCAGCGGTTCCTGCGAATTCGGGAACAGCGCTCGCGCGGTTGCGCAGCAGCAGCCAACCGCCGGCCAGAGAAGCACGAGCACGGCGCCGCCGATCCAGAGGAAACCGCGCGCCGGAGCATTGTTCCGCTTCGCCGAAACGGCGAAATCCGCGCGCTCCTCGGCGGCCCTGGAACGGCCCTCACCCGGCTCGGGAGGCACGAGAATCTCGCCGCTGACGCTCTCCCGCGAGCCGCGCGCGCCGCGCGCGCGCCCCCAGCGGGCGCGACCGGGGAGCTCGCCGCCGCGCAGCGCGGCAGAGGGAGCAGCGGTCGCCAGCGCCGCCGGTGCGCCCACCTGGCGCTCGCGAATCCGCTCCAGGTGCTCCAGGGCGACCATGTGGCCGGGAGAGCGCTCGAGGACCTGGTTGAAGGCCGCCTCGGCCTCGTCGAAGGCGCCGCTGTCGAAACGCGCCACCCCCTCGTGGAAGTTCTCC
Organism: Thermoanaerobaculia bacterium; assembly: GCA_963719555.1. Classification (GTDB taxonomy): domain Bacteria; phylum Acidobacteriota; class Thermoanaerobaculia; order Multivoradales; family JAGPDF01; genus JAGPDF01. The sequence goes on along the minus strand of CAVRCL010000007.1, from coordinate 1,583 downwards.
TCGACTTCCCTCTCGCGCTCCGCCTTGAGTTGACGCGCCTTCTCGATCCGTCGCGCGGCTTCCTGGTGATCGATATGATCAGGAAGATCCGCGACCAGGCATCGATGGCGGCCTGGTCGTCGCCGCGGTCGCAAGCGGCCTGACCGCTCTCGAGCAGTTCCTCGATGCGCACCGAGTGCTCGCCTGACGCGCCGGCGGCGACCTTCGCCACTCCCCGCATCGGGCCCGGAAAGGGAATAGTCGTCCTCGCCAGGCCGGCGAACGAGAAGTCGACCTCCGGCAGATCGATGTCCTGCAGCGGTTCCGATACCGCGGCCGCGGCCTCTTCGTCCATCTCGATGCCGCGGCGCCTCCCCCCATCGCGCGCTGCGGGTCGGTGTAGAACTTCTGCGCCACGTCGAGCGCCAGCAGTTCCGGATGGTCGGGGTCGAGAACCCGCGCCTTGCGCATCCACCGCTCCACCTCTTCCTTCTCGCCGCTCTAGAGCCTGGCGGGCGGAGTCGACGAAGGTCTTGACATACGGGGCGGCTTCAGCCGCGCGTGCGCCTGCTCAACGATCAGCCGAAGCTGGGAGTCCGCAGCCACCGCGCGCCTGTCGAGATCGGCTTCGGTCACGATGTCGCCGAATTTCCGCTCGGCGAGAAGCCTGGCGAGGCGCCCGGCGAGCAACTCGGAGGCCGCGGCGCCCGGCAGGGAGAGGCCATCCTCGAGTTCGAGACGCAGCCCCTCGGCCGCCGCGGGCGGCGACGTCACTTCGGCGCCGCCGAACAACGACGCGAGTTGCGGGCCGCTGCGTCTTCCTGGAGAGCTGCTGCAAGGTGCGCGCCGGACCGAACTGGGGTCGAGGCGGAGGATGAAGTCGCAACCCAGGAGCGCCTCCTGGCGGCTCCCCTTGCTCGCCAGGTCCAGCGTCTGCTGGAAGGTGGTCAGGATGCGCTGCTTCACATGGGAAGCAAGGGCCGGATCTCCGGGATTGCTTATTGGGTGCGAAAGCCGACTGCGATGCTAGCAAAGGCAGCGCCGCCCGACAATTCGGCGGGCAGCGGACCCGAATCCGCGAATCATCCGGACCCGGCGAATCTCTCGCCTCCTGCGGACGATCCGCTGGCGCGGACCGCGGCGCCGAGACGGCGGGGCAGTCCACCGAAGGAGCCGGACGCATCGTCAGCGCCGAGTCTCCCGCCTTCGCTTCGTCGACACCCGGGCGAAAACCGCCTCGAGGCCCATGCCAACACGCAAGATGTCCCGGCGCCGCAGACCCTCTGCGAGCGCCGCGAATCAAGCCGATCCTCGGGGCAACCCGGTCGCGATGGAAGATCGGCGCGAAGAAGGCGCGGTCCGCGAGCGCGAAAGCGCGGACATATCCTGCGAGAAGGAAAGCGCGACCGGCGGTCAGGCTCCGGGCTCGAACAGGCGAGCAGCCGGCGACCCGGGAAGCGCATCCGCATGTTCGCCAGAGTCTTCTCCACCGCCGTCGGGTGGTGCGCGAAGTCGTCGACCACCACGATGCCGCCATGATCCGCGAAGCTCCTGGCGACGCTCACGCCCCTGAATCGCGCCAGCGCGCCGGCGAGCTCCCCGGC
>CAVRCL010000006.1:0-421986 GCA_963719555.1 Thermoanaerobaculia bacterium | reverse complement strand
TTCCATCATGGCGCCTGGATGCTCCAGGACCCGTTGGATCGTCGCCAGGAAGCGGGCGGCCGATGCGCCGTCCAGCACCCGATGGTCCGCGGTCAGGGTCAGGGTGGATATGGGCCGCACCTCCACCCGGTCGTCATCCGTCACCACGGCCCGTTTGGCGATCCGGCCCACCGCCAGGATGGCGGCCTGAGGCGGATTCAGGATGGCCGTGAAGCGATCGATGCCAAACATGCCCAGGTTCGAGAGGGTGAAGGTTCCTCCTTGCAGGTCCTCCAGCTTGAGCCGGCCCTCGCGCCTCGCACGGTCAGATCGGCCAGTTGGCCGGCGATGGCGCGCATCCCAAGCCGATCCGCGCCACGTACCACCGACACGATCAACCCGAGTCGATAGCGGTCGCCACCCCGACGTTGACCTCGTCCCATTCGGCGATCTGGCCATCCACGAAGGCGCTGTTGGCCTCCGGGTGCTGCGCCAAGGCCCAGGCGCAGGCCCGGATCAGTAGGACCGTCAGGGTAACCCGCGGTTTGTCTGCTGCTGCGCCGGCCTTCAGGTCCTCCACAATGGCAAGCGCGCGGGTCATATCCGCATCGACAGAAACCGTAAACTGCGGCGCTTCGCGAACGCTGGCCAGCATGCGTTCGGCGATGGTGCGGCGGATGCTGGTCAGGGGGATCGTACGGCGTACTGCTGGGGAGCCAGCAGGTGCGGGCGCCGGCTGTGGCCTGGCAATCGAAGGCGTCGCCGGAGCGCCGGCTGGTGCAGGGAGAGCACCCAGGGTATCGGACGCCACCGCAGCCGCCTCGGCGGCCTTTGCGGCAAAGGACTGTACATCGGTCGACTGGATCCGCCCGTCCGGTCCATTGCCGTGCACCAGCTTCAGATCTACTCCCAGCTCACGCGCCAGCCGGCGGGCGGCTGGACACGGCGCGTACGTGAGTGTCCCCTTCATTAAACAGGCAGTTCCATTGCTTGCCTCGTCGCGCCCCCGGTTGGCTGGGCGGCCGAAGTCCCCGCGTCGCCCAGGTAGGACTCGATGTCCTTTCGCGTTACCTGGCCGTGTGACCCGGTGCCTGTTACTGCGGATAGGTCGATTCCCAGCTCCGTGGCCATCCGGGCCGCTATCGGGCTGACCGCCACCGTGTGTTTGGGCGGAACCTCGGCTTTGAGTTCGGGGCCAGGCTGTGCGAGGGCTGCGCGGGTTCGCTTGCCTGAGTTGGCCACGTCTCGCCCTCGCGAACCAGGTAGGCGATGGGCTGCCCGACGGGAACCACCTGACCGTGCCCGGCCGAAATGCCCACCAGGGTCCCATCGGCCGGCAATTCGACCTCCATGCTGACCTTGTCGGTCTCGATCTCGAGGATCGGCTCTCCTTTACGCACGAAATCGCCTTCGGCCTTGAGCCAGGAGCCAACCGTGCCGGTTTCTTGGGTCATTTCGAACTTGGGCATGATGACAGCGATCGGCATGACGGTCTCCTTAGATCTCGGTCCGCGCCAGGCGGCGAGCAGCTGATACGATGTCTTCGGTCTGCGGCACGGCGGCGCGCTCTAGTTTGGGGCTGTAGGGGATGGGCACGTCCGCACCGCCCAGGCGCACGATGGGCGCCTCCAGGTAGGCAAACGCCTCGCTCTGGGCGATCATGGCGACGATCTCGCCGCCGAAGCCGCCGATCAGCGGCGCCTCGTGCACCATCAGCAGCCTGCCCGTCCGCTTCACCGATGCGATGACCGTCTCGGCATCGTATGGTTTAAGCGTGCGCAGGTCGATCACTTCCAGCTCGATCCCTTCCAGTGCCAGCTTCTGGGCCGCCTCCAGCGCGCGCACCACCATGATCGACGTTGCGACCACGGTAAGGTCCTTGCCCGGCCGGCGCACAATGGCTTTGCCCAGCGGGACGATATACGGCTCCTCGGGCACCGGCCCCTTGACTTTATAGAGCAGCTTGTTCTCGACGAATATCACCGGGTTGTCGTCCGCAATGGCCGCCAGCAGAAGGCCCTTGGCTTCATAGGGGGTGGAGGGAGCCACAACCTTCAGCCCGGGCACGTTCACCAGCCACGACTCGAGGCTTTCGGAGTGCTGGGCGGCCGCGCCGGTGCCTGACCCGGCGGGCATTCTGAGCACCATCGGCACGGTGGCCTTGCCGCCGAACATGTAGCGGATCTTGGCGCCTTGCAGCACCAGTTGCTCCATGCCCAAGGTGACGAAGTCCATGAACTGCATCTCGGCAATGGGGCGCATGCCCGCTACTGCGCTGCCCACCGCAGCGCCCACGATGGCGTTTTCCGAGATGGGGGTATCGCGTACCCGCTCTTGGCCGAACTCCTCGTAAAGGGGGCCGGTGACGCCAAACGCTCCGCCGTAGATGCCGATATCCTCTCCGATCAAATAGACGCGGTCGTCGGCCTTGAGTGCCTGGCGCATCGCCTCGCGCAGCGCCTCAGAGTAACTCAGCTCGCGGGTGCCCGGATCGGGGTTGATGCGCGTCTCCGGGCCAAAGGTGCGCTTGATCCAGGCCGGCAGCACCCGCTCGGGCGCGGCCAGCACCTCCGGATCGTCGGCGTACACGTCATCGGTCAGATGCTCCATCGACGGCTCAGGGCCGGCGTCGCCCCAGACGATCGAGTCCTCGACGGTTTTCTGTGCCTGTGCTTCGATCGCAGCCGCCTCGGCCGCGGTCAGGATGCCGGCCGCAATCAGGCGGTTGGCGAACGCCGGGATGGCGTCCTTGGCCTTCCACTCCGCGACTTCTTGCTTCGTCCGGTAGAGCTGCTTGTCGCTCTTGGAATGGCCGTAGTAGCGGTAGGTCAACGCGTTGATCAGCACCGGGCCCTGGCCCGATCGGGCATGCTCGACCGCTCGATTGACGGCCTCATAGACCGCCAGCGGGTCCATGCCGTCCACCGTTTCGCCGGGGATCCCGTAGCCGACGGCGCGATCGGCGATGTTGGACGAGGAATTCGCCCGGCTGAGCGACATGGACATGCCGTACTGGTTGTTCTCGCACAGGAAGATCACCGGCAGCTTCCAGACGGCCGCCATATTGATGCTCTCGTGGAACGCGCCCTCGTTGGAAGCGCCGTCTCCGAAGAAGCAGATGCAGACCTGGTTGCTATGGCGCAGGCGGATGGACAGCCCCGCGCCCACCGAAAGGGGCAGGCCGCCGGACACGACGCCGTTGGCGCCCAGGCTGCCCACGTTCAGGTCGGCCATGTGCATGGATCCGCCGCGGCCGCGACAGACGCCCGTCTCCTTCGCCAGCAGCTCGGCCATCATCGTGTTGATGTCCTGCCCCTTGGCGATGGCATGTCCGTGCCCGCGATGGGTGGAGGTGATCATATCGTCGGGCCGCAGTGCGGCGATCGCGCCGATAGCCACCGCCTCCTGTCCCGCGCACAGGTGCATGGTGCCATGCACCTTGCCGAGGGCATATTGTTGGAAGGCGGAGTCCTCAAAGATCCGCGTGAGATGCATTTTCAAGAGCATGTCTTTGAGCATCTCCGGGGCGAGATCAAACTGTTCGACCGGGGCAAGCTCCAGCGTGGTGGCTTCTAGTATCACAGCGACATCTCCGTGTGCGGGATGAAAAGTGGATGCACATTTGTTACAAGAAATTCAACTTAGTGCATTCACAAAATATCACAGAAATTCACATTTGTCAATGGGGTGAACCTTAAAAAATGATGGAGCAACTGCAATTATCGCGAAAGCCGCGCCTCACCGTCATTCCCGCGTGACGCGGGAATCGCATCTGGCGGTCTGCACCATGAGTATCTGCTCGAAAATTGTGGGATGGCTCATGTTTCTAGGACCTGTGGGCGGCCGCTTGCCTGACGGCTTCCACAGGCTGTCGCAAATGGCTGCTGGGAGTCCGAGCAGGCTTTGACAAAGGCTTGCTGCCTGTTGTAGACTGACAAAGGCGCGACTAACCGTCCAGTCCGGCGCAAAGTCATGCCCCTTCCTCGGATCATTGAGAAGATAAACAGGAGGATCCATTGTGGACACGGTCGATTGCATTTTCTGCGCCATTGCCGCCAGGCAAGCGCCTGCAAGTGTCGTCTTCGAGGACGACGTCTGCCTGGCCTTTATGGACCTGTATCCCATGGTGCCGGGTCACTTGTTGGTCGTACCCAAGACCCACGCCGCCAACCTGTCCGAGCTGGACGAAGCCACCGGCATGCACCTGTTTCGCATCGCCCAGCGCATGGCGGCCGCCGTACGCGGTTCCGGCCTGCGCTGCGAAGGCATCAACCTCTTCCTCGCCGACGGCGAAGCGGCCGGCCAGGATGTCTTCCACGTTCACCTGCACGTGGTCCCGCGCTTCCAAGGCGACGCCGTCGTCATCGACGCCACCTTCGGCCATCCCACCCGCGCCGAACTCGACGCCGACGCCATTCACATCGCCTCTGTGCTCACAAGCCCAGCGCCAGAACTTCCTTAATTCATCGCTCATCACTCATCACTCCTCCATTCTGACCATGCCCAAACGCACCGACATCCACACCATCCTGATCCCCGGCTCCGGCCCCATCGTCATCGGCCAGGCGGCTGAGTTCGACTACTCCGGCACGCAGGCGCTCAAGGTGCTGCGCGAGCAGGGGTATCGGGTCATCCTGGTCAACTCCAACCCGGCCACGATCATGACCGACCCCGATCTGGCCGACGTGACCTACATCGAGCCGACCACGCCCGAGGTGCTGGAGGCGATCATCGCCCAGGAGCGGCCCGACGCGATGCTGCCGACCGTGGGCGGGCAGACCGGGCTCAACCTGGCGCTGGCGCTGAGCGAGAACGGCGTGTTGGAGCGGTACGGCGTGACGCTGCTGGGCGCGTCGCTGGAGTCGATCCGGGCCGCCGAGGACCGGCTGGTCTTTCGCGAGACGATGGTCAAGGCCGGCCTGCCCATCCCGGCCGGCGGCCCGGCGACCTCGCTCGCCGAGGCCGAGGCCGTCGCGCAGGAAGCCGGATACCCGCTGCTCGTGCGTGCCTCCTTCGCCCTCGGCGGCAGCGGCGCGTCCTGGGTCTACCGGCCGGAGGAGCTGGCCGAGGCCGTTCGCAAGGCCATCGCCGAGTCGCCGATCGGCCAGGCCTGGATCGAGCAGTCGATCATGGGCTGGAAGGAGTACGAGCTCGAAGTGATGCGCGACCGCGCCGACAACTTCGTGGTGGTGTGCAGCATCGAAAACCTCGACCCGATGGGCGTGCACACCGGCGACAGCATCACCGTGGCGCCGGCGCAGACGCTGACCGACCCGGAGTACCAGGTATTGCGCGACCTGGCGCGGAAGGTGATGACGGCCGTCGGCGTCGAAACCGGCGGCTCGAACGTGCAGTTCGCCGTCGATCCGGCCACCGGCCGCACGGTCATCATCGAAATGAACCCGCGCGTCTCGCGTTCGTCGGCCCTGGCCTCGAAAGCCACCGGCTTTCCCATCGCCAAAATCGCGGCGCTGGTCGCCGTGGGCTACACCCTCGACGAGATCGTCAACGACATCACGCGCGTCACGCGCGCCGCCTTCGAGCCATCGCTGGACTACGTCGTCGTCAAGATCCCACGCTGGGCCTTCGAGAAATTCCCCGGCGTCGACTCTACGCTCGGCCCGCAGATGAAGTCGGTCGGCGAGGTCATGGCCCTGGGCAGCACCTTCGCAGAGGCGCTAAACAAAGCTGTTCAGTCGTTGGAGATCGGAGTGGATGCCTTGGACGGGTCGGGGCCGGGGCGGAAGGTGGAGGGTGGAGAGTGGAAGGTGGAGGAGTGGGGAGCGGCGAGCGGGGACGCGAGGAGAGAGAGCGCTGCTGGAGGAACTGAAGCGGCCGCTGGCAAGGCGGTTGTTTGCAGTGTATCGAGCTATTCGGGGTGGTGTGCCTGTGCCAGTCGTCGCTGAGGCTACCGCTATGGACCCATGGTTTCTAGCGCAACTGGCGGAAATCGCCGAAGTCGAGCGGAAACTCTCCCTTCTTGACTCCCAAACCGGAGAGCGCCGGATTTGCTGAGACCAGCTCTATCTCCGAACTCCCTCTCCTCCTAGGAGAGGGTTGGGGAGAGGTTTCTGGTCTGCTTCGCCAAGCCAAACAAATGGGCTTTGCCGATAGCCATCTCGCACGTCTGCTCTCACTCCCCCTCGAGGGGGACTGCGAAGCGCGGGGAGGGGGTTTGACTCCCATCGCCCTCCGCCTCCTCCGCCAGCGTCTCGCCATCAACCCCACCTTCCAGCGCGTCGACACCTGTGCAGCCGAGTTCGAGGCGCAGACGCCCTATCTGTACAGCGCATACGACAGCGAGGACGAATCCCGTCCCACCGGCCGCCGCAAGATCCTGATCCTCGGCAGCGGGCCGAACCGCATCGGCCAGGGCGTCGAGTTCGACTATTGCTGCTGCCAGGCCGCATTTGCCCTATCCGGCTTAGGCTTTGAGACGATCATGCTCAACTGCAATCCGGAGACGGTCTCCACCGACTACGACACCGCCGACCGGCTGTACTTCGAGCCGTTGACGCTGGAGCACGTGCTGAACGTAGTCGAGCGGGAACAGCCCGAAGGCGTGATCGTGCAGTTCGGCGGGCAGACGCCGCTCAACCTGGCCGACGGGCTCGAGCGCCTGGGCGTGCCGATCCTGGGCACGGCCCCGGCCTCGATCCATTTGGCCGAGGACCGGGAGCGCTTTGCCGCACTGCTGGCCGAGCTCGACATTCCTCAGCCTGCCAACGTCATCGCTCGCACCCTTGCCGAGGCGCGAGAGGCAGCGGCGCAAATCGGATATCCTGTGCTGGTCCGGCCATCGTATGTGCTTGGCGGCCGCGCGATGGCTGTGGTGACCGACGAAAGCCAGCTTCAGGGCTTCGTCGAAAAAGCCTTCGAGGCCGCGCCCGGCCAGCCGCTGCTGATCGACCAGTTTATGGAAGACGCCTACGAGATCGACGTCGACGCCCTGGCCGACGGCGAACGCGTCGTGATCGGCGCGATCATGCAGCACATCGAGGAGGCGGGCGTGCATTCCGGCGACTCGGCCTGCGTGCTGCCGCCCTACAAAGTCAGCGCCTATCACCTGGACTTCATCCGCGACTACACGGAACGGTTGGGGCTGGCGCTCGACGTCCGCGGGCTGATGAACGTGCAGTTCGCCATCAAGGAGGACGTCGTCTACGTGTTGGAGGTCAACCCGCGCGCCTCGCGCACCGTGCCCTTCGCCAGCAAAGCTACCGGGTTTGCCGCTGGCACGCATCGCCGCTCAGGTCATGGCCGGCAAGAGCCTGGCCGAGCTGGGTGTGCTGGATGAGCCGGTCGTCGAGGGGTTCTTCGTCAAGGAGGCCGTGCTGCCGTTCAAGAAAATGCCGGGCGCCGATGCGCTGCTGGGGCCGGAGATGCGCAGCACCGGCGAAGTCATGGGCCATGCCGCACGCTTTGGCCATGCCTTTGCCAAGGCACAGCTCGCAGCCGGCGTAGGGCTGCCGCTGGAGGGCGCGGTCCTGATCAGCGTCAATGACTTCGACAAAGGCGCCGCGCTCAAGATCGCCCGGGACCTCAAACGGATGGGCTTTCATCTCATTGCCACCCCCGGCACCGCCGACACGCTGCGCCGCGCCGGCCTGCAGGTTCAAACAGTTAACAAGGTCACGCAAGGCTCCCCGCACGTCGTCGACTTGATCCGTTCCGGTCAAGTCAATCTGATCCTCAACACCCCCTTGGGACCACGCGCTCAAACGGATGGCCTGCAGATTCGGCAGGCGGCAACGGCCATGGATGTTCCGCTGCTGACGACGCTATCAGCCGCGGCCGCGGCCGTGGCCGCCATTCGAGCGCTGCGCGAGAAAGATTTTCGCTATCGCAGCCTGCAAGAGCATTTCGGCCGGAAGCGAGGCGCAAGTGGAGCGCCAACTGCCTGACGCAGCAACAACACGATGCCAGAAGGAGACCCCAGCATGCTTGACATCCCTCGTTGCATGAGCACCCAGCACCCTGACAATGCGACAGTGCCGTTCTTTGCCACCTCCGCGGTCCTCGCCGGCGAGGATGAGATCCGCGAGGCGTACTACGCCTATTCGCATCTGGGCTGCGACGAACAGATGTGGGACGTCGAGGGCAAGGAAATCGATACGTACGTCGTCAGGAAGCTGCTGTCGTTCTACGAGGAGTACTTCCGCCAGCATGTGCTGGGCGAGGACCTGCGGCTGACTCTCCGCGTGCCCAACCCCACGGTGGAGGGTTCGGAGGCCAAGGTGCTGCTGGAGACGCTGGAGAGCATCCCGCGCTCCTACGACGCGGCCCGGCTTTTCTACGGACGCGATGTGGCGCCCATCTTCGAGGTCATTCTGCCGATGACGACCTCCGCCCGCGGCATTGACCGCATCTACCGCTATTACGCGGATCAGATCATCGGCCGGCAGTACCTGCGCTTTCGGGAGGACGATATCACGATCGCCGAATGGATCGGCGACTTCGGCCCGGCGCGCATTCAGGTCATCCCGCTTTTTGAAGATGTGCCTGCCATGCTGGCCGCGGACGCCATTCTTGCCGAATACCTGGCCGATAAGGACATCACGGATCAGCGGGTGTTTCTCGCCCGGTCGGATACAGCCATGAACTACGGCCTGGTCTCGGCCGCCCTGGCCAACAAGATCGCGTTGGCTAAGCTGGCCGAGTTGTCCGCGCGCTCCGGGGTGCGGCTGCATCCCATCCTGGGGACAGGCTCCGCCCCATTCCGCGGCGGACTGTCGCCTCTTACCGCCGAGCGCGCGGGCCGGGAGTATCCGAGTGTGGTGACCTTTAGCATCCAGTCCGCGTTCAAGTTCGACTACCCGCCCGATCAGGTGCGGGCTGCATGCGACCACCTGAAGGCGCGCAAGATCGGCCCGCCCTCGGCTGTGGACACGGAACGGGCCATGGGGATCATCGGCCGATACAGTGAGGCGTATCGTCGCCGCGTCGTCGAGCTCGCGCCGCAGATCAATCGCCTGTCCGGGTACGTCCCGCGACGCCGGGCTCGCAAGCTGCACATTGGGCTGTTTGGCTACGCCCGGGGTCTGGAGGGCGTGTCGCTGCCGCGGGCGATCTCGTTTACCTGTTGCCTATACTCGTTGGGCCTGCCCCCGGAGCTCATCGCCTTCGAGGCACTGAATGATCAGGATCTGGCTTTTGTCTACGAAACCTATCCCTCGTATCAGTCGAAGATAGCCGAGGCTCTGACCTTCACCGACTTCGACGGGCCGCTGATGAGCGACTCGCTGCGCAGGTCCTTGGCCCGCGCCGGCTATGACTACTCCCCCCACACGGAGCACCTGGAGATCGTGCGCCGGATTCGCACTGCGCTCGACAACAACGAGACCACGCAGTTGAGCGACCTTATCCAGCGCGCGGCGCTGTCTACGGCGGTTTCTTGGCTAACGCAGTGGCGGAGTGTCAGAGTGTCGGAGTGTCAGGTGTCAGGTGTCGAGCTACTTTAGGCACTTGGCACTTACCACTCTGACACTTGACACTCTGACACTTGACACTTGACACTCCGACACTCCGACTCCACCCGCTACATCCGCACCACCATCCCCATGCCGGGGAAGATGCCGAACAGCGACATGTAGATCTCACCGTTGCTGCCGATTGCCATGCCGGTCGGGAAGGGCAGTTGGCGGCCAACACCGTGCGCGTGCCATCGGGTGCGATCCGAGTGAGCTCTGCCTTCGCAGGGGCCGCCGAGGATCTCACAGGCGAATAGATCGGCTGCTATCTCCAAAACATAGAGGCTGCCGTCGGCGCCAAACTCGATGTCGATGATGCTTGAGAAGCCGCTGGCAAACACCTGCGGCTGGCCGCGCGGCACCAGGCGATAGACATTGGCAGCGCCCTGCGCGAATGGGAACCCGGTGAGCTGGCCGATGTAATACGCGCCATCGGGGCCTTGAGTCACTGTTGTTGGAACAGCCTGCGCCGGGCCCTCACCGCCGCCAAACATAGGCGGATACGGCACCATCAGATCGGGGAACACCGCCAGGGTCTTGATCTGGCCATCGTTGTTGACCTCGAGCAGATCATTGCCTCCTGCGTCGGCGACGATGCGCATGCGGCCGGGCGCAGAGAATACCGCATAGGGATTGCTGTCGATCGCGCCCCCGTCAGGATTGGCAACGCGTTCATACTCGAAGACATCGGCCATGTAGCTCCAGCTGCCGGCGGGGTTCATGCGAGCCAGCTTGCCCATGTCGTCAAACAGCGGATTTAGCGCTACCAGTTGATCATGGAACAAGGTATAGAACCCCAGGCCGCCAACTATGACTGAAAAGGCATCACGCGGCCGCCAGGAAATATCGAACGGGCCCTCGGCGGCGACACCGCTAGGATCGGCTACCGACGGCAAGCCGGTGGCGATCCGCGTCTGCACCCCGTTTTCGATGCGGGTAATCGAGCCGGTCGTGCCGACGCAGACCACAGAGGCCGGGTCGAGTGGATCGGGGTAGCAAGTTGTCCCGCCGGCGCCGGCCTCGGCGACGTACACCCCACCATCCGGACCGATGGTCAGGTGGCGGGGATTATTGAGACCGGTTGCGATGACCTGCATATTCGCCATCGCTTCGGGTGAGACCTGAGGTACTCGTCCGTCCTTGAACTGCTTGGCAATGCCGGCAAGCGGGTCGCCAAAGCCAGGCCCGCTGCTTTGGGCAAAACTGCCGGGCGCCAGGCTCAGGGCCAGGCTAAGAGCCAGAAGGATCGATACTGCGACCAAGCGTCGCTTTCTCATCATAGTGAATTATCTCCTCGTTCTTTGATAGGGATTCGTCTGCATGTCCCGGCGTCAGAGAGTCTGACGCTTCCATGGCTCACTTGGGTCACTTCGTAAGTCGCTGTAGAAGCTGTTACCAGAGTATCTGCCTGCAATTCTCCTTCTAGTTTGCCGTGTTGCGCAGTGATTGCGCAGTGGTTGTTCGATTATCTGTATTGAACGTCGAGAAGACCAATTTCGCGCGTGCGACGCCCTTGATTATTGGGCTGACCGCGAAATTACCATATCTCCCAGGAGGATGGCGCCTACAGATTGCTACAGACACCTCGCTTTGTGAAGAACCTAACAGCGATAGAGGGTGGAAGTCGCTATACTGCCATTGTGACGCGCTTCAATACATTGGATCGACAAGCCGCGTCCGCTGTGGTACATTCAAAACATCATCGCTGTGTGTTCATAAAAAAGTAGGGCAACTTAATGATCGAAGATATTGACATGTTCTCCTGGACACCCGAAGGGGTTGCCGAGCCGCCTGCGTCCCGTTTTCGTCTCGTGGCGGTTGACCTCGACAGCATCCTGCAGTCGAACGAGACGCTTCATCCCCTCGACGCAGCGTCGCTGCGCACCGCGCACTCGCTCGGCGTGAAGGTCGTGCTGGCCTCGGCCAGGGCCCCGCAGGGCATCCATCGCTATTGGGCACAGTTGGGGCTGGGTACGCCGGTGATCGCCTTCAACGGCGCGTTGGTCTACGACTACCCGAGCCACAAGCACGTTCTCGGCCAACCCTTGCCGCCGGAGAGCGTACGCAACGCGCTGGAAGTAGCGCATCGGGTGGCGCCCAAAGCGAGCATTGCCGTCGAACGCGGCGACACCTGGGTGGTCAGCCAGCTCGGGCCGGTGGCAAAAGCTACCATACAAAAAACCGGCCTCTGGCCGTCCGCGGTCGGCGACCTGCGCGTAAACCTCGACCAGCCGATCTACGAAATGTGGTTTGATGCGGGGCTGGCTCAACTGACCAGTTTGGAAGCCGAACTGGCCGGCCTGGGCTTGATGCAGGCGCGCACCACCAACCCGGACACACTGTTCCTGCGCTCGCCGGCGGCCTCGCTCGGCGCGGCGCTCTCTTCGCTGGCCGGCCTGCTAGAAGTGCCAGCCAATGAAGTGATGGCGATCGGCGGCAACGGCCGCGACCGCTCGATGCTGCAGGCGGCTGCGTTTGCCGTGCTGGTGTCCGACATGGCCAAAGGGCTGGACCTGGCCGGCACGGGATCGCGCGACGTGGCCCAGAGCCAGGGCGTGGCCGAGGCACTGGCGCAGTATTTGACACCCGAAGGGAGCAGCGGCGATCTATGGCCGTCCATCGAGCGCTGATCAGCGTATCGGACAAGTCCGGGCTGGTCGATTTGGCCGTGAGCGGGGTGCTCGCCGACCGGATCTTCCAGGTCTATGCCTACGAGAACGGCGGCGCGCACCGTGGCTACGCCGAGGGGATCCTCCACGACGAGGGCGAGGTGGCCCAGGTGGACGTCCGGCTGTGGCCCATCGGCTCGGTACGGGTGGTGGTGCTCGACGCCGCGGATCAGCCGGTCGGGGGCGCGACGGTGAAGCTCACGGCCTGGGGCCCCTACGGGACGAAGCGTTTCAACGCCAACACCAACGCGGAAGGGAGTGCGACCTTCGTGCAAGTGGGCAGCGGGAGCCTGAGTGCTTCGGCCACCGATCCGCTGACGCAGCTCCGGGGCTCGGCGACCGGTACGCTCACATTCGAGGGCGCCGAAGCGCTGCTCGAGGTCCGGCTCGAGCCTTCGGCGGAGCTCCGCGGCACGGTGCTCCTCGCCGACGGCGTCACTCCCGCTGTCGCCGCCCAGGAGGTGGTGCGGATCGCCGGCCGAACCTACTACTCGATCACCGACGACGACGGGTTCTTCGTCTTCGACTCGCTCCCGCTCGGGAGCTTCACCTACGACCTCCTCGAGCATCTCGGCCCGGGGGAGTGGCACGGCAGCGGGTCACTCCCCTTGGCCGGTGCCGTCCTGGATCTCGGCACCGTCGTGCTCGATGCCGCGAATCCGGCAGTCGTCGCGCTCGCGCCCGGTAATGGCGCGGTCGGTGTGCCGCTCGGCTCCACCGTGACGATCGACTTCTCGGAACCGATCTCGACCGGTTACCAGTCGAACTGGGTGGAGCTGCGCCGGCTCGGCAGCTCGCGGGTCTCAGCCAGCTCGGTCTGGAGCGCCGATCGCCGAACGCTGACCCTAGCCCCGGCCGTCCCGCTGGCGAGCTTCACCTCGTACCAGGTCGAGATCACGACCCGGGTGATGGACTTGGCGCAACGCCACCTCGGGAGCCTGGTGCAGGGGACCTTCACCACCCTCGACGCCGTGCCGCCGCAGGTCTCGAGCACGCTGCCGGTCCAGAACGCGAACAACGTCCCGGTCGACGTGCAGTTCCGTGTCGTGTTCTCGGAGGCGGTGACGCTCGAATCGCTCTCGGGCCCCGCGCTACAGCTTTTCGACGTCGACGACCAGGCCGGAGTCACGACGACGTTCACCTTGCAGCCGCAGGAGCGCGAGGTCCTGATCACTCCGGTGGCCGACCTCGCGCCCGACCATGCGCATCGGCTGACGATCCAGGGGGTGCGCGACCCGGTCGGCAACGTCATGGCGCAGCCGTTCGTCCTCGAGCTCGAAACCGCGGACATCACTCCGCCGGTCGTGGCCTCGATCTCGCCCCCGGCGGACTCGAGCGTCACGTCGGGACAGACGATCGAGATCGCCGCGGTGGTGACCGACAACCAAGCCCCGGGATCGGTGACCCTTCGCCTCCTCGGCCGGAGCGCCACGATCGCTCCGCCGGCGACTGGCTCGACCTATCGCTGGACGCTCACCGTACCGCCGGTCGCGTCAGCGACGGCCGCCACCATCGAGGTGGAGGCCCGCGACGCGGCGGGTAACATCACCCTGGCAACGTCCGCGCTCAATGTCGAGCCGCTGCTCGACCCGGATTCACCCTTCGTCGCGATCGCCTGTCCGTCGCCGGGTGCGATTCTGGCGCCGGGAACGTCGCTCTGGGTCACCGCGGAGGCGACGGACAACCAGGGGCTGCTTGCCGTCGAGTTCTTCCTCGGCGACTCGCCGCTGCCGGTGGCGACCTTCGAAACCCCGCCCTTCAGGTACCTCTTGACCGCGCCGAGCACCGCGCTCGAGGGCGAAGTGCTGAGGCTGCGTGCCGTCGCCACGGACTACGGCCTGAAGTCGACCGAGGCGGGAATCGAGGTCGGGGTCGTGGAGGGGCAGGTCATCCCGGGCAGCCGCACGATCGCGGCGGGCGACCCTGAATTCGAGGGCCGGTCGGTGATCGTGGCCGCCGGGACGGTGACGATCGACGGCCCGCACTCCTTCCGCGACCTCGTGGTGCTCGACGGCGCGATCGTCAACCACCGCGAAGCGACGCCGGGCGCGCAGTACGCCCTCGAGGTCGATCTCACGCGCGACCTCTTCGTCGCCTGCAACGGCGCCGTCAATGTCAGCGGCCAGGGATACCTCGGCGGCAACTGGGGCGGGGGACGGGCTTACGGTCTCGGCAATAGCCAGGCCGAGGGTGCCAACTACCTCACGGGCTCGAGCCACGGAGGGCGCGGCGGCCTGTTCGACGGTTCGAGCCGGCCATATGGGAGCCTGTTCGATCCTCGCGACCCCGGTGGCGGCGGCGGCGGCAGCTCGGCGAGCGCCGGGAGCGACGGCGGCGGTGCGGTGCGCATCGCAGCCGGACGTCACGCGGTGATCGATGGCGCCTTGCGCGCCAATGGCGCCGCGAACCTCGCGGCCGGCGCGGCAGGCGGCTCGATCCGGCTCGACGCTGCGGACATCCTCGGTGTGGGAGTCGTGGAGGCGAACGGCGGACCTGGCGGGGGTGGCGGCCGCGTCGCGCTGTACGCGAGCGCCCTTGCGGACGGCCTGGTGTCCCGCACCCGCGCCTGGGGCGGGCAGCGCACCGGCGCGGGGATCAACGCTTCGCATCAGGGCGCCGCCGGCACCGTCTTCCTGAAGCGCGCCACCGACGTCCGCGGTGAGCTCGTGATCGACAACCGCGGGCTCGTCTCGACGCACTGGACCGAGCTGCCGAGCGTGGGCGAGGGCGTCGTGGACGAAGTCGCGGCCGACAGCATCACCGACCTCGAAGCCGATTTCCGCTCCTCGCTCGTCGGCGTCGAGGTCTATTTCGACGGCGATGCCAACGCGACCTGGCCGATCATGGCGCACGCCCATCACGGTGCGACGCTGACCCTCGACGTCGCGAGCCTCCCTCTCGCCGCGAGTGTCGGCGAAAGCTACGCTGGGCGTTACGCTTTCGACCGCTTCAGCGTCCGCGGTGCAGCGAAGGCGCGCGTCGCCGACGCCGTGGCGCTCGCTGAGCCGGCCGCGGTCGAGCCCGGCGCGGTTTGGGTTGCTGACTACGAGGCGCCGGTGCTCTCGATTCCGGATCGCGAGATTCTCGAGGGATCCGGAAACGAGACGCTCATCCACTTGACGGCGACGCTGTCGCGACCGGCGGAGGAGAACGCCACCTTCACCTACACGGCGGTCGGCGAGACCGCGACGGCTGGGGAGGACTTCGTCGCCGGGACCGGAACCCTCACCATCCCGTTCGGCGGCAGCACGGCGAGGATCCCGCTCCGGTTCATCTCCGATGTGGTGCCGGAGCCCGACGAGACCCTGCGCGTCGAGATCTCCGCGCCGACCGGGCTCGTGCCCGCCGAGCCGCCGATGCGCCTGACCCTGCGTGACGACGACGGCGGCGCCCATTGCGCTGGACCTGAGCTCCTGCAGAACGGCGGCGCCGAGGAGCCGTTGATCGGCGGCTTGATTCCGGGGTGGATCAGCGAAGGCTCGCCGAGATGGTTGGCTCCGGCCGGATCGGCGCACACCGGGGCGCACTACTTCCAGCCCTGGGCCTCCTCCTGCCCGAGAGGCCTGCACCAGGATGTGAATATCACCTCGTTCGCGACGGCGGTCGACGCCGGGGGCCTGAGGTTCGCGTTGAGCGGCTACGTCCAGAGCCTCGCCGACCCATCGCCCGACACGACGGAGATCGAGGTCGAGTACCGCGACAGCGCGAACAGCGTTGCGCTTGGCAGGGCATCGACCGGCGCGGTAGCGAGCCCCGGCGCTTGGACGCGGTTGGCGGCTCTGCTCCAGCCGCCGGCGGGAACCCGCTTCCTGCGCGTGCGTCTGATCTCGAACGGCGGGGGCTGCGATTCTCGCGCCATGCGCGGCTACTTCGACTCGCTGTCGCTCGCGCCGTTGGACTTCCCGTCGCTGGCGGTGGGAGACGTCGCGACCGTCGAAGGGACGGGCGGAGTCTCGACGCTCGTCTTCCCGGTCGACCTCGCTTGCGCCCTTGGACAACCGGTATCAGTGCACGCCGCGACCGTGGCCGGGAGTGCCACGGCGCCGGCCGACTTCGCCGCGGTCGAGCAGGATCTCACCTTTGCCGTGGGCGAGACGCAGAAGCTGGTCGCGATCGACGTCCAGACCGACACGATCGACGAGAGCGACGAGACGTTCACATTGCAGCTCTCCTCGGAGTTCGGCGCCTTCGCTCGGCGCGCGACGGCGGTGGGAACGATCCAGGACGACGACACGGCGACTCTCGCGGCAAGCGACGTGGCCCTCACCGAGGGCACCGGTGGAACGACGACCGCGGAGGTTCAGGTCACGCTCTCGACGCCGAGCGCTCAGACGGTGACTGTCGTCGCGGCGACCGCCGCGGGAACCGCGACCGCCCCGGCGGATTTCACGACGACGAGCTCGACGCTGACCTTCGCTGTCGGCGAAACCGTGAAGACCGTGGCGGTCGCGATTGCTCCCGATGCGCTCGACGAGAACAACGAGAGCATCATCGTCCGGTTGTCGGGCGCGACCGGCGCCGCGATCGCCGACAACGAAGCGACGATCACGATCACCGACGACGACGACAACCACCTGACGATCGCCGATGTCGCGCTCGCCGAGGGGACAGAGGCGCCGGTGCTGATGACCTTTACGGTGCAGCTCTCGTCGCCGGCTCTCGAGGCGGTCGAGGTGCTGGTGCATTCCGAGGACATCTCTGCCTCCGCCGGCGCGGACTACCAGACGATTTCCGGCCCGTTCACGATTCCCGCGGGCACCTCGAGCGCGCCGGTTACGGTGGACCTCATCGCCGATTCAGACGTCGAGCCGCCGGAGAGCTTCCGCCTGTTGGTCACTCAGGCGACAGGCGTGACGCTCGATGATGCCGAGGCCATCGGCACGCTCCTCGACGACGACCTGACGGTCTCGATCGCGGATCTCTCGGGTGTCGAAGGCAACTCGGGCCTGCAGCCGTGGCTCTTCCCGGTAACCCTGAACGCGCCGGCGCCGATCGCCGTGTCGCTCGCCTACACGACCGCCGAGCTCCCGAGCGGATCTCCCGGCCGGGCCGTCGCACCGGGCGACTTCACGGCCACTTCGGGGACCCTCGACATCGCCTCCGGGGAGACGCAGGCCGCGATCGCGGTGTACGTCAGGGGAGACCTCGGCGACGAGCCGCTCGAACGTTTCCTCTTGCGCCTGTTGCTCCCGGCCAACGTGCGCATCGTCGATGGCGAAGCCGAGGGCGCGATCGTGGACGACGAGCCGCCGACCATCACCAGTTTCAGTTCTCCGACGCCGCCGGGGAGCTTCTACGATAGCGGGGCGCCGCTCGACATCCGGACGTCAGCGACAGACGCCGCCGGCGTGGCGAACGTCACTTTCGAGTTCGGCGGCGTTCCTTTCGTCGACACCCAGTCGCCCTACGAGTGGTCGACCACCGCACCGGTGCCGGCTGTGCTCACGACCTACACGATCCGGGCGACGGCGTTCGACACCCTCGGCAACTGGAAGTCGATCCAGACGACGATTCGGGTGCGTGCACCGCAGATCCCGCCCACCCTCCATCCGGAGTTGGTGGCGATCGACTACGACTTCTTCGGGCTCTCCGCGATCGGCCAGCCCGGCGCCGTGACCGACCCGACCGACCCACCGTTGGGCGTTGTTGTCCGCAACCTGCGAACCGCGGAAGGTCGCTCCGGCGACGCACTCGCGGACGGCAGCTTCTCGGTGGTGCTCGAGGGTCTGGACGGAGACAGCTTTGAGCTCGTCGCCTACGACGCCATCGGGTTGGAGAGCCAGCCGTTGACGCTTGGTCCGCTTCTCGGCGACGAGGCGAGAGTGGCGAGCCTCGGCTTCGGCTCCTCGCTGGCGGCGGTGGAGCGCAACGAGCTGGCGGTGTGCGACTGCGTTTACGAACCTCCGACGCCAGAGTCCAACGACTGGGGTGTCCTCGACTTGCGGCTCTTCGACGCCTCGTCGCCGCTCGCGCCTGTCCTCCAAGGGGCGTTGCGGATTCCGCTGAATTGGACTTGGGAAGACCCATGCTATGCGGGCGGGGGAGCTTGTTCGACCTCCTGCGGCGCGGCGGCCGGCTTGCAGCCCTGCTACGACAACTGCACCGCGGCATGCACTCCCGGAGATACCGCCTGTGTCGATGCTTGTTGGCTGAGCTGCGGCGGCACCCAGTACGGCGCATGCAACGCGCACTGCGATGCGGGCGCTGCCCTGTGCGGGCCGCCCGGAGCTTGCGAATCGGCGGCCACGGCCTGCGCGGACTCCTGCGCCGCGGCGGGAGGAGGGGCGGACTGCGTCAGCGCCTGCGCGGCCTTTGCGGATGTCTGCGCCGCGGCGCCGCCGCCTCCGGGGTGCTTGACGGGCCCGCTGGCCTGCACGGATTTCTGCTACTCGCTGGTCGATGTCGAGCCATGCTACAGCGCCTGCGCGGCGGCCTGCGCGCCGGAAGATGAGGCCTGCTACAACGGTTGCTACTCGGGTTGCGGCGGCGCCCGGATGGGCAGCTGCGCCGATCCCTGCGACGCGGGGTGGGACGCGAGCCAATCGGATCTATGCTCGTCGGGCGTCTTCTGCGTCGACGCGGCGGCGGCCTGCTCCTCCGCCTGCCAGGCCACCGGCGGAGACCCCGATTGCACGAACGCCTGCGCGCTCTTCGCTGACGGTTGCGCCGCCGGCGGTCCGACTCCTCCTACCTTCGTCCGCTACCCCTTCACCGGATTCGCCTTCGCGGATGGCGCTGCGGCGATGACCCAGGGGCCGATTCTGCGCATCGTCGACCTGCGGGACCCGGCGAATCCGGTTCTCGTGGACGCGAACCAGAGCCTGACTCTGCTTCCCGGCACGTTGCCGGACGGAGATGAGCTGGCGGGTGTCCGACTCGAGGGGGATACGCCTACTCGGTGGAGCGCCTGGCACCCAACCGTTTCTTCGTCGTCGATGTTCACGACCCGGCCCATCCGCGGGTCCTCGCGACGACCAGCTTGAGCTTGGGCACCGTCGACGGCTTCGAAGTCGAAAACGGGAAGCTCCACGTCACGGTCCAGTCGGGCTCGAGCCTGATCTACCAGCTGTTCGCGCTCGGCGAGCCGGGAGAGGTCCTTGCGATCACTCACTCCGGGAACGCGACGGTGACGGACTCGAAGGCTTTGGCGATGAGTATGGTCGACGACCTCGCCACGTTCCTGCGTTCGTCCGATTCCTCGGAGGCCGAGCTCTACTCGTTCCATGGCGAAGGGACCTCCGGGGCGCCGCTCGCATCGACTTCCCTGATCGACCGCTACTGCGAGCGGGGATCTACCACCGAGGTCGGGGACCTCTTTGCGATCGCCTGCGACGCAGCCGAAGTCGCCACCGGAGCTCTGGACACGTCGCTCGCCAGTCAAGGCTTCACGCTGGGTCGCTGGCGGCCGACTCCAACCGAATCCTGGGAGAGAGTGAGCAAGCTCCTCGTTGCCGCCGGACGTCTGTGGACCTTCCCGAGCTCCCGCGGCTACGCGAGCTCGGCGCTCTGGCCCTGGCTGCAGGAGTCCTCGCTGACCGTGGAGGTGACGGCGAGCGGGGCGATGGTCACCGGCGCTCCGGGGAGCGCCACGGGAGCGACCCTTGTCCGGGCGTGGCTCGAAAGCGGCGGTACTTTCGAGGTGCCGGTGGCGACGGACGGATCTTTCGCGCTCGCCTTCTCTGGTGAGCTCCGCGGCGAGAAGGTCACCCTGCAGGCGATCTTCGAGATCGACGCCACCGGCAACAAGGTCCGCTTGCGGATTCCGCTCGGGAATCCGGGCGGGTCACTCGACCTTTCGGCAGGTGGCGGAGCGCGGCGCGTCGCACGCGACGGGGATCTCGTGGCGGTGGTGCCGGCGGAGCTCGACGGAAGCGGCTTCGCGCATGTCCGGATCGCTTCGACCGCGAGCGGGCTCGCGGCGCTGTCGGAAGTGACGGTCGAAGGTCCGGTGAGCGACGCGGAGATGCTCGACGGGGTGCTCTATGTCGGCGGCGCGCGGCTCGCGGTCTTCGATCTCGCCGACCCGACGAATCCGTTCGCGCAGGCGGAGGTCGACATCTTCGCCGGTTCGCCGGTCGAAGCACTCGTCCTCGAAGGCGGCCGTCTCTGGGCGCTCGGCGCCGAAGGCGGCAGCCAGCGTCTGCTGGCGGTGGATCTTGCGAGCGCTCTCGCGCCCGTCGCGGTGCCCGCCGAGTCGCTGCTGGTCGCAAACGTTGCGGAGTCGCGCCTCTTGGCGCGCGACGGCGACCTCTACCGCCTCGGTACGGCGCGCGTCGAGCGTTACGATCTGCCGCCTGGCCTGCCGCCGGTGCCGACGGCTACCGGTTCGCCAGCCGGGGTGACGATCACCGACCTCGAGAGCGCCGAGGGTGTTCTCTTCGTCGCGGCTCGCGGGCAGGGCGCGCGCGAGCTCGTCGAAGCAGCGGGGGTGTTCACGCTCGGTGCCGCGCCGTCTCCGGCGCATGCCGCGGCGGGCCTCTTCGCGATTCCAGAAGCCGGCGGCGAGCGTCTCTGGCGGGCCGCGGGTCTCGCCGGTGCCGCCGAGAACGACTCCACGAAGCGCACCCCGACAGGCTGTCTGCTGCGCGACGTCGTGGTCTCGGCGACCGACCTTCTGCTGGTGACCGGATGCGGAATCGAACGCGAGGTGCTGCCGTGAAGCTCGAGA
This sequence comes from Thermoanaerobaculia bacterium, assembly GCA_963719555.1. Taxonomy (GTDB): domain Bacteria; phylum Acidobacteriota; class Thermoanaerobaculia; order Multivoradales; family JAGPDF01; genus JAGPDF01. Next base: position 401,200 of record CAVRCL010000006.1, on the reverse strand, counting down.
TGCCGCCCGCGGCAGGCTTTCGCAAGGCCGCTCGGGTCCTGGGCCCGGGACTCGCGATGGGGGTCGCCATCCTTGTCCTCCTCGGGTGGGTCGCCGCGCCGGTCGCGGCACCCGCCGATCCGCTCGGATCGCCGATCTTCGCCAGCGACTTCGAGTCGGGGACGATCTGCGCCTGGAGCACCGTAGTGGGGTGGACCGGCGCGCCGTGCGTCACACTGGAGATCACGATCACCGAAGGCGGAGCGCCGCTTGCCGACGGCGCGCTGTTCAATCGCGACGTTGTACCGGTCCTGGGAACGACCGGCGGCACCGCGCCGATCACTCTCGATGCCACGCTCGACGGCGCCCCGTTCGTCTCTGGATCGACGGTCACCGGGGACGCGCTCTACCTGCTCGAGGTGAGTGCCGAAGACGCCGAAGGCTTCATCGCGCAGCGCACGGTGCACTTCACGATCGATACCCTGGGCTCCCGTCTTCCTCAGTGTCGCGCCGCCGGAGGGATTCGTCACCTCGGCGTCGTCGGTCGTTCTCTCGGGGGAGGTCTCGGGCGCGACGACCCTGACCGTCAACGGCGCGCCAGTCGTGCTCACCGACGATCACTTCACTTCCGCTCCGCTGCCGCTCGCGGAGGGATCGCAGAGCTTCCTCCTGGTCGCGACCGACCTGGCAGGGAACCCGACCCCACTGGCGCGCAACATCGTGCGCGACTCGCTCTCGCCGGGCGTGACGCATCTCCCAACCGGCACCGGGCGTCGTGGGGAGCTCGCCGATCACCGTCGCGGGAACCGTTACGGACCCGCATCTCGCCCAGGTGCTCGTCAACGGCCAGGAGGCGACTGTCGCCGGCGCCTCCTTCACCCTGGCGGGTCTCGCGCTGGTTGAAGGGGCGAACGAGATCGTGGTCGAGGCGTTCGACACCATCGGCAATCCACCCGGAATCGCGAGCGTCGCGGTGACCCTCGACACGCAGGAACCCGAGCTCACCTTCCTCGAAAGCGGATCGCCGCTCGCCGACGGCGCGTTGTTCAACCGCACGGTGACGCCGATCGTCGTCGTGACCGACGCGACGCAGGTGAATCTGAGCGTGACCCTCAACGGCGCACCCTTCGCGTCGGGGACGCCGGTTGCCGACGAGGGCAGGCTACACGCTTCAGGCGACGGCGGTCGACGAAGGTGGCAACTCCGCCAACCTCGCGGCGAGCTTCGTCATCGACATGACGGCGCCGACCTTTGTCACCGTCCTTCCCCCCGACAACACGCTGGTGGCGGCTCCCGAGATCGCTCTGAGCGGCGAAGTCGCAGGCGCGCAGTCGGTGACGGTCGACGGCCTCGCGTGCACGCTTCACCATCGATCGTTCGCCTGCCCATCGTTCCCCCTGGCCGACGGCGAACGGATCTTCACCCTGCTGGCGCGCGACGCGGCCGGCAACGAGACGCCGCGACAGCACCGCATCCGCCGGGACGGAACCGGACCCGACGTGGTCATCACGACCCCTGCCGAGGGCGCCTACCTCGCGAGCGCCGAGGTGGCGGTGCGCGGCACGGCCGTCGATCCGCACTCTGGCAGAGGTGCGCGTCAACGGCGTGCTGGCGAATCTCGTCGGCGACGCCTGGAGCGCCGGGCCGATCTCGTTCGCCGAGGGCGCCGCGACGATCGAGGTGACCGCCCGCGACACGGTCGACAACGCGACCGTCGTCTCGCGTGGGGTGACGATCGACACTCTCGCTCCCGAGGTCGAGCTGCTCGAGTCGGGCGTTCCGCTCGACCGACGACGCGCTCTTCAACCGCGCGGTCACGCCGGTGATCGTGGTCACCGACGCTTCGCCCTGGACGCTGGTCGCGACGCTCGACGGCGCTCCGTTCGTCTCGGGAACGCCGGTCGCGAGCGAAGGGCTGCATGTTCTTGCAGGCGACGGCGACCGACTCCGCCGGCAATCCGACGACCCGGCAGGTGAGCTTCCGCGTCGACGGCAGCCCTCCGGCGCTGGTTGCGATCTCCCCCGCGGACGGCTTCGTCACGGCGGCGGCCGAAGTGCATCTCCAGGGGCAGATCCTCGGCGCCGAGACGCTGACGATCGATGGCGTCCACATCACCGCTCCTCGGCGATCAGTTCGTCGCCGGGCCCTTCCGCTCGCGGAAGGGGAGCGCACCTTCGCGCTCGTGGCGCGCGACGCCGCGGGCAACGAGCTCAGTCTCCCGCACCATGTGGTCCGCGACATCACGGCGCCGACGGTTGCGATCCAACAGCCCACCGCGAGCGCGCTCTTCGGCACGAACGCGGTGCAGGTCACCGGACAGGCCGCGGATCTGCATCTCGCGTCCGTTGCGGTCAACGGTGTGGCGGCATCGCTCTCCGGATTCGACCTGGGTCGCGCCGCAGGTGCCGCTCGCTGAAGGGGAGTCGACCCTGATCGCGACCGCGGTCGACCGCGCCGGCAACTCGACCGCGGCGAGCCGCGTCGTAGTCCGCGATTCGCAGGCGCCGACGCTCACGATCACCGACCCGGCGGCGGGGAGCGTGGTGCCGGAGGCTGCGGTGGTGGTCTCGGGATCGGTCGACGAGCCGAACCTCGATCGCGTCACCGTGCAAGGGATCACCGCGGCGGTTCAGGGCGGGAGCTTCTCGGCGAGCGTAGCGCTCGTCGAGGGCGACAACACGCTGGTCGTGCGGGCGACCGATCGGCTGGGCCATGCAGCCGAGGCCACGCGCCTCGTGCGCCGCGACTCGACCGCGCCGGGGCTCGAGATCGCTGCGCCGGAGGAGGGCAGCCGCATTCGCCGCCGAGAGTGTCGCGGTCTCGGGGACTATCGAAGAGCGACGGGGTCACCCTGACCGTGAACGGCGTCGTGGCGACGATCGCCGGCAACAGCTTCTCGGTCGCCGCCGTGCCGCTCATCGAAGGAGAGAATCGCCTCATCGCCCGGGCCCGCGACGCCAACGGCAACGAGGGGGTGCGCACGCGCACAGTCGTCCGCGACACGGTCGCCCCGACGATTCTCGGCACGGAGCCGCCGGCGGGAGCGCTCGCGCATTGCGCTCTCGACCGTCTTCACGGCCGAGCTTTCGGAAGAGCCTGGGCCCGCGAGCGTCGCCGGCATGCGCCTCGAGACCGGCGGCGGCGCGGCGCTCGCCGCGACCGTCGAGATCGTTGGGACCGAGCTGCGCCTGACTCCCGCGGCGCCGCTCCCGTCGTCGGGTCTCGTGCGCCTCCTCCTCGACCCGGGCATCGTCGATCTTGCGGGCAATGCGCTCGCGGCCGGAGCGACCCTCGATTTCTCTACCGCGGACGCGACCGCACCGGCCGCGCCCACGATTCTAGCGCCGCCGGCGCGCTTCCTCTGCGCCGCCGAGGTGACCCTCGCCGGCTTCGCGGAGCCCGACCGCTGGGTGGAGGTTTCCGGCGGTGCCGGCGCCGCGCGCGTGCGCGCTGCGTCGGACGGCGCGTTCAGCGTCGCGGTGCCGCTCATTCCCGGCGCCATCCACCGGCTCGCGGTGACCACCGTCGACGACGCGGGCAACCGCTCGCCGGCGACCGAGATCGAGGTCGTGCACGACTGCGAGGAGCCGATCGTCGAGAGGTCGACGCGAGCGCCGCCGGTTTCGCGATCCAGTTCAGTGAAGAGATCGATCCGGCGAGCTTCGCTGGTTCGATTCTCGTCTCGGGTGCCGCCGGAGCGATCGACGGCAACCTGACGCTCGACGTCGATCTCGCCACCTTCACCGCCGCCGCGGCGCTCCCCGAGGGGGCGATCCGCGTCGAGGTGCTGCGCCAGCCGCGCGACCTCGCGGGGAATCTCCTGGCGTACGCCTGGGTCTCGGTCTTCGGTGGCGACGCGGCGGAGAGCTTCTTCGTCGCCACGGTGATCGACGACGCGGTCGGCCGTCCGCTCGCCGGCGCTCGGGCGCGCGTGCTCGCCACGAACGGCGTCCCGCTCCTCCGGAACTGGACCGGCTCTCGAGTCGACGAGCGCTTCTGACGGCGCGGTCTCCGTCCCGGTGCCCGTGGGCACCCATCTCGTGGTTTTCGAGCGTCCCGATTCCACTCCGGCCTTCCGCTTCGTCACGACGCAGGCGCAGCAGGGCGCGGATGTCGTCGATCCCCGCCTGACGCCGCTCTCGGCAGCAGTGCTTGTCGGCCCCGCGGGGGGTACGGTCGAGGCCGGGCCGACTCTTTCGGGCCCGCCGGCGGAGCTGCGGATCCCCGCGGGCGTCGCTCGCCGACCCGGTCTGCAATTTCGCTGACCGAGTTCTCGGAGCAGGGCCTGCCGCGCCTGCTGCCGTTCGGCTGGTCGCCGCGCGCCGCGGTCTGGATCGGTCCCGAGGCGACCGAGCTTCTCCTTCCCGCGGCGCTCTCGCTGCCGGTCGACGCCGTTCCCGGGTCCACCGTCGCCTGGGTGCATCTCGATCCTCTGACGCGCGTCTGGCGAGTCGCCGGAGTTACCTCGCTGGGTGTGGCGGAGATCGAGGTCCCGGTCGACGCGGCGGGAGCCTGGGTGGTCGTCGAAGCCGATCCGCCGCCGTTCGCGGTGCCGGCGGCGGTTGTCGGAGAACCGCTCGGCTCGCTCCCCACGCCGCCGGGAGATGGAATCGTCGGAGCGGCGCTGGCTTTCGATCCCGAGACCGTCCTTCCCGGGCAGAGGAGTCGCGCGACGGTCGACTACACGGCAACCGACGCCGCGGCTTCGGGTTCGACCGTGACCCTGTCGATCGCCGAGGAGCTCCAGCTGCTCGACGGGACGACGCGCACCGAGCCGCCCTATCGCGCCGACCTCGTGGTCTACCGCACCGAGGAGGGGGCGCGCTCGCGCTTCTTCCTGGCGTCGTCGGAGGCGGCGCGCCTGCTGCCGATCGAGCTCGGCGAGGAGAACGTCGCGGTCCTGCCCTACGGCGGCGAGATCGTGCGCGGCAACGTGCTCGGGCCGCAGGGCGGTTCGGTGCTCGATACTGTCCGGCGACCGGATCGACGTTCCCGCCGGCGCCCTCGTGCGCCCGACGCCGGTGCAGCTCGAGCCGGCCGCCGTGGGAACCCTGCCGCTGCCGGTACCACAAGGGTTCGCCTTCGACGGCGCGCAGCGGCTCGATCTCTCCGGCGAAACGCTCCTCGGACCGGCGACCCTCTTCCTCGCTCTCGCCGAGCCGCCGTCCGCCGGGGAGACCGGGATTCTCTTCGGCATCGAGTCGCCCATGGGCGGCGATTACACCTGGCGACCGCTCGCGACGATCACGCCGTCAGGCTCCGGCTGGCAGAGCGACACGATCGTCCCTTGCGGATCTCGCCTGGCCGGGAGTGACCCGCGGCGGCCTCTACCTCTTCGCGCGCGCTCTCGCTCCGCTCGGCTTCGTGCGCGGCACTGTCTTCGATGTCGGTGGCGCTGCGCTCGCGAACGCCGTCATCGCCTCCACAGGCGCGACCGCGGTCGAGTGGCTCCAGCTCTCCGGCAACGACGGGCGCTACGCCTTCCCGGCGTGGGTCGGTCCGGTCGTCCTCACCGCGACGAAGCCCTCGACCGGCGACCAGGGGAGCGGCAGCGCGCTGCTCGCCGCCGCCGGCGAGCGCGTCGATCTCGATCTCCTGCTCGTCATCGTGCGGCCCGCCGTCGTTTCGACGACGCCGGCCTCTGGCGCGAGCGGCATCCCGGTCGGGATCGAGCCGGTCATCCAGTGGCGCGAGCCGGTGGAGCGCACGTCGCTCGCCGCTGCGATCACCTTGCGGCCGGTGGGCGGCGCTCCCCTGGCCATCGACATTCACCACCTGGGCTCGCAGGTGACGCTCAAGCCCGAAGTCTCGCTCGAGCCGGAGACGACCTACGAGCTGGTCATCGGTGAGGGTGTCCGCGATCTGCAGGGGCACGGCATGGCGGCCTCGGTCACGGTGTCGTTCACCACCCAGAGCGTCACGCTGCCGTCGACGGTCGATCTCAGCCGCGTGCTGCTCTACTCGCCGGGCACGAACGGTGAGTCGCGCATCCAGGGGCTGCCCGGGGCGGCGCCGGCCGGCACGCTGGTCTTCGTCGAGAACCTGACCCGCCTCGCGGCGACGGTCTCGGTCGCGGCCGACCAGGACGGCAGCTTCGAGCTCTCGATCGTCGCCCAGGTGACCGATCGGCTTCTGCTGCACGTGCTGATCCCCGGCGGCAACGAAGCCGTGGCGATCCTCGGGCCGTTCCGCACCGCGGACGGCCGTGGCGCCTACGTCGGCGCCGAAGGCTCGACCTTCACGACGATCGACGGCTGGACATTCACGGTGCCAGCGGATGCCTTCGACGAGACGAGCGTCGTGCACGTCGTTCCGCGGATCGCGGGTCAGCTGCCGACGCCGCTGCCCGCGTCGTTCGTCGAAGGGGTGAGCTTCGCGCTCGACTTCGGCGGTACTTCGCCCGACAAGGCGATCGAGCTTGCCCTCCCGGCACCGGCCGGTGCGCCGGCAGGGCGGCCGATCCTGGTGCTGCGCGAAATGCGCGCGACGGGAGCGCACGGCTGGATGCTGCACGAGCTCGCGACGCTTGCGAACGGCCGGCTCGGGACGCTGGCTTCCGGCGCCGCGCCGTTCGCGGCGGAGCTCTTCACTGAGCACCTCACAGAAAACGCACGCGGCGAAGCCGGCGCGGGTCCGAGCCTGGCCGAGCTCGCGGCGGCCGCTCCCGGAGCGATGCTCCCGGGGATCGCCTTCGCCGGCAACTACACGATCTCGTGGACGCCGGAGCCGCTCGGTTTCCTCGGTTTCCCGACGACCTCCTGGAACAACGCCTACGTCGAGACGGCGCTCACTGGAATCGTCACCGTGCTGAACCGGGCCATCGAGTCGCTGCTCGAGCACGACGCCGTGCTCATCCCGACGCTGCTCGGTGCCCCCGTCGCGGTGACGGTGCGCGACGGCGCGACCGGTTTCGTGCTTTACGAAGGACTTTTTTCGCCGCCGCCGGGCGACGGCGGCATCGCCGAGATTCCGCCGGCGGCTTTCGGCGACACGACGCCGCCACACCCTGTCGCAGGCTCACCGCTCCGGCTCTTCGTCCTCGACGCGGCCGAAGCCGCCGGCGGCGAGCTCGATCGCGGAGTGAGCTACTTCTTCGACGATGACGCCGTCGAGATCACCGGCGCAAGCGGCGCCGTGGCGGGCGAGGCGCGCGTGCGCCTCCTCGGGCTCGACGACGCGCTCACATCCTTCACCACCGCGGCCGCGGACGGCGCTTTTGTGCTCTCGGCGAGCATCACTGCCGGGAACCGCTACCTCCTTGCACTGGGCGCCCTCATCGACGCGACCGCGGCGCTCGAGATCGAGTGGAGCGAGCCCTTGGGCGACGTGCTCGGCGCGGTGCAGGTGCTCGACGACGCCGGCCACGTGCTCGGCGTCGACGTCGATTTCGGCGCCGAGCGTTCGATCGTCGTGATCACCCCGCGCGGCGGCTGGCCGACCGATCGCGATCTTCGGCTGGAGCTCGGGCCGGCTATCGCCGACGCGTCCGGGAACAGCTGGGACAAGACCCTGGCGCTCGACTTCCGCGCCCGCGCCAGCCAGGTGGTGGGCCACTACCCATTCGAGCACGTCTACGACGTCGTGCGCCTGGGTGAGCTGCTCTTCCTCGCCGCCGGGCAGCAGGGGCTCGCGGTCCTCGACGCCTCCAATCCGGCGCATCTCACGAATGTGCTGCCGCAAGGGCTCACCTTCCCGCTGCCGTTCTCGGACGTCGTCCGTGCCCTCGCAGTCGACCCGCACGGCCGCGTGCTGGTGGCGGGCGGCGGGGTCGCCAACTTCGGCGTGCTGCGCATCTTCGATCCACTGATGCTGCCCGAGATCCTCGAAGCACCCGACCCCGCCGCGGCGCGCGGCCTCGCCTGGCGCGGCACGACGATCGTCTCGGACCGGCTCGGCGGGACCGGGACGCAGCTCCCCGCCGGCACGCCGCGCAAGGTGGCGCTCTACTCGGACGACCTCACCTCGCGCTGGCGGGTGGGGGAGCCGGCGCCGGACGGGCTCGTCGGGACGTTTACGGCGGGAGCGGACGGCGCACCTGGAAGTCTGTCGGTCACCGGCAACGGTGCTGCGTCGGCAGCGCCGGTGTCGCTGCGCAACCTGACGCGCGCCGGTTTCGCGCGCGTCGACTCCGATGCTGCAGGCGGCTTTACGGTCGCGATCGCGGCCCAGAGCGGCGATCGTGTCGAGCTGCTGTGCAATCGCGCGACGATCGCCTATCTCGCGACGTTGGGTGCCGGGGTCGAGGCGGTGGACGTCAATGCCTTCTACCACGGCCCGAACGACCCCTCGCCGGGGACGAGTCGGGTGGTCGGCATTTACTCGGGGATCGGGGACTCGAGCCTCGAGCTCTGCAACGAGTCGGTTCCGGACCTCGCGAGCGCGCTCATCGGTCTCGATCTCCTGGTCGAGGCAACGGCTTCGCCGCCGATCGACGTCGCGGCACTGGTGAGCTTCCGGGGGATCGCCGAAATCGAGAGCCCGCCTTCGGCGGTGGGGAATCTCTCCTTCCTCACCGACGCCTGCGCCGAAGTCGAAGGCTCGCGGGCGGTGCGCGCGCTCGCGGCGGAGGTGGACTTCCCGTGGGACACCAACGGCGATGGCCACCTCGACGACAACGAGCGCGAGCGCGACTATGCCTTCGTCACCCACGCCACGGGCGGTCTCCTGGCGTTCGATCTCACCCTGCGCTCGGAGCCGCAGCTCGTAGCCCGTATCCGCCTGCCGCTGGTCGCGCTTGGGGTGGCGATCGACCGCCAGCGGATGCGCGCCTACGTCTCCGGGGCCTCGGGCGGGCTCGCGATCGTCGATCTCGCCACTCTTGCCACGACGACCTTCGTGGACGCCGACGAGAACGGCGTCGACGACCGAGTCCTCGAGGTGGTGCCGATTCCGGCCGTCCAGCCCGGCTCTCCCGCGGTCGTCGAGCCCGATCTCAGTCTGGTCTTCGTCGGCGGCGACGGCGGCGCGGCGAGCATCGCGGTCGGCGCGCCCAAGCTCATCCTGGTCACCGGCGACGGCTCGATTTTGCTGCTCTCGGAGCTCGCGCCGCTCGGAGCGCCCAGCCGCCAAGTCGGTACTCCGGAGCTGCCGCGGCAACTGCCGGCGAGCTTCAAGATCCGGGTGGCGTTGCCGGGCTCGCTGGGCCCCGAGGTGAAAGTGGACGTTGCGGGGATCGGTCCGGGCGGCGAACCGGTGGACGATGCCGGAGACCTCGTGGGCTTGCCGCGCTCGCGCCTCGAAGGCGATGGCAGCGCTGGCGGCGGTGGGAGCGCTGGCTCCGATGCCGGCGTCGTCCTGCATCGGCTCTCGGACAATCTCTGGGACGAGGGCTACGACTGGTACGAGTCGGAAGTGCTGGTGGCGATCTCCGACCTGCGGGCGGCGAAGGCTTACACTCGCACCGCGCGCGAAAACGATCCAGCGCTCCCCGGTGCCTGCGTGCGCTGTGACCGGGCGGTGCTGGGGATTCCCGAGAATGCCCGCGAGGTCCTCTCCGGCGACGCGATCCGGGTGAGCTTCCCGGCGGCCATGATCGCGGCGCTCGCCGGGACCTACGACGCTGATCGGCTGCGCGCGGGTGCGGCGACGGTCGCCTCGGTGCGCTGGGAGACGGCGCCGTCGATGCGCCAGGAGCCGGCGCAAAGCCCGAGCCTGGGATCGGGCGACGTGGTGCCGGGGACGCTCCTGCATTCGGGTGAGCTGTCGCAGGGCGCGGTCGATCTCGCGGTTGCCGGACGCGGCCTCGACTTCGCCTTCGCGCGAAGCTATCGCAACCAGACGGTAGGCGGCGGGCCCTTGGGTCCAGGCTGGGACTTCGGCTACCGGATGCGGCTGCGCAAGCTCCCGACGGGCGACGTCGAGCTCTACGACGGGCGGGGACGCCGAGAGACGTTCCAGTTGCAGGAAGACGAAACGCTCCAGGCCCCTACCGGCGTCTTTGTCGATCTTCAGGAGACATCCGAAGGCTACCTCCTGCTCGACCCCTCGCAAACGCTCCTGCGTTTCGACGAGTGGGGGAGATTGGTCTCGATCGCTGATGCCACGAAGGATCGCGAAACGCGCGGCAATGAGATGCGCTTCTTCTACGACGCGCACTCGCGCCTGACGAGCGTCGTGGACGCGCTCGGCCGCGAATTCCAGCTCGTCTACGACGACGCTGGGCGGCTCACGACGCTCACCGACTTCGATGAGCGTGAGGTGGTCTACAGCTACGACCCCGAAGGGCGCCTCGAGAGCGTGCGCTCGCCGCGCATCACGACCGGTGCCGCGATCTTCCCGGAAGGGCTGACGACGACCTACGACTACGCGCCGGCCGAAGGCGAGCTCGCCGGGCAGCTCACCTCGCGCGACAACCTGACCTCCGTCACCGATCCGCGCGGCGGCCCGCAAGACATCCCGTTCGAAGCGACCTACAGCGACGCCGACGGCGACGGCAGAGCCGAAGAGGCGACCGCGGAAACCTGGGGCGGCCACGCCTTGTCGATCGCCTACAACTTCGCGACCCGCGCGACAGTCGTGACCGACCGCCGCGGCAACCCCTGGACCTACCAGCACGGCGAGACCGGCCAGGTGATGCGCTTCGAGGATCCGACCTCCGCCGCGACGCAGTTCGAGATCGACGACGAGGGGCTGGTGAAGAAGGTGACGAAGCCGCTGGGCGGTGTCACGGAGATCACCTACGACACCGCGGGCCCGCGCCGCGCCCGCGGCAACGCCCTCGCGGTGGCGGTGACGGCGGACTCCCGCGGCGACAACGGCTCCTCGCACACCCTGACGACGACCTACGAGTACGAGGATTACTCGAACCAGGCGACGAGGATCACCGACCCGCGCGGCGCCATCACCCAGATCGTCCGCAACGAAGTCGGCCTGCCGAAGGAGATCACCGAGGCGCTGGGCGCGCCCGAGGCCGGCACGACGAAGATCGAGTACAACGACTACGGCCAGCCGACGAAGGTCACCAATCCGAACCTCCACGTCACCCGCTACGACTACTTCGCGACCGGAGAGTCGAAGGGCTACCTACAGAAACAGACCACGGACCCGGGCGGCCTCGGGCTCGAGACGACCTACGAGACCGACCCCCGCGGCAACGTCCAGTCGGTCACCGACCCGCGCGGCGTCCGCCATGAGGCGACCTACAACGAAGTCGACTGGCTGGTCGAGACCCAAGCCGCCGCAAGCGCCGCGACCGACGGCAGCGGCGCGCCAGCCCTCAACCTCACGACGAAGTACCTCCACGACGAGAACGGCAACGTCGTCGAACAGCAGATTCCGTTTGGCGATGACGGCACCAGCTTCACCCGCATCCAGCGCGACTATGGGGTGCTGAACGAGGTGAAGCAGACGCGGAGCGAAGTCACGCCGGGGGCGGGCGACTTCGTTGTCACCACTCTCACCTACGACGAGAGCTTCAACGTCGTAACGTTCATCGAGCCCGAAGGGCAGCTCTCGATGCTGACCTACAACGCGCGCAACCTCCTCGAGGTGGCGGACCGGGGAGTCGGAAGTCCGGAAGCGGTGCACGAGAGCTTCGCCTACGACGCCGAAGGGCAACGGACCGCCTTCACCGATGGTGGCGACCACACGACCCTCACCGAATACGACGGCTTCGGCCGCGTCGCGAAGGGCACCGACCCGCTCAGCAACCGAAGCCAGCAGACCTACGACAACGCCTCGAACCCGCGCGATCTCGAGCGTTTCGACGCGCTCGGGACGAAGCTCGCCGCCTCGTCCGGCGTTTTCGACTTGCGCGGCAGAAGGCGGGAGCTCCGGGAGAGGCTCTGGAGCGGGAGCGACGTTTCCGGCGCGCGCGATCTGACGACAAGTCTCGTTTTCGACGCGCTCGGCAACGTCCTCTCCCTCACGGATCCTTTGAACCGCACGTCCTCCTCCACCTACGACGCGGCGGAGCGCGCGGCGAGCGCGACGGATCCGGCCGGCAACCGCAGCGAGTGGACGCTCGATCGTCTCGGGAATCCGACCGAAGCCCGCCTCACCGAGCAGATTTCCGGCGGCGGTTCGGTCACGACGGCGTGGACCTCCACCTTCGACGCCCTCGGCCGCACGCTCTCCTTCGCGGATCCTCTGGGCCACGCCACGACCCGCACCCTGGACGCGCGCGGCAATCCGCGCCTGACGATCGATCCTGACGGCTATCTCACCGAATCGACCTTCGACGGTCTCAATCGCGTACGGCGCACGGTGCAGCCGGAAGGCATCGCGGTCGACTACGGCTACGACCGCTCGTCGCGTTTGACCACCTACAAGGACGCGCTCAACCACCAGACGACCTACCAGTACGACCCGCTGAACCGCGTGAAGGCGACGATCTATCCCGACCTGACCCAGCAGACGATCGGCTACGACGCCGCCGGGAATCCGAACCGGATCGCCGATGCCAACGGCAACGTCTCGACGCAGCTCTTCGATGCCGCGAACCGGCTGCAGAGCCGCGCGATCGCGCTGGGCGCCGGCGTCGAGGGTCCGACCTCGGAGAGCTTCAACTACGACGGTCTGTCGCGCCTGATCTCGGCGCAGTCGGGTCTCCACACGGCGACGCGGAGCTATGACTCGTTGTCGCGTATGCTCTCCGACGGGCAGGACGGACGAGCGGTGGGCTACGAGCGCGACGACGGCGGCAACGCCACCCAGCTGACCTATCCGTCGGGAGCCGAGATCGTGCGCGGTTTCGACGCCCTCGACCGACTGCAGACGGCGAGCCTGGGCGGACAGAGCCTGGTCGCCTACGGCTTCCGCGGCCCGGACCTCATCGCCTCGAAGCAGCTCGGCAACGGCCTTTCTGGAACGATGGTTTACGACGGTGCGCGGCGGTTGACCGAGTCGTCGCTCGGCAATGCGGAGGCGAGGCCGTTCCACGAGCGCATCACCTGGAATCCGCGAGACCTCAAGAGCTCGATCGAGCGTGGCGATCTGAACGGCCAGCTGCAACGCTTCCACTACGACGGCGCCAATCGCTTGACCGGAATCCTGCGCGACTCGCTCGCGCCCTTCTCGCAGCCGCTCCTCTCGCAGTCGGCGGCCGGAGGGAGAAACTCGGTCCTCCCGTTTGCCGGCGAGCTTCCAGGCCAGACGAGCTTCACTTACGACGCTGCGCAGGCGCTCATCGCGCGGACCGAAGAGCGCCACGGTGTAGCAACGCCCATTCCCTCGCCCTCCGACCTTTCGGGCCGGAACCGGCCGGCGAGCCTCGGCGCCGACACGCTCCAGTGGGACGCCAACGGCAACCTCCTCCGCAAGGGCGACAAGCACTACTTCTGGGACTTCCGCAACCGCCTGACGCGGGTCACGCAGGACGGCACCGGCGAGATCGCCCGTTACGAGTACGACGCCTTCAACCGGCTGAAGAAGCGCGTCGCCGGGAGCGACAGCGAAGAGCTAGTCTGGAACGGCTGGCAGCTCATCGAGCGCCACAGGAACGGAGAGCTCGAGAGCCGCAGGGTCTACGGCGGCGGCCTCGACGAGGTCGTCCGCGAGGAACGCGACAACGACGGCGACGGCACCTTCGAAGCGATCCAGGTCCCGATCTACGACTCGATCGGCAACCCGGTGGCGATCACCGGAGCGGGCGGCATCCCGATCGAGCGCCGGAGCTTCAGCGCCTACGGCAAGCCGACCTTCACGGTGGATCCCGAGCACCCTCAAGTCGAGCAGCTGCGGGAAGCAAGTGGCGCGCTCCTCCTCGAATTCTCGGAAGAGGTCCTCCTCGAGCGAATTCAGGAAGGGATTGCGGCCGGAGAAGTCACCCTCACCGACACGACGGACAACGCACCGATCGCGATCACCGCGGATCAGCCGATTCGCGAAGGCAAGCAGCGCGGCCGAAGGCTGATCCTGACGCCAGACCCCGGCAGTCCGCCGACCGTCAACCACGGTCTGCGCCTCCGCATCGAGTCCGGAGCCGTGGTCGATCTCTTCGAGAACGATCTCGAGAGCGCCTACGAGAACACGTTCGTCTGGCTCGGCGCGAACCACGTCAAAGAAGACACCGCCGCGCCGCGAGTCGAGCTGCTCACCGCCAAGCAAGGCAGCTTCGAGCTCCAGTTCCGCGAAACCATCGATCCGGTCGTCGCCAGCGCGGTGATCCTCCTCGATGGCCAGCCGATCGTCTGGACCGCGGCCGACGACGGCTACACCCTGACGCCGACCAACGCAATCTCAGCGACCACGCACACCCTCCAGATCGGCCCCGCCCTGATCGATCTCGCCGGCAATCCCCTCGCCGAGCCGTTCGCGACCAACATCACCACCGGCGGCGCCGACAAGATCGTGTACGAAGCCCCGAACGAGCGAGTTGTGGCCACCTCCCCCAGCGGCAACCTCGCCGGCTTCCAGGGCCACTTGACGGACCCTGCGGCGGGGCTCGTCTATGCGAGGAACCGGTGGATCGATCCGGAGATGGGGCGGTTCATTTCGGTCGATGCGCTTGGCTATGCCGACGGGCCCAGTCTCTATGGCTTCGCGGGAAATAACCCAGTAAACCTCAGCGATGCGCTGGGACTTCTAGCAGGGGAAGGCGAATTGGGTCCTGACGAGCGAAGGAAGGTCGCAGTCGCAACCGCGAGGCACCGAGATACTTGTGCAGCGCTCCCCGAGCAAGGCGCCTGCCAGGGGATCTACGGTCAGGCCGCGGACTACCTTCTCGGAGATGAGCACCCTGTGCTGGTCGAGCTCGGCACTAATCGAAAAGGCAAACCACGAGCGGTCTATGTCAATGGCATTCTAACTCCAAAGGAGACAGCGGTCCTCGTTGGAGAAGAGCTCTCGCTTCAAAAGGAGAGAGGTGTTGATGTCGTGTGGAATCCAACCGCCGGCAAGAGCGTGAAGGGATTCATCGGAGACAATCTGCAGGCCTTGTTCGTCAGCAAGTTCGGAGCAACTGATGAGACAACACGATTGCTCGTTCGCCACCTTCGGTCGCGAGTAGCTGGACTCGAGCCAGGCGAGACGGTACCTGTCTATGCTCACAGTCAAGGAGGCCCGATCGTGTCCACAGCGACTGCCCACCTCAGTCCTGCCCAGAGATCGAGGATTGACCTCGTGACGTACGCGGCAGCCGCTTATACGTATCCCTCCGGCTTTCACTCGATTCGCCACGTCGTGAGCCCTAAAGACGTGGTACCGGATGTCGTGGGAAAGACCATCCACTACCTATTCGAACGAGATGTCCAAACCATCTCGCTACCCTTCTTTGAGCATGGCGCGCTCGAGTACATCAAGCGTGACCCTGGCCCACTGCCAGCGCCTCCGGATGTTGTCCCGACTGAACCAGGGCCCTGTGTAAGCCTCTCATCGTGCTGATCTCCACGGGAGGTTCAGAGGTTGCGGAGGTCGCGGAGATCACTCCTATGGCCCGATTCATCAGGGTCTTTGCGGCGCTTGCAGTGCTTGTGGTGTTCGCAGTGTTTTGCGCTCAGTGGGCCTTTCATTCATTTGAGTTGGCAACGCCTGGAGATGTTGACAATCTTGGTGCGAGGGACTTCGCCTGGCTTTTCACGGGCATCGCTTTGCTCCTTGCGCTTCCGGCACGCGTGTGGCGAGCGTGCCAGTCCCCAGGACGCGAGCGCTTTATGTGGTGGCTTCGCGGAGGCATTGCGGTCTCTTCGCTAGGGATCGTCCTCGATATCGTCTTCGATTTTTTCATTTCGTTTCTGGTACTGGACGCTGGCCTCGGTCATCTCTTTGCTTGGTCGGGTTTTCTCGCCTTTTGCATTTCGATAGTCTCAGGCCCAACAGCTCTAGTGGTCGGTTGCAAGAGGGCACCCAAGCTCGGTCCGTGAGGTGCGCAAGAACTCAAGCCGTGCCAGATTGGAATCGAGGCGATCGGAGGTGAATCGGAAGTGTCTTCTTGGAGCGACTCGCGAGCGGCTTGGCCGCTCGCGCAGTTCAGGCGGCTTCTTGGAGCCACGAGTACTGGCGTCGCGCGAAGACGGGTGCCTTCGAGCAGGCGATGGCGGTACTCTTGGAGTGTCACTCGCAACTCACTTCGAAATGCGCGCGAGAGAGAGGCATGCGAGGCTTCTCCCAGTCGGCTGTGACAGAACAATCGCGGCGAAGCGCCCTGCGGGATAGCATTCGCAAATGCCCACCTTCGATCCGAAGCGCCCGATCGAGAGCTTCAAGGCTCTCGTGCTCGACATGATGAAGGGGTATCGATTCGACGTCGAGGGCTTGTACTTGAAGGACGGGACGATCCGGCCGCTGCCGAGCGAGGCTGCAGTAGTAGGAAAGGTCGTCGAGGTGACGATCCACGAGCACCTCTCGCGCAAGCTCCTGCAGCAACGGCAGCTCAAGTCGATTCCGGCGCAGAGCGACCCCTCTGTGCCAACGTGCGTGAGACAGGGACCCCCCGAGAGATTAGTGTAGAGGGCGGGGAGGGAAGATGAATGATCGCAGAGGTTTCTACTCCCACGACGACGGGCCCGGAAGACGCCCGTAGGGCGGCTGGAGGGCCCGTCGTCGCCGCGCCGCCGGCGGGGCTGGTCCAGTCCGAAGTTTCCGAGAAGGCAGAGCGCCGGCGGTTCACCGCCGAGTACAAAGCCAAGATCCTGCGCGAAGCGGAGCGGTGCAAGTCGCCGGGCCAGGTCGGCGCGCTGCTGCGCCGAGAGGGGCTGTACTCGTCGCTCTCTGAGCGAGTGGCGGCGCCAGCGGGACCAGGTCGCGAAAGCGGCTTTGAAGGGGATCCGTCGCGGACCGAAGCCCCGTGTCGTCGACCCTCGCATCCACCAGCTCGAGCGCGAGAATGCCCGGCTCGAACGGCGCCTGGCACAAGCCGAGGCGATCATCGATATCCAAAAAAAAGTCTCCGCACTCCTGGGGATCCCCCTGGCGCAGATCGACTTCGAAGAGATCGACTGATGACTCGCCGCCGCGGAGCTTCCACCTTCGATCGCCAGAGCGCCCGTCTGTCGGGCGCTCCACCTCTCGCGAGCCACTTTGCACCGACGCATGAAGCCGAGCTTCGCTGAGAGCTCCGCGAAGCGGCGGTCGCCGCCTCGCACTCTGTCGAGCTTGGAACGCACCACGGTACTCGCCACACGCTGCACTCGGAGCGCTTCGTCGACAAGGCCCCGGCGCAGGCCTTGCGAGCTCCTCGACGAGGGGACCTACCTCTGCTCTCTTCGCACCATGTACCGGATCCTGGCCGAAGCCAGCGAAGTCCGCGAGCGGCGCAACCAGCTGCGCCATCCGAACTACAAGAAGCCCGAGCTCCTCGCGACCGGACCCAACCAGGTCTGGTCGTGGGACATCACGAAACTCCTCGGGCCGGTGAAGTGGACCTACTTCTACCTCTACGTGATGCTCGACATCTTCAGCCGCTACGTCGTCGGCTGGATGCTCGCCAGCAAGAAGCCGCGACGCTCGCCCAACGGCTGATCGACAGACAGCTGTCGTCAAGCAGAACATCGCTCCCGGGCAGCTCACGATCCACGCCGATCGCGGCGCGTCCATGAACAGCCAGGCCGTGGCGCTGCTCCTCGCCGATCTCGGCATCACCAAGTCCCATTCAGCGGCCCCACGTCTCCGACGACAACCCGTATCTCCGAAGCCCAGTTCAAGACGCTCAAATATCGCCCGCAGTTTCCGGACCGCTTCGGATGCTATCGAGCACGCGCGCGGCTTCTGCCGCGACTTCTTTCCGCTACTACAACCACGAGCACCGGCACTCGAGCATCGGCCTCATGACCCCGGACGCCGTTCACCACGGCTCTGCGCCGAACCTACCGAGGCCCGACAAGACATGTTGCTGGCCGCCTATGCCAATTCACCCCGAACGCTTCGTCGCGAGCGCCACGACCACCCACCCTGCCGGAGGCCGCGTGGATCAACCCACCCGCGAAAGGCGAGGCTGGCAAAACAGACCTACGTTTCAACGCCCCTGATCCAGCTGCACGATTCACCCTGCCGCCGCCGCTGACCACCACGGCGAAGGCTCATTAAATGCGAACCGTCGCTGTCTCAAAATCGTTGACACGTTCCTCGCTCGGTAACCTTTCTCCGCAAGAACACTCCTGCCTGATTATGAACATGCACTGGATTCCCCGCATCGTCGCCAGCCTGCTGCTGACATTCGGCGGCTCCATCGTCCACGCCGGCGAGCCGGTCGTCATCGGGCAGACGGAGCACTTGCACTCTGCCGTCCTCGACGAGGCCCGGACCTATCAGGTGGCGCTGCCCGCGAGCTACAAGTGGGCGAAGGATCGGCGCTATCCGGTGCTCTACGTGCTCGACGGCGCCTGGCACTTCCAGCACACCGCCGCATCGGTCGGGTATCTCGCCGCGCACGGGGAGATTCCGGAGATGATCGTGGTGGCGCTCGACAGCACGAAGCGTGTCCGGGATTTCACGCAGTCGGACTGGCCCGCGGGCTGGGTCGGCGGTGGCGGCGCGGCGAACTTCAAACGCTTCCTCTCGACCGAGCTCATGCCGGCGGTCGACCGGGCGTTTCGTACCGACGGCTTCCGGGTTCTCTCCGGCCATTCCGCCAGCGCGCAGTTCGCCCTGTACTGCCTCACCGTCGAGCCCGCGCTGTTCCAGGGGTACATCGCGCTCAGCCCCAGCCTCGACTGGGACGACCGACTTCCACAACGCTCGCTGGAGGCATCCTTCGCAGCGACAAGCGAGCTCAGGGCCTTCCTCTATGTCGCCCGGTCGGACGACAGCGGTCAGGCTCTGGCCGACTACGAACGGCTGGTCGAGACGCTCGAGAAGAGAGCCCCACGGGGATTTCGCTTCAAGAGCCAGGCCTACCCCGACGAAACGCACGTGAGCGTTCCGCTGCTCTCCCAGATCGACGGCCTGCGCCGCCTGTATTCGGGATACCGCCTGCACGACGACCAACTCGAGAACGGATTCGCCTTCGCCCAGGCGCACTTTGAGAGAGTGTCGAAGACGGTCGGGTGGACCCTCCCGGTGCCGGAGGAGGTCGTCAACAACTTCGCCTATGCCGCACTGGAGCAGGGGCGGGTGGAGGAGGCCCTGGCGTTGTTCCGGCGCAACGTCGACGGCAACCCGGGCTCCGCCAATGCCTGGGACGGCCTGGCGGATGGCTACGCGAAGGCCGGGAAGTGGCAGGAGGCCGCCGCCGCAGCCGCGCGCGCGGAGCAGTTGGCCGCGGAGCAGGATCACCCCAACCGCGCCTACTTCGCGCAGCAGGCGAGGAAGATGGCAGAGCGGCTGCGCCAGGAGGTGGAGAGACCGCACTGAGATGCGCGGCCGAGTCGAGACGTCGTCCTACGGCCTTGGGTCGGGGAACTCGACTCCCGGCAGGCGCGTGATGCCGCGCTCGGTCTTCTGTTTCGCCACCATCTGCGCCACGTCGGCCAGGAGCTTTCGGGCGTCGTAGACGATGCCGTCCTTGATCGTGTACTTGATGCCGCCGACGCGCTCGGCCTTGCCGGTCCGCTCGTTCAGGCGTACGGCGCCGGTGCCGAAGAGGACCTTGAGGTTCGCGATCGGATCCTCGGGGACGATCACGAGGTCCGCGAGCAGGCCGGCGCGGACGACGCCGAACTCGATCGGCTTGCCTTTCGGCTCGAAGAGCGCTTCGGCGGCGTGCATGCGTTGCCGCGCGGATGACCTCGAGCGGATGGAACCCGGCCTCCTGCAGCAGCTCCATCTCCTCGATCGTCGCGAATCCGAACGTGTTGTAGATGTAGCCGGCGTCCGAGCTCGCCGTGACCCGGCCGCCGATGTTCTTGTAGTCGTTCAGGAAGGCCATCCAGACGCGGTAGAAGTTCCGCCACGCGGCTTCGTCCCAGCTCGTCCAGTCGAAATAGTAGGAGCCGTGGTTGGCGCGGCTCGGCTGGTAGTAGTCCCAGAGCGACGGCAGCGTGTACGCCTCGTGCCAGTCGGCGTTCCTCCGGTGCATGACATCGCGGCTCGCCAGGTAGGCGGTCATCGTGGGGTCGAGGACGACTCGGAGATTCTTGAGCTCCTCGAGCAGGGCGCGCCATTCCTTGCTCCCCTGCGGGTGGATCAGGTTCCACTGCCGCGCCACCTGGCCGAAGCGCTGCTGCTCGTCGAAGTTGTTGTAGCCGGGCGGGCCAGGGCTGCACGCTGTGCCCGTCGTAGAGCGCTTCGAACAGGCCGTAGAAGTGCGTCACCGTGCCGAGGCCCGAGCCGCGCGGCGTCGAGGGCGTTCATGTTGGCGACGCCCGACTGGGAGAGGTGCGCCGTCGAGCCCAGGCCGAGCTTCTTCGCCTCGTCCAGCAGCGCCGCCATGATCTCGGGCGGATAGGCGGTGAGCTTGATGCCGTCGATGCCGGTCTTCGCCGCCGCGCGCACCCAGGCGCGCGCGTCTTTCGGGCTCTGGATGGTGCCCTCCCACTCGTCGAAGGGCAGCCGGTAGGTGAACATGCGCGGCGCGGTGATCTCGTTGCGCGCGCTGCGGCCCTTCTCGCTCTCCGAGAAGGCCGGGGAGGCGAACGGAACGCCGCGCCCGGCGGTGATGCCGTGCGCCAGCCAGAGCTTGTAGACGTACTCCGCTTCGGGCGTCTTGGGAATGTCTCCGGAGTGCAGATGGAGGTCGACGAAACCGGGCAGCACGTACATGCCCGTGGCGTCGATCTCCTTCGAGGCCTTGACCGCCGCGCTCGCCGGGCGCATGTCGCCCGCGATGTACTTCGCCTTCAGGACGGAGACGATGCGGTTGCCTTCGATCACGATGTCCATGGGGCCGCCGGCGGGAGCGCCGGTGCCGTCGATGACGGTCGCATTGCGGATGAGGAGGCGCGCGAAGGGGCCTTCGCCCTCGGCGCGCGGCGGAGCGGGCCGCGGGTCCGTGGACGGCTCCTGGGCGAGGGCGGAAGGCGCCATGGCGGCGAAGGCCAGGACGAGCAGGGTGAGCGAAGAAGAACGGGTGCGGTTGCAGACCCTGAACATGGGATCGATCTCCGTTTCGTGCTGCCGGCCGGGCTGAGGATCGCGGAAGGGTATCAGTCGGCGAAGGGTGGCGCGATCAGGTGTGGACGGCCCGCGCCGGGGCCGGATGCTCGACCCCCGTGAAAGCGGCTGCTGGCACCTCCCCAGCAGGAGACTCGCGTCGAAGATCGGCAGGCACCCCGCCCCTGGATCCAGGACGGCGCGCCGGCGATCGTCTTCGTGCGCGCGGACGGGTCGGGCGAGCTCCTTCACTGAAAGGCCTTTCGAGCTTCCTGGACGGGCTTCTTCGAGTTGTGTTTGGAGGCTCGTCCGGGTGGACCAAGGTTCTTCATCCATCGTAGATGCAGCAACCCAGTTCTTTCGGATGTGCAGCGGCAAGAGGGAAGCGCTTCATGGATCGCACCCGCCTGCCTGCCAAGTCGTGTCGGTCCGCCTGGAGCACGGGAGTAGACTCGCGCTGCACCTTCGGCGGGCGAGACCTCCCAGGAAGGCGATCATTTCGGCGCAGCGCTCGCCGCCGGCGACTTCGACGGCGACGGTCACGACGACCTCGCGATCGGCGCGCCATTCGAGACCGCGAGCGGCCTCGGCGATGCGGGCGCCCAGACGATCCTCTACGGTTCGCTCTTCGCCGACGGCGTCGAGACCCAGAACTTCAACGCCTGGAGCAGCTTCGTGCCGTGATCGGGGAGCTGCGCGCCTCCGGTTCGGCGCGCGGCGGCAAGTTCTGGCGCTCCGCGCCGCCCTGCGCTCGGCCCAGACCCGAAACCGCTGCGCCCGCCCTACCCTCTCGGGTGGTGGCGAGCGGCGATCCGGGGGCTACCTTGGTTTCTGCCACGACAAGGGCTCAACCAGGGCAACCTGGTGTCGCAAAGCCACGGGTCCTCTTCTCGTCTTCAGGATCGCCGAGCTGCCGATGGTCGGACTCCGGCGGCTCCGCATGCGGCCGGCTTCCCGCGATCCGGGAAGGAAGCGACTGCCGAAAGGAGGAGCGATCATGAGTTCGCATCCGGCTCGTTGGGTGTCGGCCGTCCTGGCCGCGCTGGTCCTCGTCGCAGCTCCGGCTGCCCTCGCCAAGAAGCCTTTCAACGACGCCTCGCTCGAGGGGGAGTACCACTTCACTCTGATCGAGATCGCGGTGACCGAAGAGTCGCTGACGATCTACTGCAACGGCTACGGCCGCGTCGTCTTCGACGGCGCTGGCGCAGCCGAGATCACCCAGGGCTACGGCGTCTGCACGGACGGCGATCCCGCGGTCGCCGTCCCCAGCTTCTTCACCTACTCCGTCGCGCCCGACGGCGCGGTCGAGATCATCGATGAAGACGGCACACCGAACCACTGCCAGCTCGCCGACAAGGGTGCCCTCCTGCTCTGCGACGGCTCGGGCGGACCGGGCGGCGCGCCACCGCCGGAACGCGCGCTCTGGATGGTCACCGCGGCGAAGCTGTAGCGAGTCGGCCGCGGTTCACGAGCGGCACCCGAGAGCCTCCGGGAGGCGCGCCGCTCGAGGGAGGTGGGCACGGGAGGATTCTCGCCTTCGCCCGATTTCGACGGCGCGGCGAGTCCGAGGTCGGTGAGGAACTCCTTGCCGTCGACTCTCTCCGCTAAGGCACGATCGCCGACCACGCCGCAGTGTTACCGCTTTCGAAGCCGTCGGCGAAGATGATCGGCAGGAAGCCGGCGTCGATCGTGTCTTCGAGGCTGTCGACCTGGATGGGAAACGGTTCGGTCGCGCCGGTCGTGGGGTCGGCGTCGCTGTCGAACGCGTCGCTACCCTCATCCTGGATGGTGAAGGTGAAGCCGTTCGACGGCGGCACGAACTTCACCGTCCAGCTCCCCTCCTTGGGCTTCAGGAAATAGTCGCCGTTGCCGTCGGTCACCGCGGTGCGCCGGAGGACGGCGTTGATGTCGTAGAGCTCGACGGCGATTCCGGCGATCCCCGGCTCGCCGCCGTCCTGGATCCCATCGGAATCCTGGTCGAGGAAGACCTGCCCGAAGAGATTGCCGGTCACCAGGAAGCGCTGCCCTTGCACGCTCAGACCGGAAGTGTCGCCGCCGCTCGAGCCGATGCTGTGCCAGGCCACGATGAAGTCGCCGTTGGCGTCGGTGGCGATCGCCGGAAATTGCTGATCGCCCGTGGTGTAGCTGTTGACCTGGAACTGGGCACCCAGAGGCGCTCCCGCCGCGGAGTAGCGCTGCCCTTGGACGCTCGCCAAGAGCGTGTCGCTGCCGCTCGAGCCATTGCTATCCCAGACCACGACGAAGTCGCCGTCGGCGTCGCTGGCGATCGCGGGAAACCGCTGATAGCTCGTGGTGTAGCTGTTGACCTGGAACTGGGCGCCCTGGGGCACTCCCGCCGCGGAGTAGCGCTGCCCTTGGACACTCGAATTGGAGGTGTCGCCGCCGCTCGAGCCGCTGCTCCGCCAGACCACGACGAAGTCGCCGTTGGCGTCGGTGGCGATCGCGGGATCGAGCTGGGAGCCTGTGGTGTAGCTGTTGACCTGGAACTGGGCACCCAGAGGCGCTCCCGCCGCGGAGTAGCGCTGCCCTTGGACGCTTCTCGAGGAAGTATCGCCGCCGCTCGAGCCGTTGCTCTGCCAGACGACAACGAAGTTGCCGTCGGCGTCGGTGGCGATCGCGGGAGAGTCCTGATAACTCGTGGTGTAGCTGTTGACCTGAAACTGGGCGCCCTGGGGCGCGCCTGCCGCAGAGTAGCGCTGCCCCTGGACGCTTCTCTCGGAGTTGTCGCCGCCGGTCGAACCGTTGCTGGTCCAGACGACGATGAAGTCACCGTCGGCCTCGCTGGCGATCGCGGGAGTGTCCTGAAAGCTCGGGGTGTAGCTGTTGACCTGAAACTGGGCTCCCTGTGCAGCGCCTGCCGCGGAGTAGCGCTGCCCTTGGACGCTGCTCGAGGACGTGTCGCCGCCAGTCGAGCCGTTGCTGATCCAGACCACGACGAAGTCGCCGTCGGCATCGGTGGCGATCGCCGGAGAGCGCTGATCGTTCGTGGTGTAGCTGTTGACCTGGAACTGGGCGCCCTGGGGCGCGCCTGCCGCGGAGTAGCGTTGCCCTTGGACGCTTCTCAAGGAAGTGTCGCCGCCGGTCGAGCCGTAGCTCACCCAGACCACGGCGAAGTCGCCGTCGGCGTCGATGGCGATCGCGGGATCGTACTGGTTGAGTGTGGTGTAGCTATTGACCTGGAACTGGGGCCCCACCGGGAGCGGCGTGGAACCGGCCTGGAGGGGGGCGACGGCGGCGGTGAGGAGAAGGACGGCGAAGGCTTGGCGCATCGAGAGGTCTCCCTTGGCCCGCAGGCCCCTGCGATCCTGCACTCGCGGCGGCAGGAGCCTACCCCGGCCGCCCGGTCTCGAAAGCGCACGAAAGAGGGGAAGGCGGCCCTTCCCCGGGAATGGGCGCCTTCCCCTCTTTAGTTATGGGTGCCCTTCTTTCGCGAAACAACTCTCTGCCGCCGATTCTCTCCGCTAGGGCACGGTGGCCGACCACGCCGAGCTGTTACCGCTTTCGAAGCCGTCGGCGAAGATGATGGGCAGAAAGCCGGCGTCGATCGTGTCTTCGAGGCTGTCGACCTGGATGGGAAACGGTTCGGTCGCGCCGGTCGTGGGGTCGGCGTCGCTGTCGAACGCGTCGCTACCCTCATCCTGGATGGTGAAGGTGAAGCCGTTCGACGGCGGCACGAACTTCACCGTCCAGCTCCCCTCCTTGGGCTTCAGGAAATAGTCGCCGTTGCCGTCGGTCACCGCGGTGCGCCGGAGGACGGCGTTGATGTCGTAGAGCTCGACGGCGATTCCGGCGATCCCCGGCTCGCCGCCGTCCTGGATCCCGTCGGAATCCCGGTCGAGGAAGACCTGCCCGAAAAGATTGCCGGTCACCAGGAAGCGTTGCCCTTGCACGCTGGTCGAGAGAGTGTCGCCGCCGCTCGAGCCGGAGCTCCTCCAGGCCACGACGAAGTCGCCGTTGGCGTCGGTGGCGATCGCGGGACAACACTGATCGCCCGTGGTGTAGCTGTTGACCTGGAACTGGGTACCCAGAGGCGCTCCCGCCGCGGAGTAGCGCTGCCCTTGGACGCTAAAGGCGTTCGTATCACTGCCGCTCGAGCCGTTGCTGTCCCAGACCACGATGAAGTCGCCGTCGGCGTCGATGGCGATCGCGGGATATCGCTGACCGCTCGTCGTGTAACTGTTGACCTGGAACTGGGCGCCCTGGGTCACGCCCGCCGGGGAGTAGCGCTGCCCGTGGACGCTTCGGTCGGAAGTATCGCCGCCGCTCGAGCCAAGGCTTTCCCAGATCACGACGAAGTCGCCGCCGGCGTCGATGGCGATCGCGGGACTGAATTGATAGGAGGTGGTGTAGCTGTTGACCTGGAACTGGGCGCCCTGGGTGGCGCCCGCCGCGGAGTAGCGCTGCCCTTGGACGCTAAAGGCGTTCGTATCACTGCCGCTCGAGCCGTTGCTGGTCCAGACGACGACGAAGTCGCCCTCGGCATCCGTGGCGATCGCGGGATATCGCTGACCTCCCGTCGTGTAACTGTTGACCTGGAACTGGGCGCCCTGGGTCACGCCCGCCGGGGAGTAGCGCTGCCCTTGGACGCTACGGTCGGAAGTATCGCCGCCGCTCGAGCCAAGGCTTTCCCAGACCACGACGAAGTCGCCGTTGGCGTCGCTGGCGATCGCGGGACCAGTTTGATCGGAGGTGGTGTAGCTGTTGACCTGGAACTGAACGCCCTGGGTGGCGCCCGCCGCGGAGTAGCGCTGCCCTTGGACGCTATTGCCGAGAGTATCGCTGCCGCTCGAGCCGGTGCTTTCCCAGACTACGACGAAGTCGCCGTCGGCATCGGTGGCGATCGCGGGAGAGCGCTGATCGTTCGTGGTGTAGCTGTTGACCTGAAACTGGCCACCCTGGGGTACTCCCGCCGCCGAGTAGCGTTGGCCCTGGGTGCTGAAGAGAGAAGTGTCGCTGCCGCTCGAGTCGGTGCTTTCCCAGACCACGACGAAGTCGCCGTCGGCGTCGAAGGTGATCGCGGGATCGAGCTGGGAGCCTGTGGTGTAGGTGTTGACCTGAAACTGGGGCCCGACCGGGAGCGGCGGAGTAGAACCGGCCTGGAGCGGGGCGACGGCGGCGGTGAGGAGAACGACGGCGAAGGCGTGGCGCATCGAGAGGTCTCCCTTGGCCCCGGGGGCCCCTGCGATCGTGTACTCGCGACGGCGGGAGCTTACCCCGGCCGCCCGGTCGCGAAAGCGCACGAAAGAGGGGAAGGCGACCCTTCCCTGGGAAGGGGTGCCTTCCCCCCTTTCGTCATGGGTGCCTTCTTTTCGCGAAACAACTCCCTGCGGTCGATGCTCTCCGCTAAGGCACGGTCGCCGACCACGCCGAGCTGTCACCGCTCTCGAAGCCGTCGGCGAAGGGCATCGGCAGGAGGCCGGCGTCAATCGTGTCGTCGAGGACGCCTGCCGAGATGGGAAACGGGTCGGTCTCGCCGGTCGTGGGGTCGGCGTCGCTGTCGAGCGTGTCGTCGCCGCCTGCGTCCTGGGGGGAAAAGGCGAAGAGGCTCGACTGTGGCACGAACTTCACTGTCCAGCTCCCCTCTTTGGGCTTCAGGACGTAGGTGCCGCTGTTGTCGGTCACCGCCGTGCGCCGGAGGACGGAGGTGTCGTCGTAGAGCTCGACGGTGACGCCGGCGATTCCCGGCTCGCCGGGGTCCTGAATCCCGTCGGAATCCTGGTCGAGGAAGGCCCGCCCGGAGAGATCGCCGGTCACCCGGAAGCGCTGGCCTTGCACGCTCAGGCCGGAAGTGTCGGCGCCGCTCGAGCCGTTGCTCTGCCAGACCACGACGAAGTCGCCGTCGGCGTCGCTGGCGATCGCGGGAGAGCGCTGATCGCTCGTGCTGTAGCTGTTGACCTGGAACTCGCCTCCCTGGAGCAAGCCCGCAGCGGAGTAGCGTTGCCCTTGGACGCTCAGGCCGAAATTGTCGCCGCCGCTCGAGCCGGCGCTCTGCCAGACCACGACGAAGTCGCCGTCCGAATCGCTGGCGATCGCGGGAGAGTTCTGATAACTCGACGTATAGGTGTTGACCTGGAACTGGCCGCCCTGGGCTGCGCCGCTCGCGGCGTAGCGCTGTCCTTGAACGCTGGAGGCGGAGGTGTCGCCGCTGCTCGCCCCGTCGCTCCGCCAGACGACGACGAAGTCGCCGTCGGCGTCGGTGGCAATCGCGGGGGTGGTTTGAGTGCCCGTGGTGTAACTGTTGACCTGGAACTGCCCGCCTTGGGGCGCGCCCGCCGCGGAGTAGCGCTGCCCCTGGACGCTGAACGCGGAGGTGTCGCCACCCGAGCCGCTGCTGGGCCAGACCACGACGAAGTCGCCATCGGCGTCGCTGGCAATCTTGGGAGCGAACTGGTCGTTGGTGGTGTAGCTGTTGACCTGGAACTGGCCGCCCTGGGGCACGCCCGCCGCGTTGTAGCGCTGGCCTTGCACGCTTCCCGAGGAGGTGTCGTTACCAAGCGAGCCGATGCTCTGCCAGACCACGACGAAG
This sequence comes from Thermoanaerobaculia bacterium, assembly GCA_963719555.1. Lineage (GTDB taxonomy): Bacteria > Acidobacteriota > Thermoanaerobaculia > Multivoradales > JAGPDF01 > JAGPDF01. The sequence continues at coordinate 373,769 of CAVRCL010000006.1, read as the reverse complement.
TCGCCGTCGGCGTCGCTGGCGATCGAGGGGTTTCTCTGTTGAGCCGTGGTGTAGCTGTTGACCTGGAACTGGCCGCCCTGGGTCCCGCCCGCCGCGCTGTAGCGCTGTCCCTGGACGCTTTCCACGGCGGTGTCGCCGCCGCTCGAGCCGTTGCTCTCCCAGACGACGATGAAGTTGCCGTCGGCGTCGGCGTCAATCGCGGGAACGATCTGTCCGCTCGTGGTGTAGCTGTTGACCTGAAACTGGAGGCCCTGGGCCACTCCCGCAGCGGAGTAGCGCTGCCCCTGCACGCTGTTCAAGGCAGTGTCGCTGCCGCTCGAGCCGAAGCTCTGCCAGACCACGACGAAGTTGCCGAGGGCGTCGCGCGCAATCGTGGGAACGAGCTGGTCGCCCGTCGTGTAGCTGTTGATCTGAAACTCGGGCCCGACCGGGAGCGGGGTGGAACCGGCCTGGAGGGGGGCGACGGCGGCGGTGAGGAGAAGGACGGCGAAGGCGTGGCGCATCGAGAGGTCTCCCTTGGCCCCGGGGGCCCCTGCGATCGTGCACTCGCGGCAGCGGGAGACTACCCCGGCCGCCCCGAAAAAGGGGACAGCTGAGATGACGGGGCCCAGCGACCCTCAGTCCGGCAGTTTCGCCTCGGGCCGGAGTCGGCGCAGGAAGTCGTCGACGGGGAGGCAGCGGATGCCCCCGATCGTGAGGCGCTCCGGGCCGCGATGGAGCAGAAGGCGCTGGGCGAGTGGGTATTCGTCGGCGAACGAGCGCAGGCCGCGCAGATCCTCAGGACGGACCTTGGCGCTGTTCTTCACTTCGATGGCGACGAACTGCGAGGGGCCGTAGACGACGAAGTCGACTTCGGTCCCGAGGTGCGTGCGCCAGAAGTGGAGCGTCTCTTTGCGCGAGCCGTAGGCGATCCAGGCGCGCAGGTGCTGCGCCACCAGGCCCTCGAGCGCCGCGCCATCGATCTCTTCGGGCCGGTCCAGCGGGCCGGCCGGCCGCAGCGAGCGAAAGACCCCGCAGTCGAAGTAGTAGAACTTCGGATGCAGCGCGACGCGGCGGCGGGCGCGGCGAGTGAAGGCTGGGAGTTGAAAGCAGAGCAGCAGGTCCTCGAGCACCGCGAGGTAGCCCGCCGCCGTGGCCCGGGGAACCTGGCAGTCGCGCGCGACCGCCGCGAGATTGAGCGCCTGACCCTGGGCGAACGAGATCGCCTCGAGAAAGCGGCTGAAATCGCCGAGGTCGCGCACCAGACCCTCGATCTGAACCTCCTCACGCACGTAGAGCGCCGCGTAGCCGCGAAGTCGCTCCGCCGGATCGGGATCCTCGACGACGAGGGGGATCGTTCCCTCATGGAGCGCTGCGGCAAGGGAGAAGCGATCTCCCAGCTCCGCGGCCAGGTAGGGGTGGAGGGTTCGAACCGTCGCCCGGCCGCCGAGGAGGTTCGTGCCTTCGCGCCGGAGCTTCCTCGCGCTCGATCCGGTGAGCACGAAACGGAGGCCGCGGCGCTCCTCGATCAGCGCGTGGACGACCGAGAGAAGCTCCGGTGCGCGTTGGACTTCGTCCAGGACGACGTCGTCGCCCCGGCGAAGATCGGCGACTCGCTCCCGCAACCTTTCGGGTCGGGCCGAAAGCTCACGCTGCGTCGCCGGATCGAGCAGGTCGATACGACGGGCTTGCGGAAGCGCATGGCGCGTCCAGTGCGACTTGCCGGTTCCGCGCGGTCCGAACAGGAAGTAGCTGCCCGAGGGTTGTTTGAAAAATCGCGTCCGCCCCGTCATTATGTATTACATTATCGCGGAATGGGTGTCAAAACGTCAAAGACGAGTCGTCGCGCCGGGAGTCGCTGGCTTGCGTGTGAGAAGCGCTCGGCGGCTTCCGGGGCCGGAGACGCGGCTCGCTGCTCGAGGCCGCCAGGAAGATCCGATCGGCTGGCAGCGCAGCCCGGGAACGTATGGAAACCAGCGGCCTCCAGCGGCATCCAAGCTCATGATTTGCGACCTGGGAGACGAGGATGAGTGCCAAGACCCTGACCGCGGGAGAGCGCAGGCTGAGCTGGACCCTGCAGATCGTCGTCGCCACGATCCTGGCGCAGACGCTGTACTTCAAGTTCACCGCCGCGCCCGAATCGGTCTACATCTTCTCGACGCTCGGGCTCGAGCCCGTCGGGGCGGATCGGGTCGGGGATCGCCGAGCTCCTGGCCGCGGTGCTTCTGCTCGTGCCGCCCACTGTCGTGCTTCGGAGCGCTGCTCGCGCTCGGCGTGATTGCGGGCGCGATCGCGTCGCACCTCGGGCCGCTCGGCATCGAGGTGCTGAACGACGGCGGCCTCCTGTTCGGGTTGGCGTGCGTCGTCTTCGTGAGCAGCGCGGCCGTCCTCTGGCTCCGCCGACGCGAGCTACCGATCGTCGGCGTACGACTCTCCTGAGAGCGGCTCCCGGTCGCAGCCGGGCTGCGCTCGAGCGCAATTCAGAACTCGGAAGGCGCCGGACTGGGCGGCATCTGCCCGCCTCAGCGCACCGGACCGAGGTACTGGTCGAGCCAGGCGATCGCCTCGCGCGCCAGCTCGGTCTGCGAGAAGGCGTGGGAGCTCTCCTGCACGACGAGCTTCTTGTGCTCCGGCGGCGTTCCGAGCAGCTCGAAGAACGGGAGCTGCGACGTGTCGTAAGGGAAGAAGAAATCGTACTTGCCGTTGAGCATCAGAATCGGGACCTTCACCCGCATGGCGTAGGGGAGCTCGTCGACTTCGGGCAGCGATCGCTGGAAGTTGAGGCCGGCGACTACCAGAATGCCTGCCTTGACGCGCGGCTCGATCGCGAGCATGAACGGCGCCATGGCCGATCCCCAGGAGAGGCCGAGGTAGGCGATGCGGTCGGAGTCGAGATCCTCGCGCGTCTCGACGTAGTCGAGCGAGCGCCCGGAAGTCCTTGCCCCACATGAGGACGTGGTCCTTCCAGTTGTTGCTGGTGTCGGGGTAGTCGGAGACCAGCCCGTCGCCACGCTCGTAGGTGCTCTTGTACACCGGCAAAAGTAGCGCTCGGCCGCCTTTCGGGGCAAATTCCCTGATCCGGGGGCGACCTCCGCACTCGAACGCGTGTGGATCGCCCCCGAGCCGGGGAACATCACCACCGTCTGGTAGGGCGGCGTGCCGTGCTTCGGCAGAAAGAGGTACGCCGTCATCCGCTCACCGCCGTAGGCGGCGTCGAACGAGATCCGCTCGCGGATGTAGTCCTCTTCTCCAGCCGCTCCTCGATCTCGGCGCGCAGCGGCGTGGCGTCGTAGCGAAACTGGGTGAGGTACTGGGCAAAGGTCTCGTCCGAGATCCGGGGCTCACTGCGAAAATCGCGGAAGGGGAGCTCGATCGTCGCCTCGAGCGCGGGATCGACCCGGCTGGTGGCGACCTCCTGGATACAGCGGAAGCCGTTCGTCTTCGAGCGGTCCCAGGGCGACTGGGCGAAGGCGTCGTTGAAGGCGTACGCCGGGTCGTCCCAGCCGCCGCCGAGGATGAACCGTCCGCCGCGGCTGTCGGCGTTGGCGCACCACTCGCGGACGTTGCCGCCCAGATCTTCGGTGCCGAACCGGTTCCGCGCCGCGCCGCTCGCCACCGGGCGCGGGCCGTCGCCGCCGAGGTTGCTCACCGGAACGATGTTGCCGCTGCCCCAGGTGAAGGCGACATGATCCCAGTGGTAGATGCTCGGCAGCCGCTTGCCGGCGAACGCCGCGTAGGCCGCGGCCTCGAACCAGCTGACGCCGGTCACCGGATCGTCGTCGCGCCCCTCCGGGTAGTCGCCGACCTCCCAGGTCGCCGGGCCGCGCTGGCCGGTGCGGTCGATGAAGCGCGCCATCGCCTCCGCGAACGCAAGCTCGCGGTCGCCTTCGACGAACGGCGCCCGCCAGAATTCCGGCCGGCTGTAGCCACCGGCGTCGACGAAGCGCTTGAACTCGCGCTGCGTCGACCTCGTGGCGGTCGATGAAGAAGTCGCCGAGCTGCTGCGGCGGCATGTTCTCGATCCCCGGAAAGTGGCAGACCCGCCGGCGCGCCCTCGATATGGAGGACGGGCGCGGTTCCCGAGACCCAGCTCATGCCGTCGACGCCCGACCCGCCGGCAGCAGGCGGTAGCCGGGGGGCGTGCCGCGATGCGCGACCGACCAGAGCACGTCGTTCACCGGCTCGAAGCCCGGCTTCTCGATGCGCACCTCGACGAGCCCCTGGAACGAAGCGCCGCTCCGACGATCGGCGTCTCGCCGAGCACCTCCCAGTCCGCTTCCGGATCCACCGTACGGCCGTGCGGAGACCTCGTGCTCCTGGCGGATCGCTATAGACACTGAGCGGCCGCGAGTAGCGCTGTGCGAGGCGCTGGAGCACCGGGTCGCCGGGGATGAAGCCGCTCCGCTTCGCGCCCGAGGCGATAGGCCTGGAAGACTCCCGGTCCAAGCGCCCCGGGAGAGGCGTCGAGGAGCTTTTCGATCTGCGGCAGGGCGACCTCGCGTGCCCAGGCGGCGCGACGCGAGCGCACCACCAGCCAGCCGCCAAGGGCGACCGCGCCGAGGAGAACCAGAGTCAAGGGGACGGCGACCCGGGGGCGGCGAAGAACTCCGATCGCCGAGGTCGGCGCGCCGCCGGCGAAGGAGCCGCTGGCGAGAGTTGTCTGCAAAGCGCGCAAGCGGTCGCGCAGCTCGACGGTCGTGGCGTAGCGCCGATCCGGCGACTTCTCGAGGCAGCGTCGGACGATCTCGACGAGCTCCTGCGGCAGTGGGCCGCTCTCGGGCGCGACGGGGGGTGGCGTGTCCTTGAGAATGGCCGCGAGGGTCGACACGGTGTGGCCGCGCTGGAACGGGTTTCTGCCCGTAGCCATCTGGTAGAGGAGGATTCCGAACGAGAAGAGGTCGGATCGATGGTCGACCGCGAGCCCTTCGGCCTGCTCCGGCGACATGTAGGCCACGGTGCCGAGCAGATGCCCGGCTCGCGTGACGCCGTCGGAGGTGAGGGTCTCGGAGCTCGAGTCGACCGTCTCGGCGAGCTTGGCGAGTCCGAAATCGAGGACCTTGACGCGGCCGTCGCCGTCGAGCATCACGTTCGCCGGTTTGAGATCGCGGTGGACCACTCCCTTCGCGTGGGCGCTGGCGAGCGCGTCGGCGAGCGGGACGGCGATCGCCAGCAGATCCTCGAGCGGAAGGCCGCCGGCGGGGATGGCGCCCGCGAGGGTGCGGCCTTCGACCAGCTCCATGGTGAGGAAGTGGACGCCGCCGCCGTCGGAGCCGTCGGGGTCCTCTTCGATCGAATGCAGGGTGACGATGTTGGGGTGTTTCAGGCCGGCGACGACGGTCGCTTCGCGTTCGAATCGGGCCCGTCGCTCCGCGTCGTTCGCCACCTCGGGCGGCAGCACCTTGATCGCTACGTCGCGGCTCAAGCGGCTGTCGTGAGCGCGATAAACGTCACCCATTCCCCCGGAGCCGAGCTTCTCGAGGATCTCGTAGTGCGCGAGCCGCTTACCGATCAAGGCGCCTGCCTCCTGGGATGCTCGCGGCGGGCGAAGTCAGCCGGCCCGCCGCTCACCGTTTCGGTGATGGCATTTCGGCGGCAGTGTATGACAGCCCGCGCTTGCTGAGGGTGCGGCTGAGGGTGCCGGCTGAGGGTGCCAGCCGCTTTTCATCGGCCTGAACTCATACGACCGCTTCTTTCCGAACCAGGACACGCTGCCGCAGGGCGGCTTCGGGAACCTGCTCGCCCTCGCGCTTCAGAAGCGCGCTCGCGATCGGGGAAACAGCGTCTACCTCGACGAGCAGCTGAGCCCCTGGGCTGATCAGTGGGCTTTCCTGGCCAACGTGCGCCGGGTCAGCCGCTTACCGGCGCACGGCGGCCCTTCGTTGACAGTCTCTCCGGCTCCTTCTACGCTCCCGCTCATGTTCAAGCGGATCAAGTACGTGAGCCGTTTCAGCGAGGAGCTCTCCGCCGCCGGGCTGACCGAGCTCGAGGCGCAGTGCGTGCAAAACAACCGGACTCGAGGGCTCACCGGCGTGCTCATGGCGGCCGGCGGGCTCTTCTTCCAGATTCTCGAGGGGGAGCCGGAGGCCGTCGACGCCGTTTTCGCCGCCATCGCCCGCGATCCGCGCCATAGCGACCTGCTGCTGCTCAGCGAGGAGACGGCCGAGCACCGGCTCTTCCCGGACTGGGCGATGAAGGCGGTGCCGATCGACGCCGCCCGGATCGACCGACTCGAGCCGCTGCACGCCATCCTCGAGACGATCCTCGCGCAGCGCCGCCTGGACGAGCTGCTGGTCGCCACGCTCGGGCGCACGGTCTGGAGCGAGATGCAACTCGCCCTCGGCCAACGGCGGTAGGCGGGCACGGCCGCCGCGCCTGCCCCGCCGCCGCTGGCTGAGGATGCCAGGCACTTTTCATCGGCTTCTCGACCACCCTCACGCTCTTCTGGGATGGCTTCGAGCTCACCGGTGACACCCGCCGCTCGCGCTCTGCGGTTCCCTGAATCCGCGGCGCCCTCAGAGAGTGAAGCCTCAGCCCTGGAAATCGTTCGCCGCCTGCATCGCGGCGCCGGTGCGGCGCGGTTCCTCTCCGCACCAGAGCTCGCGTGCGAAGTCCGCCCGGGACGAGGTACTGAAGCGCTCCCGGACGAGCTCCCGGCCGCGGGCGGTGAGCTCCGCAACCAGGGAGGGTTCGTTCAGCAGGCGGTGAAGAGCCCGGCACCAGTCGGAGTCGGAGGTTGCCGGAAGTGCCGCGCCGGCACGGACGATCTCCGCCTGGACCCCCACCGGTGAGGCGACGGCGGGGATGCCCGCGGCGAGATACTGCAGCAGGCGCAGGCCGCATTTCCCCCGCGTCCAGGCGTCATCGGGCAGCGGCGCTACGCCGGCGTGCAGGCGTTTCAATTCCCGCACTTCCGTCTCCGCCGCCCAGGGCACCAGCTCGACGCGCGTCCTGCCCAGGTCGGGGGCCAGATCGGCAATCACCCGCAGGGTCAGCCCGGCGACCTCCGTACTCAGCGCTTCGAGCGGGCGCCGAAGCTGCTCGAGATAGGGCAGCGTCCACCGACCGCCGATCCAGCCGACGACCGGCGCGGCCGCCGGGCGTAACGGCTCGGGATCGTAGCGTGCCAACTCCACGGTGGTCGGCAGGACCTCCACGCGACCTGCCGGCGCCCAGCGTTGTGCCAGCTCCGCGAGGTAGGAGTTGCCCGCGGTGACCGCATCGCAGCCATCCATCATGGCGCGGAACCGCCACCAGCGTGGCAGCAGGAGGCGCGGCCTGCCGCGGGTGGATTCCCTGTAGAGGATGGCGTCGTCGAAGTCGTAGACCAGCCGTCGGGCGCGGGCGCGGACCTCGCGCAGCCGTGCCCGAGTCGGGAGATAGCGCTGAAACAGAACCGCGTCGGCCGTCGCCACCGACTCCAGCAGGGACGCTCGTTCCCGTTCCCCCGCCCCTGCCGATGCCCGTCGCGGCCAAGGCAGCGTCTCCACATGGATGTGGTGGTGGCGCAGGTACGGTTCGAACTGGCTGACGCGATAGCGCGTGGATGCGGAGACGCCAGAGCCCGGATCGGTGAGCGCCAGCAGTCGAAACGGCATCGAGCACTCGTCTCTCTTCATGCGCCGGTCAGCCACGCCAGGACGCGGCGGGCGTGCTGCGCGAAATCGAGCTGCGGTCGCAGGGCGATGGCAGCCGCGCGCATAGTGCCCAGCTTCTCCCGATCCTGCAGACCGAGTAGCGCCGCCGCCAACGCTTCGATATCGCGCGGCTCTTCGAGGATGAAACCGTGCCGTCCGGACTCCATCCGTTCGGCGGCGCCGTTGCGCCCTGTGGTGATGACGGGCAGGCCGCTCGCCAGGGCCTCCAGCACGACCAGCGAACAGTGGTCGGCGAAGGTGGGATGCACCAGCGCATCGCTCCGGCGGTAGAGCGCGCCCAACTTCTCGGCGGCGACGGGGCCGAGGAAGTGGACCCGGCTGGCCAGGCCCAGCCTCCTGGCCAGGGCCTTGAAAGCGCGGTTCGCTCCGCCGCCGGCGACGGTCAACTCCGCTTGCAGTCCGCTTCGCCCGGCAGAGCTCAGGGCCCGCAGCAGACAGTGCAGGCCTTTCAGACGAAAATTGTGCCCCACGAAGAGCAACCGAAGTCCCTCGGCCCCCGGGGTTGCGGCTGAACCCGGGCGAAACTCCGTCAGATCGACGCCCGGCGGAATCGTCACCACGCTCTCCGCCGGCAAAGGAAACAGATTCAGCATCTCGCTTCGCGCGCCGGCGGACAGGGTGAGGACGTCGAGCCGGGCCTGGCGGGCCAACAACTTCTCCTGCGCCGTCCTCCACCGCTGGCGCTGGAGATTGAAGCGATTGCCCAGGCGGTAGAAGCGCTGGCGAAGCCCGGGGTCGAACGCATCGCGCTCGCTCTCGAAGCCGCTGCGAACCAGGCCCGCCGGCGGGAAGTAGTGGGTCACTTGCCGGAGGTTCAAGGGCAGGGTCGAGAAGACGATGCCGCTCGTTCCCGCGAGGCGGCGTTGGAGGAACCGGGAGAAACGTCCCTCGCCGAGCGCCCCCCAGCCGGTCCAGGCCGGCACGTTCTCGAGTTCGACCGACGCGGGGCACCCGCCGGGACGGCGAACGAAGGCGCGCACCGGGTGCCCCGCCCGGACGAAGAACTGCGCCAGATCGGCCAGGTGGCTCTCCGCCCCGCCGCGCCGGCGATCCAGGGACTCGGTAATCAGGCAGATCGGTCGGTTCATGGTCGGATGCCGGCGCCGGGCAACATCCATGGCGGATCGACTACTTTTCGCCGTCATCGGACGCCCGAAGACCGTTAGCGCAGCAGGTTGTCACAACCGCCGGGGAGAATCCCCATCCGCTGGCGGGCGCCGGCTTCGCATGCGCCGCGCGCGGCCGAAGTGCAACCGACGCCCCGGAGAAGCGGCCGCCCCGGAGAAGCGGCTGGCACCCCGCCAGCGGGCGCTTCGCCCGGTCATCGAATCCGAGGTCGGGGAGGAACTCGCTGCCGTCGACTCTCCCGGCTAAGGCACGGTCGCCGACCAGGCGGTGGTTCCACCGCTCTCGAAGCCGTCGGCGAAGAGGAGCGGCAGAAAGCCGGCGTCGATCGTGTCGTCGAGGACGCCTACCGAGATGGGAAACGGATCGGTCTCACCGGTCGTGGGGTCGACGTCGCTGTCGAGCGTGTCGTCGCCCCCCGCATCCTGGGCGGTGAAGGCGAAGAGGTTCGTCGGCGGTACGAACCTCACCGTCCAGCTTCCCTCCTTGGGCTTCAGGAAATAGCCGCCGTTGGCGTCGGTCACCGCCGTGCGCCGGAGGGTGGTGTTGTCGTCGTAGAGCTCCACCGCGATCCCGGGGAACCCTGGCTCCCCGGGACTCTGGATCCCGTCGGAGTTCTGGTCGAGGAAGGCCCGCCCGGAAAGATCGCCGGTCACCCGGAAGCGCTGGCCTTGCACGCTGTACGAGGAAGTGTCGCCACCGCTTGAGCCGAAGCTGTCCCAGACCACGACGAAGTCGCCGCCGGCGTCGCTGGCGATCGCGGGAAAGAGCTGATCGCTCGTGGTGTAGGTGTTGACCTGGAACTGGGCGCCCTGGGGCACGCCCGCGGCGGAATAGCGTTGTCCTTGCACGCTCCACGCGGAAGTGTCGCCGCCGCTCGAGCCGTTGCTGTGCCAGACGACGACGAAGTCGCCGTCGGTGTCGCTGGCGATCCTGGGATCGCTCTGGGCGTTTGTGGTGTAGCTGTTGACCTGAAACTGCGCGCCCTGGGTCCCGCCCGCCGCGGAGTAGCGCTGCCCCTGGACGCTCAACGAGGAGGTGTCGCCGCTGCTCGAGCCGTCGCTCCGCCAGACCACGACGAAGTCGCCGTCGGCGGCGGTGGCGATCGCGGGATAGAGCTGAAGGCTGGTGGTGTAGCTGTTGACCTGGAACTGGGCGCCCTGGGTCCCGCCCGCCGCGGAGTAGCGCTGCCCTTGGACGCTGGTCGCCAGGGTGTCGCCGCCGCTCGAGCCGTCGCTATTCCAGACCACGACGAAGTCGCCGTCGCCGTCGCTGGAGATCGCGGGAGAGCGCTGAAGGCTCGTGGTGTAGCTGTTCACCTGAAACTCGGCGCCCTGGGGCACTCCCGCCGCGGAGTAGCGCCGCCCTTGGACGCTGTAGGAGGAAGTGTCGCCGCCGCTCGCGCCGAAGCTGCCCCAGACGATGACGAGGTCGCCGTCGGCGTCGCTGGCGATCGCGGGTCGCTTCTGGGCGCTCGTGGTGTAGGTGTTGACCTGAAACTGCGCGCCCTGAGTCCCGCCCGCCGCGGAGTAGCGCTGTCCCTGGACGCTCTCTGAGGAGGTGTCGCCGCCGCTCGAGCCGGAGCTCTCCCAGACCACGACGAAGTCGCCGTCGGCGTCGCTGGCGATCGCGGGAGAGAGCTGAAAGCCGGTGGTGTAGCTGTTGACCTGGAACTGGGCGCCTTGGGGCGCTCCCGCCGCGGAGTAGCGCTGTCCTTGGACGCTCGAGTAGGAGGTGTCGCCGCCACTCGAGCTGCTGCTCTGCCAGGCCACGACGAAGTCGCCGTCGGCGTCGCTGGCGATCGCGGGAAACCTCTGGGAGTTCGTGGTGTAGCTGTTGACCTGGAACTCGGGCCCTACCGGGAGCGGGTTGGAGCCGGCCTGAAGCGGGGCGACGGCGGCGATGAGGAAGAAGACGGCAAAGACGTGGCGCATCGCGAATTTTCCCTCGGCCCGGGGGCCCCTGTGATCGTGCACTCGTCGCGGCGCGAGCCTACCTTGGCCGCCCCGGTCCGAGAAGCCCGCGGCTCCCGCTCGCCGCCAGAACTCCCGCTGCCGCTCCCGAGGGATTCGATCGACGCCTGAAATTGCCTGAAAAGCCGCCGAACGGGATCCGAGCAAAGGGAAACTCCGCCCGGCTCCGGAAGCGCAAACGCGAAGCCCTGTCGGGGTGGTTTCCTGCGAGAGATTGCTGAGGGCCGTTGCGCGGGTCGTGTTTCCTTTTGCTGTACGTATCGAAAAGCATATATAATACGTACATGGCAAAGCTCACGCTGAGCGTGGACGAGGGGGTCGTCGAGCGGGCGAAGGAGATCGCGCGCCGGCGGGGAACGTCGGTCTCGGCGCTGGTGGAGCGCTATCTCGACGTTCTGGCCCGACCGGGCGGGGCGCCGGCTAGGGATGAAGGCGCGGGGTTGCCTCCGGTGACGGCGCGCCTGGTCGGGTTGCTGCGCGGGGCGAAGGTGGACCGCGAGACCTACCGCCGGTATCTCGAGGAGAAGTTCCGTTGAAGCGCGTCCTCGTCGACGTCAACGTCGTGCTCGATGTCCTGCTCGCACGGGCACCGCACGCGGCGGCGTCGACGGCGTGTCTCGCCGCGATCGAGTCGGGTCGGGTCGAGGGTCTCCTCTCCGGTCATGCGGTGACGACCCTCGCCTATCTCGTCGGGCGCGCCCGCGGGCGGGCCGAGGCAAGAAAGGTCGTGCAGGACCTCTGCGCCCTGTTCACCGTTGCCCCGGTCGACGAGAAGGTGATTCAGCGTGCGATCGTCCTCTCCCTGGACGACTTCGAGGATGCCGTCACGGCCGCCGCCGCCGAGGCCTCAGGCTGCGAGGCGGTCCTGACCCGCGATGCGGCTGGCTTCGCCGGCTCACCCGTCCCCGGAATCGAACCGACGCTCTGGCTGGCGCTCCTCGAAGAGGAGGCTCACGGCTCGCCCGAGTCGGAGGTCCACGAGCCTGGGGTCGAAGGGAGCCGCCGACGGGGGGCGAGGAAGCGTCGCCGGCCTCACGAGTAGGCAGCGCCGGCTCGCCCGGTGTTCTGTCCAGCGTGGATCTTCAACTCCTGCTACGCGAGATCCGTCGTCTCCGGGCTTTCCGGGCGATCCATCCGCGCTTTGATGAAGAGGTAGGCGCCGAAGAGGATGACGGCGACGGGCCACCACTCCTTCAGCCAGGAGAGAGAGAAGCCGAAGGCGGTGTGGGCGAGGAGGAGGGCGCCCACCAGGGCGACCACTGTGCCGCCGAGCATCGAGCCGCCGAGGCCGGGGAGCATGAGGTCGGCGGGCAGCTGGATGCCGGTGCGGCCGGCGAGGACTTCGTTGTAGAGCGCCGCGCGGCGGCCGGCGTCGATGATGTTGTAGAGCCAGAAGAAGACCAGGAACATCGCCGTCATCGGCGTCAACTCATCGACTTCGCTCGCGAGGACGGTGATCAGGGCCGCGACCACCGCGGCGTGGACGAAGCCGCGCTGGTAGTAGCCGACGTAGACCTGGCCGAGGCCGGGCATGAGGGAGAGGAAGCAGGCGAGGCCGGGCGACTTGCGGCGCGAATCGAGGATCGACAGGTACTGGGTCACCGGTGCGACGGGTGGAGCCGCGGGCGGCCGGGGTGCGGCGGCTTGCGGCGGAAGGGTCTCGGTGATCTCGCTCATGACGTCTCCTTGGTGCGATCGGGTGCGGAGGAGGGCGTAGCGTCCCTCGTCTCCAGCAGGGACGCAGCCTCGTCCCAGAAAGTTCCCATGCGGGTGCGGACTTCGATCATCAGCCCGACGGCATCGTCCGCCGTCGCGCGCAGCTCCGTGCTCCAGTCGACCGCGACCTCGGGGAGCTCGAGGCGCGGCAGCGGGGGCTCCTGCGCGATCGCCAGCGCCCCGGACGGCACGGCCGCGAGCGGCGAACCCGGGGTGGCGAAGACCAGCGCCAGCGCGACGACGCCGACATAGGCGACCTCCGAAGCGAAGCGCGGCCGGTGCCAGAGCTGCGGCCAGAGGGCGTCCCACCAGCGGCGGATCTGCACCTCGAAGGGCAGCGTACGGCGCAGCACCTCCGCGACGAAACGCGGATCCGGCTGCACTTCGGCGAGACGCGGCAGGTCACGGGCGAGCTCGAGCAGAACTCCGTGGAGCGCCCGGCAGTCGCCGCAGGCCGCGAGATGGCCGCCCAGGAGCTCGCGATCGATGTCCGCGAGAGGCTCGTCGATGCCGGCCGTGAGGAGCTCGTGCGCCCGACGGCAGGCGCCGCCGCCGGCGCCCTCTCCGCCTCCGTGTCTGTCTCCGAATCCGACACCGCTCCGTGCGACCATTGCCGGCGCGAGGTCGGGGGTCGGCCCGGCGAGAGTGGCTACCGCCGCGTCGCCCAGACGGGCGAGCTCGAGGAGATCGCGACAGGGGGCGCAGCCCGCGAGATGCTCCGCGCAGCGGCGCGCTTCGGCGGCGGAGAAAGTTCCCGCCAGCAGGCCCTCGAGATGGAGCTCGAGATCGCGGCAGCTCATGTCGCGCTCCCGTACGACGGGTCGAGCGTCCGGATCGCCAGGGCGAGCTCGATGCGCGCGCGGTGGGCGCGCGACTTGACGGTTCCCAACGGCAGGGAGAGGAGCTCGGCGATCTCCTCGAGCTTCAACTCCTGGGTGTCCTTGAGGAGGATCATCTCGCGGTTCTTCTCGCTCAGCTCGCCGAGGGCGCGATAGAGCAGGACCTCCCGGGCGCCCTGCAAGGCGGACTCCTCCGGCGACGGCTCCGGCGAGGAGATCTCGTGTGCGTCCTCGAGCGCCACGGCGAAGGCGGGAGTGCGGACCTCGCGGCGGCGCAGGCGGTCGATACAGCAGTTGCGCGCCAGGCGCAGCAGCCAGGGGAGAAAGGCCTGGCCCTCGAGGAGGCTGTCGAGCCGGGTGTAGACGCGAAGGAAGATCTCCTGGGCGCCGTCCCGGGCCTCTTCGCGGTCGCGCAGGAAGTGCAGCGCGACGCCGAAGACCCGCCCCTGATACTGGCGGACGAGCGCCTCCCAGGCGAGGTCGTCGCCCTGGCGACAGCGTTCGAGCAGGGTGTCTGCATCCAGCAAGCGCTCCCTCCGTCTTTCGGCCGGCGGCGGCAGGCGTGGGATCCCGCCACCTGCTGACTGAGACGCAGATGCGGGCGGAAGGGTTGCATCGGCGGCGAATGCCTGGCGCGCCCTTCTCCCGGCAGGACTCACCTCTGGCACCCTGGCTGAAGGCGGGGGAGGCGGCTTGGGAAACCGGTGAATCACCTGGCACCTCACACTGGGCACCTCACACTGCAGCACCTCACACTGCGCTTCGCACTGGGAAATCGCCTGGCACCTTGCACTGCAGCAACGTGCAACGCAGCACCCCTGTCGGCACGCCCACCGCTGCCTGGGATGCGCTCGAACTGAAGTCCGCCGGGGCGAGCGCAGTCCCGTGTTCAGCTGGAACGGAATCCCTGTTGTAGATAAGCTAGAAGAATGAACTCTCCGGTTGCCAACCGCGAGCAGGCCGTCCTCCGGCTGGCGGAGTGTGAAGCGGAGATCCGCGCGCTGGGTGTCGCCAGACTTGCGTTGTTCGGATCTGTCCTGCGCGGGCAGGCGCATGCCGAAAGCGACGTCGATCTCCTCGTCCAGTTCACGCCGGGGGCGAAGAGCTACGCGCGTTACTTCGCGCTCGCCGAACTGCTCGAGGAGCGCCTCGGGCGTCGCGTCGAGCTCGTGACCACCGAAGCGCTTTCTCCCTTCGTCGGCCCGAGGATTCTGGCGGAAGCACAGGATGTCCTTCGAGCCGCGTGACTACCTGCGCCACATTCTGATCGAGGCCGACTACCTCGTCGGTCGAAGCTCAGGCCTCACCTTCGGGACTTTCGCCGCGGACGAAACTCTCCGTCGCGCCTTCGTTCGCAGTCTCGAGATCATCGGCGAGGCCGCCAAGAAGGTGCCCGAGGAATTTCGAGCGCGTCACCCCACAGTCGAGTGGCGCGCGATGGCAGGCATGCGCGACCGGCTGATCCACGACTATTTCGGGGTCGATTTCGAGCTGGTGTGGGATGTGGTCCAGACGCGTGTGCCAGCGCTGCGGGACCAGATCGCGGTTCTGGTCGAGGCCTGAAGCGCCTCTGCAGCCGTCGGCAAGGGCCGCCTGGAAAGTGGCTGGCACCTCACCAGCACCTCACCAGCACCTCACCAGCTCCTTGACGCGAGAGCCTTCAAGGCGTGGCACCCCACAGCTGCAGCGTGCGAGGTCCGCGCCAGCCGCGGCTGACGGGAAGGTTGCACGAGCTCGAGAAGGACCGCGAGGCCGCTCTCCCCAGGTGGGAAGGATCCCTTTCCCCCTCGAGTCGTGCGGCGCGACGCGGCCCGATTGTCGCGCGACAGGGGGGCGTGCTACCTTGATCGGTAGTCGATCTGTCGTCCGCGCTGGAGGGGGCCGTGACCAGCATCACCCTGCCGATCGCCGTGCTGCTGGCGACGCTTTCCGTCGCGGCGGCGGGCGTCACCCCGTCGCCCCTCGCCCTGCCCCATCGCCCGCTGCGTCTCGTCGTCGACGGCGACCCCGCCGACTGGCGCGACGCCGGCGCGCGCTTCGCGATCGGGCGGCCGGCCGAGCCCGGCGAGCCGGCGGCGCGGGCCGCGGTGCGGCTCGCCTGGGACCGCACCACCCTGTGGGCGCTCTTCGAGGTGGACCGATCCGAGCTTCCATCCGCCGCCCGCGGGGATCGCGGGAGCGGAGCTCTTCCAGTGGGATTCGGTCGAGCTCTACCTCGACGGCCGGGGCGATCGGACGCCGCGCATGGGCGCCGACGATTTCCAGGTCCTGCTCGCACCCGACGGCCGCTACGCGGTGCTGCAGGGGGATCCCCTGCTCCTCGAGCTCGAAGCGCTCGACGTCCCGAAGCGGGAACGCCCGGCGATCGCCCTCGCGGCGGCCGGCCGGCGCACCGCCGGTGGCTACCTCGTCGAGTGCGCGATCCCGTTCGCGGCGCTGGGTGTCACGCCGCGCGCCGGCGCCGATCTGGCGATCGATCTCGGCCTCAACGACTGGCTCGCCGATCACTCGCTGGCGGGCCAGCTCCACTTCGACCTCGAGACGTTGCGCAAGCTCGATCAACGCGCGACCCGGCCGCCGGTCGAGTACACCGAGAACAGTCTGGAGGCCGATTCGGCGGCGGAGCTCGAGCGGCGCTTCTACCGCCCCTGGTCGCTCTCCGGGACGGCGATTTCGGCCATCCGCAGAGCTGGCTCCCGGCGACCCTCACCGGCGGGCCGATCTTCGCCGAACGCTGGGTCGAGACGCTCGGTCCCGGCGGAACGCTCGCCGGCGGGGCGTTCACCACCCTCGCGCTCGTCGTCGGGCTGATCGGGGTCGAGGAGTGGCGCCATCGCCGCCGGATCGGGGCCCTGCTCGCGCGACTCGCGGAGCTCGAGGCAGCGCATCCGCCGGCCGCGGCAGCGAACGCGACGGCGAGCGCCGTTTCCCTTCCGGCGGCAGATCCTATGGTGCCCTGGTCGGCTCCGGCGCCGCCCGATCCGCTCGAGTGGCTCGAGCACGCGGTCGAGCGCCCGCCGTCGGCGGACGCGAACGAGCGGCTGGAGCTCAGCGCGGTGCGCGCGATCCACGCCCGCCTTGGCGCGACGATCGCGCCCGGCGCGCTCGCGGGCGCGCTGTTTGTCTCGCTCCGCACCCTGCAACGCCACCTGGTCGAGTCGCTCGGCTGCTCGCCGGGCGAGCTCATCCTGGCGGTCAAGATGCGTGAGGCGCGCCGGCTGCTCGAGACGGGCGAGCTCCAGGTGCAACAGGTGGCGCATCGCGTGGGCTACGACGACCCGGCCCACTTCTCGCGCCGCTTCAAGGCCTACTTCGGCCTGGCGCCGGTCGTCGCCGTCGAGAGCGCGCGACGAGCCGACGAGCGCAGCAGCGTGGCATGAGGGGTGCGCTCAGGGCACGGTCGACGACCAACGGTCCATGTCGCCCGATTCGAAGCCGTCGACGAAGACGTAGCGGCCGGTCATTCGTTGGATGAACGCCTCGTCTTCGTCGTCGACCAGGGTGCCGGTGTTGTCGTCGCCCGTCCAGGCGACGAGGAAGTGGCCGGTCGCGTCGTGGGCGGCGACCACCGGATCGTCGGCGACGTAGGTGGTGTTGCCGAGGCCGCCGGCATCCGAGATCCGTCCGTCGTTCGGTCCCACCCCCTGGATGTCCCAGGTCAGGCGCTGCGCGAAGATCTCGAGCTCCTCGTCGACGATGCCATCGACCGGATCGTCGGCGGCCCAGACGACCAGGTACTCGTCGTCGATCGGGTTGAAGGCGACGTCGGGAGGGCTCACCACGTCGTAGGCGGCGTCGCCGACGCCGCCTACGTCGCTCAGGCGGTAGTCGTTCGGACCGAGGCCGGTGAGATCGGCGGCCATGCGTTGCGAGAAGACCTCGAACTCGTTGTCCACCAGCCCGCCGACGTTGTCGTCCCCCTGCCAGACGACCAGGTACTCGTTGGCGTTGGGGTTGTAGGCGGCCGCCGGCACGCTGCCGCCGTAGGTGCTGGAGCCGACGCCCCCCATGTCGCTGATCCGGAAGTCGTTCGGTCCGACGCCGGCGCCAGCGGCGTCCATGAGCTGGCCGAAGACCTCGTACTCGCCGTCGACCAAGCCGCCGACGTTGTCGTCACCCCCCCAGACGATCAGGTAGACGAGCTCCTGGGGGTTGTAGACGACGTCGGGAACGGCGGCCGTGAAATGGAAGTCGCCGGTCCCCCCCACGTCGCTGATGCGGAGGTTGCCCCCGATCAGGGTGCCGCTCGCGTCGATCCGTTGCGCCCAGATCTCGAACTCGTCGTTGACCAGGCCGCCGGAGTCGTCGTCGCCCGACCAGACCACCAGGTAGGCGTTCGCGTCCGGGTTGTAGACGACCGCCGGCTGCACGGCGTCGTAGACACCGCTGCCGTCTGGGCCCATCGTGCTGATGCGGAAGTTGCCGCCGATCGGGAAGAGGAAGGGGTCGACAAGCTGGCCCCAGATCTCGAACTCCTCGTCGACCAGGTCTCCCGCGTCGGTGTCCTGCGACCAGACGACCAGGTACTCGTGGTCCGCCGTATTGCAGGCCACGGCCGGGTAGGTCGCGTCGAAGTCCGGATTGCCGGTGCCGCCGGCGAAGCTGATACGAACGTCGTTGTTGCCGAGCTCGCCGCCGACCGCGGAGAGGAGCTGGCCGAAGATCTCGAGTTCGTCGTCGGACAGCCCGAAGGCCGAATCGTCCCCCTCCCAGACGACCAGGTAGCTGCCGCCCGAGGGGTTGTAGGCGACCGCGGCCTGGCGGGCGTCGTAGGCCGGGTTCCCGTTCGGCCCCAGATCGCTCACCCGGACGTCGTTGTCGCCGATCTCGTCCGCCCTCGATGGCGGTAGCGCGACGAGGAGCAGGGCGACCAGGGCGCAAGTGGCACATCGCATGGCGCTAGGGTGCATGACGACCTCCTGGCCGAGCCATCGGCATCGGCCTCAGAATGCAGCGTAGATCGGACGAATTCCTGGGACCATGGACCATCGCGCCATTCGCTTGCACGAACGCGCCAATCGCGGGGGTCGCGGCGTCCGCCCCCGGCACGCGGTCGCGATCGCGGGGCGATCTGGCGCGATCGTGCAAGAAGTTGTCGCGCCGGTCCATTCCCCTGCGAACCCCGGCGAGGGAACCTCGCGGGGTCGCGTCCACCCCTTCCGGCATGGCGCCGGGCGTGGCCTGGAACGACGGAAGGGGGAGGCCCCTCATGCCCCGCTCGACCACGGTCCTCTTGCGGCTCTCGCCGCGCTCGCGCGCGGTCGGAAGCTCCCACCCGACGCTCGACCTCGTCCAGGAGAACGCCACCGGCAATCAGGATCGCCGCGGAGGTTGCACCTGCGGCGCGGATTTCGAGCCCCTTGCCGGATCGTCGGCATCGCGTCGCTCCTGCTCCTCGCCGCTTCCCTTCAGGCCGCCGAGACGAAGCTGACCATGGTCGTCCCTTCTTTCGCGCTGGGCTCCCGGATGGGCTGGTCGGTGGCGATCTCGGGCGCCGCGGTCGCCGGCGACCGGTTGGTCGTCGGCGCTCCCGGCTACGACGGCTCTGGCTATGACGAACTCGACATGGGCGGCATCATGATCTTCGAGCTGGGGGCAGCCGGGTGGGTTCCCCTGGAGGATTGGTGGTTCACCCTCTGGGAGGATAGTGGGCAGGTCAACAAGCGAATCGCCAGTCTCGGCCACTCGGTCTCGATGTGGGGCGACTACGCGCTCGCCGGGGCACCTTATTGCGATCACAAACTTGGGGCCGAATGGCAGGCGGACGCCGGAGCCTTCCAGGTCTGGACCCACGTCGAGCCGGACTGGGGCCGCCTCCAGGGCTACGGGATGGAAGCCGGCGACACGCTGGGTTCCTCCGTCTCGATTCAAGGCTCGACGGCCGGAGTCGGCGTGCCCTTCGCCTTCGTCGCGGCGGGGCACCATGGCGCGGTGTCCGTGCGGACACCGAGCGGCGGGTGGTGGAACGAGTCCGCCCAACTGGTGGCGCCCGACGCCGGCAAGGGTTTCGGCCTGTCGGTCTCCGTCTGGTCCGACCGGATCGCGGTGGGAGCCCCCAACGACGATGCGACCGCGACCAACGGAGGCGCCGTCTACGTCTTTCGCAACTCCGGCGGCACCTGGAGCTTCGAGCAGAAGCTGACCGCGTCGGACGTGGCGACGGACGACCTCTTCGGCACCGCGGTCGCGATGTCCGGCAACTACCTCGCGGTCGGCGCCCCCGGCAAGAACAGCTTTCGCGGGCGCGTCTACGTCTACCAGCTCTCCGCCGGCGTCTGGAGCCAGGTCGCCAACCTCTCGGCCCACGACGGCGGCGCGTCCGATGCCTTCGGTGCCGCGGTCGCCCTCTTCGACCCGCGCCTCGTGGTCGGTGCACAGTGGGACGACGAGAACGGCGCGGAGTCCGGCGCGATCTACGGCTTCCGCCGTCTCGCGGGCGGCTACACCGAGGTCGGCAAGCGCAACGCGGGCGATGGCCTCGCCGGAGACGAGTACGGCTTCTCGGTCTCGCTCTACCAGTCCGACCTCGCGGTCGGGGCGCCCTACGCCACCGTCGGAGACGACTACCAGGCCGGGGCGGCCTACGTCTACGGCTGGTCCGATCTCGAAGGGCACCTCTTCTCGGATGGCTTCGAGCGCGGCAACGACAGCCGCTGGAGCGCGAGCACCCTCTGAGCGCGGCGACCTGCTGGATGTCCTCGAGCATCCCCACCCGGAGCGTTTCGCGCATCAGCGGATCTACGTCGTCAGAGTGGTCGACTACGTCTACCTGGTGCCGTTCGTCGAATCGGAGACCGGGGTCTTTCTGCAGACCATCATCCCGAGCCGGAAGGCGACCCGCGCTCAAAGAAAACGACCGCTGAGGTCTCCTACTTCCGCTTCGCGTAGAGATCGATCACCCGATCGATGCCGTGCCGGCAGACCGGGCAGAACGGTACGCGGTCGCGCGTGAACATGATGCAGTCCACCGCCGGGCGGTAGTAGCCCTTGGCTTCGTAGTTGGCGCCTTCGAAGGCGCCGACTTTGTGGGCGTGGGTCTCGGCGCCGAGGCGTTTCTCCTCTTCGTCGCGCTGGCGCGTGAAGAGGGCGTCCATCTCCGACTCGGGGCGTTTCTCGGCGCGGATCTTCCGGCGTTCGGCCTGGATTTCGCGCGAGCGGGCTTCGAAGGCCTCCTTCTCCCACGGCGTCGGCAGCGGCGTGCCGGGCTCGACGAGGTGCTTCCACTTCAGTTGGGTCGGGTCGAGGAGAGCGGTGACGTTCGTCTCCCACGGCTCGATGCGGTCGGCAGCGGGGGCGTAGGCGACGTCCGAGGTGTAGTACTCGTCGGCGAGGGCGGCCAGGTGGTGGCCGAACTCGTGGACGAAGACGTACGGCGCCCAGAGCGAGTCGGCGGCCACGGTGCTGAACTGCCCGAAGATCCCGCCACCGCCGTAGGTGTTGCCGTTGGCGAGAATCTCGACGACCTCGTACGGCGCCTGCGAAGCAAGGTCCCGGAACGCGCGATTGTCGAATGTCAGGATGTAGCGCTCGGAGCGGAAGGCATCGTAGGTCGAGCCGGCAGGCGAGCGGCGATGGATGCCGAGCGACGGGCGCGAGATGCCGGACTCGGCGGCGGCCGGGCATAGACCCCAGACGTTCAGATCGGTGCGGCGGCTCTGGAACGGCTCGACCGCGAAGAGGATCGCCATCAAGCGGCGGGCGTCCTGCTCGCACTTCCCGCGCTCGGCGGCAGTGTAGCCGTCGCCGAGGATCAGGAAGTCGAGCTTGTCGGCGGGATCGCCGGAGCGCTGCAGCGCGATCAGCTCGCCGGCCGACGGCGGGCGCGAGGCGTCGACGAGCATGTCGGCGGGGTCGACCACCAGCGACCAGATCTCGCGGAAGTCGTTCTTCTTGTCGCGCTTCTTGAGGACGACCTGTACCGGGCCGTCGGCGAGCGGGGGGCGCGGAAAGCGCAGCGACTCCGAGAAGGTGCGGTCGATCTCCGAAGCCTCGCCGGTCGTCTCCCACTCGCCGTAGATCGACGCGAAGCCGCGCGAGTAGAGGACGCGGCGCGAGCTGCGGTCGATCACCTCGAAGAGGTACTTGCCGAGGTTCGTGTCGTCGAGGGTCTGCGCGAGGTCGCCCGGCCACGGCAGCGGCTCGACCACCACGCGCTCGAGCGCGAAGCGCTCCTCGCGGGCATTGCCGCTGTGGAAGTAGTCGACTCGGAGAGTCTGGGGAACCGTTCCGGCGACGGCGGCAATGGCGAGCACCGGGGAGAGACTCGCGGAGCAAGCCACCAGCCCGAAGGCGACGACTAGGACGGCAGGAATGTCGGGGCGGCGCATGGAGACCTCCTGAAGGGAGAAGCTTGCCACGATCGCCGCGGATCAGTGTCAATTCCGGCCTATCAATCCGGCCCCCGGGGGGGACTCAGAGGAGGATCGATGCGCTCCGCTCTCCGTAGCATCGGCGCCGTCGTCGCCGGCTTCATTGTCGCGAGCCTCGTCATGATGATCGTCGAGTACTTGAACGGCCACTTCCTGCATCCCGATCTGGGGAAGGCTGCCCAGGGAATGACCGACCGAAAGGCGCTCCGCACACTGCTCGCCACTGCGCCGCTCGACGCCTTCCTCGTCGTGATCTTCGGATGGATCCCGGGCAGCGTGGCGGGCGGCTGGGTCGCCGCGCGGCTCGCGCCCCGCGCGCCGACCGAGCACGCGCTCGCGCTGGGCGCCCTTTTGACCCTGGCCGGCGTCGCCAACAACCTCATGATCCCGCCGCCGCTCTGGTTCTGGATCGCGAGCGCCCCGGTATTCCTGCCGGCTGCGTACCTTGGGGCGCGCCTGTCCGCAGCGCGCTGAGCCGCCTCGCACCGGGAGTGCGCTTCGCGTCACCCTCTTCAGGGTGCGACGCTCGCCGCCCCGGAGATCGCGGCGCGCCTCAGTTCTTCGGCTGGAACGCCTCTTCGACCTGCTTCTGGATGTCCTTGAGATTCTTGCCGACGAACTTCTCCTCGTCCTTGGTCAGGATCTTGAACGGTACGCGCACGAGGCTGTTCTGGAACTTCACGTTCAGCCAGTGCTGCCCGTAGGCGATGCCTTCGGGGACGTTGAAGTAGATCCGGCCGAGGCAGGCGCGGACGGGGGAGAGCTCGACCTCGTCGAAGGGCATCCCGGGCGAGTCCAGATCGGTGAAGAACGCCAGGCGGCACGGCTGATGGGCCCGCGACGGAAAGTAGTCGATCGAGTCGCGCTGGAGTTTCGCCCGCTCCTGCAGACCCTGGGTGCCTCCGGCGCGCTGCTCGGTGATCGTCGCCAGGGGAATCGTCTTGCCGTCGGGCGTCTCGAGCGAAAGCGCGTCGCGGGTCAGCTTGTAGTTGGGCGTTTCGCCGAGCAGCGTCACGCCGATCTCGAGCAGCATCCACTTGCCGCCGATCGACCGGTTGGCGGGCTGGTAGCCGAGGATGACGTAGCCTTCGTTGTTGTAGGCAGCGCGGACGAACTTGCCTTCGAGAGTGAAGACCTCCGGCACGCCGGGCTGGGGCATCTTCAGCTCGGGGGCGGCCTGGGCCTGGGATACGGCCGGAGCGAGCAGGGCGCACAGGCACAGCGAAGCGGCGAGGGTCAGTTTCAGTCGGTTCGTCTTGGTCATGGTGCCTCCTCAGAAAGTCGGCAAGGTGGAAAGGTTCGCCGTCCAGCGGCGCGGTTTCCGCAGGCAATGCCTCCCCGCGGAGGGGCATCGCCGAGGGCAGCAATATTATACGGGTACCGACGTCCCCTTCAGCGCTCGTCCAGGTCCAGGCCGGACTCGATGGCCGCGCGCACTTCGCCGATGAGCTCCTCGGTGTCCGGGAAATCGCGCGGTTGGATCGGGGCGTGGAAGCGGACGCGGACGGTGCCGGGGCGCGGGAAGAGGCAGGCCTTGGGCAGGATTCGGTTCGAGCCGGCGATCGACACCGGGAGGATCGGCAGGTTGAGCTGGCGTGCCATGGTGAAGCCGCCCTTCTTGAACGGCAGCAGGCGGCCGTCGTCACTCCTCGTGCCCTCGGGGAAGAAGAGCACCGAGACGCCGCCGGCGAGCTTGCTCTTCGCGGCCTCGAGGCTGGCGATGGCGCGGGCCGAGTTGCCGCGGTCGACGAAGATATGGCCGATCGCCGCGCAGCCCCAGCCGAGGAACGGAACCTTGCGCAGCTCCTGTTTCATCACCCAGCGGAACTGCCGGCCGAGGAAGCCGTAAAGCGCCAGGATGTCGAAGGCGCCCTGGTGATTGGAGAGGATGACGTAGGAGGTGTCCGGCCGGGCGAACTCGCGGCCCTCGACGCGCACGCGCACGAGGGAGGCCCAGGTCAAGGTGCGGGCCCAAGCCACGCCGGCGTAGAAGCCCAGGCGCTGGCTCAGGATCGAGAGCGTGACCGCGAGTGCGCCGTGGAAGATCGTGCTGATGAGGACCACCGGAAAGGTGACGAGCAGGGTCCACGGCAGGAAGAGCCAGCGCAGCGGTTCGCTCCACGCCTGCACCCGCGCCGCAGCGGGCATTCCCCTCCGCTCCGCCTTGTCCGTGGTTGTCGCCATGGGCAAAGAATGTCACTTCCCGCCAGAATCGATGTCGCCCGGGCGTCGGTTCGCGGAAATCGGCTGGCACCTCAGCGGCAGCACCTCAGCGGCAGGCTTGGCCCAGCACGCTGAATCTGCGGGCTCTACAGCTCGACCTGGCCGCGCCGGCGAGTCCTCATTGAAGAATTGTGCGCATTGCGCCTTTTCGCGCGCGCCGCTTAGTCGGAAGTGTCGACGCTCCGCCGAAGCGGCGGTGCCGGCGCCGGAGGAGATCCGGGAAGCGCATGCTCTCGGTCGAGCTCGAGGCAGGCGGTGACCTCGCAGCCGACGAGGATGAGCCACCAGGCGATCTGGACGGCGAGCATGAAGAAGAAGGCGATGGCGAAGGAGCCGTAGACGACGCGGGAGGCGGCGGTGAAGAGGCTGACATAGGCGCTGAAGCCCACTTGCAGGCCATGGAGGGCGATCGCCGCGACGGCGGCGCCGGCGAGGGCGTTGCGGATCCTGACCTTGCGGTTCGGCACCCACCAGAAGAGCAGCGTCAGGCCGAGCAGGGTGATGACCGGCGGCAGCCAGAGAGCGAGTGTCGAACGGCGCAGGAAGCCCGAGAACGCGGGGTTCTGCGCCAGGTAGAACAGGAGCGCCACCAGGCCAGCGATCGCCAGCGGTCCCCACACCACCACCAGCGAGAACGAGAACAGACGGTGCAGGATCCGGCCCTTGCGGCGCTCGACCTCGAAGATCTTGTCGATCGCGCCCTCGACCGTGAGGAAGGTCATGGCGCAGGTCACCAGAAAGCCGATCATCGCCAGACCCGAAAGCGCCTCGGCCTGGGCGACGAACGAATCGAGCGCGGTGACCAGCGTGTCCTCCGAGTAAGGCAGGAGCTGGGCAAGCACCTTCAGGGTCCGGCCGTCGTCCTGCGAGACCGTGCGCGCGACGAAGCGAGAGATCAGGGCGAGGAGCGGCACCACCGACAGGGCGCTCGAGAAGGCGAGCGCCGAAGCGACGAGGCCGAGACGGTCGCCGTGCGCCTTGTGCAGCGCCCGGCGCAGAAAACGGACCCCCGCGTGCGCCTTGTCCGCACCCTCCTGCACGGCGTCCGCGATCGGCGCCAGCGGAGCGAGCGGGGTGAGCTTCACCAGTCGACCCTGGTGCCGCCGAGCGGCAGCTCGGGCCGCGGCCAGCCGAGCTCCTGGATCGCGGCGGCGAGGGCCTTGCGCGCCGGATCTTCGCCATGGTTGAGGAAGATGCGCCGCGGTTTGCCGGGCAACGCCTGGCACCAGCGCAGCAGCTCGTCGCAATCGGCGTGCGCCGACAGCCCCTGCATCTGCACGATCTCCGCCGTTACCGGGACACGCCGGCCGTGGATCGAGATCGTCTGGGCACCATCGAGCAGCGCCCGGCCGCGCGTGCCGGCGGCCTGATAGCCGACGAAGACGACGGCGTTTCTCGCTTCCGGGAGACGGCGGGCGAGATGGTGGACGACGCGCCCGCCGGTCGCCATGCCGCTCGCGGCGACGATGACCGCCGGCTCGCGGCGCTCGTTGAGCGCCTTCGACTCCTCGACCGTGTGGCAGCGGCGGAAGCGGTCGACGGCGAGCGGGTTGGCGTCGGCCTTGAGCAACGCCTGGGTATCTTCGTCGAACTCCGGGGTCGCCTGGCGGTAGATCTCGGTGGCGCGGATCGCCATCGGACTGTCGAGGAAGACGGCTTCGGGATCGAGGCCGCCGGCGAGCGCCAGTTCTGAAAGGTGGAAGAGGAGGTCCTGGGTCCGGCCGAGTGCGAAGGCCGGGAATCACCACGCTGCCGCCGCGGGCGAAGGTGCGGCGAATGATCTCGGCGAGATGCGGACCCGGGTTCTCGTCGGGGTGGTCGCGGTCGCCGTAGGTCGACTCGAGGACCAGGGCGTCGGGGGCCGCGGACGGCGGCTCGGGATCGCGCAGGATCGGCGCGTCGTAGCGCCCGACGTCGCCCGAGAAGAGCCAGCGCTGGCGGCCGCCGAGCGCGCTCTTGGCGGCGATCTCGATGGAGGCGGCGCCGAGAAGATGGCCGGCGCGCACGAAGCGAATGGTGATTCCGGGGGCGATCTCGCGCTCACTCGACGAACGTGCAGCGGCTCGAGGAGCCGCATCGCCTGGAGAGCGTCACGCCGGGTGAAGAGCGGGCGCGGATCGGCGTGGCGGCTGTAGCCCTTCTTCTTCGCGAAGCGGGCCTCTTCTTCCTGCAGGGCGCCGGCATCTTCGAGCACCAGGCCGGCGAGCGGGCGGGTCGGCTTGGTGCAGTAGATCGGGCCGCCGTAGCCTTGTGCCACGAGGCGCGGCAGGAGGCCGGTGTGGTCGAGGTGGGCGTGGGTGAGGACGACCGCGTCGATCTCCTGCGGCCGGAACGGGAAAGGGCGCCAGTTGCGCTGCTCGAGCTCCTCGTCGCCCTGGAAGAGGCCGCAGTCGACGAGCAGGCGAGTGTCGCCGAACTCGAAGCAGGGCGCAGCTGCCGGTGACGGTACCGCAGGCGCCTAGAAACGTGACATTGGCCATGGCTCTCCCAGGGAAGGAAGAAGTCTAGCAGCGCGGAAACGGCGATTGGCCGGCGCCGAAGGACCGGGTATCATGGCAGCAGATTCCGGGTGGCAAATCGGGCCCGGAGGCGATTTGAACGAGTCGATCGAGCGGACTCGCGAGGAGGAAGAGATGGCCGACAACAAAGTGGTGGATCGTGCGCGACAGGTGCTTTCCGATGCCGTCGACGGCACGCGGGACGTCATCGACGATGGCCTGGACGAAGCGCGCGAGCGCTTCGAGGGCGCGGCCGAAGATCTCGAGCGCAATGCCCGGCGGGCCCAGCGCGAGGTGCGCCGGCGCGCGCAGCGGCTGGGCTCGGCGGCACGCGAGAAGTACGACGCCGCGGCGGAGAACGTCCGGGCCGGTTACCAGCGGGTGCGGCACGACGCCGCGCAGGTGACCGACACCGTCAACGTGTACGTGCGCGAGAATCCGGGCAAGTCGATCCTCATCGCGGCCGGCGTCGGCTTCGTGATCGGCCTGCTGGTGCGTGGCGGCCGTCGCCGCGACGACTAGGGATGCCGATGGCGCACGAATCGGCGCGCGGCGACCGGGCTGCGCGATTCCACTCCTCGGGCAGTGAGCGCGGTGACCACCGCGATCACCGCGCTCACCGGGGCGCCTCGCCAGCTGCCGACTATGCGGCTCTCGACGACGACGAGGATTTCGACGACTTCGACGATCTCGGCGCCTCCGGTTACCGGGATCCGCTGCGCCATCGGCGGGTCTTCGCGGAGGACGACGACCGCGACGGCCTGTCGTCGATGGCCGACGAGCTGATCGACGACCTCGTTCCGCCGGAGGTCGACTGGCGCAAGGTCGTGCGCCGCCACCCCCTGCCGACCCTCTTCCTCGCCGGCCTCGGCGGCTACCTCCTCGGCCGGAGCCAGGGCCGCACCCTCCTGCGCGCCCTCTCCGCCCTCGCCGTCGCCCGCGTCGAAGCGGAGGTGCTCACCCGCATCGAAGACGACCTCGGCTGATGTCCGTCGCACAGCTCGAAACCGGCT
Organism: Thermoanaerobaculia bacterium; assembly: GCA_963719555.1. Classification (GTDB taxonomy): domain Bacteria; phylum Acidobacteriota; class Thermoanaerobaculia; order Multivoradales; family JAGPDF01; genus JAGPDF01. Next base: position 346,379 of record CAVRCL010000006.1, on the reverse strand, counting down.
TCAGACTCGACCGGCTCTATCGCTGGATGGAGGGGCTCATGGACGGCTCCAAGCGGCCGACGCTCGCGCTTCTGGCGCGTATTCTCGCCGACGAGAAGGTGGCCTACGCGGTCATCGGCGGTGTCGCGCTGCAGGTGCACCGTCACGGGCCGCGCACGACCATCGATATTGATCTCGCGCTCGTCGACCGAGCGGCCTGGCCGGCGCGCTCGCTCGAGGCGGCCGGGTTCCGGCGCACCGGGACGTTCGAGCATTCCGAGAACTGGCTTTCCGCGGATGGCACGCCGGTCCAGATCACCGACGATCCGGTGCTCGCGGCCTGCGTCGCCCGCGCGGGAGTCATCGAGATCGATGGCCTGCCACTGCCCATTCTCGCGCCGCTCGACTTGCTGCGCGCCAAGCTGCGAGCCGCCGCGGATCCCGCGCGCCGGCGCTCCAAGCGCCTCCTCGACCTCGCCGACGCCCAGGGCCTCGTCGAAGATCACCCCGAGCTCCTCGCCGGCCTCGAGCCGGACGAGCGCACGACCCTCGAACAGCTCCACCCTTAGTCGCCCTCCGAGCACTGTTCCACAGTCTCGCCGCGACTGTCTCTGCTCTCGTGAGCGAGAGAGCGGCGGGTTCGGTGCGCAGGGTGCTTCTGGCGGAGGTCGATGTGCAGTTGCGGGCGGGGCTGGCGGCGGCGCTGCGCTCGGCGCGGCTCGAGGTGATCGAGGTGGCGAACGGCTTTGCGGCCTTCCGCAGCTACATGCAACTGCGGGGCGAGGTCGACCTCGTGGTCGCACCGCTCTATATGCGCGATTACGACGGCCTCGCCCTCGCCAGCGGTCTCGCGACCCTCGCGCCGGCCATGCCGGTGCTGCTCCTCGGCGATGACCCCGCGAATGGCAGAAAGGTCTCCAGGAATGTCCGCCTGCTGCACGGGGCGGTGGCGGGCGCCGAGCTCCTGCACCACGCCCGCCTGGCGCTCGCCAGTTGAGCCGCACGACCCCAGGGGAGCTGATCGACCGATCTCTGCTGCATGCCCCGGCGCGTCGTCTCCCGGCGGACGGCATCCTGCGCTCCTCGGGCGCTCGTGGGCCCCTCTCCTCCCATCTCGCGCCCTGCGGTGCTCGAATCCCGTCCACCGGAAGCCGCCACGCCTGCGTTGTCGCGAGTTTTTCCCTTTACTGGAAGCCTCTTTTCGCTGCGCGGCACGCGAGAAGTCGTCGCCGGTCTCCTTGAACGCTGGCGAGTACGGCCGGCGCGCCGTCTCCCGGCGGACGGGATCCTGCGCTCCTCGAGCGCTCGTGGGCCCCTCTCCTCCCATCTCGCGCCCTGCGGTGCTCGAATCCCGTCCACCGGAAGCCGCCACGCCTGCGTTATCGCGATTCTTCTCTCTTGGCATTTCCTTCTTTACTGAAGCTTTTGCTTTTCCAGCTCTGCGCCAGTCTCAATCGGCCCGTAGGCTAGAGTCTCTACCTGGAGTCGCCCCTGCGCACCGTCCTGCATATCTCGGACATCCATTTCGGGCCCAAGCACCTGCCGGAGGTTTCGGCGGCAGTGCTGGAGCTCGCCGCGGGACGGCGGCCGGATCTGGTGGTCCTCTCGGGCGACCTCACGCTGCGCGCCAAGCCGCGGCAGTTCCGTGCCGCGCGCGCCTTCGTCGACGAGCTCGAACGGATCGGCCCGGTCGTCGCCGTGCCGGGCAATCACGACGTCCCGCTCTACCGCGTCTGGGAGCGCCTGCTGGCGCCATTCGGCGCCTGGCGCCGGCATTTCGATCGCGAGCTCGAGCCGGTCTTTCGCGACGACGAGCTCCTGGTCGTCGGGGTGAACACCGCGCAGGCGTTCGCCGTCAAGGGCGGACGGATCCGCCGCCGACGGCTCGCCGAAGTCGATGCTCTCCTCGCCGGAGCGCCCGCCGCGCTCTTCCGCATCGTCGTCGCGCACCATCACCTGGAGCGTCCTCCCGGCGTCGATTGCGAACACCCGGCCTGGGGCGCAGCCGAGGCGATCACGCGCTGGGGCAAGGAGAAGGTCGACCTGGTCCTCTCCGGACACCTGCATCAGACGCTCGAGCTCCGGCCGGCCGGCGACGACGGTTTCCTCGCCTTGCATACCGGGACGACCAGCTCGAGCCGTGGGCGCGGGCCGGAAGCGGGGCGCAACAGCCTGCACTGGATCGAAGTCGGGCACGGAAGTTTTCGCGTCGAACGCCACTTCTGGGATCGCCCGGGCGGCCGTTTCGAGATGGCGCTCGACCAGCGCTTTCGCCGCCGCCCGCCGCGCTGAACCGGCAGTCCCCGGCGGCGCGAACGAGGCCGCCGCTCGGGGGCGGAGGGAGGTATCATTCGAGTTGGAGGAGGCGGCCGCAGCCGGGCCGAAAGCCATGGAGAACTGGGAGATCGTCGAAACCGTGGGAACCGAAGAGGACGCGTCGCTGGTCGCCGGCTTTCTCGAGGCCCAGGGGATCGCCTCGCAGATCGAATCGCTCCTCTTCCACCAGGAGCCGGCGACCTTCGGCAAATTGGGTGAGGTGCGCATTCTGGTGCATGCCGATGACGTCGCGCGTGCCCGCGCTCTCATCGAGGAACGCGAGAGCGGCGCGGTGTCCCCGCCGGATGACGCGGCGGACGTTGCGGGAGACACCGCGGGAGACTCCAGCCGTTGAGTCCGATCGTCGAAGGCGGACGGCTGGGGCGTTACCAGATCCTGCGCCTGCTGGGCGCGGGTGCGATGGGCGAGGTCTTCCTCGCCGAGGATCCCCACATCGGCCGTCGGGTCGCCATCAAGACGGTCAAGCTCGAAGACGGCCGCCCGAACGAGATGGCGGAGCGCAAGCGTCGTCTCGAGCGCGAGTCCCGCGCCGCCGGCAAGCTCCTGCATCCGAACGTCGTGGCGCTGTTCGATGTCGGCGAGGACGCCGGAGTGCTCTACCTCGCCTTCGAATGCGTCGAGGGGAGCGATCTCGCGCAGCGGCTCGAGGTCGACCCTCCGCTCACGCTGCGCGAGGTGATCACTTTCGTTCGCCAGGCGGCCGAGGGTCTCGACTACGCGCATCGCCAGGGCGTCGTGCACCGCGACATCAAGCCCTCGAACCTCCTCATCTCGGCCGCCAGCGGCACGATCAAAGTCAGCGACTTCGGCATCGCCAAGCTCAAGGACCAGACCTCCGACCTGACGATGACCGGCTCGGTCGTCGGCTCGCCGCACTATCTTTCTCCCGAGCAGATCCGCGGCGACGACCTCGACGGCCGCAGCGACATCTTCTCGCTCGGCGTGCTGTTCTACGAGGTGCTCTCGCGCCGCCGTCCGTTCGAAGGCGAGACGCTGACGACGCTGGTCTACCAGATCCTGCATCGCGATCCGCCGTCGATCGTGGTCGATCGGCCCGAGCTGGGTACCCGTCTCGAAGGTGTCCTGCAGCGCATGCTGCAGAAGGACCGCGACGAGCGTTACAAGACCGCCGGCGAGGTGGCGCGCGATCTCGCGATCTGCGAACAGGAGATTCCGGCGTCGGTGCTCGATCGCCCGGCGGCGCCCGACACCGCGGGTCCGACCGATTCCACCCGCCGCATGTCGACCTCCTCCGAGCGCGCGCTGCAGGGCGCCACCGGACAGGCGCCGTCATCGTCGCCAGCGCCGTCATCCCCGCCATCAGCCGCCGTCGTTCACCCAGGCGCCGACCGAGATGCTCGTGCCGCCTCCGCCGGCTGCGTCTTCCGGCGGGAGTGCCGCGAAGGCCGCCGGCGGCGGCTCGTCGCGCACCGGCCTGTGGCTCGCCGGTGGCGCGGTGGCGCTGCTGATCCTGGCGCTCGTGGTCGGCGGGTTGGCGGCGCGACGGTGGGCGGCGAGCCAGCAGCCGGCGAAGCTCGCGCAAGAGACTGCCGCCGGGGCGAAGCCGGCGAACACCTCCGTGCAGACGCAGCAGAGGCCGGCGGAAACGGCGGCGATCCCGGCGCAGGAGCCGGCGGCTGGCGAGGAGAATCGCGGTGCGGCTTCGGCCGCCGATCCGGGTGAGCGCTTTCGCCAATCGACGCCGCCGGCGCCTGAAACGGCCCCGCAGACGGTCGCCCCCGCCGGGCCGGCGGTGAGCGCGCCGGTGAAGCCGGCGCCGACGCGGCCGGCGCCGGCCCCGGCACCTGCTCCGACCTCCGCGCCGGCAGAGGCCGAGCCGGAGCCGGCGGCGACAGAGGAAGAGGATTCAGCGGAGGTCTCTGCACCGGTGATCGACCGCCCAGGCGTCAACCCCCGCATCGACCGCATGATGGTCACCGGGATGTCGCTCTCTTTCGTCGTCGAGCCACCCGAGGCGATCGTCAAGATCGACAGCCGGGTGATCGGCCAGGCCGGCACCTGGAACGCCAAGAAGCGCGACGGCCGCGCCTACGATCTGCCGGAGAGCGGCGACCACATCGTGCGCATCAGCCACGAGGGCCGGATGACGACGATCCGGGTCTCGGCATCGCCGGAGGCGCCGTCGCCGACGCTGGTCTCGGTCGACCTGCGCGCACCGAACGCCAAGGGCAAGAAGTCCCGTCGCCCGGGCGAACGCCCCTGATCTCCTCCGTCCGGCCGGCGAGGCCCGAGGCGGCTGCGCTGACGGCCTCGCCGCTCGCGGCATCGGTGCGTGGCTTCGGCGGCTCCGGCCAGGTCGAGCGCCTGCGGCTGGCGAGCGGGCTCGACGTCTGCCTGATCGCCAATCGCCAGGCGCCGATCGTGACCTCCGTCCTGCTCTATCGGGTCGGCGGACGCGACGAGATGCCCGGGGCGAGCGGCAGCGCGCACTTCCTCGAGCACATGATGTTCAAGGGCTCGGCGCGCTTCGGTCCGGGAGAGATCGATCGCCGGACCCAGAGCCTCGGCGGCAGCAACAACGCCTTCACCAGTCACGATCTCACCGCCTACTACTTCTCCTTCTCCGCCGACCGCTGGCACGAGGCCCTGGCCATCGAGCGCGACCGGATGACGGCGTTGACGCTCGCTGGCCGAGGAAGTGACGAGCGAGCGCCAGGTCATCCTCGAGGAGTTGGCGATGTATCGCGACGAGCCCTGGGATGCTCTCGAGCTCGCGGTCCAGGCCGAGCTCTTCCGCGGCCACCCCTACGGTGTGCCGGTGCTCGGCACCGAAGCGGACCTGGCGAATATCGACCGCGATGGCCTGGCGGACTTTCACCGTCGCTACTACCACCCGGCGAACGCGCTGCTCGTCGTCGCCGGGGATCTCGGCGCGGACACCGCGGACCGCGTGACGGCGGCGTTCGGCGACCTGCCGGCGGCAGCAGATCGAGCGCGCTCGCGTGGCCGAACCCGCCGCTCTCGACGGCGCGCGCCGCCTCGAGCGCCGGCACGGCGAGGTCGGGCGGATCCTGCTCGCGCTGCCGGCTCCGCCGTGCGAGCACCCTGACCATGCCGGCCTCCGCCTGCTGGCGACGCTTCTCGGCGGTGGCCGCACCAGCCGGCTGCATCGCGCCCTCGTGGATGTGGGGCAGCTCTGCCTCGCCGCCTCGTGCGGGCTCGCCGAGGCCGAGATCGCGGCGCATCTCGCCTGCTCGTTCGAAGTGCTGCCGGACGGCGATCCGGCGGAGGTCGAGCGCCGGCTCGAGGCCGAGCTGGCCGACCTGCGCGATCGCCCGATCGCCGACGCCGAGCTCGAGCGCGGCAAGCAGATCCTGCTCGCCGACTGGGTCTTTCAGCAGGAGCGCATCCATCAGCAGGCGATCACCGCCGCGCTCGCCCTCGCCCAGGGCGACCTCGAGCAGCCGGAGAAGCTCGTCCGCCGAGCGCTCGAGTGCGACGCCGCCGAGCTCCAGCGTCTCGCGCGGCGCTACCTCGATCCGCGCGCCGGCTCGGTCTTCGGGATCTCCCTGCCGGAGGACGAATGACGCCGCGCCTGCGGCGCATGGAGGGCGCTCCGGTCGTCGCGGTGCGGCTGCTCCTCGCGGGCGGCGCGCGCTGCGAGTCGATTCCCGGACAGGCGCTGCTGACCGGGCAGGCTCCTCACCGAGGGCACCCGCCGGCGCACCTGGGAGGAGATCGCCGCCGACGCCGAGGGCCGCGGCATGATCCTCTCGAGCTTCGGCGGGTACGAGACCCACGGCCTGGCGATCGACGCCCTGGCGGCCGATTGGCGGCTGGCGCTCGATTGGCTGGCCGAGCTGCTGTTCGAGTCGGTCTTTCCCGACGATCGCCTGCGCTGGCTGGCGCGCCAGGCGGCGGCCGAGCTCGAGGCGCAGGCCGACCAGGCCGACCTGGTGACGGCGCGCGCCTTCGCCGAGCAGGTCTATGCGCCGCATCCCCGCGGCCGGCCGCTGCAGGGCGACCCGGCGAGCCTCGCGCGCCTCGACCCCGAGCGGTGCCGTGAGTTCCACTCGGCGGCGCTGGGCTGGGGGGCGTACCTCTCGGTGGCGGGAGAGATCGACGAGGCGCAGGTCGAGGCGCGGGTCGGCGAACTGTTCGGCGAGCTGCTCGGCGCGGACGAGCGTCGCGTGGCCGGCCGCGGCCGGAGCCAGCCCCGCCCTCCGACGCGCCGAGCGCGCGGCGCGAGATCGTCACCCACGCCCAGGATCAGGCGCATCTCTTCCTGGGCGCGCGGACGGTGGCGCGCGCGCATCCCGACTATCCGGCGCTCGAAGCTCGCGGCGGTGCTCCTCGGTACCGGGCTCCGGACTCACCGGCCGGATTCCGCAGCGCATCCGCGAGCGCGAGGGCCTCGCCTACGCCGCGACGGCGGACACCGTCGCCGGTGCCGGCATCGACGAGGGCCGGCTGCGTCTGCTACGTCGGCACCGCGCCCGAGACGCTCGACCAGGCCGAAGCCTCGGTGCGCGACGAGCTGGCGCGATTCCTCGCCGAGCCGATCGCGGCGCAGGAGCTCGAGAGCGCCCGTTCGTACCTGCTCGGACGCGAACCGTTCCGCCGCGAAACCGCGCGTCAGTGGGCCGACCTGATGGCGGTCGTCGGCGCTTCTCGGCCTGCCGCTCGACGATCCCGACTGGTACAGCGATCAGATCCGGCGGCTGACGGCAGGCGGATGTGGAGGCGGCGGCGCGCCGCTGGATCGATCCCGAGCGCCTGCTGGTTACGCGCGGCCTGCCGACATCTCGGGACTGCGCTCGCCCGACATGATGCGCCAGCCGATGACCTTCTCGTCGATCTCGCGCAGGCGCTTGGCGACCAGCCGGCAGAGCAGCTTCAGGAAGTCGAGCGAGGCCTGCGGATCGAGGACCAGCATCTCCTGAATCGTCGACTGGTCGAGCGCCAGGACGGTCAGCGGGCCGCCGTGGGCGCGCGCATCGGCCGAGCGCGGCTCGCCGTCGATGAGCGACATCTCGCCGAAGAAGTCGCCGCGCTCGAGGATGGCGAGCGCCTCCTCGCCGGCGCCGGGAATGTACTTGCTGATCAGCACCTTGCCCTCGAGCACGACGTACATCTCGTGCCCCTCGTCGCCCTCCGAGAAGAGCGCGTCGCCGGGCTCGAAGCGCAGCTCCTTCGAGAAGGTCGCGAGCGTGGTGAGCTCCTTGCTCGACAGCCCCTGCTCCTGGAAGAGCCGCACCTTGTCGTCCGGCGGCACGGCATTCGGCGATGCCGCCGATGGCGCCGATGCCGCCGGCACCGGCGGTGGTCTCGCGGCCGCGCCGCAGGCGGAGAAAATTCTCCGGCTGCTTGTCGGCGGAGAAGAAGGTCTTGAGCTGCTCGTTGGTCGACCGGAGCTTGCCGGCGAGCGAGTGCCAGAGTCCCCAGTAGAGCTGGACGCCGAACTCGGACCAGCCGGTCGAGAGCTCCTCGAGCGCGGTGCCGTCGAACACCAGCAGCCGGCAGGGCTTGAGCGCGAGGGCGTCGCCGGTGCGCACGCCGCGGGTGAGGAAATTCACCTCGCCGAACATCGAACCCGCCTGCAGCAGGGCGAGCGGATAGGTGCCGTAGGGAGTGGGCCGCTGGATGCTGATCTCCCCTTCCTCGAGGAGGAAGAGGTCGACCCCTTCGCTGTTGTTGGAGAAGATCAGCGCGCCGGCATCGTAGTTCTTCTCTTCCACCGCGGCGGAGAGCTTGAAGATCTGCTCGTCGGTGAAGTGGGCCCAGGCGGCGAGCTTGCGCAGGCGTCCGGCGATCTTCAGCCGGCCGCCGTCGTCGGGCGGGGTGACGAGCGCCGCGAGCGCCAGGCTCTCCCAGGTCTCCTCGCTGCGGAAGCGCTCCCGCCGCCACTCCAGCCGGTCGAAGGCGGTGTGCAGCTGCTCCTCGCGTTCGCGGAAGAGGGCGACGACCTGCTTGCTCTGCCAGGAGAGCAGATGCTTGCAGCGTCCGGATCCGGCGGCGCAGGCGGATCGCGCGCTCCTCGTCGATGGAAGGCAGGAGGAGAAAGGCGTCGATGGTCGCGGCGAGCGCCTCGGCGAACTGCTTGCGCTCGTATTCGATCTGGCCCAGGAGCTCGGCGGCCTCGCGGTCGAACGGGTTGTAGCGCAGCGCGCGCTGCAGAAGCTCCGCGGCGCTGTCGTAGTCCTGGAGCCGGAAATGGATGCGCGCCGCGAGCTTGAAGTTCGCCGGGCTCAGGGGATCCTTGAGCCGGGCGATGTGCAGGCACTCGAGCGCCCGGAACTCCTCCCCCTTCTCGGCGTAGAGCCAGGCGAGACCGACGAAGTGCGAGGCGTCGATGCCGTTGCGGCGCATCTCGGAGCGGGCGTTCTCGACCGGGTCCTTGGCGGCGATCGCGGCCCTGCGCCTTCTGCAGGCGGCGGATGCGGGCGAGGGCGAGGCGGGTGCCGAGGTTGCGCGGCTCGAGGCGCAGAGCGACTCCGAAGAGCTCGGCGGCCTCCTCGTAGAGCTTGCGCTCGGCGAAGCGGCGCGCGAGCGCCACGAGTTCCTTGACATCGGGCGGTTCAGAGACGGACATCGCTTGTCACCGGCCGCTAGAAGCGCGACAATGGGAAAATTCTAACACGGGCCCGGCAGGGCACCCGTACGGAAAGGATGAGAGAATCCGGATGGCGAGTCGTAACGATCCCCCGACGGACCGCTCCGGCCGAGACCGGGACTCCGCGTGCCGCAGCGGAGGCTGCGGTCGCGATCTGTCGCAGCGGCGACTGGGGACGCGGCCTGACGATACTCGCCGACCTGGTCAAGGACCGTGGGCTCTCCGAGCATATTCCCGGCGTAGCCTATTCGTTTCTCGGCTACGGCATCGCGCGCTACCAGAAACAGGTGAAAGAGGGGCTCCGCCTCTGCCAGCATGCGGTGAAGGCGCAGTTCTACCATCCGGAGTGCCATCTGTACCTTGCCCGTGTCCAGTCCTGGCCAAGAACCGCAAGGGGGCCGTCCACGCGATCGCCCAGGGACTCGCCCTCGATCCGCGCAATGCGGCCTTGCGCGCGCTGCACGAGCGAGATCGGCGTCCGCAAGCGGCCGGTGATCGGCTTCCTGTCGCGCAACAACCCCGTCAACCGGACGCTCGGCAAGCTGCGCCGGCAGATGAAGACGAACGAGTAGATCGGGATGCCCCGTCGGGGGCGGCGTTGTATCCTCGCTCCTGATGCCGCCGGACTCGCGCGCTCCCCCGATCGTCCTCGACGTCCGCTCGGATCGCCATTGTCGGCGCCGGCCCGGCCGGCTTCTACACCGCTGCAGCGCTCCTGCGCAGACGCAGGCGCAGGCCCGACCGCGAATCGACATCTCTCGATCGCCTGCCGACCCCCTACGGCCTGGTGCGATTCGGCGTCGCTCCCGACCATCCGAAGATCAAGGAGGTCGTGCGGGTCTTCGAGCGCATCGCGCTCGACCCGCGCGTGCGCTTCCTGGGCAGCATCGAGCTGGGCAGCGATCTCGCGCTCGCCGACCTCGCGGCGCACTACGATCAGGTCGTCTTCGCCGTCGGCGGTCCGAGCGACCGGCGGCTCGGTGTACCGGGCGAGGAGCTCGCCGGCAGCCATTCGTCGACGGCGCTCGTCGCCTGGTACAGCGCCCACCCCGATTTCCTCGACCTGGCGGTCGACCTTCGGTGGCAGCGGCCGCGGTCGTCGGCGCAGGCAACGTCGCCGTCGATGTGGCGCGGATTCTCGGGCGCAATCCCGAGGATCTGGCGTCGACCGACATCTCCGACGACGCCCTGGCGCGCTGCGGGCGAGCAGCATCCGCGACGTCCACTTCATCGTGCGCCGGGGTCCGGTGCAGGCCAAGTGGTCGCCGGCGGAGTTCAAGGAGCTGGCGCACCTCGAGGGAGTCGATCTGTCGTCGACCCGCGCGAGCTCGAGCTCGACTCCGGCAGCGAGCAGGAGCTCACGGGGATCCCCAGGCGCAGAAGAACATGGAGATCCTGCGCGCGCTCGCCGCAGCGCGGCGCCGACGGGCGCGCCGCGCCGGATTCACCTGCGCTTTCTGGTCTCGCCGGTGGCGATCGAGGGCGAGGGCGAGGGCGATGCCGGCGGCGGGCACGTCACCGGTCTCTGCCTCGAGCGCAACCGCCTGACCGGGCGAGGCCGGCGCCCTCGTCGCCACGGCACCGGCGAGCGCTCGACGCTGCCCGTCGGCCTCGTCGTGCGGGCGGTGGGCTATCGCTCCCTGCCGCTCGCCGGCCTGCCGTTCGACGACCGGCGGGCGATCATCCCCAACCAGCGCGGACGGGTCATCGAAACCGCGACCGGGGACGTCCTGCCGCGCCTCTATGTCGCGGGCTGGATCAAGCGCGGTCCGACCGGTCTCATCGGCAGCAACAAGCCGGACGGCGCCGAGACCGCCGCGGCGATGCTCGAGGATCGGGCCAGCCTCGCCCCGTCGCGCCGACGGAGCCGATCGATCGCCTGCTCGAGGAGCGCGGCCTGCAGCCGGTCGACTTCGCCGGCTGGAAGCGCCTCGACCAGCTCGAAGTCGAGCGCGGCCGCGCCGCCGGCCGCCCGCGGGTCAAGATCGGCCGCGTCGAAGAGATGCTCGCGGCGCTCGAATCGCCGATTCCTGAAGGACAAGAGCAAGTCGGGCACCGGCAATAGCGGCTCGCAGCCCGCGACGCCGGCCCGCCCGGGGACGATGATCCAGGGAGTAAAGGAGTCCGTGCAGATTGTCGCCGAGGCTGAAGGAGCGGCTGCTGCGCTGCACCCAGCAGGTTGACCGGGTGTAGCCGGAGGGCTACAATCGCCCCGTGCTGCGAGTCTCGAAGACCGCCGTCTTCGCTGTCTGGCTGGACGGGCTTCGGGATCTTCGAGCGCGCGCACGCGTTCAGGCGAGAATCGAGCGTTTCGCCGCCGGCAATCCAGGCGATGTGGAGCCTGTCGGAGAAGGGGTCTCGGAGATGCGGATCGATTACGGACCAGGCTATCGGGTGTACTTCAAGAAGCAAGGTCGCGAGATTGTCGTTCTCCTCGCCGGGGGTGACAAGAGGTTCCAAAAGGCTGACATCCGGGATGCAATTCGCTTGGCGAGAGACTTGTGAGGAGAAGCGCAATGCCGAAGACCAAGACGACCCCCTATGATGTTGTTGAACATCTGAGATCCCCAAAGGAGATGGCTGCTTACCTCGAGGCCTGCATGGAGGAATCGGATGGCGACGCCGCATTCATCGCCAAGGCGCTCGGGGATATCGCTCGCGCCAAGGGAATGGCACAGGTGGCCAAGGATGCCGGTCTTTCACGCGAGAGCCTGTACAAGGCGCTTTCCGGCGAGCGAAACCCAGACTTCAAGACGATCCTCCGAGTTGTGGATGCACTCGGCCTGAAGCTGCATGCAGGCATCGCCTGACCGCCCGGGAAGCCGGCGGCCGCTCTAGCGAAAGCGGCCGGTAGCCGACGCCGCTTCAGCCGAAGCGGCCGGTGATGTAGTCCTCGGTCTGCTTCTTCATCGGGTTGAGGAAGAGCTTGCGCGTCAGGCCGTACTCGATCAGCTCGCCCAGGTAGAGGAAGGCGGTGTAGTCGGAGACCCGCGACGCCTGCTGCATGTTGTGGGTGACGATGACCAGCGTGTAGTCCTTCTTCAGGTCCTGCATCAGCTCCTCGATCTTCGCGGTGGCGATCGGGTCGAGCGCCGAGCAGGGCTCGTCGAGCAGGATCACCTCCGGCTCGACGGCGATCGCGCGGGCGATGCACAGGCGCTGCTGCTGGCCGCCCGACATGCCGAGGGCGCTCTCGTCGAGGCGGTCCTTGACCTCGTCCCAGAGCGCCGCGCCGCGCAGGCTCCGCTCGACGATCTCGTCGAGGACGCTTGCGTTGTTGATGCCGTGGATGCGGCAGCCGTAGGCGACGTTCTCGTAGATCGACTTCGGGAACGGGTTCGACTTCTGGAAGACCATGCCGATGCGCTTGCGCAGCGCGTTGACGTCCACGCCCGGGTCGTAGATGTCGCCGCTTCTCGAAGCGGATCCGGCCCTCGATGCGCACCTCGTCGATCAGGTCGTTGAGCCGGTTGATGCAGCGCAGCAGCGTCGACTTGCCGCAGCCGGAGGGGCCGATGAAGGCGGTGATCTGCTTCTCGGGGATCTCGCAGCGAGATCTCCTTGAGCGCGAGCTTCTTGCCGTACCAGAGCGCTCAGGCGCGTCGATCTCGAGGATCGGCTTGTCGATCGCCGGGCGTAGCGCGGGGTCGCCGCCGCGGTGGACTCGGGCACCGGGACGATAGCCGGCCTGGAAGCTCGCCGGGCGGGTGCGCTCGACGTCGACCATCGAATGACTCCTCGTAGTGCGTGGGCAGGCGCCATCGATGTCATTGTCCTCAGACGGCGCTGCCGGCGTACTTGCGCCGCAGGCGGTTGCGGATCGAGATCGCCACCAGGTTCATCGCCGTCACCACCAGGATGAGCAGCAGCGCGGTGGCGAAGACCAGCGGCTTGGTGGCGTCGACGTTCGGGCTCTGGAAGCCGACGTCGTAGATGTGGAAGCCGAGGTGCATGAACTTGCGCTCGAAGTGGACGAACGGGAAGTGCCGTCGATCGGCAGGGTCGGCGCCAGCTTGACCATGCCGACGATCATCAGCGGCGCCACCTCGCCGGCCGCGCGCGCCATGGCCAGGATCACGCCGGTCAGGATGCCGGGCGCGGCCGCCGGCAGCACCACCTTCCAGGTCGTCTCGAACTTCGTCGCGCCGAGCGCGAGCGAGCCGTCGCGGACGATGCTGGGGCACGGCGGCGAGGCCCTCCTCGGTCGCGACGATGACCACCGGCACGGTGAGCAGCGCCAGCGTCAGGGCGCCCCAGAGGATGCCGCCGGTGCCGAAGGTCGGCGTCGGCAGCGCCTCGGGGAAGAACAGACGGTCGATGTTGCCGCCGAGCGGTAGACGAAGAAGCCGAGGCCGAAGACGCCGAAGACGATCGACGGCACGCCGGCGAGGTTGTTGACCGCGATGCGCACCGTGCGCACGAGCGCCCCCTGCTTGGCGTACTCGCGCAGGTAGAGCGCGGCGAGCACGCCGAGCGGGACGACGGCGAACGACATCAGGAAGACCATCATGACGGTGCCGAAGATGGCCGGGAAGATGCCGCCCTCGGTGTTCGACTCGCGCGGCTCGTCGGCGACGAACTCGCGGACGCGCGAGGCGTAGAGGCCGAGCCTCGCGAGCGTGCCCATCGCGTTCGGCCGCAGGGCGCGCACGACGTTGCCGACCGGGATCTCCTTGCGGGTGCCGTCGGCGGCCTCCATGACGAGCGTCTCGGCCGCGAGGTGCTCGCGCTTGCGCGAAGAGCGCGCTGGCCAGCTGTCTCGTACTCGGCCTGGCGCTCGGCGAGGGCGAGATCGATCGCGGCCTGGCGCGCGCGCGCGGACGTCGGCCGGCCGGGGCGGCGAGCTCCAGGCGGCGCGCGGCGAGGCGGAGCTTCTCGATCGCGAGGTTGACGTCGCCGATCGGCGCCCTTCTCGAGCTCGGCGGATCGTCGCGCCGCTCGGCGCATCTTGGCCGCGTGCAGGGCGGGGAAGGCCTGCCAGACCGCCGTCGCTGCCCTGCGGCGAGGAGCTCGGTGCCGCGGCGCAGCTCGACCATGCGGCCGTAGAAGTTGCCCCACTCGAGGCGCTCGAGCAGGACGGCGTCGGCCGGCAGCTCGCGCTGCGCGATCGCCGAGGCGTCGATCCAGCGGAAGTCGCCGCCGGTGAGGTCGCGATTGCCGAGCCGGATCTGGAAGCGGTCGCCGCCGGCGCCGGTCGTCGCCGCGGGGATCGTCTGCTGCGACGTGGATCTCGCCCAGGAGCTTGCTGCCGTCGTCGAGGGTGAACTCCGGCAGGTCCTTCTGCCAGAAGAAGCCGCCGCCCTGATAGCCGATCACGCCGAGCAGGCCGAGGATGAGCACCAGGTTGAGCGCCAGCGCGCCGCCGCAGAGGGCGGTCAGCGAGACGCCCAGAAGATCGCGCTGGCGACGGCCGGATCGAGCCTTGGCGGTCAACGTCGCGTCTCGCCGGCCTCAGAGCTGCGCATACTTCCGGCGCAGGCGCTGGCGCACCAGCTCGGCGGCGGTGTTGACGATGAAGGTCAAGACGAAGAGCAGCAGCGCGGCGAGGAAGAGCGTGCGGTAGAGCGTGCCGCCGATGCGGCGCCTCGGGGATCTCGACCGCGATGTTGGCCGACAGCGTGCGGAAGCCGTTGAAGGCGTTCAGCTCCATGATCGGCGTGTTGCCGGTCGCCATGAGCACGATCATCGTCTCGCCGATGGCGCGGCCGAAGCCGATCATGATCGCCGAGAAGATGCCCGGGCGGGCGGTCGGCAGGACGACGCGGGTCACCGTCTGCCAGCGGTTGGCGCCGAGCGCGAGCGAGCCGGAGACGAGATTGCGCGGCACGTTCGAGAAGGCGTCCTCGGAGATCGCGAAGATGATCGGAATGACCGCGAAGCCCATCGCCAGCCCGACCACGACGGCGTTGCGCTGGTCGTACTGCAGCCCGGTCGACGCCGAGCAGCCAGCTCTGGAAGTCGCCGCCGAAGGCGAGGCGCTCGAAGAGCGGCGAGAGCTCGGAAGCAGAGCGCAGAGGCCGAGCGACGACCGGCGACGAGGTAGAGCCCGATCTCGGAGCCGGTCGGGATAGCGTCCGCGGACGCGCGAGCGGCACGCGCGTTCCAGGCCATGCCGGCGAGCCAGACGACGAGCGGCAGCGACCAGGAAGAGCAGGATGAGCGCCGGGAAGTAGCGCTCGAGCGCGGGCGCCAGCCAGAGGCCGGCGAGGAAGCCGAGCACCACGCGAGGGCAGCGCCGCCATGATCTCGACCGTCGGCTTGATCACAGGCGAGCAGCCGCGGGTGCATGAACTGCGAGGCGTACATCGCGCCGAGCACGCCCAGCGGGATGGCGAGCAGGAGCGAGTAGAAGGTCCCCTTGAGGGTGCCGACGAGCAGCGGCGTCAGGGAGAGCTTGGCCTCGAAGTCGTCGGTGCCGCCGGTCGACTGCCAGACGTACTCGGGCTGCTCGTAGCCCTCGTACCAGACCTTGCCGAAGAGCGCCTTCCAGGAGATCTCGGGGTGGGGATTCTCGATGCTCGACGAAGGCCAGCTTGGCCCGGGCCGGCGACGAAGGCGCCGTCGCCCTTGGGCGAGAGGGTCATGGCGGTCGCGCCGGCGACCGGCGAGCGCCCCTTCCAGAGGGTCCGCTCCGAGGTCGAGAAGTAGATCCCGAGGCTCGCCGCCGGCGTCCTTCGCGAGGAAGGTGCGGTTGCGCTGCGACGGCGCGATGCAGCGGGATCGCCGCAGCGTGGCGCGGGAAGTCGTGGATGCGGGTGAGGACGGAACGCCTCCTCGCCCTGTCGGCCGGACCGGGAACCAGACGCTCAGAGCTGCCGTTGGACTGGCCGACGACCAGCGAACGGTCGCCGATGAGGAAGGTCAGCGCGGTGATCTCGGACGGCGCCGGCGGAGGCGACCTGCGGCGGGAAGTCGTCGCCCTGGTCGAGCTTCCACCAGTAGAGGTCGCCGCCGGCGGTGCCGCCGTAGAGGTTCTGCTGGTCGCGGTCGATCAGCAGCTGGGTGAGCGGCGGCACCGCGGTGAAGGGCAGGCGCATCCTCCGAGCGCGATGACCTCGCCCGAGAAGGCGTTCTCGGTCGCCTCACGCTTGACCACCGCGACCGCTGCCGTCGGCGAGCTGCGCGGCGCCGCGGCGCGCGCTCCGGGCCGTCCAGCTGGGCGGCGAAGGTGCCGAGCGGGCGGTGCCGGGGTCGAGCTCGAGCGCGACCGGTTCGCGGGAACTCGGGATGGACGCTGCGGCTGCCGTCGCTCGCGAACTCGGTCCGCCAGTCGATCGGTCTGCGCGAGGACCCGGCCGTCGGCGGTGGAAGCCGGTGACGGCGGTGCCGCCGGGCGGGCACCCGGTGGCGATCAGCGCGATCTCGGAGAGCCGGAGGTCCGGCGATCGGGGGATCCGGACGATCGGCGAGGCTGCTTCTCGGCGACGACCGCGCCGTCGGCGAGGCGGACGATCTGGATCACGCCGCCCGGCTCGAGCAGCGCCGCGTGGGTCTGGTATTCGTCGACGGTGAGCGCCTCGATCTCCTGGTGCGACCGTGATCGCCGGCGCCGACCTCGATCGCGCGCCGGGCGGGTGAG
This sequence comes from Thermoanaerobaculia bacterium, assembly GCA_963719555.1. Lineage (GTDB taxonomy): Bacteria > Acidobacteriota > Thermoanaerobaculia > Multivoradales > JAGPDF01 > JAGPDF01. The sequence continues at coordinate 329,910 of CAVRCL010000006.1, read as the reverse complement.
CGGCAGCACCTCGAGCAGGATGAAGAACAGGATGCCGAGGATGCTGGCGATGATCGCCATGCCGCCGCCGGTGACCACCCAGCGCGCGGCGCGATCGACGAAGAGCCGCCGGGCGGCGGTGCGCGCCGTGGCCGCGCGACTGGGAGCGCCGCGCTGGACGGCGGTCTCGCGTCGGTGGCGAGGGCTGGCGGGAGGTTGCCGTCGAGGGTGGTCATGGGATGTTGTTGGGATGCTCTGGGGGATCGCTTGGAGGATCTCTCGGGGGATTCTGAACGCAGCGAGCAGGGGAGAGGAAAGACCCGGCAGTCGGACTCGGCCGCCGGGTCCCGTGACCTTCCGCCGGGCTTACTGGAGCTTCGCGAGCTCCTCGGCGGCGATCTTGCCGGGGATCGGCAGATAGCCGTCCTTGACCACGATCTCCTGGCCTTCGCGCGAACCGACGAAGCGCAGGAACTCGCGCACCAGCGGATCCAGGGGCTTGCCGGGCGCCGCGTTGTAGTAGACGTAGAGGAAGCGCGAGATCGGGTACTTGCCCGACAGCACGTCCTCGGCGTTGGTGGTGAAGTAGGCGTCGCCCTTCTCGGACGAGCGCGAGCGGCTTGACGCCGGAGGTGCTGTAGCCGATGCCGCTGTAGCCGATGCCGAAACGATCCTCGGTGACGCCCTGGACGACCGAGGCCGAACCCGGCTGCTCCTTGACGGTGTCCTTGAAGTCGCCCTTGGCGAGCGCGATCTCCTTGAAGTAGCCGTAGGTGCCCGACGCCGAGTTGCGGCCGTAGAGCGACAGCGGCTTGCCGGCCCAGTCACCGGTGAGGCCGAGGTCGCCCCAGGTCTTCGCGTCCTTGCCGCCGCGCTTGCGGGTCTTCGAGAAGATGGCGTCGACCTGCTGCAGGGTGAGCTTCTCGATCGGGTTGTCCTTGCTGACGTAGACCGCCGAGCCCGTCGACCGCGACGCTTGACGACCGAGGGCTTGTAGCCGTACTTCTTCTCGAATTCGTCGATCTCTTCGGCCTTCATCGGCCGGCTCATCGGTCCGAGCTGGGCGGTGCCCGAGATCAGCGCCGGCGGGGCGGTCGAGGAACCCTTGCCTTCGATCTGGATGCGGACGTTCGGGTACTGCTTCTGGAAGCCCTCGGCCCAGAAGGTCATCAGGTTGTTGAGCGTGTCGGAGCCGATCGAGCTCAGGTTGCCCGAGACGCCGCTGGCCTTGGCGTAGGGGGCGATCGAGCTGTCGACCTGCACCGGCTGGGCGGCGAGAGGAGTCGTGGCCACCAGCGGGGCGAGCAGAGCGGGGATAGCGGCGGCAAGAGTGAGGAGCGACGTACGCTTCATGGGTGATTCCTCCGTGGAAGTGATTCCGGCCGTAGCGCCGAGAGGCGCTGCTCACTCGGGAGGCAGGGGCACTCTGTCAACCGGGTTTGTCAGGCCGGGAACCGGCGTGTGACAGCGGTGTGACAACTCCCCGGCGGCGAGGACTCTAGGGCGTGGCCGGCGCGGTGGCGCGCCCGGTCGCGGCGAGGAAGCGCGCGTGGAGCGCTTCGGCTTCCTGGCGGCGTCCCGCGTTCACCTGCAGCCGGTAGCCGGGGGCGTCCGCGACGCTGCGGAAGAGGCGCTCGGCGGCCGCCGTGTTGCCGGAGAGATGCTCGACGAGGGCGAGCCCCGCGGTCGCCTGCCAGGCGGTGGCGTGGTCGGCGCCCAGGGTCCCGGCGAACAGGCGTCGGGCTTCGAGGAACGCCGCCCGGGCCTCGGGGAGGCGCGCGAGGTCGCCAAGCGCTCGTCCGCGTCGGCTCTGGATCCGGGCCAGGTCGGTGGCCACGCCCGAGTCCGGCTGCGAGCGCCACCTGCAGCGCGCGATCGAGGTAGCGCAAGGCGGCCCCCGGGTCGTCCTGCGACAGGGCCAGGGCGCCGAGGTTCGACAGCGCTGCGGCATGGCCGCTGTCGCGCGGAGCCACGCGGCCGTAGATGTCGACGGCGCGGAGTAGTGCGCCCTGACGCGCCGCGGGATCGCCCTGGAGATCGAAGAGGTCGGCCCTGGCGAGATGCCACTCGGCGCGCTGCCGCGAGAGACTCGAGATCGGCGTCGCGGATCTGGCGATCGAGCTCGTCGAGGCGGCGCCCGGCGTCTGCGGTATCGCCAGCCTGCAGAGCGATCCAGGTTTCGAACAGGAGCGCGTCCAGGCGCCGGGGATCGCCGGGCGCGAGCCGGTTCGCCAGATCCTCGCTGTTTCGCCGCGGCGAGGCGGCGGGCGGGTGCCAACTCGTCGAGATAGGTGTAGATCGTCGCCGTGAGGTCGCGCAGCGTCGCACGCGTTTCGGGATCCTCCGCGAGCTCCCTTTCGATGCGGTCGGCCGCGAGATCGACGAGCTCGCGGGCGGTGATCTCGCCGCGCGGGCGTGCGCTGGCCACTCGCGGGTCGCTCGCCTGGAAGACGCCGACGAGAAACTCCTTCGTCGCGTTCGCGCGCCGCGCCTCGCGGGCGGTGCGCGCGCTCTGCCAGAGAATCCCGCCGAGCCCGAGCGCCGAGGCGAGGGCGAGCGCCGCGGCCAGGGCGACGCTCAGCCGGTGTCGGCGCACGAACTTGGTGGCGCGGGTCAGATTCTCCCGATGCGCCGCGCCTGGATCGGTTCGAGCCGGGAGTAGCGCCCGAGGTCGGCGGCGAACGCCTCCGCCGAGGAGTAGCGCAGGGCGGGGTCGGTCGCGAGCGCCTTGGCGAGGATCGCGTCGAGGTCGCCGGCGAGCGCTCGGGAGAGCTCCCTCGGCGCGAGCCCGCCGACGGTGGCGGCGTGCGCGGGGTCGACCCGGCTCGAAGCCCGCGGCGCCTCGCTCGCCGGCCCGAGGACCTGCAGGAGGCGCGCCGGTCCGGAGGCCGGATCGAAAGGACGCCGGCCGGTGAGCAGCTCGTAGAGCAGCACGGCGAGCGAGTAGACGTCGGTAGCGACGGTCACCGGCGCGCCGGTCAGCTGCTCGGGGGCGGCGTAGTCGGGCGTCGCGACGCGCGCCCCCTCGACGGTGAGCTGGGTGAGCTCGGCGGCGCGCTCAGCCGATTCTTCGGTGTCGTCCCCTGCGAGGAGCTTGGCGATGCCGAAGTCGAGGAGCTTGACGGCGCCCTCCGGCGTCACCAGCACGTTCGAAGGCTTGAGGTCGCGGTGCACGATCAGCCGTGCATGCGCGGATTGAACGGCCGCCGCGACATCCCGGAGGAGCCGCGATGCGGACCGCGAGCGGATGCTTCGCGGCACGACAGGCGGCGGTGATCGGGACGCCCGCGACCAGCTCGAGCGCCAGGTAGGGGCGGCCCTCGGCGGTGACGCCGGCGTCGAGGAACTGCGCGATGTTCGGGTGGCTGAGCCCGGCCAGGATGTCGCGCTCGCGGCGGAAGCGCTGCGCGATCGCGCCGCCGGAGAGATGGGTGTGGGGGAGCTTGAGGGCGACGCGGCGCTCGTAGGCGCCGTCGCTCCTCGCGGCGAGCCAGACGACCCCCATGCCGCCGCGTCCGAGCTCACCTTCGAGGGTGTAGGGACCGATCTGCTCACCGGCGCGCGGTCCGGCATTGCGCGCCGCAGGATTGGCGGCGTCGGCAGCGTCGGCGGTGTCGCCGGCCAGAGCCGCGAACGCTCCGGAAGCGAACTCCCCGCCGGCGCTAGCGGCGAGCACCCTGCGGAGGTAGGGCAGGACCGCGGCGTGCGACGCCGGCAGGCTGTCGAGCCAGTCCGCGCGCGCCGCCGCCGGCACCTCGATCGCCCGATCGAGGAGGCGGGAGAACTCCGGCCAGAGCTCAGCCGGGCAGGGTAGCCGGCTCATGCAGAGAGCATGGTGTGCAGCAGGAGCTTGGCCTTCTGCCAGTCGCGCCGCACGGTGCGGTCGGTGAGTGCGAGCGCGTCGGCGATCTCGCTTTCGGAGAGGCCGGCGAAGTAACGCATCTCGACGACCCGCGCCAGCCGCGGCTCGACCTTCTCGAGCTCGGCGAGGGCGGCGTCGACCCGCAGCGGCTCGGCCGCGAGCACGGCGCGGCTGCTGTCGATGGCGGCGGTATCCAAGGTGACCGGCGCGACACCGCCGCCCCGGCGCTCGGCCTGGCGCTCGCGCACCAGATCGACGACCACCGAGCGCATGACGCGCGAGGCGTAGGCGAAGAACTTGCCGCGGCTCTCGACCCTGAGGCGGCCGAGCCGGGCGAGCTTCAGGTACGACTCGTTCACCAGCGCCGTGGTGTCGAGGACGGTGTGCCGCCGGCCGCCGCGCAGGCGGGCGCGCGCGACCTTCTTGAGCTCGGAGTAGGCGGCCTGCCAGAGGGCGTCCACCGGCACGCCGGGACCGTCCTTGAAGGACTCGATCAGGCCGGTCAGATCGCCCGCCGGGTCCGCTGTGTTCGGTTGCCCGGGAGGGTGCACGGGTGGAGTTTACCGTGCGGAAGGAGATTCCCCGGGCCCGATGTCCGGTCGGAAGGGAGGAGTCCGTTCGCTCCCATGAAGCCTTCCAGGAGAAACCATGCCCAGCTCACGATCTTTCCTCTCCGCCCGCATTCCCTGCCTGCTCGTCGGCCTGGCTGCGTTCGTGCCGGCCGCGCTCTCCGCTACCTCGGCCGTCGTCGGCACGGGAACACCGGCGAGCTGCACGGAGGCTGCGTTCGATGCCGGAATCACGGCGCTGAACAGTGGCGGGGGGACGCTGTCGTTCGACTGCGGTCCACAGCCCCACCTGATCCTGGTGACCACCGAGCGGCCGCTCATCGGGCAGATCGTCGTCGACGGGGGTGGACGGATCACCCTTTCGGGCGGCCTCGCCACCCGGATCTTCGCGGTCCAGGACCAGGCCGAGGTCGAGCTCCGGCAGATTGTGCTCACCCACGGTCGCGCGAGCTCCGGATCCGGAGGCGCCGTCATCGTCTCCGGCGCGGGCCTTCCGGGGGAGACCCGGCTGATGCTCTACCAGGCGGCGATTCGCCACAGCTCGGCGAGCTCATGGGGCGGCGGTATCGCGGCGACCAACGCGGAAGTGCACCTCCTCTGGAGCTCGGTCACCGACAACGAGTCGAACGGCGGCGGCGGCGGGATCAACCTGAACGTCGGCGTCCTCAACCTCTTCGAGGCCGAGGTCGCCGACAATCGCTCCGGTGCCAACGGTGGCGGCGTCGAGTTCTGGACCGGCGAGCTCTACGTGGACCGCAGCGTCATCGATCGCAATACCGCCGAGAACGCCGGCACGCCGCCGGCCGGCGGCGGCATGTCGATCCGCGACCTCTCCGTTGCCAGCATCCAGTCGAGCCGTTTCGCCGGCAACTGGTCGCGCTCGAGCGGCGGCGGCCTGCACGTCTGGGGGACGACGGAGCTCATCGTCTACCAGTCCAGCTTCTCGTCGAACATGGTCTTCGAAGACGCCGGCGGAGGGCTCGCGATTCTCGCGCCGGCGATCGTCCAGGCGCGCAACATCACGGTCGAAGGCAACCGCGCCGGCGGTGGCGGCGGGATCGAGGTGACCGGGGCGCTCAACCTCGCCAACGCCACGCTGTCGAACAATCTGAGCGTCGCCGCCGGCGGCGGCGCGCTGCGCAGCAGCGGCGTTGTGACGCTCCATCATGTGACGATCGCCGGGAATGTCGCGCTCGACAGCGGTGGCGGCGTCCACCAGTTCGCCAGCGGCGGCATCGAGCTCACCAATGTCCTCTTCGCCGGCAATCTGGACCTGCTCGGAAACCCCAGCGACTGCTTCTTTCAGCAGGCGCCGTCGCAGTTTCAGTTCAGCCTCTGGCCGCAGGCGACCTGCGGCAGCAGCACCGCGAACGGCAACCATCCGAACACCGTCGTCGACCTGCCGCGGCTGGCGCTTTCCTGCGATGGTCCCGCCGGGCAGGAACAGACGATGACCCACGACCTGCCAGCAGGCGACGCCGTCGATAACGGCGCCTGCATCCTGCCGGGGCTTGCCGCCGATCAGCGCGGCGTGGAGCGGCCGCAGGGGCCGGCGTGCGACATCGGGGCGGTGGAGAAGTCGGCGCCGTCGTGCAACGGTCTCTTCCTCGACGGCTTCGAACGCGGTACGGCGCTCGCCTGGAGCGTTTCGACGCTCGTAGGGGGGGCGCTACTTGCGGTCGGACATGTCGACCGGCGCGAGGTGGCGGATGTCGCGGCCTTCGACGTAGAAGACGACGTCTTCGCCGATGTTGGTGGCGTGGTCGGCGATGCGCTCGTAGTTGCGGGCGATGAGCAGCAGGTGGAGCGCCCGCGCCACGGTGCGCGGGTCCTCGATCATGTAGGTGAGGAGCTCGCGGAAGAGCTGGCGGTAGAGCGCGTCGACCTCGTCGTCGCGGCGGCAGACCTCGAAGGCGGCGCGGGCATCGCGGCGGACGAAGCTGTCGAGGGAGTCGCGCACCATCTCCTGGGCGATGACCGCAAGCCGCGGCAGGTCGATGTACGGCTTGAGCGGCGGCTCCTGGTTGAGGATTTCGACCGCCTGGGCGACGTTGACCGCCGAGTCGCCCATGCGCTCGAGATCGGTGGAGATCTTCATCACCGCGACGAGGAAGCGCAGGTCGATCGCGGTCGGCTGCTGCAGGGCGAGGACCGCGTGGCAGGCGTCGTCGAGTTCTTTCTCGAGCTGATCGACATCGGCGTCGGTGCGGATCACCGCCTGGGCGCGGGAGGTGTCGCGCTCGACGAGCGCCGCCATCGCCTCGCTGACCATCCTTTCGACGAGTCCCCCCATGCGCAGGAGCGACTGGCGAATCTTCTCGAAATCCTGGTCCCGGTGGCGTTCCATTGTGTCTGTTCTCTCCTGCTGAGCCCCAAACCTACTACGGATGAAAAAAAAGAGGGGAGACCCCCGAGGCAGTGAGGGGGTCTCCCCAACCCGAGGGAGGTCTTAGAAGATGACCTGGAGCTGGACGCGCAGCTCGTCGAGCCCGGCGCCGGTCACCTTGTCTTCGTAGCTGAACCAGTCGGCCTGGATCTTGTGCACGTGCTTGTTGAGGTAGTAGCTCACTCCCAGGCCGGTGCCTTCGAAGTCCTTGAGGGCGCCGCCGAGGTTGGTGACGCTGAAAGCCTGGTCGCGTTCGATGCTCTCGTAGCGGCCGGCGACCTCGAACTTGTTGCCGGGGAAGAGGTAGCCCGCCTGAACGTAGTAGCCGAGGTTGTCCGACGTGACGTTGGACTGGTTCTCGGCGTTCTCGTCGAAGTACTCGCCCTGGGCGTTGAAGCCGCCCCACTTGAAGGCCACCTCGTAGCCCAGGCGCTCGACGTCGATCGCCGCGGTGCCGAGGCCGACCGTGTTGGTCAGACCGGCGAGAGCGAGCACCAGCTTCGGGCCGGTCGGCCGGTCGAGCGAGCTCTCTTCGAACTTGTACTCGCCGAACGGCATCCAGCCCACCCGTCCGGAGTATAGGTACTCATCGTTGTCGTTGATGTTGATGTTGCGCGCGATGCCGTTGTAGGCGCCGACCGCGTACTCGAAGGTCTTCGAGTTGTTCATGCCTTCGACGCGGATACCCTGGTCACGGCCGGGGGCGTAGAGGGCGTTGCCGATCCAGCGGTCGACGAACTGCTGCCTGCCGGAGGAGGTGTACTCCTGGCGGCTGAACGGCACCTTGCCCTGGCCGACCCAGACGGTCGCCATCGGGTGCTTGGCCCACCAGATCTCGGCGTCTTCGAGCTCGGGTCCGCGGCGGACCGTGGTCCGCAGGTTGTTCGAGACGATCGACGCGGCGGTGACGTAGCCGCCGCCGACCCAGTTCGCCTGCAGCTTGAACTTCCAGTCGCCGGCCTTGCCCTCGATCGCCGTCTTGGCGCGGCGGATATTGAAGGTGCCAATGTCTTCGACCGCCGGATTGTCGGCGTTGAACATCGTGTAGCGCGCCTGCAGGCGGTTCGAGATCGCGATTTCGGCGGTCTTGGTCTTGAAGATCGTCTTGCCGTCCTTCCAGGAGACGTCGAAGCCCGGGTTGTACGGCGCCGGGGTCGGCCGGTCGTAGCCGGGAAGGTCGTGCTTGAAGAGGTAGAGGTCGACCGCGGTCTCGTTCTCGGCGACCAGGGTCTTGCCGTCGACCGCGCGGCCGACGAGAGTGACCGACTTGCCCATCTCGCCGCCGGCGCTCCAGGCCTTGAAGGTCTCGGGGGTGTTGAAGACGTAGACCCGCCCGTCCTTCTCGACTTCGTTGTAGTAGAGGCCCATGAGGGGCTGCTGGGCGACGGCGCTCGCAGCGAAGCCGAGGGCGAGCAGGCAGAGGCCTGCGGCGAAAACGAGAGACTTGCGCATGATGAGATTCCTCCCTGAAGTTGACGGATCGATTGCCAGTCGCGGCGCCCGGAGCGATGAACCCGACTGGGCGCTGCGAGTCCTGGGCAAGATATCGGCAGGGCTCTGCGAAGCTGCGACGCCGATGTGACAGGCGTGCGACAGGCGGTTCCCCGGTCACGCGAAGGGCACGGGGGGACGTTCGGACGGGGCTGCGGCCGGCGTCAGTCGCGGCTGGAGCGGCAGGAGGACGCGGAACTTCGAGCCCCTGCCGAGCTCGCTCTCCACCTCGACCCGGCCCTGATGCGCCTGCGCCACGTGCTTGACGATGGCGAGGCCGAGCCCGGTGCCGCCCTCTTCGCGCGCCCGGCCCTGGTCGACGCGGTAGAAGCGCTCGAAGATGCGCGGCAGCGCCGACCCCGGAATGCCGATGCCGGTATCGCGGACTTCGATCGCGGCCATCGGTGCCTGCAGCGTCAGCGGAGCGAGCGGCGCCAGCGCCGGCTTCTCCGGCATCTCCAGAGGACCGTCCCCGGCCTCGAGGGTGATCTTCACCTTGCCGCCGGGCTGGTTGTACTTGACGGCGTTCTCGAGCAGGTTCGACACCAGGCGGAAGAGCCCTTCGGGATCGCCGGCGACGATCGGCGACGGTCCCGGCACGAGCTCGACCGCGACCTGCTTCGCTGCCGCCTGCCCGGTCACGAGCTCGATCGCCTCCCTGGCGACGGCGCGCAGGTCGACCGGCTCGAGACTCTCGAGTGCCTCCTTGCCCTCGAGCCGCGAGAGCGTCAGCAGGTCGGCGAGGAGCGCCGCCAGCCGCCGGCACTGGTCGACGATGCGCTGGCTGAAGCGCAGAGCCGTGTCGCGGTCGTCGAGAGCGCCGTCGCAGCAGCGTCTCGGCGTAACCCTGGATAGCCGAGAGCGGCGTGCGCAGCTCGTGCGAGACGTTGGCGACGAAGTCGCGCCGCATGCGATTCAGCTGCTCGGCCTCCGTGATGTCGCGCACCACGACGACGGCGCCCTCCTGCACGCCGAGGTTCGAGCCGGCGAGCGCCAGCGTGCGGCGAACCGGCTCCATGCGTTCCAGGTGGAGGCGGCGCCCGGCGTCATGGGCGCCATCGCCGAGCACCTGCTGGATGAGGTCGACCAGCCGGGGTTCGCGGGCGAGATCGAGCACGTCGCCCGGCGGAGCGCTCGCCGGGACGCCGAAGATCTCGCAGAAGGCGGGGTTCAAGAGCCGGACTCTGCCGCGGGCGTCGGTCACCAGCACGCCCTCGGTCATGCCGGCGACGGTGGCGCGCAGGTGATCGCGCTCGGCCTCGACCGCGCGGATCTGCTCGCCGGCGTGGCGCGCGATCCGCTGCAGGGAAGTGCCGAGGCGGGCGAGCTCGCGCTGCTCGGGGATGCGAAAGGCGACCGCGTAGTCGCCGCGACCCATCAGGTCGGCGGCACCGAGGAGCTCGCCGAGCGGCCGGAAGAGGGAGCGCGTGAGCCACCACGAGACCAGGGCGACCAGCGCCAGCGCGGCAAGCCCGGCGAGAAGCAGGATCCGGGAGAGATGGCGATTCAGGGCAGAGATCGTGGAGAGCGGCCGACCGAGACGCAGGATCCACGAGCGGCCCCTGCCGTCGTGGACCAGACGGGCGGCGTAGAGGGTGTCCTGGCCGGTGGTGTCGCTGTGGCGGATGGCGCTGCCGTCGCCGCGGGCGAGGGTCTGGGCGATCTCCGGCCGGTTGAGGTGGTTGTCCATCGCCGCGAGCTCGTCGTCCTGGCGGTCGCTGTCGGCGAGCACGATGCCGTCGACGGCGATCACCGTGATGCGGAAATCGGTCCCCTCGACGAGCTGCCGCAGGCGGCGTTCGAGCGCCAGGTCGGGAGAGGAGAACAGGGTCGGTGCCGGCACCGCCGCGACGAGCAGTCGGGTGTCCTGGGCGAGCTGGGTGGCCGCGCGCTCGGCGAGTGTGCGCGGCAGCAGGATCGACGCCAGGATCGCCGCCAGGGCGAGCGCGGCGAGAGCCGGCCAGAGGGGTGCGAGGCGGAGTCTGGGGGCGAAAGAGTAGGCCATGGACGGGAGGATGGGCAGTGTACAACGGCGGCGAATCGGCCCTCGGCGGGCTTCTCCGGCGTTCTCCGCAAGGGAGGTGGAAAAGGCTGTGGAAAAGTGACTTGGAACGGGCAGGGAAGCGTTCCCTTCCGGCGTTCTTCAGCGTTCTGCACTGTTTCTTGTGCAGCCAGCGTAATGCATGAAAACAAGAGACTTGCGGTCGCCCGTTGGATTCCTGGCAACGGTTTGCAGGGATGTGCCGGGACAATTTCCGCAGCGCCCCGGGGAACGGATTTCCGGGACGGTTGTTAACTCCTTGTGACAGTGCGGATTAGCGTCTGCGGGCGGGCTTCTTGAGGCCCTGGCGGAAGGTCAGACGGCGGCCGAAGACCTGCTCGAAGAGCCGGGCCCGCTCGCGAGCCGCGGCGAGCTCGAGGTCGACCGCGAAAGGCGAGAGCACTTCCACCAGCACCTCGCGGCGTCCCTTGAGCGAGGCGTAGAGCTCGACGACCCGGGTGGCGTGGGTGCAATCGAGCGCGTTGGCGACGCGCAGCAGGGCGGCGAGCTTCTCGACGGCGCGCTGCTGCCAGCTGCGCAGCGCCGCAAACGAAGCATGCCGGAGGCGCGGCGGCGCGCCGCGGTGGTAGCGCGCCACTTCGGCGATGACTTCGATCTCCCGCGGGTCGAAGCCGTCGAGGTCGGCGGTGGTGATGAGGTAGTGGCTGTGCTTGTGGTGGCGTTCGAAGTGGATCGAGTGCCCGATGTCGTGCAGCAGGGCGGCGAACTCGAGCCATTCGCGCTCGCGCGCGCCGAGATTGTGGACCGGGGCGGTGAGGTCGAACAGGCGGACCGCGAGGCGCTCCACCTGTTGGGCATGGGCGAGCATTCCGGGTGCCCGGCTCGCGAGGTCCTGGACCTGGCGGCGGCGGACCTCGCCGGCGACGGGAACCTCGGTCGCCGGCGCCCCGAGCGCCTCGAGCACGAGGCCTTCGCGCAGCGCCCGGTCGCAGAGGTAGAGGCGATCGACTCCGGCGCGCGCCGCGAGCTCCTGGAGGAGCACCGCTCCGGCGAGGATCGATCCCGAGCGCGGTGCGCCGACCGGCGGCAGCGCGGCGATCTCTTTCAAGGTCAGGGTCGCGAGGGCCGCGACGACGGCGTGGAGGTCGCGGAGCCTGAGCTCGCGCAGGCCGCCGATCATCGCGCCGTGCTCGCGGCCGGCGAGGAGATCAGCGAGGTCGCCGCAGCAGGCGGCGGTCCCCGAGGTGGCGATGAGCCGGCCGGTCTCTTTCGGCGTCTTGAGCTTCGCCAGGCCCTCGCGCAAGGCACGGCGAAGCCGCTCGATCGACCGCGCGGCGGGCGGGTCGCCCGCGAGCATCGCGGCGCACCGGAGCGACCCCAGCTGGACGCTCTGCACCGAGCGCAGATCGCCGCGCCGCGCCACGCACCATTCGGTGGAGCCGCCGCCGACGTCGGCGAGCACGACATTCCCCTGCGAGAGATCGACGGCGTGCTGGACGGCGCGAAAGATCAGCGTGCCCTCCTCCTCGCCCGAGAGGATGCGAACGTCGAGCCCGGTGAGGGCGCGGACCTGGGCGAGGAACTCGCGGCCGTTGGCTGCCTCGCGCACCGCGCTGGTGGCGACCGCGACGATCTCGCCCGCCCCCTTGAGCCGGGCGAGCGTGGTCATCTTGAGCAGCGCCTCGAGCCCCTTGCGCATCGCCTTCGGCGAGAGCGCACCGTCGGCGAGCGCCGACTTGCCGAGGCGCACCATGTCGCGCTCGCGCGCCAGGACCCGGTAACTGCCCGGGGTGCCGGGGACGCCCGCGGCGCCGGAGGCACCGGGGCCGCTGCGTTCGACGACCAGCATGTGAATCGAGTTCGAGCCGATGTCGAGGGCGGCGAGGCGCCCTGGCGCCACTGCGGCGGGCGACTTCCCGGCGCGTCGCGGCAGGGCGCCCGAAGCGCGGGGCTTGCTGGTGGCCTGGCGCGGGCTCATCGTGCCCGGAATTGAATCAGAGAAACCGGCATCGGGGAAACTGCACCCGCACGGCTCAGGCGCTGAGGAAGAACGAGACCACCAGGTAGCAAAGCGCCGCGACCGCGGCGGAGATCGGGATGGTGAGCACCCAGGCCCAGACGATGCGGCCGGCGACGCCCCATTTCACCGCCGAGAGCCGCCGCGTCGCGCCGACTCCCATGATTGCGCCGGTGATGGTGTGGGTGGTCGAGACCGGAATCCCGGCGAGGGTCGCGCCGACGAGTGTCATCGCGCCCGCGGTCTCGGCGCAGAAGCCGCCGGTCGGCTGCAGCTTGGTGATCTTCGAGCCCATCGTCTTGACGATCCGCCAGCCGCCGAAGAGGGTGCCGAGCGCGATGGCGAAATGGCTGACGAGGATGACCCAGAGCGGCACCTCGAACCTGGCCAGATAGCCGGAGGTCACCAGCAGGCCGGTGATGATGCCCATCGTCTTCTGGGCGTCGTTGCCGCCGTGCCCGAGGCTGTAGAGCGCGGCCGAGACGAGCTGCGCCCGGCGAAAGAACCGGTCCGCCTTGTGCACCCGGGCGCGGCGGAAGAGCCAGCTCACCGCGACCATCAGCCCGAAGCCGACCAGCAGGCCGATGGTCGGGGCGAGCACGATGAACACCAGCGTCTTGGTCCAGCCGGCCCAGAGGATCGCTGCCCATCCACCCTTGGCGATCGCCGCGCCGGCGTAGCCGCCGATCAGGGCGTGCGAGGAGGAGACCGGAATGGCGAAGTACCAGGTGAAGAGGTTCCAGAAGATCGCGCCCAGCAGGCCGGCGAGAATGACCTGAGGGGTCACGACCGACAGGTCGATCATCCCCTTGCCGATCGTCTTCGCGACGTGCGTCCCGAGGACGAAGGCGGCGACGAAGTTGAAGAACGCCGCCCACGCAACCGCCTGCTGCGGCGAGAGCACCCGGGTGGAAACGACGGTGGCGATCGAGTTCGCGGCGTCGTGGAAGCCGTTCAGGAAGTCGAAGATCAGCGCGACGAGAACGATGGCGATGAGGACGGTCACTGGAAGGTGTCAGCGGCTCGGGCTCAGGCGTTCTTGATCACCACGTTGCCGATGATGTGGGTGAAGTCCTTGCAGGAATCGCAGGCATCCTCGAGATTCTGGTAGATCTCCTTCCACTTCATGGTGTCCATGGCGTTGCGGCCGCTGTCGGCACGGAAGAGGTCGGCGATGACGGTGAGGAAGAGGTCGTCGCCCTGGTTTTCGAGCTCCGAGATGCGCACCAGCTTGTCGCGCACCGCCCGCTCGTTGCCGAGATCCCAGATCAGCCGGGTCACGGAGTCGATCTGGCCGACCATCTCGAGCAGGATCTCGGCGAAGCGGGTGAGTGGTTCCGGTGCCTCGTCGATCTGGAAGATGACCAGGTAGCGGGCGATCCCCTCGAGGTAGTCGAGGATGTCGTCGAGGTCGACCGCGATCGAGCGGATGTCCTCGCGGTCGAGCGGGGTGATGAACGACCGGTTGAGCGCCTCGAAGACCTGGCGGGTGATCTCGTCGCCTTCGTGCTCGAGCGCCTTGAGCTCGACCAGCTTGATCCGCCGGTCCTCGAGCCTGGTGCTGTGGGCGATGGCGAGGAAGAGCTCCGCCGAGCGGGTCAGATTCTGGGTGTCCTTGAGGAGCAGCTCCTGAAAGCGCTCCTCGCGAGGCAGGAAGCGCTTGATGATCGAGTCGAGTCTCATGCGGCCCTCGGGCGGAACGGAGAGGTAGCGGTCGCGAAACACGCAGCTGGCGAGATCGCAGCCTACCATTCGCTGTCACACGATTGTCACACCGCGTGACGGGGAGCCGGCTCAACTGGCGGAAGCGAGAGCCTCCTCGAGCTCCGCCAGATCCGCCCCTGGGGTCTCCAGAAGCGGCGCCGCTGCCGGGAGGCACGGGAAGAGAGCGCCGAGCAGCCGGTCCCAGCTGCAGGCGGCCGCATGGGCGCGCGCCGCAGCGCCCAGCCGGTGGCGGAGCCCGTCGTGGGCGAGCAGCGCCTGAATGGCGTCCGGCAGGGCTGCGGGGAGGTCGAGGTCGACGACGAGCCCGGTCTCGCCGTGCCGGACCTGCTCGGCGGGCCCGCCTTCGCGCGCGACGATCGGCGGCACTCGCGAGGCCATCGACTCGAGCACCGCGTTGCCGAAGGTGTCGGTGCGGCTCGGAAAGACGAAGAGGTCGGCGGAGGCGTAGGCGGTGGCGAGCTCCTCGCCGGCCAGGTAGCCGGTGAAGGCGACATCCGGCGCGCCCCAGCGCATCTCGAGCGCCCGCCGCTCCGGGCCGTCGCCGACCAGCGCCAGGCCGGCCGCGACGCCTCGCTCCCGCAGCGTTTCGAAGGCCCGGAAGAGCGCGCCGAGGTTCTTTTCCCGGCTCAACCGCCCGACGTAGAGCAGGACGCGGCCCGGCGGCAAGCCCCAGCGCGCGAAGAAGTCCGGCTGACGCCGCCGGGGAGAGAAGAGCTCGAGGTCCACGGCGCGCGGCAGGTCGCGCAGGCGATCGCGCTCGACGCCCATCGCGACGAGCTCTTCGGCGTAGGCGGCGCTCGAGACCAGCACCTCGTCCATCTGGCGATAGAACCAGCGGATGTAGGAGCGTGCCAGGTCCTCCAGCCGCCCATCGCCGCCGAGCGCGGCGACGTAGCGCGGGAAGTCGGTGTGGTAGATCCCGGCCGTCGGCACGCCGAGGAGCTTTCCGGCCGCGAGCGCGGCGAGACCGACCGGACCGGGCGTCGAGATCAAAATCCTGCCGTAGTTCTCACGCTCGCAGTGCTCGATGAGGTCGATCGCCGGCGGCACGCGGAGGGTGAGCTCCTCGTAGCGCGGCACCGCGGTCTCCCAGATCGGTGCGAAGTTCTCGCACACGAAGTCGGCCGCCGGCCGGCGGCTCTCGCACGCCAGCACAGTCAGCGGCAGTGAGCGCTTGTGGGCAAGTGTCGCGGCGCTCGTCACGGTGCGGGAGACGCCGTTGACGTCGTTCAGGGTATCGGTCGCCCAGGCGAGGCGCGGACTCTTTTCCAGGAGGTGGGCGGCGGCGGGGAAGCGCCGGGCGACGAGGCGATGGAGCGGCTCGTCCTTGTGCTGGAAGCGGAAGGCGGCGACGTAGGGCGACAGCGCCACCACCACCGGGGCGAGATCCGAGAGCGCCGGAAGAGCGCTCAGGAGGTCCCCGCGTTCGAGCTCGGAGACCACCGACTCGAGCGCGCGAGCCGCGGCGCGCTGGCCGAGCCGGCAAGCCGACTCGAAGGTCCGGCGCTCGGCCTCGCGCGCCCCGGCCGAGTCCAGTCGAGTGTCCAGGGGCGGACGGGCGAGCAGCTCGGATCGCAGGAACTGCGCCGGCGGGGCGAACGCCATGAACTTGCGCATCGTGCGGCCGAGCGCCGAGCCTTCAGGATTCGCCGGGTCGAGCTCGCCACCGGCGATGCGGCGCAGGAGATCGGCCAGGGGATCGTTCTTCCAGCGCGATCCGCCGAGGACCTTGGCGCGGTAATAGTCGTGGGCGAGGGTCTGGAAACTGCGCGCCAGCTTGAGCGACGAGCCGGTTTCGCCGCCGGGACGGCAGCGTCCCGATCCGATCTGGGCGAGAAACTCTTCCGCCGAGCCCGCGGCGGCGGTCTCTGTCCAGGTGGTGGCGACGTAGATCCCGCCGTGATCGTCGCTGCCGCCGGTGGTGGCGTAGCTCGGCGGCTCCGTCGGAGCGAAGTCGAGCGGCAGCCGGTGCCGTTCGGCGAGCTCGGCGAGGAGCGCGGGCGTCGTCGCTGAGAGAACCGCGTCGAAGAGCGTCGTCGCGCGGGGATCGCGCGTGCCGTTGATGCCCTCGAAGAGCCGGAAGAGGACCAGGATCTTCTCGATGTGATCGAGGGTCAGGCGGTCGTTGACGCGAAAGAGCGGATGCGCCACGACGTGCACGATGCCCTCGCTGCGGGCGAAGGCGCGAAAGTCGTAGAGATTGCGCTTCAGGCGCTGCAGCTCGCGATGTTGCGCCTCGGTGACGCCGAGGACCAGGATGTGAAGGTCGCAGCCGTCCTCGGGGAAGGTGACGGTCTCCTCGCTGGCGAGAAAGGTCCCTGGCAGGTGCGCGATGTCGAGCGCTCCGGCAATCGAGTCGTGATCGGAAATGGTCACGAAATCCATGCCGCGGGCCTTCGCCAGGCGGTAGATTTCGAGCGGCTCGGTGAAACTCTCCGGCGCGCCGATGCGATCGAGGTACCACTCGCTCGGGCGGTCGGAATGCCGGCTGTGAACGTGCACATCGCAGCGCGTGAACATGGGGGCGTTCTCCTCTCCGAGTGCGAAGAGATCGTAGGCGCCGGGTGGGGCGACGGCGTGACCGCGAGGGGTCGCGCAGGTCACGCCTGGGTGCTTTCCGGCCGGACCGGAGCCTTGTCACGCAGGCGTCACGCGCGGAGGGTAGACTGAAATTTCACCTTCAGCGGGCGCTGGACGGGACGCACTGGTCCCGAGGGGCGAGGGAGCCATGACGGAGACGATCGGCCGGATCCACCCGGAAGTCGAGACCAGGACGCCTGCCGGCGCCGACGAGCAAGCCTCGCCGTTCTTCAACCGCGAGCTCTCCTGGCTCGAGTTCAACGCCCGGGTTCTGGCGGAGGCCGAGGATCCGGACGTGCCGCTCCTCGAGCGTTTGAAGTTCATCGCCATTTTCGGTGGCAACCTCGACGAGTTCTTCATGAAGCGGGTCGGGGGCCTGAAGCTCCAGCAGCAGAGCCGGTCGCAGAAACTGTCTCCCGACGGCCGGACGGCGATGCAGCAGTTGGACGAGATCGGCGCGTGGGTGCGGCCACGCCTGCAGCAGCAGCGCTCCTTGCTGCTCGAGAAGATCCTTCCCGAGCTCGCCCGTCAAGGCGTCGAGCTCGTCGGCTTTCGCGAACTCGCGCCGGCGGAAGGCGCCTATCTCGAGCGTTTCTTCTCCACCACCGTCTTCCCGATCCTCACGCCGCTCGGGCTCGACACCTCGCATCCGTTCCCGTTCATCTCCAACCTCTCGCTCTCGCTCGCCGTCGCCCTGCGCTCGCCGGCGAGCGCGGAGGTCCGCTTCGCGCGTCTCAAGGTGCCGCCGAGCCTGCCGCGCTGGATCCAGCTTCCGGAAACGATGCGCTTCGTCGCGCTCGAAGTGGTGATTGCCGAGTTCCTCGAGCGCCTCTTCCCGGGAATGGAGCTCCTGGAGTCGTATCCGTTCCGGGTCACCCGGGCGGCCGACGTCGCCAAGCACGAGGAGCAGGCCGAGGATCTCCTGGAGTCGGTGCAGGAGGACCTGCGGGCGCGCCGCTTCGCTTCGATCGTCCGCCTCGAGGTCGTGCCGGAGATGCCGGAGTGGATGCGATCACTGCTCGCCGACGAGCTCATGGTGGGGCCGGCCGACCTCTACGAGGTGCGGCCGCCGCTCGCGGCGCGCGACTTCTTCCAGCTCGCCGCGCTGCCACTGCCGGCCCTGCAGGTCCAGCGCTGGCGCCCGCAGGTCCATCCGCGGCTCGAGCCCGCCGCCGATGCGCGCGAGGTCGACATCTTTCGCGTGATCCGCGGCGGCGATCTTCTCGTGCACCATCCCTACGACGCCTTCTCGAGCTCGGTCGAGCGCTTCCTGCGCGTTGCGGCCGAGGATGAGGCCGTGCTGGCGATCAAGCAGACCCTCTACCGGACCTCGCGCAATTCGCCTGTGGTGCAGTCGCTGATCGAGGCCGCCGAGCGCGGCAAGCAGGTCGCGGTGCTGGTGGAGCTCAAGGCGAGCTTCGACGAGGCGAGGAATATCGAGTGGGCGGAGGCGCTCGAAGGCGCGGGGGCGCATGTCGCCTACGGCGTGCTCGGCTACAAGACACACGCCAAGGTCTCGCTGGTGGTGCGCCAGGAGGCCGATGGCGTCCGCACCTACGTCCACCTCGCGACCGGCAACTACAACACCGACACCGCGGAGCTCTACACCGACCTCGGGCTCTTCACCTGTGACCCTGCACTCGGTGCCGACACCGCACAGCTCTTCAACCTCATGACCTCGGGGCACATCGGGGACCAACGCTTCGAGAAGCTGGTGGTCGCGCCGATGAACATGCGCAGGCGAGTCATCGAGCTCATCGCGCGCGAAGCGGAGCATCAGCGCGGCGGCAGGCCGGGCCGGATCGTCGCCAAGATGAACTCGCTCGAGGACCCCGAGATCGTCCGCGCGCTCTATGACGCTTCGCGCACCGGAGTGGAAATCGACCTGCTGGTGCGCGGCGTCTGCCGCCTGCGCCCGGGCGTTCCCGGAATGAGCGAGACGATACGCGTGCGCTCGATCGTCGGACGGTTCCTCGAGCACGCCCGCATCTTCCACTTTTCGAACGCCGGCGCCGACGAGTATTTCATCGCCTCCGCCGACTGGATGTCGCGCAATCTCGACTACCGGGTCGAGACGATGGTGCCGGTCGAGTCGCCCGGGCTGCGCGCGGAGCTGCAGGCGATCCTCGACGTGCAGCTGACCGACAACCGGAAAGCCTGGGTGCTCGAGCCGGACGGCAGCTGGCAGAGGGTCCGTCCGGAACCGGGCGAGCCGGTGCGCGCCAGCCAGGCGATCTTCATGGAGAACGCGCTGCGCCGCCGCTCGCGCTAGCCTGCGAGCGCGCCGGCCGGGCCCGTCCGGCGGCGCGGAGCGGCGGCGAGACTCTGGTCGATCTCCGCGAGCGCTGCGACGAGCTGGGCGCGCGCCGGGGCACTCTCGCCGAGCCAGTCCTGGGCCAGGGAGGCGAAGAGGTCGTTGCGCCGCACGCCCAACCGGCGCGCCACGGCGATGAGCCCGGCCCGTTCCCGGCTGCGGACCGGCGTTCCGGCCTGCGGCGACCCCTCCGGGCCGTCGAGGGTCGCTTCGATGAGCTGCTGGGCACGCTTCGACTCGAGCTCCGCCAGCGCCTGGCCGACCAGCGCGGCCAGGAGCTGCCCGTCGTGCAGCTCGCCCAGGAGGTCCTGCAGCTCCTTGAGCAGCTCGACTGGCCGCTGGGAAGCTGTGATCCAGGGGGCGACTGGCTCGGCGATGTAGCGCAGGCGCTTGGCGGCGATGCGCGCCGCGTGGCCAGCGGTCTCGTCGGCCACGGACTCGATCTCGCCGAGCTTCTCGAGGAGCTCCCCGGCGCTCCGGGTGAGCGCTGCGCGCGTCGCCGCGGCGAAGCTCGCCGGCCGCGCGGGACGCTCGAGGTCGACGGCGACCCGGTAGGCGACGAGGCGGGCGCCCAGGTCCTCGGCGATGCCGTTGAAGTCGCGCACGATCTCACGCTCGACCTTGCGATAGCTCTCGTCGCGACGCTGGGCCAGCTCGCGCGCCAGCTCGCGGTGACCGGCGCGCTCGGCGGGCTTCAGCTCCTCGGCGAAGCTCTCCACCCAGGCGAGCTGCACCTCGGCGTCGCGCCCGGGATTCGTGTCGCGCGCCAGCGCGGCGAGGCGGCGGAGCGCTTTCCTGGGGAACTCGACCGCGAAGGAGGAGCGGTGCGAGCGCAGGAGGCTTCGCAGGCGGCGCAGCGCGACGCGGAAGTCGTGCAGCGCCTCTTCGCGATCGCCTTCGACCAGCTGCTTGCGTGCCGCCGAGGCGCGCTCGAGCTGCACCAGCGCCAGCCGGCGGACGGCCTCCTCCGCCGGGCGCACCAGCAGGTCGGCCGGGATTTTCATCAAGGAGCCCGAAGCGAGCGCAGCTGCGACGGCGTCAGGTGCCAGAGCAGCGTCGCATTTCCCGGGGCGAGGCGGCCGGCGAAGTCGAGCAGGCAGGCGCCGCCCTTGCGCAACTCGAGAAACGACTTCTCCCGGCCGGCGAGAAGCCACCCGGCGAGCTGCGAGAGGTTGGGCTCATGGCCGACGCAGGCGACGACCGGCAACGACTTCTGCGCCTGCAGGAACTTGAGCAGCGCCGCCGAGGCTCCCGTGGGCGCGAGCTCGGCGAGCTCGGAGAGGACGGGACGCTCGGGGTAGGCGCGGGCGAGCAACTCCGCCGACTCGCGAGAGCGGACGTAGGGGCTCGTCGCGATCAGGGCGAGCTCCGGAACGAGCCCGACGAGCGCTTCGGCGATCCGCCGCATCTTCTTCTTGCCGTCGTCGGTGAGCGGGCGTAGACGGTCTTCCTTCCCGGTCGCCGCGAACGCCGCCCGGTCGCTGGCGATGGCGTGGCGCAACAGCAGGAGCTTCATTGCCCGCGACCTCCTAGCCGCGCATCCGGTAGCCGACGCCGATCACCGTCTCGATCCGGTCGGCCTCCGGACCGAGCTTGTGGCGCAGCCGTCGCACATGCGTGTCGACGGTGCGGCTGTCGACATCCTCGGCGTAGCCCCAGACGTCGGTCAGGAGCCGGGCGCGGGTCTGCACGCGGCCCGGGCGCTCCATCAACAGCCGGAGCAGGCGGAACTCGGTGGCGGTGAGCGCGATGTCGGCGCCGCGCACCTCGGCGCGGTGCGCCGCCGCGTCGAGCCGGATCCTGCCGATCTCGATCGAGGCCTTCGCCTCGTCGTCGCCGGTGCGGCGGCGCAGCACCGCCTTGATCCTGAGGACCACCTCGCGCGGGCTGAACGGCTTCGAGATGTAGTCGTCGGCGCCGAGCTCGAGACCGACGATGCGGTCGAGCTCTTCACCCTTGGCGGTGAGCATGACGAGGGGCAGGCCGGAGGTCGCGGGATCGCGCTTGAGCAGGCGCGCGAGCTCGAGACCGTCGAGGCCGGGAAGCATCAGGTCGAGGATCACGAGGTCCGGAGGCCGGCGCCGGATGGCCTCGAGCGCGCTGTCGCCCCGGCGTTCGACGGCGACCGAGAAGCCGGCGCGTTCGAGGTTGAACTGCAGGACCTCGGCGATATCGGGCTCGTCTTCGACGACCAGAAGCCGGGTTGCGACCATGGCCGCAGGCTAGCACGCGGTCCTCCGCAGCCAGCGCGGAAAAGCCTGCGGAAAACGGCCCGTGGAGGGGGAGCGGAGCACGCTGGTTCCGGTCCTTCCTGCGTTTTGAACAGGATTCTGTGCAGAGTGCATAAGTGACCTGGAATCAGAAATTAGCCGGGAGAGATGGGGTGGACTGCGGGTTGGATTGGCGGCGCGGCGGCCTCTTTTCCACAGCGATGCCGTGACGGGAGAGTTACGGAAGCCATAAATGTCTGTGACAGCGTGGTTTAGCCTCTTCCGGGTGGATCGCCTTGACAGCCAGCTGGCCGCCGGTTACGGTGCGGACGCACGCGGGAGGAGCGCCATCATGAGCCCAAAGACCGATGTCCGGCCCTATCTGATCTTCACCGGCACCGGGCCGATCCTGGTGCTCTCGACCTATCCAGAGCTCTTCGATTCTCGCCTGGTGGAGAAGCTGCGCTACAAGGGGATCGTCAAGTTCATCGCCTACGAGGTATCGCTGGCGGCGGTGAAGGAACGCTACGCGCGCGCCTACGAGAACGTGGCTGCCGATCTGGCGGCGGTCGAGGATCTGCGCGTGCTCGACTTCAACGGCCACCAGATCATGACCAATTTCTCGCTCTCCGAGCTCGGCGAACCGATCAAGTTCGAAGGCTGATCAGCCCGGTCCGGACGGATTCCGCCGGAAGCTCGCGAGCTCGAAGCCCAGCTCGCGAAAGCAGGCCTCGACGGCCGGCATCGGCAGGCCGACGACGTTGGTGTAGTTGCCGGCGATCGCCTCGACGAAGAGCGCACCCCAGCCCTGGATGGCGTAGGCGCCGGCCTTGTCCATCGGCTCTCCGCCTGCGACATAGGCCGCGATCTCGGCGGCACTCATCTCCCGGATGCGCACCTGGGTGCGTTCGACCCGGCTGGCGAGGCGGGTTGGCACGCGGGAGTCGCTGGAGCCAGCCGCCAGGGCGACGCCGGTATAGACCTCGTGATCGCGGCCGCAGAGCCGCGTCAGCATCGACCTCGCCTCGGTGGCGTCGGCGGGTTTGCCGAGAATCTCGTTGTCGATGACCACGACGGTGTCGGCGGCGAGGACGATCTCGCCCGCACCGACGCGCGTCTGGGCTTTTTCGCGCGCCAGCCGCGCGACGAGGTCGGCCGGGCTTTCGTACGGCAACGGGCTCTCGTCGGTCTGCGGCGGGCGTATCGTGAAGTCGAGGTCGAGGTCGGCAAGGAGGGCGCTGCGGCGCGGCGAAGCGGAGGCGAGGACCAGCCGCGGCGGCAGTGAGGGACTTCCGGGGTTCTGCGGCATGGGTGTCCTGGGGTGCGCTGGCGGAGGAGCGGCGGGGTTCACGGATAGTAGCCCGGGAGCGTCCGCGCGGAGACGCCGGGGCGCAGGACCTCGAGCGTGATCTCGCGGAAGGCCGTCGAGCCGTCGAGGCGCGACGACTGGTAGGCGAGCAGGTATTGCGAGCGCAGCTCCTGGCGGATCGTCTCGTAGACGCTGGCGAGCTCGTTGGCGCGGCGGATCCGGAACGAGCGCCCGCCGGTCTCGCGCGCCAATTGGTCGAGATGCACCCCGGCGTCGACCGGCTTCGAAGGCACGTTGAGGCCGATCGCAAAGATCGTCACCCCGGTCCGCCGCGCGTACTCGAGGACCTCATCGAAGCGAAATCGGCTCTCGGAGTCATCGCCGTCGGTGAGCAGGATGAGCGCCCGCCTGCCGCGCACGCCCGAGAAGTAGTGCAGCGCGAAGGCAAGGCTGTCGTGGAGGCGGGTCTCGCCTTCGGCCTGGAGTCCGGCGAGGCCGCCGGCGAGGATGTCGAGCTTGTTGGTGAAGCGCACCGCCAGCCGCGGCGCATCGGCGAAGGTGATCACCGCGGCCCGGTCGACGGGGGTGAGAACCTCGCGAAAGAAGCGGTGAGCGGCGACCTCGGCGTCGGCCAATTCCTCGATCATCGACGCCGATGTATCGATCATCACGCCGGCGTGGATCGGCAGCAGATCGACGGTCGCCGGCGGTTGGCCGCCCTCCCGAAGACCGGCTTCCGGGCGATCCCTCGTCCGGTCGAAGTTTTCGAAGCGGCGCACGACCTGCTCGGTGCCGTCCTCGAGGATGCGAAAGTCGGCGGCTCCGAGATCGGTCACCGGGCGGCCGCGTTTGTCGAGCGCCGCGGCGTAGAGCTCGACGAAATCGACCTCCACCGCTTCGCCGTCCGATTCCGCACCGAGGACCCGAACGTCCTCGGCGGCCCCGCCGCCGGCGAGGAAAGCGACCGCCCGCAGGTAGGTGAGGCCATCGATCGCCGGTGCGATGAGCGAGACCGCATAGGGCGGCTGATAGAGCGTCGCGAGCCGGGTCTCGTTGAGATAGAACTCGACGCGGTCGAGCTCTTCACCCTCGGGCAGATCGACCTCGGCGCGCGCCTCGAGAGGTTTTCCGGTTGCCGGCGATCGTTGCGGCTCGGTCAGCCGGAGTGCGAAGCGATGCGGTCCGCCATTGAGCAGGACCTCGTCGGCGGCGACGAGATCGCCCGCGAGGTCGAAGGCGGCGGCCGAAAGGCGGCGGAAGCGCGGCGAGCGCCCGAGATCGAACTCGATCGAGAACGGCGGCCGGCGCTTGGAGAGCAGCGGCTTGCCGTCGAGCGCGAAATCGACCCGCGCCGGCACGACGCCGCGCACGTCCGCCTCCACCCTGACACGGCCGATGGTCAACTGGTCGGTGGGCGCGAGGAGACGCAGGCTCGGCTCGATCGCGGTCATCGCGGTGGCTGCGGTGGTGGCATCGCCCGCGGCACCCGCCGCGTCGTCCGGTGGCGTCGCAGCAGTCCCGGTGGCTCCCGGAGGCGATGCGAGCGCCGCGGTCGCCGGGGAGAGCCGGGCCGCGAGGGATCCGGGTGGCGGGACCTCGAGCGCCAGCTGGCGCCGGAAGACGCGTCCGCTCGCCGGGTCCTGCAGGCGAAGCACCAGGGTGTAGCTCCCCGGACGGAGAAAGCGCCGGGCGGAGAAGGGCAGCGTCGTCGCGGCACGCAGGCGCTCGGCGGAGAGCTCGAAGCGATAGCGAAAGTGATCGAAGAGCTCGTCGCCACGCAGGACCTCGCCGTCGAGCAGCAGCCCGAGGGCCGGCGGGAGCTCCCGCCCGGCCTCTGGCGGCGCGGCGCCGTCGCCGCGCAGGGACGCGGCGTCGACGATGACGCTGGCATCGACGATGGTGCGACTCTGGTTGCGGCCCGGAAAGTGGATCTCGACCTCCGCGGCGAGGGGCAGCGCCCCCTGTGGCAGGTCGGTCGAGTAGGAGAGGAACGTCCGGACCCACTCCGGATTGGGGCGTGGGATGACTTCGTATTCCCGTTCGAGCTCGCTCCAGTCGGAGGCGCCCGCGAGTCCGTCCAGGATCTCCGCGCCGCGCGGGCAGTCGCGCGGGATGCGCTCGGCCAGTTCGGCCTCGACGTCGCCGGTCGGCGGGATCTGCCAGAGCAGCAACTCCTTGTAGCCGGACCTGGGCGACCAGAGGCGATGCGGCGCGTCCACGCTCACGCCGCCGGAGACGAACACGAGCGTGAAGCCGTGCGGGATCCGGCCGGCGGCGCTGAAAAACCAGATCTCGCCGGTCTGCAGAAGGTCGGCGCAGCGCAGCGGAATCCGTCGAAACGGCTCGCCGAGGAGGAGCGTCATCCGGAAGCGCTCGTCGACGGGTGATGGAAAGCGCTCCCTGGCGAGACGCAGGCGCTCGCGGAAGCGCTCTTCGAGCTCGTTGCGCGGTGTCTCCGGAAACGGATCGCGCACCTCCCAGAAGCGGCGTTCGAACGCCTGACGCTGATAGCTCCGGGTGAGCGCGAGATAGGCCGCGCGCTCGGCCGGGGTGATCAGCGGCTCGACAGCCGCGAGGAACTCCGCGGTCGCGGCCGGAGCAGTGGGCAGCGCGGGCGAAGCCGGCGGCAGCGCGTCCGCCGCCGGCGCTGGAGCGGGCAGGGCGAACAACAGCGAGAGAGTGAGCGCGCGCAGGATCATCGGCGAAACCAGGCGATCCTAGCGCGATGCCGGGCCCGATCCGCGGATCAGGGGTAGTAGCCGCGAATCGTCTTGGCGTCGAGGCCGGAACGCCCGAGCTCGAGGTCGACGAGGCGGAAGCGCAGCTCGCGGCTCGAGTTGGTGGACTGGTAGGCCAGCAGGTACCTGGAGCGCAGCTCGATCTGGATCGCGGCATAGATCGCTTCCAGCTCGGTGGACTCCTTGATGAAGAAGCTGCGGCCGCCGGTCTCTTCGGCGAGCTTCTTCAGGACCTTCCGTACCTCGGCGTCGGAGCGCGGAATGTTCAGACCGACGGTATAGATGGCGATGCCGGCGCGGCGTGCGAAGTCGAGCGTCTCCTCGACGTCGAACCTGCTGCCTTCGTCCTTGCCGTCGGAGAGCAGCAGGATGGCGCGCTGGCCTTTGATGCCGTTGAAGTAGAAGAGCGAAAAGACCACCGAGTCGTAGAGCGAGGTGCCGCGCTCGGCCTTGAGCCCCGAGAGCCCGCCGGCGAGCGCCGGCAGCTGGTTGGTGAGCTTGACGGCGAGCAGGGGGTGGTCGTTGAAGACGATCAGGGCGCCGCGGTCCTTCGGCGTGATGGCGCTCTCGAAGAACTTGAGCGCCGCCGCCTTGGCCTGCGCCAGGTTGCTCTCCATCGACGCCGAGACGTCGAGCAGGATGGCCACGTGGATGGGGAGATTCTCGAGGCGCTCGAAACGCGCGATCTCCTGTGGAACGCCGTCTTCGAGAACGCGGAAGTCGCGCTGTTCGAGATCCCGGACCGGGTGGCTGTCGCGGTCGAGCACCGTGGTGTAGAGCTCGACGAACTGGACGTCGAGCTCCTCGAGGTTGTCGGGCGCATTGACGAAGACGAGGTCTTCGGTCTGGTTGCCGTCGACCTGATGCGCGACGGCGCGGACGTAGGCGATGCCGCCGTCCTCAGGGAGGAGGATCGGCTGCGTGAACGGCTCCTGGTAGAGAGTCGCGACCAGGGTCTCGTTGAGGAAGAACTCGACGCGTTCGAGCGCGCCGTCCTCGGGGACCTCGACCTCGGCCTCGGCGCGCAGGCTCTTCTCGTAGTGCGCGCCCCGGCGCGGCTCGATGAGGCGAACGCGGAAGCGGTGGGAGCTGGCGTTCACCAGAATCTCGTCCCAGGCGACCTCCTTGCCCTGATCGTCGAAGGCGCTGGCGCGCAGCGTCCGGGTGCGCGGCACCTCGCCGAGGTCGAGCTCCACCGAATAGGGCGGGCGGTTCTTGCGCAGGATCGCGCGGCCGTCGAGGGTGAACTGCACGCCGGAGATGGCGCTGCCGGTGGTCAGGCTGTCGAAGCGCACCAGTCCGGCCTGCAGCTCGCCGCGCGGCGGCACCAGCCGGATCGTGTTGTCGAGCGTCGAGAGGGCGGCGTTCGCTTCGGCGAAGATCCCGGCCGAGAGCGCGTCGACCTCCTGCGGCACAGGCCCCTCGACGGCCGGCACTGCGATCTCGACCATCTGGCGGAAGAAGCCGCCGCCATTCAGGTCTTCGAGCTTGAGAATCAGGGTGTAGGCGCCCGGGCGCAGAAAGCGCTCGAAGACGAGCGGAATCGAAACCGGAATGACGGGCGCGGATGCCGCCGCGGAGGCGGTCGCCGGAGCCGCGCTGGTCATGGCGGGATCGGCGGGATCGGCGGGAGCGAGGGGGATGTCGAACTTGTAGCGAAAGGCGTCGAAGAGCTTCTTGCCGATCAGGATCTCGCCGTTGAGCTGGAAATCGAAGGAGCGCGCTCCGGCGTCTTCCGCCGGCGTGAGTCCGGCAGTCGCGACCAAAAGCGTTCCCTGCATCACCGAGCGGCTCTGCCGGCGCCCGGGGAAGGCGAGGGCGAGCTCGGCCGAGAGGTTCGCGACGCCCTCGGGCAGGTCGGTGGAGTAGGAGTTGAAGGTCGCCACCCATTCGCGCGAGATCGGGCCGCGATCGGCGCCAGGGCGTTCTCCAGAACGCGCTGGAAGTCGATGCGCCCGCGGCGCAGGATGGTGGCCAGCGCCGCGGCGATGTCGTCGCGCTGGATGCAGCTGCGCGACATCTCTTCGAGCAGGACGGAATCGCGCGTGCCGACCGGGGCGAACTGCATCAACATCGCCAGTCCCTCGTCCGGATACCAGAGCCGGAACGGTCCCTGCGCGAATCGGCGATAGAAGACGAACATGACGACGTCTTCGCGGATCCTCTCGCTGCGTTCGTAGACCCAGATCTCGAGCGGCCAGGTGGTCCCGGAGCACTGCCCCTCCAGCCGCGCCACCGGCGGACCGTTGAGGAGGAAGAGGCGGGCGCGTTCCTCCTTGAGACTTCCGAACCAGAGCCGCGCCTGCTCGACCCGCGCCAACCAGGTCTCGCGCATCTCGTTGCGCACGGTGTCGGGATAAGGGTCGCGCGCCTGCCAGAAGCGCTCGATGAAGGCCTCGCGCTGGTAGTCCTTCTCGAGCTGCAGGAAAGCGGCGCGTTCCTCCGGGGTGGCGATCGCGTCGACCTCGTCGAGCCAGGCGAGGTACTCCGGCGAGAGCGCGCTCGGCTCGACCGCGGGCAGAGGAGCGCGGAGGGCCAGCTGGCCGAGCAGGGCGAGGAGGAGGCACAGTCCGACCGGGAGCCGTCCGCGGGTCGGGCCGATTCGACGAGGTGGGGATGCCATCCCGGCCGATTGTTGCAGATCCGGTGCCGGGCGCGCAGCGATAGACTCGGCCCCGGATGCGCGGCTCGTACTTCGACCACAATGCGACGACCCCTCTCGACCCCGAGGTCCGTGAGGCGATGCTTCCCTGGCTCGGCGGGGCGGGCGGGAGCGATGGGCTGTGGGGGAATCCCTCCTCCGTGCATCGCTTCGGACAGGCGGCGCGGGAGGCGGTCGAGGCCGCCCGCGAGCAGGTGGCGAGGCTGATCGACTGCCGGACGCCGGCAGAGATCGTTTTCGTTTCGTCGGGGACGGAAGCCAACAATGCGGTGATCGCGAGCCGCCTGGGGGAGAGCGCTCCGGGCGACCGGTTCGTGGTTTCGGCCCTCGAGCACCCGTCGATTCTCGGCGCCGCTCGCGCCGGAGCCCCCCGCGCCGGGGTGGCGGTGGACGAGGTGCCACCGCAGGAGGACGGGGTGGTGTCCGCGAGCCGCATGGTCGCCGCCGCCGGTCCAGGGACGCGGCTCGCCGCGCTCATGCTGGCCAACAACGAGCTCGGGACCCTCCAGCCGGTGGCCGAATTGACGGCGGCCCTGCGCGAGCGCAGCGTGCCGGTGCTCTGCGACGCGGTTCAGGCGGTTGGAAAGATCGCGGTCTCGGTTCATGAGCTTGGAGTGGACTATCTGACGCTCGCCGCGCACAAGTTCCACGGGCCGCTCGGCGCGGCGGCACTCTGGATCCGCGCTGGCGCCGCCTTTTCGCCGCTGCTCGTAGGCGGAGCCCAGGAACGCCAGCGCCGGGCCTCGACGGTCAATGTCCCGGCGGTGGTCGGTTTCGGCAAGGCCTGCGCCCTCGCCGCGCGCGATCTTCCGGCGCGCCACGCCCGGCTGCGCCTGCTGCGCGATCGCTTCGAGGCCGGGCTGGCGGCGATCCCCGGGGCGCGCGTGCACTGCGCCGGCGCGCCTCGCCTGCCGCACACTTCGCATGTCGCCTTCCCGGGACTCGTGGGACAGGAGTTGATGATCCGCCTCGACCTCCTCGGACTCGCGGTCTCGACCGGCGCCGCCTGCGGCTCCGGCACGGTCCGGGCCAGTCCCACCCTCACCGCCATGGGCATGGCTCACGACGAGGCGATCGCTTCGCTCCGGGTGTCGTTCGGCCTGTCGAACACGGTGGAGGAGGTCGATGTCCTCCTCCCGGCGCTGGCCCAGGCAGTCGCCGCCCTGCGTTCGGCGGCGCCGTCGCGCGATGAGCGCGGCGAAGCCCCTGGTCGCGGTCGCCATGTCCGGTGGCCTCGACTCCTCGGTCACCGCCTGGCTGCTCGCCGAGCGTGGAGAGGCCGTCGTCGGCCTCTCGATGCTGCTCTGGGACCACTCCGGCGAGCGCGTGCACGGGCGCTGCTGCTCCGCGCTCGATCTCGGCGACGCCAAACGGGTGGCCGCCCAGGCCGGTATCCCGCACTACACCCTGAAGATGGACGAGGAGTTCCGCCAGCACGTCGTCGATCCGTTCGTGCGCGACTATCTCGGTGGACGGACGCCCTCGCCCTGCGTGCGGTGCAATACCTTCGTCAAGTTCGATCTGCTGCAGGAGCGCGCGGCGCGGCTCGGGGCGTCGCGTATCGCGACCGGGCACTACGCCCGCATCCTCGACGGGCCGGAGGGGCCGGAGCTGCACACCGCGATCGACCTCGACAAGGACCAGAGCTACTTCCTCTTCGAGCTCACCCGCGAGCAGCTCGCCGCGGCCACCTTCCCGCTCGGCGAGATGAGCAAGCTCGAAGTCCGGGAGCTGGCGCGGCGCGCCGGACTGGTCGTCGCCGAGAAGAGCGAGTCGATGGAGGTCTGCTTCGTCGCCTCCGGCGTGCGCGAGTTCGTCGAGGGTCAGATCGCCGAACATCCTGGCCGGTACGGAGAAACTCCCTCCGGATTTCCTGCCGAGGTCCGGAATTCGGAAGGCGAAAAGCTCGGTAAGGGGGATCCGTATTACCGCTACACCGTTGGCCAGCGCCGGGGGTTGAGGGTCGCCTCCTCGAACGGCTCTATGTCCTGGAGGTCCTGCCGGAGCAGAACGCGGTCGTCGTCGGTGACGAGGCGGACCTCATGGCGCCAGGCCTCGCCGGCGAGCGAGTGCACTGGATCGGCACCACGCCGACCGGGCCGGTCGAAGTGACGGTGAAGATCCGCTCGCGCCATCCCGGCGTCGCGGCGCTTGTGCGCCCGCAAGGCGGCGCCGCTGATCGCCGCGTCGAGATCGACTTCGCCGAACCGCAGCGCGGTGTCACGCCGGGCCAGGCGGCAGTCTTCTACCAGGGCACGAAGGTACTCGGCGGCTGCTGGATCACCGGCCGCCTCTAGCCGAGCGCGGCTGCTTCTTCTTTTTCATTGTGTGAGCTTTGGCTTTTCTTCCTGTTGAAAAGAAGAAGAAGCAAGAAGCTCCAGTAAAGGGAGAGTTGAGCGCTCGTCAGCCGTCGGTGGAGCGATCGGCGTCGGTGTCGTCGCCATCGGTGCTTTCGCCTGCCGCCTTGTCGGAGCCGCGGCCGGTCTCGGCGCTGCCGATCACCAGGACGAATTCGCCGAGGATCCGCTCGCGCTGGGCGAAGTTCGCTTGGAGCTCGCTGAGCGTTCCGCGCACGACCTCCTCGTTCCTCTTGGTCAGCTCGCGCGCCAGGGCGGCCTGGCGATCGCCGAGCTCTGCCTTGGCGTCTCCGAGGCTGGCGAGGATGCGGTGCGGGGACTCGAAGAGGATCAGGGTGTGGCCGAGGTCGGCGAACCGGCGGAAGAACGCTCTTCGTTTGCCGCTCTTCGGTGGCGGGAAGCCGGCGAAAGTGAAGGGATGCGGCGGCAGACCGGAGACCAGGAGCGCGGCGAGCGGCGCCGAGGCGCCGGGAATGGCCTCCACCCTGTGGCCGGCAGCGATCGCGGCGCGGGTGAGGACGTAGCCCGGGTCGGAGAGCAGAGGCGTGCCGGCGTCCGAGGCGACGGCGACCGTCTGACCCTGGTCGAGTGCCGCGAGAATCGAGCTCGCGCGGGCGCGCTCGTTGTGCTCGTGCAGCGAGACCAGCGGCTTCTTGATTCCCAGGTTGTGCAACAGGAGACCGGTGCGGCGGGTGTCCTCGCAGGCGATGAGATCGGCCGCCGCGAACGAGGCCACCGCCCGCGGCGAGAGGTCGTCGAGATTCCCGATCGGGGTCGCGACGAGGAGGAGACGGCCGGTCACGGCGGAGAGCGGGGTGGACTGGCGGACGAGCCGGGGGCCGGTGAGGCCCGGCGGGTCAGTCGCGCGGGATCTCGCGATCGAGGTTGATGGCGCTGCCGGAGAGGCGGGCGATGAGCATCAGGCGGCGCTTGAAGCGGTTGGCGCGTTCCAGCCGGACGATGCTCGCCACCACTTTCTCGGGGTAGCCGCGGTCGACCACCTCGTCGGCGGTCAGGCCCTGGTCGAACATGAGGTAGAGGACCTCGTCGGCCATGGCGTACTCGAAGCCGAGCTCGCCTTCCGAAGTCTGGCCTGGCCAGAGGTCGGCCGAAGGTCGCTTGGCGACGACCTGCTCGGGTATGGCGAGAAAACGCGACAGCTGCCAGACCTGCTGCTTGTAAAGGTCACCGATCGGGTTGAGCGAGCTCGCGTTGTCGCCGAAGATCGTCGAGTAGCCGAGCAGAATCTCGCTCTTGTTCGAGGTGCCGGCGACGAGCGCGCCGTGCTTCTTCGACTGGTCGAAGAGGATCGACATGCGCTCGCGCGCCATCTTGTTGCCGCGCCGCACGCGGTCGGCCTCCGGGTCGACGCGGTCGAAGTAGGCGTCGACCTGCGGGGTGATGTCGATCGTCGTCAGGGCGAGTCCCAGCTTCGCGGCCACCGCCGCGGCGTCGACCGCCGACTGCGGATCCGAAGTGCGGTAGGGGAGATAGAAAGCATGCACGCGGTCGGTGCCGATCGCGCGGACGGCGAGCGCCGCGGCGAGCGCCGAATCGACGCCGCCGGACAGTCCGAGCACGAGCCCGGTGCTGCCGGCGTTTTCGACGCCATCGCGCAGGAAGTCGGCGAGCGCCGCGACAGCGAGGGCTTCGTTCAAGCGGATCCTGCCGGCGACTTCGTCCTTGCGGATCATCGGCGCCTCCAGACCCTTCCGGCCGTGGCGCTCACTCGACCCACTCGATATCGCTGCGTTCGTCGGCCAGGATCGGCAACCGCCAGCGCAGGCGGTCGACTTCGCGGAGATCGATCTCCGCCGTGAGCAGGTGCTCTTCGAGGTAGGGGGCGCGCGCCAGGAGCTCACCCCCGGGGCGGACGATGTGGCTGCCGCCGGTGTAGAACGTCCCCTCTTCCCAGCCGACGCGCCCGCAGTAGACGATCCACGAAGTGTTGAGGAGGGCCGAGGCGCGGGTCAGCGACTCCCAGGCCTCCTGCGACGGCGGCATCTCCTCGGGCCCGATGCGGCCGGGCGAGGCGGAGATGATCCCGATCAGCTTGGCGCCGTGGCGGGCGAGCTTCTCGGCCGGATCGGAGTGCCAGAAGTCCTCGCAGATCAGCACCCCGAACGGATTGCCGAAGAGCTTGGCCGTTTTGAGCTTGCGCCCTTCGCTGAAGAAGCGACCCTCCTGGAAGATGCCGTAGGTCGGCAGGTAGAGCTTGCGATGGACGTGCGTGATCTCGCCGCCGGCGAGCAGCAGGGCGCTGTTGTAGAGCGCCCCGTTGTCGTCCTCTTCGACGCAGCCCACGACGACGGCCATGTCGGGCGCCGCCGCGCGCAGGCGCTCGACGATCGGCGAGGTCGCCGGGTGGATGGCGACCCGCGGCGTCAGGTGGAGGAGCCGGTAGCCGGTGAGCGAGAGCTCGGGAAAGAGCAGCAGCTCGACGCCTTCGGCGCGCGCCTGGCCGATCCACTCCAGGTGGTGGGCCAGGTTGAATTCGAGGTCGCCCAGGCGGGCGTCGATCTGCGCCAGGCCGACCTTGATCTTCGAGCGTCTCTCGGGCATCGGAACCAGAATGCTAGCATCCGGGCGAGGCCTTCCGCTTGCCATCGCGCGCCATGCTTCTGCTCCGGTTCGCGCTCGCCGCCGCCGCCTGGGCTGCTTCCTGGGCCGTACCCGGGGTCGCCTCACCCAACTTCGCGGAAGAGCCGCCCCGCCTGGTCGACCGGGTCGTCGCGGTCGTCGACGAGGATCCGATCCTCGACTCGGATATCGAGCGCGTAGTGGGGCTGGGACTCCTCGACCCGCTCGCCGGCGAAAGCGCCGCCGGGAGGCGCCGCCGCGCGCTCGACCTGCTGATCGAGCAGCGGCTGCGCCTGCACGAGGTCGACCGCTTCGGCTTCGATGAGACGCCACTCGCCCTTGTCGACCGCCAGATGGAGGAGACGCGGGCGCGCTTTCCCTCGGCGGAAGCATTTCGCGCCGAGCTCCTGCGGCTGGGGCTCGACGAAACGGCGCTGCGCCTGCTCCTGGCGCGGCAGCTTTCGGTCCTCGCCTACGTCGAAGAGCGGCTCGGACCGCGGGTCTTCGTCAGCGTCGACGACATCACGCGCTACTACAACGAGGAGCTGATACCGGAGCTCCAGCGGAGCGGCGCCAGGGCGGCCGACCTGCCGACCATCGACGCCGTGCGCGAGAGCATCCGCGCCGTGCTGCGAGAACGGCGTCTGAACGACGAGATCGACGGCTGGACCGCCGGCCTGCGAAGCAAGGCCGATGTCGTCGATTACCTCGAGCAGGAGCGCCGCGAGCTGCCGCCGTTGATCGACGAGCGGCGCCCGCCCGCCTCCTAGCCCTGATCGCTGCCCCGTCTCTCGCCGGCCTGCGCTCAGCCCTTCTTCGGGCCTCCGAGCAGCGAGCCGAGGATGCCGCCGCCCTGCTTCATGAGGTCGTCCATGACGCTGCCGTCCTTGTTCGCGTCGAGGACGGAGGACAGGAGGTCGCCGATGCCCGCCGGCGCCGGCGCTCTGGGTAACGCTTGCCGGGGCTTTGGCGGCGGACTGCTGGAAGGCGCCGCCGAGGATGTCGGCGAGGCCGCCCTGGTCGAGGCCGCCGCTCTGCTTGTTCTGCTTGCCGAGGACCGCCATGACGATCGGCGCGAGCATGGCGAGGAGCTGCAGGATCTGGCCCGACTGCAGTCCGGTCGACTTGCCGAGCGTGCTCGCGACGTTGCCCTGTTTGCCGCCGAAGACGTGGCCGAGGATCGCCCCGCCCATGTCCATCATGCCGCCACCTCCGCCCGCCGCCGCGGGCGGCAGGCGCGGCGCCGCCGAGCATGCCGCCGAGCATGCCGCCGATGTCGCCCAGGCCGCCCCCGCCGCCACTGGCGCCGCCGAGCAGCCCGCCGAGGCTGTCGAGGAGGCTGCCGTCGTGGTCGCGCTCCAGGGCGCCGAGAATTCCGGCCGCCCCCTGCGGCGTGGCGCTGTTCCTGGCCAGGGCGCCCAGGAGCATCGGCATCGCCGCCGAGACCGCGGTCTTGGTCTGGCCCGGAGTGGCGCCGATCTGGCTGGCGATCTGGTTGATCGTGTCGGCGCTGACGTGCTGCGAGAGCTGGTCGAAGAGCGATGCCATGGAAGTCTCCCTAATCCTCAGCCAATACGATAACCGAATCGCGCTCGCCGAAGCGCACCCGCTTCGACTTCGCCGGATTCGTCACGACGCCGTGGCCGCCGCTGCCGGCGGCCGGGGGCTGACGATAGCCGATGGCGATTTCGCCCCGGCGCCGCGCCGCTTCGACCACGGTGGCATAGCCGATCTCGCGATCGAGCTGGACATAGTCCTTCGCCGGCGCGAGACGTTCGCGAAGCCTGGGCTTGGTCAAGGACTGCCTCCGGGAGCAATTCTCGTGGATCCCGGATCATAGTCGACGATCGCGCGAGGATCTTTGGGCGATGGCGGCGATGGCGGCGAGGACGCTCGCCGCGGCGGTAGCCGGTCAGGGTACCGCGGCGCTCCAGTTCCCGGCCGTGCCGCTTTCGAAGCCGTCGTTGAACAGGATCGGGCGGACGATCCCCAGCGGCGAGTAGCCGGCGTAGCCGGGGAAGACCTGCTGCCAGTTGGGGTTCTCGAGCCGGCTGACGACGATCTCGGAGAGCACACGGCGAAAATCGGTGGTGATGTCGAGGTCGGCGGCGTCGTAGAGCTGTTCGTTGGCGAGCCCGGGCCAGTTGCCGTAGAGGCCACCGACGACCGGTCCGCCCATCACCGTGATCACGCCGCCGTGGCCGTGGTCGGTGCCCGCGTCGTTGTTCTCGCGGAAGCGGCGGCCGAACTCCGACATCACCGCCACCGTCGTGCGGCCGGCGAAGGCGTTCGCCCCGACGCCGTCGAGGTCCTGGTAGAACGCGGAGAGCGCCTGCGAGAGCTCCTGGATCTTCTCCCAGAAGAACTGTCCGTCGGCGGGCGTGCCCTGGCCGTTGTGGGTGTCCCAGCCGCCGAGGTCGAGCGTCGCCGCGCGCAGTCCCATGTTGAGCTTGATGAGCTGCGCGGTGAGCTTCAGCGAGTCGCCGAAGGAACCGGAGGGGTAGACCGCACCGTTGGCCGGTACATAGGAGGAGAGCGTGGGAATGTTCTGCTCGATGAAGCCGGAGGCGTCGAGCGAGACCAGGCCCTGGGCGTAGCGCGGATCGACGGCGCTGTGCAGGTCGAGGATGTTGCGCAGAGAAGTCTTCTGCGCGTCGCGCCAGGCCGACGGGCCGGTGTTGAAGAGAAAGTCGTCACGGTTGGCGAAGGCGACGACGCTGGTGTCGGAGAGCCAGGCGCTCTGGATCGTCGACGACACGGCGATCCGCTGCACCATCGGCGTGTTCAACGGCAGGCCGGGGGAGGTCAGGAAGTGGCGGGTGAGCCAGCCGTCGTTGGTGCCGCCGTCGCCCGGCGTACCGAGCTCCATCTGCGCCTGGTTGTCGAAATGGCTGCGGCTCGAGGTGTCGAGCCCGGCGGCATGCACGAAGGCGACCTTGCCGTCCTGGAAGAGGTTGTGCAGGTCGGTCGCCGCCGGATGAAGACCGAACTGGCTGCCGCCCATCGTGCCGAGTGCGAGCGCTGCGTTGGCGCCGCTCGCCGGGATCTTGAGCACGGGTCGCGCGGTCTCGTAGTGGACGCGATCGGGCCCGCCGGTCGGCAGGACGAAGGAGAGACCGTCCATGCCGCCGCGCAGGAAGAGCACGATCAGCGTGTCGTGGTTGCCGAGGATCAGCGGATCGGCGAAGACCAGGCTGGTGAAGCGGGCAGCGGCGACGTTGGCGATCGCCGCCGAGCAGCCCATCATGAAACCGCGTCGGGTGGGTCGGTACATGGCGGGCTCTCCTACTTCAAGAGGAATTCGGGCGTCATGAACATGAGGCCGACGAGGGAACGCAGGCGGGAACGCACGGTCGACGAGGCGTCCAGGTTCAAGGGCAGCGTCG
This sequence comes from Thermoanaerobaculia bacterium, assembly GCA_963719555.1. GTDB lineage: Bacteria > Acidobacteriota > Thermoanaerobaculia > Multivoradales > JAGPDF01 > JAGPDF01. Next base: position 293,743 of record CAVRCL010000006.1, on the reverse strand, counting down.
GGCTGTTGCCCTGCGCCATGAAATCGATGAGCTCGTCGCGCTGCTCGGGCTCCAGCGCCCGCCCGAAGACGCGGCCGCTCCAGAAATCGACCAGTTGCTCCGATGTCACCGAGTGGGGCAGGGCGGGGAACGCGGCGTAGGTCTGGCCGAGGACGTCGAGGCGGAAGTCGTCGGTGGAGCTCGAGCCGTCGATGTCCTGGTCGATCAACCAACTGCCGAGGCGCCAGCACTGCAGGCGCGAGTTGGTCCCCGACCACAGCTCCTCGCGATCGCCGAAGCCGTCGGGAGGGACCCTGGCGAAGAGGTTGTGCCCGGTCTTGCTCTGGCGGGAGAGAAAGCTCGAGGTGTCCGGCTCGACGGTGAGCGGGTCCTGGCTCGAATAGCCGAAGTTCCAGTTGGCGTTCACGGCGCGCAGGGCGCTGACCGAGAATTCGACCGGGCGCTTGATCTTCTCTCCCCAGACGGTCCTGAACTCGGGCGACAGCAGGATCGCCTCGTAGACCGTCTTCAACTGATTGCCGGACTGCCAATTCAGGGTGAAGAGGTTGCCGATCGCTTCGACGAGCGGCGCCGGCGGATTGTCGGAGATCAGCCGCCGGCAGAGCTTGCGAGCCACGTACCGGCCGGTCCCCGGATGCGCGGCGAGCATGTCCAGGACGTTCTCGCCGTCCAGTTCATCGGCCTGGTTGGGCGGGATGTTGACCTGGCCGAGCGACAGGACGGCCTTCTGGAAGTTGTCGTGATTGGCGGCCGAATAGAGGAAGGTGCCGAGCGTGCCGGAGACCCCCCAGCCGGTGAAGGCGCGCGCCGTTTCGTAGACGTCGTTGTCGACGTAGCCGGCGGGAATCGGCTCGCCGGCGCTCGGCGTGCCGGCCGGCCAGACGACGCCCGGTCCCCACTCCGGAACGACCGCCTGCGAGCCGACGCCGTAGTAGTTCTCCGCCCCGAGCGTCATGAGCTCGAAGAGCTCGCGCGCCCAGTTCTCGTTCGGACCGTTGCGGGTGTTGGTGTAGTTGTCGAGGTAGTAGAGCATCGAGGTGCTCCGCGTCACCGCCTCGAGCATCGTCCGGAAGTTACCGAAAATGTTGGGGCGGATGACATCGCGGTCGTAGTGGACGAAAGTCTCCTGGGTGTACATCTCGAAGCCATAGACGTTGAAGTGATTGAGCCAGAAGTCGGCCAGCACCTCGCGCAGCTGCCACTTGCTGTAGACCATGCGCAGATAGGTGTTGAGTCGCGTCTCTTCTACCGGACGGCTGCGCTGCACGCCGCCGGTCTGGTGGTCCTGCCAGAGCTGGGTGAGCGTCTTGCCGAGCGTGACGAAGCCGGGATCCGGGTAGCCGTTGAGGCCGGTGCGACGCTGGTGGTATTCGGTGTCATTCGCCTGGACCGGGTCGGGATTGAGCTGCTGCGTGACGTAGGCCTCGAGGCGAGCGTCGTCGTCGACGCCGAGCGCGTTGAACGCCGCGACGTCGCCCGGCCGCGGCCCGAAGCCCATGCGGTTCAGGGCGACGAGGGCGACGCCGGGAGAGTCGAGCGGAGCGCGCCCCTCGGCGCGGCGCGGCGCGGGCGGCGGGAGCGGCGCGGGCGCTGCGAGGAGCTCCCGGCGCGAGAGCGCGGGTCGATAGCGGGGGATGGCGGTGGCGTCCGGCATGAGGTCTCTCCCGGGGGGCGTCGCGTTGGATGCGAAGCGGAAGGGTAGTTTCGCCGGCCCGGAAGCGATATGGACAAGTGCACAGCGCGCCGTCCAACTGCCCCGAGCCTCAGCCCGTAATCGAGCTCCAACGAGTGGCGTCGCCGGTCTCGAAGCCGTCGGTGAAGAGGTCGGCGCCGATCGGCGGCAGGTCGGCTCCGGCGACGACGCCGATCGGCGAGTAGTTCTGGTAGCCGGGAAAGACCGTGCCGAGGTTCGGGTTGCCCAGGCGGCGAATGAGGATCTCCGACAGGACGCGCCGGAAGTCGGTGGTGACCTCGACGTCGCCTTCGTTCAGCTGGCCTTCGGCGAGTCCCGGCCAGCTGCCGTGGAGACCGCCGATGGCGTTGCCCGACAGGACGAGCATGTTGTTGCCGTGGCCGTGGTCGGTGCCGGCGTCGGCGTTCTCGAAGAAGCGGCGCCCGAACTCGCTCATGACCACGACGGTCAGGCGCTGGGTGTAGTTGGCCGCGCCGGCGCCGTCGAGGTCGGCGTAGAACGCGGCTAAGCCCTGGGCGAGCTCCTCGACCAGGCCGGCGTACATCCCGCCGCCGGCGTTGCCCTGGTTCTCGTGCGTGTCCCACCCGCCGAGATCGAGCGTCGCCACGCGCAGGCCGAGATCGAGCTTGACCATCTGGGCGATGGTCTGCAGGTTCTCGCCGAACCAGCTCTGCGGGTAGACGGCGCCGTTGGCCGGGGTATAGGGGCCGCTGGCGAAGAGCTCGATGATGTCGACGGCGTCGAGCGCCTGGAGACCGGTCTGATGCAGCCAGCTGGATCCGCCGGCGTAGAGGTGGCGCAACGCCGTGCGCTGCGGGCTGCGCCAGGCCCACGGTCCGGTCGAGAGGGAGAAGGAATCGACGCTCGACAGGTTGATGGTGTCGTAGCTCGCCAGCAGAGAGATGGTCTGGGTGCCGCCCACCGCGAGCGACGGCATGATGATCTCGGAAGGAGGTTCGTCGCCGACTGGAAATGGCGCGTCAACCAGCCGTTCGTGATGTTGCTGACTCCGGGCGTGCCGAGCTCCATCCAGTTCATGGAGTCGAAGTGGCTACGTTCGTTGGCGGCCATGCCGCAGGCGGTGACCACCGAGAGCTTGCCGTCCTGGAAGAGCTCGTGGAGCGGCGCGGCGCCGGGGTGCATGCCGAAGCTCGTCCCTCCGAGCGTGCCGAGCGGCAGCGCGGCGCCCGGTCCGGAGACCGGAACGCGCAGGTTGGGCCGCGCCTGCTCGTAGAACTGGCGGTCGTTCGACGCGCCGCCGGTCGGGACGATCAGGTTCAAGCCGTCCTGGCCGCCGCGCAGAAAGAGCACGACGAAGATCTCGTCGTTCCATCCGCCGTTGCCACGCCCGGGACCGCCCTGGGCGAAAGCGAAGGAGTTGAAGCGCGATCCGGCGAGACTGGCGATGGCGGTGGAGCAGCCGACCAGAAAGCCGCGGCGCGTGGACTGACACATCTCGAAGTCTCCTTGCTGCTGCCGGTTCAGCGCCAGAGGAACTCGGGTGACATGAACATCAGCCCGATGAGGGTGCGCAAGCGGTCCTGGGTGTAGTCGGGCCAGTCGTTCGTGCCGACAGGCAACGCGAACGTCGGGTTGTGCCCCGCGGCCATGAAGTCGACGAGCTCGTCGCGGTCGGCGCCGGCGAGAGCGCGGCCGAAGATGCGCGGCATCCAGAAATCGACGATCTCGTTCGCGGAACGTGCCGGAGAGGCGAGGGTAGCGTTGACGATGTCGAGGAATCGGTCGGCGTCGTTCTGGTCGGACTCGACGAGCCAGTTCACCAGCCGCCAGAGGGCGACCCGCGGGTTGGCGCTCTGCCAGGCGCCACGGACATCCGGATAGCCGTTGGGCGGGTGCCAGGCGAAGAGCGGCTGGCCGCCGGCCTCGAAGAGCCAATGGAAGGTGTTGACGGCGTCCTCGTCGGCGACGAAGACCGTGAACGGGAAGTCCGCCTCGCCAGCCCGCAGGGCCGCGGCGGCGATCTCGAACGGCCGCTTCACCTTCTCGCCCCAGGTATTCTGGAACTCGTTCGACAACACGATATGTCGAACCACCTGGCCGATCTGGTCGGGGGCCTGCCACTGGGCGGTGAAGAGCGCGGCCGCCGAGTCGACGAGGGTCTGCGGCGGGAAGTCGCCGACCAGGCGGCGGCAGAGCTTCTTGGCGATGAACCGGCCCGTAGCGGGGTGAGAGGCGAGGCGGTTGAGCGCCGCGAACCCATCGCTCGCCGCGGTGCCGCCGCCCGGAATGACCGTGCCGAGGATCTCCTTCGGCAGCGTGTCGTGAGCCTCGTCGCAGTAGAAGAAATGACCGTCGTTGTCGCCGCCCTCGGGACAATCCCACTGCACCCAGTCGATCGCAAATGTCCAACCGGTCAGGGCGCGCGCCACGTCGACGACGTCCTGCTGGCAGTAGCCGGTCGGGTTCGGGTAACCGGGAACCTGCTCGCGCGGCAGGTTGCCGTGCGAGTTCTCGGCGCCGAGGCAGTGCAGCTCGATCATCTCGCGGGCGAAGTTCTCGTTCGAACCGACCGGATGGCCGCCCGCCTCCGCCGCGAAGTTGATGTAGTTGTCGAGATAGACCAGCATCGCGGGGGCCTTCACCACCGATTCGAGCAACTGGCGGAAGTTCCCCAGGGCGCGGGCGCGGATCACGTCCCGGTCGTAGTGCACCCAGAGCGGCGCCTCGATGAACTCCCAGGCGTAGACGTTGAAGTGGTTGTGCCAGAAGTCGACGAGAACTTCGAAGAGTTGGCGCTGCGAGTAGACCGCCCGCGTCCAGGTCGCGAGCTCGGTCTCGATGGCGGGTCGAATGCGCTCGTACCACTCCGGGTCGGCGACATGATGATCGAGGAAGAGCTGCGTCAGGCTCTTGCCGAGGGTGCTGAAGCCGCTCGCCGCCAGCCGGGCGTTGCAGGCGGTGTCAGGAATCGCCGCCGGGTTGAGCTGTTGATCGACCCAGGCGGTGAGGCGCGCGAGGTCGGTCCCGCCGAGAGCGTTGAACGCGGCGATGCCGCTCGCAGTCGGGCCGAAGCCGAGCCGGGAGAGCGCCAGGACCGCCATTGCCGGAGGCGTCAGGGGCGTTTCCTGCGGTGGCTCCGGAGCGCCGGCGCGCCGCATTTCGCGGGCCGGCTGATAGGCGTCCGCGGAGAGCGGCAGGAGGAGGTTGCGCCGTGATCGCAGGGGCGGACGGCCGACCGGGGCCGGCGGCGCGGGCGCGGGGCGGCGAGGACGCTCGCGAATCGAATTTGCAGTCATGAGGATGCGTACCCTACTTTGGGGTAGGGAGAGGGCGAAGTGAAAGGCGTCACAGGCCGCCGGTGGAATCTTGCCGCGATATAGTTTCCGGGTCATGTCCGCCAACCCGATTCCGCGCCGCACGCCGCTCTATGAAGCTCACCTCGAGGCCGGTGCCAAGCTCGTCGATTTCGCCGGTTGGGAGATGCCCGTCCAGTACAAGGGCCTGATCGACGAGCACCGCGCGGTGCGCACGGCGGCGGGGCTCTTCGACTGCTCGCACATGGGCGAGTTCCGGATCGCCGGCCCGGGCGCGCTCGCGTTCGTGCAGAGCTTCACTCCCAACGACGCGGCGAAGCTCGTCGCCGGACGCATTCACTACAGCGCGCTGCTCACCGCGGAGGGCACCTTCATCGACGACCTTCTGGTCTACCGCATGGGTGACCAGGAGTTCATGCTGGTGGTGAATGCGTCGAACATCGCCGGCGACTTCGCCTGGGTCGAGTCGCTGCCGCGGCCCGCGAGCGTGACTCTCGAGAATCTTTCCGACGACTATGCATTGCTCGCGCTGCAGGGGCCGCGTTCGGTCGCGATCCTGCAGCCGCTGACCGCGACGCCGCTCGCACCGATCAAGTACTACGGCTTCGTACACGGCGAGGTCGCCGGAAAGAAGGCGATCCTGTCGCGCACGGGCTACACCGGCGAGGACGGCTTCGAGCTCTTCGTCGCTCCACAGGACGCGATTCCGCTCTGGCGCGCCCTGATGGCGGCCGGGGAGCCCGCCGGTCTGGTGCCGGCGGGCCTCGGAGCTCGCGACACGCTGCGCCTCGAGGCCGGCATGCCGCTCTACGGGCACGAGATCGATCGCACCACGACGCCATGGGACGCCCGGCTCGACTGGACCGTCAAGCTCGAAAAGGGCGACTTCGTCGGCCGCGACGCGCTGGTCGCGGCGCGGGCGCGGGGGGAGAGCCGCCATCTCGTCGGCTACGAAGTCGAGTCGCGCGGCATCGCGCGCCAGGGCTGCGCGATCATGAAGGATGGACAGCAGGTGGGCGCGGTCACCAGCGGGACCTGGAGCCCCACCTTCGAGAAGGCGCTGGGCATGGCCTACGTGCCGGTCGCGATGGCGGCAGTGGGCACGGGCGTGGAGATCGACGTGCGCGGCAAGTCTCTGGCGGCCCGCGTGACGGCGCTGCCGTTCTACAAGCGAGCCCGCTAGCGCAACCAAGTTCGGGGGCGCGGAGCGCAACAACTTTCAGGAGGGAGATCGCAATGTATCCGGATGACTATCGCTACACGACGGAACACGAATGGGTGCGGGTCGAAGACGACATCGCGGTGCTCGGCGTCACCGACTTCGCGCAGAAGGAACTGGGCGAGGTCGTCTTCGTGGAGCTGCCGCAGGTCGGGCATGTCTACGACGCGGGCGACGAGATCGGCACGATCGAGTCGGTCAAGGCGGTCGCCGAGATCTTCACCCCCATCGCCGGAGAGATCGTCGAGGTCAACGAAGCGTTGGCCGACGACCCCGAGCTCGTCAACGAGGATCCGCACGTCGACGGCTGGCTGGTCAAGATCCGCTTCTCCGCTTCGTCGGACCTCGACAGCCTGATGGACGCCGAGGCCTACGGCGAGTTCGTGCAGCAGGGAAAGCACTGACTTGTTCGAGCCGCTCGACACTTTTGTCCGCCGCCATATCGGATCGAACGACGCGGAGATCGGCGAGATGCTCCGGGCCCTCGGCCTGGGCACGATTGATGCGCTCGTCCAGGAGACCGTGCCGGCATCGATTCGCGCCGCCCGGTCCCTCGCGATCGACGCGTCCGGCGAGAACCGGGCGCCCGGCGAGCAGGAGATGCTCGACCGGCTGCAGTCGCTCGCGACACGCAATCGCCGCTCACGCTCCTACCTCGGTCTCGGTTACCACGCTTCGCACATGCCCGGCGTAATCCAGAGGAACATCCTCGAGAATCCGGGCTGGTATACCCAGTACACCCCCTACCAGGCCGAAATTGCGCAGGGACGCCTGGAGGCTCTGCTCAACTTCCAGACCATGATTGCCGACCTCACGGCGCTCCCGGTCTCGAACGCTTCGCTGCTCGACGAGGCCACGGCCGCGGCCGAGGCGATGCACATGTGCGCCGCGATTCATCCGCACCTCGAGAAGATCGAGCGCCCGGTGTTCTTCGTCGACAACGCCTGCCATCCGCAGACGATCGCCGTCGTCCGGACGCGTGCGCTGGCGGTGGGAATCGAGATCGTGACCGGCGACCCATTTCAGTGCGATTTCGCCGGCGGCCGGATCTTCGGCGTGCTGGTGCAGTACCCGACGACCGAGGGCAAGGTGCTCGACTACGCGCCGCTCGCGGAGCTCGCCCACGCCGGCGGTGCCCTGCTCGTCGTCGCGGCCGACCTGCTCTCGCTGGTGCTGCTGCGCGCGCCGGGAGAGTTCGGTGCCGACATCGCCGTCGGCTCCACGCAGCGCTTCGGGTTGCCGATGGGTTACGGTGGACCGCACGCGGCCTTCATGGCAGTGCGCGACGAGTTCAAGCGCCAGATGCCCGGACGTCTCATCGGCGTGTCGAAGGATAGCGCCGGCAATCCCGCCATCCGCATGGCTCTGCAGACCCGCGAGCAGCACATCCGGCGGGAGAAGGCGACTTCCAACATCTGTACAGCGCAGGTATTGCCGGCGATCCTCGCTTCGATGTACGCCGTCTACCATGGCCCGGCGGGTTTGCGCGCGATCGCGATGCGCATCCACCAGATGGCGGTGGCGCTCGCCGAAGGCCTGCGCCGCGCCGGCCACCGGTTGCCGGAGGAGCCGTTCTTCGACACCCTCGCGGTAGAGATTGGCGCCGCGACCGGCGGCGACGCCGAAGGCCTCATCGCCGACGCCGCGCGACGCGGCATCAACCTGCGCCAGCTCGGCCCTCGCAGCGTCGGGATCTCGCTGGACGAGACCGTGGGTGCCGACGACATCGCCGACCTTCTCGATCTCTTCGGCACCGATCCGCAGGCGCTCGCGGCGCTCGCCGCGGTGGCGGAGCGCTCGTCGATTCCCGCCCCGCACACGCGCGAATCGGAGATCCTCGTTCACCCGGTCTTCCACCGTTACCACACCGAGCACGAGATGTTGCGTTACCTGCGCCGGCTCGAGGCGCGCGATCTTTCGCTGACACACTCGATGATCGCCCTCGGGTCCTGCACGATGAAGCTGAACGCCACCTCGGAGATGGTCCCGCTGTCGTGGCCGGATCTCGCCGACCTGCATCCTTTCGTGCCGGTCGAGCAGGCCGAGGGTTACGCCCAGATTCTCTCCGACCTCGAACGCTGGTTGTGCGAGGTCACAGGCTTCTCGGCGGTTTCGCTGCAGCCGAACGCCGGCAGTCAGGGGGAGTACACCGGCCTGCTCGTCATTCGGGCTTTCCACCAGATGCGCGGCGAGGGCCACCGCGACGTCTGCCTGATTCCGGTATCGGCCCATGGCACGAATCCGGCCTCGGCGGTGATGGCCGGAATGAAGGTCGTGGCGGTCGCCTGCGACGAGCACGGCAACATCGACATGGCGGACCTCGAGGCGCGCGCCGCCGAGCACTCGGCGCGGCTCGCCGCCATCATGGTGACCTACCCCTCGACGCACGGGGTGTTCGAGGAGGCGATCGGCCGGCTGTGCGAGATCGTGCACGCCCATGGCGGGCAGGTCTATCTCGACGGCGCCAACATGAACGCCCAGGTCGGGCTCTGCCGTCCCGGCGACTACGGCGCCGACGTCTGCCACCTGAATCTGCACAAGACGTTCTGCATTCCGCACGGCGGCGGCGGCCCGGGCATGGGTCCGATCGGCGTCGCGCGGCATCTCGCGCCGTTTCTGCCCGGCCATCCGCTGGTACGTTGCGGCGGCGAACAGGCGATCGGACCGGTTGCCGCGGCCCCCTGGGGAAGCGCGCTCATCCTGGCGATTCCATGGATGTACATCGCCATGATGGGCGGTGACGGCCTCGAACGCGCCACCGCGGTGGCGATTCTCAATGCGAACTACATGGCGGCGCGACTGGGCGAGTTCTTCCCGATTCTCTATCGCGGCGCCCACGGACGCGTGGCGCACGAGTTCATTCTCGACCTGCGTCCCTTCAAGGCGAGCGCCGGCGTCGAAGCGGAGGACGTTGCCAAGCGCCTGATGGACTTCGGCTTCCACGCGCCAACGATGTCCTTCCCGGTCCCCGGCACGCTCATGATCGAGCCCACCGAGAGCGAGTCGAAGCGCGAGCTCGACCGCTTCTGCGAGGCGATGATCGCCATTCGGGAGGAGATTCGTGCGGTCGAAGAGGGTCGGATCGATCGCAAGAACAATCCGCTCAAGAATGCGCCGCACACCGCGGCGGTGATCGCCAGCGGGAGCTGGGACCGGCCGTATTCGCGTGAGCAGGCGATCTTCCCCCTCGACTGGGTGCGTGACGGCAAGTTCTTCCCCGCCGTCGGCCGGATCGACAACGTCCACGGCGACCGCAATCTGGTCTGCATCTGTCCTCCGGTCGAGGATTACGCCAGCCGCTGAATGAAGAGCCTGGGGATTTTCTGCGGGTCGCACGCCGGGCGGGGGGAGACCTATCGCACGGCGGCGGCGCAGTTCGCTCGCGAAGTGGCGCGCCGCGGTTTGACGATCGTCTACGGCGGCGGCAACGTCGGCATCATGGGCGTGGTTGCGGATGCAGCGCTGTCTGCGGGTGGGCGGGTCGTCGGCGTCCTGCCGCGTTTCATGGTGGAACGCGAAGTCGGTCATGCCGGCCTCTCTGAATTGCACTACGTCGATTCGATGCACGAACGCAAGGCGAAGATTGCCGAGCTCTCCGACGCCTTCGTCGCCCTGCCGGGCGGGCTGGGGACGCTCGAGGAGCTCTTCGAGGCCTGGACCTGGATGCAGCTCGGGTTGCAGCACAAGCCGTGCGGGCTGCTCGCGGTAGGTACTTTTTTCGATCCCCTGCTCGAGTTTCTCGACCGGATCTCGGAGCAGGGCTTCGTGAGCTCCAGCCATCGCGCCCTGCTCAAGGTCGCGAGCGATCCCGCCGTGCTGCTGTCGAAGCTGGCGAGCGCGGAGCTGGCTCCTGCCCTGCCGCAGCCGCCGGGGGCGGCAGGCGAGAGCCGACTCTGAAACGGGCAGACGCGGCTCATGGTGTTGTTACACTCGCGCCGATGACCGAGCGCTCACTCTTCCTCCGTCGCGAAGTCGAACGGGACCTGGCCGCGGGCGGTCCGGCGCTCGTCGCGTTCTCCGGCGGCGTCGATTCGGCGGTGGTCGCGGCCCTGGCGCAGCGCGCCCTGGGGGCGCGGGCGCTCGCGGTCACTGCGGCGGCAGAGTCGCTCTCCGGAGCCGAGCTCGACCAGGCGCGGGCGCTCGCCGCCGAGATCGGCATCGCGCACGAGGTCGTGACCTATTCCGAGCTCGACGATCCGGGGTACGTCGCCAATCCCGCATGGCGCTGCTACGTCTGTCAGGGGATGCGCATGGGAACCATGGTGCGCCTGGCCCGAGCGCGCGGCTACGCGCGGGTGTGCGACGGAACCAACGCCTCGGATCCCGGTCCGGACCGGCCCGGTCTGCGGGCGGTGCGCGAGCAGGGAGTCGAGAGCCCGCTGCTCGCCCACGGGGTCACCAAGAAGTGGGTGCGCGACATCGCCCGCGGCCTGGGACTCTCTGCCTGGGACCGGCCCGCCAACGCCTGCCTGTCGTCGCGGATTCCGCACGGGCAGCCGGTGACCATGGGGAAGTTGCGTCGGGTGGAGCGCGCTGAGAGCCTGCTGTTCGCGCGCGGCTTCCGCGTCGTGCGGGTCCGTCACGACGAGGCCGGCGCGCGCGTCGAGGTGGGCGGCGACGAGGTCGGCCGGTTGGCGTCGATCTGGCCGGAGCTCCTGCCCGACCTCCTGGCGCTCGGCTTCCACGGTGCGACGCTCGATCCCGCCGGCTACCGCAGCGGCGGCGCCGACCGGCTCCCGGGCGCATGAATCCACAACGCCTTCAGGCCCTGCTCGAAGAGGTCGCTGCCGGCACGTTGTCGCCGGCGGCGGCGCTCGCAGGGCTCGCCGATCTGCCGTTCGCCGATCTCCATTTCGCCAAGCTCGACCTCCACCGCGAACTGCGCACGGGGCATCCGGAAGTGGTCTACGGCGAGGGTAAGCGCTGGGAGGACCTGGTGCCGATCTGCCGCCGCTTCGCCGAAGCGCACGGCCGCTTTCTCGTGACCCGGCTCGCCGCTGAGGTCGGGATTCGCCTGGCGGGTGAGTTCCCGGGGGCGGTCTGCCACGAGCGGGCGCGGATCGTCACGCTGGGAAGTGAGCCTCAGCGCGAGGAGGGCGAGATCGCCCTGCTCGCCGCCGGAACCTCGGATCTGCCGGTGGCGGAGGAGGCCGCGGTCTGCCTCGAACACTTCGGCCATCGAGTCGAGCGCTACACCGACGTCGGAGTCGCCGGCCTGCATCGACTGCTCGACCGCCTGCCGGACCTGCGGCGGGCGCGCGTCGTGGTCGCTGTCGCCGGCATGGACGGCGCCCTGGCGGCGCTCGCGGCCGGTCTGGTCGCCGCTCCGGTGGTCGCCGTGCCGACGAGCGTCGGCTACGGCGCGGCGTTCGCCGGCCTCGCGCCGCTCCTGACGATGCTCAATTCGTGCGCGCCGGGCGTCACGGTCGTCAACATCGACAACGGCTTCGGCGCCGCGGTGGTGGCGAGCCGCATCGTGCGCGCCGGTGCTGCTTCGCGCTAGAAATCGCTCACGCGCTCGGCCAGCATGGCGTCGCCGTAGGAGTAGAAGCGGTAGCCCTGGGTGATCGCCTCGGCATAGGCGGCGAGCACGCGTTCGCGACCGGAGAAGGCCGACACCAGCATGAGAAGGGTCGAGCGCGGCAGGTGGAAGTTGGTGAGCAGCATATCGACGACCTGGAAGCGGAATCCCGGGGTGATGAAGATCGATGTCTTGCCGGCCCCGGCGGTGACGTTGGCTCCGCCCTCCGCTGCCGCGGCCAAGGCCGCGCTTTCGAGCGTCCGCACCACGGTGGTGCCGACGGCGACGATCCGCCGCTTCTCGCGTCGCGCGCGGGCGATCGCCGCCGCGGTCGCCGGCGGAATATCGAATCGCTCGGGCTCCATCCGGTGCTCATGCACGAGGTCGGCGGTCACCGGTTTGAAGGTTCCGATCCCGACGTGGAGCGTGACAAAAGCGCGTTCGACGCCATGCTCGTCGAGGCGCTGCAGGAGCTCCTGCGAGAAGTGCAGGCCGGCGGTGGGGGCGGCGATCGCCCCGGGTTCGCGCGCCCAGACGGTCTGGTAGCGCGCGCGGTCTTCCGGTCCGTCGGCGCGGGCAATGTAGGGCGGCAGCGGCACATGGCCGAGCGCCTCGAGGTGGGGCTCGATCTCGACCGAGAAGTCGACGGTGTGGCGGCCGTCTGCGTGCTTGGCGACGACGACCGCCTCGACCTCCGGGCTGAGGTGAAGGCGCGCGCCGACTCTCGCCTTGCGTCCGGGTTTCGCCAGGCATTGCCACCGCTGCGGTCCGAGCTTCTCGACCAGCAAGAGCTCGACGCCGCCTCCTTCGCCCGTCCCCCCTGGCCTGCCGCCGATCCGGCGGGCGAAGAGTCGCGCCGGAATGACCCGGGTGTCGTTCGCGATCATGAGATCGCCGGGGCGCAGGTATTGCGGCAGATCGCGGATGTTGGCGTGACGTCCGGCGCCAGCTGCATCGAGCCGCAGCAGGCGGCTGCTTCCGCGCGGCGCCGCCTCCTGGGCGATCGCGCTTTCGGGGAGGTCGAAATCGAAGTCGCGGACCAGCATCAAATCGGCAAGGAGGTTCTTGGGGCGGCGGGCAAGAGCGGCATCGAGGGCGGCACCGAGGACGCCGTCGCGAGCGTCCGCGGATCAAGCTCGTCGCGCAGCCCCTCGCCGATGAGGTTGAAGGCAATCGCCGTCGCCGCGAGGGCGGCGCCGGGAAAGAAGGCAACCCACCACCCGGCGGCGAGCGTCGAGCGCCCGTCGGCGATCATGTTGCCCCAGCTCGCCGACGGCGGTTGCAGTCCGAAGCCGAGAAAGGAGAGGGCCGCCTCGCTGACGATCGCCGCAGCGGCGGCGAGAGAGGCCTCGACGAGGGCTGGCGCGAGCGCGTTGGGGAGCAGGTGGCGGAAGACGATTCGTGCGCGGCCGGCGCCGGCAGCGCGCGCCGCCAGCACGAACTCGCGGTCGCGCAGCGCGCGCACCTCGGCGCGCACCAGGCGCGCCATCGGAATCCAGCCGGTGAGGCCGAGGATGAGGACGACCGAGAGCATGCCGGGCCGCACGATCGCGGCCAGGCCGAGGAGCAGGAAGAGCCGGGGAAAGGACTGCAGAGCTTCGAGTCCCCGGAGGATGAACTGGTCGACCGCCGGCGGAGCGCTGCCGGAGAGCGCGCCGAGCGGCAGCGCGACCAGCGAGATCAGCAGCACGGTCCAGCCGGCGACGGCGAGCGAGACCCGGCCGCCGGCGAGCAGGCGCGCAGCGACATCGCGGCCGAACTCGTCGCTGCCGAGCGCGAAGCGCTGCGACTCGATCTCTCCGTCCAGATCCGCGATCGCGACCCGTGTCGGCCGCGGTTGCCCGTGGAGCACGACGTCGGACCCGGAGAGCTCGACCGCGACGGCGGCGAGGGTCCTGCGGTGAGTGAGGTGGAGAACCTCGAACCGACTCCCGGGAGCGGCCAGTCCGGCGACCGCCGGATCGAGCTGGCGGTCGGGAGACTGCGGCCAGACGATCGGGATGAGTCCGACCGCCGCGACGATGAGCGCGAGCAGTGCCAGGCCCGTCCGGAGGGTGCGCGAACGCCGCTGGCCCGGCTGGCGCCGGGCGCGAACCTTCGGCGCTGCCTCAGGCATCGCGCAGCCGGGGATCGAGCCAGGCCTGCAGGGCTTCGGCGAGGAAGCTCCCGGCGAGAACGAAAGTGGCGGAGAGCGCCGTCCCGGCGAGCAGGAGAGGATAGTCGCGCGCCACCAGGGCGTCGTAGGTGGCGCGGCCGATACCGGGCCAGCCGAAGACGACTTCCACCGCGACGGTGCCGGAAAGCACGGCGGCAAGCGAGAGGCCGGCAAGCTGGGCGATCGGCGCGAGACCTGCGCGCAGGGCGTGCCCCCAGAGCACCCGACTCGCCGAGAGTCCGCGCGCCCGCGCCGACTGCACGAACGGTTCGCCGAGCCGCTCGAGGACCGTCGACCTGACGAAGCGCGCCGTGGCCGCGGCGGCGGGAAGGCCGAGCGCCGCGGCTGGGAGCGCCAGGTGCCAGACGAGGTCGAGGCCGCGGCGCCAGAGCCCGAACGAGCCGGCCTCGACGGCGCGCATCGCGCCCGGCGGGAAGAGCGGCAGTGCGACCGCGAAGCCGGCGATCAGCATCAGGCCGAGCCAGAAAGCCGGCAGCGACCACAGGGCGAGGGAGATGCCGCGCAGCGCATGGTCGAACGGAGAGCCCACCCGCGCCGCCGCGGCAACCCCGAGCGCGAGGCCGAGTCCGAGCTCGATGAGCAGCGCCGCACCGGAGAGCAGGAGGGTGTTCGGTGCCGTCTCACGCAGGATCTCGCCGACCGGCCGGTGCTGGCTGAGAGAGTAGCCCCATTCGCCGCGCGCCACGCCGCCGATCCAGCGCGCGTACTGCTCGGGCAGCGGACGGTCGAGGCCGTAGATCGCGCGCAGGCGCAGGCGCTGTTCCTGCGGCACGCGCGGGTCTTCGAAAGCGGCGCCGGGCTCGCCGGGCAGCAGGTGCAGGAGAAAGAAGACGGCGGAAAGGACGATCCAGGCCGCGAGCAACGCCGACGTCGCCCTCCCCAGCAGCGCGCGGGTCACGATCCGCCGGTTGCCGCGCGCCGCTGCCACTCGGGCAGGTTGAAATAGGCGGAGATCGAGTTGGGACGCACGTCGATGAGGTCGGCGCGTACGGCGCATAGCCGCTGCGGCTCCCAGAGGAAAGTGTAGGGCTGCTCCGAGTGGAGTATCTGCTGCAGGCGGAGGAGGTCGGGAAGCGCGCTCTCCGGCGTCGCCGCCCGGCGCGCGGCTTCGAGCAGCCGGTCGACCTCGGCGTTGCGGTAGCTGCCGAAGTTGTAGCCGCCGGCGCTCGCGCTCGAATGGAAGTAGGGCTTGAGGTCGAGCGTCGTGTCGATCGCCCATCCCGAGATCGTGGCATCGTACTCGTGCGCCGTGTTCGCCTCGGTCAGCGCGTGGATCTCGATCGTGCGGGGTGTCGCCGCGACACCCACCTGGCGCAACTGCTCCTGGATCATGACCAGGGCGGCGGTGCGAATCCGGTTCGAGGAGTTCGTCGTGAGCTCGAAAACGAAGGGGCGCCCATGGCGTTCGAGGATGCCGTCGCCGTCGAGGTCACGGTAGCCCTTCTGCTCGAGGATCCGGCGAGCCGCGGCGGGATCGTAGGGCAGCGGTTCGAGCGTCGGGTCGTGCGCCCAGATGTTCGACGGGATCGGCGACGAGGCTACCCGGGCGTAGCCCTTGAACAGCGCGTCGATCAACGCCTGACGGTCGATCGCGAGCGTGAGGGCGCGGCGGATCTCGGGGTCGTCGAAAGGAGCGCGCAGCCCGTTCCAGCTGATGTAGTCGTATTGGCGGTTGTCGAACGCCACCACCCGGAAGTCGCTGCGGCTCGCCAGACGCGTCGCATCCGCCGGCGTGACGCCGCACGCGAAGTCGAGCGCTCCGGCAAGCAACTGGTCGACGTGGGTCGCGGCATCGGGAGCGACGCGGAAGACCACCCGGTCGAGTTTCGGTACCGCCGGGTCGAAGTAGCGCTCGTTGCGCTCCAGCACCACTTCCTCTCCGTGGCGCCAGGCTGCGAGGCGGAACGGCCCGCTGGTGACCAGGTTGTCGCGAAACCAATCGCCTCGCTGGCGCCATTCGGAGAAAGGGATCCGGCTCCAGACGTGCTTCGGCAGGATCTTGCCTTCGACGGCATCGAGAAGCTGGGAGGTGTAGGCCTCGCGGAAGTGGTAGCGCACGGTGTGCGGGTCGATGACTTCGACGTCGGTGATGGCGTCCTTGAGGTCGGCGTAGCTCCATGCGACCTCCGGGGCGATCTGCGCCTGCCAGGTCCAGCGCACGTCTTCGGCGGTGATCGGCACGCCGTCGCTCCACAGCGCGTCCTGCCGCAGATGGAACGTCAGCGCGCGATGGTCGTCCGACCAGGCGTAACTCCGGGCGAGCTCGGGCGCGAACGTCGGCGGATGCTCGGCGTAGTCGGCCTGCTCGGAAAGCAGCTGCACGAAGAGCTGGTCGAGCAGGTCGGTGGTGAACTGGATGTCGCTCGCCAGCAGCTCGTTGACGCCCGAAAGGTCGGCGATCGTCGCCCCTACGGCAGTGGCTGACCGGGCCGCCCGCGCGGGCGACATCTGGCGGCCGCCGGTGCAGGCGAGGGCGAGCCCGCCCAACATTGCGAGCATCGCCAGCGCGGCGAGCGCGGCAAGCCGTGCGGCCAGGGCGGTTGCGCCCGGTGGACCCTGCGAGGCGCGACCCTGGGTCATGGAGAGAGGATCGTAGAGAAGTCGTCCGCAAAAGAAAAGCGGGAGCCACCCGGGCTCCCGCTCGCTGCCGCCTGTTTCAGGGTCGAGCCTCAGAGAATGGTGATCTTGCGCGGCTTGCTCTCTTCCGCCTTGGGCACCTGAATCGTCAGGACGCCCTTGTCGAACTTCGCGTCCACCTTGTCGGTCTTCAGATTCGCCGGCAGGGTGAAGGAGCGGGAGAAGGTGCCGTAGCTGCGCTCGATCCGGTGGCAGGTCTCGTTCTTGACCTCCTTCTCGAAGCTGCGCTCACCGGCGATGGTCAACACCTGGTTCTCGAGCGTGATGTGCACGTCCTTCTTGTCGAGGCCGGGAAGCTCCGCCGAGATCACCAGCTGCTCCGGCGTCTCGCGGATGTCCACCGCCGGGAGGAAGCCGCGGTTCGTCACGTCCTCGGTCTGGGCCGGACTCCACGGGGTGTTGAGCATCTGATTGAACAGACGGTCCATCCGCCCACGGAAGAGATCGGTCTCCGGGTTGAAGCGAATCAGTCCAGTCGTCATCATCCAACTCCTTTCCTCGGTTGAGCCCCCGGTCCGCCCGGACCGGAGTGCATGGTCAGAGTGTTCAACACTGAGATTTGTCGAAATATTTCCCCCACACCACAACATCTTAGTAGGTAAGACTAAGATATTGCGCCATCCTCCAACTGCTGCCTTTTCATCGAGTTAGCTCACTCAAGCGCCGCCGGTGCTATGCTTCGTGGGTGTTTCCGAGGCCCAGAAGGCCCCCCTCGCGGCGGAACTGGATCGTTTTCGCCATCCTTGGGCTGTTCATCGTCAGCGACTTCGCGCTCTTCTCCTGGCTGATTTTCCAGACCCTCTCGCGGCGGGAGCTCGACCGCGTCCTGCTCGAGACGCGGCAGGAGGCGCAGGACCTCGCGCAGCGCATCGCCGGCAGCGCCGAAAGCACCGGTGGCGACCTGTTCACCGCCGTCGCCTTCGAACGCGAAACGCAGACCTACATCGACTCGGTCCTGCGCCAGCGGCAGATCGTGCAGACGGTCGAGATCACCGACCGGGACGGTGTTCTGGTGATGCGCGAGAAACGCGAGACCGAGATCGCCGCGCCCGCGCCGCGCCCCCCGGCGGCGAGCTCCGACCGCGAGCTTGGAATTGGCGCGCCGCGGGTCGAGAACCGGACGGAGGAGCGTCAGGACACTCGCGCCGTGCGGCTGCCGACAGGCGCGGTGAACTCGCTCGACGTCACCGTCCCGATCGGGGAGTTCGGTTCTCTCCGCATCGGCATCAGTCCGCTCGAGATGGATCGCCGGATCGGCGAGCTCCGCCAGGAGCTGATCCGCCAGACGACCTGGATCGGCGGGCTGACCGTGGCGATCTTCGTGCTCGCCTTCGTGCTGATCTCGGCGCTGGTCCGCCGCGGCCAGCGACTGGAGGCGCAGGCGGCGGAGGCCGAGCGGCTCGCCTATCTCGGAACCCTGGCCGCGGGTCTGGCGCACGAGATCCGCAATCCCCTCAACTCGCTGAGCCTCAATATGCAGATGCTCGAGGAGGACCTGGCGAGTCCCCAGGCCGTGTCGAGCCAGAAGAAGCTCCTGACCATTACGCGCTCGGAGATCTCCCGGCTGGAGCGGCTGGTGAGCGACTTCCTGAGTTACGCGCGCCCGCGACCGATGCGCCTGCGGACCGTCCCGGCTGCCGACCTGCTGGAGCGTGCTCGCGAAGTCGTGGCGCGCGAGTTCGCGCTGCGCGGCGCGATCTTCGAGGTTGCCGACGAGTCGCCGGGGGCCGCGGTGCGGGTGGACGACGAGCAGCTGCAGCAGCTGCTGATCAACCTGCTGCAGAACGCCCTCGCGGCGAGCGAAGGCACCGGGCGACCGCCCCGGGTCGTCCTGCGCTCCCGGCGCGAGGGCCCGCGGGTGCTGCTCGAAGTCGAAGACAACGGCGCCGGCATTCCCGACGAGATCCGCGAGCGGATCTTCGAGCTCTTCTTCTCGACCCGCAAGGGAGGCTCGGGACTCGGACTCGCCATCGCCGAACGGGTCGTCCGCGCCCATGGCGGAGAGCTCTCCTTCGAAAGCGAGCTCGGCAAGGGCTCCACCTTCCGGGTGGCGTTGCCGCTCGCCGTGGCGCAGCCCGGCGCCGCCACCTGATTCGCGACCCTGTCAGCGCATACAATCCCCGGCCATGAACCGGATTCGCAGGATCGGCGTGCTCACCGGCGGCGGCGACGCGCCGGGATTGAACGCCGTCATTCGCGCCGTGGTGCGCACCGCCGACCGCCTTGGCGGGATCGAGACGCTGGGCGTGCTCGACGGTTTCGAGGGGCTCCTCGAGCGCCGCTATCGCAAGTTCACGAGCTCCCAGGTGCGCGACCTGGTGGACAAGGGCGGCACCGTCCTGGGCACCACGAACCGCTGCAATCCGTTCGCCATGCTGCCCGATCCGCCGGTCGTCGGCGGAGCGCGGGTGGATCGCTCGGCCGAGGTGGTTCGCCACGCCCGCGAGGCGGAGCTCGATGCCCTGATCGTCATCGGCGGCGACGGCAGCCTGCGCATCGCGCGCCAGTTCTCCGAGCTGGGCATGGGGATCGTCGGCGTCCCCAAGACGATCGACAACGACCTCGCCGCGACCGACTACACCTTCGGCTTCTGGACCGCGATCGAAGTCGCGACCTACGCGCTCGACCGGCTGCGCGACACCGCCGAGAGCCATCACCGGGTCATGATCCTGGAGGTCATGGGGCGCGATGCCGGCTGGATCGCCCTGCACGCCGGCCTCGCGGGGGCGGCCGACGTCATCCTGATTCCGGAGATTCCGTATCGCATCCATGCAGTCGAGGCCAAGATCGAGGAGCGCGCGGCGCGCGGCCAGTCCTATTCGCTGGTGGTGGTCGCCGAGGGCGCGGTTCCCGAAGGCGGGGAGCCGTCCTGGCGCCTGGCCGACGCCGGTGACGGGCATCCCCGGCATGGCGGCGCCGGGGATCGCCTGGCGCGCGAGCTCGCGCCGCACATCGAGCACGAGATCCGGGTCACCGTCCTCGGTCACCTGCAGCGCGGCGGTTCGCCGGTGCCGTTCGATCGCATCCTCGCGACCCGCCTGGGCCGCCGCGCCGCCGAGGCGGCCGCGGGCGGCCGCTTCGGCACCATGGTCTGCCTGCGCAACGGCCAGGTTGCCGAGGTCTCCCTCGACGAAGCGACCGCCGGCCAGAAGCTCGTCGACCCGAAAGGCGAGCTCGTCGCCACCGCCCGCGCCGTCGGCGTCGGCTTCGGCGACGAATCGAAGTAAAGCCGCGCTCGCTCCCAATCAGGCCGACGCTGCGGCCCTCTGCGACGTCGGCTCCCTGCTCGGAGTGTGGAGGATCCGGCAATGAACTCGATCCGGAGGGGCTCAACGTCGGGGCTTGATGGCTGGTGTCGCTTGGCGGTGTTCATTATTTCGCGTCGTTCGTGTATCATGAACAAGGCTTTGACGTGAACGAGGGTCTCTCAAGCAGGGCCTTCGTTCATTCGGAGATGCCGTTCATGAATCACGAACGAGAAGAGATTATGAACAAAGGACACGAAAACCTAGAGGAAAAGCAGGCACACCGCCTGCTAGATGGCGCCGCGGAAGTCCTCCGTGACTACGGTCTCGCCTGGGAAGTGCTTCAGATCGAACCCACCCTCGGGCCTCACCGGCCCGATGCCGTGGTCGAAATTGGAGAGGGCAAGCGAAAGACGACGTTCATCGTCGAGATCAAGCCGCGTCCGCGAACGGCTCAGGTCGGAGCCATCGTCGCTCAGCTGGGCCACCGCGACCACCCCGGCCTCCTGCTCGCCGACTACATCAATCCGGAGCTTGCGGAGGAGCTGCGTCGCAACGAGATCTGCTTCCTCGACATGGAAGGCAACGCCTACCTTCGCGGCGAGGGAGTGCTGGTCTGGATCACTGGACGCAAGGACACACAGAGAATCCAGCTTGAACGCGAGACCCGCCGTGCCTTCCAACCGACCGGTCTCAAAGTGATCTTCGCCCTCCTCTGCCGCCCCCAGCTCGTCGAGAAGGACTACCGGACGCTCGCGCAGGTCGCCGATGTGGCGCTCGGCACCGTCCAATGGGTCATGAGGGACCTGATCCAGGAAGGGTACGTTCACCGGAAGGGGCGCACGGGGCGGCGCCTGGTTCAGCTGGATCGGCTCCTCGACGAGTGGGCTCTCGGCTACGCGCGCGATCTCCAACCTAAGCTCCTGCTGGGCCGCTACGAAACGAGAGCCTTCGAGAAGTGGCGCGACATCGAGCTTCGCCACCACCACGCGGTCTGGGGCGGAGAAGGCGCGGCGGCGCTGATCACGCGCTACCTGAAACCGGAGACGCTGACTATCTGGGTCGACAAACTGACGCCTCGACTTTTCGCGGAGCTCGGCCTGCGCCGGGACGAAAAGGGGCGTGTGCAGATTCGCCAGATGTTCTGGACGCGCGAACTCGCCGATCCGGGTTTTGGGGACCTGCCGATCGAGGACCCGCCGCCGATGCTCGAGCCAACCGCGCCACCGGTCCTCGTCTACGCCGAGCTCCTCGCGATCGGCGATGCGCGGACCATCGAAACCGCACGAAAGCTCCGGGAGGAATGGATTGATGGACCTTTCCAGCGTTACCGCGCTCGCGCCGCTGTCTGACGTCGTCCGGGACGTCGTGCAGGCAGGCGACCGCGCCGAAGCAGAGATCTTCATCGCCGGCGCATTCGGGCGAGACCTCTGGCTGCGATTTGCCTACGAGGTCGCAATCGTTCGCGCGACTGAAGATATCGACTTCGCCGTTGAGTGTGAGAGCTGGGAGACGTTCGAGAGGGTCGCGACCGCTCTGGTGGCGTCTGGATTTCTTGCTCCGGAGCCCAGGAGGCCCCATCGCTTTTTCCACACCGGAGGGACACCGATCGACCTCGTCCCGTTCGGGGGAATCGAGCGGCCAGGTAACACGATCGCGTGGCCATCTGACGAGAGCCACGTGATGAACCTCCTCGGCTTCGCGGAAGCCTCTCGCTCCACCGTGACCTTCCGCCTGCCGGGCGGTGTCGAGGTCCCCGTGGCCTCGCTCGCCTCACTCGCGATGCTGAAGCTGATTGCATGGCGCGACCGGCGCTTCCTGGAGCCAGGCAAAGACGCCAGAGACCTGTACCTCATCTTGAAGAATTACTTCGACGCCGGGAACCAGGATCGCCTCTTCGTCGAGATTCCGGATCTTGAACGCCGCGCCAACTTCGACCTCGAGCTCGCTGGTGCTGAGCTGCTGGGGCGAGATCTCAGTCAGCTGATCTCGGACGACCTTCGAGCGGAACTCGTTCGCAGTCTGGAAGAGGAATCGAGCTCGCAGGGCGACCTTCAGCTCGCGACCGACATGCATCGCAACGATGCCGAGTCGGCGCGAAATCTGCTCGCAGCCTGCCTTGCCGGATTGCGCGCGACGGGGTCCTCCTAGAGATCGGCCAGCCGATTCTCGTCCCGCCCCCCAGCGCCGTGTCCGACACCTGGAAGCCTGAAGATCCGGCCGGTCCCTCTCTCGCCCTAGTGCTGGCCGCCGTGGTCGATGATGATGGCGTCGAAGTCGTCTTCGGTGGCGAACTGGTCGGGCTCGTCGTTGCCGCAGACCTGACAGAGCGCCTCTTCGCAGCCTTCGTCGCCCCACTCGAAGACGTAGCACGGCGATTCGCAGTTGAGGCAGATCAGGAAGTCGGGTTGGGACATGTTCGGGTTCTCCCAGGGGCTCCGAGCGCGGATCTTCCCCCTCTTGGCTCCGTCAGGACAAGGGGAGGTCGCGGCGGAAGGCCTGGACAGCGTCGAAGAAGGCGCGCGGTCGCTCCCACTGCACGCCGTGCCCGGCCCGGTCGATCGCCTGGAAGCGCGCATGCGGAATCGCTCTCGCCATCTGTTCGCCGGCCGAGCGCAAGAACAGCCGGTCCTCGGCGCCCCAGATGAGGCCCACCGGCATTTTCAAGTTAGCGAGCTCGCCGTCGCCGAAGGCGTCCTCCTCGCGCAGCGTGGCGAGCGCCGCGCGAACGGCGGACGAGCGATAGGCGAGAAAAAGCAGCGGGCGACCGAGGCGCAGCATGAGGGGCGGGCGGGCGAAGAGCGCTTGCCAGATCGCGGCGCTGTCGCGGTAGGTTTCGACCCGCACCATCTGCCCGATGCGCTCCCAGTCCTGCTCCCGGTAGCCCCCCGGGACGACGAGCAGGAGCCGCTCGACGAGGTCCGGGCGGGCGAGCGCCAGCCGCACGGCGATCCAGCCGCCCAGGCTGATGCCGCAGACCGTCACGCGACGCCCCGGAAACCGCCGCTCGATGAGCTCCGCGAGGACGCGCGTGGCCTCGGGAATGGCCAGCGCCGGTTGCGGACCGCGGGTGCCGCCGAGGGTCGAGAGCTCCGGCAAGAGGAGGTCGCAGTCGGGCTGCAACTGCGGCAGCAAGGGGAGATAGGTCGCTGCCGTCGCGCCGAGCCCGTGCAGCAGGACCCAGGGCTCCCACCAGGAGTGCCACCGCGCCAACATTTGACCGTCCAGCCTGGAGCCGTCGCGACAGTCTCGGCCCGCATCCCCCGGGCGGCGAGGGCGGTGGCGGTCGCGAGCTCGAAGAAGCGGGTCCGCACCGCCGAGCCTAGCAGCCGGAAAAACGCCCCTTTCCAGCGCTCTTTCGCGCCGGGGTCGGGTACTTCTCGGGCAATCAGGCGGGTCCGCAAGGCCCGATTGACGCCGGTGGGCCCTGGCAGGTAAGCTTTGCGGCCCGCAACCAGTGCGGCGAAAGAGGTGTGTCGTCATGTTTGCTGTCATCGAAACAGGTGGTAAGCAGTACCGGGTGCAGGCAGGGGATGTGCTCGACGTCGAACTCCTGCCCGTCGAGCCCGCTCAGAAGGGCGAGCGCGAGAAGATCGTCTTCGATCGTGTCCTCCTGGTCTACGGCGAGGGGGGTACCCGCGTCGGCAATCCGGTGATCCCAGGGGCGCGGGTCGAGGCCGAGCTGCTCCACGATACCCGCGGTCCGAGGGTGCGGATCTTCAAGAAGGTCCGCCGGAAGGGCTACAAGCGTCAGGCCGGACATCGGCAGGACTATCTCAAGGTCCGCGTCCAGAACATCGTCATCTGAGCTCAACCCCTTCAGGAGCTTCTGTCAATGGCACATAAGAAAGGTCAAGGATCCACGCGGAACGGCCGCGATTCGAATGCCCAGCGGCTGGGCGTGAAGAAGTACGGCGGCGAGATGGTGACGAGCGGGTCGATCCTCGTTCGTCAGCGCGGTACCCGATACAACCCGGGCAACAATGTAGGGTTGGGCAAGGACGACACCCTGTTCGCGACCAGCGATGGAACGGTCCAGTTCCAGAACCGCGGGCAGCGCGGCATGTTTGTGCACATCCTTCCCGCCGCGCCTGCTGCTCCCGCCGATTAACGAGTAAAGTCCCGCCGGCTCGCCGGCGCCCTTTCCCTCTCCTGTGGTTTTTCTCGACGAATCGGTCATTCCGGTGCGCGCTGGCCGCGGCGGGAACGGCTGCGTCGCGTTCCGGCGCGAGAAGTACATTCCGCACGGCGGCCCTTCGGGCGGCGACGGCGGTGACGGCGGCTCCGTCTTCCTGGTCGCCAACGAAGGCCTGAACACCCTCTACCACCTGCGCTTCCAATCGATCTACGCCGCCGAGCGCGGCCAGCACGGCCTGGGCAGCAACCGCACCGGCAAGTCGGGTGAAGACCTCGTCATCCAGGTGCCGATGGGCACTGTGGTCATGGACGACGCGAGCGGCGAGATCCTCGGCGAGTTGCTGGCGGACGGGCAACGCCTCGAGGTGGCCCGCCGCGGCCGGGGAGGCAAGGGGAATCAGAACTTCGCCACGCCGACGAACCGCGCTCCGCGTCGCGCCGATCCCGGCGAAGAGGGACAGGAACGGCGCTTGCGGCTCGAGTTGAAGCTCCTCGCCGACGTCGGACTGGTAGGTCTCCCCAACGCCGGCAAGTCGACGCTCATCAGCGTGGTCTCGGCGGCGCGGCCCAAGATCGCCGACTATCCCTTCACGACGCTGATTCCCAATCTCGGCGTCGTCGCCGAGGGGCCGCTCTCGCGGCCGTTCGTGATCGCCGACCTGCCGGGCCTGATTGCGGGCGCGGCGCAGGGCGCCGGGCTGGGCGTCCAGTTCCTGAAGCATATCGAGCGCTGCCGGATCCTGCTGCATCTGGTCGATCTCTCCGCCGAGGGCTCGGCACTCCTCGACCTGACCACGATCGAGCACGAGCTGCGGGCGTTCCGCCCCGAGCTTCTCGAACGCGACCGGATCCTGGTGGGCAGCAAGCTCGACGCGATGCGCGAGGAGCGGCGCGACGAGCTCGTGACGGCCGCAGCCGAGCGCAAACTGCCGCTGCTGCTGATCAGCGCCGCGACGGGGCAGGGTCTGAAAGCCCTCGTCGCCTTGCTGGCGCAGCGCCTCGAAGTGCTGCGGCTCGAGGGGTCCGACCTCGAGGCATCGCGGCTCGAAGCGCCGCAGCTCGAGACGCCGCGGTGAGGGTCGGACTTTTCGGTGGCAGCTTCGATCCGATCCATCAGGGACACATTGCGCCGGTCCTCGAGGCGCAGCGCGCGCTCGCGCTCGACCGGATCGTCTATCTGCCGACGGCGAATCCGCCGCACAAGCGCCGGCGCAGCTTCGCCCCGGCGCTGGCGCGCTACGCCATGGTCGAAATGGCACTCCTCGACCACGCCGATGTCATGGTCTCCACGCACGAGCTGACGCTCGACCGGCCCGCCTACACCGTCGAGACGCTGGCGCATTTTCGCGCTGCCGACCCGGCGTCGGAGCTCTTCCTGATCCTCGGTGCCGACTCCTTTCTCGAGTTCTCCACCTGGGTGCGCTGGCGCGAGATCCTGGATCTGGCCCGACTCGTCGTGCTCACCCGCCCGGGCTTCCGCGTGGCAGATGCCATGGCTGAAGCTCCTCCGGAGCTCGCGCCCGAGCTGCGGGCTGCCGTCGCCGCGGGCGACGTGCGCTTCGTCGAGAACGCTCCGCTGGCGGTCTCGTCGACCGAAGTGAGGCGCCGCCTCGCCGCCGGGGAGGCGATCCCCGACGGTTGGCTGGCGCCGCGAGTGGTACGATACCTTTCGAAGTACCGCCTCTACCGATGACCCTGCCCTCGCGCTCAGCTCTGGCCTCTCCCGAAGACATCCGGGCACGCGTCCGCGAAGCCGTGGCGGCGGCTCACGACACCAAAGCAGAAAACGTGCGCGTCCGACACCTCGAGCCGGTGACTTCGTTCACCGACTACTTCGTGATCGCGAGCGCCACCAACGAACGCCAGGTGCAGGCGATTGCCAACGCGGTCGAGGAACGTCTGCTGGAGTTCGGCGTGCGTCCATTGCATATCGAGGGCTACACCTCGGCGCAGTGGGTCCTGCTCGACTACGGTGACTTTCTCGTGCATTCTCTGCTCGAGGAGCGCCGGGCCTACTACGGTCTCGAACGCCTCTGGCGCGACGCACCCGATGTGACGCCGGACTTCGCGCCTCCGGACAGCCCGGAAATCACCCCGTGAGCTCCGGGCAGCCGGCGATGGAGCTCTTCCTCGCCAGTCTGCCAGGTTCTTCCGGGACCTCTTCGTCCCTGCAGAAGGTCGCTGCCTCCTCCGCCCCGGTTCTCATTCTGGGCGAGCCCGGTACCGGCCGTTCGTCCTTCGCGCGCCTCGTGCACAAAGCCAGTCCGCGGGCGTCGTCGCCGCTCGTCGAGCTCGATCCGGCGGCGCTCCCGGCAGCGCTCCTCGAGAGCGAGCTCTTCGGCTATCGCGCCGGCGCTTTCACCGGCGCCGAGCGCAGCCAGGTCGGGCGGGTGGCGCGGGCCGAAGGCGGCACGCTGGTGCTCGATCATGTCGAGGAGTTGCCTCTCGCCAGCCAGCCGAAGCTCCTGCGCCTCCTCGCCGAGCATCGCTACGCGCCGCTCGGGGGCTCCGAGATCGCGGCGGACGTACGGTTCCTCGCCATCGGGGCGCAGGACCTCTCCTCCCGGGTCGAGCGCGGAGCTTTTCGGCCCGGATCTCTATTTCCGGCTGGAAGTGCTGACTTTCTTTCTTCCGCCGCTGCGCGAGCGCATGCCCGAGATTCCGGCGCTGGTCGCGGCGATCCTCGCCGACCTCGGCGAGCGCTTCGCCCGCCCCGGCCTCGAGCTGGCGCCGAGCGCCAGCCAGTGGATGCTGCGCTACTCCTGGCCGGGGAATCTCCGCCAACTCAGGAACGTCCTCGAGCGCGCGATGCTGCTCGCCGATGGGTGCCTCCTCGACCCGCCGTCGGAGGAAAAGGAATCGGCGGCTCCGGTGACCCTTGGCCAGGCCGAGCGCAGTGCCATCGTAGCCGCGCTGGCTGCGACCCGCGGCCATCAGGGAAACGCAGCCGCCCTGCTCGGCATCAGCCGCAAGGGGCTGTGGGAGAAGCGCAAGCGTCTCGGGATCCCCTGAATGGCAGCTGGTTCCACAACCCGGCTGGTAGCATCGGGGAGGTGGCGAGATCATGAACTGGCAGGAGCTGAGTTTCACCGCTCTCGACCGGACCCTCGCCCAGGGACCGGTCGTCGCGATCCTGCCGCTCGGCGCAGTCGAGGCACACGGCCCGCACCTGCCTGTCGGAACCGATACCTGGATTGCCGAGGCGATGGCGCGAGAGGGCGCCGAAAGGCTCGCCAAGGAGGGTTTTTCTGCGGTGGTCCTGCCTTCGCTGGCCTACGCGCCGGCGCCGTTCGCGAACGCGCACGCCGGCACGCTTTCGATACGGCCAGAAACTCTCGCGGCCCTGGTGGGCGACATTGGCCTGGCCGTCGCGGCTCGCGGCGTCGCCGTGCTGGCGCTCGCCAATGCGCACTTCGACCCGGCGCAGGTCGAGGCACTGCGCTCGGCAGTCGAGCAACTGCAGCAGACCGGCCGCTTGCGCGTGGTTTTCCCCGACCTCACGCGGCGCCGGCTCGCCGAGCGGCTCGGCGAGGAGTTCCGCTCCGGCGCCTGCCATGCCGGACGCTACGAGTCGTCCATCCTCCTCGCCTGCCGGCCGGAGCTGGTCGACAATGCGGCGCGGATTCTGCTGCCGCCGCTGCCGGTCTCGCTCGTCGAGGCCGCGAGGCGGAGCGAGAAGACGTTCGTGGAGGCGGGACTCGCACTCTGGCCTACTGCGGCGACCCCGCGGCGGCGTCGGCAGAAGAGGGTCGGTCGCTCATCGCCGAGCTGGGTGCGATCCTTGCCGAAGAAGTACGCGCGGAAATAAGCTGACCCGGTTCGCCCTGGAACGCAGGGTGAGCAGATGCGCAGGCTGTCACGAACCTAACGCACCACGATCCCGAGCAGGAGGCTTACATGGCAATGATGCAGGAGTTCAAGACTTTCATCCAGCGCGGCAACGTGATGGATATGGCTGTGGGCGTGATCATCGGCGGCGCCTTCGGCAAGATCGTCTCCGCGTTGGTCGGCAACGTTCTCATGCCGGCGCTCGGGCTGCTCCTGGGTGGAGTCGACTTCACCAAGCTCGCCCTCACGATCGGCGGCACCGCCGAGGCGCCGGTTCTGCTCGGCTACGGCAGCCTGATCCAGGCCACCCTCGACTTCCTGATCCTCGCCTTCTGCGTCTTCCTTCTCGTCAAGGCGGTCAACTCCATGCGCAAGCCCGAGCCGCCGGCGGCTCCCGCCGGAGTGCCGGAAGACGTGCGCCTCCTGGGCGAGATTCGCGACCTCCTGAGAACCCGCGGCTAGAAGGTGACCGGCGGCGCGCGGCGCACGATGCAGATCGATCTCGACGGCAGGGTGGCGCTGGTCACCGGCGGTGGCCGGGGCATCGGCGCCGCCACCGCGCGGCTGCTCGCCGAGGCCGGCGCCCGGGTGATCGTCGCGGCGCGCAGCGCCGACGAGATCGAGGCCGTGGCGGAGGAGATCCGCCAGACCGGGGCGCGGGCCGAGGCGGTGCCCTGCGACGTCTCGGAAGCCGATTCGATCGCGCGCCTGCACGCGGCGGCCGGGGCGCATTTCGGAACGGTCGACATTCTGGTGTCCAACGCCGGCATCGCCAGCTCGGCTCCGCTCGGTCGGGTCGGACTCGAGGAGTGGAACCGGCTCCTGGCGGTGAACGCGACCGGCCCCTTCCTCTGCGCGCAGGCGTTCGTGCCCGGCATGGTCGCCCGCCGCTGGGGGAGGATCGTCCATATCGCCTCGATCGCCGGCCGCACCGGCGCGCCCTACATTTCGGCCTACGCCGCGACCAAACATGCGCTGGTCGGCTTCACCCGCTCCCTGGCCGCCGAGCTCGCCGACAAAGGCATCACCGTGAACGCGCTCTGCCCGGGATACGTCGACACGCCGATGACCGACCAGTCTGTGGACCGCATCGTCACCCGGGCCGGCGTCGCCGCCGACGTAGCCCGCGAGAAGCTCGTGGCCGCCAACCCGCAGCACCGGCTGATCACCGCCGAAGAGGTGGCGTTCGTCGCGGTCACCCTCTGCGACGAACGCGCCCGCGGAGTCAACGGCCAGACAGTGGGGATCGACGGCGGAGGATTTCTCGGATGAGCGCCCGCCTGACGCCGATCCATCCAGCGGGGCTCGGGGCCGCGCGCGGCTTCAGTCACGGCATCCTCGCTCCGGCGGGAAGCCGCATCCTCTTCGTCGCCGGGCAGGTCGGCTGGGATCGCGAGCAGGTCCTCGCTCCCGGCGGATTCGTTCCCCAGTTCGAACGCGCGCTCGAGAACGTCCGTGCGGTCGTCGAATGTGCCGGTGGCAGCGTCGACGACCTCTGTCGATTCACCATCTATGTCACCGACAAAGGCCTCTACGAAGACAGCTTGCGGGCCGTGGGAGAGGCCTACAGGCGGGTCATGGGAAGGCACTACCCGGCGATGGCGCTGGTCGAGGTCGCGGGCCTCCTCGAGCCCGGAGCGCTGGTGGAGGTCGAAGCGACCGCGGCCCTGGCCCCGCTGGCTCCGCTGGCCAAGGAAGCAACCGCGGCGCCCGGAGCGGGAGGAGGAAGATGATCCAGCCGAGCAGTTTTCGCTTCCAGGTCGACGCCGCGACGAGCGTCGCGACGATTACCCTCGATCGCCCGGAGCGCCTGAATGCGTTGACGTTCGACGTCTACGACGAGCTCAAGACGACTTTCGATGCCCTCGACACCGAGCCGGGCGTGCGCGCCATCCTGCTCACCGGCGCGGGCCGGGCCTTCTGTTCGGGCGGTGATGTCGAGGCGATCATCGGCAAGCTCTTCGAAACCGACGCCCGCGGGCTGCTCGAGTTCACCCGTGCCACCGGCGCGCTCATCCGGTCGATGATCGCCTGTCGCCGGCCGATCGTCGCCGCGCTGAACGGGACGGTGGCGGGCGCGGGTGCCGTGATCGCCGCGGCCTGCGACATCCGGATCGCCGCGCCCAGCGCGAAGATCGCCTTCCTGTTCACCAAGGTCGGACTGTCGGGCGCCGACATGGGAGCCTCCTGGCTGCTGCCGCGCATCGTCGGGCTCGGCCGCGCGACGGAGCTGCTGATGTCGGGCGATTTTCTGGACGCCGACTCCGCGGAGAGCATCGGGCTCTACAGCCGGGTCGTGGCGCAGGATCGAGTTGTCGACGAGGCGCGCGCCTGGGCCGTGCGCCTGGCGGCCGGCCCGTCGTTCGCGCTCGAAGTGACCAAGAAGATGCTCTATCGCGAAGCGGCGATGGACCTCGAGGCGGCGCTCGCGGCGGAGGTGGAGATCCAGTCGATCTGCATGCAGGATGCGAACTTCCGGGAGGCCTACGAGGCCTTTCGCGAGAAGCGCAAGCCGGACTTCCGGTGACTGGAACGCGCTCCGTGCGGGCGTTCCTCGAGCCTCACCATCTCGAGCTCGCGACGCGAGTGGAGGAGATCGTACGGCGGCGGTTCCTGCATCTCGCGCCACCGGCGGACGACGCCGCTGCGCGAGCCGCTGCGCGCGGTCTGGTCGAGGCGATGGGGGGGGAGAAGCTTCTCAGTGGCACGATCTCGAGCGAAGCCGACCTGCGCTCGCTCTGTCTCATCCGCGAAGCTCTCGCAGGAGCTTCGCCCCTCGTCGACGCGCTCTTCGCGCTGCAGGCGCTGGGCTCGATGCCCATCGCTCTCGCGGGCAGCGCCGAGCAGCAGGAGCGCTGGCTGCCGGGGGTGGCCACTGGCCGCGCCATCGCCGGCTTCGCGATGACCGAACCGGAGGCCGGTTCGGATGTCGGGGCGATCGCGACGACGGCCCGCCGCGACGGACCGGACTACGTGCTCGACGGCCTGAAGAGCTTCATCTCGAACGCCGGAATCGCCGACTTCTACTGCGTTTTCGCTTCCATGAACCGGACGATGGGAACGCGCGGATTGACCTGCTTCGTGGTCCCGGCGAAGACTCCCGGGCTGCGCTTCGTCGCACCCTTTGTCCTGTCGGAGCCGCATCCGCTCGGGGAGCTCGCCTTCGAGAGCTGTCGCATCCCGGCCTCGGCGCGCCTCGGCGAAGAGGGCGAGGGCTTCAAGCTCGGCATGCGCACCCTCGACCTGCTCCGGCCGACGGTCGCCGCCGCCGCCTGCGGCATGGCCGCGCGCGCGCTCGGCGAGGCGGTGGCTCACGCGCGCTCGCGTCGCCAGTTCGGCTCGGTGCTCGCCGATCTTCAGCTGATTCAGGCCAAGATCGCGCGCATGGCGACCGACCTCGCGGCGGCACGCCTTCTCACCTACCGCGCCGCCTGGGAGCGCGACCGCGGCGCCCAGCGCGTCACCAAGGAGTCGGCAATGGCGAAGCTCTTCGCCACGGAGGCGGCGCAGCGCATCGTCGACGACGCTGTGCAGATCCTGGGCGGCCGTGGCGTCCTCGCCCACAGTACGGTCGACCGCCTCTACCGCGCGGTGCGCGGGCTGCGGATCTACGAGGGCACGTCGGAGATCCAGCAGCTCGTGATCGCCCGGGAGATCCTGCGCCAGGACCACTAGGTAGACGCACAGCGGGCGTTCCGCGGGCGAGTGGTAGAATTAAGGGGCTTTTGGATTGTCGTGGTTCGACTGAAGGTTCTCGGAGGGGATCGGGTATGCAGACACGAACTGGGATGACAGCCGTCATCACGACGATGCTCCTGGCTTCGCCGTCGTGGGGCGTGGGATTTTCCGCCAACCCGGCGGGCATCGCCGGGCAGGCCGGTGGCGGCACCGTGGAGGGCGGCTGCGGCGCGACGCTGCTGACGCAATCGACGTCACAGACCATCGTGGCGCTCAACAGCGTGAGTTGCAACGGCAGCGGTCTGCACACCGACAATAGTTACTTCCGCGCCTACGACATGAGCGGATTCCCGGACGGATTCGACGTCTGCGAGATTGAAGTGGGAATCGAACAGGCCGTGAGCTTCGGCGGCACGCAGCCGATCACGGTCAACGTCTATGCCAATACCGGCGGCGTTTTTCCCGCCGGCGCGCAGGTCCTGCTGGGGACGGCACCGGTGAGCGTCGCGAATCAATCGCTGACGGTGCTCAGTGTGCCGCTCGCCGCCAGCGTTCCGGCGGGAACGACGGAGATGGTGCTCGAGGTCTTCACGCCGAACGGCCAGGCGTCCGGCAACGGCTTCTTCATCGGCACGAACGATCTCGGTCAGAGCGGCCTCTCCTATATCGAGGCGCCCGACTGCAACGTCCTGAGCCCAACGCCGACGGGGGACATCGGATTCCCGAACATGCACATCGTGCTCAACGCGATTGGTGACGAGCAGATCGCCGGGCCGCCGGCCGAAGTCCCGGCGCTGGGTGGATGGGGGCTGACGCTGCTCGGCCTCTTCCTGGGCGGCGCCGCGTTCATCGCCTTGCGCAAGCGCAGCCTCGGCTGATCCGAACCGGGGCGCCGGGGGGAAGCGGTCCGGGATGGACCCGGGCGCGTCGAAGGGATGGCGAAAGAGGGGGACACGAGAGATCGTGTCCTTTTTTTGTCCCCATCTCCCGATGGGTCGGTAGACTCCCCGGATGTGGAAGCCGCCTGAGCGCATCCGGCACCCGTTGCCGGAGCCGGCCTGGCCGACGGCGGCTGCCGCAGCCGCGGCGCGCTGGTTTCAGCCGCTCCAGGTCGGGCCGCTGCGCCTCGCCGAGCGCACCTGGGTGCCGGCGATGGTGCCCTGGCGTGCCACGGAAGAGGGCTTCGTCACGCCCGAAGTGCTCGCCTGGTACGAGCGCTTCGCCCGCGGCGAGCCGGGGGCGATCGTCGTCGAGGCGACCGGCATCCGCGACGTGCCGAGCGGGCCGCTGCTGCGCGCCGGCGACGATCGATTTCTTCCCGGCCTCTCGGAACTGGTTTCCGCCGTCCGCCGCGCGAGCGGCGGAAGAACGAAGTTGTTTCTCCAGATTATCGATTTCCTGTCGATTCGCCGGCGGCCGGAGAAGGAGGTCTTTCTTTCCCGGTTCCTGAAGATCTCGGACGTCCTCAAGGAAAGGCTTTCGGTAAAGGGAGACGTGGAAGCCCGAAGCGTCCTCTTGACGCTCACCGATTCGGAGTTGCGCGCGGTGCTGTCCGAGCGTGAGTGGCACGACCTTCAGTTCGGGGCGCGGGAGTTGGTGACCGATCTGCATGTTCCTTCGGTGCGCTCTTTGCCTGCGGTCTTGCCTCGGCTGTTCGCTTCCGCGGCCCTGCGCGCGCAGCGCGCCGGCTTTGACGGTGTGGAGCTCCACTTCGCGCACGCCTACACGATGGCTTCGTTCCTCTCACCGCTCAATACTCGCGACGATGGGTACGGCGGGGTTCGGGAGAACCGGGTGCGGTTGCCGCTCGAGGTTCTGGCTGCAGTGCGTTTGGCGGTCGGTTCGGATTTTGCGGTCGGCTGCCGCTTTCTCGCCGAGGAAGATCGGCGTCGAGTCCGCCGGCGGCACGGCGGAGGACGCGGCCTTCTTCGCCTGCGAATTCGCCCGCGCCGGGGTCGACTTCCTCTCTCTGTCGCGCGGCGGCAAGTTCGAGGACGCCAAGCAGCCCAAGTTCGGCTGGTCGGCCTATCCGTACACCGGCCCTTCGGGCTACGAGTGCATGCCGACGGCGATCTCGGATGCCTTCGGTCCGTTCGGGCGCAACGTGGCCGCTGTGGCCACGATCCGCGCCGCGGTGCGCGCCGCCGGCTTCACGACCCCGGTCGTGCTCGCCGGCGGGATCTCGGGCTTCGCTCAGGCAGAGGCGCTGCTCGCCGCAGGCAGCGCCGACATCGTCGCCGCCGCCCGCCAGTCGCTCGCCGATCCCGACTGGTTCCGCAAGGTCCGCCTGGGGCGGGGCGCCGAGGTCCGGCGCTGCATCTTCTCGAACTACTGCGAAGGGCTCGACCAGATGCACAAGCAGGTGACCTGCCAGCTCTGGGATCGCGAGGATCTGGAGGAGCCCGGCCTGCTCAAGTCGCGCGACGGCCGGCGGCGCCTCGTCGCGCCCGCCTGGTCGCCCCCATGATCCCGGCGCCGGTGGCGCCATCCTTCAGGACGGCACTCAAGTACTGGGCGCGTCTCGGCTGCGTGAACTTCGGCGGGCCCGCGGGGCAGATCGCGATGATGCACCGCGATCTGGTGACCGACCGGAAGTGGATCGACGAGCCGCGCTTTCTGCACGCGCTCAACTTCTGCTCGCTCCTGCCCGGGCCGGAGGCGCAGCAACTTGCAACCTTCGTCGGCTGGAAACTCCACGGCCTGCGCGGTGGCCTCGCGGCCGGGATCCTCTTCGTCCTGCCGTCGATCTTCGTCCTGCTCGGCCTTTCCTGGATCTACGCCGCGTGCGGCGCGCTGCCGGCGGTCGCCGCTGTGCTCTCCGGAGTCAAAGCGGTCGTCGTGGCGATCGTCCTCGACGCCGTGCTGCGAATCGGCCAGCGCGCGCTCAAGGGTCCACTCGCCCTGGCGCTCGCCATCGCCGCCTTCGCGGCGGTGGCGGGCGGCATCGCCTTCCCCTGGATCGTGCTCGGCGCTGGGCTGCTTGGCGCTGCAGGTGCCTTCGGCAGGGGTGGGTCCCTGGAGCCGCCGCGGAACGCGGAAGGAGAAGCTTCCAGTAAAGGGGGTGAGGACGACTCGGCGGTGACTGCGGGGGGCGGTGGCGGCTGGCGAGTCGTACGAATTCTCGCTGTGTCACTGCTGCTCTGGCTGGTACCCCCTTTACTGGTCTTTTCGCTTCTCGGTTCTGGCAGTCTGCCGGCGAAGCTTTACCTGTTCTTCACCCAGGCGGCGTTCGTGACGTTCGGCGGGGCCTACGCGGTGCTCGCCTACGTGAACCAGGCGGCGGTCACGCAGTTCGGCTGGATCACCGCCGCGCAGGCGGTGGACGGGCTGGGGCTCGCGGAGTCGACGCCGGGCCCGCTCATCATGGTGCTGCAGTTCGTCGGCTTCATGGCCGGTTGGCAGGCACCGGTCGCGGGGTGGTCGGCGGGCGCGAGCGCCGTCCTCTGCGCCCTGCTCACCACCTGGGCCACCTTCCTCCCCAGCCTCACCCTCGTCCTCGTCGGCGCCCCTTACATCGAGCGCCTGCGAAATGTGCGCGCCCTCTCCGGCGCCCTCGCCGCCATCCTCGCCGCCGTCACCGGCGTCGTCCTGCATCTGGGTCTGACTTTCGGCCAGAGCGTCCTCTTCCCCCACGGCCTCGTCGCTGGGCCCGAGGTCTTGAGCCTGCTTCTCGCCCTTGCAGCGCTGGTCGCGCTTCGCACCACCAAGATCAGCCCCGTCATCCTCGTTGTCGCGGGAGCACTGGTTGGGGGGCTCACGATGAGTACGAGCTCAGGCTTCGCTCAGTAGAGACTGCGCAGGCCGGTCTGGTATTGCTCTTCCTACGTAAGTGCTCCTACGTAAGTGCCAGCCGTTTCTCGCCGCAACCTGCTGTCCCGATTTGACTTGCGAATCGGCGACTTGCCTGGAATGTCCTCGGCACCTGCACCTCCTCAGGACACGGAAGTGGGCGCTCGGGTGCTTTCGACGGCAGACGAGGAGATCGGAGTCCACGCTCCTTGAAGCCCGGCGTCGGCTTGCTTTCTGATATCCATTGCAGTATATTTGGACCGTGAAGCGCCTACGCTTCCTCGGCGATTCGCTCAACTGTTTGCGGGAGTTTCCCGCGGACGCAAAGCACGATGCGGGCTTTCAACTGGACAAGGTGCAGCGGGGCGAGCAGCCGGACGACTTCAAGCCGATGCCGGCCATCGGAAAGGGCGTCGAGGAGATCCGTGTGAGGGATGACAGCGGAACTTTTCGGGTTATCTACACTGCCAGGCGCGCCGAAGCGATCTACGTGCTGCACGCATTTCAGAAACGAACGCAGGCGACAGCCAAGCGCGACATCGAGGTTGCCAGAAAGCGATTCACCGAATTGACGAAAGGCGTGCGATGACCAGAACCGAGACCTTCGACCACGTGTGGGATGCGATCGCCGACACCCCCGAGCAGGCAGCCAATCTTCGTGCGCGGGCCGAGCTGATGCGCCAGATCGCGGCCATCGTCAAAGCTAATGGCTGGAAGCAGGCCGACGCTGCGACGCATTGCGGCGTCACCCAGCCGCGCATCAACGACCTGTTGCGCGGGCGCGTGTCGCGCTTCTCCCTGGATGCCCTGGTGAACATCGCGACGGCTCTCGGGCGACGGGTGCGTGTGGAGTTGGAAGTCGCGTAGCCCGACATCGAAGGAAGCTGGAAGAGGTGCCTGCCTCTTCACAGAGAAGCTGGCACCCCACCGGGAACGAAACGGCTCGCACTCCACCTGCAGATGGTCAGGATGAGCCGCCGGTTGGAACAGCTTCTTAGAAGTACTGAGCCTCCCCGAGGAGCGGCTGGACAGCCTTGGACTGCGGATTGAACCAGAGCAGGCGGCCGGAGCTGTTGTAGAGAACGGAGTGCGTGGAGCCGATCTCCCCCAAGCGGCCGGCGGGGTGGAGGCCCTTCTCGAGCGGGCGAGTGGTTCCGCCTCGGATTTCGATCGTGACAAATGAGAACTCTCCTCCGCCGCCATAGTGGCGAGTGTAGCTTCCGACAAGTATCGTTTCGGAGTCAGACGACTCGGCGAAAACTTCCGAAATGCTCCCGCCAAGTGAAATCGTCTGTGGCTGGCCCCCGATGGCAGAGTAGAGCGAAAGTTGATTCTCCCCGCCGCTTGCTGCCATCGCAAGGGTTCCGCCCCGAAGCTCGCTACCGTGCACCCGCGCATCCCCTGGAATGAGGCTGGGCGGCGCCAGTTCCGCGATGACTCGACCTGAGTCGTAGTCTCGAAGCCTCCAGGCTGTCTGGAAACCGTAGTCCGGGCCCCGACGACCATACGTGGGCTCAGGTTTCGTGACTTCCAGTTTCAGCCAGCCGCGAGGGGTTCGCATGAGACCGAGGGAGGCGTCGAGTGCGGGTGGAAACGTCGCGTCGTAGCGCTCGTCGCGCGTGGTTTTCTCAACAAGGTTCACTCGAACCAGGTGCACGTATTCGTACTGTACGTCGGAGTAGGACGGGAATCCGCACGGAATCAGGACTTCTTTGTCGCTCGCGAAGAGCATGTCGCCGAAGACGCGGCAGTGCGGAAACTGCACGACAGCGACGACATCGCCGGTCGCGAGGCGGGAGACCACCAGGCGCATCGGATCGGTCTCTTTACCGAGCATTTCGAGCGCGGCAACGAGGGCGCCGTCGGGAGAGAGGACCCAGTTGACGCAAAGGTCGCGTAGCCGACGTGGGCGTTGCCTGCGGGGCCGGACTCCTCGCGCGTCGGTGGAGAGGCGATAGAGCTGCAGCGAGCCCGGTTCTCGCTTCTCGCGATTCCAGCCAGGCGATGGTCGAATCGTCGATCGAGACGGCGACGGACTTGCGGGTTCCGGGATCTCCCGGGAGAGGGCCGAGGCGCAGAGTCCGCCCAACGCGGGCGCCACCAGGAAGCGTGCGACCATCTGCTGTCGAGATCGAGTCGGACCTTGGATGACCACCCAGTCGGGGCCGAGACTCTGCGCCCTCGCCTCGTTGCCGACGAGATCGTTCAGGTTCGGATGGACGAGCCATTGTGAGTACCCGGTGGTGGCGCCGGCGGCCAGCATCGCCGTAGCGAGGAGCCCTGTCGAGAGACGTTTTTGGGCCCGGTCGGTCTCGGTGCGGCCGCGAGCGACCTGAAGCAGCGAGGCGACGGTGGTGCCGACGAAGGTCGCTCCGACCAGCACGGTGGTCGTCCACCAGATCGCGCTGTGGGCCTCCCAGGGGCGCAGCGTCTGCCAACTCCAGTAGCCCGCGAAGCCGATGAGCGCGAACGAGATCATGTCCACTCCGGCCCAGGCCTGGCGCGCCCGGGAGGCGAGGGCTACCGGGTTGGCGAGGAGAAGGAGGGCAAGGATCGCCAGGGGGGCGAAAGTGATTCCGGTCTTGGCTGGGAGCCCTTGGCCGCCCTCTCCGACGCCGAGGAGCACGTCGAGGCCCGCAGCGGCGCTGGCGAGGTCCATGCCGACGAGCGCTGAAGGGGCGAGGACGAGACCTGCGGCGAGGGTGATGGTGACGATGGCGGCGAGGAGGCTGGCGGCCCAGATCGCGCCGGGGCGGACGGGGAGGCGGAAGTCGAAGGCGAGGCGGTTCTCGGTCAGGTCGCGGGTGAAGATCGAGCCGCCGAGGAGCAGGGCGAGGACGGCGCACCAGATGAGGGCGGCGGTGAGGCCGGCGGCGCCGCGGAGCTCGGCGGGCGGGAGGCGTGTGCCCCGGGCAGGAAGGGATCGCAGGCGATGAAGAGGCCCATCGCGAACGAAGCGACGAAGAGCAGCAAGCGCTGCGGAGGTCGCGGCGGAAGAGGAGAGGCGAAGCCGCGCATGGTCAGTTCCCTTCCGTGCCGGCGAAGTGGAAGAAGAGGCTCTCGAGCGTCGGCGCCGCGGCCCCTCGGTCACCGCGCTCTGGCGCAGCTCCTCGAGCTCACCCTCCACCAGCAGCTTTCCTTTACTGAGAATTCCGACGTGCGATGGCGATGCGCTCGATCCCCTCGAGGTCGTGGGTGGTGAGGAGGACCGTCGTGCCGCGGTCGGCGAGCTCGCCGATCAGCTCGTCGAAGACGAAGCGGCGGGCGACCGGGTCGAGGCCGAGGGTCGGATCGTCGAGGAGGAGGAGCTCGGGTCGCTGCGCCAGGGCGAGCGAGAGCATGACCAGTCCCTTCTGGCCGCGGGAGAGCTCGCCGAAGCGCTTCGCATGCGGAATGCCGAAGCGGTCGAGCCGGGCGCGGAATCCGGCGGCGTCCCAGCCGCGGTGGAACGAGGCGACGAAGCTGCCGAGCGCCTCCACCTTCATCGCCGGCGGCGCGTCGGGCGTCTCGGGGTGGCGGCGATCCGGCTCATGAGGCGGTGACGCGCCTTCCAGGGGTCGAGGCCGTCGATCTCCAGCACGC
The DNA here is from genome assembly GCA_963719555.1 of Thermoanaerobaculia bacterium. Classification (GTDB taxonomy): domain Bacteria; phylum Acidobacteriota; class Thermoanaerobaculia; order Multivoradales; family JAGPDF01; genus JAGPDF01. The sequence continues at coordinate 254,963 of CAVRCL010000006.1, read as the reverse complement.
CGCCGTCGGGCCGCCGGTGGCCGAGCAGCGCCTTCACCAGCGAGCTCTTGCCCGAGCCGTTCCTGCCGAGCAGGGCGTAGACCGAGCCCTCCGGAACGTGCAGGTCGAGCCGGTCGAGGGCGGTTGTGCGGCCGTAGCGCAGGGTGACGTCGCGGATCAGGATCTTCACGGCGTTCCTCTCCTGGGACTCGAGCGCGAGGAAGGCTTCGAATAGGGCGACGGCGGCCGGCTTGGCATCGAAGCCGAGCCCGGAGGCGGTGATGGCGAAGCGGGCGGCCGCTTCCGCCGAGGCGGGCCTGACGTTCGGCGGCGGTGGGAAGCGGGGGGTTCTGGGCGACGTAGGTGCCCTCGCCCCGCCGCATCTCGAGGACTCCGGCCTCGCCGAGTCTCTGGAAGACCTTGGCGACCGTGTTCGGGTTGACCCGCAGGTCGCGCGCCAGTTCGCGCACCGAAGGAATCGGCTCGCCTGGCGCCAGCGCCGCGGAAGTGACCAACTGCAGGATCCCCTCTTCGATCTGGCGTCCGATCGGCCGAGGGTCCGAAGTGTCAATCGTCAGAGGCAGATGCAGCATGTGTACTAGTGTACTAGGACACTAGTGGAGTCCATGTCAAGCTCCCCTGGATAGGAAGGCGGGAGCGCGTGTCAGAGAAGGGCGCTGAACAGTCGCGCGCCGACTTCGCCGAGGATCCGGGGCCACCCGCGGCGAGGCGAGGTGAAGGGGAGGACCTCGCGGGACCGCCGCAGGTCGCCTCGAATTCGCTCTGCCAGGCGGCTCGCCGCCTCGCTGCCGTAGATCGCCGCGACGATCTCGAAGTTCAGCCGGAAGCTCCGGTTGTCGACGTTCGCGCTGCCGATGACGGCGAGCTCGCGGTCGACCACCATGGTCTTGGCGTGCAGCATCGCCGGCCGGTACTCGAAGACCCGCGCGCCGCAGGCGAGCCACTCGTCGTAGTAGGAGCGCACCGCCGCGGCGACCAGGCGGTGAGTCGCCGCGGATCGGGACCAGCAGCCGGACGTCGACGCCGCGGTGCGCCGCGGAGCGGAGGGCGGGGAGTGTCGCCTCGTCGGGGACGAGGTAGGGACAGGTGATCCAGATCCGCTCGTCGGCGCCGGCGATCGCCGTGAAGAAGAACTCCTGGATCGGGAAAGACCGCGCGATCGGGACCCGAGTGCACGATCTGCAGGCAGTGCTCGCCCCGGCGGCAGGCCGGGAAAGATACTCCGGGCTGCATCCTCAGCGGCGTCTTGTGGGCGAACTGCCAGTTCTCGAGGAAGGAGCGCTGCAGCCAGCGCACGGCCTCGCCCTCGATCCGCACCTGGGTGTCCCGCCAAGGCCGCTCTCCCGACGCTCCGATGGTCTGCTCGTCGCAGACGTTCATTCCGCCGAGGAACCCTATCCTGCCGTCGACGACGACGATCTTGCGGTGCGAGCGGAAGTTCAGCAGGCGCGTTCGCCACCCGAAGCGCGGCGGATTGAAGAACGCGAACGCGCCGCCGGCAGCGAGCAGTTCGCGAAAGAACGAGCGGCGTTACCCCGGCGCCGACGCTGTCCACGAGCACCCGGACCTCGATCCCGGCTCGCGCGCGCTCGACGAGCAGGTCGCGGACCCGCCGTGCCGGTCGTGTCGTCCTCTCCAGATGTAGAACTCGAGGTGAACATGGTGGCGGGCGCCGGCGATGTCGCGCTCGATGGCGAAAAAAGCCTCGGAGCCCGAGTGGAACTGGGTCAGGGCGGTCGCGGTCGAAAGCGGGCTCTCGTCGAGCCGGGAGGCGAGTCGCACCTGGCGCGCGATGTCGGGTGGGATCGCGCGCCGGTCTCCGCCCTCCGAAGCCGCGGCCGCGACGCTCCCGGTGAGCCCGCGATAGCGCAGCTGCTTGCGTTTCAGGCGCCGGGGACCGACCAGCCAGTAGACCGGCAGTCCGAGAAGAGGCAGAAACGCCAGGGTCACGATCCAGGCCAGGGTCGAGGCGGGGGCCCGGCGGTCGGTCGCGACCCAGATGGCGACCCCTGCGATCCAGAGCACTTCCGCGACAACGGCGACCCACCACGGCATCGTGAGTGCAGCCTAGACCAGTCCGCGGCAGGATGTGCGCTCGGGAGCCGTTGACGCCGCGTAGAATCCGGCCATGCGCATCGTGGCGATCGGCGGCGGGCCGGCGGGGCTCTACTTCGGAATCCTGATGAAGCAGGCCTTCCCGGAGGTCGAGATCGAGATCCTCGAGCGCAACCGGCCGGACGACACCTTCGGTTTCGGCGTCGTCTTTTCCGACGAGACGCTGTCGTTCTTCGAAGACGCCGACCCGGTCTCCGCCTCGCGATCCGTGACCGGTTCCGCACCTGGACGGAGATCGAGACCCGATTTCGCGGCGAGAGGATCGTCTCGACCGGACACGGCTTCGCCGCCATCGCGCGCACTGAGCTCCTCGCCATCCTGCGGCAGCGCGCCCAGACGCTCGGCTGCGCGATCCGTTTCGAACGCGAGTTCGCGGCCGGAGCGGAGCTGCCCGCAGGCCGACCTGGTGATCGGCTGCGACGGCGTGAACAGCGCCGTGCGCGAACGCTTCGCCGGCGACTTCGAGGCGACGATCGACCTGCGGCCGAACCGCTTCTCGTGGCTCGGGACCGACTTCGCCGCTGCCGGCCTTCACCTTCATCTTCGAGAGACGGAGCACGGGCTCTTCCAGGTGCACGCCTATCCGTTCGCCGCCGGGCGCACGCACCTGGATCGTCGAATGCGGCGAGGCGGCCTGGCGCAGCGCCGGACTCGACCGCGCGAGCGAGACGGAGACGGTGGAGTTCAGCGAACGCCTCTTCGCTCGGCCATCTGGACGGACACCGCCTGCTCGCCAATCGCTCCGTCTGGCGGCAGTTTCCGACCGTGCGCTGCGGCCGCTGGCACCGCGGCAACGTCGTCCTGCTCGGCGACGCCGCCCACACCGCGCACTACTCGATCGGCTCCGGCACCAAGCTCGCGATGGAGGACTCGATCGCGCTCGTCGCGGCCTTCGCGCTCTCGGGACCGGCGACGTTCCGAGCCGTCCTCGCGGCCTACGAGGCGGCGCGGCGGATCGACGTCGCCCAAGCTCCAGCGCGCCGCCCAGGTAAGTCTCGAGTGGTTCGAGAACGCGAGCCGCTTACCAGGTGCAGGAGACCGTTGCCGTTCGTCTTCAACCTGATGACACGTTCGGAAGCGCATCACCTACGACAACCTCGAAGGCGCGCGACCCGAAGCTGGTGGCGCGCGTCGACCGGGCGTTCGACGGCCAAGCCGGGGCTCCGGCGCGCCGCGTCCGCCGGCGTTCGTGCCGTTCCGGGCCCGCGCGGTCGAGCTCGCGAACCGCATTGTCGTTTCGCCGATGTGCCAGTACTCGGCAGAGGACGGCACGGTGAACGATTGGCATCTCGTCCATCTCGGAAGCCGCGCCGTGGGAGGCGCCGGCCTGGTGATCGCCGAGATGACCAACGTCGAGGCGGAGGGGCGGATCTCGCCGGGCTGCGCCGGTCTCTACCGCGACGAACATCGCGCGGCATGGAAGCGGATCGTCGACTTCACCCACCGCCACTCGGCGGCGAAGATCGGCATCCAGCTCGCGCACGCCGGACGCAAGGCCTCGATGCACCGTCCCTGGGAGGGCGCGGACCTGCCGCTCACCGCCGCCGAGGGGGCCTGGCAGACGCTCGGACCGTCGGCCGACCCGTTCCGCCCCGGCGCCCCGGTGCCGAAGGCGATGGACCGCGCCGACATGGACCGGATCCGGGCCGGGTTCGTGCGCGCGGCCCGGTGGTCCGCCGAGGCCGGTTTCGACTGGCTCGAGCTCCACATGGCGCACGGCTACCTGTTGTCGAGCTTCCTGTCGCCGCTTTCGAACTCGCGCCGCGACGATTATGGCGGCGTGCTCGAGAACCGGATGCGCTTTCCGCTGGAGGTCTTCACCGCCGTGCGCGAGGTTTGGCCGGCGCAGCTGCCGATGTCGGTTCGCGTCTCGGCGACCGACTGGATGACCGACGGCTCCGGCTTCACTCCCGACGACGCCGTGGCCGTGGCGCGCCAGCTCAAGCGCCTCGGCTGCGACCTCATCGACGTCTCCTCGGCAGGCAATTCGCCCGCCTCGAAGCCCGATTACGGGCGGATGTACCAGGTTCCGTTCGCCGAGAAGATCCGCTACGAGGCCGGCATTCCGGTGATGGCGGTGGGCGCCATCCTCGACGTCGACCATGCCAATACGGTGCTCGCGGCGGGGCGCGCCGATCTCGCGATGATGGCGCGGCCGCACCTCGCCGATCCCTACCTCACGCTGCACGCGGCGACGCGCTACGGTGTCGATCTCGCCTGGCCGCCGCAGTACCTGGCGGGCAAGCCGAAGCCGGCGGCGGGGTAACCGGCGCCGGCGAGCTAGACTTCGGCCCATGGCCTTCCGTACGCCGCTGCACGTCCGTTGGGGCGATCTCGACCCGGCCGGGATCGTCTACTACCCGCGCTTCATGCACTTCTGCCACGTCGCGATGGAGGAGTTCTTCCGCGACGGCATCGGCGTCGACTATCCGAAGCTCCTGCGCGAGCACCGCATCGGCTTCCCGGTGGTGCATCTCGAGACCGAGTACCACCGGCCGCTGCGCTATGGCGACGACACCGAGATCGAGGTCTCCATCCCGCGGGTCGGCGGGAGCTCGGTCTCGTGGCGGTATCGCTTCCTGCACCGCGACATTGAGCGTCCCGCGGCGGAGAGCCGGATCGTCACGGTCTGCGTCGCGATGGACTCCTTCCAGAAGACCGCGGTGCCGGAGTGGCTCGCGGATCTCTTCCGCTCGCCGATCGCACGCTGATTCCGCTGGCCCCCGCAGCCCTCCAAGCGATCGAAGCCATCGAAGCCATCGAAGCCATGCCGCCGCGGCACCCGCTGGTCTATACCGCGCTGTCGGCGGTGAGTTTTGCACTGATGGCGCTCGCCGCGAAGATGGCGTCGAAGACGCTCTCCGGCGGCGAGATCGCGTTCATCCGGTTCGCGCTCATGTTGCTGCCATTCGTCGTCATGCCACGCCTGGCGAGGAAGGCGCTGGCGTACGAAAGGCTCGACCTGCTCCTCTATCGCGGCATCTTCGGCGGCACAGCGGTGCTGCTCTACTTCCTCGCCATCGAGCACGTCCCGGTCGGTACTGCGACCCTGCTCAACTACTCCTCGCCCATCTTCAGCGTGCTGTTCGCCGCGCTGCTTCTCGGCGAAGGCGTGCGACGCTGGGTGGTCCTGCCGGCAGCGGTCGCCTTCCTCGGCGTGGCGCTGGTCACGGGCGGGCTCGCGCCAGGCGGCCTCTTCGCCCACTTCGGTCGCTGGGAAGCGGTGGGACTCGCTTCTGCGGTGCTCTCCGGCGGCGCCGTGGCGGCGATCCGGGCCGCGCGGCGCACGGAGAGCTCCTGGGCGATCTACGGCAGCTTCACCGTCTTCGGCCTGCTCACGACGGCGCCCTTCGGAATCCTCCAATGGCGGACGCCCAACGCCCGGGAATGGCTCCTGCTCTTCGCGGTGGGGGTGACCTCGATCGCCGCGCAACTGCTCATGACTTACGCCTACCGCTGGGTCACCAACGTCCAGTCGGGGGCGATGGCGCAGTTGACCGTGCTCATCGCCTTCGCTCTCGGGGCGCTCTTGCTCGGCGAGCCTTTCGCCTGGAATCAGGCGCTGGGCTGCCTGCTGACGCTGGCCGGGATCATCGGCGTCGTCCGGATCCAGGCGACGCCGCGCGCGATCGAGTAACCGCCGGGGCGGCGCAGTATCTGAAACGAACGGAACGGGCGGAACCGGCGGAAGAGGTCTGCATCAGGCGTTCTCGGAAGTCCGCGCCAGCGTCGCCAGAGCTCGCGGCAGGCGCGGATGGGCGTCGAACTGCTGCACGAACTCCGACTCCCGCCTGCCACCTTTGGCGCGAATGATCTTGGCGAACGCGGTGCGCTCGGAGGCGCTCCAGTGCTCGACGCCGCGGAGCAGGAGGACGACCGGCGCCCAGCAGTGGAAAGCGGCACGCTCGCTCGCGCTCCACCCCGCGAGGCTGCGCAGCCCCAGCCGGGCGCGGGCTGCGGCGGCGCAGGCCCGATCGCCGCGATCGTGGGTGGCGGAGAAACGGCGGGCGAGGAATGCGGTCGCCGCGGCGCCGACCGAAGGCAGCGGGACCTCGCCGATGACGTCGCGGCGCTCTCTCCCGAGATGGAGAAACAGGTTCTCCCGCGAAAGGGCGGCCAGCGTCGCGCGCGTCGATCGGCTCGACGGGTCGCGGCGCTGGCGCCCGAGCTCGCGCTCCATGAGCGCGACGGCCCGGGGTGCTCGCGGACGGAAGCCGAGCTTCTGGTAGAACCACCAGGCGCCGGAGTCGAGCGCCTCGTCGTTGCCGTCGCCCAGCTGATAGGGAAAGATCGTGAAGGCGGAGGCGGAAAAGATGAGCCGGACGGTGGCCAGCACCCGGGCATAGACCTGGGCCGCCTCGACGCCGCGAAACGCCTCGAAGACGTTGAAGGCGATCTCCGCCGAGCCGAAGAGCGCACTGTTCAGGACATAGCCCGCCGGCACGCCGTTCTTGAGCGTCAGGAAGGCGTAGACCGCCTCGAGCAGCAGCCGGCGCTCGGGACGGACGCCGATGACCGCGAACTGCAGGCCGTCCTCCCAGGTCACCAGCCGCACGTCCTCGGCGCTGCCGTAGGCGAAGGCGTCGAGGTCGCGGCCGCGGGTCACCATCGCATCGCGCGCCATCGCGAGCATGCGCGCTGCGCTACGGCCGCGCAGCTCCTCGACCGCCAGCGGAGCGAGCCTGCCGCTCGCCAACTCGCGCACGAGGTCCGGTCGGCCGCGACGCAGGGGTGCGGTCTGGAAGACCGGTCGCGACCCGGCGAGGCGCTCGCGGGTGCGCGATGGTGTTGCTGGGCCGGAGGAGAGCCGGAACGACAGGCCGAGGTCGTCGACGATGCGCTCGAAGAGTTGCGAATCGGGGATTGCCGCCCGCAGGCGGCGCAGGAAGAACGCTCCTCCGGACTGGGGCGAATCCCCTTCGCTGCCGCGCATCCGCTCGAGCCACTCCTGCGGCGTCCAGGCGATCTCGTCGAGGCCGGGAGTCTCGGCGGGATGGGCAACAAACGGCAGCCAGCGCTCGAGCCTCTCCGGCTCGGCAACGGAGTCCCAGTCGATTCCGAGGCGGTCGGGAAAACGCTCGGCGAGCCGCCAGGCGGTCTCGGCGAAGAACGGGAAGTCGATCGTCGTGCCGGCGATCCCGCTGTCGGCGAGTGCGCTGCGGAACTGCCGGAGGTCGGGGCGTCGGTCGAATGCTGCGAGCATGCGCTCCACCTGCGTGAGCAGGGCGCGATCGTCGGGATAGGCGCGCAGGAAGATCAGCAGGTCGTGCAGCGCCTCGACTGCGCCCGCCGAACCGAGCCGCGCGCGCTCGAGCCGGGCGAGCAGGGCGCGCTTGCGCTCGCCCCACCCCGGACCGAATTCAGCGCGGATCAGGCTGAGTTGACTGAGGCACGAACTCGCTGACTTCGGCGCTGCCTTTCGCTTGCCCTTCATCGGTTTCTCCCTTGGAGGCTGGCAGGCCGCTTGAGCGCGCCGCGGTCGATCTTCCCCAGGTGAGTGCGCGGCAGTTCTTCGACCAGATGGACGACGCGCGGCGCCTTGTAAGGCAGCAGTTCTTTCGCCACGAAATCCGCCAGCGCCTGCGCCAGGTCGGGGGCCGTCTGCCTCGGAATCACCCAGGCGTGCGGCTTGACGAGGCCGTTCTCGTCGACGATCCCGACCACGGCGCACTCGGCGACCTGCGGGTGGCGGAGGAGCGTTCCTTCGACCTCGGCGGGAGAGAACCATCTGCCGGCGACCTTGAAGACGTCGTCGCCCCGTCCCTGGTAGGTGAAGAAACCGTCCGCATCGCGCGACACGAGGTCGCCCGGCACGACCCACTCGCCACGAAACGCCGCCTGGGTCTTGTCCATCTCGCGGAAGTAGCCCCAGGCGCGCGCCCCGCCCCGCACCCAGAGCGAGCCGATCTCGCCGTCGGGGAGGTCGAGGCCGGCGTCGTCGCGCACCCGCACTTCGAAACCCGGCACTACCTCCCCCAGCGTCCCCGGCCGGACCCGGCCCCGCCGGTGGGAGATGAAGATGTGCCACTGCTCGGCGGTGCCGAGTCCGTCGAGGAGCTCGACACCGAAGATCTCGTTCCAGCGCTCGCGCAGGGTCACGGCGAGCGGCTCGCCGGCGGAGGTCGCGAGTCGCAGCGACGCGAGGTCCTGCGCGGGGGCGCCAGGGTGGCTCACCATCTGCACGATCATCGTCGGGACGTTGACGAGCACCGACGGACGATGGCGGGCGATCGCTGCGAAGACGCTCTCGGCGGTCGCCTTCTCCGGGAAGAGGCAGGCAGAAGCGCCGACGGAGAAGGGGAAGAAGAGGTTCGAGCCCATCGCGTAGCCGAAGAAGAGCTTCGGCACGGCGAGCGTGATGTCGTCGGCCGTCAGGCCGAGAATCCGCTGTCCATAGGCCTGGGTGGTGAAGGCGTACGAGCGATGACTCTGCACGACCGCCTTCGGGCGCCCGGTCGTGCCGCCGGAGAAGAGCATCACCGCCGGATCGTCGCGATGCGTCGAAACGGTGGAGAAGCCGTCGACGACGGTGCGGGCCAGCTCTTCGAACGCCGGGCAGCCGGGGGCGGGGTCGCCCACCGTGAGGAGCCGGGCGCGTTCCCGGCTCGTCCCGAGCGCTTCGGCCCAGGTGTGCGCGAGCCGGCCGTCGATCACCGCGAAGCACGGGCGGAGGTAGTCGACGAGCGCGGCGATCGCGTCGGCGTGGAGCTCTGGATTGAGCATCACGACGACGCCGCCGGCACGCAGAGCGCCGAACAGCGCGCCGACGAAATCGGCACCGTCGGGCAGCATGAGAAAGACGCGTTCCTCGGGGCGCAGGCCCAGGCCCGAAAGGACGTTGGCGTAGCGCCGCGAGTGCGCCGCGACCTCGGCGTAGGTGAGGTCGCGGTCCGGGAGGCGCAGCGCGACCACGCCGCCCCTGCCCTCGCGCAGCCGCTCGTCGAGCAGCCAGTCGGCGAGGTTGAACCGGTCGGGGATCTCGATCGGAGCCGGGGGCGACGGTTCGGTCATCGGCGGAGTCTAGCGAGGGCGAGTAGGATTCGCACGATGGCCAAGAACCTCCGCTTCCGTGAATTCCGCCCGCACCCCTGGCACGGTCTCCCGGTCGGCCCCGATCCGCCGCGGATCGTCACCGCCTACATCGAGATCGGCCCGCTCGACACGGTGAAGTACGAGATCGACAAGGTCTCGGGCTATCTGAAGGTGGACCGGCCGCAGCGCGGCGCCGCGCAACCGCCGACGCTCTACGGTTTCATCCCGCGCACCTACTGCGGGTCGCAGATGGCGGCGCTCTCGCCCGCCGCCGAGCGCGGCGACGGCGATCCGCTCGACATCTGCGTGGTGAGCGAGCGCACGGTGACGCGCGCCGACATCCTGCTCGATGCGCGGGTTGTCGGGGGCTTGCGGATGATCGACCGCGGCGAGGCCGACGACAAGATCGTCGCGGTGCTCAAGAACGATCTCTACTGGGGGGATGTCGAGGACTTGCACGGACTGCCGCCCAAGATGGTCGAGCGCCTGGCGCACTACTTCACGACCTACAAGCAGATCCCGGGCGGCACGAACGTGGTGAGTGTCGCGGCGACTTACGGCCGCGAGCACGCCGAGGAGGTCGTGCTGGCGTCGATGGCCGACTACGTCGCCGAGTTCGGGAGTCACTAGCAAAAGTAGCGCTTCATGAGTCCTGACGTGGCCGCTGAGGCACCTGCTCGGGGTCCTGTCTGGCCCGTATCCCATGGGGTCCTCGCGCTGAGGAAGCGCGCTCCGGGCCCCATGGGAGCCCCCGGTCCAGCCACCCCTCGTCGGTAGAGCTGAGAGCAAAGCTCCTCGTCCCGGCAAGGGCGCTCTGGCGCTCGGGATCCAAAGTGGGCGACCACGCCTCAAATAGGAGCCCGCTTTGGATCCCGAGTGCCGGAGTGCCCAACCACCGAGCCCCGAGTACCGGGGCGCGCGACCACCGGCGCTGCGTAGACCTGCTTACTTGCCCGTCCAGGCCGCCGGGCGCTTGTCGAGGAAGGCGGCGACGCCCTCTTCCTTGTCCTGCGAGGAGAAGCAGAGGCAGAAGAGGTCGCGTTCGTAGGTGATGCCGTCCTCGATGGCGAGCTTCTCGGAGGCGCGCAGCGCCTCCTTGGCGACCTTGAGGGTCAGCGGGCTCTTGCTGGCGATCTTCTGGGCGAGCTCGAGTGTTTTCGCTCGCAGCTCTTCGGCCGGGAAGACGAGGTCGACGAGACCGATCTCCTTCGCTTCCGTCGCCGGGATCATGTCGCCGGAGAGGATCATGCGCATCGCCTGGCCCATGCCGACGAGGCGCGGCAGGCGCTGGGTGCCGCCGCCGCCGGGGATGAGGCCGAGATTGATCTCCGGCTGGCCGAAGCGCGCCTTGTCGGAGGCGATTCGCATGTCGCACGACATCGAGAGCTCGCAGCCGCCGCCGAGGCAGAAGCCGTTGATCATCGCGATCACCGGCTTCGGGAAGGAGGCCATGATGTCGAAGATGCGCGGGCTGCGCATGGCGAAGCGCTGGTCGAACGGCGAGCGGCCGGCGAACTCGCCGATGTCGGCGCCGGCGATGAACGACTTCTCGCCCGCGCCGGTGATGACGACCGCGCCGACCCTGTCGTCGGTCTCGATCGCCGCCAGCGCGGCGAGCAGTTCGACCCGCACCTCTTCGTTCAGCGCGTTGAGCTTGTCGGGACGGTTGATGGTGAGGATGGCGACACGGCCTTCACGGGCGACGAGCACGGTCTCGGGCATGTTCTTCTCTCGATTCTCGGGGGTTAGGGTTTTCCGGGCGCCGCCGCCGGCGCGGCGAGCGGCTCGAGTGTCAGGTCGATCTTCTCCTCGGTCACCAGAGTGACGCCCAGCTCCTCGGAGACCTGAATGGGTTCGCTCACCTTGCGCCGGCTCTGCAGTCGCCAGACCACAGCCGTGGCGGGGTCCATGAGCCAGGTGGAGGCCCCTTCGAGCTTGAGCTTCGGTCCGAGAGTCCCGGGCTGTCGCGCGTTGAAACGCGACAGGACCTTCGGCACGAGATGCGTTGCGCCGGGCATCGCGGCGGCCGCGTTCGCGACATAGGCAAGGTGCACCTTGAGCAGGCGGCCGCTGGGCTGGTCGACCCAGGGGCCCAGGCGCACGAGAGTGTGATGAGTGATCCAGCCGGACTCGTCTGGCCACGCGGCCTCGAACCAGTAGTCGCGATCGAGCTCCAGCGTCTGGCCGAGCAGAGTCTCGACCTCGAACCAGGCGGCCTGGTCGCGATCGTCTTGGCGCCCTTCCGCCATGAACCTCTCGAACGAGCGCCGGGTCTCGCCGGTCATGCTCTGCAGCGCCTTCGCCGCCATCCGGTCGTAGCCGGTGATTCGTTGCAGGACGCCGTCGAGGCGGAAGATGCGCACGATCTCGGAGCCGAGCAGGGCGTCGACCGCCGGGGGCACGACGATCGCCTTCCCCTCCTTGGCGGCGGCGATCTTGTCGATGCGCGAGGCGATGTAGAAGGTGCCGGCCTCCTGGCGCAGGCGGAGCGTCTCGAGGGTGCCCAGCGTCAGCTCTTCCCGGTTGGCGCCGATGCGGATCTCGGTGATCTCGACCTTCTTCGCCTGATAGGCGGTGTTGGCGGGCGGTGCGAAATAGAAAGTGACCGACTCGCCGTGGAGCCGAGCGCCGCCGAGCGACCCGAAGGCGACGATCGCAACGAGCCTCGCGAGCCGAGATATCGCCGCCCGGTTGCGGAGTCCGGAGAGCCGGTGAGCGGTTGCCGACGGGCGGTGCGGGATTCCGGAGCTCATCGGTGCTTCCAGATCGGCGGGCGCTTCTCGACGAAGGCCTGGATCCCTTCTCCCATGTCGGCGGTCGCGGTCAGCTCGCGCAGATAGAGCCGCTCGGCCTCGGCGAGTGCCGGCTCGTAGGGACGGTTTTCGCCCGCGCGGACGGCGCGCTTGGTCAGGCGGGTGACGGCGGCGCTCTGGCGCTGGATCGCTTGCGCGAGCTCGGCGGCGCGGGCCTCGAGAGCCGCCCTGTCGGCCAGCCGCTCGTGCACGAAGCCGAGCCGCGCGGCTTCGGCGCAATCGAAAGTCCGGCCGGTGAGGAGCAGCTCGAGTGTCCGGCCGCTGCCGATGCGCCGCGGATAGAGCGCTGCCGCCACCGGCGGATAGCAGCCGAGCGCGATCTCCGGCTGCCCGAAGCGGCTGCGCTCCGTGGCGAGGACGAGATCGCAGGCGAGCGCGAGCTCCATGCCGCCGCCGAGGCAATGTCCATCGACGAGGGCGACCGTCAGCGCCTCGAGGTTGCGGAGCTTGCCGATCGCGCCGTGGAACGAGAGCAGCATGCGGTCGATCTTGTCCGGGGTGTGGTCCTGGACGGAGACGCCGGCCGAGAAGGCCTTTTCGCCGGCGCCGCGGAGGAACAGCAGCTGCAGTTCGCGGTCGGTTCCCAACTCGACGATCAGATCGTCCAGCGCCGCCAGCAGGTCGAGGTCGAGAATGTTGAGCGGCGGTCGGCCGAAGATGAGCGTCGCCGCCCTCTCCTGCAGCGTGACGACGAGTGGATTCGACGGCTGGTTCATCGCACGGCTCCTTCGGCAACCCGCGGCGAGCGGCGGCGCGCGAACTCCCCGGCCGCGGTCAGGAAGTCCTCGAACAGGGCGCGGTGAAAAGGCTGGTCGACGAGATTCTCGGGGTGCCACTGGACCGACGAGATCCACCAGCCGGGCGCCCCCGCGACGGTCGCCTCGATGGTGCCGTCGAGCGCCTGCGCGGCCGCGATCAGCCCCTTCCCGGGCGCCTTGACCGCCTGGTGATGGCGGCTGTTCACGGCCGGATGCCCGAACTTCTCGAGCCGGGCGGCGAAGGGGTGGTCGATTCCGGTCGAGACGATGTCGTGCGCGAGATGGTCGAGCGCGAAGCCGCGATCGATGAAGTTGTCGTGACCTTCGCGGCCGGTCTGCAGTTCGATGTCCTGGTAGAGCGTTCCGCCGAGGAAGACGTTGACCATCTGGTGCCCGCGGCAGATGCCGAAAACCGGCGTGCGGTGGGCGCGCGCTTCGGTCAGCAGGTCCCATTCCAGCTGGTCGCGATCCGGCACCGGCTTGTCGAGGTTCGCCCCGGAGAGGCGCGCCTCGCCGTAGAGGCACGGCTGCAGGTCGGCGCCGCCGGTGAGCAGAAGTCCGTCGGCGCGCGCGAGCAGCGCGTGGAGGTCGACCGTGGCGGTCCGGCGCGGGGTGGCGCGAAAGATATCGGACTCCGGGACGCCGACCGCGGCGAGCGCCTCGATGTACGGGGCCACCTTGTCTTCCTTGATGTAGGCCACGACGATATTGGGCAAAGTGTTCTCCGGGTCTCCGGGTCTCCGGCTTCAGGAGGCCGGTCGTTCGACGAGAAGCGAGATTCCCATGCCGCCGGAGATGCAGAGCGTCGCGATGCCCAGCCGCTGGCCGCGGGCCTCCATTCCGGCGAGCAGCGTGACGACAATGCGCGCCCCGGTGGCCCCGATCGGATGACCGAGGGCGATCGCCCCGCCGTCGGGGTTGACCCGCGCGCGGTCGAACGGCAGCTGGGCGAGACAGGCGAGCGCCTGCGAGGCGAACGCCTCGTTGAGCTCGACGGCTTCGATGTCTGAGTAGTCGAGCTCGTTGCGTTCGAGGAGTTTCCGCGTCGCCGGCACCGGTCCGATTCCCATGATCCGGGGATCGACGCCGACCACCTCCCAGTCCAGCAGGTAGGCCGCCGGCGTGAGGCCGTGGCGTGCCGCGGCCTCCTCGCTCGTGACCAGCAGGGCGGCGGCTCCGTCGGTGATCCCCGAAGCGTTGGCTGCGGTGACCGAACCGCCCTTGCGGAAGACCGCCGGCATCTTCGCCAGCGCCTCCAGGGTGACGCCGTCGCGGGGATGCTCGTCGTCGGCGATGACAGTCTCGCCCTTGCGGCCGGGAATGCGGACCGGCTCGATCTCGGAGACGAACCGGCCGCGCCCGCGGGCGGCTTCGCAGCGCCTCTGGGTCTCGACGGCGTAGATGTCCGCAGCCTCGCGCGAGATGCCGGCTTCCACCGCCAACTCTTCGGCGGTCTCGCCCATGACGAGCCCGGAGAGCGGATCGTTGAAGCCGTCCTTGTACATGCCGTCGACGATCTCGTCGCTGCCGAGGCGGTATCCCCAGCGGGCCCTGGGAAGGAGGTAGGGCGTGTTCGACATGCTCTCGGTGCCGCCGGCGAGGATGACGCCGGCTTCACCGAGGAGAATCGTCCGCGCCGCGCAGAGCATCGCCTGAATCCCGGACCCGCACGCCTGGTTGACGGTGAAGGCCGGCCGCTCGACCGGCACTCCGGCACGGAAGGCGATCTGGCGGGCGCTGTTCGGTCCGCCGTTGGCTTGGCGGGCGTGGCCGAGGATGACCTGGTCGACGACCGCGGCGTCGGCTCCGGCGCGCCGCAGGCAGGCCTGGGCCACGTGGGTGCCGAGGTCGGCCGCGGAAAGGCCGGCCAACCCGCCGCCGAATTTCCCGATCGGTGTGCGCACTGGAGCGACCAGCGCCAGCCGTTGTCTCGCTCGGCGCCGGGCGCCCACGGTCTCCTGCGCCATTACTTGGCCGTGAATTCGCGGCGTGCGCTTCTCGACGTAGGCGGCGAGCCCTTCCTTGGCGTCGTCGCTCTGGAAGAGCTGCTGCTGCAGCTCGCGCTCGAGAGTCATGGCGGATTCGAACGGAATCTCGGCGCCCGACTGCACGGCGCGCTTGATCCGGCCGACCGCCTTGGCGGCCTTGTTGGGCGGGCAGAACTGCTTCGCGTAGTCGTGCACCTGGCCCATGAAGTCGTCGCCCTCGAGAATCGAGTCGACGATGCCGTAGCCCAGTGCGTCCTCGAAGGAGAAGAGCCGTCCGGTCACCATCAGCTCGATCGCCCGGCTCTTGCCGACGATGCGCACCAGGCGCTGCGTGCCGCCGGTGCCGGGCAGGACGCCGAGGGTCACTTCCGGCAGGCCGACCTTGCCGCCGCCCTTCCGGGCGATGCGCAGGTCCGCGGCCATGGCGATCTCGAGGCCGCCGCCGACCGTGTTGCCGTTGAGCGCCGCGATCACCAGCTTGGGCGTCTGCTCGAGGCGCGACAGGGTCTCGTTGGCGTGCAGGCAGAAGAAGTACTTGAAGTACGGGTCGGACGCCTTCAGCATGTTGATGTTGGCGCCGGCGCAGAACATCTTCTCGCCCGCGCCGGTGATCACGATGACGTGGACGTCCTTGTCGAAGCGCGCCTTGAGGATGCCCTCGTCGAGGGCGCGCATCATCTCGTGGGTGTAGGTGTTGGCCGGCGGATCGTCGAGCTTGAGGTAGGCGACACCGTCGCGGACGTCGTAGTGCACCAGCGTGCGGCTGGCGCTGGAATCGGGCGTGGTCGTGATTTGCGTCATTCCTGGTCCTCCTGAGGGGCTGAGGGGCTGAGGGGCTGAAGGATCCGTTTCGGCCGAGCGTCCGCCGGGCGCGGTAGAGTGCGTCGGGGCGATTCTCGCACGGGCCCGGGGGAGCGTCCACCGTCGCCTTGACCGCGAGTGAAGGCCTACCTACAATGCCGCGAGCGACCGCAGTTCAACCATGATCACCGGATACAACACCGACGTTCGTCACGCGGAGACGGTAGTCCATGTCCAAACCGAGGACAAGGGACGCGGCAACCCGTTCATCGAGAGCGTCATCTATGTGGCGGGCCGGGTGGTCGCGACCAAGCGCTCGAGCTATTCGCAGCTGCTCGAGGGCGGCAAGGGCGACCCCGAGATCGCCGCCTTGATGGACCACCAGCACCGCACCATCGTCGCCGCGATCCGGGCGGGTCGATTCGACGGCAAGTTGCAGGGGATCAAGAAGCCCGCCGGGGCGGCTGCCGCCGCCACTGCGCAGCACGTATCGCCCGAGGTCCATGCCCAGACCCTCATGCAGACCGGCGCGATTCCCGCCGCACCGCCCGCGCCGGGCGCTGTGGTCGACCCGGTCGACGAGCTGGACGCCCCCGTGGGCGGTGCGCCGCTCGAGCTCTCGGAGATTCCAGAGCTCGACGATCTCGATGAGACCGACGAGGGTCCGACCCTCGACCAGGTCATCCTGGACTATCTTTCGACCGAGGCCGAGCACGAGCAACTCGTGCTGGCGATGGACGGCCAGGAGGAGATCCAGCCGGGGAAGGTCAACAACCTGACGCTGCGAGCCTATTCTTCGAAGAGCGGACTGCCGCTCGCGGGCGTGCACGTTTCGGTCAAGATGCTGTCGACGGTCGCCGACCCGCGCACGCTCCTGGTGGGCGAAACCGACGACGTGGGCGCGGTCGAGATGCGACTCGATGTTCCCGCCTTCGCTCGCGGCTCCGCGGCGCTCATCATCTCCGGCTCGTCGGAGCTCGGCCGCGCGGAGATCAAACAACTGCTATGAGAACCGTGCGAGCTCTGCCCGGGAATGCGGTCGCGGATTCGGCCCACGAGATCCGGCTGAACGGAAGTCCACACCGGATCCCGCGGCCGATGACCCTGCTCGAGCTGGTGCAGTCGGTCGGCTGCGATCCGCAGGCGGTCGCGGTCGAGGTCAACGGAGCGATCGTGCGGCGCGCCCATCTGGGCGCGACCGATGTTGCCCCCGGTGACGCCATCGAGATCGTTCGTTTCGTCCAGGGAGGCTGATCGGCACCGCCACTTCCGGGCAGCGCCGCTGGTTCCGCCCGCGGGAGCTCGCCGGACCCGCAGCTACCGGGGTCTTGCCAGCCGAGCGCTTCGTCCGCTATATTTTTCGTTCAAGAGGGGCCGCTAGCTCAATTGGTAGAGCAGCAGACTCTTAATCTGCGGGTTGTAGGTTCAAGTCCTACGCGGCTCACCATCGCCCTCTCCTCTCTTCCCCGCCTCAGCCCGTGGATGCCGTTGTCGCGAAAGTGGCGGAACTGGTATACGCGCTAGACTTAGGATCTAGTCCCGAGTGATCGGGTTGGGGGTTCGAGTCCCCCCTTTCGCACCATACTCACCAGCTTCCAAGGACAGAGATCGACCTGATGAGCGTCGTGCTGCGACGTCGAAGAGATCGGCCCCTGCCGCAAGCAGCTGAAGATCGAGATTCCCGCTCGCCGGCCGTCGAGGCCGAGACCGCGCGGGTCTGCGGAGAGTTCGGCCGCAAGGCGAGCATGCCCGGCTTCCGCAAGGGCAAGGTGCCGGCAGAGCCTGGTGCAGCGCCACTTCGGCCGACGAGATCCGCCAGGAGGTGGTCGAGCGCCTGGTGCCGCGCTACTGGCGCCAGGCGGCGGCCGAGAAGGGGATCGACCCGCTGCTCGCGCCGGAGGTCGCGATGGCGAAGTGCACGCCGGCGAGCCGCTGACCTTCCTGGCCACGCGTCGAGGTGCGGCCCGAGATCGAGCTGCGCAACTACCAGGACTTCACCCTGCCCGACGCCGCCGGTCGAGCCGACGCGCCGAGGAGGTCGCAGACGGCGATCGCCGACCTGCGCCTGCGGCACGCCGACTGGAAGCCGGCTCGAGCGCGCCGCGGCGACGGGCGACCGCGCCAAGATCGAGCTCAGCCGAGCTCGGCTCGCGGGCGACGGGCGCGACCGGTGGCGTCGAGCCCGTCGCCGAGCCCAGACGGTCGACATCGAGGTCGGCGCAGCAGATCTGGGACGAGCTCTCGCTGGCCGTGACCGGACTCGGCGTCGGGCCAGGGCTCGCGCTTCACGCGCAAGAGCCGCGCGCGCCCGCGAAGGGCGCGAGGAAGGCGATCTGCGACCGACGCGCCGCCGAGCCGTCGGCCGAGCGGACCTTCGAAGTCCGCTGTCGAGCTCACCGAGCCGATCCTGCCGGCGCTCGACGACGCCTTCGCCGCGCATCTCGGCGAAGTTCGCCAACGTCGCGGAGCTCGAGGCAGACATCGCGCGGCGGATCAGCCACGCCAAGCGCGACGAGCGCCAGCGGCAGCGCGAAACCGCGCATGCTCGACCAGCTGACCGAGCGCCATCCGTTCCGCTGCCCGAGGGCGTCGTGCACCGCGAGGTCGACGACCTGCTGCGCGACTACGCCGAGAACCTGGCGCGCCGGGGCATCGACCTCGAGGGTGCCGGGCTCGACTGGCAGCGGCTCGGTGAGCAGGCCAAACCGCAGGCCGAGCGCCGCGTGCAGGCGCGCCTGCTGCTCGACGCCATCTGCGAAGCGGAGAAGATCGAGGTCGGCGAAGAGGAATTCGAGCAGGCGCTGGCGCTCCTCGCGCGCGCCCAGGGGATCGCCGACGCCGGCGCTCCGCGCAGCGCCTGGACGAGGCCGGACAGCTCGGCGGGCCTGCGGTCCCAGATGCGCCGGGAGAAGACGCGTGCGCCGCCTGCTCGGGGACGCCGAGGTGGCGGCAGAGGCCGAACCGGCGCCCGACCTGCGCACGACCACGAGCACGTCCACGAGCACAAGAGCTGGAGGACTCGAACATGCTGATTCCGATGGTGGTCGAGCAGACCAACCGCGGCGAGCGCGCCTACGACATCTATTCGCGGCTGCTCAAGGACAACATCATCTTCCTCGGCCGGCCGATCGACGACGAGGTGGCGAGCCTGGTGATCGCCCAGATGCTCTTTCTCGAGGCCGAGAACCCGGAACGCGACATCCACCTCTACATCAACTCGCCGGGCGGGTCGGTGACCGCGGGTCTCGCGGTCTACGACACGATGCAGTACATCAAGCCCGACGTGGCCACCTTCTGCATCGGCCAGGCGGCCTCGATGGCCGCGGTGCTGCTCGCCGCCGGCAAGGCCGGCAAGCGGACGTGCTCCCCAACAGCCGGGTGCTGATCCACCAGCCCTGGACGCAGGGCATGCAGGGCCAGGCGACCGACATCGAGATCCACGCCCGCGAGCTGCTCAAGCTGCGCGAGAAGATCGACGAGATCCTCGCCTTCCACACCGGCAAGACCCAGTCGCAGGATCCACCTCGACACCGAGCGCGACAAGATCCTCGGCGCCGAAGAGGCGGTGGCCTACGGCCTGGTCGACCAGATCGTGATGCCGCAAACGCGAGCCGCCAGTCCCGGCTGAGGCACCCGTCCGTTAGTCATGCAGCTCGGCGGCCGTCGGAGGCCTGGCTCGCGCGGCCTCTGGATGATCTTCCGGCGAGGTCGTCGGTCGGAGCCGGGTTGATCCGGCCGGGTCCGGAATAGCGGTCCGGAGTCGAGGTGGTTGCTAGCCGGTCGGGATCGCCAGCCGGAGCGGCAGGCGACCGCGATTTCGGAGGAGAGATGCCCAAGAAAGAAGCCGGCGACGACGCCCTCAGGTGCTCGTTCTGCAACAAGAGCCAGCGCGAGGTGAAGAAGCTGATCGCCGGTCCGACGGTCTTCATCTGCGACGAGTGCGTCGACATCTGCCTCGACATCATCGCCGAGGACCGCCTGCTCGAGCAGCAGCAGGAGACCAAGCTCCCCAAGCCGCACGAGATCAAGGCGCTGCTCGACGAGTACGTCATCGGGCAGGAGCTCGGCCAAGAAGAAGCTCGCGGTGGCGGTCTACAACCACTACCGGCGCATCGAGTTCGCCGAGAAGGGCCCGCGCACGGCGACGTCGAGCTGCAGAAGTCGAACATCCTGCTGATCGGACCGACCGGCACCGGCAAGACCCTGCTGGCGCAGACCCTGGCGCGGCTCCTCTCCGTGCCGTTCACCATCGCCGACGCCACGACGCTGACCGAGGCGGGCTACGTCGGCGAGGACGTCGAGAACATCATCCTCAAGCTCTACCAGGCGTCGGGCAACGACAAGGAGAAGACCCAGCGCGGCATCGTCTACATCGACGAGGTCGACAAGATCGCGCGCAAGGGCGAGAACCCGTCGATCACCCGCGACGTCTCGGGCGAGGGCGTGCAGCAGGCGCTGCTCAAGATCCTCGAGGGGACGGTCTGCAACGTGCCGCCGCAGGGCGGGCGCAAGCACCCGCACCAGGAGTTCCTGCAGATCGACACCACCAACATCCTGTTCATCTGCGGCGGCGCGTTCGTCGGCCTCGAAGAGCACATCGAGAAGCGCCTGAACCAGAAGACGATGGGCTTCGGCGCCGACATCAAGTCGAAGAAGGAGCAGTCGAAGCTGAATCCGCTCGAGAAGGCGCTGCCCGAGGACATCATCAAGTTCGGCATGATTCCCGAGTTCGTCGGCCGCCTCGCCGGTGATGGCCTCGCTCGAGCAGCTCGACGAGGAGTCGCTGGTGCGCATCCTCAAGGAGCCGAAGAACAGCCTGGTGCGCCAGTACCAGACGATGTTCGAGTTCGAGGACGTCGAGCTGCGGTTCACCGACGAGGCGCTGCACGCGGTGGCCAAGGAGGCGCTCAAGCGCAACGTCGGCGCGCGCGGCCTGCGGATCATCCTCGAGGAGCTGATGCTCGACCTCATGTACACGATCCCGTCGCAGCGCGAGATCCAGGAGTGCGTCATCACCGAGGACACCGTGGTCCGACGCACGCAACCGGTCACCACGCTGCGGAAGGCCGGGTGAGCGTGGCCAGACGAGCTTCGTCGAGACCCAGCGGGAGTCCCTCCCGGTCGTGCCGTTGCGGGACATGGTCGTCTTCCCGCACATGATGGCGCCGTTCATCGTCGGCCGCGAGAGCTCGGTGCGCGCGCTCGAGATCGCGCTCGGCACGCCGGCGAAGCGGATCTTCCTCGTCGCCCAGCGCGACCCCAAGGTCGACGAGCCGATGCGCGACGATCTCTACGACTTCGGCGTCGTCGCGCGGGTGGTGCAGAACCTGAAGCTGCCCAACGGCAACATCAAGGTGATGGTCGAGGGCGTGAAGCGCGGCAAGCTGCATGGACTTCGAGGAGCGCGAAGGCACGCTCTGGAGCCGACCTCGAGACCTACGAGATCCAGTACCCGATGTCGGAGAAGCTCCAGCTCTTCGTGAACAAGGTCCTCGGCGCCTTCGAGCAGTACGCCAAGATGTCGCAGCACCTCGCCTTCGAGGGCCTGCTGCCGACCCTCAAGCTCGACGACCCCGACCGCCTCGACCGACACGCTGGCGTCGCACCTGACGGTCCCGACCGCCGAGAAGCAGGCGATGCTCGAGCTGCTCTCGCCCTACGAGCGCCTGCAGCGCCTGCTACGACCTTCTCGACGTCGAGATGGAGAAGATGAACCTCGACCGGCGGATCAACGTGCAGGTCAAGAAGCAGATGGAGAAGGCCCAGAAGGAGTACTACCTCAACGAGAAGATCAAGGCCATCCACCAGGAGCTCGGCAAGAAGGACGACCGCAGCGACGAGATCGCCGAGCTCAAGGCGAAGATCGAGAAGGCCGGGCTGCCCAAGGCGGTCGCCGAGAAGGCCGACCAGGAGCTCAAGCGCCTGGAGTCGATGCCGCCGGTGTCGGCCGAAGCGACGGTCTCGCGCAACTACATCGACTGGATCGCCTCCGTGCCGTGGAAGAAGACGAGCCGCGAGCTGAAGGACCTCGAAGAAGGCGGAGGAGATCCTCAACGCCGAGCACTACGGTCTGCAGAAGGTCAAGGAGCGGATCCTCGAGTTCCTGGCCGTGCGCCAGCTGACCACGGAGACGCCGGCCTCGATCCTCTGCTTCGTCGGGCCGCCGGGAGTCGGCAAGTCGTCGCTCGCGAGCTCGATCGCCCGCGCCATCGGGCGCAAGTTCGTCCGCCTCTCGCTGGGCGGCGTGCGCGACGAGGCGGAGATCCGCGGCCATCGCCGCACCTACATCGGCGCCTTCCCCGGCCAGATCATCCAGATGATGAAGAAGGCCGGCACGGTCAACCCGGTCTTCCTGCTCGACGAAGTCGACAAGATGTCGATGGACTTCCGCGGCGACCCGTCGGCGGCGCTGCTCGAGGTGCTCGACCCGGCCCAGAACCACGCCTTCGTCGACCACTTCCTGGACGTCGAGTACGACCTCTCGAAGGTGATGTTCATCGCCACGGCGAACGTGCTGCATCCGATCCCGCCGGCGCTGCGCGACCGGATGGAGGTCATCAATCTCTCCGGCTACACGCTGAACGAGAAGAAGGCGATCGCCAGCCAGTTCCTGGTGCCGAAGCAGCTCAAGGCGAACGGGCTGGAGGCGGCGCACGTCGCCGTTCGAGGACGAGGCCCTGCGACAGCTGATCGAGGGCTTCACGCGCGAGGCCGGCGTGCGGAACCTCGACCGCGAGATCGCCTCGGTCTGCCGGAAGCTGGCGCGGAGCGTCGTCGCCGAGGGCAAGCGCGCCGAGGTTCTGGTGAGCCCGGAGCGGGTCGACGGCGCTCCTCGGCAAGCCGCGATTCCGGCCCTGGAAGCGCGAGGAGAAGCCGGAGATC
Source organism: Thermoanaerobaculia bacterium (assembly GCA_963719555.1). Taxonomy (GTDB): domain Bacteria; phylum Acidobacteriota; class Thermoanaerobaculia; order Multivoradales; family JAGPDF01; genus JAGPDF01. The sequence continues at coordinate 232,574 of CAVRCL010000006.1, read as the reverse complement.
GGCGTCACGACGGGCCTCGCCTGGACCGAGTTCGGCGGCGAGATCCTCGAGACCGAAGTCGGCCTCATGAAGGGCAAGGGGCAAGCTCATCCTCACCGGCAAGCTGGGCGAGGTGATGCAGGAGTCGGCGCGCGCCGCGGTCTCCTACCTGCGCAGCCGCGCCGAGATCTTCGGCATCGACCCCGACTTCAGCGAGAAGTTCGACGTCCACATCCATGTGCCCGAGGGCGCGATCCCGAAGGACGGCCCCTCCGCCGGCATCACCATGGCGACCGCGCTGATCTCGGCGCTCACCAAGCTGCCGGTGCGGCGCGACCTCGCGATGACCGGCGAGATCACCCTGCGCGGCAAGGTCCTGCCGGTGGGCGGAATCAAGGACAAGGCGCTGGCCGCCTATCCGGGCCGGGATCACCGAGCTCATCCTGCCGCGCGAGAACGAGAAGGACCTGGAGGACATCCCGGCGGAGGTCCGGGACGCTGCTGCAGGTGCACCTGGTGGAGTGGATGGACGAGGTGCTGCGGATCGCGCTGGCAGGGCGAGCTTGCATGGCAGCCCCGAAATGAGGGAGAATTCCCCGGACGGCCTACGGAGCCCCCTCTGGGTTCCGGATCCTTGGCGCACTAGATCCACTCGCCGAATCCGCTGCAAGCTCTGCTTTCTCTGACGGTCTTTTCATTCTGCCGGGTCGGGGTATCCGCAATCCGGCACGGAACCGAGGTCCGATGCGAACCGGCGAGCGGCGTGCTCGCGAGCCGCGGTCCCGATCAGCGAAAATTCCGGATGCGCTCCGGAGTCGGCACTGAAGATCGAGACGTCGGAGTTCATCAAGTCGGCGGCGGGTAGCGAAGGATTCATGCATCGACGAGCTGCCCGGAGATCGCCTTCGCCGGGCGCTCGAATGTCGGCAAGTCGAGCCTGCTGAACAAGCTGCTGGGCCGGAAGTTGGCGCGCACGAGCTCCACCCCCGGCCGGACCCAGACGATCAACTACTTTCGGGTCAACGGTTCCTTCTACTTCGTCGATCTCCCGGGCTTCGGATACGCGCGCGCCTCCAAGGAGGCCAGGAGCCAGTGGGCCGAGGTCATCAACGACTACCTGCGGACCCCGCATCCGCAGCGCATCGTGGTTCACCTGGTGGACGCGAGGGTCGGCGCAACGGCTCTCGACGAGCAGGCTGGCGAGTACTTTGCAGGCCTGGGGTTGAACACCGTGGCCGTCGCGACCAAGGTCGACGACGTGAAACGAGGAGAGCGCGTCGCGGCGTATGAAGCAGATCGCCGGCGCGCTGCAGATCGGAGAACCGACGGCGGTCCTGGCCGTCTCCGCCCAAACAGGGGAGGGTGTCCGTGAACTCTGGAAATCCATCGCAGAATTTCTCGCGGGGTAAACCGCGCCGCAGCAGACGAGGAAGAAAGAACATGCCGAAGGTCACGGAACAACCCCTTGAGCTGCCTCTCGACGTAGGGTCGGAGCCCGTTCCGACGGGGAACGGCTCGAACGCAAGGCAAGCAGATGCTCGACATCCGGGCGCTCAAGGAGATGTCGATCGCCGAGCTCACGCAGGCCGCCAAGGACCTCGGGGTCGAGGGCGCGGCGGGCCTGCGCAAGCAGGAGCTGATCTTCAAGATCCTGCGAGGCGCAGACCAAGTCCTCGCGGCCTGATCTTCGCCGAGGGCGTCCTCGAGTGCCTGCCGGACGGCTTCGGCTTCCTGCGCGCCCCCGAGTACAACTACCTGCCCGGCCCGGACGACATCTACGTCTCGCCGTCGCAGATCCGCCGCTTCGACCTGCGCACCGGCGACACCGTCTCCGGCCAGGTCCGGCAGCCGAAGGAGGGCGAGCGCTACTTCGCCCTGATCAAGGTCGAGGCGGTCAACTTCGAGCAGCCGGAAGTCGCCCGCAACAAGATCTTCTTCGACAACCTGACGCCGCTCTACCCGATGGAGCGGCTGAAGCTCGAGGTCCCCGGCGACATGTCGTCGCGCGTCATGGATCTCGTGACGCCGATCGGCAAGGGCCAGCGCGCCCTGATCGTCGCTCCGCCGCGCACCGGCAAGACGATGCTGCTGCAGTCGATCGCCCACTCGATCGCCAAGAACCATCCGGAAGTGGCGCTGATCGTGCTGCTCATCGACGAGCGCCCGGAAGAGGTCACCGACATGCAGCGCTCGGTGCAGGGCGAGGTCATCTCCTCGACCTTCGACGAGCCGGCCACCCGCCACGTGCAGGTCGCCGAGATGGTGATCGAGAAGGCCAAGCGCCTGGTCGAGCACAAGAAGGACGTGGTCATCCTGCTCGACTCGATCACCCGTCTGGCGCGCGCCTACAACACGGTGCAGCCGCCCTCGGGCAAGGTCCTCTCCGGCGGCATCGACGCCAACGCGCTGCACCGGCCGAAGCGCTTCTTCGGCGCCGCGCGCAACATCGAAGAGGGCGGCTCGCTCACCATCATCGCGACCGCGCTCGTCGACACCGGCAGCCGCATGGACGACGTGATCTTCGAGGAGTTCAAGGGCACCGGCAACTGCGAGATCCATCTCGACCGCAAGCTCGTCGACAAGCGGACCTTCCCGGCGATCGACATCAACAAGTCGGGCACCCGCAAGGAAGAGCTCCTGATGCCCGAGGACGAGCTGCGCCGCGTCTGGGTGCTGCGCAAGGTGCTCGAACCCGCTGTCGGTCGTCGAGTCGATGGAGCTGCTGCTCGACAAGCTCTCGAAGGCGAAGACGAACCTCGACTTCCTGAACGCGATGTCCAAGTAGCGTTACGCGACCGCTCGCGGTCGCATAACGCGTGCTCGCTCAGGAGCGACATCCTGCAACGAGTGTCGCTCAGCTCGCACCGAGCCGGTGCACTTCGAGATCGCTGCGCGTCGGCATCGTCCACTACATCAACAGCCGCCCCCTGTCCCGCGGACTCCTCCGCGGTCGGCAGGAGGGCGGTTTCGTCTGCGAGAGCCTGCCGCCGGCGGTGATCGCCGACCGGCTGGCCGCGGGCACGCTCGACGTCGGCCTGGTGCCGTCGATCGAGCTGGCGCGCATTCCCGGCCTGACGGTCGCTGCCCGGCCTCGCCATCGCCGCGACCCACGAAGTCCGCAGCGTCCTGCTGGTCTCGAAGGTGCCGATCGGCGAGATCGCCTCGGTGGCGCTCGACGAGAACAGCCGCACCTCGGCGGCGCTCGTGCGCATGATCCTGCAGGACCGCTACGGCGCTCGAGCCGGCCTTCCGGCCGGCGCACGCCGACATCGACGAGATGCTGGCCAGCGCCGACGCCGCCCTGATCATCGGCGATCCGGCGCTCACCGTGCCGCGCGAGAAGCTACGTCGTCCTCGACCTCGCCGGCGAATGGCTGGAGATGACCGGCCTGCCGTTCGTCTTCGCGGTCTGGGCCGTGCGCGAGGAGTCGCCACCGCCGACCTCGTCGCTCCCTTCACCGCGAGCCTCGAGACCGGCCTCGCCGAGCTCGACGCGATCGTCGCCGAGACCGCCGCCGAAACCGGCCTCGCCCCGGCGATCCTGCGCGACTACTTCACCCGCAACCTGCGCTACCGCATGGGCCCCGCCGAACAGGCCGGCCTCGCCGAGTTCCTCCGCCGCGCCGAAGCCCACGGGTTCACCTCCAGACCCTCCACTTTCAGCTTCGCCGGCGACTGAACCAGACGCGGTGAGTCCGGGCCGGGACCGGTGTCACTCCGGGCGCGTCAGCGCGAAGGTGCAGCCGCGGCAAATGAAGTCGGCGGGGGCCTCCTCGACGCCGTAGACCCAGCGGCGCATCTGCGCGAGCTTGGGGCCGGCGAGGACCTCGGCGACGGTCTCGACGTTCAGGTCGCCGACCTCGTACTTCTCGTCGTAGTCCTCGCAGCACAGGATGCACTTGGCGTGCGGGGTGATGTGAAGGTGCTGGAAGGGGCGCGAGCCGACGTTGTCGCAGCCGCAGAGCTTGCCGATCGGCTGCCGCGGGTTTGGCGCCGATCTGCAGGTAGCCGGCGCGGTCCATGACCTCGAAGTACTTCACCGTGAAGCGGCTGCCGGCGAAGCGCGCGGTGATCTCCGCGAAGTCGCGCTTGTGGTTCTCGTTCCCCGTGCCGAGCACCACCATGTCCATCTGCTCGGCGAGGACCTTGTCCTTGGCGTAGTCGAGGTTCTTCAGCACGGCGTTCATGTGGTCGCCGCCGCGCTCCTTCTTGTAGCGCTCGCGGTCGATCGTCGAGAGGTTGATCGACAGGAAGCGCAGGCCGCCCATCTCGACCAGCGCGTCCACCCGGTCCGGCGTGAGACCCGTGCCGTTGGTGAGCACCGCCGGCGGCAGCCCCGCGGCGCGGATCGCGCGCACCTGCTCGACGAAGCGCTTGTCGGCGGTCGGCTCGTTGTAATTGATCATGAACAGCGCTTCGATCGTCGACTTGTAGTCCGAGAGCTGGCCGAGGATGCGCTCGTAGAGCTCCGTCGGCATGAAGTGGTTCTCGCGCGGCGCGATCGACACCGGGCAGAAGTAGCACGACTGGTTGCAGACCGTGTGCGCTTCGAGCGAGGCGTACTTCGAGACAGAACGACTGCGAGGCCTTCTCGGGGTCGGCGATCAGCCAGCCGCCGCCGGCGAGCGCCGCGAGCTCGTCGGGGGCCGCGCTGCCGCCCTCCTGGAGGCTTCGCAGCGCCGCGAAGAGCGGATCTCCGACCGCGAGGGCGCCGTCCGTGAGCGGGTTGGAGAACCGCTCCGCGGTGGTGTGCAGGTAGGGGCTCACCCGGCCGGGTGCCGGGAGGATCGGAGAATCAGGCATGTACTGGGTCTCCGTTGGAACGGCCTCGCCGCGGCGCGGAGCCGCCGCACCAGCGATGTGGAAAGTGCGCCAGACCGATGGCGTAGCGTGGACTCTCCACGGCGAAGGCGTCGGCGAGGATCTGGCGGTCGAAGATGTGCAGCCCCGCTCCGTCGAGCAGGAAGGCGTAGACGGTGAAGCGTCCCTTGATGATCTGCAGGTCGGGCAGCTCGAGGCGCACCGAGTAGCCCCGGGCGCCGGTGAAGCGGCTGTCGTCCGTCCTGCTTCGTGCTGAACGAGCAGACCTCGACGCCGTCGATCCGGTTGAGGCCGATGCCGACGTGGAACTCGAGTGAGGGGTCGTCGCACTTCCAGTCGATTTCGAGCGCGAAGCGCCTCTCCCTGCCGCGCGAGTGTCCCGCCGGGCAGGCGGACGTCGCTGATCCGGGCGGGGCCGGGGACGATGGCGTCGTCGGCGTGGCTGGTGCCGGCCTTGGCGAGGAGGAACTCCTCGTACTGGCGCACCACCTCCTGCGAGGAGCCGCGGGCGGCGACCTTGCCGTTCTGCAGCCAGATCGCCTGGGTGCAGAAGGCCGAGATGTAGTACATCGCATGCGAGCAGAGGAGCAGCGTCCCGCCGCCGGAGGTGAACTCGAGCAGCCGGTCGATGCACTTCTTCTGGAAGTAGCCGTCGCCCACCGAGAGCGCCTCGTCGATGATCAGCACGTCGGGCTCGACCTGGGTGGCGATCGCGAAGCCCAGGCGCATCGCCATGCCGGTCGAATAGGTCTTCACCGGCTGGTCGATGAACGCTGTCGAGCTCGCTGAAGGCGATGATCTGCGGCGTCTTGTCGCGGATCGCGCTCTCGGAGAGTCCGAGCAGGGCGGCGTTGAGCACGATGTTCTGCCGGCCCGAGAGCTCCGGGTGAAAGGCCGATCCGAGCTCGAGGATCGAGGCGACCTTGCCGCGCACGGCGAGCTTCCCGCTCGAATGGGGCGGTGATGCCGGCGAGGATCTTCAGCAGGGTGCTCTTGCCGGCGCCGTTCTCGCCGATGAGACCGAAGCCCTGTCCGGCCGGGACCTCGAAGCTGACGTTGTCGAGAGCGTGAAAGGCGCGGTGACGGGGGCGCCGGGTCAGGAGCTCCAGGGCGCGACTCATCGGATTCGCATGCACCCGATAGACCTTGCTGAGCTGCTGCGCTGCGACAGCAGCTACTGCGGGAACGGCGGGTGCGGACATGGGCAGCGGAAGTATACGGTTGTCGGGCCATGGACGCCGGGGGCGCCGCAGGTGCCGCGGATCCTGGGCCGCTCCGTCGGGCTGAGTGGTAGCTTCTTCCCGGAGTTTCGCGAGCAGCGGGAGGCAGGGATGCGAGATCGGCTCTTCATCGACGGCCAGTGGCAGTCTCCGGCGCACGGCGGGACCTTCGAGGTCGAGAATCCGGCCACCGGGGAGCTCCTGCACCGCGCGCCGGCGGCGACGGCGCCGGACATCGATCGCGCCGTCGTCGCCGCTCGCGCGGCCTTCGAGCGCGGCTGGGGGACGACCACCGGCGCTCACCGGGCGGTCTTCCTGCGCGCCATTGCCGAGCGGATCGGCGCGCGCCGGGAGGAGCTCGGCCGGCTCGAAGTCCTGGACAACGGCAAGCCGCTACCGGAGGCGCTGTGGGACATCGACGATGCCGCCGGCTGTTTCGCCATGTACGCCGAGCTCGCCGAGGAACTCGACGGCCGGCAGGAGACGCCGCTGGCGCTCCCCGACCCGCGGTTCTCCTCGCAGGTTCGGCTCGAGCCGGTCGGCGTTGCGGGCCAGATCATCCCCTGGAACTACCCCCTGCTGATGGCGGCATGGAAGGTCGCTCCGGCGCTCGCTGCGGGCGCCACCGTGGTGCTGAAGCCCTCCGAGCTCACGCCGCTCACCGCCCTCGAGCTGGGGGGGATCGCCGAGGAGATCGGCCTGCCGCGCGGCGTGCTGAACGTCGTCTCCGGGACCGGCAGCGAGGCCGGGGAGCCGCTCACGCTCCACCGGGACGTCGACAAGCTCGCCTTCACCGGCTCGGTGCCGACCGGCCGGCGCGTGATGATGGCGGCGGCGCAGGAGGTGAAGAACGTCTCGCTCGAGCTCGGCGGCAAGTCGCCGTTCATCGTCTTCGGCGACGCCGACGTTGCCGCGGCGGTCGAGTGGGTGATGTTCGGCATCTTCTGGAATCAGGGCCAGGTCTGCAGCGCAACCTCGCGGCTCCTGGTGGAGGAGTCGCTCGCGCCGCGGCTGCTCGACCGGCTCGCCGAGCGCGGCGAAGCAGATCCCGATCGGCGACGGCATGGCGCCGGGGACGCTGCTGGGGCCCCTGGTGTCGCGCGGCCAGTACGAGAAGGTTCGCGGATTCATCGACCGGGCGCGGCAGGAGAAGATCCCCCTGCTTTCAGGCGGCGGCCGCCCGCCGGGTCTCGACTTCGGCTACTTCCTCGAGCCGACGATCTTCGCCGACGTGCCGGTCGAGTCGGAGCTGTGGCGCGAAGAGGTCTTCGGACCGGTGCTCGCCGTGCGCACCTTCCGGGAGGAGGAAGAGGCCGTACGGCTCGCCAACGACAGTCCCTACGGTCTCGCCGCGGCGGTCATGTCGGCCGACCTCGAGCGCTGCCGCCGGGTGGCGCGGCGGTTCCGCGCCGGCATCGTCTGGATCAACTGCTCGCAGCCGACTTTCAGCCAGGCGCCGTGGGGCGGCAGGAAACAGAGCGGCATCGGCCGCGAGCTGGGGGAGTGGGGGCTCGCCAACTACCTCGAGGTCAAGCAGGTCACGACCTACGAGTCGCGCGACCCCTGGGGCTGGTACCTGAAGCCGTAGTCCACCACTCCCGTCCGGGGGAGCGCCTGCGCCGGGTCAACTCTCGAAGACCTCGTCCACCAGGTGGAGATTGCGGTCGAGGATCGCGAAGCCTTCGCGCAGCTCGCTCTCGGTGATGCAGAGTGGCGGGTTGGTCATGAAGTTGTTCCAGCGGCAGATCGTGTAGAGGCCGGCGTCGAGCAGCGCCCGGTTGAACTTCGCCAGCGCCGGGTGGCTGCCGTTGTAGGGCGCGAGCGGCGTTCCCCTGGCGTCCTTGCGCAGCTCGACGATGCCGAAGAGGCCGATATTTCGGTGCGTGAGGACCGACGGATGCCGGCGGGCGAGGTTCTCCATCTCCGCCCGCATGACGGGCTCGAGCCGCGAAGCGTTCTCGACCATGCCCTCGCCGATCATCACCTCGAGCACCGCCTCGGCGACGGCGAGGCAGAACGGGATGGGCGTTGTAGGTCAGGCCGCCGTAGAAGACGTTCTGCCTGAAGTACTCGGCGATCGGCGTCGAGACCGCCATCGCGCCGAGCGGCACGTAGGAGGAGGTCAGCCCCTTCGCCATCGTCACGATGTCGGGCTGGATCGCCATCGTGCTCGAAGGCGAAGAGCTTGCCGGTCCGCCCGAGCCCGGCCATCACCTCGTCGCAGATCAGCAGGATGCCGTGCCGTGACAGGAGCGCGCGCAGACCCTGCATGTAGCCGGGCGGCGGAATCAGGATCCCGTTGGTGCCGGTGACGCTCTCGACGATCATCGCCGCGATGGTGTGCGGGCCTTCGTAGTCGATGACCTCCTCGAGGTAGGTCAGGTTGTTGCGGGTGATCGACGCCGGATCGTCGCCGAATGAATACTTGTAGGGCCACGGATCCATCACCCGCACGACGCCCGGCATGCCCGGCTCGTTCGCCCAGCGGCGCGGATCGCCGGTCAGTTGCAGGGTGGCGTTGGTGCCGCCGTGGTAGCTGCGGTAGCGCGACAGGATCTTCTGTCGCCCGGTGAACATCTTGGCGGCGCGGATCGCGTTCTCGTTGGCCTCGGCGCCGCCCAGGGTGTAGAAGAAGACGTCGAGATCGCCCGGGCGTGAGCTCGGCGAGGCGTCGCGAAAGGCGTGCCCGCGGTTCCGTCGCGGTTCCGGGGTGGGCGAAGAGCAGGCCGTCGCAGGCCTGCTTCATCGCGGCGACCACCTTCGGGTGCGAGTGGCCGATGTTCACGCTCATCAACTGGCTGTTGAAGTCGAGGATGCGCTGGCCGGAGGCGGTGTACATGTAGATGCCCTCGGCACGGACGATCGGCAGCGGCTGAACGGATCCCGTCGCCGACCACGAGTACATCGTGTGCTTGAGACAGAGCTCTACGATCTCCTGGCTGTCCATCGTGCTCCCTCTGGTCCTGCGGCGTTTCAGATCGTCGAGCAACTCATCCAGTTGGCGTCGTGCTGCAACGCCCATTTGGTGGTGATCTTGCGCTGCCGCGTCCAGAACCGGAAGCCGTCCCAGCCGGTGATGTTGCCGTGGCCGAAACAGGAGTCGTTCCAGCCGCCGAAGCCGAACGGCTCGCGCGGCACCGGCACGCCGACGTTGACGCCGCACATGCCGGCTTCGGCGGTACGCCATGACGCGGCGGGCGACGTCGCCCGAGGTGGTGTAGACGGTGGCGGCGTTGCCGTAGGGATTGGCGCGCTCGATGCGCAGCGCCTCGTCGAGGGTGGCGCACCCGGATGACGAGAGCACCGGGCCGAAGATCTCCTCGCATCCGGCCTCGGAGGCGGGGCCGACCTGGTCGAGGATCGTCGGACCGACCCACCATCCGGCCCCCGGGGCCGGACTCCTGTCCTGAGGGTTTTCGGTTGCGGCCGTCGACGAGCACCCGGGCGCCCTGCGCTTCGGCGTTCGAGATCGCGCGCGTGATGCGTTCCGCGGCGGCGGCGGTCGCGACCGGTCCCATGTCGCTGCCCACGGCGAGGCCGGCGGCGCGCGCGGCGATGCGGTCGAGCAGCGGATCGATCTCACCCGGAGCGCCGACCGCGAGCAGCACCGAGGCCGCCATGCAGCGCTGACCGGCGCAGCCGGTGAACGAGGCGACGATGTTCTCGACCGCGACGTCGGGGTCGGCATCGGGAACGAGGATGAGATGGTTCTTCGCTCCGCCGAGGCAGAGCGCACGCTTGCCGGCGGCGCAGGCGCGCGCGTAGACCGCGCGTGCCACCTTGGTCGAACCGACGAAGGCCAGCGCCTGGATCCCGGGGTGGTCGCAGAGCGCTTCGACGACCTCGCGGCCGCCCTGGACGAGCGAGAAGATCCCGGGTGGAAGCCCCGCCTCGGCCAGGATCTCGGCCAGCCGCATCGTGGTGAGCGGCACCCGCTCCGAGGGTTTGAGGATGAAGGCGTTCCCGCCGGCGAGCGCCTGCGGGATCATCCACATCGGCACCATGAGAGGGAAGTTGAACGGCACCACGCCGGCGACGACGCCGAGCGGTTCGTAGGCCGCCTCGCAAGTGACGCCGCGGCTGACCTCGAGCTCGCTGCCGGCCGCGAGGTTCGGCAGTGCGCAGCCGTACTCCAGGCATTCCATCGCCTTGAGCACTTCGGCCTCAGCCTCGCTGTAGATCTTGCCGTTCTCGTGCGAGACCAGCCAGGAGAGCTCGACGAGGTCGCGCAGCAGGAGCTCGCGGGTCTTGTACAGGATCTGGGCGCGGTCGCGGATCGGCAGGTCGCGCCAGGCCGGGAAGGCGGCCCGGGCAGCCGCGACGGCGGCGTCGACGTCGGCGGAGCCCGACAGCGGCACGGACGAGATCGGCTCTTGCCCAGCGCGGGTTGGGGACCGGCTGCGAAGCCGCCTGGCCGGCGGCGTCGCGCCAACTTCCACCGATCCAGTTGCGCGCCGGGACGTACTCGGTGAAGTCGTAGGAGGTGGCGGCAAAGCGGGGCAGGGTCATGGTGAGGCAAGCGTAGCAAAGAAGAACCGCCGGGCCCGGGTGCTCCGGGCCGGCGGTTCGGGTCGTCGCGGGACAGAGACTCAGTTCTGCGACGGGGTGTTTTCGGCGAAGTACTCGTGGCTGTCGGCGTTGTCGATCGCCTTCTTCGGGCTTCTCGTCGCCAGGCTCCTGCAGGCGGTCTGGCCGTAGGCCCAGTCGTCCGTGCCGGCGACGACGTTGAAGTGCGACATCTCGTGCACCAGCGTGCCGGCGCGCGAGTCGGTGCCGGTGTTGGGCGCCGACCAGAAAGCGTTGCAGACGTAGATCTTGTAGGGCTGGGTCGGGTAGACGTAGGCGTAGTAGTTCTCGGTGCAGGCACAGTCGACCACGACCGGCCTGGTCAGAAAGGCGCTCCTCGATCGCGACGTGAAGTGGCTCTTGGAAGTGTTGAAGCGGGAACTGTGCTTGGCGCCGAACCAGGTGGTCCAGCGCGGGCCGACCGTCGAGTAGGTCTAGCTGTTGAGGTAGTTCTTGGAGCCGGTGGCGTAGGTGGTCGCACCGCTCGCTGCGGTCGCCACGCCGCTCTGCTGGCTCGACGAGCAGTTGGTGTGGAAAGTCCCTCGGGCGCCTGGACGGCGTTCGATCGCCTCCCAGTCGATCGGGGCGCGCACCGGCGCGTCGCGCCAGATCGCCACGGCGGCCGATGCATCGGCTTCGGCCGCCGCGGCCTCGCCGAGGCGGCTGCCGCCGGCGAGATCGAGGCGGTAGGAGACCAGGTACTCGCCGCCGCTCGCCATGTCGTAGTGGCGGGTGAGCTCGGTGCGTCCGGTGATCGATTCACCCGGCGCGATCGCGACGTAGTCGGCCGCCGTCGGGGCGGGGCGCTTGACCAGAATGCCGAGGTAGTCGACCGGCCTGCCGTCGCGCGTCACGCTGAAGAGATCGGCTTCGAGCCTGGCGCCCGGCACCTGCCAGCGCGGCAGCAGCAACGTCTGTGCGCCGTCGTTCGCGATCGTGACCGTGGCGACGACGTCGTCGCCGGCGCCGAGCCAGGCGCGATCGACTTCGAGCGTGGCCCGGAGGCCCGCGGCGGAGGCCGAACCGGCGGTGGCGGCGGCAAGCAGGATGGCAATCAGGCGGCTTCTGCGCATCGAAGGGTTCCTCCTCTGGAGTTCGGGTGGTGGCGCTGCATGAGGGCATGCAACGGCCGGCACCCGCGAAATCACGAATCTGTATCGGCTTAGAACGGGCGATTCTTGGCCGATTCGTTCCGCCAAGTCAATCTGCCCCTGTACTTGGACGTTAGCTGGACGGTGGGGGGACGGTGGCGGTCGCCGCGGGGTCAGTCGGCCGACTCGAGCTCGGCGAGCAGGGCCCGCAGGCGGGCGTCGCCCGGCGCGAGCTCGAGGGCGCGGCGCAGGGCGGAGATCGCGCCCGGGCGGTTCCCGGCGCAGAGATGGGCGAGGGCGGCGGTGGCGAAGACGTCGGACTCTCCGGGAGCGAGCTCCGCGGCGCGCGCGAGGTCGAGGACCGCGTTGTCGCAGTCCCCGCTCTGCACCCGGTAGCGCCCGCGGTAGAGCCAGAGCTCGGCCTCTCCGGGCGCGCGCGCGAGCGCCCGGTCGAGCAGCGCCAGGCTGCGCGCGATCTCACCGGCACGCTCGCGGGCGATCGCCCGGCCGATGACGAGTTTCGTGCCGTCAGGCAGACCGCCTCGCAAGGGCGCGCGCCAGCAGCTCGTCCGAGCGCTCGACCTCGCCGGCGGCGAGGAGCAGGTCGGAGAGGTTCCACAGGGCCGAGGCGAGGTTGGGCTCGAGCTCGATCGCCTTTTCGAACGCCTTGCGCGCTGCGGTCTCGCGGTGCTCGCCGCGCAGCATGATCCCTTCGTTGTTCCACGAGCTCGCGGTGCGCGTGGCATCCGGCCCGCCGGCGGCGAGCGCGGCAGCGCTCGCCCGGGTGGCTTCGCCGGCACCGATGTAGCCCAGGGCCTGGAGCTTGGCGATGCTTCGGTGCTTCCGTGGCGGCGCTGGCATCGCTGACTGCTTTGGCCGCGCTGGCCGCGATGCCCGCGGAGGCTTCTCCTGGGGCGGAAGAATGTCCGTCCTGGCCCGCGCCGCGAGCCGGCGCTCGGCGAGCTCGCGGAAGACGCGGTTGTAGTCGAAGGCGGATGGCCGGTGGCGGGATCGCCCCCAGCGGCCGCGCTTCGGCTCCCGCAGCGGCCGGCAGGCCGGCGAGCGCGAGGAGGGTGGGGAAGATCTGTCGCAGCCTGCCGTTGGCGGCACGTCCGGGCTCGACGCCCGCCGCGCGCACCAGCCAGATGCCCGGCGTGCGATGCCAGCGGGCCGCCGTCCGGGTGTCCGAGCTCGCCCACCGGTCGGGTCGTCCCTCGGCCCAGCGGAAACCGTGGTCCGAGGCGACGACGACGGTCGAGCTCGACCGGTCGGCCAGGGCAAGCAGGCGGCCGAGAAGAGCGTCCACCTCCCGGAAGTAGCGCCCAGGCACGTCGCGATAGCGGGCGAAGTCGTTCTCCGACACCGCGGGCTGGCGCGGGGGCGCGAACGGTGCGAAGACGTGGCCGATCGAATCGGTCCCCTGCAGGTAGACCAGTGCCAGGTCGTAGGCGGCAGAGTCGGCGAGCAGCGACTCGGCCATGCCGCCATAGAGGCGCGTTTCGACCAGGATCCGTCGCAACGCCGAGATCGGATGGTCGTAGGCGCGCGCGACTCCGGAGTGCGCCTGGTATTCGGCCTCGGTCAGCCAGGGCAGATAGTCGTGCACCGCGGCATGGCCGGTGGCCCGCTCGATCGCCGCCCGCTGGGCGATGGCCCACGGCGCGCGCGACTCGGGGAAGATCGCGCCGGGAGGCGGCTCGGCCTCGACGTTGAGAAAGCCGAACAGGCGATCCGAGACGACGACGCCGTCGACCGGCTCAGCGGGGTGTGTCGCCCAGAGCCCCAGGAGCCCGACCCGCTTGCCGGACCAGGCGAGCGCGTTCCAGATCGCCGGCGCGCGCCGGTCCTCGCTGCCGATCGGTTCGCGCAGCCCCGAGCCGGGAGCGAAACGGCTGAAATCGAGAATGCCGTGCTCGACCGGCGAGACTCCGGTGAGCATCGACGTCCAGAGCAGCGGCGAGAGCGCCGGAACTTCGGATTCGAGCTCGCCCCAGGCTGCCGCGGCGCGCAAGCGCGCGAGATGCGGCATTGCGCTCTGCGCGAGGAGCGGCTCCAGCTGCTGCCAGTCGCCGCCATCGAGTCCGATGAAGAGGATCGGCGGCCTGGCGGTCGCGCGCCCCGCGAGCTCGTCCACCGTGCGCGAAGCGCGAGAATCCGTCTTTGAAGCAGGCGGAGGTTGCCGCGAAGCTGTCGGCCGCTCGCCGCACGCGACCAGCCCGAGGCAAGGCGCGAGGAAGAGAGCCAGGAGCGATCGTCGGGCCATGGAAGGGCTGGACGATCAGTCGCTTTCTCTCGCCGCCGGTGGCTGGCGCAGGAACTCGGCCAACGCCTCGTCCTCGGTGTGGATATGGCTCAGCAGCCACCGTTCGAGGGCTTCGACGCTCTGCCGGCTGCCGGCATCGGGATGGCCGAGGACATGGGTCGAGAGCTCGCGAAGCTCGGCAATGAGGCGGTCGTGCTCGACCTCGTGCGACTCGAATCCCGGGTAGGCGTGCAGGCGCATCAGGTGCTGCTCGGCCATGAAGTGAGCGTTGGCGAAGACCTCGAGCTGGTCCATCAGCACGATCGCCTTGGTGCGATCGCCCGCGGTCAGGGCCGCCTGCAGCGCGTGCACCATCTGCATCTCGACGGCATGCTCCCGGTCCATACCCTCGAGCCCGGCAGTCGCGTGTTCGTCCAGCTTGGAGGAAGGCATCGCTCGCTCCTGTCTGTTATGGGCGCTGCGCGCGCCCTGGGGAGATTCTACGCGGAGGCTCGGGCTAACCTCCCGGCCTGTCGGGTGGGGCGTCGAGTCCGACGAGACGCAGCAGGACGAGCGCGTTGGTCGTCGTCGCGAGGCCTTCGCGGAGCCGGTAGTCGAAGCTCATGCCGGGACCCTCCGGCCCCTCTTCGAGGGTCTCGCGAAAGTGCACGTTGTGCAGCCGGGCGGCGATCGCCGGGACGCGCGCGATCGCGAGATCGTGGGTCGAAACGGCGCCGATCGCTCCCGAGCCGAGCAGCCGTTCGACGATCTTCGCCACGGCGACGCGGCGCTCCTCGCTGTTCGTTCCGCGCAGGATCTCGTCGAGCAGGAAGAGGACGCTCGGCGATCCGGCGCCCTGCGCCGTCGCGGCACGCGTCACGATCGCCTGCAGGCGCTTGAGCTCGGCGAGAAAGAACGATACCCCCTCGAGGAGCGAGTCGTCGATCCGCCCGCTGGTCTCCACGACGAGCGGCGGCATGCGCAGTGCCCCGGCGCAGACCGGCGCCCCTGCCTGCGCGAGCAGAGCATTCACTCCGATCGCCCGCAGGAGGGTGCTCTTGCCCGACATGTTCGAACCGGTGACCAGGAGGAGCCGCCCGCGCGGTCCGACCTCGACGTCGTTGCCGACGCGGGCGGCGTCCGGCAGCAGCGGATGGCCGAGGCCGACGGCAGTCAGTCTGTCCGCCGAGGAGTCGATCTGCGCGAAGGCCCAGTCCGGATGGTCGAAACGGACGCCGCCGAGAGCCGCCAGCACCTCGAGCTCGCCGGCCGCCGCGAGCCACTCGCCGGCGAAGCGCCCGGCGCGCCGCTGCCAGGCCGCCACGCGCTCGAGCAGCAGGAGATCCCACGCCATCGCCGCCTGCAGCAGCGTGTGGACGCTCGAATGCCGTACATCCGAGAGCTCGGAGAGTCGATGAAGCCGACCGAGCTCGGCCGCCGCGTCGAGGCCCGAAGCCGACAGGCGCGTCTGGATCTCGACCAGGCCAGGAGAAGCGAAGCGCCTCCCGGCGCTCACCCGCAAGAGCTTCGCGTAACCTGAAAACGCCCCCTCGCGCGCCGACAGGCGCTCCATCTCCGCTGCGAGCGATTGCCGAACCGTCCAGGTCCAGGCGTAGTTGCCTAGCAGCACGAATAGCCAGAGATGGATCGGCACGAGTCCGAAAGCAGCCAGCAGGAACGTCACGAGGCTGGCGAGCGCCGCGAGTCTGCCGGCGACCCGCTGGCGCGGGTGAAGCTCGGTAAACGGAATGCCGGCCGCCCACTCGACGAAGCGCGCCGTCGCCGCAGAAGTGGCGGCGAGCGGCATCGCCGCCACCTCTAGCTGCTGCCGGAAGTCGATCTCCGGAGCGAGCTCGCCGACGGCGCCTTGCCGAGCCACGATCTCCCTTGCCGAGCCGTTGCTTTCTGTCAGCCAGGCCGCCAACGTCTCGCGGCCGGACGGCGTCGCGACCGCGCCGAGCCACTGCGCGACCGAACCCGGTCCAAAGAGATTCAGATCCTTCGCCGTGGCCTGTCCGGTCGCGGCATCGGGAAAGGACCGGAGCGGGAGAAGGTCGAACCGGCGCTCGAGCCGGGCGAGCGCCTGTTCGTTGACCGTGCGCCGCGCGGCGAAGGCGCGCTCGCTCCCGATCACACGCTCGTGCCAGGAGATGAAGCCGCCGAGTGCGATCGCCCCGGCAGCGCAGGCGATCCAGGGTGCCAGGCGTCCGGATCCCAGGCCCGCTATGCCGAAGCCGCCGCCGACGAGAAAGGCCACGAAGGCCGCGAACCGAGCCCAGGAGATGCGCAACGAAAGGGCCGCCGCCCGCCGCTCCGCGGCCGCGGCGGCGGCGGAGCGCTGGCGATAGACCGTCCCGGCGCCTGCGTTCGACGAAGCCACGCGCGAACGATAGCGCGATACCTTCGGCGGCCTGCGGCGGCGAGGTGAGGAGGCGCTAGCGCAGCCAACGATAGCCTGCCGGGCGGCCGGCGCCGATCCGGTCGGCGACGAAGACGAGAAGTGGGGTCGCCGCCCCCCAGACGACGGCCAGGGAGAGCGCCGTCAGCCAGCGCGGCTCGCCCCAAGTAGCCGCGCCCAGGCGTTCCCCGGCAAGAAAGGCGACGGGGCCCCCGGCCGCGCCGAGCGCGGCCGCAAGGACATAGCGCCGCGACAGCCAAGCCAGCGAGTAACGCAGCGTCGTCCCCAACTGCAGCCAGAGCATCAGCACCCAGACCGGCGCGATCGCCCCGGACCCGGCAGGGAAAAGCAAAGGATCGGCAAAGGAAAGACGTCCCGTCAGCGATTGTGCGCTGTCCAGAACGAAGCCGACGGCGCCGCATAGCGCGGCGATCTTCACTTCGCTGGGCCTGTCGCTGGCGAGGGCAAGGTGGATCAGGAGCAGGCTCCCCGCCAGGGCGGCGCCCGCGCCGCCCGACCCAGGCCGCGCCGAGGACGCAGGCGAACCAGCCGGCCTCGTACAGCATCAGATCGAGGAGCCGTCCCTTTGGCGATGCCCCTGCTCCGCGTGCCTCCTTTGCGCTTGCGGTGACCTCCGGGAGGTCCCTCATGCGGCGGTGAGGCGTGACGACCTCGCGGCGGGTCAGCATTCCGGGCCGATGGGTCGGCTGGCGGCGCCGGGCTCGACCTCCGCGA
This sequence comes from Thermoanaerobaculia bacterium, assembly GCA_963719555.1. Lineage (GTDB taxonomy): Bacteria > Acidobacteriota > Thermoanaerobaculia > Multivoradales > JAGPDF01 > JAGPDF01. The sequence continues at coordinate 215,522 of CAVRCL010000006.1, read as the reverse complement.
CGAGGAAGGCGCGCAGGCGGTCGAGAAGGCCCGCGGCGAGCGGCGACAGGGCGAAATCCATGGCCTGCCGAGTATGGCGCAAGTCCGGCCGGCCGGCGGGAAGAGTGGGCCGGGGGCCCCTGTCGCCACCCCGCCGGACGGTTTTGGGCGCTGCCGGAGACGGTATCTTTGGTCTGTCGCAGTTCGGGATCGAAAGGAGACCGGCGATGCGGATCGGAATTCCCAAGGAGACCCACGCCCACGAGCGCCGGGTCGCGCTCACGCCGTCCGGGGTGCGCACGCTGGTACAAGAGGGGCACGAGCTCTACGTCGAGAGCGGCGCCGGCGTCGAAGCCGGGCACGCCGACAGCCTCTACGAGGCCGCCGGCGCGCGGATCGTCTTCGACCGGATGGAGATCCTGCTGCGGCCCGAGCTGCTCTCCTGCGTCCATCCGCCGCGCACCGACGAGTATCGCCTGCTGCCGGCGAATCAGACCGTCTTCGCCTTCTGGGGCCTCCCGGCGGCCCATCCGGAAGACATCGCGCAGCTGCTCTCGAGCGGCGTCACGGCGGTCGGTCTCGAGGCGATCGAGGACGCCCTGGGCAACGCGCCGATCCTCACTTCGATGTCGGAGATTGCCGGCGGCCTGTCGGTGGTCTTCGGCGCCGGGGCCCTGCTCAACACCGGCCGGGGGCAGAGCGGCCGCGGCATCCTGCTCGGCGGCGCGCCCGGGGTCCCGCCGGCGCACTTCGTGGTGCTCGGCGCCGGTGTCCTGGGGACGAGCGCGGCGCGCACCGCGATGGGTCTTGGCGCCCAGGTTTCGATGCTCGACGTCGCGATCGAGCCGCTGCGCCGCGCCCGCGAGGCGCTCGGCCAGGGTTTGACGACGATGCTGGCGACCCCGCCGAACATCGAGAAAGCGATCGCCTTCGCCGACGTGCTGCTTTGCGCCGCCTCGGTCCACGGCCAGCGGGCTCCGCTGCTCATCCGGCGCGAGATGCTGGCGCTCATGCGGCCGCAGAGCGTGATCCTCGACCTGTCGATCGACATGGGCGGCTGCGCCGAGACCTCGCGACCGACCTCGTTCCCCGACCCGACCTACACCGTCGACGGCATCATCCATTTCTGCGTGCCGAATCTGCCGTCGGTGGCGGCGCGCTCGGCGACGCTCGCCCTGACCAGCGTCCAGTTGCCCTACATCTCGGCGGTCGCCCGCGACGGCATCGAGTCGGCGGCGCTCGAGCACCCGCGTCTCGCGCGCGGCGTCTACCTTCACCAGGGCGCCTGCGTGCACCCGTCGCTCGCCCGTGTCCACAGTCTCGCCCTCACTCCGGGACCGCCCTGGGCGGCGGCACGGACGCCTTCCGCCGGCAAGGAAAACTGACCATGCAGTGGAACGAGGCCTTTCGTCGCAAAGTGATGTCCGCCGAAGAGGCGGTGAAGGTCATCCGCTCGGGCGATCACGTCTGGATCCACGCCGGCTGCAACGCGCCGACCGAGCTCATCCAGGCGATGACCGCGCGCTCCGGCGAGCTCGAAGGCGTCGAGGTGATCCACCTCATGGTTCTGGGTGAGGCGGGATACGCGGCGCCGGAACACGCGCGAGCGTTCCGCCACCGCGCCATGTTCACCGGCGCGAACGTCCGCGAAGCCGTCGCCGACGGCCGCGCCGACTATGTGCCGATCTTCCTGTCGGAGATCCCGCTGCTCATCAACTCAGGGCTGCAGCCGGTCGATGTCGCCCTCATCCATGTCTCGCCCCCGGATGAACACGGCTTCTGTTCCTACGGCGTCGGCGTCGAGTGCACCAAGGCGGCGGCCGAACGCGCTGCGACGGTGATCGCGTTGGTCAATCGCCAGATGCCGCGCTCGCTCGGCGACAGTTTCATTCACGTCTCGAAGCTCTCGCGGGTGGTCGAGATCGACCGCCTGCCGGTGGAGTTGCCGGTGCCCGGCAGCCCGAGCGAAGTGTCGAAGGCCATCGGTTCGCACATCGCCGAGCTCATCGAGGACGGCGCCACTCTGCAGATGGGCATCGGCGAGATTCCGGATGCGGTGCTGCTCTTCCTCACCCAGAAGCGCAACCTCGGTATTCACACCGAGATGTTCTCCGACGGCTTGATCGATCTCTTCGAGAGGGGCGTCATCACCAACGAAGCCAAGACGCTCCACCGCGGCAAGATCGTCGCTTCGTTCCTGCTCGGTACGAAAAAGAGCTTCGACTTCCTGCACAACAACCCGTTCGTCGAGTTTCATCCCAGCGACTACGTCAACGACCCGACGATCATCGCCAGGAACGACAAGATGGTGGCGATCAACTCGGCGATCGCGATCGATCTCACCGGCCAGGTCTCCGCCGACTCGATCGGCCGGCGGATCTACTCCGGCTTCGGCGGCCAGGTCGACTTCGTCCGCGGCGCCGCGCGCTCGAAGGGCGGCAAGCCCATCATCGCCGTGCCGTCGACGGCGCAGAAGGGAACGGTGTCGCGCATCGTCGACGTGCTCGCCGAAGGCGCCGGCGTCGTCACGTCGCGCGCCGACGTGCACTACGTCGCGACCGAGTTTGGTATTGCGAGTCTGTTCGGCAAGAGCCTGCGCGAGCGCGCCGAGGCGCTGATCTCGATTGCCCACCCCGACTTCCGCGAGGAGCTGCGCGCGGCGGCGAGGAAGAGGAGGTTCTTCTGATGCCCATCGCTTCGACCACCGATCTCCATCTGGCGAACGCTGCGAGCCCTGCGCCTTCGAATGGCACGAACGGTTACGTCGACACCCCGTGGAGCGACCGCTTCGCCATGCGCACCGAGGGGCTCACCAGCTCGATCATCCGCGAGCTCCTGAAGTACACCCAGGATCCGGAGATGATCTCTTTCGCCGGTGGCATGCCGGCGCCGCAGGTCTTTCCAGTATCGGAGGTTGCGGCGGCCTGCCGCAAGGTGCTCGCCGAACAGGGAACCCTCGCTCTGCAGTATTCGGCGACCGAGGGCTATCTGCCGTTGCGCGAGATGCTGGTGCGCCACATGGAGCGCTACGGCATCCGGGTGACGCCGGCGAACGTCCTCATCACCTCCGGTTCGCAGCAGGCGCTCGATCTCATCGGCAAGCTCCTGATCAATAGCGGAGACCGCCTGCTGGTCGAAGCTCCCACTTATGTCGGCGCACTCCAGGCGTTCAACTCCTACGAGGCGCGCTACCTCACCGTGCCGCTCGACGGCGACGGGCTGCAGGTCGACAAGCTCGAGCAGGAGCTGCGCTCGGGGCCGAAGTTCCTCTACGTGCTGCCCAACTTCCACAATCCGGCCGGGACGACCCTGCCGGTGGAGCGGCGCAACCGCCTGGTCGAGCTCGCGAGCCACTACGGCGTGCCGATTCTCGAGGACGATCCTTACGGACAGCTGCGTTACGAGGGCGACCACCAGCCGCCGCTGGTCGAAATCGACTCCGAGTATCACGGTGAGCGCGCCGGCAAGGCGGCCGCTGGAGGCCGCTTCCGCGGTGGCGTGATCTACCTTTCGAGCCTCTCGAAGACGCTCGCGCCGGGGCTGAGAATCGCCTGGGTGGTGGCGCCGACCGACGTCATCGGCCGCCTGGTGCAGATCAAGCAGGGCGCCGATCTCCACACCTCGACCTTCAACCAGATGGTCGCCTTCGAGACGGCGCGCGGCGGCTTTCTCGATCACCACGTCAAGGTGCTGCGCGACTTCTATCGCCAGCGCCGGGACGCGATGCTCGAGGCGCTGAAACGGTATATGCCGGACGGGGTCGAGTGGACGCGGCCGCAGGGTGGCCTCTTCCTCTGGCTGACCCTCCCCGCAGGCGACCTTCAGAAGGTCGGCGCGGCGGCGATCCTGCAGGAGGCGGTGAAGTCGAAGGTGGTCTTCGTCCCCGGCTTTGCGTTCTATCCCGGTCCGTCTGCGGACGGCAGCGGCGAGCGCTCGATGCGCCTCAACTTCTCCTACTGCACGCCAGAGGTCATCGAGGTCGGAATCCGGCGCCTGAGCGAGGTCGTCGGGCGGGCGCTGGGCGCCTAGCGCGGGGCTAATCCGGAAGACCGGGAAAGGCGCCTCGCCGGCCCGCATCGACCAGCAGCACACTGGCGATCCAGACCAGGTCGGCGCCCAGGAGATGCAGGAGCTGGAGTGGCACGGGCGCGAGGAAGGCTAGAGTCGCCAGGCCGATCGCGAACTGCGCCAGGACGAGCCAGATGGTCCAACTCGCCCAGAGGCCGACGCGCGCGCCAGCAGGGAGAGTTTGGCGCATTGCTCGTGCCAGATAGACCCAGAGGATCCCCGCCCCGATCGCCACCGGCGGATGCAACACGCGCAGCTGAATCAGGAAATGTGCGGTCGGCGAAAGATCCTGGGCCAACCCTTCGGCGAGCGAGGTGGCCGGAAACAGGGTGTCGCCGAGCGCCGCAATGGCACCGGTCATGGCAGTGAAAAGAAGCGCAGTAAAGGAAAAGAGATTCAACCAGCGCGGCGCAAGACCCGCGGGCGCGCCGGCGGGCAGCCCCTTTACTGGAAGCTTTTCGCTGGTGGTTCCACGGCGTGACCGCTCGGCTAGCAGCGCCAGGACCGCGAGCAGGAGAAAGGTGTTGACCAGATGTCCAGCCATCCAGACCGCGCGCGCTCCGGAGCTGTTCTGGCCGACGTACTCGAGCAGCACCAGACCGGCGCCGAGCGCGGCTTCGACGAGAATGAAGAAGATCGACAGCCAGGCGAGCCGGCGCAGCGAAAGGGCGCCGGGGCTGGCGCCCCGGCTGGAGGTCCCGGAATACCGCCGCAGCGTCCATGCGCCGAGCGCCACCACGGCGATGAGCGCCAGGCCGCTGGTCAACCGGTGCCCGAGCTCGATCAGGGTTTCGAGCTGCGGATCTTGCGGCACGACGACCCCGTTGCACAGCGGCCAGTGCGCTCCGCAGCCGGCACCGGAGCCGCTGGCGCGGACGAAGCCGCCCCAGACGATGACCGCCAGATTCACCGCGAGAACGACCCAGGCGAAGCGGGTCAAGGCGGCAGACCGGTCGTCGCGAGGGCTCTTCATCGGGAGAAATGTATCGCGCTATTGTCTCCCTGTCCCGATTCGATTCGACGCCAGGCTACGGCACCTGGACGGACTCGCCGAAGGGACATTTTTCGGAGATCTCGCATGCCTGCAGGCAACCCGCTCCACGCGCTCGCCGGTCTCGGCCAGTCGGTCTGGCTCGACTTCATTCGCCGAAGCTGGCTCGAGGACGGCACGATCGAACGGCTGATCGCCGAAGACGACCTGCGCGGCATGACCTCGAATCCGGCGATTTTCGCCAAGGCGATCGCCCAGGGGCGCGAATACGACGCCGAGATCCAGGCGATCCTGGCGCGCGGCGAGCGCGACCCGCTGGCGGTCTACGAGGCGGTCGCGGTGGCCGACATCCGTCAGGCCGCGGACCTCCTCGCCGCGGTCTACCGCCGGACGCACACCCAGGACGGCTACGTCAGCCTCGAGGTCTCGCCCGAGCTCGCCCACGATGCCCCGGGCACGCTCGCCGAAGCCCGGCGGCTCTGGAAGGAGGTCGACCGGCCGAACCTGATGATCAAGGTTCCCGGAACCAGGACCTGCCTGCCGGTGATCCGCACCCTTCTCGCCGAAGGGATCAACGTCAACATCACGCTGCTCTTCGCCCGCCAGGCTTATGCGGACGTTGCCGAGGCCTATATCGCCGCCCTGGAAGAAAGGCTCGGTAAAGGGATGGCGGTGGACCGCGTCGCCTCGGTAGCGAGTTTCTTCATCTCGCGCATCGATACGCTGGTCGACAAGCAGATCGACGCCAGGGCGAGCGCTGCGCCGCCGACGAACCGCGCCCGCCTCGAGGCTCTCAAAGGCAAGATCGCCGTCGCCAACGCCAAGCAGGCCTACTCTCTCTTTGCCGGTCTTTTCGCTTCCCGCAGGTGGCAACGCCTCGCCGCAGCCGGCGCCGTCCCGCAGCGCCTTCTCTGGGCTTCGACCTCGGCCAAGAACCCGGCGTACCGTGACGTCGTCTACGTCGAGGAGCTGATCGGCCGCGACACGGTGAACACGATGCCACCGGAGACGATCGACGCTTTCCGCGACCACGGCGTAGCGCAGGCCACCCTCGGCGAAGGACTCACCGAGGCGCGCAAGCAGCTCGAGGAGTTGACCGCCCTCGGGGTATCGCTCGACAGCGCGACGGACGAGCTGCTCGCGGATGGCGTGGCGAAGTTCGTCGAGCCGTTCCGCCAGCTCCTCGGCGCAATCTCGACGAGGATCGCCGAGCTCGGCGCCCAGAAGGCGCAGGTCTCTCCAGGCACGCCGGTGGCGCGATGAACGCGCGGCTGACTCCGGCGCTGCGCGCCGCCTTCGCCACCGCGGCGGCGAAGTGGGAGGCCGGCGAGCGGACCGGGCGGATCTGGGAGGGGGACGCGACGGTCTGGACCGGACGCGACGAGGCCTACTGGCTGGGCTGGCTCGACGCTCCCGAGCGCGAAGCGGCTCGCCTCCGCGACTACGCCGAGTTGGCGCGCGTCGCCGCCCACAAGGGAATCCGCCACGTCCTGCTCCTCGGCATGGGCGGCTCGTCGCTCGGTGCCGAAGTGGTGCGGCAGTCCTTCGAGAGATCGCCGGGCTCGCCGCGGCTGCATGTTCTCGACTCGACGCACCCCGATCAGGTCAGGGCATTCGCGGAGGCGATCGATCCGCGAAGCGCCTGGGTGGTGGTGGCCAGCAAGTCCGGCTCGACCGTCGAACCCAATCTTCTGCTGAGTTACTTTCTGGATCGCTTCACCGCGGAGCTGGGCGAGAACGCCCCGGCGCGCTTTCTCGCCGTCTCGGATCCGGGCTCCGCGCTCGACAAGCTGGCGCGCGAGAAGCGGTTTCTGGCCCTGGTACCCGGGGAGCCGACGATCGGCGGTCGCTTCTCGGCGATCTCCCCGTTCGGCCTGGTACCGGCGGCCCTCCTGGGGCTGGACCTGCCGCGTTACGTGAATCGCGCCGCCGAGCTCGCGGTCGATTGCCGGGAGGCGGAGGTGCTGAAGAACCCCGGCGTCGCCCTCGGCCTCGCGCTGGGAGTCGCGGCCGAGGCTGGACAGGACAAGCTGACGCTCGTTCTCGCGCCGGAAATCGCGGCGCTGGGAGCCTGGCTGGAGCAGCTGATCGCCGAGTCGACCGGCAAGCTCGGGCAGATGATTCTGCCGATCGACCAGGAGCTGCTGGCGCCGCCGAACTGGTACGGCAAGGACCGGCTCTTCGTCGTGGTGCGCTACGCCGGCAGGCTCGCCGCCGAGCAGGAAGCGGCGGTCGCGTCGCTCCTTTTCGCCGGGCTGCCGGTGATCGAGATCGACTGCGCGGACCTGGCGTCCCTGGGCGCCGAGTTCTTCCGCTGGGAGTTTGCGACCGCGGTCGCGGGAGCCTTCCTCGGCCTCCATCCTTTCGATCAGCCGGACGTCGAGGCGGCGAAGATCGCGGCGCGGAAGCTGACCGACGAGGTCGAAGAAACCGGCGCGCTGCCGGCCGAAGCTCCGTTCTACGCCGGACACGGAATCGAGCTCTTCGCCGACCCCGACGAAGCCGCGGCACTCTTCCTCGCCACCGACGAACGGTCACTCCGCGGCCTGCTCGCCGCCCACCTCGACCGCGCCCGGCCCGGCGACTACGTCGCGCTGTGCGCCTTCCTGGAGATGAACGCCGAGAACGAAGCCGCCATGGCCGAGCTCCGTCACGCCGTGAGCAGAGTCACCGGCGTCGCGACCACTCTCGGCTTCGGCCCCAGGTTTCTCCATTCGACCGGCCAGGCGCACAAAGGCGGCCCCGCCACCGGCCTTTTTCTCCAGTTCACCGACAAGCCGAACGCCGATCTCCCCGTCCCCAATCGCCGCCTGACCTTCGGCCAGGTCATCGCCGCCCAGGCGAGAGGCGACTTCGAAGTCCTCACCGCCCGCGGCCGCCGAGCCCTCCGCATCCACTTCGCGATGGGAGCAGAGAAGGGGTTGAAGCGAGTGCTCGGGGCGATCGGCTAGGTCAGCTCACAGTCTGTTCGTCGATGAATCCATCGACGAAGAAGTCCTCCAGAATCGCAGAAAGGTCCATGGACCTGTCGATCTCGACATCGAGCTCGAAGTCGATGGCTGCGAACTCCTGTCGGCCATTGACATTGAGTTGATGTCACTCCTAACATCATCGTCATGATCCGCACCCAGGTCTATCTCACCGAGGAGCAGCACCAGGCGTTGCACCGCGAGTCCGAACGCAATGGTGTCAGCATGACGGAAGAGCTGCGGCGGCTGATCGATCGGCATCTCCTGGCCAAGGGGCGCGATCCGTACTCGGAGCGCGAGCCGTTCTTCGCTTTCGTCGGTATCGGAGAGTGCGGCGAGAGCGACGTCGCGGAGCGGCACGACCACTACCTTGTGGATGCGGCTCGGCGTGCGGACCTTCGTTGACACGAGCGGTTTCTATGCTCTCGCCAGTCGTTCAGATCGCCACCATGTCGCAGCACTGGCAGCCTTCTCGGCGCGCCGCCCGGGGGAGTGGATCACCACCGATCACGTGATGGTCGAGACTTGGTTGTTGGTGCGTTCCCGCCTGGGTCATTGGGCGGCACTGCAGTTCTGGGACGATCTGAGCCGCGGTTTGGCAACGGTCGGCGGACTCTCGAGCTCCGACCTGCTGCGGGCGCGCGAGATCGCTGAGACCTGGAGGGATCAGGAGCTCAGTCTCGTCGACTGCACCAGCTTCGCGTTCATCGAACGCCTCGGCCTCGACCGCGCCCTCGCCTTCGACGCTCACTTCCGCGTCTTCCGCTGGGGACCCGGAAAGGGCCGCAAGCTGACACTCGTCGGCGAATGATCGTTGACGAGGCGTACGTAATTCAGTACGCTATCGTTCGTGAAGACTATCCCCGCAACGAAGGCTCGGCAGAACCTCTATCGGCTGGTGGACGAAGTGGCCGAGTCGAGTGAGCCGGTGACGATCACCGGGCGGCGGGGAAATGCCGTCATGGTGTCGGAGGACGACTGGCGGGCGATCGACGAAACGCTCTACCTGCTGTCGATTCCCGGCATGCGCGAGTCGATCCGCGACGGGATGGCGGAACCGCTCTCGAAGGCAGTGAAGAAGCTCGACTGGTGAAGCCCAAGTCGAGCCGAGCGCAGGGGAAGGCGGGCCCATCCAGCCTCTGGGAGATCGTCTTCACCCGCCAGGCGGTTCGTGACGCGAAGAGGCTCGGCAAGGGCGGTCTCAAGGAGAAGGCCCAAGCCATCCTGGCCGTGATCGCAGAGGACCCCTTCCGTTCGCCGCCGCCGTTCGAGAAACTCGTGGGCGACCTGTCCGGCGCCTTCTCCCGGCGCATCAACATCCAGCAGCGTCTGGTCTATGAGGTCTTCACGGAGGTCAGGACGGTCCGCGTCCTGCGGATGTGGACGCACTACGACTAGCGAGCCGGCGAATGGAACAGGCCTCTTCTGCGGCGGCGTCCTCATCGGCCCCGCCTGTATTCTGACCGCGGCGCATTGCGTCGACTCCGGCACGATCACCGAGATGCGTTTCTTCTCGGCTCGGACATCGCCGGCACGGCCGTTTTCGAGGCCGACCTCGTCGCGGCCGCGATCCATCCGCAGTAGGCCGGGACGCCGGGTGAGTTCGATCTCGCCGCCCTTTCTCGATCAGTGCGGCAGCGAAGTCGGACCGCTCACCGGGCATCGCAGGCGAGAGTATCGGTTCTTGGACGAGTCTTCGCCGTGAAGCAGGACCGGTGTGAGTCGCCCAGCGGTCGTGCCTCCAGCGATCAGGGCTGAATAATCAGCCGCGGATCGAGTTTGATGGGCTCGCCTCCCTGAGGCGTCAAAATGATGTTGTAGAACCAGAAGCCTTTCTTCTTTGCGTCGGCCTTGGGGAGGGTGCACTTCGCCGCATTGTTTAGGCACACTGGATCCTTGGGCGTGAAACTGTCCTTGAACGTCACCTCGAGCTTCATGCCTGCGGGTCCGGTCCACTCGACGTCGGACTGCGTGCTCACGATGAGGATGCACTCGTGGTTGACCGCCGGCTTGCCGTTGACGAGAGTGACCTGCACCTTGGCCGTCTCGCCGATGCCGAAGGAATCGCACTTCCCATCCCATCCTGCTGCCACAGGGTACTGATGCGAGCTGCAAGCCAGCGGCGAGGCGCAGATCAACACGAAGGCGCACGCGGCGACTCGGTTCATGTTCCCTCCCTGGCGGCCGTGGCCGCCGAAGACTTCAATCTGCAGGCGGCTTGGCCAATATCTTGACGAAGCGCGGGTCGGAGCGCAAGGACGCGAGCTCGGGGTCGGTGCGGACCGCCTCGGCAGCAGGGCCATCCGAAGGGAGCCGAGCTACCTCGGGACGGCAGCCAGAGCGTCCTTTTTGGCGGTCCTCAGGAAATCGGCGACCCGCTGCAGCCACTTGATCCCGTTCTTGGTTTCGATCAGGGCGAGGGTCAGATTGAACGGCTCCAAGCTCTCGTCGCCGGGGGTGTCCAGCTTGTCGAGCTCCGCTTTCTTCGTCTCGGTTTCCTTGGAGAGCGGGATCACCGGCAGCCATCCCGACTGGCGGATCGCGAGCACTTCCGGACCGAGGACTGTCCCAGGTTCGAGATACGGGAAGAGGATGGATCCCACGGCTACCACCTCGTTCTGCAAGTTGGAGAACTTGTAGGTCACCGCGAAGTCCTTGCGCTTCTTGCTGTCGTCGCTGTTCAGGGATTTCGATACCCAGGCCACCGTCGGTCTCACATGGAACGCCTGCCCCTGCTCAGCGAGGTCGACGGCGAATTCGAAGTAGGCCACAGGCGCGACGCCCTGGGTGGGGAGCGTCTTCATCAGCTGCGCTTTTAGAGCCTCGGGGGTAACGCCCGAGGACCCGGGAGCGGAGGAGGAGAACTCTCTTGCCCAGCTGTTTCGCGCCGCTTCGTCGTCGGCAACGATCAGGAGGCCGAAACAGGGCGTGCTGATGCGAAGCGGCCAGGGCTTCTGGGCGGCATTCCGGGTGTAGCGATAGAAGTAGTCGCCGGCGGTCGAAGAGTACGTCCATGACTCATCCTTTGCGGCCATCTCGAGGGCCTCGGCGAGCCAGTCGAATGCCTTGTCGATCAGCGCCGGAATCAAGACAGCGACCGGTCCGCCGACGAGAGTCTCCGAGGCCAGACCGGGTTCCGGTTCGGGAAGGACGATGCAGGCCTTGGGTGTCCACATCGCGTACGCTTGGTACTTGCTGCTGAAAGCTTGGGAAACCGGCTCGTCGTTTGCCTGTGAAGCTGTGGCCATCGCCAGGACCGAGACCAGGAGAGCGGTCATCGCTCGTTCGAGTCTCATGCAGCACCTCCTCTGGAAGCTGCTGCGGGGATCGTGTAGGAAATTGCTTTTCGCCGAATGTGTTGGGTCCCGTGACCGAGGTGAAGATGTGGTCTCGTTAGCAGGCTGCTGACAAACTCGAGTTTGAGCGGGAATCTCTAGGCTGGCGGCGAAGCGAGGTCGCTGTACTGCGACGCGCAATCCGTTCCCTAGCTTCAAGATCAGCGAGACCCCTAGTCCGGGCGCATCACTTCTTATCTCCCATCAACATCTGGATGCTCAGGAGAGCCACACCCCAAAGGGCAGGTGGCGGGAGATGCTCAGGTAGGGCTTAGGATGACCCCTGTGCTCCGTCACGACCGGTCGCCTCTCCTGTACCCGTCGCCCGGAGAGACACACCGGCGTGCCACGCGCGCTCGATGCGCCGGCGTCTCTCGGGGTCGGATCATCAGCCTTGGGTCCTTGACCTTCCCAGAGAGGTCCCGAAGCAGGCGCGATCCTGCGGTCGCCCTTGCCGGCGGAGATCTAGCCAAAGTGAAGGCAGAGCACCTCACCTTGGTCGGCGCGCAACGCACTTGCAGGTCTGAACCCGGGAGCTGCATCCGGCGACGATGCCGGTGTGCCGCTTCCGGTCCGGAGAGGCGCCCTTCCGGCGCCCGCCCTCACCTCTGAATGATCAGCCGCGGGTCGTTCATTGCCGACTTGTCGTTGTTGTCGACGACGCCTACTCCGTAGCAGAGACAGAGATTGCCTGTTCCCAGCGGCAGGTCGAACGTGCAGGTCTTGCTGGTGCACGTCGGGGCCTTCTGTTGCGGATCGCAGACGTACTTACTGCTCTTCTGATTCCATCCGATCATCAGAGTCTTGACGTCGTTGTCGCCTTCCCATACGACTGCGGCAGCGTCCTTCGTGCTGACAACGATGCACTCCTTGCCTGCCGGGAGTGTCGCGAGCTTGCTGACCGGAATCTTGCCGGTGTAGCGTTGGCAAACCGGAGGAATGTCGCAGGTCAGCGGCGCGAGTGGGGGTGGTGGCGCCGGCGGCGGGTTGCTTGCGCTCTTGCAGGCGAGCGGCGCGACACAGATCAATACGACAGCGCACGCAGCGAGTCGGTTCATGTTCCCTCCCTGGCGGCCGGGGCCGCCGAAAACTTCAATCTGCAGTCGTCTTGGCCAGCATTATCGCGAGGCGGGGATTCGAGCGCAACGGGGCGAGCTCGGGGTCGGTGCGGACCGCTTCGGCCGGGTAGCCGGCGGCGAGGGCCTTCTCCAGCAGGTCGAGCGCCGGATCGACCTCGTCCGAGATCAGCCGGACGAGCGCCACCGAGTAGAGGATGTAGCCGTCGGCAGGCGAGAGCTCGAGCGCGCGATCGGCATGGCGGCGCGCGAGGTTGCCGCGCCCGGTGCGGCCGTAGGCAATCGCGAGGTCCGCCTCGCGCTCGGCGTCGCCCGGCGTGATCGCGAGGTCGGCTTCGAGCAGGTCGATCGCCCGCTGGTAGGCGGTGCGCGTCTCGGACTCGCGATCGCCTGTCCAGCGCAGCGCATCGCCGAGGTTGCGCCAGAGCACACCGTTGTCCGTCTGCATCGCGACGGCGCGGCGGAAGGTGTCGGTGGCCTGGGCGTAGCGCCCGAGCACGAACTCGCAGGTGCCGAGGTTCGAGAGTGCAGTGGCAGTGGGGCGAATGGCGATCGAACGCTGGTACTCGGCGACCGCCTCCTCGTAGCGGCCGAGCTGTTGGTAAGCGATGCCGAGATTGCCGATGGCGCGGGTGTTGTCGGGGGAGAGACGGATCGCTTCGCGCAGGCTCGGGAGCGCCTCCTCCACCTTGCCCTGCATGAGCAGGAAGACACCGAGATGGTGGTGCGTTCCCCACCAGCCCGGCTGGAGCTCGACTGCGCGCCGGTAGGCGGCCTCGGCTTCGGTGTCGCGTCCGAGCTGATCGAGCGCTGCGCCGAGCGCGAAGCGCGCTTCGACCGAGTTCGGCTGGCTCGCGACGGCACGCTCGAGCTCGCGCGTCGCGGCGAGCGGCTCCCCGAGCAGCAGCTGCACGCGGCCGAGAGTCTCGTACGCCCCGGCCTCTTGCGAACCCTCGACGGTGGCCAAGCGGCTGGCAGCGATTGCCTTCTCCGCCCATTCGCGCTGCTGCGTGAGCTCGTACTGCGCAAGATAGGCCCGGGCGCGCGCCGCGGCGACCTGCGGGGAGTCGCCGAGCGCCTCGAGGATGCGGATCGCCGCGTCCACCGAGGCTTCGTTCTCGTAGCGTCGCAGATGCCCGAGAGCTTCGAGATACCGGTCTTCCGCAAAGACCGGTTCCGGTCGAGCCGCGCCGCCTGGGGTCGCCGTCACCGTCGCCCCGAGGGCCGCGGCGGCGAGGGTGGCGATCTCGTCCTGGAGCGCGAGCAGTTGTGCGGCGGGACCCTCGGCCTTGCCGGCCGAGATCTGCTGCCCGAGCGCGTCCAGAATCGAAAAAGTGGCGCGAACCGTCGGCCCCTCGAACTGGAGCGTGCCGCGCAGCACCGCTTCGGCGCCCGTGCGACGGGCGATCTCCTGGGGGCTGTTCGAGGATTCCCGCTCGCTGCCAGCGCCGGAGGTATCGGACTCGGTCGCGAGCGCCGCGGCCGGCAGCACCGCGATACCGCTCGCTGCCGCGAGCCGCACGCTCACGGTCTCGGCGAAGCCCTCGCCGATGCGGGCGCCCGTCGCCGTGCCGGAGAGGTCGCGAAACGGCAGGACGGCGATGCGGCGTACGGCGGCTACAGGCGCCGGAGTGAGGGCGCGCCGCGCTACCGCCGCGTCGTCGAGATTGCGCGCCTGGCGGATACCGGCGACGACGAGGAGGCCGACAATCCCGGCGATGCCGGCGATGCCTGCAAGAACGGCCGCTCGCCGCAGGGGCCGCTGGCCCAGGGCGGGAATGGCGCCGGAGCCGGCGAGACTGCCGGCGTCGGTCATGCGCTCGCGGATCGTGTCGAGCTCCTGTGCGAGATCGCGCGTCGCGGCGTAGCGGGCCGCCGGGTCCTTGGCGAGGCAGCGTCGCACGATCCAGGCGAGCGGCGCAGGTAGCTGCGTCTCGACGTCCGCCATGCCCGTGGGTTCGGCGTGCAGGATGGCCGCCAGCGTGTCGAGAGTGGTTGCGCCCGCGAAGGGACGCCGCCCGGCGAGCATCTCGAACAAAATGACGCCGAACGCGAACTGGTCCGAGCGGAAGTCGAGCGGCAGCCCGCGCGCCTGTTCGGGCGACATGTAGGCGACGGTGCCGAGCAGGCGCCCCTCGGCGGTGGCTGGCAGGACATCCGCCACCTGGCTGCCGGACAGGGTGGAAGCGGTGGACGACGTGCGCTTGGCGAGCCCGAAGTCGAGGATCTTGACCAGGCCCTCGGGGGTGATCATCACGTTGTCCGGCTTGAGATCGCGGTGGACGATCCCCTTCTCGTGCGCCGCGGCGAGGCCGTGGGCGATCTGCGCCGCGATCGAAACCAGCCCGCGCAGCGAGGGAAATCGCTCTTCGATCCGCGCCGCGAGGCTCCGGCCGAGGACGAGCTCCATGGCGATGTAGGGGAAGCCCTCGTGCTCGCCGACCTCGTGAATGGTGACGATGTTCGGATGGTTCAGGGCCGAGGCGGCGCGCGCCTCCTGAGCGAAACGCAGATTGTGCTCCGGACTCTGGTCGAGGCGCTCGGCGAGCAGCTTGATCGCGATCACACGGCCCAGGCCGGGGTCGCGGGCGCGATACAGCCGACCCATGCCGCCCGCGCCGAGCTCTCCCAGGACCTCGAAGCGCCCGATGTGCGAGCCGACGATCACGATCGGACCCCAACTCCGCGGCGCAGAAACGCCGGTCCACCAGCGCGGATCACGGGGGGCACGAACCGATTATAGGCCCGTGCCGCCGCGCCGGTTCCCCTTCCGGGCTGTCGCAACCGGCGGAGAGGGGCCGGTAGCGACCTTCCCGGGCCTCAGCCCCTGTGGTCGGCGCGCGACAGGTAGCGCACCAGGAAGACGAAGAGGATGAGGAAGGCGGCCAGCAGCAGGTACTCGAGTCCCTTGGTTTCGAAGATGTTGACGTAGCGGTAGGTTTCCATGCGGACTCCTTCTCTGACTCGCTCGACGATTACTGATCCGCGGGACGCGGGTTTGGCAGCTCGTGCGCATCGCGCAGTATCGGCAGACGCAGGACGATCCAGCGGAAGACCCAGATCTCGGTGAAGAGCACCGTCAGGGTCACGATGAACTCCTGCCAGCTCGGGAAATAGCGCTCGGCGAGCTGCCAGTTGAAGGCGACGATCGAGATGTTCAGGCGATTGAGCAGCAGGCCGACGAGCGCCCCGGCCGCAGCCAGCCGCAGGAGCCCAGGCCGGCGGTGGCGCACCGCATAGGCGAACATCACGCACGGCACCAGCACGAAGCCGATCACCTCGACGAGGTACCAGGCCCCCCACCCGGTCGCCAGCAGGTCCCATTGGCGCTCGTGCAGGAAGATGAGCAGTTTGAAGAAGTAGTAGACGAAGAGGGCGATGGCGGTGCCCTTGCCGAGCCCGAGCATCAGATCGTCGAACGAGCCGTGCTTCTTGGGATCGGTCTGCTTGCCGAACAGCCGGTGGGTCAACGTGCCTTCGAGGATGACCATCGACAGCCCGCCGAAGATGCTCGAGACGAAGAAGAGAATGGGGATGAACTCGGTATACCAGAGCGGGTGGATCTTCGGCTTCGCCATCAGGAAGAGGGCGCCCAGGCCGGCCTGGTGGAGGGTCGACAGCGTGACCCCGATGATCACGGCGCCCAACGCCAGCGAAGCGAGGAACCGCCGCGCGCGCTTCCAGCCCAACCACTCGGCGAAGGCCGGCGAGAGCTCGATCATCTCGACGATCATGTAGAGCAAGAAGCTCCAGGCGACCTGGAACAGCACCGAGTTGTAGCCGAACGAGTTGCCGATCACCGGGTTGATGACGTTCCACGGCCGGCCGAGGTCGAGCACCAGCGCGCCGGCGTAGAAGATGTACGCCAGCAGGCCGTTCAGCACCGTGGCGCGGATGATTGGATGGTACTTCTCGAGCCGCATCACGTAGACGGCGAAGGCCAGCGTGTAGGCGCCGCCGGCGAGGGCGACCCCGGTCACGACATCGAAGCCGATCCCGAGGCCCCAGGGATGCTCCTGCGAGAGGTTGGTGATCGAGCCCAGACCGTAGATGAAGCGCTGGATCAGGACGGCGATCCCGAGCAGGATGACCGGGATCGAGATGACGTTGAACGGGGTCAGCAGCGGCCCCTTGGGTTTGAGCTCCGAGAGCAGGAAGCGCAGGAGCGGGAGGCGGTCGGGGGCGGATGCGATCCGCATCGTGGTCATGACTCGGTGGCCTCCATCGCTTCGTCCTTCTTGTCCGCGAGCAGGTGGAGCCCGAACTGCAGGGCGGGAAGACCGAAGAGCACGAGGGGAACCCCGTAGAGGAAGTCGCGCGTGTACTCCGGGTAGGGCGTCGTGCCGAGATCGGTGCGGAAGCCGATCTCCTCGAACGGCACCGCCGAGAGGTAGAGCCAGCCGGTCCCGCCGACTTCGGACTCGCCGTAGATCTGGTGCACGTACCGGTCGGGGTGGTGGTAGATGCGCAGGCGGGCGATCTCCATCAACTCGCGCTTGCTGCCGAAGGTGAGCGCATCGGTCGGGCAGGAGCCGACACAGGCCGGCTCCAGGCCCTGCTCGAGCCGTTCGCTGCACATCGAGCACTTCTGGATCTTCGGATTCCACGAGTGATATTCGAACTTCGGAATGTCGAACGGGCAGGACACCAGGCAGTAGCGACAGCCCATGCACTTTCTGGGGTGCCAGACCACCGGTCCGCTGCGCGTCTTCTCCATTGCGTTGGTCAGGCAGGCCGCGGCGCAGGCCGGTTGCCAGCAGTGCAGGCACTGCTTCTTGACGAAGACCTCGCCCTTCGAGGTGGCGAAGCGATTGACCACCGTCCACTGGGTCTCGCTCGTGGGGCGCACTGCCGCGAGCGCGCCGTCGTTTTCGATGTCGGGCACGGGCAGGTCGTGCTCCACGGAGCAGGCGCGTTCGCAGGCACGGCAGCCGATGCAGCGCGTGGTGTCGACGAGGACACCGACGAACTCCTCGGGGTTTCCTTTCTCGGTGGCCTCGGCGCGGCCAGCCACCAATGTCGATCCGGCGACGGTGCCGATCTTCAGGAAGGTGCGTCGATTCATGGCTGCCTCACTTGCTCTTCGCCGAGCCGGCCGGTGGAGCCGGCGTGGCCTGCGTCGTCGTCCGGGTCTGCGGCTTTTCGGGGCGCTGGTGACAGAACCCGCATTGGCTGCTCGCTTCGGATCCAGTGCCGCGTTCGTGGCATTTCCAGCAGCTGCGGTGGATCGCGACCTTCACGGTGGGCATCTCGAGGTTCTGTCCCGAGGTCCGCTCCGGGTGGCAGACCACGCACTTGCCGGCGGCCGTGGGGGTCGCGCTCCCCGTGTGGCAAACCGCGCAGTCGACCCAGAAGCCGTCGAAATAATCCGGGTGAGGCAGCTCGAGACTGGCCGCCACGGTCTCGTGATGACAGGACACGCACTCGGCGCCGAGGTCCTCCGTGTGGAGCCGGTGCTGGAAGACGACCTCGCCGACCGAGGAGGCCCAGCGGACGGTCTCCGGGGACGAGGGCGGCGGAGCGTCCGCCGGGAGGTCGGCCGCGGGTGCGGCCACCGTACCTGCGAGCAGCAGCAGGCCGAGCGCGAGCCAGAGATGTCTCGGAGTGGAGCAGCGGACCTTCATGGGATCACCTCGGCCGTTTTCCGGGCGCCGGCTCATGCCTTGACAGCCTGGCTGACGGTCTCGGGCAGCTGCGCTGGAGGAAGGAAGCACTTGGCGAAAGCGCGACAGGCGGCGCGCTGCGCGGTTCCGTTGGGGTGCGGGCTCTTCCTGTCCACGGCAGGCTCCGCCGCGAGCTCTTCCGTCAGGCGGTCCGTGAAGTGACGGGCTTCGGACTGGTACCAGGCGACGGCGTCGGCACCGATCACGAGCTTGCCGAGGTCGGCGGTCAGTTCCTGCGGGTCGATGGTGCAGATCCAGCCCTGCTCGTAGGGACGCAGGCGCATGAGGTCGAGCTGGTAGTCGAGATCGTGGTTCACGTGCACGACTTTGCCCGAGAGAGGAGCCGAGAAGTGCAGCTCCTGCCCGTCCCCTCCGATACTGAGCGCAAAGAGTGCATCTCCTCGGCGCACCACCCGCCCAGGTTCGGGCAGCCGGATCGCAGTGACGGGTCCGACCGACTTCTGGACGAAGTCGTCGAGTCCGACGCGGCCCTCGCCCGTCATCTCGATCCGCACCCAGCTGTGCTCCGGCGAGACGTAGACGCCGCCCGGAACGTTGACTACCCGCGGCGAAGCGACTCCGGCGGTCGAGGGGGTGACCAGACGGATCTCGGGTGGGGTCAGGCGCTCGCGGCGATCCTGGCGGCGCAGGACGAGGCGGTTGGCGAACTCGACCAGCTCGTCCTCGGTGAACGGCTTCTGGACGTAGTCGACGGCGCCGAAGCGCATGGCGTCGACGGCCGACTCGATCGTGCCGTAACCGGTGATGATGGCGATGTCGATGTCGGGCCGCAGATGGTGCACACCCTTGGCGACGTCGAGGCCGTCCATGCCCGGCATCTTGAGGTCGGTGAAGACGAAGTCGTAGTCGTTCTTGCGCACCAGGCTCAAGGCCTCCTGGCCGGATTCCACCGTGTCGACCGCGAAACCCGCCAGAACGAGGATCTTGCGGAAGCTGTCGAGGATCACCGGCTCGTCATCGACCGCGAGAATCCGGGCTCTGGGCGAGGCGACTTCGACGCGCTTCAGGCTGAGAGCTTCGTCGGCGAACTCGAGCTTCAGTCCGATGTCCAGCGCCTGCTGACGTTCGCGACGAGCACGGGTAGCCTGCATCTGCTTGAGGGTCAATCGGAGAGTCAGGTCGACGACGGCGAAGACCACGACCGTCAAGAGCACCATCAGGAAGATCATCGCTTCTCCTTCTCCCCGCCGTTTCCTGCCGGCGCGAACGCTGCGCCGGCGCGGCGCGTGAGAGCGTCCAGCTCCGTCTCGAGGTCGGCGGGCGCGACACGCGCAATCCAACCCGAGGAGAACGGGGAACGGTTGAGTAGATCGGGGTCCTCGCGGACCGCCGGGTTGACTTCGAGCACCGTTCCGGTGAGCGGTGCCCAGATGCGGTGGATCGAGTCGTCCGCGGTCGCGAGCTCCGCGCAGGCGAGGCCCTGGGTCAAACGGGCGCCCGCCTCGGGCAGGACGAGCGTGCGGATACCGGCGATGAGGCCGGGCCAGCACTCGGCGAGACCGAAAGTGCCGACGCCATTGTCCAGCGTGACCCAGGCGTGCTGGCCGAGGAAATAGCGCTCGCTGCACGGCTCGCCACCGGCGGCCGACGCCTCGCGCGGAACCGCGTTCCAGCTGCCGCTTTCGACCGCTTTGAGCGCCCGGCGCACGACGCCGAGAAGCTCGGGAACGTCGAACGGCTTGGGGAGGAAGTCGAAGGCGCCCTTCTTGAACGCCGCGAGGGCGTTCTCGATCGTGGCGTAGCCGGTGATCAGGATCACCGGGATCTGCGGGCGCTCGCCGGTCACCCGTTCGAGCAGGTCGAAGCCCGAGAACCCCGGCAGCATGAGATCGGAGAGCACCACACGGTGCTCGACTTTGCGCAGGCGCGCGAGCGCTCCGTCGACGTCCTCGACCCGGTCGAGGGTCAGGCCCTCCGGCCGCAGGATGCGCTCCACTGCCGCGCGGACGACCGCCTCGTCCTCGACCAGGAGCACGTCGTAGCCGGCCCTCACGGCGCGGGCTCCACGGGAGCCGGTGGCGAGCCGAGTGGCAGCCGCACGGTGAAGGTGGTGCCGCGGCCGACCTTGGAGTCGACCTGGATCGTTCCGCCGTGCTCGGTGACGATGCCCCAGCAGACCGCGAGTCCGAGCCCGGTGCCCCGGTTCTCCTTGGTGGTGAAGAACGGCTCGAAGATGTGCCCGAGGTCCTTCTCGGGGATGCCGGTGCCGTTGTCCGCGACCTTGATCTCCACCGACTGGCGGCCTTCCGCGCTCTTCAGGTCGGTGGCGATGAAGACATGGCGGTCGCCCAGCTCGAAGGCATCGGCGGCGTTGACCAGCAGGTTCAAGACGACCTGCTGCAGCTGGTTGGCGTCGGCGGGGAAAGGTGGCAGATCCTTCGCCAGGGTCTTGGTGAGCTGGATGTTCTGCACCCGAAGCTGGTTGTCGACGATGGCGAGGGCGCGCTCGACGATGGCGTTCAGGTCGACCATGGTCTTCTTCGGCGGCACCTGGCGTGAAAAATCGAGCAGGCCGCGCACGATGTCGCGGCAGCGCTTGGTCTCGTGGACGATGGTCTCGAGATCGCTCCGGGTCTCCTGATCCGCGGCGCGCTTCAACAGGAAGCTCGAGTAGGTGAGGACGCCGGTCAGGGGATTGTTGATCTCGTGTGCAATGCCGGCGGCCAGCCGTCCGACGGATGCCAGCTTGTTCGATTGATAGACCATGTTGCGGGCCTCGGCGAGCCGCGTCGTCATCTGATTGAAGGACGCGGCGAGCTGGCCGAGCTCGTCTCCGCGCGGCACCGGCACGCGATGGGCGAGATCTCCGGCAGCGACCCGCTCGGTCGCCGCGAGCAGCGTGCGCACCGGCTTGCCGACCCAGCGGTGGAACAGACTGGCGAGCAGCAGGCTGATCGCCGCGATGCCGGCGATCGCCAACAGGAGCGCGGAACGCCGGCCCTTGGCTACCGCGAGGTCGACGTCGGCGAGCGAGAGCGTGACGTCGAGTACGCCGAGCACCTGCTTCTCGGGCGCGTGCGCGTGGCAACCGGCGTTGGCGCAGACCGGCTCGTTGGGGATGGGAGTGATGACGCCGAGATGCCGATCGCCGGCCTCGTCCCGAAAGACGCGGGTTCGGCGCCCGGCGGAGAGCTCGGCGACCGAAGCGCCGGCGGCATGACAGCCGTCACAGGCTTCGCTCTGCTGATCGACACGGGTGCCGACGAGCTTCGCATCCGGCGAGTAGATGACCTCGCCGACCTTGTTGTAGACGCGGATCTTCTCGAGTCCTTGAAGCCGGCCGATCTGCTCGATGATGCGGTGCACCATCTCGCGCTCGTTGAGCAGCATCGCGTGGCGGGTGCCGTTGCGGATGGTGTCGCTCAGGATGAGCGCCTGGCGCTCGACCAGGCCGGCGAGCTCGATCTCGTGAGCGCGGCTGGCGAGCCAGGCCGAGGTGCCGAAGACCGCGAGCGACACCAGGCCGACGGCGAGCATGACGTGCCGGGCTATGCGCGGCTTCACGACCGGCGGACCTCTGCCTTCCTCGTTGGTGTCCTGCTTGGCACTGGCACGGGCTTCTCCTTCCTCGATCCGGGGGCGGCGAGGGAGGAGTCGACCGGTGTTCGTCCTTGGAGCGCGGGAGTCCGCTTGAAGCTATGTCGACGTCCGGTGCGCTGCGCCGGAACAGGAGTGCTGCCAGGACGATTCCACCGGAGGCCCCGCCGCGGTCCCGATATTCGCGACCGTGAACTCGCCGACCTCCGTTGTCATCGTCTGCGCCGCGGTGCGGCACGACAACACCCCGCGGGAGTGGTGTGAGTCCCGCCTCAGAGGGTAGCTAGTGGCACGAGGGCCGGCTCCGCCAGCCATCTCGCGATCTGCTCGCAGACCTCGGGGCGATCGAGCAGGTCGAGGTGGCTCGTGCCGTAGGCGATGAATCGGTGGCCCTCGGGGATGGCGAGCTTCCGTGCCGGATCGGTGTCGTCGCCGAGCGCGCTGGCGAGTGGAACGAGGCCGTCGCCGAGAACCACCTTCGCAGTAGCGAGCGCACCGACGGTGGGCACCGGTGCGGGGCCCTTCGCCAGCGTCGCCGCGACCGCGTAGCAGGTGACACCCTGGGGAAGCGGCACGACTTCTCGATGGCCGCTGTCGGGCGCGAAGCGGTCACCCGTGCGCAGCGGCGTGACCTGGCCGTAGCGCAGGTCGGTGATGCCGGCGCTGCGAATCCGTCCCAGACGCGCGAAGGCGGCGGTATACGTCGACCTGTCGAGAGCGAGCGTCACCCAGTTGCCCCCGCGCTCGAGCGGCGCACCCTGGTGCGGTGTGCCGAGGAAGACGATCTGGCGCAGCCTGGCGCGCCAGGCGAGGCCCTCGCTCTCCGCGACGTGGCAGGCGCTGCGCATCACCAGGCCGCCCAT
The DNA here is from genome assembly GCA_963719555.1 of Thermoanaerobaculia bacterium. GTDB lineage: Bacteria > Acidobacteriota > Thermoanaerobaculia > Multivoradales > JAGPDF01 > JAGPDF01. The sequence goes on along the minus strand of CAVRCL010000006.1, from coordinate 193,020 downwards.
ACTGTGCGCGACGACGACGATCTCGCGCAGCGGTTCGCCCCAGTCGGCGACCAGGGCCTCCAGGCGCATGGCCAGCTCGCGGCCGTTGGTCGCGATCGCGCGGCCGCTGTTGTAGTGCAGGTAGACCGGCGTCAGGGCGAGCTCGGCGGCGAGGCTGGCGCCGTGGTCGTGGCCTTTTCGCAGCCACTGCAGGTCGCTCCTGCAAAGCCCGTGCACCAGGAGGAGAATCCGGCTCCCTTTCTCCTGTTGCGGTTCGAGAACGCGACCGGAGCGGCGGAACGCCATCGGGATGGCGAGCGGGTTGCCGGTGGCGGCGAGATGATCGCCGAGCACACCGTTGAGCGCCGCCAGGACAGCGTCGCGATGGGGTGACACGGGAACGGTCGACGGCGGAACCGTCGCGGGTTGGGTGAGCAGAAGCGGTTGCAGCTGGGCGAGTCCGCCGTCGACGCTGTGGCCGACCCACTGCGTGATCTGCCGGATGGTGCGATAGACGAAGCCGGTGATGCCGCGCATGCGCTTCCGGCGCGCCGGATCGGGCGTCCCCACCTCCGGGACGGTGGTCACGCTGCGGTGAACCTCCTCGACCAGATCGGTCATCGCCACCGTCGCCTCGACCGCCAGGCGTGAGATTCCCCGCAGGTCCGACATCGTGCGCTCCCGCTTCATGGCGTGAAGCCTACGACGTACGCGGTGCCTGCCGGCTCGCGGCGACCCGGGCCGCTGTTGCCGCCTCCCGGCGATGGACGCTTTGTGCGAGAGTTCGCGCAAACCGATGTCCTGGCCAACGTCGATCTGTTCCTTCGCGAGGCGCGTCCGCGCATTCTGGATCTCTTTCCCGGCCATGGTGCTACCCGTCTGGGGCGGCGAAATCCCACCGTCGTGGGCCTACCCGGTGAAGCCACCGGACTTCCAACCGACGCCGGACGACGGGACTCTTCGCCGCGTCCCGGGGAGCTCGGCAACCTTCACGCTCACCCAGCTGCGCGATCTCTTCTGGCTCCGGACTGGCATCCGGCCGCCCACGAGCCCATGCCCGAGGTCGTGGCTCGCGGGCGGAGGCCGGAGGTCTACGCCTGTGGATTCTGCCATCGGGCGGAGGGCTCGGGCGGACCGGAGAATTCCCGTCTGGCGGGCTTGCCGGCGGCCTACATCGTGCAGCAGATGGCCGACTTCAAGAGCGGTGCGCGCGGGACATCGGTGCCGAACCGCCTCCCGACGACGGCGATGATCGCCCTCGCCAAGGCGGCGACCGACGCCGAGGTCGCCGCGGCCGCGGCCTACTTCTCGGCGATACCGCCGCGGCGGTCGATCCGCGTCGTCGAGACCGCGACCGTTCCGAAGACCTACGTCGCCGGCTGGTTCCTGGCCGCCAAGCCGGGCGGCGCGCGCGAGCCGATCGGTGCCCGCATCCTCGAGGTGCCGGAAGACCTCGAACGGTTCGAGAGTCGCGACTCGCGGGCCGGCTTCCTCGCTTATGTGCCGATCGGCAGTATCCGGCGGGGCGAGGCCCTGGCGGAGCGCGGTGGCGCCAGCGCCGGCGAGCAGCGGACGGTGCCGTGCGCCACCTGCCACGGTCCGGGGCTCCAGGGGCTCGGCCCGGTACCCGGCATCGCCGGACGCTCGCCGAGCTACGTCGTCCGCCAACTCTGGGACTTCCGGCACGGCGCCCGGGCCGGACCGGCGAGTGCCCTCATGCGGCCGGTGGTCGAAAGGCTGACGCTCGACGAGATGATTGCGCTCGCGGCCTACCTCGCCTCTCTCCCGCCCTGAGCCGCGGTGCGTGTCAAGCTTCGCGGGTGACGGATCCGGTCGACACGCTGCGGGCGCCGCACTTCGCGAACGGGCGTTTCTTCAATCCCTGGGGAGTTGGCAAGGCTTCGTTGCTCGACGTCGCGCGTTGGAAATTCCTGTCGCGCAACCGCTTCGACAGGGGCCGGCCAGCGCGCGTGCCCTGGGTCGCGAACGACGGGGGGAGCCTGCGCCGGAGGGCTGGGATTCCCGAAGCGACCTGGATCGGGCATGCGACCTTCGCGCTGCAGGACGGTTTGGACGTCCTGTTGACCGACCCGCACTTCGGTCCGCGGGCGCTGGTGCCGCGCCGCTTCCTGCCGCCGGGTGCGCCGCTCGCCGCGATTCCGGAAAGCGCGGTGGCGATCCTGTCGCACAACCACTACGACCATCTCGACCGCTACACGCTCGCGCGCCTGCCCAAGGGGATCGCCTGGCGGGTGCCGCTGGGTCTCGGTCGATTCGTCCGTCGATTCGGCTTCACCGATGTCGAGGAGCTCGACTGGTGGCAGTCGAGCGAGCGCCGCGGCTTTCGCCTCACTCTTCTCCCGGCGCAGCACTGGTCGCGGCGCCTCTCCCAACCGGACGAAACGACGCTCTGGGGCGCCTGGCTTCTCGAGAGCGCACGGCTGAGGACTTCTTCGCCGGCGACAGCGGTTTCTTCCACGGCTTCGCCGAGTACGGTCGGCTGTTCCCCGGGCTCGACCTCGCCCTCCTGCCGACCGGCGCCTACGAGCCGCGCTGGTTCATGAAGCCGGTGCACATGAACCCCGAGGAAGCTGTCGGCGCCTTCCGCGATCTCGGCGCGGCGCACATGGTACCGATGCACTGGGGCACCTTCGACCTCACCGATGAACCGATCGACGAAGCCGACCGGGTGCTCGAGAGGCTCCTGGCCGAGGAGTCGCCGGATTTCGCCCGGCGCGTGCACCGATTGGCGATCGGAGAGGGCTTCCGGCCGGGCGGTTGACCGCGGCGGCCGCCACGACCTGTGCGAGACTCGTGACCTAGCTCGCGCGCTCTTCCCAGACCTGGACCAGCTGGATCACGGTCTCGACCGCCTTCTCCATGTCCTGGGCAGAGACCCATTCGAGGCGGGAGTGGAAGTTGTGCTCGCCGGCGAAGAGGTTCGGGGTGGGGAGGCCCATGAACGACAGGCGCGAGCCGTCGGTGCCGCCGCGGATCGGGCGTTCGCGCAGGGTGAGGCCGGCGCGCCGGATCGCTTCGCGGGCGTTTTCGACCACCTGCGGATGCTGGTCCAGCACCTCGCGCATGTTGCGGTAGCTCTCCTCGATCTTCATCTCCACCGTTGCCCCCGGCCAGTCGGCGACCGTCTTGCGGGCGAGGTTGTCGAGGAAGGTCTCCTTCTCCTTGAGCCCGGGGACCTTGAAGTCGCGGATCAGGAGCTTGACCGCCGTGCGCTCGACGCTCGCGGTCACCACGTAGGGATGGACGTAGCCCTCGTAGCCGGCTGTCGTCTCGGGCGAGAGGCGGTCCTCGGGCAGGCGCGAGATGAAGTCGGCGGCGATCTTGATGGCGTTCACCATGCGCCCCTTGGCGTAGCCGGGGTGGGTGTTGAAGCCCTGGAAGGTGCAGGTCATCGCGTCGGCACAGAAGCTCTCCATCTCGAGCTCCCCCAGGGTCTCGCCGTCGAGCGTGTAGGCGCAGGCGGCGCCGAACTTCAGGACATCGAAATGTTCGGTGCCGCGGCCGACCTCTTCGTCGGGAGTGAAGCCGAGGCGGATCACGCCGTGCGGGATCTCCGGATGCTGAATCAGGTACTCGGCCACGGTCACGATTTCGGCGACACCGGCCTTGTTGTCGGCGCCGAGAAGCGTCGTGCCCGAGGCGGTGACGATGTCGTTGCCGACCTGCTCGGCCAGCCATGGGTTGTCGGCGAAACGCAGCACGGCGGTCGGGTCCTCCGGCAGGACGAGGTCCTGCCCGCTGTATCGGGCGTGAACGATCGGCTTGACGCCGGCGCCGGGCATCTCCGGCGAGGTGTCGACATGCGCGAGCAGCCCGATCGTCGGCACCTTGGTCTTGCGGGTGGTCGCCGGAATCGTCGCCATCACGTACCCCCACTCGTCGATGGCCGCGTCGGCGAGGCCGATCGCCTTGAGCTCCTCGACCAAGGGCCGCAGGAGGTCGTACTGCTTCTCGGTCGAGGGGTAGGTGGTCGACTTCTCGTCGGACTGGGTGTCGATGCGCACGTAGCGCAGGAATCGCTCGAGGACGCGTTGGCGGAGTTCGCTCATGATGCCCGGAAGCCTAGCGCAGCCCGCCGTGGCGTGCGATCGGTGAGGTCGGGCGCTCAGCGAACGGCGGCCCGCAGGGCCAGAAACTCGCCCGGAGAGAGCGCTCGCTTTCCGACCTGGCGCGCCAGCGAGCGGTCGCCGGTGACGAGGACGGCGCCCGGATCGGCCGCGAGCAGCGCCACGACATGTTCGTCGCCGCGCGGGGAGAGTCCCGCGGCAATGGGGGTGGCCTCACGAAAAGCGGCCTGCAGCACGATCGCTGCGAGGACGCGGTCTACTTGGTCTACTGGGAGTCCGTGGCGGCGGGCGATCTTCGGCCGCAGCAGTACCTCGCGATACTCCGTCAGGAGCTCGATCGAGAGCAGGAAGCGCAGCGATCCGGAGAGCATGAAATCGAGAATTCGCGCCGTCGGGGACGCTTCGTCGGAGGTCAGAAGGCCGGCGGCGACGACATTCGTGTCGACGACCGCCAGCAGACTCATCGCGTTCTTCGAGAGGACGGGCGGAGGGTGCCGGAGGTTCCGGCGCGCGCGGCAGCGGTTTCACCTAGCGCGAGGCGCAGCGCCTGGTCGGCCGGCAGCGCCGATCGCCGCCGCGCCTGGCGCACGAGCTCCACGGCGGAAGCCTCGGGCTTGACGCCATAGGCAACCAGGCTTTCGGCGATCAGCTCGCCGATGGTCTCGTTGCGCTTCACCGCAGCCTCCTTGAGCGCCTGATGGAGCTCCGCGGGCAGAGAGATCGTCAACCTGGCCATGCGTGGCATCATAGCACCAAGACACCAACGCACCAACACACTGACACCCCCTGAGCCCTGCTCTGCACCCGCTTCCGTAGTCGCGTCCAAGTCCGCCAGGGGTATTGTCGGCCCGCCGATGCCGACCGAAGCCCGCGCGATCCCCGCCCTCCTGAACTTCGACAGCGCCGTCGACTGGCGGGCCAGGTTGGCCCGGGAAGGACCATTCCTGGTCGGAGCGCTCGCCCGGGCGCCCAGCCGGCGGATCGTCGATCTCGGGAGCGGCACCGGGGAGCACGCCCGCTGGCTTGCCGGACAGGGCTTCGAGGTCGTCGGGATCGAAGGTGTGCGCGAGCGCTGGGAGCTCGCGAAGCAGTTTGCCGTTCCGGGCGTCGAGTTCCTGATCGGCGACCTGGGCGCGGTCGAAGCGATGGTGCGCGGGCAGTTCGGCGCCGCCCTCTGCCTCGGCAACACGCTGCCGGCGCTCCTCGGCGCCGAGGCGGTGTCGCGGATGTTCATCGGGTTGCGGCGCCGCTTCCTGCCCGGCGGCGTCCTCGTCCTCCACCTGTGGAACTACGACGGGCTGGCGCGCCGTGACGTGCACGAACTCGCCGAGCGCCGCCTGCCGCAGGCCGATGGTGAGCTCCTCTTTCGTGCTGCGCTGACCTTCGAAGGCGACGGCGTCGTGACGGTCACCGAGCGCGTCCTGCGATCGCCGGCGGAAGGGACCGCCGAACCGACCCTGCTCCACGAGCGCCACCGCTACCTCCAGGGCTGGCGCCATGGCGAGCTCCTGACGCTGCTCGACGTGGCTCGCTTTCGCGGGATTCAGTGCTACGGCGGTTTCGCCGGCGAGCCGTTCGACCTCGATCTCTCCGCAGAGCTGGTCCTGGTCGCGAGTTGACGGTGTCACGGGTATGAGCCGCCTGCGCCGGCACGCTGCCAGGATGGCCCTGGGGCTGGGGGCGACGGTGGCAGCGCTCGGCCTCGGTGAGCTGGCGGTGCGCCGGCTGCTGCCGGCCTACGATCCCTCCGGCCAGGTCCGCCTCGTGCGCCGGGGAGAGCTCGTGCTCGGCACGCCGAACAGCCGGGCGAGACAGCGCAAGAACACCGGCGACTACGACGTCGAGGTCCGCTTCGGCCCGCGTGGCTTTCGCGACCCGCGCGACGTGGCCAGGGCGCAGGCTGCCGATCTGCTCGTTGTCGGTGACTCGTTCGCCTTTGGCTGGGGCGTCGCGGAGGACGAACGCTGGTCGAATCTGTTCGCAGCGCTCGCCGGGCAGAGGATGTTCAACATCGCGATGCCGGGCCAGAATCTCGACGGCTACGACCGTCTGATCCGACACGCTCGCGAGCTCGGATCGCGCTCGACTCGCCTGGTCGTCTCACTGTGCATGGAGAACGACCTTGGGAGCTATCCCGGACTGCGAGCGCAAGCTGGCGAGGCGTCTCCGGGAAATCCTCGAGCGCCCTGGATCCCCATCTCGGCCGCGAAATTCTGGCTCGCTGACCGCTCAGCCCTCTACGGCCTGCTGACCGCGGGGGTCCATCGGACCCGGGCCCTCGAAGCGCTCGCTGAAGGAGCGGGGCTCGTCCAGCCGAACCTCGGTGCGGTCGGCAACCGGCCGGTGAGCGCAGAGGAGATCGCCGCCACCGCGGACCGTCTGGCGGCGCTCGCGAAGGGCTTCGAAACCACCGTGCTGATCGTGCCCTCGCGCGGCCTCTGGCTGGAGCGCTCCGCCGCCGACTCAGATCGCGTCCATCGCGGCATGGTTGCGGCGCTCGCTGCCCGCGGGCTCGAGGTCGTCGACCTGCGCGCCGCCTTCGAAGTCACAGGTGAGCCGCTGGCCCTGCACTTCGCCAAGGATGGGCACTGGAACGAGCGCGGACATCGAGTCGCCTCAGAGTGCCTGGCGGGCCGGTGAAGGAAAAGAACTGCGGCCGGTGTCGATCGCGCGATCGGCACCGGCCGCAAGTTGCCCGACATCGCCGGGGAGGCGATCGCTACGCTTACTGCGGGAATGCCTGGATGTCGCCGTCGCTGCCGAAGGTGCCGAGAGGATTCGAGTAGACCTTCTGCACGTTGTCGACGGTATCGGTCACGGTGACGGTGTACTGGACGTTCGAGGCGGCGCCGTGGAACACCCAGAAGGCGTTGTTCGCATTGCGGCCGTCGATCACCTTGATCAGCAGCTCGATGTTCTCCGGCGAGAAGAACCAGAACTGTCCGGTCTGGGAGGTCGTGTGGAAGATCTTGGCCACGCCGCTCACGCCGGCGAAGTCGCTGAAAGTGGCGTCGACGCGGAAGCGGTCGGCGTCGCCGAGATAGAGCGTGCGGTCGACCGAGCCGTCGGCGACGAGGCCGGAGGCGTAGGCGGTGTAGACGGCTCCGTCGGCCAGGGCGAGGCCGCGCAGCTGCAGAACCTCGGTGGTCGTGCCGGCCACCCGCACCTCGAGATCATAGGTCCCGGCAGGAACCGTGATCGTGGCGTCGGCGCCGAACGGGGCGCCGGCGATCAGAACCGGTCCGCCGATCAGGGCGATGTCGACCGCGGGGGCGTCCGGCGAGCCGTGGAAGAAGCGGACGCGCGACGTCCCTGCAGCCGGGGTGGAGTTGTCGTCGACCAGCACGGCGGGATAGATCTCGGCGAGGACGTCGCTCGCGATGACCGTGTAGTCCAGGCCGGCTGTGAGCGTGACGTCGGCGTCGATGACGTAGGGACCGGTGTCCGAGGCGCCGGCGGGGGAGACCTTGACGTTGTAGGCGCCGCCGGGTACCGAGAGGTAGCCGGAGATCGCGCCGAACGGCACGTTGGCGAGGGCCACGCCGCCATTGACGATGACGTCGACGTTGGGCGCGTCGGGAGAGTTGTGCACCACGCGCAGACGCGCCACGCCGCCCGGATTGACCGTGGCGTTGTCGACGGAGAGCAGCGCATTGAGCGGCGTTGCGGCGTGCGAAGCCGCGGCGAGAGTCAGAGCGAGAAGCGAGAAGGCGAGCAGCGTGCGTGTGAACTTCATTTCGATCTCCCGGTTAGACTTCATTAGTAACGTTGCGGCCTAGCGCCACGGGCGCCTCGGTTCGCGGGGGAAATAGCCCGCGCTGTCGATTCGGAGGATGCTCCCCCAATTGCTACTTACTACGCCGCTCGAGAAATTTCGGATGAAGGCGGCGGTCCGGACCGCCGAGAGACAGGGCGCCGCCCCGGCACGTAGACTTGGCGGCATGACAGAGAGAGCCCCCCACCTCGCCGAGCCCGGCGGGGACGAGCCTGCGCTGGAGCCCGGCAGCCCGCTGCTCGCGAGGCTGCGCTCCGCGGCGGAGTTGCTGGAGGCGATCGAGGCGAACCGCGGGCTGCTCGCACAGGTGCCCGAAGAGGATCGTCAGCGCCTGCTGCGGGCGACGCGGCAGGTTTCGCACCCGGATCCGCGTGCCCGGCGGCGCCTGGTGAAAGCAACGACGCGCGAGCGCCGTGCCCAGCAGGTGCGCAAGGACGAGAGTCTCTTTCAGGCCTCGGGCATTCGCGAGCTGCGCCGCAGGCCGCCGGTCACCTCGCCCAATGTCTACCCGCCGCCCGACTTCGTCGCGCAGGATGTCGACCTCGACGGCGACCGCGATCGCGAGCTCGATTCCGGGTCCGGCCGGGCGGACGGCGAGAGCGGCACCGCCGCCCGAGTCCTGCTCGAGGAGCGGCATTGTTACGCCTGCAAGGAGCACTATCAGACGCTGCATCCCTTCTATGACCAGCTCTGCCCGGCCTGCGGCGACTTCAACTTCGCCAAGCGCCACGAGTCGGCGGATCTCTCCGGCAGGGTCGCGCTGCTGACCGGCGGGCGGGTCAAGATCGGCTATCAGGCCGGCCTGAAGCTGCTGCGCGCCGGCGCGTACCTCATCGTGACCACGCGGTTTCCGCGCGACTCCGCGATGCGCTACGCGCGCGAGGCCGATTTCGCGTCCTGGTCCGACCGGCTCGAGATCTTCGGCCTCGACCTGCGCCATACCCCCAGCGTCGAGACCTTCTGCCACCTTCTCCTGACCCGGAACGCAAGCCGGCAGCGGCTCGACTTCATCGTCAACAACGCCTGCCAGACGGTGCGTCGGCCGCCCGATTTCTATCGCCACATGATGGCGGGCGAAGTCGCCGCCTTCGACACTCTCGACGATCGCCACCGGCCGCTGCTGCGGAGCTACGAGGAGTTGCGGGATGCCCACCGGTCCGGTGAGCCGACGGCGATGGCGCCTACCGCTGCGCCGGAGCGTGGCCTGTCCGCGGGGGCCGCGGGCGGAGGCGGCGTCGGGCTCACCTACGCGGCGGAGCTGTCCCAGGTCGCGCTGCTTCCCGACGAGTACGCCTCCGAACCCGGCCTCTTTCCCGCCGGCCTGCTCGATCAGGACCTGCAGCAGGTCGACCTGCGCGGGCGCAACTCGTGGCGTCTATCGCTCGCCGAAGTCTCCACGGTCGAATTGCTCGAGGTGCAGCTGGTAAACGCGGTGGCGCCGTTCGTGCTGAACGGGCGCCTCAAGCCGTTGATGCTGCGCAGCCCGGAGCGCGACAAGCACATCGTCAACGTCTCGGCGGTCGAAGGGCAGTTCTACCGCAATCTGAAAACCACCCGCCATCCGCACACCAACATGGCCAAGGCGGCGCTCAACATGATGACCCGCACCTCGGCCGCGGACTACCACCACGACGGCATCCACATGAACAGCGTCGATACCGGCTGGGTGACCGACGAGGATCCGGCCGAGATCGCCGCGCGCAAGCTCGCCGACCACCGCTTCCACCCGCCGCTCGACATCGTCGACGGCGCCGCCCGCATCGTCGACCCGATCGTCGCCGGCTTCAACACCGGCGAGCACGTCTGGGGCAAGTTCCTGAAGGACTACAAACCGACCGACTGGTAGTACGCCGCCGCCGGGATCAGGTGATGCGCAGCAGCGCCAAGCGCGATCTCGAAGACGATGAGCGCGACGATGGCGACCTCGAGCAGGACGAGGCGGCGGTCGCGCGCGGTGTCCAGGACGAGCTCGAGTGCCTCCTGGACGCCGTGGGACTTGACCGCGAGCGCTTCGTAGCGGTCGGCCAGGTCGAACTCGTCGCGCAGGTCCTCGTAGATTCCGGTCCATTCCCGGGTCGTCCCAGACGGCCTCCGGCTTGTCGAGCAGATGCAGCACCTGCGAGCACTTCGATCCGGTTGGCGGTCGCCTCGGCGATGAAGCGATGCAGCGGGCGCGTGCGCAGACCCGTCGTGCCCCGGCGTTCGAGGTCGGCTACCAGTTCCCGCGTCCGTGCGAAGAGCCGGTCGAGCAGGCGCTCGTAGGTCTCCATGGCAACGCTCTGCGCGACCGTGAGCGCCACCACCGCGGCGCGATCGGGAGTCAGGCGATCGACGCAGAGGACCCCCGCCGCGACCTCGGCGACTCGCCGGGTCGTTCGACGACGCGAAAATCTTCGCGCACCGCGTCGGCGCGAGCTCGGGCCAGGTTGCCGCAGGCGGCCGAGGAGCGCCTCGCGCCCCTTGCGCTCGACGCCGTGGAGGACGACGGCGCCGAAGGGATAGAGGTACGCCTCGCCGCCGCCGGGCAGTTCGAGGAGGAGAGCATGCACTCGCAGGCCGCGCCTCCGGGAAAATCTCAGCGAGGCGGCGCTGTGGCAGGTCTTCGACGAACGCGATGGCATCGAACAGATGGGCGGTGCCCACAGTTGCAGCCTTCATCGGACTTTCAGTTGGTTCATGGCGGCTCCCGGAATCCTCGGCGACGCGATAGGCGAACCTTTCCACTCTTTCCGGCGCCGCCGGGCGGACGTCCCCTCAGTGGTGCGCGGCGGCCAGCGCCTCGGCCTTGGTGCGCTGGATCGTGCCTTCCGGGTGCTGCGGCGGCGAGTAGATCGTGTAGAGCTTGAGCAACTTCGTCGACGAGGCGTTGACGACGTTGTGGAAGGTGCCGGCGGGCACGATCACCGCGTCTCCGGCGCGGACGATGTGCTCCTCGCCAGGGCCGAAGACGAAGCGGGCGACCCCTTCCTCGACGCGGAAGAACTGATCCACATCGGCGTGGATCTCGCGCCCGATATCCTCGCCGGGAGCGAGCGCCATCAACACCAGCTGTTCGCGCTTGCCGGTGAACAGCACATGACGGAAATTGCGCATTCTACGGTGATATCTTCGAGGCATCCGACGAACGGTTTCATGTCTCTCCTCGCGGCGCGGACCCCTGGGGCACCCTCCAGATTCGATGGTAGGCCCCTGCCCCCCGTCGCCACCCGAAGGGGTAGGCCGCCCGGCGTCAGTCGCGCTCGCCCCCTCGCCGCGGGCACTCGTCGAAGCGCATCGTCCGGAAGCCGCTCGGAACCGCGCGCGGGACGAGCTGACAGAGGCCGCAAGGTGGTGGAACGCTTTCCCGAATTCGACTCGCTACCTCTCCGGGTGGGGGATCGGACTCGGAGGATGCCTATATTGGTTGAGAGCGCCCATTCCGTCCCCTACCTGCCAGGGCTGGTGCGACTCGCGCTCAGGAGCGATCGACCATGAAGCGAATCCTCTCCGCAGTGCTGGCAGTACTGTGCGCCGCTCCGGCCGCTGCGCAGACCTGGACGCAGCTCGCCGCTCCGGGCCCGCCGGGCCCCCGGAACCTCCTCGGCTGCTGGTTCGACGGCGCCGACCCCGACCACGGTGTGGCGACGGGCTTCTACGTCCAGGCCTTCGACCTGATTCCGTTTGTCTACACGACGGTGAACGGCGGCTCGACCTGGCAGTACCAGACCCCCTATTTCACCGGCTCGTTCCTCGCAGCTCGCGCGGTCATCTTCACCAGCAGTCTCAACGGCTTTCTCGTTGGCGGGGGCGTGGCGCGAACCCAGGACGGCGGCACGACCTGGGACCTCGCGGCGGACGTGTTCACCGTCGGCGGGCAGCTCTCGGACGTCACGTTCTCGTCTCCCACGCACGGCTGGGCGGTCGGCGAGCCGTGGAACGGCACCGGCGGCCTGCTCTGCACCACGGTCAACTCGGGTGGCACATGGACCTGCACCAACGTCAACGATCCCAATCCGCTGGTGGCAGTGGCGCCGCAGCTCACTTCCGTGGCTCGTCCTCCGCAACGCTGCTGGTCGCCGGAGGAGTCGCGGGCGCCCTGGATGACCGGACGTTCGTCCGATCGACCGACGACGGAGCGACCTGGGTGGCGACCGGCCTCACCACGAACGTCAACGCGCTCGGATTCACCTCGCCAGGCACCGGCTGCGCCGGGACCGACACCGGCATCCTGCGCACCATCGACGGTGGCGTCATCTGGAACCCGGTGTTGACCACGACCACAGCGATCCACAAGCTGCGCTTCCAGCACGGTCTTGGCTTCGCGGTGGCCGCCGACGGCAGCATCTGGAGCACGACCAATACCGGCGCCTCCTGGAGCCCGATGACCAGCCCGGTGCAGGGGACGGCGGCGCTCAACGACGTGGTCATCGTCTCGCCCGAGCTTGCCTATGCCTGCGGTTCTGGCGGAACGCTGCTGCGCTACACCGGCCCTCCCCCAGCGCTGTTCACGGACGGTTTCGAAACCGGCGACACGTCGGTCTGGTCGGCTGCGTCGCCCTGACTGGCTGCAGCGTTTACGGCGAAGCCGGTCCTGTTCTCTCCCACTCCCCGAAGCCGCGCGACTCGAAGCCGTCACAGAACAGATCCGGGGGCGGCTCGCCGAACGTCGAGCCGAGGATCTGCGGCGACCCATTCCGAGGTAGAAGAGCCAGGGCCAGGGGGCGGTCCAGAAGCCCTGGCTGGGGCAGTTCCAGATCCAGGTGCGGTCGACCGTCAGGGTGCCGGTGAGGTTGTTGCTGACGAAGAAGATGGCGCCGCCGCCCTCGTTGGCGCGCTGTTGTGCTCGATGCAGCGTGCCGCAGAGCGTGAGGGTGAAGGTGTTGCCGTCGTTGTAGATCGCGCCGCCGCTGCCGCCGCCCGGCGTGCCGGGCTCGGCGGGTTGGCGCCGTTGCCGATGGCCTGGTTGTAGGAGAACAGGCTGTTGATGATCGGTCCACGAGACGCCGATGCTGCTGATGCCGCCGCCGTTCGAGCACGACGTTGCCGAGTCCGTCGGCGCCGCCGAAGGTGCTGTTGACGACGTAGACCGGCAGGCCCTCGTACTGGTCGAACACGCGGATCGCGGCGCCCCCGACGTCCGGCCCGGCGTCGTCGCAGACGTTGTTGAAGAAGCGGCTGTTGACCACCTTGAACCGCCCGCCGCGCACGAAGATCGCGCCGCCGCCGTCGTACTCGGTCTCGCCCTTCGAGTTGCCGTCGATGAAGGTGAGGTTCTGCACCGTGAGCTGCGGGTGGTCCTGGTCTGGCAGTGGTCGGTCGTCCAGCACCTGCGCCTCGTCGCAGGTGTTCATGTAGAGGATCCGCACGCGCGCCGCCGCCGCTGAGCGCCACGAGCCGCCGCCGTCGATGACGATCTCGCGGCCCGGTGTTGTTGAAGATCTTGGCGGTCTGGTCGAGCGCGATGGTCACCGGGTCGGGCCCGCAGTCGAAGGTGATGACGCCGCCGAGCGCCACGGCGTCGACGACCGCCGCCGGGTGCAGCTCTGCGGGCGTGCCGTTGCCGACCACGTGGTCGGGCGCGGACGTGTCCTCGGCCTGCGCCTCGGGCGGAACGAAGCAGCCGCCGCAAGGGCGTCCGGCGGCGCCCAGGAGGCCGGGACAGCAGAGGCCGAGAGTCAAGGCCGCGAGTCCGGCGATCGAACGCTGCAGGGCCATCCAGAGCCTGGGCACCAGGGGCCTCCTCAATACCTCAATCTTCCACTTTGGCGCCGGCCACCGAATGCACAACTCCACTGTCCGTTCCAAGCCAGAACCCGCGGGATGGCGCGCGGGGGTGCGAAATAGCGTTCTACCAGAGGAAGCTAAACCAGGAGGAGGTTTTCATGAACGACCGCCGCTCGAGAGCCAGGTCCGTCGCTAGCGCCCTTTCCACCCTCGCAGTTGCTGCTTCGCTGGTGGTCGGGGAAGCGGCCGCGAAGGCGGATACCGTCACGACCTGGATGGATGTCACTGAGCACGCCTTGAGCGAGAACGACGGACCGACCGCGACCTCGCGCACCGCCCAGACTTCGCGTGTCCCGGCGCAAGTCGCGTTGGCCCTGTTCGAGGCCACGAACGCCATCGAGCGCCGCTACGCCCCCTTCCTCGAGCTGCCGGCGCCGCCGCCCGGCGCCTCCGCCGAGGCCGCCGCGGCGGTGGCGGCCCACACCGTGCTCGCGGCGATCTACCCGGAACATCTGAAGACCTTCGACGACGCGCTGGTCGTCTCCCTCGCCGGCGTGCCTGACGGCGACGGCGAGAAGGCGGGCGCCGAATTCGGCAAGCTCGCGGCCGCCGCGGCGATGAAGCGCTCAGCGCTGGCTGCGGACGCGGTACCGGAGCCCTACCGTCCCTTGACCGAGCCCGGCGTCTACATGATCCGGGTCTGCCCTCGATCCTGCCGTTCGATACCGCATTGCCGCCGTACTTTCTCTCCCGCATCGACGAGCTGCGTCCGGCGGGCCCGCCGCGCCTGGACAGCGAGCGCTACGCACGCGACCTCGACGAGGTGCGCCGGCTCGGCGCCAAGGAGAGCAAGGAACGCCCGGTCGACAAGGGTCTGCTCGCGCGACCCTGGTTGTGGATCAACTACCAGCCGATGATCGCCGACATCGTCCGCCAACCCGGTCGGAGCCTGAGCCAGAACGCGCGCCTGTATGCCCTCACCAACATGGCGATCGAGGATGCATGGTCGGCGATCATGGAGGCCAAGATGCATTTCGCCTCCTGGCGCCCGATCACCGCGATTCGCAACGCCGACCGCGACGGCAACCCGGCGACGACCCGCGACGCCGCCTGGGAGCCACTGCTCAAGACCCCGACGCACTCCGACTATCCATGCGGACATTGCGGGGTCTCGGCGGCGGTCGCGACCGTGCTCGAGGCCGAGAGCGGGGCGGCGCCGGCGGGCGGGATCCGCCTCCACAGCTGGGACGACAACCCGGGCTTTCGGGTCGTCCTGCCGACCTGGAAGGCTTTCGTCGACGAGATGTCGATGTCGCGGATCTACGCCGGCGCCCACACGCGCTCGGCGAACGAAGACGCCGAGGCGATGGGCCGCGCCGCCGCCAGGATGGCGCTGGCGCAGATGCAGCCGGTGAAGCGATAGCCCCCGGCCCGGGTCAAGGCGGAGCCAGGATGGCGCGTCGGCCGAGGCGGGAGACGGTCTCGTACTCCGCCCGGCTCACCGGCTGGATCGAGAGCCGGCTGCCCTTCTGCGTCACCATCATTCCCTCGAGACCGCGGGTCGCCTTGAGCGTCGCCAGAGGAATCGTCGCGCCGAAGCGCTCGACGAAACCGATCTCGACCGAGTACCAGACCGGATTGGCCCGCGTCGACGCCGGGTCGAAATACTCGTGCCCTTTCTTCCACGCCGTCGGGTCGGGAAAGCCGGAGCGGACGATCGCCGCCAGGCCGGAGACGCCCGAGGGCTCGGCGTTCGAGGCGTAGAAGAGGACGCCGTCGCCGACCTGCATGTCGTCGCGCAGGAGGTTGCGCGCCTGGTAGTTGCGCACCCCCTCCCAGGGCGTGCTGCGATCGCGCTCGAGGTCGCCGATCGTGTAGGCCTCGGGCTCGCACTTCATCAACCAGTAACGTCGCGGCATCGGGTCTGTGGAATTCTCCGGCAACTCCTGCAGGAGAATTCTAGACCGCGGTGGGGATCGAACCAATCCTCGGTGGGGCGCCTTTTGTACGAGCGCCTACCCGGCCGGGTATGGGGCGGGAGCGGGGCGGTCGATATCGTCCTTCAGACGGTACGAAAGGGAGGCTTTCGCATGCGACGTCGACGTGTACTGATCCTGGGAGCTGCAGGACGCGATTTTCATAACTTCAACGTGCTTTTCCGCGACCGCGAGGAGTTCGAGGTGATCGGCTTCACCGCGGCGCAGATTCCCGATATTGCGGGACGCACCTATCCGGCGGTGCTCGCCGGAAGGCTCTATCCGAAGGGCATCCCGATCGTCGCCGAACAGGAGCTCGAGAGCCTGGTGGCGGCCAAGAAGATCGACGAGGCCTGGTTCTCCTACTCCGATCTCGCGCATGTCGACGTCATGCACCTGGCGTCGCGGTCGATCGCGGCGGGGGCGCATTTCGTGCTCGCCGCGGCGCAGAAGACGATGCTCACTTCGGTCAAGCCGGTGGTGGCGATCACCGCGGTGCGCACCGGCGTCGGCAAGTCCCAGACCACGCGTTACGTCTCGAAGATCCTCAAGGCGATGGGCAAGAGAGTGGTCGCGGTCCGCCATCCGATGCCCTATGGCGACCTCTCGGAGCAGATCTGCCAGCGCTTCGCGACCTACGCCGACCTCGACAAGCACAAGTGCACGATCGAGGAGCGCGAGGAGTACGAGCCGCACATCGACAACGGCTTCGTGGTCTACGCCGGAGTCGACTACGAGAAGATCCTGCGCGCGGCGAAGACGGAAGCCGACGTCATCCTCTGGGACGGCGGCAACAACGACACCTCCTTCTATACCCCGACGCTGCAGATCACGCTGGTCGATCCCCACCGTCCCGGGCACGAAGCGACCTACCATCCCGGCGAGGTCAACGTGCTGCTCGCCGACCTTCTCCTGGTCAACAAGGTGAACACGGCCGATCCGGCGAAGGTCGCCGAGGTCGAGGCGACCTGCCGGAAGCTCAACCCCCGCGCCACGATCCTGCGCTGCAACTCGGAGATTCGCGTCTCCGATCCGGCGGCGATCCGCGGCAAGCGGGTTCTGGTCGTCGAGGACGGTCCGACGCTCACCCACGGCGGCATGAGCTACGGCGCCGGCTGGTACGCCGCCCACGACGCCGGCGCCGCCGAGATCGTCGATCCGTCGCCCTACGCCGTGGGCACGCTCGCCGCGACCTACGCCAAGTACCCGAACGCCAAGGGCATCCTGCCGGCGATGGGCTACGGCGACGAGCAGATCCGCGACCTCGAGGCGACCATCCGGGCCACGCCGGCCGACGTCGTCGTCGAGGGCACGCCGATCGAGCTGGCGCGGGTCCTCAAGACCGACAAGCCGATCGTCAACGTCACCTACGAGCTCGTCGAGCGCGAGCCCGGCACGATCGAGCAGGCCCTGCGCCAGGCGATCGGCTAGCCGGGCCCGGCCCACTCGGCTTGACCGGCACCCTGGCACGGGCCGGGCTGTAGAAGAAGGCCTGAGGAGGCCGAATGGCTGCGTGTTCCTGCGCCCGCCGGTTGCATAGACTGGCGGCGCATGGACGACGAGTTCCTGATCCTCTGCCCCTATTGCGGCGAGGAGGTGGGAGTCCACCTCGAGCCGGACCTCGAAGGTGCGCTCGTGCAGGACTGCGAAGTCTGCTGCAACCCCTGGCTGCTGCGCATAGGAGGTGCGGCCGGCGAGCGCCGGGTCGATGTCTCGCGCGCCGATGGGTCCGACTGAGGTGCCCGATCTGCCGCTTGCGGCGCGGCGTTCGATCGGCTGGTACCGCTGGCTCGGACTGTTCGCGCTTCTGGCGGCCATCGCGAGCTTCCTCACCGCCGCCATCGCCGAGCTCGCGTCGCCGGGTGCGCCGGCGAACAGGCCGGTTTTCTGGGCGGCTGTGGGGTGCAACTTTTTCTGTCTCGTGACGCTCCCGCTGCTGCTGGTCCGCGCCATCCGGTTTCGCGGGCTGGCGCGCAAGGAGTGGCGCCAGGTGCTGATGCGGGCCGTCTGGGGTGGCCCCTTCGGGACGCTGGGCGCCCTCTGGGACCTCTGCGCCGACCCGGCCGAGGCGCCGGACCGGGCCGAGCCGGTGAACCTCCCGGCCGGGAGGGAATGATCCCACCGCGCCGAAGTGGACTGTTCCACTCGCGCTCGCCGGCTGTCTCAGGGAAGCGTGAGGCCACTCCCCCTTCTCCCACCCTCGGCCGTTGCCGGCGGCAGCCCCGGAACCGGGTCGGTTTTCGGCTCTCCGGTCGGATCGGCTAGGCTCGCACGGAAGCCTGCCGTTGGGCCGTCCCGGTTGCTGACCTTTCCCGCCTCCGCGGGGGAGCGGCCTCCCGGGCAGGCGGCAGGGAGCGGAACCAAGGGGACGATGGAGACGATCGCAGGCTGGAGCGACGAGGAGATCGTGCGGGCGGCGCGGGCTGCCCAGCAGGATCCCGACCTCGCGGCACGCCATCTCGACGTCCTGTTCCGGCGCTATCAGACGCGGGTTGCCGCCTGGTGCCTGCGCACCAACGGCCGGCGCGAAGAGGCCGCCGATCTGGCGCAGGAGGTCTTCGTCCGGGTCTACGAACGGCTCGACACCTTTCGCTTCGAAAGCTCCTTCGCCACCTGGCTCTACCTCGTCACCCGCAGTGTGGCGATCAACCGCTCGATTTCGAACCGGCGGCGCGATGCCGAATCGATCGACGACGAGCATTTTCTCGCGCCGGCGGCTCCCGGACCGAGCGTCGAGGAGCAGGTCGGCAGGGAGCTTCTCGTCCGGCAGCTGCGGACGGCGATCGCGGCCGATCTCGAGCCGCTCGAGGCCAGGATCCTGCACCTCCATTTCGTCGACGAGCTGACGCTCGCCGCGATCGACCAACTGCTCGGCCTGCAAAACAAGTCGGGCGCCAGGGCCTACCTGGTCAGCGCCAAACGCAAGCTGCAGCGCAGCTTCCAGACATCGAAAATCACCGCCGGGAAAGCGAATCCGCAGGCCGCCAAGGACTCGGGAACCTCGAGAGACTCCCAGGGAGAGCTGTCATGACCGCTAGCGAATTCGACCGCAACCAGATCCTGCGCCAGGCGCTCCTGCCCGGGGCCGGATGTCCGCCGCTCGCCGAACTCGTCGACGCACATTTCGCGGGCACGGCCACCCCGGCAGCCGAAGCGCTGGGGGCGCATGCTGCCGCCTGCCCTGCCTGCGCCGCCGAGCTCGCGCTGGCGGGAGCGTTCGACGCCTCGCCGCACAGTGACGCCGAGGCGCAGGAGATCGCCTGGGTCGCCGGGCACGTGCAGCTCCCAGTATCTCCAACGACGGCCACGCCGGCTCCGATGGCTCCGACACCGCCGCAGATGGCCCGCGTGCTGCCGATGTCGGAGATGCGCGCCAAGCGCCTGCGCGCGGCTCGGCAGCCGGGAGAAATGTCGCTCTGGAACCGCTGGGCGGCGGCAGCGCTGGTCGTGATCGGTCTCGGATTCGCCTTCGAGTGGGCGCACCGCAGTCTCGCCCCGGCGCTGCCGGACCGGTCGGAGGCCGCGATCTCCGACGTCGTGCGCAGCGGCGAGGTCCTCCTGGAGTCGCCGTTCGGCGTCGTCGCTGCAACCACCACGACCGGTGTCGAGCAATTGCCGCCGTTCGTCTGGCGTGCGGTCGCCGGCGCCGCGAGCTACCGCGTCGAAGTGCGCGACGTCGCCGGCGACCTTCTCTGGCAAGGCAGCTCGACGGCGACCACCCTCGCCGCGCCGCCGGATCTCCTGGCGAAGCTCGAGACTCTCGTGACCTATCGCTGGAACGTCACCGCCCTCGATGCCGCGGCGAGCGCCGTGGCGCATTCGGCGCCGGCGAGCTTCCGCGTCGAGCCGCCCGCGAACTAATCCGCGTTTCCCGCTCGCGCCCCTCGTTCCGATCGCGCCCGGCGCCACGCGCGCTGCCGCCCCACCAGCCCGAGGGCGAGCGCTCCGATCGCCGCGATCGCTGCGATCGCCGCGGCGAGCGCGCTCCGGGTGGCGAAGGGCCGAGTGACCGGCCCCGGGTCGCCGAGCAGCACGAAGCCGGCCCAGCCCGGTGCCCCGGCCCAGCGCGGGTCGTGAGCCAGCCGGAGCTTCGCCCGGCGCAGCGCGCTCGCGGGCCGCCTGCCGCGCGCGAGCTCGAAGTAGAACTGCTCCATGAGCGCGGCCGTCGCGTCGTCGCCGACCTCCCAGAGAGAAGCGACGACGCCGCGCGCCCCGGCGCCGAGGAGTGCACCCGAGAGGCTGGCGAGCGCGCGCCCTCCGCCGGCGCCGTCGCTGCCGGTCAACTCGGTCTCCGCCAGCGCCGTGCGACAGCCGGAGAGCACCGCGAGGTCGACTTCGAGCTCGAGGCTCGCGAGCTCTGCCGCGGTGACGAGACCATCGTCCGCGCCACTCGGCGCACGGCCCCCTGGCGTGCCTGTTTCGTCCGACCCGGGAGCGAGAAAGAGCGCGACGCCGCCGGCGAGCGACTCGTCGACCACGGTGTGCGCCGCGATATGCAGGACCCGAACCCCTTCGCCGACCCGTAGGCGCAGCTTCGCTTCGGTCGCGTCCCTCCCGAGCTCGACCGTGCTGGGCTCTCCGAGACGCGCGGCGGCGTCGCGCGCCTCGCGCGCGGCCCCGGGCAGCGGCGGCAGTCCGAAACGTCGCGCGAGGAGACTCGCCAGTGAGCTGGTGGCTTCGGCCGCGAAGCGCAGGGGGAGCTCCGGGTCGGCGAGGGCGGCCACGCGCCAGCGTGCGGTCGCGGCCGGGCGGCGCAGGTGAGCGAGAACCGAGAGGCTGGGTAGATAGCTCACCGCGAGCCGCTCGACCAGGTTGTCGCCGGCGCGCTCCGGGTCCGGCAGAAGCTCGAACGGGAGATAGAACAGCCGGCCGTCGGGCACAATGCGCAGCTCGTCGCCGGCCGGGAGCGTCTGCGGCAGCAGGAGGCTGCTCAAACGGACGAGATCCGCCGGCGCAGGCGGCTCGGCGCGCGCCAGAGAGCGATGCACCCGGGTGACGAGGGTGCGGATCTCCACCGGGTCTCCCGCCGCTGCGACCCGCCAGCGTCCGCCCTCGTGCGCGAAGCGCCAGAGGCGCCGTTCGCCGAAGAAATAGACGATCGCCGTGCCGAGACGTGCGCGGAGCGCCGCGATCTTCGCCGGCGGAAGAGGGGCGCCCGAGCCGCCGCCGGCCAGGGCGTCGAGAAGCTCGCGTGCCCGGGCCTGCTCGGCGAGGGCGAGCGCCTCGAGCACGGCGCGTTCCTCCTCTGGTCCCTTGAGCATCCGTGCACGCTCCGCCAGCAGATCGACGGCGGTGGCGTACACCGCGCGCTGATCCGCGAGCAGGCCGCCGCGCAGCGTTGCATCCCCGACACCCTCGCCGGCCTTTTCGATCTCCGCGATCGCGGCGCGCAGGTGGAGGAGCGCGGCGCCGGGGTCGCCCGCCGCGCGGGCGACGCGCCCCAATCCGGCCAGGGCCGCCCAGCGGCCGGCCGCGGCGTCGGACGCGGTGGCCGCAGCGAGCGCGCGCTCGAAGTCGGAGCGCGCCTCGCGGAGGTGGCCGCCGCTCAGCCGCAGATCGCCCAGCGCGCAGAGCGTGCGCGTCTCCTCGCTGCGATCTCCGCTCTCGCCGGCGAGCTCGAGGGCGCGGACGAGCGCGCCCTCCGCGGCCTCCGGCTGGCGCAGGTTGAGCTGAAAGACGAGCCCGCGATTGAGGTGTACGTTAGCGAGCGCCGAGCGGTCGCCCAGCTCTTCGTAGACGATGCGGGCGCGATCGAGCAGGGTGAGCGCGCGGCGTGGGTCTCCGAGGTTGCGGTAGAGCACCGCCAGGTTGACCGCCAGGGCCGCGGACTCGCTGGTGGCGGGCCCTCCGGCGCCCTCGGCCAGGGACCGGTTCGCCAGCGGGCGGATCTCGGCGAGCGCCTCGGTGTAAGCGCCGAGCTGTTCGAGCGCGACGCTGCGATTCATCCGCACGTACTCGAGCTCGGCCGGGGCCCAGGCCGCGTCGCCGGCGGCGAGGGCGCGGTTCGCGTCACCGCCTCCTCCTCGGCGAGCCAGGCGAGCGCTGCGCCGTAGTCGCCGCCGCCGATCGCCAGGGCCGCGAGGTTGGACAGGACGAGCGCCTCCTGCGCCGGTCGGCCGAGGCGCGGTAGAGCGCGAGCGCCTCGCGGTAGCTCGCCTCTGCCGCTTTCCGGTCGCCGGTCATCTCCAGAGCCAGGCCGAGGCTGGTGAGGACGCGCCCGAGGTCGCCGCTGTCGGACGTTCCTGCGCCGCGCAGCCGCGCGCACCGCCGCCGCGGCAGTAGGGGCAGGGCGTCGGCGTAGCTGCCGGAGTCGTTGCGGCGTTCGCACTCGCGGCGCGCACTCTCGGGCGCACCTTCATAGGCCGTCGCCGCGGCGCTCGGCGGGTGCGTGCCTCCGGCCAGGTTCGCAGGCAGCGCAACCAGCAGGAGCGCGAGAGTCCGATGGCAGCCGGGGCACGTCGGGATCCTATCGGCTCGGCAAGAAAGACGACGGCCCCGGAGGACGTATCCGGGGCCGTCGCGAGGCGAGGGGTGAAGCGAGGGAAATTACTGCGGGCAGGAACTGGAAGGTCGTGACGTCCTGGATCGGCTCGGCCGCGAGGCCGAGCGGGTTGCGATACTGCTTCGCGACACCGGTCTGGGTGTCGGTCACGGTCAGGGTGAAGTCGACGTTGGTGGTCGCCGAGAAGAAGACCCAGTAGGCGTTGAGGCCCGGGACGTTGCAGCCGTCCACGACCTTGAGCAGCATCTCCACGTTCTCCTGGTTGAAGAACCAGAAGAGGCCGGTCTGATTGGAGTAGGTCACCGCATGCCCCGCGCCGGTGCCGACGTTCGGCGTCCGGTAGGTGATCTGCGCCGCGAACCGCCCGCCGAGCAGGCACAGGTGGTCGCGCTCGGGACGCAGGCGGCCTGCGAGCCGTCGTCGTCGAGCAGGTTGAGCAGCGCCGAACCGCGGACGGGATCGATTCCCGCGCCGTCGGTCGCATCCGAGAGCGCCAGCAGGATGGTCTCGGTGTCCTCGGAGAGGTTGTCGTCGAACGATCGGCACCTGGAAGGTCTTCGTGCTGCCGTCGTTGTTGCCCCAGGACGAGCGTCCCGGAGACCGCCGCGAAGTCGTCCCCGGCGGTGGCGCTGCCGGCGGCGGCCGAGTAGTCGACCGAAACCGCCCCGGACTCGCCCTGCGAGCGCTCGACGGTGATCAAGGCGAAAGCCTGGCCCTCGATCACCTGGTAGCTCGCCTCGCCGAACTTGAAGGTGCCGGGCCGATTGTCGTTGCCGCCCCCCGGAGGCACGCCGCCGGTGTCCGTGATGACGAGCACGGCCGCGCCACGCTCGGCGTCGATGACCGCGCCGCCGGTCGGGTTGGAGAGGATGAGATTCACCGTCTCGTTGCCTTCGTCGATGCCGTCGTCGATGAGCGGCGACGGTGAAGGTCTTGGTCGCGCCGTCGCCCGGGCCCCAGGTGATCGTGCCGGAGACTCGCGCGTAGTCCGAAGCGTCGCTCGCCGTGCCGTTCGCAGTCGAGTACTGAATCGAGACCGAGCCGTCTTCGCCGTTGGAGCGCTCGACGGTGATGACCGCGACGCCGCCGGTTTCGAGACCGAGGAAGGTGCGCTCGTCGAACTTGATCACGCCCGAGCCATCGCCGGTGGTGCCGCCGCCGCCGCCCGAGCCACCGCTGCCGCCGGAGCCACCGCGAGCCACCGGAGCCACCGCTGCCGCCGGAGCCGCCGGAGCCACCGGAGCCGCCGGAGCCACCGGAGCCACCGCTGCCGCCGGAGCCACCGCTGCCGCCGGAGCCGCCGGAGCCGCCGGAGCCACCGCTGCCGCCGAGCCACCGCTGCCGCCGGAGCCGCCGCTGCCGCCGGAGCCACCGGAGCCACCGGAGCCACCGCTGCCGCCGGAGCCACCGCTGCCGCCGCTGCCGCCCGAGCCGCCGCTCCCGCCCGAGCCGCCGCTCCCGCCATCATTGGCGAGGATGACGACGCTCGCGGTGCTACGCGTGGGGTCGATCGTCGCGCCACCCGTGACGTTGGAGAGCGTCAGCAGCAGGGTCTCGTCGCCCTCCGGGTTGGCATCGTTGATCAGTCGGGACCGTGATGGTCTTGTTCCCGCCGTCGCCATCGGCCCAGGAGATCGTCCCGGCGACGGCGTTGTAGTCGCTGCCGGCCGTCGCCGTGACGTCGGCCGACGAATAGGCGACGGTGATCAGCCCGTCCTCGCCCTGCGACCGCTCGACGACGACGAGGGCCACGCCGGCCTCCTCGAGGACGGAGACACTCGACTGGTCGAACTTGACGGTCCCGGGTCCGGCGGCCGAGACGGACTGGCTCAGGAAAGCCAGACCGACTCCGAGAAGGCCGCCGATGAAGCGTTTGAAGGGATTCATGGTCGTTGCTCCTTTCTGTAGCGGATCGTCTCGGGCCGGAGTAGTTCGGGCGTCGCGACTTTCCTGTTCCAGTGCTTAGACAGGCCGGTCGGGCGCTTGGAACAGCGGGCGCGAGCGGGCGAATTGCCAGAAGATGACGACCAGGGCCACGAGGGTGGCGCAGGAGATCAACGTGTACTGCTCGTCCCGCCAGGTGGGCATGCCGGCGAAGGGGGCGAGGGAGACGAAAAGTCCGAAGGCGTTCAAGCAGCAGAAGCGCGATCGCCGACCCCTCGCCGCACGGTCCACAGCAGCGCCGGCACGAGGAGGAAGGCAAAGTAATAGGACGTCAACTCGACGGCGAACGGGATGAACGCCGCGCCCAGCGCGGCCCCGATCCAGAGCTCGCGATGACGTACCGCTCCTGTCGCGACCAGGCAGAGAGTTGCAGGGCTATGCCCAAAGCGATGGCGCGCGGAGCGGTTCCAGGCGGCGAGACGGGCCTCCTTCCAGCGCGCCCAGGGCTCCGGCGCGCTCTCCGAGTGCAGACGGCGCCCGATCTCCGACGGCCGGAAGCTCACCACGGTGCGCAGCCCCATGTGGTTGGTGAGCGGGGTGTGCTGGTGCTTGATCGTATTGGCCAGGAACTGCCGATAGGCCTCGGGTCCGCCGTTGACGACCAGGCTCGCCGGGATGAGGATCGCAGCGGCGACCAGGGCGCCGCCGATAAACCGGAGCGCGGGGCGCAGCGCGGCGGAGGCGAGGGCGGTGCGCAGGCGCTCCAGGGGCCGGCCGGAGGCCGCCCGCATCTCGCGGACCAGCTCGGCGGCCAGCATGGCCGCCGGGCCCACCGCCAGGAAGAGCGGGAAGATCCGCAGCAGAGGCGGCATAGGCGAGCGCGGCACCGCCCAGGAACGGGCGTCCCCGGCGCAGGCAGGCGACCGCAGCGACGGTGAAGAAGAGCCAGTCCCAGCGCAGATAGGCGCCGCCGGTCC
Organism: Thermoanaerobaculia bacterium; assembly: GCA_963719555.1. Classification (GTDB taxonomy): domain Bacteria; phylum Acidobacteriota; class Thermoanaerobaculia; order Multivoradales; family JAGPDF01; genus JAGPDF01. The sequence goes on along the minus strand of CAVRCL010000006.1, from coordinate 168,136 downwards.
AGAAGAACCGCGCCGGAAAATCGGTCGCCAGAACGAGCAGGGCGACCGCGGCGCCGGGAATCCCGAAACCCCAGACGAGGACCGCCGCCATCGCGGCGAAGTAGAGCGGGTCGATGAGGGCGAGCAGCCCGATCTGACGGTCGCTCGCCGGGCCGAGATTCGCCAGCAGCGAGCCGGCGATGTTCCAGACCGGCGTGGCGTTGAAGCCGTGGTCGCCGAAGATCTCGTCCCAGCGCCGGGCGCTCTCGCGGTCGCGGAACCAGGCGACATCGTGGCGGAACGCCTGCCAGCGCTCCGGCGAGAAGTGAGCCGTGCAGCGCTCGGGGTGGGCGAGCAGCTCGGCCGTCGATCCGAGCTCGTTGGTGCGGAGATTGCGCACCTTGCGGCGCTCGGCGTGGGCCAGGCGGGCGGCGAAAGCCGCCGTCGGTGTCGCTCGCTTCCGGCGTCGCGTCGGCGACCGTCGCGCAGTCGTAGAGCCGGTCGTAGGAGAGCTCGCGGAAGTACTTTGCGCCGAGGTAGTAGTGGAAGGTATCCCAGCCGTGGATGAAGGAGCCGAAGTGGAAGGCGCCGAAGTTGAAGTAGGTGAGCGCCGACACCAGCCCGACGGTGGCGAAGAGCCCGCGCCGGGCAGCTCGCGCGCGGCGGCCGGGTTGCCGCGCTTGCGCCGCCCCGCGCGCTGCGTGGACGGCGCAAGTCGTAGAACAGCAGCCCGACGCCGAGGAGCGCGAGCGTCGACTCCCACCATCGGCTCGAGCTGTCGTTCCACCGGCGGCGGCCGCGCTCCGGCGAGCGCGCTGCCGGCGCGCGATCACCTCCAGACGGGGCTCCCAGCTGTCCGGGTCGCACGCAGAAAGCCTGGATCTCGGAGATCGAGGCCCGGCCGTCGCCGCTCGAAGCTGCTCAGGCGAAGGAAGCGCAGCGGTCGCGGCCGCAATCCGCAGGGCGCGCGATCGCAGCCCGTGTATGCCTTCGAGGCGCGGAATCTCCCCCACGCCGGGTGAAGCCGATGCCGTCCACTCGACCCCTCGACGAGGTAGCTGTCGTTGGCGTCCGCCTGGACGAGCAGCGAGCGCACCGTCCTTTCGCTGCCGAGGTCGAAGGTCACCACGGACGCCGTGGCCGCCATCCGGACCGCGAGCGCCGAGTCCCACGCGCCGCCCTCGGGCGCGACCTGGCTGTCGGTCAGGCGGCCGGCTCCCCTTCGATCTGGCTGCGCGAGGCTGGGCCGAAGGCCGGCGAGGAGCGAAGTCGCCGGGCAGACCGGCTCTGCAGGGGCGCGGGGAGCAGGGGTCGCGTGAGCGCCGCTCCGACGACGGCGAACCGAACAACCGAGCGCCATGGACAGCGGCCTGCGCTCATGGTGAGCCCCCCGGGGAAGTAGATCGCCAGTGGACTCTAGGACAGGTCAAGCGGGAGGGTGGATCACGCCGGGGGTTTGCCCGCCCGCGCGCCCGGGAGAGGTCCGCGAACGGCAGGTCGAAAATCGCCCGCCGGGCTGTTCCGTGCGCCGCCTCGGCTGTCCAATCCACTGGGCGGAGTCTCCGGGCCGCGCCTGGAGTGCAGGGCGGAGTTCATTGCGGGGGTCTGCCGGTTCCCTAGACTGACGCGATCCGCGACATGCCCACGGGGAATGGTGAAGACGATGCGGCCAACAATTCTTCGGCGGTACCGGATCTGGCGGACCTGGCGGACGTTGCGACGGACGCCGCAGCCGGCTGTGCGCTTGCCTGGCTGGCGGACTCGCGCTCGGCAGGACTTTCGCCGGCGGCGCCGGCGGCCGCCATTCCGGTCGAGCCGCTGATGCTTCGGGTTCAGGATGCCGAGGGCGCGCCGGGCGAACGGACCGCAATCGTCTTTCGCACCTACGCCTCGCGGCCGATCCGGCGCGGCCGGCTGACTCCGGGGTCGCGGCCGGCGGTGCCAGATGCCGGCGGGCATGTCCCAACTCGTCGGCACAACCCAGCCGATCGCCAGCTGCGATTCGGTCGTCATCTTCAGCGTCAACGGCGATGCCATCTCGCAGCCGTGCCTCTTCGACGTTCCGACGCAGACTTTCGATGTGAACTTCGAGTCGCTCTCGGCGACGATCAACGCCAGGGACGGGGTCTTCGGGGTGATCTACGTGACGCTGGCGCCGGACGTCGACCCCGGCGACCAGTACACGATCGCCCTCGACCTGGGCCTCTCCTTCCTCGACGACCCCGAGGACGACCCGGTGCTGCTCGAGACCCGCGCCGGGACCCTGACGATCCGCGCGCCGACCGCTCCGGTGGGCTTCTCGGTCGATGGCGGCAAGGTGCATCCCGGCTCGGGAGCGGTGATCGAGATCGGCACCGCGGAGCCGTTCGAGCTTCAGGAGGGGCGGCTGGTGATCACCTACGACCCGGCGATCGCCACCGGGCTGCCCGAGGTGATCGCCGACCCCCGGCACGGGGACGTGAGCCTGGTCGTGACGCACCCCGCGCCGGGGAAGATCCAGATCGACTTCAATTCGGCGCTGGAAAACTTCAACGCGGTGCCGGGCGATCTGCTGGTGATGCACTTCGGCACGCCTGCCGAACAGTCCCGATCGGCACGCTGTCGCCGCTCGCGATCCTCACCGGCCCTCACGAGAGCTCCCTGCTCGCGCCGGGATCGATCCCGCTGCAGGTCGCCTGGGAGGCGCAGGGGATCGAGTTCGCCGTCGACCACGGCATCTTCAACGACGGCTTCGACGGCGGCGACAGCGGCTTCTGGTCCTACATCCCCTGACTCCCTTCAGGGACACGATGGCGGGACACGATCGAAGGACATCGATAGTCATCGTGTCCTTCGTGTCGTGTCCCCGGCTCTGCGTCAGAACTGTGACCAGAGGTACTGGTTGGTCACTTCGTGGTGGAACTGGATCTCGCTGCGCTTGACGCGGGTGCCCAGGGCCTTGGGGCAGCGCTCGGCCGAGGCGAGCTTGAGATCCGCGTACTTGCCGTGCACCTCTTCGCCGATGAGCTCCATCGCCCAGCGACTGCCCTTGAAGAGCCGCAGCCCATCGTAGATGTTGTCGGGCAGGAAGCGCGTCCGCTGCCGCTTGCCGTCGCTCTCTTCCGCTGCCAGCGGGCCTTCGATGCCGGTGCGCAGGACCGAGTAGATGGCGAGATAGGGATTGGCGTCCGGGGCGATCGAGCGCACCTCGACGCGCGCCGACTTCTCGTTGCCGAGCGGAATCCGCACCATCGAGCCGCGATCGATCGCCGAGGCCTTGATCTGGTTCGGGGCCTCGAAGTGCGGATCGAGCCGGCGGTAGGAGTTGACGCTCGGATTGAGAAAGAGACAGATGTCGTTGGCGTTGGCGAGAATGCGCTCGATGAAGTTCCAGCCCAGCGGCGTCAGGCCGTCCTGCCCCTTCTTGTCGTGGAAGAGGTTCTTCCCCTTGCGGGCGAGCGAGACGTTGGTGTGCATGCCGTTGCCGTTGACGCCGGTCACCGGCTTGGGCAGGAAGCAGGCGGTCATCTCCATCCGCGCCGCGACCTGGCGGGAGAGGAGCTTGTAGAGCTGCACCTGGTCGGCGGCGATCGTCGCCTCGGTGTAGCTGTAGTTCATCTCGAACTGCGAGGGCGCCACCTCCGGGTGGTCCTTCTCGTTGGCGAAGCCCATCGCGCGCTGGACTTCGGCCGCGGTGTCGATGAACTGGCGGAGGGCGTCCCCGGGCAGCGAATGGTAGTAGCCGCCGGTCGAGATGAAATCGAAGGTGCCGGTCTCGTGGTAGTGGCGTTCGGCGTCGCGGCCCTTGAACAGAAAGCCCTCGATCTCGTTCGAGGCGTAGGCCACCGTCTGGTCCTTCTTCCACAGCTGCTCGCCGAAGGCCTTCAGCCGGGCGCGCATGTCGCCGCGGTAGGGGCTGCCGTCGCGCTCCTGGACCTCGCCGAAGACCAGGATCTTGCCGGCGCCGAAGATGTCGGAGGGCAGCCAGTAGAACGCCGTCCAGTCGATGGCGAGCCGCAGGTCCGACTCGGCCTGCTGCGAGAAGCCCCGGATCGAGGAACCGTCGAAGGTCAGGTTGTCGGCCGACTTCAGGAGGAACTTCTTGTCGTAGTCGAGCATGTGGAGACGGCCTTCGAGATCGGTGAAGCAGACCGTCACCGCCTTGATCCGGCGCTCGTCGGTCAGGTAGCGCATGCGCGCCTCCTGGACCTTGGCCGGGTCCTTGCGCGCCAGGCGGTCGGCCTTGGCCTCGAGGTTCATCTCTTCGAGCTTGTCGTAGGGGATTTCGAGGAAGTCGCGGAGGGTGGTTGGCATGCCGATCTCCTTATAGAGCGTAATTTTATTGTTAACAAGCTCGTTCTTAATATAAAACCTAACACAATAAGAAAAAAATCAAAAGCTCCCAGTAAAGGAAAAAAGGGCTGTGCCGAGCTGCGCAGACGCAGGCGTGGCGCCGCCCAACGGACGGGATTCGAGCATCGCAGGGCGCGAGATGGGAGGAGAGGGGCCCACGAGCGCCCGAGCCCCTCAGAAGGGGCAAGCAGCGCAGGATCCCGTCCGTTGGGCGGTGTCGCGCCGGGCGGAGCAGGATCCAGCAGGCGATGAGGTGCCGTGCCGCGCCGGGCTTGGCCCGCCCTAGAGCTTCTCCTTGGCGAACCACTCCCGGGCACCGGTGAGCTTGAAGTCGCGCTTGTCGCCCTCCATCCGCACTCCCAGGGCGAGCTGGCGCCATTCGAGCAGGAGCAGGCCGCGCCGGCGGTCTTTGCCGAGCTCGAGATCGGCTTCGAAACCCCAATGCTCGAAACGCGCCTGCAGGGCCTCGATCCTGAGCTCGGGCTTGCGGTAGGCGAACCGGCCGGTCGCGCGGACGTCGGGCTCTTCGAGCAGGCGCTCGACCCAGCGCGGCAGGTCTTTGCGCGTGGCGTAGAGCGCCACGAGCGGGGCCGAGTCGCTCAGTTGCAGGGTGAATTGCCCCTCGGCGGTGGCGGGCTCCACGAGATGGAGTCGAGCGACCTGGGTTTCGATCGTGCCCCGCCAGCCAGGGCCGCCCGGGGCCCCGGAGTCTCGCGGTCCGGTGGCATTGGCCTCGCCGGGGCCGGCGAAACCGGTGAGCTCGACCCGGGTTCCCGCGAGATCGAAGCGCCGGCCCGCGAGGTCGCGGCTGGTGATCGGGACGTCGAGCGCGACGGCCCCGCTGAAGCGGGCGCCGTTGGAGATCAGGGCGGCCTGGGTGATCCGGGCGCTCAGTGAACCGCTTGCGGAACCGGCTTCGCCCGCTCCGAGCTCGGCTTCGAGCTGGCCATGCACCTCCCCCTGGCCGCCGGCGAGCGCCAGGCCGGCCGAAGGCGGCAGCAGGTCGGAGAAACCCGCGAGATCGAGCAGTCGGGCCTCGCCGAGGTCGATCCGGATCGTGGCGTCGTCCGGCAGGCCGCTGGCGCGCAGGTCGCGCGTCGTCGCGAGCAGGGTGAGTCCGCTGCCGCCGACGACCGGCGGGCCGGCGGCGCTCCGCCGGAGCTCGAAATCGTCGAAACCGACGGCGAGATCGGCGTGCCCGCCGGTCGCATCCCGGCGGACGTCGAAGTTCAGAAGCGCCGTGCCGCTGGCCTCGAAACCGAAGAAGCGGAGCGTGCGCGAGGCCTTCTCCGTGTGCAGGTGGCTGCCCCCGACGAGCACTCCCCGGCGCATCTCGAGCGCGGCGTCGAAGGCGGTTGCCGAGTCCTCGAACTCGAGCCAGGGTGCCCGGGCGAGATAGCTGCGCAGGAGCGGAGCGGCGAAGATCTCGCCGGCGAGGGTCGCGGAGGAATCGAGGTACGGGAGCGCTTCGAGCCCGCGGTGCTCGCGATAGGCATAAGGTATCGCTGAGAAGGTGAGCGCGCCCTGCAGGCCCTGCGCGAGCGGCGCTCCCGCGAGTTCGAGGATTCCCGCGGTGACCTCCAGCCGGCTGCTTTCAACTTCGGCCTCTATGCGGCGCCGGATGGCGAAGCCGCCCGCGGCCCGCATCTCGCCGGTGAGGCGAAGCTGTTCGAGCCAGACGGTGCGGACCTGCAGTGCCTCCAGGCGGGGAAACTCGAAGTTCCAGGCGGGTCGCACCGGGCGCGGAAGCAGCGGCGTTCCGGTGAGCGGAAAAGCCGCGATCGGCGGGAGGAGCGCTGCGCGTGCCGCGGCCTCCTGCGGCGAGTCGGCGCGACGGCGGAGGCCGAACTCGGCGCCGGAGATCGTCGCCGACTCGACGCGGAGCCGGCGGCCGAGGAGCGGGGCCGGCGAGATCCAACCCGAAGCCCGCTCGCAGCGCAGTCTCCACTGCAGTCGAGGCGTCTGGACGGAGAGGTCGACGCCCGCGAGCGAGACCCGGAAGGGAAACCAGGAGTGGGCGTTGCGAAAGGTGAGCTGCGCCTTGTCCGGCCGCCGGTTGATCCACTGTTCGAGCTGGCCGCTGCGCGCCGCCCACTCGAAGGCGCCGACATAGAAAAGCTCGCCGAGCAGGAGCCCGGCGAGCAGGTAAAGCGCGGAACGCCGGATTTTCACCCGGCGGGAGGGATGCGCAGGACCTGGCCGGGGTAGATCTTGTCGGGATCCTTGAGCATCGGCTTGTTGGCCTCGAAGATCGCGTTGTACTTGCTGGCGTTGCCGTAGAACTTCTTGGCGATCTTGGACAGCGAGTCGCCGGCGACGACGGTGTACATCTGGGACTCCGGCTCCTTCTTCTTGGTCTCGAGGCGGTCGTCGACATGGGCGATGCCGATGACGTTGCCGAGCGCCAGGACGACCTTTTCGCGTTCGGCCTGGTCGTCGACCAGGCCGTGGACGATGGCGGTGTCGCCGGTGACGTCGATCTTGAGATTCTCGACCTGGAGCGAGAACTCTCCGAGCAGCTTCTCGAGCGCCTTGCGGCGTTTCATCGCATCGAGCTCGGCGGGGGAGACGCTGTGCGTCTGCGGCTGGGGTGCGGCGCCCTTGGCGGGGCTATCGTCCTTGCCGAAGATGGAGGCTCCGGCGTTCTTCACGAAATCGAAAAGACCCATGGGGATCTCCTTTCGCGGGAATTCTACGCCCGCGCGAGGCCGGTCGCCTGCGTAGTTTCTCCGCTCCCTCCGCTTGCCCGGCGCTCAGGTCTGCAGGCGGAAGAGCAGATGGGCGGCCGGGCTGAGGCCGTACTCCTGGACCACCGGATCGGGGTACTTCGGCTCGCTGGCGACCAGTCTGGTAGCCGTGCCGGTGGACGATCCGGCTGAAGTCCAGTCCCTCGTTGGTCAGCATGGTGACGCCATCGGCGCCGTCGCGCGTCGGCGGTCACCGCGTTGGGGACGATCATCAGATGCCCGACCCGCTTGCGGGCCAGGAAGGCGAGCCAGGCGTCGATCGCGCCGGGAGGGCACTCGGAGAAGCTGTGGATGTTGACCGCGACGTCGACGGTTCCCGGCGGGATCGCCGACTCGAGCTCGTCGCAGCGGGAGAACCCGGGCTGGAGAGGATTCGTGGCCGGCGACGCCGCGGAAGCCGAGGTAGGACTCGCAGAGGAACGTCGAGGTCGCGATGGCGTCGGTGCAGAGGTAGCGCACGGTCTCCGGGAAGGCGGTCACCGCCCGGTGGGCGAGGCGGCCGTAGCCGGCGCCGATGTCGAGAATCGTCTGCACGGGGGGTCGCGAGATGCCGAGGTGGCGGTCGAGAAAGGCGAGCTCGAGCGCCGAGTCGAGCAGATCGCGCGACACCCGGCGGCCGTCGACGATGAAGGTATGCACGCCGAAGAGCCCATCTTCGTCGAGGCGTTCGAGCAGCCCCAGGCGCTCGATCTGCGCGCTCCTGCGAATGCAGTAGTAGCTCAAGCGCATAGCCGAGCTCGTTCATGTTCCGGCCGCGCAGCTGGTGGACATAGGGGTTGTCGCCGCGGAACTGGCGGAGATCCGCGGTCGCGACATGCTCCGGCGTCCAGCAGACCGGCGCCGAGCGCCAGTGGCGAGTCGAGCTCGCTGTAGCGCCGGGTGAGCTCCGCGAGCCGTGGATGATCGGCGCGCAGCCAGGTCTCGGCGCCTGCCGGCAGCGGCGCGCCGCTGTGGCTCGGCAGGTCGACCGCCGCGCGCTGCCAGGGATAGACCAGCCGGCTCGGAATGCGCTCGAACCCGCGCCGCGCGAGCGCGGCGTCGAGGCTCTCGCTTGAGGAAGGCGGGGATTCGCATGTCGGAAATCGAGAGCTTACGCCAGCCGCGTGCGTCACCGCGGGGGCGGGGACGAGCTCGTCACCGGGGTGTCCCCTTCCGGCGCCGAATCCCGTTTCTCGAAGTGGTAGCCTGTGTACATTGTTCCAGTCAGTCGGAGACGGGAGCCTGCCATCCCTCGCCCCGGGCCCTGTTCTCGCGCTCAATCCATGCGGCGAGCCGAAGGAGTGTTCCATGATCCGCACCGCCACGCGTCTCTTCCTCTGTGCCTTTGTCCTCTCGTCGGTCGCCTACGGCGAGGCCGCGACGACCTTCTACGGCACGACCCAGGGGCAACCGACGTTCAACCACCCTGACGATCTCACCACCCTGAGCGGCGTCTTCACCCGCTATCGATGTCCAGCCGTTTCGGTGAACGCGGACGCCGACTGCTTCATCACGAGTGTTCAGGAGGGCGACACTTCGACGGCATCATCTTCCTTTACCGCAACGGCTTCGACCCGGCCTCCCGCTCTCCAACCTGATCGCGCTCAACGACGACGACGATCCGATTCGGGGTCGGCACGTCGCGCATCGAACGCGCTGCCGCTCCTCGCCGCCAACGACTACTTTCTGGTGACCGCGGGCTACGACGCTTCGATATCGGAACGTTCTCGAACACCGTCACCTGCGAGGATCCGGCAACCCGGGTGCTGGTGGGCTACGGCGCTGTTCGGGAACAACAACCCTCTGACTACGACGGCCGCGTACGCCCAGCTTCTCGGGGTCGGTTCGAGGTCTCGGTTACCGGGCGCGATTTTGCCTCGTGTCCGTTCGTCGGCAGGACCGTGCCGCTTGGCCTCGAACGACTCGGCGATCTTCTACTTCTTCCAGCCAGCGAACTTCGAGCTCCTGGTGAAGATCGTCGACGGCTGCGGCTCGAACAACCGCTTCTGGGTCTTCTACGCCGCGACGACCAACGTCGAATTCACCCTCAGAGTGTCACGGACACCTTCCTCCCCGGGCCCTTAACTACATCACCTACACCAATCCTCTGGGAACGCAGGACTACGACCTCGGTCGCCGACTCCGACGCTTTCCCCACCTGCAACTCTGACGCCGGCCGGACCACTTCCGGCCGCCGTCCGCAGGTCGCTGCCGGGCCCGCCTCCCCCGCCGGGGAGGCGGGCCTTCTTCTTGCCCGGGCGCTGGTAGAATTCGCGCGATGAGCGACTTCGCCCCCTCCTCTCGCGCCGTATCCGAAATCCTCGACGACGCCCTGGCCGGACGCCGGATCTCGGCCGGCGATGCCCACCGCCTGCTCCTCGACGGCGAGCTGCTGACCCTCGGGGAGGCGGCGCAGGCGGTGCGCGACCGCCACAACGACCCTGCCGTCGCGACCTACAACGTCGACCGCAACATCAACTACACCAACATTTGCGTCTACAAGTGCCGGTTCTGCGCGTTCTACCGGGCGCCCGGCGACCCGGAAGGGTATCTGCTCCCGAAAGAAGAGATCGGGCAGAAGATCGAGGAGACCCTGGCGTTGAACGGCACCGGCGTCCTGATGCAGGGCGGGGTCAACCCCGACCTGCCGCTCGCCTACTACGTCGACCTCCTGCATTTCCTGCGCGACACCTATCCGGCGATCCACCGCCACTGCTTCTCGCCGCCGGAGATCAAGTTCATCGCGAAAAAGGAGCGCATGTCGTTCTACGACGTCATCGGCGTGCTCAAGGAGGCCGGCCTGATGTCGATTCCGGGCGGCGGCGCCGAGATCCTCTCCGACGCGATCCGCAAGGAGGTCCTCGCCTACCCGAAGGCCTCGCCCGAGGAGTGGATCGACATCATGCGCCAGGCGCACCGCCACGGCATGCGCACCACCGCGACGATGATGTACGGCATGGGCGAGGAGGTCGCGGCGCGGGTCGAGCACCTGCAGCGCATCCGCGACCTGCAGGACGAGACCGGCGGCTTCACCGCGTTCATCTCGTGGACCTACCAGGACGAGCACACCGACCTGCAGGGGATCCCCGAGGTCTACGCCGACGAGTACCTGAAGACGCTCGCCGTGTCGCGCCTGTTCATGGACAACGTCCAGCACCTGCAGTCGAGCTGGGTCACCCAGGGCAAGAAGATCGGCCAGGCCGGCCTCGCCTTCGGCGCCGACGACATGGGCTCGATCATGATCGAGGAGAATGTCGTCTCGGCGGCCGGCACGCACCACAAGATGACCCAGGACGAGATGGAGCACCTCATCCGCGCCGCCGGCTACGAGCCGAAGCAGCGGACGAACCTCTACGAGCGCTTCGTCACCCGGGAGGAGACCGCGGCGCTGGCGCGGCAGTATCGTCACGCCCTCACGCCCGAGAACCGGCCGCTCGCATCACCTCTCGCTGTCGTGAGCTGATCCGGATTCTCCACTCCGCCCGTCGGGAGGAACGATGAAGAAGATCTTGAAGTGGATCGGCATCTCGCTCGTCACGCTGGCCGGCGCCGCGTTGCTCGCGGTGGCTGTGCTCGTCTTCCTCGGCGGGCGAAAGCTCTCCGCCGCACGGACGGTCGCCGTCGCAACCGTCGCCGTACCCGGCGACCCGGCGGCCATCGAGCGCGGCGCCCACCTCGCCCGCACCCGCTGCGCCTTCTGCCACGGCGACGATCTGGGCGGCAAGAAGTTCATCGACGACGCCTCGTTCATGGTCGTGAACGCCCCCAATCTGACCCGGGGCGAGGGTGGACTCGGGAGCGCTTATGCCGACGACGCGACCTGGGTGCGGGCCATCCGCCATGGAGTCAATTCGCGGGGCCGGGCGTTGATCGTCATGCCGGCCGAGAACTTCTACTTCCTGAGTGATGGCGACGTCGGCGACCTCGTGGCCTTCCTCAAGTCGCTGCCGCCGGTCGACCGCAGCTGGGCGGCGCCGCGCCCGAGCCTGCTCGCCAAGGCGCTGCTCGGCGCCGGGAAGCTCGACAGCATGGTGCCGTTCCTCTACATGGATCACCAGCGCCGCGCGGCCGGCACAGCCGCCTCCGGGTGCGACGGTGGAGTACGGCGAGTACATGCTGCGCACCTTCGGCTGTCGCAACTGCCACGGCCCCCAGCTCGCCGGCCAGCAGGTCCCCGGCCCTTCGGGGCTGATCGCTCCGAATATCACTCCTGGCGGCTCGATCGGCGACTGGAGCGAGGACGACTTCCTGATGATGATTCAGGAGCAGGAGAGCCCGGAGATGCCCTGGAGCTCGCTCCGCGCGATGTCCGAGGACGAGCAGCGCGCTCTCTACCGCTACCTCATGTCGCAGCCCCGGCTGGCCTCGACGCCCCTGCCCGCGAAGAACTGAGCGCGGCGAAGGTCGCTTGCGTCACCTGATCGTCACCTCCGCCGCTTGGCTGCGGCCGGGGTTGCGGATAGAGTTCCGCTTGCAGGGTGGGGAGTAGCCGACCGGCCGGGGGGAGTCTTCCGCGCCAGGCGGGGCGATCGTCAATACGGGGAACAACCCCCGGTCGCCCCGATCCACGAGGGACACGGCGAGACCACTGCGACACGAGAGTGCCGCGGGGTCTCGCTTTTTGCGTTTCCCGGGTCTCTCTTCGAGAGGAGAGATAAATGGAATCGACTTCGTTGTGGCTCTGGGCCGGATTCAACCTCTTCGTCCTGGCGATGCTCGCCATCGACCTCGGCGTCTTTCACCGTCAGGCGCACGCCGTCTCCCTGCGTGAAGCGAGCGTCTGGAGCGCGGTCTGGATCGGCCTCGCGCTGGTCTTCAACCTCGGCGTCTGGAAGTTCCTCGGGCCGCAGCCGGGCGTCGAGTTCCTGACCGGGTACCTGATCGAGAAGTCGCTTTCGGTCGACAACATCTTCGTCATCGCGCTGCTGTTCGCCTACTTCAAGGTCCCCGACGCCTACCAGCATCGGGTGCTCTTCTGGGGCATCCTGGGTGCGCTGGTCATGCGCGCCGGCTTCATCCTGGCGGGCGCGGCACTCCTCGAGCGCTTCCACTGGATCATCTACCTCTTCGGCGCCTTCCTCATCCTGACCGGTATCAAGATGGCCTTCGCGCCGGAACACGGTCTCGAGCCCGAGAAGAACCCGGTCGTGCGGCTCGTGCGGCGGCTCATGCCGGTGACCGCCGACTTCCGGGGGCCCGCGTTCTTCGTCCGCGAAGGCGGGCGGCGGGCGGCAACGCCGCTCTTCCTCGTGCTGGTGATGGTCGAGTTCACCGACCTCGTCTTCGCGGTCGATTCGATCCCGGCGATCTTCGCCGTGACCCGCGACCCGTTCCTGGTCTACACCTCGAACGTCTTCGCCATCCTCGGCCTGCGCTCGCTCTACTTTCTCCTCGCCGGCGTGATGCACAAGTTCGAGTACCTGAAGCTCGGGCTCGCCGCGATCCTGGTTTTCGTCGGCGCGAAGATGGCGCTGGTCGACTGGGTGAAGATCCCGGCGGGTGTCTCGCTCGGCGTGATCGCGGCGATTCTCGCCGTCGCGGTCGCCGCCTCGCTGCTCAAGGCGCGCCGGGCGGTGCCGGACTGAATGGGCCCGGGCGCCGCGCTTGCGGCGAACGGCCGAATCGTTCACGATAGAAGCAGACTTCCACACGATTTCCGGGCTACGGAGCCCCAGCGCGAGCCCGCGCTGCGGCTCCGGCGGGGGGAGAACATGACGCTGATTCGCAATGACGTGGCACAGGCTCGCGGGTTCGCGCCGCGGCTGGTTCTCGCGGTGCTTCTCCTCGCTGGCGCCGGGAGCGCCGCCGCCCGGGCGACGGTGTGCGCGAATCCGCCGCTCCTGCCGGTCCCGGGAGTCTGCGAAGTGACGAGCGGCGACGCCGGGCTGCTGCTGCGCGGTGCCGTGCTCGTCCCCGGCGACGTGCTCGACAACGGCCACCTGCTGATCGATGCCGCGGGACTCATCGTCTGCGCGGCCTGCGACTGCTCGGCCTCTCCCGGCTTCGCGACCGCCACGCGCGTCGACTGTCCGGACGGCGCGATCGCGCCGGGATTCATCAACGCCAACGAGTTCCTGAACTACTCGCAGAACCTGCCGGGAGACTGGGGCGGCGAGCGTTTCGAGCATCGCCACGACTGGCGCCTGGGGCAGAACGGGCATACGCAGATCAACGCACCGACCGGCGGCAGCGCGTCGCAGGAGCGCTGGGGCGAGCTGCGCCAGGTTCTCGGCGGGGCGACTTCGATCCGTGGCGGCTCCGCCGAGGCGGGCCTGGCGCGCAATCTCGACTCGACTGTGGGGACCACCGAGGGCCTCACGAGCGCCCCCTGGAGCGACGACAACTTCCCCCTCGACGATTCGGGCGGGGAACGTCTCGCCGGCAGCTGCGCCTATCCGGCCCTGCCGACCGCGCCGGTGGGCGCTCCCTACTGGATCTCCGTCGCCGAGGGGATCGAGGCGACGGCGCGCAACGAGTTCGTCTGCCTCTCGGACACCGCTGGCACGTCGGGGGGCGTCGACGTCATCGCCGACGCGATGCTCACCGATGCGATCGGCGTTACGGCCGTCGACGTCGGCGAGATGAGCGCCGCCGGCTCGACCGTCGTCTGGTCGCCGCGCAGCAACCTGGCGCTCTACGGCCGTACGGCGCCGGTGACCGAGCTCCATCGGCGCGGCGTGCCGCTCGCGCTCGGCACCGACTGGGTCGTTACGGGCTCGATGTCGATGACGCGCGAGCTCGCCTGCGCCGACGCCTTCAATCGGCGCTTCGCGGCCGGGCGCATCTCCGACCGCGAGCTGTTCGAGGCGGCGACGCAGAGCGCGGCGGTGGCCGGCGCGATGGACGACGAAATCGGGCTGCTCGCCGCCGGCCGGAAAGGCGACGTCACGGTCTGGGAGCGGGACGGTCGCGATCCTTACCGTGCGGTGATCGAAGCGCATCCATCGCGGCTCGCACTCGTGCTGCGCGGCGGCAAGCCGCTCCTGGGTGAGGACGCGGTGATGGCGCTCTGGCCGGTCGCGCTCTGCGCCGACGACGCCATCGACCTGTGCGGTCGGCAGGTGCGCCCTTGCCTGCTCGGCGAGATCGGCACCACTTACGCCGCCCTCGCCACGGCGAACGCATCCTCTTACCCCGCCTTCCAGTGCGGACTGGTTTTCAACGAGCCGCTCTGCCAACCCCAGCGCCTGGCCGTTTCGGGCGGGTTTCCGGCGCACGACGGCGTTGCAAAAGGGACCGACTTCGACGGCGACGGCTACGCCAACGGCGCTGACAACTGCCCGGTGATCTTCAATCCGGCCAACGTTCAGCCGGCGGCGCAGCCCGACGCCGACGCCGACGGTGCAGGCGACGCCTGCGATTTCTGCCCGACCGCGGCTTCGGCGACCGGCTGCGGCGAGAGCTCGGCGACCGATCTCGTGCTGGCGATCTCGCTTCCCGGGAGAATCCTCGCAGCGCAGCCGTTCGCGGCGACGCTCGTCGTCACGAATTCCGGCGCCGCGGCGGCCACCGGCCGCGCGGTCCTGCCGACGCTGCGGGAGCTCGTCGACGTGAGCTGGAGCTGCGTTGGGACCGGGGGCGGGACCTGCCCCGCGAGCGGCGCCGGCGGCCTCGATGCCGCGGTGTCGCTGGCGCCCGGAGCGACGGCGGCGTTCGCGATCGTCGCCACCCATCCGGGTCCAGCGGTTTCCGGAGGGGCCGATTTCGTCGCCGTCGCTTCGGCGATCCCGGTGGCGGCTGTCGGCGACAGCGACTCGCTCGACAACTACGGCGCCACGGTCTCGGTCGTCTTCGCCCTCCTCTTCGCGGACGGCTTCGAAAGCGCGGACACGACCGCCTGGTCGTTCGCGGTCCCCTAGCGCGGCGATCTTCGCCGTCGCGGTCGCCGCCTCGCTGCTGAAAGCGAAGCTGGCCGCGATGCCTTGAGCGCTAGAGCCTCTCGATAGCGGAGAGCCGGCCGACGTCGATGCTGATGCCGCCGTCGGCGTCCGGGGGGTTGTACAGCGACTGGAAGCGGGCGTTCCAGACGAGCTCCGAGGCTTCGTAGGAGGAGCGCGCGTGGACGACCTGGTTGAACGTCTCGTCGTTGCCGGAGAGCAGGATGAGGAACTCGGCATGCGCGGCAACGAGATCTTCCGCGGTCTGGCCGCGGAGGGGGCTCGCGTCGTCGATCGGATGGACAATGGTCCAGGAGAGCGGGAAGAAGAGGACGTTCTCACGCTCGAGCTTGAGTGGCAGGAACTCGCGGTCGCCGCCGGCTTTGCGCCGCGCCAGAAGGAGACGCGCGGAGACGTCGGTGAGCTCGTTCTTGCGGGCGTTGGCGATGCGGAATTCGAAAGCAGTTCCGGACCGGTAGGGCGCAATCACCGCCCGTTCGCTGAACAGGATGCGGGCTCGCGGGCGCGCGAAACGCGCGAACGAGATGCCGGTGCCGAGCGCGACGAGGAGCAGGCCGGTGACCGCCTCGACGACGACCAGGACGTTCGCCGCGAGCTTCGCCGGCGCGATGCTGCCGTAGCCGATGGTGGCGAAGGTCTGGACGGAGAAGAAGAAGCAGCCCAGGAAGTGACCGCCGGTCGTGGTCCAATGCAGACCCGACAGGGCGTCGGGACCAGCCGCGAAGTAAATGCAGGCGAAGGCGAAGTTGACGCCGAGGAAACCGCCGGTCAGGACGAGCAGGAAGCGCGGCCAGCTCATGTTGAGCAGCGAGTGGTAGAGCGACAGCGACAGGAAGAAGCCGAGACCCTCCCGGCGGACGTTGAAGGAACCGTCGCGGTTCAGTAGCCGTTCGCGGCTCTGCCGCGCGACGACCGAGCCGAAACCGAGGTCGTTGCGATCGACCGGCAGATTCGAGTCGGCTGAGGCGGGCGCGGCGAATTCGCCAGGCGACGGCGCACCAGGAAGCTGAAGGTTCTTCAAGGATGGGAGTCTACTGCGCTATCGTCGCGGACATGCGAGAGCGTGGAAGCTACGTCTCCTTACTGAGCGCTTTTCTCGTCTCGGCTTTACCCTGGGCCTCGGCGCAGGGAAGCGAAATCACGAACGCCGACGGAGATCCGCTGGTCGCGACCTTTTCCATCGTGGCGCTCGATCCGGCGACGGGGGATCTCGGGATCGCCGTGCAGTCGAAATTCCCGAATGTGCGCGCCGTCGTGCCCTGGGCGAGGGCCGGTGTCGGGGCGGTGGCGACGCAGAGCTTCGCCAAGGTCTCCTTTGGCAACGACGGCCTCGATCTCCTGGAGCGCGGCGCCACGGCAGAGGAGGCGCTGGCGATTCTCCTGCGCAACGACCCGCTGCGCGAGCAACGCCAGGTCGGCATCGTCGACGCGCGCGGCCACGCCGCGACCTGGACCGGTAGAGAGTGCTTCGCCTGGGCCGGCGGACGCATCGGGCAGGCGGGGGCTCCGGCCCGGGCGGTCGGACCGGACTCCGCGTTTGTCGGCGATGGCGGCGATGGCGGCGAGATCGGTAGCGGTGGCATGGGCGGCATCGGCAGGGTGGTGGCGGGCGCCGGCTTCGCCGTCCAGGGCAACATCCTGGTCTCGGAGGCGACCGTCGAAGCAATGGCCCGGGCCTTCGAGGCGACCGCGGGCGAGCTCGCCGACCGCCTGATGGCAGCGCTGGTCGCGGGTGGAAAGGCCGGGGGCGATCAGCGCGGCGAGCAGAGCGCGGCCCTCCTCGTGGTGCGCAAGGGCGCCGGTTACGACGGGCTGGACAACTTCATCGACATCTCGATCTATGATCACCGCACGCCGATCGCCGAGCTCGAGCGGCTCTACGCGCTGAACCGGCTCCACTTCACCCGCTCCAGGCGGAGAACATGATCCCGGTGACGCCCGAGATCGCCCGCGAGCTCCAGTCCATCTGGCTGCAGCGCGGCTTCGACAGGGGTCCCGCCAACGGGGTCGTCGATGCGCGGTTCCAGAAACTTCTCGTCGACTACATGGGTTGGGAGAACTACGACATCCGGGTCGAGAACGTGCAGCGGATCGACCTCGCCAAGGGCGAACCGCTCCTGATCGATCGCGAGGTTCTCGCCGACATCCGGGAGGTTTTCCGCACCGGCCGGTGGAAGCCGAGTCAGCATCGCTAGCCGCGCCAGTCCCGCGTCACGAATCCCGGTTTCGAACGAAGTCTCTACGGCACAACTGGGTTCTTCGCGACCCGCTCTGCGTCGCCCCCTGCGACGGTGCGTCGAGTGTCAGGGGGCTGTGAACGACCAGGCCAGGGTGTCCGCGCTCTCGAAGCCGTCGGCGAAGAGCCCTGTCGGAAGGCAGTTCGAGCACACGAGCGCGAAGTCCTGGTCGGTCGGAAAGCCGTTGTAGGGCACGCCGTCGCCGCCGATCGAGCTCGCGGTGAGGATCACCGTCACCGCTCCCGCGACCGGCGTCGCGAGGTAGACGTTCTCCAGATTGTTCAGATTGTCGGCGACGCCGCCAGGGACGGAGGTGCCGGCGCTGAAGACGTTGCCGAGGTAGGTCTGGGCGTCGTGGACGACCTCGAGGTCGAGGTCGTTGACCAGCGCCGGGTTCGCCCCGGCCGCGCCAGGAGCGTCGGACCAGGCGAGCGTGACACGCAGCGGTTGGCCGGGATCGTCGATGACGAAGCTCAGCGTCGCCTGCTGCCCGGTGCCGGTGAATACCGTCTCCTGGTCGAGATACACCGTCTGCGCCGCCGGCTGGATCACCCGCGTGATGTCGACCCGGCCCCAGCCTTCGTTGTTGTTCGGGATATCGGCGGCGCCCATGTCGACGGCGGCGTTGACCAGGAGAGCCTTCGCCATGGCCATGCTCGGATCGGCGCCGCTGCGGGAGCCGCGCCACCACTCGGCGGCGAGAACGACCGCGCCGGCGACGTGCGGGCTCGCCATGCTGGTGCCGGAACAGAAGGCATAACGGTTGCTAGTGCCGGCGATCGCCGTCGCGCAAACTGCCGCCGGTGTCGTTGCGCGTCGAGGCGATGGTGGAACCGGGGGCGGCGACCGTCGGCAGCGTCCGGCCGTCGATCGCCGGTCCGCGGGAGCTGCTCGAGGAGAGCGCGTCGATGTTGCCGGCGCGGGCGTTGAGGCTGTTCGCGACGCTGAGGATGTTCTTCGCCTCTTTCGGCTCGGTGATGGTCGAGGGGCCGGGTCCCGAGTTGCCGGCCGAAAAGACCTGCAGGAACGGTTCGGCGAACGAGGGCGTGTCGAGGTTGCCGTCGCGCACCAGGATGTCTTCGAGGCGGGCAATCGGCGGTGTAGCCGTGCTCCGGAGCCAACGTGTCGTGGCCCAGGAGTTGTTCGAACCGATGGCGCCACCGAGGATGGCGACTTTGGTCGCGTCCGAGAGCGAGATATCGGCGAAGACGTTGAGCGCGAAGAGGCTGGTCTGCGGCGCCATGCCGAGCCCGTAGAGGAAGCCGCTGCCGTCGGCGAAGCCGGCGGTGGCGTCACCGGCAACGATGCCGGCGACGTGGGTGCCGTGCCCGCCGGTCGGGCAGTCGCTGCCGGGCTGGCCGGGGATCGTACAGTTGGCGCCGGTCGCCGGCGTGAAGCCGCCGACGATGTGGGAGGCGAGGTCCGGGTGATCCCAATCGACGCCGGTGTCCGAGACCGCCCAGATCACGCCCGTGCCGGCGACGCCCAGGGTCGCGAGGTGCGCGGTGTAGCCGGTGACCGGCACGCCGCCGGCGTGGTTGCCGGCGACGATCTGGTCGGACATCTCGTCGTCGAGAACCGGCAGCGGGCTGCGGTAGCCGAGCCAGATCACGTGCGGATTCTTCGCCAGGTCAGGAATCGTCGTGGCGTCGGCGACCATCTCGACGGTGTGGAAGGCGCCGTCGGCGGAGGCCTTCGCGGCACGAACGACCTTGCCGCCGAAGGCCGCCAGCGACTCGATGACCGCCTCGCGGCCGCCATCGACGTAGACCAAGGCCACCAGGTTGGCGATCTTCCCGGAACGGCCTGCGAGGGTGCTGCCGAGCTTGTAGGCCGGATGGAAGCTCCCGACCCAGCGCACGAAGTCGAAGCCGCGGACCCGCGTTGCGGCCGCGGCGTCGGACCAGACGAGATAGCTGTTGTGCGGGTAATACTGCAGGACGCGGAGTCCCGCGGCTTCGAGCTCGCGGTACCAGTCGCTGCGCGGCGGGCCGACGAGCTGCACCAGACGCAACCCGGCTTCGCCAGCGGTTGCCCGCTCGGCGAAGCCGAGCACGCGGTTCGCCGTCGCGCAGCGGGTCGAACGAGTAACCGGGGACACGGACCAGGCCGGCGTCGGCGACGACGAGGTCGCTGCGACCGCCGGCCGACAAGTCGAGCGCGCCTCCTCGTCGGACACGACTGCCCAGCGGAAGGCGCCGTAGTCGATCACCCGGCTCGGCTGCACCGCGAGCCTGGCGAGATCGGTCTCTGCCGACAGGCGCAGGAACGACTCGGCCTTCGTGGACCCGGCGGCGAGAAGCAGAAAAGCTCCAGTAAAGAGGGCTGGCAGGCGGTTCGTCATCAGGTCCCCGAGATTTCGGTTCAGGCCGCGCAGTCTAGCCCAATGTCCTTGCGGTCGCCGGGGCGCTGATAATCTCGACGCTGCGAAGGACTTCAGCCTCTTCTTCAGCCGAGGAGCTCCACGATGCATCCAGGCGAAACTGCGCGGAGAACGGCATGAACCGGGGGACGGGGCGTTTCCTCTGGCCAACCCTGTTCGCCCTGCTGCTCGCGGCCGGCGGCCTTGCGCCGGACCTGCGCGCCCAGGCCGCAGCTCCCGCGGCGGGGGCGCCGGGGTGCCGGCGGGGGTGCGCACGCTCTACCTCGTCCGCCACGGCGCCTACGACATCGACGATCCGCGCGACGAGGCTGTCGGCGGAGGCCTGCTGCCGATCGGCGTGGCGCAGGCGCGGCTCGCCGGCGATCGCTTGCGCGGGCTGCCGTTCACTTTGGACTCGATCGTCGCCAGTCCGCTCACCCGGGCGCGGGAAACCGCCGAAGTCATCGCCGCCGAGCTCGCGATCGGCCATGCCCGGCGTCCCGGGGGTCGGCCTCGATCCCGATCTCGCCGAGTGCACGCCGCCCACCCGGCGCGCCGACATCATGGCGAAGGAGAAGCCGGAGGAGTTCGCCGCCTGCAGCGCGCAGCTCGAGCGTCTCGCGGCGCGGCTGCTTCGTACCGGCCCGCCGGCGCGGCGACCGCCGCGAGCTCGTCGTCGCGCACGGCAATGTCATCCGCTGGCTGGTGACCCGCGCCCTCGGCGTCGATTCCGCGGCCTGGCTCGGCATGTCGATCGGCCACGCCAGCATCACCGTGCTCGTCGATCGACGGCAAGGGCGCTGGTGCGGGTCCTCGCCGTCGGCGACGTCGGCCACCTCTCGCCCGGGCTGCAGACCGGCGCCTTCGGCAATCGCGAGAACTGGGATCTCGAGCGCGCCCGCGCCTCCCGCAGGACCGATCGTCCTGATGCTCTCGTTCGATGGCTTTCGCTGGGACTATCCCGAGCTGCACGGCGCGCCGGCGCTGCTCGCGCTGGCGCGCGACGGCGTGCGCGCGAAGTCGCTCGTGCCCTCCTTTCCGTCGAAGACCTATCCCAATCACTACACCCTGGTCACCGGTCTGCGCCCCGAGCATCACGGCATCGTCGCCAACACGATGTGGGATCCGGAGTGGAAGGCGGCTTTCTCGCTCGCCGACCGTTCCGCTGTCGAGGACGGCCGCTGGTGGGAGGGCGAGCCGATCTGGGTGACCGCCGAGCGCCGCGGGCTGGTGACGGCGTCGTCGTTCTGGCCCGGTTCGGAACGGCGATTGGCGGGGTCGGCATCCGGATCGGCGGGACCGGCGCGGTCTCCGGCGCGCCCGACGTTCTGGGGGCACTATGACGACACGGTGCCCGACGAGAAGCGGGTGGACGAGGTGCTCGGCTGGCTCGACCTGCCGGCGGAGAAGCGGCCGCGCCTGATCACGCTCTATTTCGACGAACCCGACGGCGCCGGGCACGCTTTCGGTCCGGCTTCGCCGGCGGCGGCGAGCGCGGTGGCGCACGTCGATGGGATGCTCGGCCGCCTGCGCGCCGGCGTCGCGGCGCGCGGTCTCGCCAACGCGGTCGACTGGATCGTGGTCTCCGATCACGGCATGTCGGCCACCGACCCCGAGCGCACGATCGTCCTCGCCGATCTCGTCGACCTCGCCGGGGTCGACGATCGACGATCTCTCGACTTTCGGTCTGCTCCGTCCACGCCCGGGGACCGAGGATGCGCTCGTGCGCCGGCTCTCCGGCGCGCACCCGCATCTCCACGCCGCGCGCAAGAGCGCCCTGCCCGAAAGCCTTCACTACCGCGCTCACCGCCGGATTCCGGAAGTCGTCGTCTGGGCCGACGCCGGCTGGACGATCCATGCGACCGCAACGTCTCGCGCCGAGGCGCTCGCCGGCTTTTCCCTCGGCAACCACGGCTACGACCCGGCGGAGCGCGACATGCACGGCATCTTCGTCGCCGCCGGCCCGTCGTTCCGCAAGGGAATCACCACCCCGCCGCTCGACAACGTCGACGTCTACCCCCTCCTCGCCCGCCTCCTCGGCCTCCCCCCCGCCCCCAACGACGGCAACCCGGAGACCACCGCCGGGATGCTCGTCGAGCGCCTGCCGTAGAGTCCAATCCGCCATGCAGACTCGATCGCTGCGGATTGCGCTGGCTCTCGTTCTGGCGATTGTCGCCGCCGTGCTCCTCATCCGTGCAAGCGGGAAGGTCTCGCGCGAGCTGGCGCTGGACGCGCCTTCAGCGCCGAAGCGCAGCGGCGCCGAAGAGCTGGCCGCCGCGGTCTCGCTGCCGGCGACGAGCTCCGCGGGCCTGTCCGTCCGGCTCGAGACGGTGGCTTCCGGCTTCGACCGGCCGCTCTTCGTCACCCATGCCGGCGACGGCAGCGGGCGCCTCTTCGTCGTCGAGCAGGGCGGGAAGATCCGCATCGTGCGCGACGGCAAGGTGCTGCCCGCAGCCGTTCCTCGACCTCGGCGCGCGTCTCGACACGAGCACCGGCGAGCGCGGTCTGCTGGGCCTCGCCTTCGCGCCGGACTTCGCGACCTCGCGGCGCCTCTTCGTCGCGCACACCGCGAAGACCGCGAAGGGCCCGGTGGTGCGCATCGCGCGCTATCTCGCTGCCGACCGGACCGACGCCCGGACCGCGCCGACCCGGCGTCGGAGAGCGTCGTGCTGGAGATGGCCGATCCGGCCGGCAACCACAACGGCGGCATGATCGCCTTCGGTCCGGACGGCAAGCTCTGGGCCGGCACCGGCGACGGTGGCAGCGGCGGCGATCCGTGGGACAACGCGCGCAATCCGGCGTCGCTGCTCGGCAAGATGCTGCGCCTCGACGTCGAGCCGCGAGCGCTGGCGCCGAGCCCCAGCCGGCCGAGATCTGGGCGCTCGGGCTGCGCAACCCCTGGCGCTTCAGCTTCGACCGCGCGACCGGCGAGATCTGGATCGGCGACGTCGGCCAGAACGCCTGGGAGGAGATCGACGTCGCCGATTCGAAACGGCCGGCGCCGCTCCACTTCGGCTGGCGGACGATGGAGGGCTTCCACTGCTACGACCCGCGCCAGGGCTGCGATGCCAAGGGTCTCGAGCTGCCGGTCTACGAGTATGGCCACGACGCCGGCTGCTCGGTGACCGGCGGCTACGTCTACCGCGGCCAGGCGTTACCGGCGCTCGCCGGAACGTATCTCTTCTCCGACTACTGCACCGGCACCGTCTGGTCGCTGGTGCGCAACGCCGGGCGGCAAAGCGAGCGTGAGCACGCTCCTCCAGAGCAAGGTCCAGGTGAGCTCGTTCGGCGAAGACGAGGCCGGCGAGCTCTACCTCTGCGACCACGGCGGCGGCAGGCTGCTGCGGCTGGAGGCAAGAGCTCAGTAAGGCCAAGGCTAAGTAAGGCCAAGGCTCAGTAAAGGAAAGAGGCTCAGTAAAGGAAAAGGCTCAGTAAGGGAAGGCCTGGGCGGCCGCGACCGCGGCGGTTCGACGGGGCGCGCGTGGTACCGTCACGGAAACAGCGTCGGGCGCCCGGCGCCAGCTGCCGGGCGGCCTGAGGCGTGAGGTGCGAGTCACGGAGGCAGCGATGACCACCCGCCGGCCTTGTCTTTTTTCCCTTACTGGTCTTTGTCTTGTCTTGCTGTTCTCACCTCCGGTCCGGGCACTCGACTGGACGGTGGACATCACTGCCGACGAGAACGATGCGAGCTGCGCCCTCGGCGACTGCTCGCTGCGCGAGGCGATCGCCGCCGCCGGAGACGGCGACACGATCCTCTTCGCTCTTCCCGGTTCGCCGCCGTGGACGATCACCCTCGACGACGCCTTGCAGCAGCTCCTGATCGCGGACGACATCACCCTCACCGGGCCTGGAGCGTCGCTGCTCGCGATCTCGGGGGCGAATCTCATCCGGGTGATGACGGTCCAGGCCGGCGCCACGGTCGCCGTCTCGGGTCTCACCCTGCGCAACGGCGAGGCGAAGTCGAGCGGCGACAAGGACGGCGGTTGTCTCAAGGTCCTCGGCGAGGCGACCTTCACGGCGAGCCGCTTCGAGAACTGCCAGGCCTGGAACGGCAGCATTCTCCTCCCGGTAGCAGGCGGCGACGGTGGCGGCGTCTTCGTTGCAGCGAACGGAGTCTTCACCGGCAGCTTCGTGGACTTCACCGGCGACGTCGCCGGCATGGGTGGGGGTTCCGATGGGTTCTCGATTTTCGCCGGCGGGCGCGGCGGAGCGCTCGCCAACGCCGGCACGGCGACGCTGACGCACTCGACCGTGAGCCAGCTGCACCGCCGGGGAGGGCGGTGGCCCGACGGGACGCGGCGGCGAAGGCGGAGGTATCGCGAATCTCGCCGGCGGAGTGCTGCGGCTCGACGCGACGACGCTCTCCGGCAATCGCTCCGGCGACGGGGCGATTTTCGGGACCAGTTCCGGCCCCGACGGGCGCGGCGGCGGCCTTTTCTGCCAGGCCGACTGCACGCTCAACAACGTGACGATCTCGGACAATGCCGTCGGCACCTCCGCGGCAGGCCTCGTCGCGCAGGGCGGCGGGCTCTTCGTTCTCGGCGGCACGACTCGCTTGCGCAACGTCACGGTTGCCGGCAACACGGCGAACAGCACCGGCGGTGGCATCGCCCGCGCTGCGGGAACGATCCGCCCGCGCAACTCCCTCTTCGCCGGCAACACCGGCGGCGGCAGTCCCGACTGCGCGAGCTCCGCGGCGGGCGTGGTCTCCGAGGGCTACAACCTGATCCGCGTCAACGCCGGTTGCGTCAACTCGTTCGTCAACAACGACCAGGATGGGGAACAATGCGGCTTGCCACTCGAACCGCTGCTCGCGGCGCTGGCGGCGAACGGCGGGCCGACCGAGACGCGGTCTCTCGGCGCGGGCAGCCCGGCGATCGATCACGGCGATCCCCTGGGCTGCGCGAGCTGGAATCCGCTGCTGGCGCAGGACGAACCGCTGGTCGTCGATCAGCGCGGCGAGCTGCGCCCGACCGACGGCGACGGCGATACCGTCGCCACCTGCGACGTCGGCGCGTTCGAGGTGGCGGCGGTGGCGCCGGTGCAACACCTCCTCGAGGTCACCGTCGGCGGCAGCCGGCGCGGGGACGGTCGACCAGCATTCCTGCCGGCATCGACTGCCCCGGCGACTGCGACGAGTCGTGGGTGCTTACGCAGAACGTCGAGCTCGCGGCCTCGCCCGACCCCGGCTCGATCTTCACCGGCTGGAGCGGCGACTGCGCGGGCAGCGGCGCCTGCAGCTTCGACATGTCGGTCGACCGCACCGTGACCGCCACCTTCGGGCTCCTGCGCACCCTCGATGTCACGCTCGCCGGGGCGGGGAGCGGCAGTGTGGCGAGCCTTCCCGCCGGCATCGCCTGCCCGGGAGACTGCACCGAGGCCTACGCCGACGGCACTGCGGTGACCCTCACCGCCACACCCTCGCCGGGCTCCTACTTCGTCGGCTGGAGCGGCGCCTGCGCGGGTAGCGGAGACTGCGACCTGGTGATGACCACGGACCTCTCGGCCACTGCGACCTTCGGACTCCTGCGCACGCTGAACGTCACCCTCGCCGGCGCGGGGAGCGGCAGCGTCGCGAGCGACCCGGCAGGCATCGCGTGCGGGTCCGATTGCAGCGAGGCCTATGTCCAGGGCATCGTCGTCACGCTCACGGCGACGCCCGCTCCGGGCTCGTTCTTCGTCGGCTGGTCGGGAGACTGCACCGGCAGCGCTAGTGCCAGCCGGTGCTGGACGTGGATCGCGCGGTCACGGCGACCTTTCGAGCGTTCACGATCTTCGCCGACAGTTTCGAGTCGAACGACCCCTGCGAATGGTCGCCGAATGTCGGCGGCACCGTCTGCCCGCCCTGAGAGCGCAGGCGGGCCTAGGGCGCGATCGCCGGCCAGGTGGCGGGATCGGCGAGGAGGAGCTGCGGATCGACCTTGGCGCCGCGCCAGCGGGCGCCGAAGTGGAGATGGGGCCCCGTCACCCTGCCGGTGGAGCCGACCTTGCCGATCGGCTGACCGCGCTGCACGCGCGGCGCCGGTCTTCGACCAGGATCTCGGACAGATGAAAGCTCATGGTGACGAGGCCGTCGCCGTGGTCGAGATAGACCGCGTTGCCGGCGAAGTACTGCCCGGCGGCGAGCGCCACGACGCCGTCCGCGGCGGCGTGGACGACGGTGCCCGGCGCGGCCTTGAAATCGGTGCCGCCATGGGGGCTGCGCGCCTCGCCGTTGAAGATCCGGCGGGCGCCGAAGCGGCCGCCTTCAGGGAGCCGGGCGAGCGGCGCGCCGAGGGGCAGGGTGAAGTTGAGCGGCGTGGCGCGGCGGAAGACCGCCGCCGTCTCGCTGCTGCTCGCGCTCGATCCGCGCCAGCTCGGCGGCGGGCGGCGAGACGTACTTCTCCTCGACGCCGGTGAGCGACTCCGTGGGGTACGGGTAGCTCGCGATCGCGAGCGAGTGCCGTTCGACACCAGCCGCGCTGCGCCGCCCGAGGTCGACCTTGCCGGTCGCCAGCAGATCGATGGGGAAGTAGCAGGCGCCGGCGATCGGCGAAGAGCGTCGTTCGCCCTGCCGTGCACTCGAGAAGGCCCTCGCCAGGCCAGCGCACGATCGAGCCCGGCCGCACCGACTGGGGAGCGACCGCTGCGGAAGCCTGGCGGGCGAACGACACCAGGAGCAACGCAGCCAGAGCGGTCCGTCGCGCACTTTGCATCGCCCGGGCAGTGTAGCGCGGCGAGGGCTGCGGAGAGTTCCTGGAGGGTCGCCCGTAAATAGGTTAATATGGCTTTCCATATGAAGACGACGATCGAGCTGCCGGAGGATCTCTTTGTCGCCGCCAAGAAGGAGGCCGCCGAGCGGCGAGTCACCTTGAAGGTGCTGGTCGAGAGCGGGCTGCGGCGGGAGCTCGCGGCAGGCCGACTTGCGGGCGCCGGTGCCGGAAAGCGTCGGCGCATCCGCTGGGTCACCGTCGCCGGCGGTCTGCCGCCCGGAGTCGACGTCGCCGATCGGGAGTCGATGTACGAGCTGAGTGCGCTGGAGCGGCGCCCGAAGTGATCGCGATCGACACCAATCTTCTGGTCTATGCCCATCGCGAAGGACTTCGCGAGCACCGGGCGGCGCGCCGGGCGATCGAAGAGGCCGCCAATCGCAGCCCCGGCTGGGGCATTCCGCTGCCCTGCCTCGCCGAGCTCTGGTCGGTCGTCACGCACCCTGCTGCAGCGCTGCGACCGAGCCGGCCCGAGGAGGTGCGGGACTTTCTCGCCGCTCTCGCCGAAGCCGGAGCGGTCGTTCTCCTGCCCGGTTCGTCCTTCGGCGACCGCCTGCTGCGTCTCGCCCAGGACCTGGGAGTGGTCGGCAACGGGATCTTCGACCTGCAGATCGGGCTCACCGCGCTGGATGCGGGGGCGACGGAGATCTGGACCCACGACCGGCGCTTCAAGGGAATCCCGGGCCTGCCGGCGTTCGATCCCCTCGATGGCTAACCAACCGCCACAGCTTTCCGGATGGGGACGCCTGCCGGTACCGGGGCGGGAGATCCGTTCGGAGGACCTCGCCGCGCGTCGCGCGCGACCGGCCGCTGACGCGCGGGCTCGGGCGGTCCTACGGCGACGCGTCGCTGCCGCCGGCCGGGGCGCCTCGAAGTCGCCGGGTCGGCGCTCGCCGACCGCATCCTCTCCTTCGATCCCGCAACCGGCGTGCTGCGCGCCGAGGCCGGCCTCGCGCTGCGCGAGATCCTGCGCCTCTTCCTGCCGCGCGGCTTCTGGCCGCCGGCGAGCCCGGGTACCGCCTTCGTGACCCTGGGCGGCATGGTCGCCGCCGACGTCCACGGCAAGAGCCATCATCGCGACGGCAGCTTCGGCCGGCACGTGCGGGCGCTGCGGATGCTCCTCGCCGACGGCCGCATCGTCGATTGCGACCGCGCGAGAGCACCCCGGGCTCTTCCGCGCCACGCTCGGCGGCATGGGGCTCACCGGCCACATCCTCGAGGTCGAGCTCACCCTGCAGCGCGTGCCGTCGGCGTGGATCGTCGAGGAGCGCCGGCGCTACGACGGACTCGACGAGCTCTTGGCGGCGTTGCGCGCCGCGGCTGCCGACTGGCCCTACACCGTGGCCTGGATCGACACCCTCGCCACCGGCTCGGCGCTCGGGCGCGGCATCGTCTTCGCCGGTCGCTGGGCGGCAGAAGGCGAGGCGCCGCTCCATCTCGCCGCCGCCGCGCCCGCGTCGCCGCTTGCCGCTGGACCTGCCGGAGTGGTGCCTGTCGCCTTTCGCGGTGCGGATCTTCAACGCACATCCTCTTTGGCACGGCGCCCAGCCGGACGAAGCGCCGCCTGCTCTCGCCGGAGCAGTTCTTCTACCCGCTCGATGTCATCGAAGACTGGAACCGCATGTACGGCCGGCGCGGCTTCACGCAATACCAGTGCGTCCTGCCCGAGGGCGATCGCCCAGGTGCGACCCGGCGCCTCCTCGAGCTGATGATCGAGCTCGGCGGCGCCTCGTTCCTGTCGGTGCTCAAGGACTTCGGAGCCGAAGGCGAGGGGATGTTGAGCTTCCCGCGCCCCGGGGTCACGGTGACGGTCGACCTGCCGATTCGCCCGGGGACTGCCGCGCTGGTGGCACGCCTCAATCACTTCGTCAGCGAAGAGGGCGGGCGGATCTACCTCGCCAAGGATGCGCTCACCACCGCCGCCGACTTCGCACGCCTCGAGCCGCGCTTGCCCGCCTTCCTCGCCGAGCGCGCGAAGTGGGATCCGGAGGGGCGCCTCGGCAGTGCACTTGCCGATCGCCTTTTTGCGGCGGCCGCGAGATCATCGGGATTGCGATGAAAGGGAGGTCATGAAGATTGTCCTGCTCGGCGCGACCAGAGGGATGGGGCGGGCGCTCGCTCGCCGCTTCGCCGAGCGCGGCGATGCCCTCTTCCTGCTCGGTCGCGACCCGCTGGAGCTCGCCGCGGCGGCGCGCGACCTCGCGACGCGCCGCGGCGAAGGCGGCGGGGCCGGCGGGATCGGGCACGGGAGCTGCGATCTCGAGCAGCCGGACGGCTTCGCCGCGGCGCTCGACGGAGCGATCGAGAGTCTCGGCGGGCTCGACGGCGTCGTCGTCACGGCGGGGCTCTTCGCGACCCAGGAGCAGCTCGAGGCCGACCCGGTGCTCCGCCGGCGCCTCCTCGAGGTCGACTTCGCGCGCACCGTCGAGTTCTGCGAGGCGGCGCGCGAGCGCCTGCTCGCCCGCGGCGGCGGCACGCTCTGTGTCTTCGGCTCGGTGGCCGGCGACCGCGGCAGGAAGCCCGTCGTGCTCTACGGCGCGGCGAAGGCCGGTCTCGCGGCCTATCTCGAAGGGCTCGATCATCGCTTCCACTCGCGGGGCCTCCGGGTGATCACGGTGAAGCCGGGCTTCGTGCGCACCGGCATGACCGCCGGCCTCCCCGAGCCGCCGTTCGCCGGCGAGGCGGACGAGGTCGCCGCCCGGGTGGTCGAGGCCATCGACCGCGGTTGGCCGGTGGTCTACGCGCCGCCGATCTGGGCTATGGTGATGCTGGCGGTCCGCCATCTGCCGCGCGCGCTGATGCGCCGGCTGGGGTTCTAGCCGTCGCCGCGAACGCACTGCCGCCACGCCATGCGCTTCCGCCCGCCCTCGCTGCCTCCTCCTGCTCGCCTCCGCCGCGCCTCCCGGGTGTAGCGGCCACGATCGTGCGCGGACCCTACCTGCAGCGCACCTCGACGACCGCGGCGGTGCTGCGCTGGCGCACCGATGTCGCGACCGATACCTGGGCCGGCTGGGGTGAGGTGGCGGGGGCCTACGATCAGACGACGAGCTCGGCCGCGCTGGTCACCGAGCACATCGTGCAGCTCCGGGGCTCGCGGCGAAGTCGGTCTACTACTACGCCGTCGGAACGACGCAGACGGTGCTCGCCGGCGGCGACCTCGCGCACCGGTTCCGCACCGTCCCGATGGCCGGCGACCCCGACGCCGCAGCATCTCTGGGTGATCGGCGACTGCGGCGCGACCAGCCTGCCGTTCTGCGGCGGACCGGCGATCGGCCAACGCCGCGCTGGTGCGCGACGGCTATTTCTCCTGGACGAACCATGCAACGCCCGATCTCTGGCTGATGCTCGGCGACAACGCCTACTGCTCGGGAACCGACGCCGAGTACCAGATGGCGGTCTTCGACGTCTATCCGCAGGAGCTCGCGACGCGTCGCCCCCTGGCCGGTGATCGGCAACCACGACGCCATCTCGTCGGACTCGCCGACCCAGACCGGGCCGTTCTTCGACATGTTCTCGCTGCCGCGCCGCTGCCGAGGCGGGCGGGGTCGGCGAGCGGGACCGAGGCCTACTTCTCCTACGACAGCGGCGACGTTGCACGTCGTGCAGCTCGATTCGGCCGACTCCGACCTCACGCCGGGGAGCCCGATGCTGACCTGGCTCGCCGCCGATCTCGCGGCGAACTACGCGGCCATGGACGATCGTCGCCTTTCATCATCCGCCTTACACCAAGGGCACCCACGACAGCGACAATCCACGCGGACTCGGGCGGCATCATGCAGCGGATGCGCGAGAACGTGGTGCCGATTCTCGAGGCGCACGGCGTCGACCTGGTGCTCACCGGCCACAGCCACGGCTACGAGCGCAGCTTCCTGATCGACGGCCACTACGGCACGACCGACACTTTCGCTCCGGCGACGATGCTGAAGCACGGCGGCGACGGCGACCCGGACGGCGACGGCGCCTACACCAAGTCGCCCGGTCCGCATCAGGGCACGGTCTACGTGGTCGCGGGCAACGGCAGCCGCTCGGAGGGGACGATCACGCCGTGGCCGGCGCTCGCCGTCGGCCTGAGCGAGCTCGGTTCGCTGGCGATCGAGGTCGCAGGCAGATCGGATGGACGTCCGCATGATCCGCCCCGACGCGACCGTCGCCGACCACTTCCGCATCGTCCACTTCGCCGCCCTCTTCGTCGACGGCTTCGAGAGCGGCGACAGCTCGAACTGGTCGCTGCCCTGACGCGATCCCGGGCCGCGGCGGGGACCCAGACCTCGGGTTCCCGATCCCGCTCCTCCTCTCGTCGAATGGTCCGGCGCGGCGGCGGGACGGCGTCCTCTCACCAGGGGGCGAGCCGGCGAGCTCCTCGAGGCCGGCGCACGCCCCGTTTCGGGCTCGGCGGCGCGTTCGACCTGGATGTGGACCGGTCCGGTGAGGATGCTGAACCCGGTGCCGAGGCGGCCGAGGCCGAAGAGATCCTGGATGCCCTCCCCCTGGGTGAGGTAGGGGATCTCGCGCCTCGTCGAGAATCGAATGCGCCATCGCCAGGAGCCCCGGGTCGCCGGTCTCGAAGACCGTCACGAGATCGCGATGCGAAGGGTCCCCCGCCTCGGGCGGCAACGTCGCGACCAGCGCCGTGTCGCAGTTCTCGCAGCGGGTGAACCCTGCACGGTATTCCGACCTGCATTGCGGACAGAACATGGAGCCTCCCTTTTCGCGTACGTAGAGTTCAAGGCCATTCTAGTGCGATGCAACCGCGCCGCGGCGGGACACTCGTGAAGACCGAGCGAACGAGTCGCCAGCAATGCTCGCAGGCGACTACCTGCGGTAGGGATTGGGCAGTCGAATAGGTTCGCTGCACAGGACAGGATTCATGTAGAGGAGATACTCGATCCCGCGGGAGTGCAAGTCTTCGAAGACCCATCGTTCCGGGAAGGAGGGTTCGTCGGCCCGCCGAACGACGGCGAAGTATCGACGGAGCAGATCGTAGAGGCTCGCTGCAGAGTACTCGATCCGGTGATGCTCCCAGCCGGGCTCGAGAACGTTGTGCGCGTGACCACAGGGCGTCGAGAGCAGCAGCCAGCCATCCTGACGAAGGTGATAAGTCAGTCCTTCGAGAAGCAGCTCGCGGTGCTTGACGTGCTCGAGGACATCGAAGCAGGTCACGACGTCGTGCATCGTGTCGCCAATCGTCGCCTCCCAGTCCGTCGGATTTCCCGTCGCGAAGGCCAGGTTGGGCAGGCTGTAGTGACGGGCGGCCTCGGAGATCGCTTGCGGGTCGTAGTCGATTCCCAGAAATTGTGATTGCGGCTGAGCTCCTGCGAGAAGAAAAGTGCCATATCCGCTGCCGCAACCTAGATCGAGCACGGACGCAGCCGAGGAACGTTGGCGCAAGATTGCCTGTGCCCACCTGTAGCGAGTCAGGTGGTGGATCGCCGTGAGATCGCCGGAGGCGATGTAAGCATCAATCTCGACCCCAGCTCCGGGCAGAAAATGCTCATCGACGACTCCACTGCCGGAGAAGGCCGCTGCCGGCGAATCGGCTGAAGATTCTGTCGCATGAGCGTCTGCGGCAACCGTCGGTTTCACTTCCTTCACTTCTTCCTCCTGCGGAGCCTGTTCCAAGGAGAATATCCGAGGTGAATACCGTCGGCGAGGGAAGTGCGATTGAGAAGAGATATTCTTCTGAAGAGGCTTCTTAGGCGCTTCGCATGACCGACAAGGCCATCGGCTGGAACCGATCATCTCGTGTTTAACAAACTGAACGCACGTCGACGAGGAAGGAAAGCAGCCGATGCCGCCCCAGATGACCCTCGATGCCGAAGTCGAAGCCCGGGTGGAGGGTCGATTGATCGAGCATTTTTCGCGCCTCGGCTACTTCAATGTGGAGCAGGCGGCGTGCTGGTCTCTCTCTTTGGGAGGTGCGCTGGTTCGCTTTCATCCGCTACTGCCCTTGCTGGGAGTGGATCTCGATGGTGAGGAGGGGAGCGGACCTGGCGAGCCCGCAGCCACACTGAGCGAGGCTTCAGCTGTGCTCGGCCGGCTTCGTCTTCTCGTCTCGGGTATGGGTTCGGGGAGCGAGATGATCGCCGCTCGAAATTTCGGTTTCGGCGAGATCTATGGCACGGAGCTGGACGCCTTCTATATCTCGCTGGTCGCGGAGCGGCTCGCCGGACATCCAGGTTTCTTTCCCACGGCAGTCGACGGCGGGAGCATTCCATTCGCTGACGAAACGTTCGACGTCGTGGTCTCTGGTCACATCGTCGAACACACCGCCGATCCGGCTTCGTATGTCGCCGAACACCTGCGCGTACTGAAGCCGGCTGGCTACTTCCTTCTCGAGTTTCCGACTCGATTCCACACGCGAGAGTTGCATACCGGACTTCCCTCTATTGAATGGCTCCCGGAGACATTGCGTACCAGGATCCTCTCGAGTATCGCAAGAGGTGCCTTCTGGTTCTCTGACGATACTCGCAAGAAGTGTCGCGCGATCACCGACACGGCGTTGAAGCAGGTCAGCCTTCGCCGAGTGCGAAAGTGGGTCGCCGAGTCGGGGTCCAGGGCAGCACTAGTTGCGAAAGGCCGTCCCGCGCCGGGTGTGGTCTACGGGATCTTCCAGAAGTCCGTCTGACACAATGCCTGGAAGGACGAGCCTGCGAACCGGTAGGACTATCTCGGTAGCCAAGCGCTGGGCGCTGCCGATCGCGCTGGCGATCGGCCTGCGGGCGCTCACTCTGACGCCGGGCCTGCCGTATATCGCGTACGTGGATGAGGGCCATGTCCTTCACCCGACCGAGCAGCTCCTCCGCAGCGGGAGTTGGGACCCGGGTTACTACGGATACCCGCCCCTCACCTTCTACCTCATTTCCGTCGCAGCGCAGGGAGTGGACTGGTTCCAGAGCGCGGTCACGACGGGCGGGTCGCTGGTGGAGGGCATTCCCTCCTACGACGAGGTCGATACCCCTGCTGGACCCCTCTACGACATTATCGGCCCGACCGAACTGATCGTGACCGGACGGCTTGTGATGCTGCTCCTGGGCATCGGCACGGTCCTCCTCAGCGGTCTGCTCGGCGGAAGCGTCTTCGGCCCGCGGACGGGCTGGGTGGCGGCGCTGCTTGTCGCCTGCTGTCCGTCGTTCGTCCGCCGCGGCTCCTTTGTGATGGTCGACACGCCCACGGCGTTCTTCGCGACGCTGGCGCTCTATTTCGTCGCCCGGTCTTGCCGGCCGGATCAGGGCGCCGGGGACGGCGTGGCCCGCTCGTCGCACGTCCTTGCGTTCGGTGCAGGCCTCGCCGGCGCGTTCGCTGCGGCCTCCAAGTACTCGGCGATCGTTCTCGTGCCCGTCGCTCTCGCCGCCGTGCTCGTCGCGGCGCCGACCGTTTCGCGTGCTGTCCGCTCAGCCGTGGCGTTGGGTGCCGGTGTCCTGACCGGCCTCGCGCTGGGATTGCCGACGCTCGCGCTGCGCTTTCACGAGACCGTCAGCGCCCTGCGGATCCAGACCGGGTTGTACGAGTATTGGGAGGCCACGCCGTCGTATTGGCAGACCGCGGTTCAGACATACGAGCTCGGCGTTCCGCTCCTTCTCTGCGCGGCCGCCGGCCTGTGGCAGATGCTGCGTCGGCGCGAGCACCGCGCCACCGCCTGGACGTGGCTGCTTTTCGCGACCCTCCTCACGCTTCCCTTCCTACGTTATGACTTTCAACCTTTCCGCAACCTGCTTCCGCTCTGCCCGCTCGTGGCCGTCGCGGGGGCCCACTTCATCGTCGGCGGGTTCGGAAGGCCGCAAGGCGACAAGACGGCTCTCAGGGCTCGATCTGTCGGAGTCCTTGCTGCCGTCGCGGTCGCCCTCTCTTTCGGGGCCGGCCTCGTTCGATTTCATGACGGCCTCGTCCGGCGCGATTCGCGCGTCGAGGCGATCGATTGGCTCGCACAGCGGGTCCAGCCGGGCGACCAGGTGCTGGTTCTGCGGGAGCTCGCTATTCTCCCGTCGGAGATCCGGCGCCTGCCGGTGGAGACCAGAGTCCTGCCCTGCAGGAGGCTCAAGAGGCTCGCCGGCTCCGCCCGGTCCGCGTATCTCGTCGTCGGCGTGCCCCAGCGCGGGGCTCCTACCGGCGGTGCAATGGGTGCGGGCTGTGACGCCCTCTTCTCCTCGGCGAGCGAAGTCGCCTCTTTCGGCTCCGTTCCGACGTCGCCGCACCCTACCTTCTGGCGCACCAATCTGGAGGCTCTTCGCATCCTGAAGATCCCCGACCCGGCGACGCTGAGCCCGTCTCTTGAACCACCTTCCGTTCAGCGTCCCTTCTGATCTTCCAGCCTTCCGCAAGGCTGTCGACTTCAGCCGCCAGCAAGCCAGACAAGGGCCCAAGCCAAGTAGGTGCCAGCCGGATGGCTAACAACTGGAGGCAAGAGACTTGCACAAGGGCTGGCGGGCGCTACGTAACCCTGGGAGAGGTCATTGCGCAGGCCA
Organism: Thermoanaerobaculia bacterium; assembly: GCA_963719555.1. Taxonomy (GTDB): domain Bacteria; phylum Acidobacteriota; class Thermoanaerobaculia; order Multivoradales; family JAGPDF01; genus JAGPDF01. The sequence goes on along the minus strand of CAVRCL010000006.1, from coordinate 133,391 downwards.
TTTATTCGGCCTACCTGCCGCGCCCGGGAACCCAGGGCGGAGCGCAAGCCCGCATCCGAACCGAGCTCCCAGTTTCGACGCTGGGAGGAGGTCTTCGTCCAGGGGTGCGACTCGAAAGCAACTCTGAGCTCGAGGACGTAATGCGCGCACTGCTGGACGACTCGGCGATCCGCGAGAATCCGCGCTAGCGGCTCCTGCCGCTCTTCCCGCCTGACCGGGTGGTGACCGGAGAGGCGGTCCGGCAGTACCTTGGAAACATGGCCGCCCGACCGCGCGCCGCGCCACGGCGCGTCCGACCTGCCCTCTCCCCGCGACTTCGCCGTCGGTGCCGGTGCAACGGCGCGCCACTGAACTGCGCGCAAGGCGGCCGCCGAATGGCACCGTTTCTATGCCCATCCGTCGGTCCGGCGTCGCCACCAGGAGTACCTGGGCGGGCGCTCGCTGGCGACTTCCCCCACCGTCTTTCTCACTTCGCCCTCCCCGCGGCCCGATCCACCGACGCTCTTGCGGCCGCTGGCCGACCTGCCGGTGATTCTCGCCGGCGATTTCGAGGTGGCGCGGTCGCTGTGGGATCGCCGGTTCCTGCTGGTGCACCTCGATATCGAGCACGTCCACTTCGACCGGCCCTGGGAGCCGTTGGTCTATCCCAAGCGCAGTCTCTTCGTGCAGCGCGATGTCGTCGCAACGATCGCCGCGCTGCTGGCCGAGTTCGGGCTCGAAGCGGTGCACCTGCTGACCGGGAGAGGCCATCATTTCGTGTGGAAGATCGGGCGGCGCTCGGCGGCATTCGCGGCGCTCGTCCGGCTGGCGACTCTCTCCGACGGCCTGCGAACGGCCTACGCGGCGCCGCAACTCCCCAGGGGCGAGGTGGTGGGCGAAGCGGCCGGCGCGGCGTGGGACGGCCTCGGCAAGGTGATGGAGTATCTCGGGCACCGCATTCTCGTCGCGAGCGCGCGTTCGCCGGTTCCGGTGCAGCTCACCGCGGTCGTCGTCGGCCCCGGCGCGCACGGCCGCGAGATCGTCGCCATCGACCTCTCGGAATATGCCGATCCGCTGCACAGGCGGGCGATCCGCATGCCGTTCACGGCCTATCTCAAGGCGGAAGGCTACGGCTGGACTCCGCCGCCGCCGACAATGCTGCCGCGCCTGATCACGATTCCCGATCCCGGCGACGAGGAGGAGGGGATCCGCATCATGCGTGATCCCGCTCTCGCCGCGGCGTTCGCCCGTCACTGCCAGACGGTGATTCCCGATGCCTCGCTCGCGATGGAGGGATTGATCGCCGCCTACGAGCAGAGTGACCTGGCCGCATTTCACCGCCACTACTACGCCGAGGAGGCCGATCCGCCGGAGCTCTGGACGGCCACTTACGATCGCCTCGACATCGGTTCGCTGCCGGCCTGCGCCGGCCGTATTCTCGAGCACCCCAACGATCTCCTCCTGCAGCCGGGGGCGATCCAGCTGGTGGTGAGAGTGCTGCTCGCCGAGGGCTGGCATCCGCGTCACATTGCCGGGCTCATCCGCTCGAGGTATGAGCGCCCCTACGGCTGGCTCACGAATTTCCATTTCCACGATCCGACGGTGCGGGCCGAGGTCTACACCCGCATCTTCGCCGGCCTCATTGCTCTCGGCAACGACCAGATGGTCGACTTCAACTGCACCTCGACGCAGGAGAAGCACCTGTGCCCCGGCACCGGTTGCCCTTGGAACCTCGAGGGCCTGCGCGCCGCCGCCGAGGGCTGGGGCGGGCATGGCTGAACCGGCGGCGGCGTCAGGGCTGCCGCTCGGACTCTCCACCGGCGCTTTCTGGCGCGCGAGTCTCCTCGACTACCTCGAACCGATTCGCGGGGCCGGCTTTCGCCGGATCGAGATCGCCTCGTCGCCTTCCCATCTCGACTTCCATGACCGCTCCGCCTGCGCTGCGGCGGCGCAGCGGATCCGCGCCCTCGAGCTCGAAGTTCATTCGTTCCACGCCCCGTTCGCCGATCACATCGACATCTCGGCGCTCGACTCCGGCCGCCGCGACGCCGCGGTGCGCGAGATCTCGCGCGCCGCCGAAGCGGCGGCGGTGGTGGGAGCGCGCTATTTCGTTCTCCACCCCGGTCCCGAAACGACCGGCGTGCCGAGGTCGGAGCGCCTCGACCGCATGGACTGCGCGGTCGAAGCTCTGGATCGCATCGCCTGGCGGGCGGGCGAGCTCGGCGTCGGCCTGGTGCTCGAGAACATGCTGCCGCATCTTTTCGCCGGCCATGTGCGCGACCTGCTCTGGCTGCTCGGGGCGCTCGCTTCGACGAACGTCGGCATCTGTCTCGACACCGGCCATGCCTTCCTGTCCGGGGACCTGCACCATGTCGCGCACAAGCTCTCGGGGCACCTCTGGATGGTGCATGCGAGCGACAACCGTGGCGAGCGCGACGACCACCTGCCGCCGGGAGAGGGTGAGATCGCCTGGCCGGAGCTCCTGCAGCAGCTCGCCACGGTTCATTTCACCGGCACGTTCATCCTCGAGCTGGCGGCGCTCGACGATCCGGTGGAACTGCTGCGCCGTGCCCGCAGATCCGCCGACTACCTCAGCCGCCTGGCGGCAGTGACTGCGTAGCCATCGCCGTCGGTCCGGAAAGGCGGTCGGGCGGGGGCGGCGACGTCAGCGGCCACGCGCCAGTGCGGCGCGGGCCTCCTCGATGCGGTCGGCGGCGCGCGGCCGGTCGCCGCTCGCGAGGTGCCGGGGATTGATCTCCTGCGAGCGCGTGAACGCCGCGAGGGCCTCGGCCCATTGGCCGTTGCGGGAGTAGATCAGGCCCAGGTTGTAGAACAGGACGTCGTTGTCCGGCGCCGCGGCCGCGGCGGCGCGGAACGCGCGCTCGGCGGCGGCCGGATCGGTCGCCTGGGCGTTGAGGCCGAGCATGTAGTGGAATTCGCCGACGAGATTCCGCGTCAGGTAGTCCTTGGGCACTCGCGGGTCGTTCTCGCCCTCGAGCCGGGCCGGGGCGAGTGCGCTGCGCCCGGGCTCGGCGCCCCGACGCACGATCTGGAAGGCGAGACCCGCGGGGACGACCGCGAGCTCGGGGAGATTCCAGTTGGGATGGTGGGTGAAGTAGAGCCGGCTCGAATCGGGATCGAAGCGCAGCGGCGCGAGGGGTGCCTCGCCCACGCCCTGCGCGACGAGATTGAGGTCGGGACGCAGACCTTCCACGTGCCGGAGGTAGAGCAGGACGAAGAGGATGTTGTCGTCACTCGCCACGAGGTGGGCGCCGGGCGGGAGCCCGGCGAGGAGTTGCCGGCTGTAGTCCTCGGCGATCCGGTAGCGGCTGCGGTCGAACTCCCGCCAATGCGTCGCGAGACCGGCGAGAGGGAGCACGAGCAGGAGCCAGGCGAGCTGCCGATACGAGCGGGGCAGCCGGAGGGCGACGGCGTCGGCGCCGATCGCGGCGAGCAGCGCGGCGCAGAAATAGGCAGGAATGTAGTACCGGTGCCAGATGAACAGATCGCTGCGGGAGCCGTGAAGGCCCATCGCGACGAGGTTTCCGAGTGCGGCGAGGAGCAGAATGGCGAGCGCGAAGCGGCGCCGCGAGGCGCCGAGCGCGACGGCGCCGAAGACGGCCAGCGCGGCACCTCCGGCGGTGAGCTCGGCGGCGAAGCTGGTGAGGAAGTCGGCCGCGATCGGCCCCCAGTCGGCCGCGCTCTCGAGCCAGCGGCGCTCCCAGAAGCCGCGCCGGAAGACGACGGCGAGAAAGCGGTCGAGAGTCTCCGGGTCGCCCCAGTCGAGCGCCGGATCGGCGCGCGAAGCGAGCGGCAGGTAGAGGTAGGGCAGCAGTCCGGCAGCGAAAGCGAGCGCCGCCGCGGCGAGGGCGCGCCCGCGGCGCAGGAGTTGTGGCTCGACGAGGAGAGCGGCGCCGGCGAAGGCGGCGGCGAAGACGAACATGAAGGTGTGGTTGGTGGCGCCGACGCCGCAGAGGAGGGCGACGACAGCGAGGCGGCGCGGCGTGCGCTCGCGCTCCCAGGCGAGCGCCGCGGCGAGCGCCGTCACGAGGCAGAGCGCCCCGAGCGCGTAAACGCGTTGAATGTTCGCCTCGCCCCAGAAGCTGGGCGCGGCGGCGAAGAGGCCGGCGCCGAGCGCCGCCGCGGACCGTCCAAGCCCGAGGCGGCGGGCGACGGCGAAGAGGAGCGCCACCGTCGCCGCCGCGCAAGCGGCAGAGAAGAGACTCATGCGGAAGCCGACCGAGCCGATCGGGAGCACCACCGTCCATAGCTTTCCCAGAAGGACGTAGAGCGGGTAGGCGCTGGGATGCGGGATGCCGAGGAGGTAAACGGCGGTGGTGAGCTCGCCGCTGTCGCCGACGTAGATCGTGCGGCAGGCGCCGGCAGCGTAGATGGCGAAGCAGAGACAGCCGATGCCGGCGGCGATCCAGCGATCGCCGGCAGCCTGCGTGCCGGACGCTTCCGGTGCCCTCAAGGCGTCTTCTGCAGCTGCTTCAGATTCTGTTCGAAGAGTGCATTGTCGGGCTCGAGGGCGAGGCAGCGCTCGAGCGCGCGGATGGCGCGCGGCCGGTCGCCGGCGAGATAGGCGACGTTGGACTCGTACTGGCAGATGAGGGGCAGATGAGGCGCCGTCCGGGCAGCCTCGGCGAGCCGCGCGAGGGCCTCCGGGTAGGCGCCACGGCGGGCGGCCGCGGCGGCCTCCTCGGCGAGTGTCATCGCCTTTGCCTCTGCCGCGTTCGCCGCAGCTCGTTCACCGGTCTCGCCGGTCAGGCGCAGCAGAGCCTGGCGCGCCGGTTCGTAGCCCGGCTGGTAGCGCAGCGCCGTGCGATAGCTCGCCAGCGCTTCGTCGCGCCGGCCGAGGCGTTCGAGCGCCAGACCGGAGTTGTAGTGGCCTTCGGGATTGAGCGGTTCGAGCTTCAGTGCGACAGAGAGCTCGACGAGCGCCTCTTCGTATCTCCCGAGCGCGCCCAGGACGCCGGCTAAGCTCGTCCGCAGCGCCGAATCGGCGGGATCGCGCTCGACCAGCACCTTGTACATCCGGGCCGACTTCTCATACTGGCGGGCTTCGAAGGCGATCGCCGCGAGATTGCGATCGCTCTCGGGTGAGCTGCCGCCGGCAAGGTAGCCGAGGCTCCGGAGGTGTTCGACCTGCGCCTGGTCGACTTTGTCGTCGCGCGCCGGCGCCGTCGCACCGGCGGGCGCTTCCAGTCTCGCGCCGGACTCATAGCTGGCCGGACGCACGGGCTCAGGGAGGTCGCGAAACGCCGCCGAGAGGACCTTGCCAGGCATGTCCTCGGCCGGCGCGAGGCCGCCCAGAGCGAGCACGGTCGGCGCGACATCGAGCAGCGTCGCCCCGTCGATGCGGGTGCCCGGCCGGACGCCGGCACCGTAGAGGAAGAGCACCCCCTCCTCCTTGTGGAAGCGCTCCGAGACCCGGCGCATGTCGCGCAGGCGGCTCGGATCGTCGGGCAGCGTGCCGAGCTCGAAGCCGTGGTCGGAAACCACCACGAGGGTGGTCCGCGAATCGAGCACCGCGAGGAAGTCCCCGAGGATGCGATCGGCATACTCGTACACCGCTTCGACGGCTCGCCCGTAGCGCTGCTGCTGCAGGGCGAGCTCGCCCGCGAGCCCCTGGGCGCGGAAGAGATGCCCGAAAAGGTGCGAGGTCGAGTCCGTCCCCTCGAAGTAGGCGAGCATCAGCTCGGGACTTTCGCTCTTCCACAGCTCGAGGCCGATATCGCGGTAGGAGCGCATCGTGGCCAGGACCCACCGGAAGTGTTGCAGATCGTCGGTGAGTGCGAACGGTCGGGCGATCTCCTCGGCCGTGACGTCGACGAACGGCGCGAGCTCCGCCGCCCCGATCTGCTGCGGCCGGACGAGCAGCGGCTGCAGGCGGCTCTCGAGCTCGGGCGGGTAGGTCGCGCCGGGTCCGCTCTGTTCCTCGAACCCCTGCGCGAAGAGAAAGTGCCAGGCCAGATGATCGCTGGCGACGAAGCCGTTCACCTTCTCCGGCGGCCAGGTCGCCCACCAACCGAGGGTGCCGACGCGCTTGCCGGCGTCGGAGAAGAGGTTCCACAGCGCCTTGACGCGCCGCAGGTCGCTGGTGACCGGCGCGGTGCGCTCGCCGCCGGCCTCGTGGACGACGAAGTGTCCGATGCCGTGCTGGTCCGGGGTCTTGCCGGTGGCGATCGTCGTCCACAGGATGGGCGACAGCATCGGCTGGAAACTCTTGAGCGGCCCATAGGCGCCGCCGAGCCGCAGCCGCGCGAAGTTGGGGAGCTTGCCCTCGGCGAGCAGCAGGTCGACCGTCGCGGGGTCGAGGCCGTCGAAGCCGAGCACGAGGATCCGCGGCGTGCTCCGCCCGCAGGCGGCGAGCCCGATGAGCGCAGCCAGGATTACCGGGAACGCGAGCGCGCCCACGGCGAGGGACGGACGCCGTGGGTGCGGTCGACGAAAGCGCTGGCGAAGGAGGAGGCAGTTCAAGTTACGCAGATGCTAGCAGGCTCCGCCGGGCGTCATCCGGACGTCCTCCTCGCGTCCTCCTCGCGTCCTCCGGGCCGGGCGCCGGTCAGCAGTTGAACGCGCCCGAGTCGTTGACCGCGGGCGATGCGGTCCCCAGAGTGTTCGTGTACTCCTTCGGTGGAGCGGTGCTCTGGGTGTCGCGCACCGTGACGACGTAGCCGACGTCCGTGGCGGCGGCGAAGTAGACCCAGTACTTGCCGTTCAGGCTGCAGCCGTCGATGATCTTGATCAGGAACTCCCAGTTCGCCGCCTGCCGGAAATAGAACAGCGCCGATTCCGGAGTTCCGGCCGAGGCCACGAAGGCGTCACGGTGCACATGCTGGTAGTCCTCCCAGTTCACCGAGATCTCGAAGCGGCCGCCGAGCAGGCAGACCGTCCAGGCGTCGGGAACGCAGCCCCCGCCATCGGTGAAAGACCCGCCGGCGAGAAAGACGGCGGAGTCCAGGATGCCGTCGCTGACATCGGCGATCGCCAGCCGCATGGTGTTCTGCACACCGGGATTCACCGGCGCGGTGAAGGTGAGCACGGTGGTCATGCCGTCCATCTGGATGTCGAGCCCGGCGTCCGTGTTGTCGATGAAGAAGCTGCAGTTCGTCGGCGGGAAGAACGGATTGAGGGGGTTGCCGCAGTTGACGTTGTTGATCGCGACCGGGCGTGCTGGTGCCCGGCAGGACGGCGTAGTTCGTGCCGCCGACGAAGAAGGCGAAGAGGTCGTTGAACTGCGACCCGACGAACTCGTTGTACTCCTCCGAAGCGAAGACGTAGGAGAATCGGACCTGATTGCCGGTCGGGGTGAAATGAATCGTCAGCACCGAGGCGTCCTGCGTCTCGGCTCCCGGTGAGGCAGCAGCGCTTCGAGCTGCGCGTCGCCTGCGCGGCCGTTGTCCTTGCCGGCGCCGTCGTCGTCGTTCGGCCCGAGCGCCGTCGCCACCGTGCCGCTGGTGAGCAGGATCCCGCGGTCGATGCCGATGATGTCGGTGCCGACCTCGAAGGTGCCCGACGCGCCGTTGGCGCCGGTGTAGCTCGCGCTGTTGATGGTGATGCCGGAGGAGGCGTCGAGAAGTGCGGCCGCCATCGCGTTGGCGTTGAGGGCGCCGCCCATCGGCGTCACCGTCATGTCGCCCCAGGCACTCCGGGTGCTGGACACTGCTGTCACTGCCATCACTGCGATCACTGCCATCACTGAATGATCGGTACGCGTCGGCGGAGCAGGTTGGGAATGCGCATCGCAAGGACCCTCCGGGTAGATTGAGCGAAGAGGAAGTCTCTTCTCCAGGTAACGTGCGCTTTCGCGACGAATAGGCTCAATGCAGCACAGACGGTCTATGGCGGGAAGATAGCCGAGCCCGAGAAGGCTGACAAGGGTGTCGGATCACCCTGCCGGGGGGAGGCTGCCGGTCTTTGCAAGTCGCGCCTTTCCGGAGGGTCATCGCGAGATCCGGGAACGGATCCCGGCGGCGACGTTCACGGCGCGGCGCCGCTCCAGTCGGACCAGCCGTCGAGCCATCCCGTTTCGAAGCGGTCGGTGTGAATCCGGTTGGAAGATCCGGGCTCGAGGCAGCGGGACAGCTCGGAGGTGTTGCCCGACGGGTCGGTCACCGCCAGGGCGACGTAGGGCAACGCCGGGAGTGCGCCGAAGAAGAGGAGCGTTCCGCGATGCAGACCGCGATCGCCGGTGACGAACGTCGACGATCCGAGATGGAGCTCGGGATGCAGCTCGCCCGCCGCGCTGCAGTATCCGGCGTAGGCGTCGACGGTGAACTGCGTGTTGGCGGCACTCATCAGCCCCCACGACAGCTCCCAGGTGGTGGGACCGTGCCCGCTCGAGAATGCCACCGGCCGATTCAACTGCTGATTCGGTCCACCGTCCAGATCGTACGGATCGTTCGGCGGGTGGCCCGTTCCGAGAACGATCGCCTGGGCGTGTTCACTCACGATGTTGCCGCGAATCGCATTGTTGTTGCCGGAGGCCACGCGGACGCCGAAGGCGCCGTTGGCCCGGAACTCGTTCCGCCACGCCGACCCGATCCCGCCCACGACGTTTCCGGAGCCGCCGTCCAGCCGCAGGCCGTCGAGCGTGTTGCCGGTGACCTGGTTGCGGTAGAGCAGCGTGCCGGAGGTCGCGGCGTCGGCAAGCAGGATGCCGTGGCCGAGGTTGGCGCGCACCACGTTCTGGGAGATCTCCGCGCCCAGCACGCCGCCGGCGAGGCGGATGCCGGAGCCCGAGTTCGGGCGGTCGACCTGATCGGCGGCGTCACGGCCGATCAGATTCTGCGTCACCGGGCCGCCGGCGAGTCCCGGCCCGAGAAGCTCGATCCCCGGCCCGCCGTTGCCGGCGATCACGTTGTCGTGCAGCGTGTTGAGGTCGGCGTCGTTCCAGACCAGGATGCCGCTCTGGCCGTTGCCGATCGCGCTGTTTCCCGTCGCGAGCCCGACGAGGTTGCCGCGCACCAGGTTCTGGTTCGTACCGGTGCCGGCGACGTAGACCCCCACCTGGCCGTTGCCCGAGATCGTGTTGCCGAGCGTCGCCGCTCCGCCCAGGTTGGTCAGCTTCGGCCCCCAGAAGAGCGCCACACCGCTCCAGGCATTGGGCACCGCCTGGGTCCGCGCAGCGTTCAGGCCGACGAGGTTGGCATAGATCGCGGTGCTGTCGGTTCCGGCGCCGCTGACGTGGATTCCGTCCTGGGCATTGCCCGCGATCTGATTGCCGAGGCCGGCCGCGGAGCCGATCTTGTTGCTCTTGGCGCCGCCGCCCACTTGCACGCCATGACCCGCGTTGCCGCGGTCGAGCACGCCGGTCGGATCGACACCGATCAGATTGGCGTCGAGGACGTTGCTGTCGGTCGCCACGCCGTCAATGCGCACGCCCGCTCCGCCGTTGGCCGAGATGACATTTCCCGCGACGAGGTTCTGGCTCGAAGCGCCTTCGATCCGCACGCCGTCGGCGCCGTTTCCAGCCGTCGTCGCGTTCGGAGCGAGACCGATCCAGTTGGCGCGCACGAGGTTCAAGTCGCTGTTGTTCGACAACCTCATCCCGGCACCGAGGTTGAGAGACACGAAGTTGCCCGAGCCAGCGGCTGTCCCGCCGATCTGGTTGTCGTGCGCCCCCGCATCCAGCAAGATGCCTTCCCCGTTCGCCTTGGCCAGCCACAATCCGCCCGAATCCACCAGGCCGACGAAGTTGCCGACGACCGCGTTCTCGCGCGCCTCGCTGCCATAGAGCAGCAGGCCGGCGCCGCCGTTGCCGGAGAGCCGATTGCCGTACGCAGGATCGGTGGTGCCGACGATGTTGCCGCGGGCGTTGACGATAGCCACACCGCCGGCGGCGTTGCCGTGCGCGCCGCCCGCGTCGGTCGCAGACCAGCCCACGCGGTTGCCTTCGAAGCGGTTCAGCGCCGAACCGGTGCCGAATGCCGGATTCCCCTCGGTGTAGATCCCCCACTGGGCGTTGTCGCGGATTTCGTTCCCGAAGCCCGCGCCGCCGCCGATCTGGTTCTTGAACGGATTGCGGCCGTGCGCCGCCTCCGGAACGAGCGCCAGCCCGTGGCGGCCGCAGCCGTGAAGCAGCAGATTCCGGAACGTCGACTCGGCCGGTGCCTGCGCCAGGATGCAGTCGCCGGGGAAACCGGAGATCTCGAGATTTTCGACGACGATCTGGAAGGGCTCGTACTGTTGAATGAAGGCGCCACGCTTCACGACCAGCCCAGGCGCGTTCGCCGGGGCCGAAGAGGCCACGAGCGCGACGCGGCCGCCGCCTGGTCGCGCACCGTCGAGGCGGTCGCGGCGGAACACCCAGAGGTCGCCCGGCGTCGGCACCGAGGCAATCGCCGGATCGAACTGAATGGTGTCGGCGAAGTTGAGCCCCATACCCGGTCCCATCTGAGGCTCGAAGCAGCCGTTCCGGAACGCCCAGCGCGGACCGTCGGTGAGCGGGTTGTGGACGCAGCCGGTGAGGTTCGGCGCCGCGAGCTCCACGCAGTTCTCGATGTCGCCCCACATCTGATCCCACTCCGCGGTCGTCAGGCAGGAGATGCCGACGCTGCCGTCTTCGAAGATTCCGCTGCGACGCGCGTGCAAGAGCGCCTCGCGCAGCGTGAGCACGCTGTCGACCGCCACGGTGTCGGCGGTCGAGTTGACGATCAGCAGGCTGTCCGCGGCCGCGGGAGAGGGCGGCCCGCCCGCCCAGACCGCGGCGAGGAGGCCGGCGACGGGCACGATCCGCGGGTACCGAAGGCTCGAAGTCGGGTTCATCGTAGGGATTCCTTTCCTGGAAGAGTGGCGGCGCTACCCACGCGGGACGGGTCGAAGCAGAGGCGGTCGCTGCCCGTGGACGAGCGCAGCAGAAGGGCGATCGGGGATCCGGCCGATCACCTGGGCGCAGATCGAAGAGAGGCCGGGCGCCGATGGGATCTCGAACGCGATCTCGATCGACTCTCCGGGCGCCATCGGTAGCGGAAGTGCGCGATCGAGTGCCCAACCCAGAGGGCTGCGCACCCGGAGCCGGGGGGCGGAGAGGGTCCCCGAGCGGGTCCGGCGCAGGCGGAGGCGGAACTCCCTCGTGGGGTTGGCCGTAGCGAGCCCTCGATCCACCTGCCCGACCAGCGACATCTCGAAGGCGTGCGAAACGGCAGGCAGACGGCTCGCCGCCGGCGAGGGCCGATGCGAGAAGCCCGGGGGAAGGAGCCCGACCGCGGTCATCCCCAGGGCGACGGCGAGCCCTCCGAGCGCGATGATTTTGGCGAGCGACATGGCCGCCAAAGTACGTCGGGGCACCGCACGAGGTCGCGAGGGAGGCGCGAGGAAATTCGAAGGAATCTCGACGGCGGCCCGTGCCGCCCTGCTGGCGGGTTTCTACGGCTTCGCCGGAGGGGCGAATCCGGCCGCGTCTTTCTCTCGGCGCGCGCGCTCGTCGGCACGCTCGAGAATCGCAGCGAAACGGGGGTCGCCGGAGAGGGCCCCGAAGGCCGGATCGCCGCGGAAGCAGGGGGCGCAGGCGAACCCCTGGTCGACAGCCCGCCCCAGGGCTTCGAGGGCGAAGTCGGCGGATCCCGTCCGGGCCGCGAGCGACGCCACTTTGAACGTCACCTCGCCGTCCGAGCCGCCAGAGCGCCGACGGTCGCGTTCGAGCGCCTGCAGCACCGCGAGCGCGCCGGCCCCGTCGCCGGCGAGATGGAGGCGGTAGCTTTCGCACAGGCGGGCGAACAGATCGCCCGGATTCGACGCGAAGGCGGCCTCGAGGGTCGCGGACGCCTCGCCCCTCCGCCCCGCCCGCACCAGGGCCTCGGCCTGGTAGTAGCGCATGATCGGCGAAACTGCCGCCGGAACGAGCTCGAGGAATCGTGCAGTCTCGCCGGCGTAGAGCAGGGCGTTCGGCGTCCAGCTGGTGAAAGAGAGGAGGATCGGGTTCCTCTCGACGCAGCGCTCGAGCTCCTCGACGGCGCGGTCGACTTCGCCGACGTAGTTGAGCAGGAGCGAGCGACCGAACATCCAGGCGGCGGCATAGGCCTCGTTCGCCGGCGCATCTTCGATCGCGCGCCAGGCTTCGCTCCAGCGCCCGGTCTCGACCAGCACCGCGACCTTGAGCATCAGCGCCGCCGGCCACCCCGGAGCGAGTTCGAGGGCACGTTCCGCCGAAGCCAGAGCGTCGTCGTAGCCGGTCGCCAGGCCGGCGCAGTAGGCCACCTGGCCGTACTGCGCCCAGCCGAGGACCTCCCAGGCGGGCGCGAAGCGTTCGTCGCGGGCGAGCGACGCCTGCAGGAGCTCGGCGAACCGCTCGTCGTCGCAGCTCACCTCTTCGCTGATGTCGTTGGCGAGCAGGTAGAGGCGATAGGCCTCGGCATCGCGCGGCGCCAGCCCCTCCTCCGCGGGAGCGAGATCGACCGCCGGAAGCAGGAAGCCGACGACGAAGTTCGCGATCGCTTCGCGCGCCTGGTTGAAGGCGGCGAGATCCGCCGCCTTGGAGAGAATCGGCACGTCGAAGCGGCCGATCGGGGCGTGCGGCCCTCCGGCGGGATTGGAAAGCAGCGCGCGCAGGCGCGCCCGGTCCAGGCGCGGGTCGCGCTCGAGGCTGAGGACGAGAGCCGGTGCCCCGGCGACTCCCGGAAGCTCCGGATCGTCGGGGCGCAGCGCGAGCCCGGGCACCTGCTCGAGGCGCGCCCGGACGGCATCGATGAGCGACACGGCAAGGAGCTGCAGCTCGGCGTCGCCATCCGCGACCTGCGGTGTCGCGATCACGAGAATTGCTTCGCGGGCTGCGGTGGGAGCGGGGCTCGGAGCGCGCAGCCGGCCGGCGGCGCGCCACGCCATGGCGCCGAGCGCCAGCACGACGGTGCCGAGAACCGCCACCAGCCCGATCCGCACCCGGCGGCCCGGACCGTAGCCCGGCGGGGGACCGAGCGTCTCGGTCCCGGGCGCCCGTGGCCCTTTCGCCAGGTCCGCAAGGGGAGCTCCGGGGTCCTCCGGCGTCGTCGCAGGCGTCGGCTCCTTCGCTGTCGTGGCCACCGGCGCCGCCGTCGGCACGAGCGCCACGTCGGCATCGAGGCGATAACCGCGCCCGTGCACGGTGGCGAGCGTCACCGCCGGATCGCCCGCGATCGCACGGCGGACTGCGCCGACGGAGTAGGTCACCGCGGCGTCCGAGACGAATTTGCCCTGCCAGACCTCGCGGACCAGCTCCTCTTTGGTGACGACGCGGCGGGAATTCCGGGCGAGATAGCCGAGCAGCTCGAAGGCGCGCGGCTCGAGCTCGACCCGCTGCCCGGACCGGGTGAGCTCGAAGCGCGCTTCGTCGAGCAGGAAATCGCCGAATCGACGGATCACGTTCGTTCGTCGCCCCTCTGTTTCCTGCCCGCGCCCGGAGATCGGGTTGGCTGTCGCCTGCAGTGCCTCGGCGACCGCGCCCGCTCGGTCCCGTCGCGGAGCCTCCGCCTCAATCCGACGTCGTAGTCAGTGTCTTCGCGGCCGATCTGCCGGCCGCATACAGGAACCCAAGCACTGCCAGAATGACGGCCAGCGTCAACAGCTCTCCAGGCAGGCCGCCGACACTTCGGCTCGGCACTCTTCGGAATCCACTTGAGCGCCGCTGCGGCGGCGATGGCGATGCCGGCGAGGCCCTCGCCGGCGACCAGGCCCGAGGCGGCGAGGATGCCCGGATCGCTCTCGTTGACGCTCTTGACGCCTGGCGCGGTGGCCTGCTTCTCGAACCGCTTGCGCACCAGCCCGCCGACATAGAGACAGGCCATCGAGGAGAGCGGCAGATAGACGCCGATCGCGAAGGCGAGGCCCGAGACGCCGCAGAGCATCGCCGAGATGGAAACGCCGGCTCCGGTCGCCACGAGATCCCAGGGAAGGTTGCCCGACAGCACCCCCTCGATGATCGTCTTCATCAGTGTCGCCTGCGGCGCCGCGAGCTCCTTGCCACCGAAAGTGTAGGTATTGCCCAGCAGCAGCACCGTGCCCGCGACCGCCCAGCAGGCGACCGCGGCGCCGATGAGCTGGCCGAGCTGCTGCTTCGCCGGCGTCGCACCGACGAGGTAGCCGGTCTTCAAGTCCTGGGCGATGTCGCCGGCCTTGGATGCGGCGATCGCGACGATCGTTCCCACGGTGAGCACGGCGGCCCGGGCGCCGCCGTCGACCCAGCCGGCGGCGGCGAAGGCCGAGGCGACGCCGAGGAGAGTCACCAGAGCGATGCCGGAGGTCGGCTGGGAAGAGACTCCGACGATGCCGACGATGCGCGCTGCGACGGCGACGAAGAGCACCCCGAAGAGCCCGACGCCCGCTGCGCAGACTGCGCGCTGGGTGAGGTCCATGCCGCCGGCGAAGATGCCGGGAACGAGCCAGGAGACGGTGACGACGGTGGCGATGCCGCCGAAGACGAAGCCGCCGGGGAGGTCGCGGTCGGTGGTCGCCGCCGCCAGCCGGCTCTCGGCGGAGAGTGCGGCTCCACTCGCGGCCGCCTTCTTCTGCAGTCCCTTCGCGACTGCGGCGAAGGAGGCGACCATGGTGGGGAAGTTGCGCGCCACCGTGAGGATGCCGGCGGTCGCCACCGCACCGGCGCCGATGTAGCGCACATAGCGCGACCAGATGTCCCCGACCCCCATGTCGGCGACCAGGCGGACCGTCTCAGGATAGAGCGGCGCTCCCAGGTGTGCCCCCATCCAGGCGATGAGCGGAATGAGCACGAGCGACGAGACGATCGAGCCGGCGACGCAGACCGCAGCCTGGCGGTAGCCGAGGATGAAGCCGACGGCGAAGAGCGCCGGCGAGAGCTCGAGAGCGAGCTGCGCCTTCGGCAGGACCGGCAGCAGATAGGAGATCTCCGACGGAAAGAGGAAGGCGACCGAAATCAGGATCTTCACCGCCGCGCCGACCGCCATGCCGCGGAAGATCCAGACCCCGGCGCTGGTGCCGCTCTCCGAAGCCCGCAGCACCTCGGCGCAGGCGCGCCCCTCGGGGTAGGGCAGCTCGTCGTGGGCGTCGACGATGAGCAGGCGACGCAGCGGGATCATCGCCGAGATGCCGAGCAGGCCGCCGAGGAAGCAGAGCGCGACCACCTGCATGTAGGGCGGCACCATTCCCCAGAGAAAGAGCGCCGGGATGGTGAAGATCGTACCGGTGGCGAGCGCGGTCGAAGCCGAGCCGATGGTCTGGGCGAGATTGACCTCGAGAATCGTCGAGCGCAGCTTGAGCGCCCGGAAGACGACGACCGCCATGACCGCGGCCGGAATCGAGGCCGAGACGGTCATGCCGACGCGCAGGCCCAGGTAGGCGTTGGCGGCGCCGAAGAGCACGCCGAGGACGACTCCGGCGGCGACCGCCTTGAAGGTGAACTCGGCGACGCTCTCGGAGCGCAGGGCGAGGGGGTCGGCCATTCGGATCAGACCCCTGGCCGGGAAAGAAGTCGAAAGTGAAGGAGCTGCCTGCAGCGCTGCATCGCGGTCGCTCTCCGTCGGGCTGACCGGCATCCTACACGAGCGAAATCCATCGCGGCGCGATAGTTTTCCCGGATGCCCTTGGGATTCTCGATCGCGAACTGGCGCGAAGCCCGCCGGCTGACGTTGCTCGCGACGCCGGTGGCGTTGACCCAGCTCTCTTCGATGCTGCTGTGGACGATCGACCTGCTGATGGTCGGGCGGATCGACGTCCTCTCGCTGAACGCGGTCTCCCTCGGCCGCATCTGGGTCATGGGGACGTCGATCTGCGCCATGGGCCTGATCTTCGGGCTCGACGCGATCGCTTCCCAGGCGCACGGAGCGCGCAATCGCGAACGGCTGGGGGAGGTCCTGCTCCATGCCGGGGTGCTGGCGCTCGCCGTCAGCGTGCCGCTCGGCGCGCTCTGGCTCGCGACGGAGCGCCTGCTGCTCCTGTTCGGCCAGGATCCGGCGGTGGTCGCCCTCGCGCACCGCTACGTCGTGGTGCAGATCCCGGCCCTGCCTTTCTTTCTCCTCTTCGTGGCGCTCAAGCAGTACCTGCAGGCGCGCGGCATCGTGCGGCCGGCGATGTGGGTGAGCTTCGCCGCCTGCGGATTCAATGCCGGTCTCAATTGGCTGCTGATCTTCGGCCATTGGGGGTTGCCGAAGATGGGCGCGGTCGGCGCCGGCGTCGCGACCGCGATCACCGAGGTGATGATGCTGCTGGCGTTGCTGTGGTTGATCCGGCGATTCCGTCTCCAGCGCGGAGCCGCGACGGTCCTGGATCTGACGCGACTGCGGGTGAAAGGACTGTCGGAGATCGCTGCGCCTCGGGTTTCCGGTCGCGGTGATGCTGGCGCTCGAGTACTGGGCCTTCGCGATCTCGTCGCTGTGGGCCGGCTGGCTGGGTCCGACCGAGCTCGCGGCGCACTCGATCGCTCTCAACCTGGCGTCGATCACCTACATGGTGCCGCTCGGCATCGGTCTCGGTGCCTCGACCCGGGTCGGGAATCTGATCGGCGCCGGCGAGCCGCGGGCGGCGCAGCGCGCGGCGTGGGTCGCCTTCGCCCTGGGTGGCGGAGTCATGTCGCTCTTCGCGCTGCTGTTCGTCGCCGGGCGGTCGATCATCCCCGCCTGGTACACGCCCGACCTCACGGTCATCGCCCTCGCGGCGACCCTCCTGCCGATCGTCGCCGCCTTCGAGCTCTTCGACGGCCTGCAGGTGGTCGGCAGCGGCGTGCTGCGCGGCATGGGACGGACCGCGCCCGGCGGCGCTGTTCAATCTGATCGGCTACTACGCGCTCGGTCTGCCGCTCGCCGCCTGGCTCGGCCGTCCGGAGCGCCTGGGGCTGGTCGGCATCTGGTGGGGCCTTGCCCTCGGCCTCGCCGTGGTCGCCGCCCTGTCGGTCGCCTGGGTGGCCTGGCGCGGCCCGGCGCGATCCTCGTCGATCGCTCTGAGCGTTCGTCTACGCCAAAGAAAAAGGGACCGGCGATCGCTCGCCGGCCCTTCGCATGTCGGAACTCAGCCGTCTTGAGGCGAAATCAGAAGCTGTACTTCGCTCCGAACCTGTAGGTGCGCGGCGAGTTCGTCGAGCGCCCGTCCTCGAAGGTGCTTCCCGCCCGATCCTGCACGAGGGTGAATCGCGCCTGATTCGTGACGTTGAAGATGTCGAGGAAGATGCCGAATCGGCCATCCGCGTCGCCGACGTTCATGTACCACTCGGCCCGCAGGTCGAGCTCGCTCTTGTCCTCGAGGCGTCGCGAACCACGGGGCTCGCCGTGGAAGCGGACCGTGCCCTGATTGAAGTCGTAGCACTCGCCATCGACCAGCAGGCAGGTCGAACGCAGGTTGTAGGTGTCACCCGTGTTGAAGGTGTAGTTGCCCGAGAACAGCAGATTCAGCTTGGGAATGGCGTAGGACCCCTGGAGCTTGACGGCGTGGGTCGGGTCGTTGGTGAGCTTGCCTTCGGCGAAGACCAGCGAGTTCGGCGTGTCGAGGAAGCTGCTGGCGTTGTCGCCGCCGTACTGTCCGCTGGAGCTCAGGTTGTCGATGTTGCCCGTCGACTCCGAGTAGACGTAGGAGAGCAGCATCTGCCAGTTGTCGCGCAGCCGCCGGTTGAGGACGAACATGTAGCCCTCGTACTTGCGGTGGAGCTCCGGGACATTCCGGTAGATCGAGTACGTCGTCCTCAGGATTCAGATAGTCATAGACCGTCGCCGGCCTGCCGGTCTCCCGGACGATGCCATCGATGGGTACGAAGATGCCGTCGCGACTGACGGTCTCGATGAAGTCCTTCTTCTCGCGGTGAATGTAGGTGAAGGAGGCCGTGATGCCGCCACCCAGCTCGCGGTCGATGCCGAGGGTGTACTGGTCCATGTAGGGTTGGTCGAGGTCCTCTTCGATGACCACGACGCCGGGGGTCACCTGGCCGAGATCCTCGATGTAGCCGCTCGGATAGATGTTGCGGAACTCGAGCGGCGTGTAGGCGCCGTCCCTCGCGTAGTAGAACTCGGTGGCGACGAACTTCTCGAAGAAGCGGCCGTAGTGCCCCTTCAAGACGGTCTTGCCGTCCCGGGTCATGTCCCATGCGAAGCCGAGCCGGGGCGCGACGGCGGTATTGTCGAAGATGTTGCCTTCGCCGGGAACCGAACCGTGGTTGAACTCGGCACGGACTCCGACGTTGACCGTAAAGGTCGGCGTGATCCTCCAGCTGTCCTGCGCGAAGAGCGACTGGCGCTCGATGGTTCCCTTGAGGTCGTAGCTGTAGTTGTAGTAACCCTGGGTGTAGGGAACGTAGTCGTACTCCTCCGTTCCCGGGTCGTCGTAGTAGCCGTAGTTGTCGTAGAACCAGACGCCGGTCGGCGCGCCATAGCGGCTGCGGACCGTCGAGCGCTCGAGCTCCATGCCGAACTTGAAGTCGTGATCGCCCTTGATGAAATCGTCGGCGAAGTGCGAGACCGACGCGACGATCTGATTGCGCGTCCGGTCGGCAAGGTAGAAGTAGGTGGAGTTGGTGTTGTAGAGGCCGGTCGCGCCGTCGTACCGGCCGGCGATGTCATATCCCTGGTTCGGATCGAGGTAGTAGTAGCCGTCGTAGCCGCCGTAGGAGACGTTGAGGATGGTGTTCTCCGAGAGGATCGAGCGCCAGGAGACATTGCCGACGTACTCAGGGGCGTCCTCGGTCACCGTCGCTTCGAGCGGCGTCACGGAGTCTCCGCCGCGGCCGATGATGTCGTAGCGGTCCCATTCGAGCCAGCCATCGATGCTGTTCTTCTCGCTCACCTGCCAGGAGAGCTTGCCGAAGAGGCGCGGCGATTCCTCCGTGCGGATCGGGCCGCCGTCGGAGCTCTCCTCCTTGAAGTACTGGCCGGAAACGAAGAACCAGAGCTTGTCCTGGATGAACGGACCGCCGATCTGCGCGGTGGTGTCGATGAACGACTCGTTGGTCGGGTTGAGGCCTTCGAACTCCTCGCCGCTGAAGCTGTCGGACAGGCTCTTGTTCGAGTAGTAGGCGTCGACTAGACCCTTGAACTCGTTGCCGCCCGACTTGGTCACGCTGTTGAAGACCACGCCGGTGAAGCTGCCGTACTCTGCCGGCGCCCCGAGGCCGACCAGCTGGACCTCCTCGACGATGTTGTAGTTGACGAAGGACCAGGCCGTGCCGCCCTCCGGGTCCGAAGTATCGACTCCGTCGAGCTGGTAGGCGAGCCCGGATCCAGCGGAACCGAAGGCGACGTCGTTGTTGATTCCAGGAGCGAGGTTCAGGACGTCGGGCTGGAAGCGGCCGGTCGGCAGGTTCTGGAGGTAGTCGCTGTCGAGGTTGGTGTTCGTGGCGGAGCTCGCGGTATCGACGGTTGCCGCGTCCGCAGTCACGATCAGGGTCTCGGTGACGGTGGCGACGCTTCAGCTGGACCGCGATGTCCTGGGTGCCGCCGGTCACCAGCGTCACTCCTTCGACGCGCACCGGCTGGAATCCGTCGAGGACGACCGATACGGAGTAGATACCCGGGCGCGATTTCGGGGAAGCGGAATCGTCCGGCTTCCTCGGTCGTCGCGCTGCGAGCGCCGCCGATGAGCGCCGGACTGGAGATCTCCACCATCGCACCCGGTACTGCGGCGCCGGAGTCATCGGTCACCGTGCCGGTGAGCGCTGCCGTCGTCTTGCTCTGGGCCCACGCACCGCTGGCGAGAAGCGCCGCGCCGAGGACCCATCCGAGTGTTCTGCCGATTCGACCTGTGGTCATGCCGTCCTCCCTTTCGTCCTGAGGTCCGAATGCGAGTTCGCCGAGTGCCTCTTGCGCCCGAAGCGAGCGCAAGAGTTCTGCCAAGTCAGGATTGCTGCGGTACTTGGCGGCGCAGGATAGCGCCGAAGCCGAGGAAGAACAAGGGTTGGCGCTTGCTCGCCCGCGATCGCGTAGCATTCGCCGTCATGAGGCTCCGGCATCATCCAGCTGGATCGACTCCGCGGTTTTGGATTCCAATCGCCGTCGCCGTCGTGGTGGTCGGAGCGATCAGCGCCGCCGGGTGCCGGCGCAGAGCGGAGAGCCCCCTGGGCGATCTGCCGGCGGGAGTCCGCCGCGAGAGCCTCAACGTCCTCCTGGTCACTCTCGACACGACGCGCGCAGACCGCATCGGCGTCTACGGCCGGCCGCTCGGGCGATCCCCGCCCCGGAGACTCCGGTCCTCGACCGGCTCGCCGGGGACGGGGCACTGTTCCTCCACGCTTCGTCGGTGACCCCGCTGACGCTTGCCGGCGCATGCGACGCTCATGACCGGACTTCTGCCGGCGGCGCACGGGGTGCGCGACAACGGCGGTTTCCGTCTCGCCGACGAGAGGAAGACGCTCGCCGAAGCCTTCGCCGCCGCGGGCTTCCGCACCGGCGGCTTCGTCTCCGCCTACGTGCTCGATCACAAGTGGGGGATCGGCCAGGGATTCGAGCGCTATTTCGACGATTTCGACCTCGAAAAGACGAAGACCCTCAGCCTGGGAGAGATCCAGCGGCCCGGCAACGAGACGATCGCCGAGGCGACGAAGTGGATCGACGGCCTTGCCGACCGAGGGCGGCGCCGCCAGCGAAAGATTTTTCGCCTGGGTCCACCTCTACGATCCGCACACGCCGCACACGCCGCCGGAGCCCTGGAAGAGCCGCTATCCGGGCGCGCCCTACAACGCCGAGGTCGCCTGGACGGACAGTCTCGTCGGCAGACTTCTCGACCACCTCGAGGGACGCGGACTCAGGCAACGCACGGTCGTCATGGTGGTCGGCGATCACGGCGAGAGCCTCGGCGATCACGGCGAAGCCGACCATGGTTTCTTCATCTATCGGCCGACTTCCTGGGTGCCGCTGATCGTCGACGCGCCGTTCGCCGGCGCCCGGCAACGCGTGGTGTCGACGCCGGTCGGTCACCGGATCTGGCGCCGACGCTGCTCGAGCTCGCGGGTGTCGCCGGCGGGCTCGAGCAGGGCCAGGGACGCAGCCTCGTGCCGCTGCTCGCGGGCGGCGTCGACCCGCCGGGCGCGCCTGCCGCGCGGCTACAGCGAGATCTTCCTGCCGCGGCTCCACTACGGCTGGTCGGAGCTGCGGTCGCTGCGCCGGGATCGGTGGCACTTCATCGAAGCGCCGCGCGCCGAGCTCTACGACATCGAGGCCGATCCGGGCGAGAAGCGCAATCTGGCCGACGCGGAGCGCCGCGTCGTGCGCGAGCTGCGCGCCGAGCTGGCGGCGCTCGACGCCACCGTCCAGCCCGCGGCGGCCGGCTCGGCGCCGGTCGAAGAGGACGACGAGACGATGCGGGCGCTGGCGGCGCTGGGCTACATCGGCGGGCAGGCCCCGGACACCGACAAGTCGTTCCGCGAGCTACCCGATCCGAAGGACCGGCTCGATGTCTACGCGAAGATGAGCCGCGCGCGCGGCCTGTCGCGCGGCGAGGAGTCGACGGAAGCGATCCCCCTGCTCGAGAGGTGCTGGCGGAGGACCCGGAGGTCGTCGACGCCTGGTTCACGCTCGGCAACGTCCACTTCCGCCAGCGCGACTGGGAGAGCGCGGCCGAGAACTACCGCGAGACGCTCAAGCGCCGGCCCGAGCACGACTGGGCGATGATCGGCCTCGCCGACACCTACGTCGCCCGCGGCGAGATCGACGCCGCGGTCGCCGGCTACCGCAAGTACCTCGAGCCGACCCGAAGAACGCCCAGATTCTCTACCGGCTGGCGCAGGTCGAGCTCGACGCCGGCCGCGACGCCGACGCCGAGAGGGGCTGCGCAGGACGCTCGAGGTCGAGCCGAAGACCGCGCGCGCCGAGGTCGGCCTGGCGGTCGTCGCTTTCCGCCGCAGGACGCTAGCCGGCGGCCCATGCAGCGCTCGACCGCGCGCCGGCGATCGACCGCAAGGCGAAGCACGCGCGCTACAACCGCGCGCTGCTCTTCGAGGCGGAAGGACGGCCGCCGGAGGCGGCCGCCGCCTATCGCGCAGGAGATCGCCGACCATCCGACGAGCTTCAAGGCGTTCTTCAATCTCGGCCGGCTGCTCGAGGCGATGGGCGACTGCGCGGGCGCGCTCGCGGCGCTCCGCGGCGCCGTCGCGCGCGAACGAAGAGTATGCGGTCGGCACGGCTCTTCCTGGCGCGGGCGCTGCTCGCGACGGGCGATCTCGCCGGCGCCGAGCGCGAGGCGCGTGCGCGGCCTGGAGCTCGATGCCAAGGGACCGTTCACGCCGCTCGGCCACTACGTCCTCGCCGATGTCTACAGCCGTCAGGGCCGCGGCGGCGAAGCGGCGCGCGAGGCGGAGCTCGGCCGGGAGGCCGAAGCCAGGGCCGCGCGGTCCGCCCGGGGCGCTCCCGCGGATGGCTCCTCCGGCAGCCCCTCCGGCAACCCGATCAAGCCGAGTCCGTAGCCGGCCACTCCGGGCTCCAGGATCGCCCGCGTGCCAGCAAGGTCGGTCTCGAGCTCCTGCCAGAATCGCCAGACCTCTCCCGAGTACCCGAGCGGGTGCTGGCGGATGTCGTGCAGACAGACTTGCCCTCCGGGGGCGACGAGCGGCGAGTAGTCTTCGAAGTCGCGACGCACGCCGGCGTAGGAATGATCGCCGTCGATGAACAGGAAGTCGATCGGCCGGCCGACGAGGTGCCGCAGCAGGCGCTCGCGGGTCGCCGGGGCGTGGGAATCGCCGTCGATGAGCACGATCCGCTGGCGCTCGCGGGCGAAAGCGCGATAGATCCGGCGTCGCCAGGGGCTGTAGCCGCCGCCGTACCCGCCGCCGCGAAGGTCGATGCTGACGAGGAGCGCCTCGGGGGCGGCGACGCGTGCCAGGAGGAGCAGGGTACCGCCGGCCGCCGTCCCGATCTCGACGATGACCCGCGGTCGAGCGGCTTCGAGACCGATCAGGAGCTCGAGGATCTCGCGCGGTCGCTGATAGGCGAAAACCGCCGCGGGAGGGGCGTTCTCCGCCGGGAGGGCGATGCGCTCGACCAGTTCGGCGAGCGGCATGCGGTGCGCTTCATCACGCGCGAAGCGGCGGAAACGCTCGAGCTCGAGAAAACGACGCCAGAGCTGCTTCAGTCGTCGCATCGCGGCGCCGAGCGCACGCTCAGCCCTTGGCGTCGAGATCGAGCGCGCGCCAGAGGTACCAGCTGGCGGCGGTGCGGAACGGCCGCCATTTCTCGCCGAGCGCGGCGAGTTCCTTGGGCTTGGGCAGCACGTCCCTGCCGAAGGTGCGGGCGAAACCCTTGCGCACGCCGTAGTCGTCGAGCGGCAGCACGTCGGGCCGGCCGAGGGTGAAGATGAGGAACATCTCGACCGTCCAGGTGCCGACGCCGCGCACGTTCGTCAGGCACTCGACGAGCGCGGCGTCGGACAGCTTCTCGGCGGCGCGCCGGGTCGGGATCTCGCCGTCGAGCGACTTCTGCGCCAGGTCCTTGACCGCGGAGACCTTGCTCCGCGACAGCCCCGCGGCCCGCAGGAGCTCGTCCGGAGCGTCGGCGACCTTCTCCGCTCCCGGACAGCGGCTGGAGCCGAAGCTCTTGCAGACCCGGCCGTAGATCGTGGCGGCGGCCTTGGCCGTGAGCTGCTGATAGACGATCGACTCGAGCAGCGCCTGATAGGGGCTCTGCCGCGGGGCGATCTCGAGCCGGCAGGGGCCGACCTCGCGGATCAGTCGCGCCAGGGTGCGGTCCTTGCGGGTGAGATGCGCAACGGCGGCATCGACATCGAACGGCGGTCGTGCGTCAATGTTGCGGATGAGCGTGAACCTCCGAGAATCTCGGGAAGCGATCAGTCTAGCGGATCAGGTCGAGAACGCCGAATCGCTCCGGGCGATGGAAGTCGGCGGGCAAGGTGAGGGTCGGCGACCAGCAGGAGAATTCGGCCTCGCCGGCGCGCGGGCGCTCGATGCGGTAGAAGTTGGCGCGCAGGGTCGCCGGCGCCGCCGCCAGGTCGAGACCGCGCCAGGGAATCGCGAGATGGGCGCGCCAATCGGCGCGCTCGTCGGTCGGTTCGGCGCCCCATTCGATACCGGGGCAGTTCCAGGCTGGGTCGACCGTCATGCCGATGCGGTCGCCGTGCGGATTGGCGACGAGCGCGTCGAACAGCACGCCTCGCCGGGCTGACCTCGAACTCGAAGTACCGCGTCAGGCACCGCTTCGCCTGCGGCGAGAAAGAGCTCGACGACCTCCTGCTGCCAGAGCGGAGCGTCGCGTTCGGTGTAGGTCCCCCAGGCGTCGTCGTCCGAACAATGGAAGTGGACCGAGAAGCGCTCTTCGTCCCAGGCGAGCTCGACGCGGGTCTGCCAGCGCGCCGGCGCGCGACCATCGGCGCGGATGAACGGGGCGAGGCTCGTCCGGCCAGTGGCGCGATGGCCGACGCCGATCCGCGGCGGCCTTACTCCCATGGACCGGACGGCATCGCCAGACGCTCGATCGTCTCGCCGCCCAGGGCCGTACGGTCGAGGATCTCGTCGACGCCGCCGCAGGTCACGCCGCCGTACCAGACATTCCCCGGCCAGACCACCACCGTGACCCCGCGACTGCAGTGCTTGAGGCAGCCGGTGCGCGTCACCAGCACTGCATCCCGCAAAGCCCGGGCCTTCACCCTGTCCTTGAACGCCTGATAGACCGCGAGTCCGTCGCGCGCCGCGCAGCACGGCTTCGCGGACCCGGGGCCGCGGTCGTTGACGCACACCAGCACCTGCGCTTGCGGCTTGGGCATGGGGAGAGTCTAACCAAGGACGGCGTGATTCGCCGCCGCTGCTAGGATCAATTTTTCGCGATGAACGCCAGGATGCTTCTCAACCCAGCCGCGGGGCGCGGTCGCGGGCGCCGTGCGTTCGCTGCGGTCGCATCGGCGGCGCGCCGGCACGGCATCGAGGTCGAGGTGCCGGAGAGCCCCGCCGCGTTGACCGAATGCGCGCGGCGCGCGGCCGCCGCGGGTGTCGAGCGCCTGCTTGTCGGCGGCGGCGACGGCACCTGGCACCAGGCGGCGCGGGGACTTGCCCGGAGTGCATGCGCGCTGGCGCCGATCGCGCTCGGCACCGGCAACGATCTGGCGCGTGAGTTGGGCTTCCCGGTCGATCCACACGATTCAGGCACCGCGATCGATCGGGCGCTCGCCTCACCGGTGACGCGGATCGACCTCGGCCGGGCCGGTGGCGGAATCTTCTGCGGCGTCGCCGGCGCTGGCTTCGACAGCCAGTGCGCCGAGTATGCCAAGAGCGTGCGCCGGTTGCGCGGCCCGCTGGTCTATGTCTGGTCGGTGGTGCGTGTCCTGGCGCGCTTCGTGCCTCTCTACGCGACGCTCGACCACGACGGCGGCAGGTTCTCCGGCGAGGTCATGTTCGTCTCGCTCGCCAATACACGCTGGTTCGGCGGCGGGATGCAGATCGCACCGCAGGCCGACGCGGCCGATGGCCTGCTCGATATCGTGATCGTCCATCGCGTCTCGCGCGCCCGCCTGCTGGCGGTCTTTCCGCGGGTCTACTCGGGGCGGCATCTGTCCCACCCGGCGATCTCGACTCTGCGCACGCGCCGGGCGCGTCTGGCCTTCGACCGCCCGTCGGTGCTCTACGGCGACGGTGAGCCGATTGCGGTGGTGCCTTCTCCGGCGGAGGGCGGGCTGGAAGTGGACCTGGACTCCGGCGCGCTGCTCGTCGTGCGCGCGCGGGACTGAGCGGAATCGGCCGGCGAGAAGGGGAGGAGGGAAGCCGGCCCGGGGTCGCCGGGCCGGCGCCGCCGGGAGTCTCAGAAGCGGAGAACGAACTCCAGCCCGAACGTCCGCGGATCGTTCATCATGCCGGTCAGATTGTTGAAGTCGATGCCGTTCTGGACGATCTCCTCGTCCGTCAGGTTGCGGCCGAAGAGCGCCAACTCGTAGCGCGCCTCGGAGAAGGCGTAGGCGATGCGCGCGCCGAACTCGAGCGAGTCGCCGTTGAACTCCTTCGACTCGTAGAGGAAGAAGCTCTTCTCGCTGTGGTACGCCCAGTCGATACTGGCGGAGAGGAGGCCCTCGCCGGCCGGGTGGCGGTAGTCGAGGATGCCGTTCACGATCCACTCCGGAGCGTGCGGCAGCGGGTTGCCGTCGACCTGCGCCAGGCCGCCGACGATCGGATCGAGCACCGTGCAGCCGCCGCCGCACGGGGCGACGCCGAGATTCGGGTCGTCGATCTCGGTGTGGTTGTAGCTGCCGCCGAGCGTAATCAGCCAGTTCGCCGTCGGCGCCCAGTCGATGTCGGCCTCGAAGCCGTAACCCTTGCTCTGGTCGGCGTTGAGCAGCGTCGCGGTGTTGAACTGGCCGCCCACGGCGACGAGCTGCTGGCCGTCGACGGTGAACTCGTAGAGCGCCAGATTCAGGCGGAGCTTGCGGTCGAGGAGCTCGCTCTTCATGCCGACCTCGAACGACAGCACCTCTTCCTCGTCGGCGATCGAGACGCAGTTCGTGGCCGGGTTGGTGCCGCCCTCGAAGTCGGCGCAGAACAGGATGCGGCCCTGGATCGAGGGGGCGCGGAAGCCGGTGCCGGCGCGGCCGTAGAAGTTCACCGCATCGCTCGCCGCGAAGTTCGCCGAGAGATCCCAGGTCACGAGGTCGGCTTCGGCCTCGGCCAGAATCGGGGCGAACGTGGGCGTCTGGAAGGTCGGATCGGGACGCTCGGCCGAGAACTCCTTCTCGTCGGTGGTGTAGCGCAGGCCGCCCTTCAACGACAAGCGGTCGGTCGGCCGGAAGTCGAGCGAGGTGAAGAGCGCCCAGGACTCGGCGTCCTGGACCTGGAAGGCGTATCCGTCCTGGACGTTGCCGCCCAGCGAGTTGTAGCTGAAACTGTCGGCCTGGAGGCTCTCGTCGAAGTAGAAGAATCCCACCAGCCAGTCCCAGGCGCCGCCAGTGTCGCTCGCCAGACGGATTTCCTGGGTGAACTGGTCGAGCTCCGGGAGGCCGTCTGCCGACTCGGAGGGGAACGGGATGAAGCCGGGACCCGAGGGCGGCGCGAAGACCGCGCCGAAACCGCCGTCGATGTCGCCGCGGCTGAACATGTCGAGGGTCTCGTAGCCGGTGATGGCGGTGAGGGTAGCGGAGTCGAATTCGTAGTTGAGGGTGAAGGCGCCGCCCTGGGCGCTGATCTCCTGGTCGTTCAGGCCGTCCTGGAAGACCTTGTCCTGCGAGAAGCCGCTTGCCAGGTCGTTGCTGCCGGGTTTCAGGATGTTGGCGCGGAAGACGCGCGCCGTGCCGTCGAGCTCCCAGCCATGGAGGTTGAGCAGGGCGCTGAAGCGTTCGGAAGCCTGCCAGAGGAACTGCACCCGGAAGGCGCCGGTGTTGTGTCCGCCGAGCGCGTCGTTCTCGCCGGTGAAGCCGTTGTCGATCCAGTCGGACTGCGATTGATAGAGGACCGAGACGCGCGCCGAGAGGGTTTCGGTGAGCGCGCCGCCGAACGCCGCCTTGGCGTCGATGGTGTTGAAAGTGCCGAAGGAAGCGCTGACGAAGCCGTCGCGCTCCTGCGAGGGGCGCACGGTATCGAACTTCACGATGCCGGCGGGGGTGTTCCGCCCGAAGAGGGAGCCCTGGGGTCCGCGCAGGACCTCCGTGCGCTCCAGGTCCCACAGCGGCATGCCTTTCACCACCGGGTTTTCGAGGACGACGTCGTCGACCATCATCGAGACCGGCTGGGAGGCGTTGAGGTCGAAGTCGGTGTTGCCGAGCCCGCGAACGTAGAAGCGCGGGAAAGCGCGGCCGAAAGAGGTTTCGAGAAGGAGACTGGGAACCCGCCCTGAGAGGGCCTTGACGTCCCCGCCGCCGCCGGTCAGGAGGTTGAATTTCTCGCTGTCGAGCGTGGTGATCGACAGCGGGACGAGCTGAATGTTCTCTTCGCGCTTCTGGGCCGTGACGGTGATCTCGTCGAGTACGACCGGCGTCTCCTCTTCGGCGACGGTAGCCTCGGGAAGCCGGTGAAGCCGGTGGGCTCGTGGGCTCGGGCGCCTGGCTGAATCCGGCTCCGGCAAGGGCGAGGCAGAGTGCGGCGGCGAACCAGGCTGCGAAACCTCTCCGCGACGGCGCGATGAACATGTTTCTTCTCCTTGGTTGAAAATTTGCGCGAGTGTAACACCCGGTTGCGGCGCCGGAACAGCCGACTTCGGAGTGCCCCAGCGCCGCCGGTGACCCTTCCTGCGGGCCTCTGCGTCATGCGGAGCAGGACTCCGGGGCCGATTTGCACATTTTGTTGTGCGGCTGACAGGCCTACTACGGTCGGGTAGGATTCCCTCTACGGACGCACGTTACTGTTTCTGCGCAGTCGCCTTTGAAGTGAAGCGTTCTGCCCGATGGAAGTTTCGCGCTGGCAGCATTCCGGATTCACGATCCACCGTTTTCTTCCATGATTCAAGGAGATTGAGGATATGAAGAGGTTGCAGAGGGTTCTCGCAGCGGGCCTGATGGCCGCGGCATGCGCCGCAACGATCTGGGCCCAGACCGACGTCACCACCACGCGCGTCTCCGGTACGGTATCTGCCGAGGACGGTTCGGTCCTGCCGGGCGTCGCAATCACGGCGACCAATCTGGAAACCGGTCTCGTCGCCACCGCCACGACCGACAGCGGAGGTTTCTATCGCCTGCTGAATCTGCCGACCGGCAACTACAGCATCCTGGCGGCGCTCGAGGGCTTCGCGACCTCCAGCCGGGCGGATGTTCGCCTGGTTCTCGCCTCGACGCCGACGATCGACTTCACGATGCAGGTCTCGGCGATCGTCGAAACCATCGACGTGACCTCGGAGATTCCGGTGATCGAGGTGACCAACACCTCCACCTCGACCACGGTGCTCACCGAGCAGATCGAGAAGATGCCGCTCGCGGCGCGCGACTTCCGCAACCTCGTCCTGCTGACGCCGCAGACGCGGTTCGACAGCGAGCGCGGCAACCTCGCGATCTCGGGCCAGCGCGGCATCAACACCAACGTCACCATCGACGGCGTCGATTTCAACAATGCGCTTCTTCGGCGGCACGGTCGGCGGCGCCGAGGGCCGCGCCCCGCTCTCGTCTCGCAGGAGTCGATCAAGGAGTTCTCGGTCATCACCAACGGCGCTTCGGTCGAGTTCGGCCGCTCGGGCGGCGGCTTCGTCAACGTGGTCACCAAGAGCGGCGGCAACAGCCTGCACGGCTCGGCCTTCTACTACAACCAGCCGCAGAGCCTGATCGCCGACTTCGCCAACGGCACTGAGCCGGCCGACCAGGAGAAGGACGCAGTACGGCGGCTCGATCGGCGGCCCGATCGTCAACGACAAGCTGTTCTACTTCTTCTCCTACGACGAGGTAGAACAAGAGCGAGACGGTGCCGATCGACCGCGGCGTTCTCGACGCGCGGAGTCTTCGCCACGCTATCCCGAGCTCGCCTCGCCGGACACCTATACCTTCGGCCAGGACGGCGACGTGCTCTTCGGCCGCCTCGACTGGCAGCCGACGCCAGCAGCACCGCCTCATGCTGCGCGGCAACTTCACCGACTACACCGGCGTGAACGGCACCTCGAACGCCACCACCCGCACCGAGTCGTACAACGGCATCGAGGGCCTGGATACCGAAGCCTGGGTCGCGAGCTACAGCTCGCAGTGGGGCAGCAACGTCCTCAACGACCTGAACATCAACTACATCGTCGAGGACACGCCGCGCGAGGACAAGGGCCTCGACCTGCCCGACTTCCAGGTCTCGCGGCCTGGGCGCTTACGGCGAAGTCGCCTTCCTGCCGATCGTCTCGACCACCGAGCGCAAGGGGATCAGCGACACGGTGACCTGGCTGACCGGCGACCACGTCTTCAAGTTCGGCGGCGAGTACAACGACACCAGCATCGATCAGATCTTCAAGGGCAACTGGCGCGGTGTGTTCCGCTTCAACAACCGGGCCGACTTCCTCGCCGGCAAGTGGGCCTCCTACAACCAGTTCGGCGGCCTGGGCGGTCTCACGGCCGACGAGGCCGGCAACGCGGACTTCGGCCAGAAGGAGACGGCGCTCTTCGTCCAGGACCAGTGGTTCATGAAGTCGAACTTCACGATCTCGGCGGGCGTGCGCTTCGAGAGCCAGGACAACCCGAACGACCCGATTCTGAATCCGCTGGACCGCAATGCCAACGGCTCCTACAACCTCATCGGCCGAGGTCCCGGACGCGGACATCACCGACCAGATCTCGCCGCGCCTCGGCATCACCTGGTCGCCCGGCGACCAGAAGTCGTGCTGCGCTTCTCGGCCGGCCGGTTCTGGGCCGCGGACGCCGGCGATCCTGCTCGCCCAGCTCTACACCTCGAACGGCCTGCAGGGCACCCAGTACCAGATCAACGCGCCGACGGTGCACGGCCAGGTCCCCAGCCGACCGATCCGCTCGCGCCGGGCTGGGGAGCGAACTTCACCGTCCCGGCACCGAGCCCATCGACTTCACCCAGCGTTCCCACGCCGCGCGCGCCGGGCGTCTTCGCGATCGACCCCGACTTCGAGAACCCCTACACCGACCGCCTCACCCTCGGCTTCGAGCGCGAGATGCTTCCCAGACACGTCGTCGGCCTCGACGTCACCTACGCCGAGGCGAAGCAGCTCCAGCGCCTGACCGACACCAACCTGCAGTACGCACGGCACGTTGGCACCAAACGGTCTGCCGCGCTACAGCCGGACCCGTCCGAACACCTACTACGGCCGCGTCACGACCAGCCTTTCGGACGCCGAGTCGCAGTACACCGGCGTCACGCTGCTCGCCAAGCGCCGGATGAGCGGCGGCTTCCAGTACTACACGGCGATCACCTGGTCGCAGGACAAGGACCACGACTCGAACGAGCGCAACTTCGCCGGCATCCAGGCCGAGGACGTCAACAACCTGGACCTCAACTACGGCGTCTCGAACCGCGACCAGGCCTGGCGCGGCATCATGAGCGGCTTGTGGGAGACCGGCTGGTGGGGAATCAACCTGGCGGGCAGCTTCCGCTACACGACCGGTTCGCCGTGGACCATCTCCGCCGGATCGGACGTCAACAGCGACACCAACAACGTCGATCGCCCGACCATTCTCGGCGTGCACCAAGAGCGCAACGGCGAGCGTCAGCCCGACAGCTACTCGCTCGACCTGCGCATCGGCAAGGACATCGTCGTCGGTCCTGGCGTCATCGGCGTCTTCGCCGAGTGCTTCAACTGCACGGACGCGGCGAACCGCTTCGTGCCGGGCGTCAACATGACCTGGGGCAACGCCGCAAATGCGACGCCGACGAACGCGAACTTCGGCAAGGAGACCGGTTTCGGCACGCCGCGCACCATCCAGTTCGGCGTGCGTTTCGACTTCTGACCGTTCGAGAGAGGAATCTGCGGGGAAGGGGAGGGGCGGCGACGCCTCTCTCTTTTTTTTGTCTAGAATGACCCCTCCATGTTCCGTCATGCCGGATCACTGACGCTACTGTTCGCCGCCGTCGCGACCACCGCCTGCTCGGTGAACGGCTTTGTCGCCGCCAAGGTAGGGAACGCTCTGGCAGCGGGCGGCTCGACCTGGAGCGCGGAGGACGATCCCGAGCTGGTGCGCGAGGCGCTGCCCTTTGCGCTCAAGACGATGGAGAGCCTGGCGGCGGAGGCGCCGAAGCACACCGGCCTGCGCCTCGCCCTCTGCCGCGGTTACGTCGGGTACGCCGGCGGATTCCTCGAGCCCGAAGCGGAGGCGGTCGAGAGCCAGTCGTTCGAGCGCGCCAAGGCGGTGCGCTTGCGCGCCGAGCGCCTTTACTTGCGCGCGCTGGGCTACTGCCGCCAGGCGCTCGATCTCGGATTCAAGGGGGTGGGCGAAGAGCTCGACACCGCCCCCGACGCGGCGCTCGCTCGGGTCGGAAAACAGGCCGTCGAGACGCTCTACTGGACCGGCGTCGCCTGGGGCTCGGCGGTCTCCCTCGGTCTCGATCATCCGGAGCGGATCGCGCAACTGCCCACCGTCCGGGCCATCTTCGAGCGCGCCCTGGTGCTCGACGAGGCCTGGGACCGTGGTTCGCTGCACGAGGCGATGATCGTCTTCGACTCGATGCCGGCGATGATGGGCGGCTCGGCCGAGGTGGCGCGCCGGCATTTCGAGCGCAGCATCGAGCTTTCGCAGGGCCTGCGGGCGAGCCCTTACGTGACCTGGGCGCGCTCGTCGGCGGTGGCGCGCCAGGCGCGCCGCGAGTATCGCGAGACGCTCGAGAAGGCGCTGGCGATCGACCCCGATCGCTTCCTTCCGGATCGTTTGCTGAATCTCATCTCGCAAGCCCGCGCCCGCACGCTTCTCGCGCGTACCGACGACTTCTTCTTCGTCGACGAATCCGACGCACCCGAAGATCAGCCCCTGCCCGCGGCGGGGGAGGAGGCTCCCGATGGAAAGTACTGAAGGGAAGTTCCTCAGGTCCACCCTGGCAGCGGGTATCAGCGCCCTGCTGCTACCACTCTTCGCCCTGGCGACGCCGCTGGACGCGCAGACGCTCAAGATGGCGACGCTCGCGCCGCAGGGCTCGATCTGGGACCAGGCGATCCGCGCGATGGGAGAGCGCTGGGCGAAGGAGACCGCCGGGAGGGTGCAACTGCGCGATCTACGCCGGTGGGGTCGCCGGCGACGAGTCGGATGCCATGCGCAAGACCCGGGCCGGACAGTTCCAGGGCCTGGCGATCACGGTCGCCGGGCTGACGGAGATCGACAGCGCGTTCAACATCTTCCAGATTCCGATGTACTTCGAGAGTTTCGAGGAGCTCTACTTCGTGCTCGCCGAGCTGCGCCCGGCGCTCGAGGCGCGGCTGGCGGCGAAAGGCTATGTGCTGCTGCACTGGGGCCACGGCGGCTGGATCCATCTCTTCTCGCGTCAGCCGATCCGCACCCTCGGCGATCTCAAACAGCAGAAGCTCTTCGTCTGGGCGGGGGATGACAGCGCGGTGCAGGCGTGGAAGAGAAACGGCTATCAGCCGGTGCCCCTCGCCGCTACCGACATCCTGCTCGGCTTCCAGACCAAGATGATCGACGTCGTTCCGACGACGCCGATCGCCGCGCTCTCGCTGCAGTGGTACCGCCAGACGCCCTACATGCTGGGCATGGGCCTCGCCCCGCTGGTCGGCGGCGTCGTGCTCACGAAGAGCGCCTGGGAGAAGATCTCGCCCGGAGATCAGGCGTTGGTCCTCGCGGCGGCGAAGGCGACCGAGAAGGAGCTCGAAACCGAGGTCCCGCGCCAGGACCAGAGCGCCATCGACCAGATGAGCCAGCGTGGACTTTCGGTCGTCGAGATCGGCGCCGAGGAACAGAAGTCCTGGCGCGGGGAGGCGCAGCGCTTCGCCGTCGCGGCGCGTGACGGACGGGTGCCGCCGGAGATCCTCGCCGCGGCGGAGGCCGCGATCGCCAAGTTCCGCTCGCGTCCGGCGGCGGCGCCGGGCGGAGGAGCCGGCCACTGAGCTTCCTGCGCCGCGCCGAATCGACCCGTCGCCATCCTGCCGCTCGCGGCGATGGCGCTCTCGTCGCGAGCGAGCTCGTGCTCCGGCAGCTCGGCGGCAGCGGCGTTCCCGGAGCGCTGCCCCTCGTCCAACACCTGACGCTCTGGCTCGGCTTTCTCGGCGCAGCCTACGCGGCGCGCGAAGGCAAGCTCCTGGCGATCGCCTCTTCGGGATCTCTTTCCGGCAGGTCGGTGGCGGCAGGCGGCGGCGATCTTCGCCGGCGCGGTCGGCGCCGCGGTTTCCATCCTGCTCGCGCGGGCCTCGTTGGAGATGGTGCGGCTCGACCGCGAGGCCGGCGGCGAAGTCGCGCTCGGCATCCCGAT
The DNA here is from genome assembly GCA_963719555.1 of Thermoanaerobaculia bacterium. Lineage (GTDB taxonomy): Bacteria > Acidobacteriota > Thermoanaerobaculia > Multivoradales > JAGPDF01 > JAGPDF01. The sequence goes on along the minus strand of CAVRCL010000006.1, from coordinate 99,730 downwards.
CTGGGTGGCGCAGCTCGTGCTGCCGGTCGCTTTCCTCATTCTCGCGCTGCGGCTGGCCTGGATGGCTTCGCCGCTGTGGAGCGGACGGGGCCTGGCGGCGCTGGGTCTCGTCGGCGGGCACTGCTCCTCGGGCAGTATCCGCTCTGGACGGAGGGCGCGCCGAAGCTCGCGGGTCTGGTCGTCCTGCTGCTCGGGGCGACGGCCGGAGCGCCGCTCTTCGTCTCTGCTCGGTGGCGCCGCCGTCTGGCTCTTTCTCGACCGACGGCGTGCCGATCACGGCGGTGCCGATCGAGAGCTACCGCCTGGCGGTGCACCCGACCTTGCCGTCGATCCCGCTCTTCACCCTGACCGGGTTCCTGCTCGCCGAGGGCAAGGCCGCCCTGCGCCTGCTGGCGCTCTTCCGCGCCGCTGTCGGCTGGTTGCCCGGCGGCACCGCGGTGGTGACGGCGGTGCTCTGCGCCTTCTTCACCACCTTCACCGGCGGCTCCGGGGTGACGATCCTGGCGCTCGGTGCGCTGCTCTTCCAGACGCTGCAGGCGGAGCGCTATCGCGAGCGCTTCTCGCTCGGCCTGCTGACCTCCTCCGGCGTCGCTCGGCCTGCTCTTTCCGCCGGCGCTGCCGCTGATCTTCTACGGCATCGTGGCCTCCGTGCCGATTCCCGACCTCTTCAAGGCCGGCATCCTCCCCGGCACCCTGATGGTCGCGGCGGTCGCGGCCTGGGGATTGCGCGAGGGGCGACGGTCCGGGATCGGTGGCCGGCCCTTCGCCTGGAGGGAGTTGGCGCGCACTTCGTGGGCGGCGAAGTGGGAGATCGCTCCTGCCCGTCCTGATCGTCGTGCTGATGCTCACCGGCCGCGCCACCGCGGTCGAAGCGGCGGGAGCGAGCGTCGTCTACGCCGTGGTGGTCGGGCTCTGCGGTGCACCGCGATATCGCCTGGCGGCGCCTGCCGCACGTGCTGCGCGAATGCGTGCTGGTGGTCGGCGGCGTGCTGCTCATCCTCGGCGTGGCGCTCGGGCTGACGAGCTACCTGGTGGACGCGCAGGTGCCGATGCACCTGCTCGAATGGGCGCAGGCGCACATCGGCTCGAAGTGGGTCTTTCTCCTGGCGCTGAATCTGCTGCTGATCGTGGTCGGGTGCCTGATGGACATCTTCTCGGCCACCGCGGTCGTCGTGCCCCTGATCGTGCCGCTCGCTCTCGCCTACGGCGTCGATCCGATCCATCTCGGAATCATCTTCATCGCCAACCTGGAGCTCGGGTTTCCTGACGCCGCCGGTCGGGGTGAATCTCTTCCTCGCCTCGTACCGGTTCGAGCGTCCGATGTCCGAGATCATCGTGGCGGTGCTGCCCTGGCTGGCGATTCGCGCCGTGGGCGTCCTGGTGATCACCTATCTCCCCTGGCTGACGCTGGTCTTCCTCGACCGGTGAGCGGCAGGTGAAAGCTGCGAGCGCGGTTCCAGCCAAGACAGAAGCGAAAAGATCGGTAAAGGAAAAGCAAAAGAACTACGACCGCGAATACTTCGACCGCTGGTACCGCAAGGAAACGAGCCGGATCGAGGGGCCGGCGGCTTTGCGCCGCCGGGTGGCCCTGGCGGTGGCAATGGCGGAGCGCTTCCTCGAGCGCCCGATCCGCTCGGCACTCGACGTCGGCTGCGGCGAAGGGCGATGGCGGGCGGAGCTCCTGCGCCTGCGGCCGAAGCTCTTCTACCAGGGGGTCGAACCGTCGCCCTACGTAGTGAAGCGGTTCGGCGCGCGGCGCAACATCGTGCAGGGTGGCCTGACCGACCTTCCCGGTCTCGAGTTGGAGGGTCCGTTCGATCTGGTGATCTGCGCCGACGTGATTCACTACCTCGACGTTGAAGAGCTCGTCCGGGGCCTACCGAGGCTCGCCACTCTGACCGAGGGCCTCGCCTATCTGGAGCTATTGACGGACCAGGAAGAAGTGGAAGGCGACCAGCGGGCGCTGAAGCTGCGCCCACCTTCCCTTTACCGGAAGCTTTTCTCTTCTGCCGGGCTGATCGGCGTCGGCTGTCACGGCTGGCTGGCGCCTGGCCTCGCTGAGGCGCCAGCGGCCCTCGAGCGCAGTGACCTGACGCGCGGCGCAAGTCTGCGCCGCTAGCGCGGCGCGGAAACCCGCTCCTCAGAAGTCGAAGGTCACTCCCTGGGCGAGGGGCAGGGTCTCGCCGTAGTTCAAGGTGCAGGTCTGGCGGCGCATGTAGAACTTCCACGAGTCCGAGCCGGCCTCGCGGCCGCCGCCGGTCTCCTTCTCGCCGCCGAACGCCCCGCCGATCTCGGCGCCGGAAGTTCCGATGTTGACGTTGGCGATGCCGCAGTCGCTGCCGTCGACGGACAGGAACTTCTCCGCCGAGCGCATGTTGAGCGTGAAGATCGCCGACGAGAGCCCCTGCGGCACGCTGTTGTGGATCTCGATCGCCTCGTCGAGGCTGTCGAACTCGAACAGGTAGAGGATCGGCGCGAAGGTCTCCTCGCAGGTGATCGGCATGTGCGCCGTCGCCTCGACGAGGGTCGGCTCGACGAAGAAGCCGGGACGGTCGAGGACCTTGCCGCCGCAGAGGATCCTGCCGCCCTGCGCGACCGCGGTCTCGAGCGCCTGGCGATAGTCGGCGACCGCCTCTGGCATGCACGAGGGGACCCATCAGCGTCGACGGGTCGCTCGGGTCGCCGATCCGCACCGAGCCGTAGGCCTTGACGAGCTTCGCCTTCATCTCGGCGGCGATCGACTTGTGGAGGAAGAGCCGCCGGGTCGTCGTGCAGCGCTGGCCAGCCGTGCCGACGGCGGCGAAGAGCACCGCGCGCAGGGCGAGATCGAGGTCGGCGTCGGCGGTGACGAGGATGCCGTTGTTGCCGCCGAGCTCGAGCAGGGCGCGACCGAGTCGGTCCGCCAGGACCTTGCCGATCGACTTGCCCATGCTCACCGAACCGGTCGCCGAGATCATCGGGAAACGGCGATCGGCGGCGAGCGGGGCGCCGACGGCGTGGCGGTCGCCGACCGCGAGGTTCCAGATCGGCGGCGCAGCGTTGGTGGCGAGGACGCGCTGCGGCGATCTTGGTGACCGCGATCGCCGAGAGCGGCGCCTGCTCGGAGGGCTTCCACAACGTCGAGTCGCCGCAGACCGCGGCGATCATGGCGTTCCAGGCCCAGACGGCGACGGGGAAGTTGAAGGCTGAGATGACGCCCACCGGACCGAGCGGATGCCATTGCTCGTACATGCGGTGGAGAGGCCGCTCGGAGTGCATCGAGAGGCCGTAGAGCTGGCGCGACAGGCCGACGCAGAAGTCGGCCATATCGATCATCTCCTGCACCTCGCCCAGACCCTCGGTGCGGACCTTGCCGACTTCGAGCGTGACCAGTTGGGCGAGGTCGTCCTTGTGCTGGCGCAGCGCCTCGCCGAGCTGGCGCACGACCTCACCGCGGCGCGGCGCGGGCCAGCGCTTCCACTCGTGAAACGCCTCGCGCGGTGCTCGCGGCGACCCGCTCGTAGTCCGCGGAGGTGGCGTCGCGGACGGCCGCGATCGCCTCACCGGTGGCCGGGTTGATCGATGCGACCCGCGGCCCGGAGGTCTCGAGCCAGGCGCCGGCGAAGGCGCCGGAGTTCTCCTCGGCGAGGCCGAGACGGGAAAGCAGGGACGAAACGTCGGCAGGGCTGGCGACAGTCATGAGGGATCTCCGCGTCGGATTCAGGAAGGAACGCCGAAAGCGACTGGCGTTCGCGGGTAATTCTATCGCAGCTCGAGGAGCTCGCGCGGTGAGCGGTGGCTGCCGATACAATGCGGCGAGCCGATGTCCCTGCTGCCGCCGCTTCTCCTCGCGTGCTTCGCTTTCTGGAGCGGGACGTTTCCCGGTGCGGCGGCTTTTCCGTCCGGGCCGGTCGGGCAGGGGCTGGTGCTCGCGGCCGCGCTGCTCGGCGCCGCCGCCTGGCGGGATCCGCTGCGCCTCGGCTCGGCGGGCCGGTGGCTCGTGGGGGCCCTGTTGGCCGCGGTCGCCCTGAGCCTCTGGGCTTCGCCCGTGGCGCGTGCCGGCCGTGTCGGGGTGGTGCTTCTGCCGGCATTTCTGCTGCTCGCGCCCTTCGTCGCGCGCTGCTGGTCGACCGAGCGCCGGCGCGAGGTCGGTCTGGCGGCGTGGAGCGTGGTGGTCGGCGCGACCGCGGTATGGGCTCTCGTCGAGCAGGTCCGACAGGGTACCCCGCGCAGCGCCATGCCGCTCGGGCATCACAATCTGCTCGCCGCCTTTCTGGTGATCACGCTGCCGCTCGTCGTTCCCGCCCTTCGCCGCCGCGGACCTTCAAGGTGGATGGCGCTGGCGGCGGTGGTGGCAGCGGTCGTGGCGCTGGTCGAGGCACGCTCTTTCGTCGCCGGTGCGGCGCTCGCCCTGCTGGCGCTCGTCGGCGCGGCGCGTTTCGAACGCGCCCGGCATCTGGTCCTCGGGCTGGCGCTCCTCGGTCTGGCGCTGCTCGTTCCGCGCGCCGCGGCGATCGTCCGGGGTGAGGACTCCTCGGCTTCGGCGCGCGAGGTCTATCTGCTTGCCGGTTGGCAGGGAGCGAGCGAGCGCCCGATCGCCGGCTGGGGCCCGGGCTCGACGCCGTGGACGCTCGCCGGGCACCTGCGGCCGCTGCCGGGAGTGAATCCAGCCGGCGAGGTGGTGGGCGAGATGCACTCGCTGCCGCTGGCGCTGGCCTACGAGCTCGGTTTCGTCGGCCTGGCGCTCGCGGTCGGGATCGCCGGCCTCTTCTTGCTGCGCCGTTGGCGCGGCCGCAGCGCCGCGGCCGATCGTGCCCTCGTCGAGGCGGGACTCGCCGGAGTGGCCGGCTTCCTGCTCACGGCGCTCGGCGGCGCTCAGCTCTCGGTCGCCGCCCTGCCGTTGGCTGCTGCGCTGGCGGCGGGCGCGGCGCTGGCGGGGGAAGGCGGACCCGAGGACCGGGCCGCGCAGCCGCTGCCGGAGAGTCGGCGCCGGCCGTTCGTCCGGCCAGGCCTCGTGGCCTGGATCTATGCCGGCGTCGCGGCCCTCCTCCTCCTGCCGCTCGCTCGTGCGCACGCGCTGTACGAAGAGGCGGCCAGGGTCCGGGTGCGGGACAAGGCCGCGCCGCTGCTGGCGCAGGCGATGGCGCTCGATCCGCAGTTTGCCCTCTATCGCGCCCGGTGGGCGTGGTCGGCGGACGCTCCGGTTGGCGAGAGAGCCGTTGCGGCGAGCGCGGCCGCGCGCGCCGCGCCGGGGGTCGCCGCGCTCTGGTTGCGCGCCGGAGCGTTGGCGCTCGAGGCCGGGCGAAAGGACCTCGCCCGCCACGCCTCGGAGCGCGCGATGGCGCTCGACCCACTGAGCGGATTCGCGGCGTTTCAGCTCGCGACGCTCGACGCCGACGCCAGTGACGCTGCCGATTGCCGGGCACGGGCGCTGCTGGCTGAACCGCGCCTCGCCGCGGCGACCGCCTGGCGTGGGCGCGAGATTCTGCTTCGCGAGGCGCTCGCGCGTCTCGAGCATTGGCCGGGAATCGACGCCGGCTGGCGGGTCGAGATGATCCAACAGGCCGCAGGCGCGGCGCCGCAGCCCCTGGCGGCCGGCACGCCTGCCGGCGACGAAGTCGAGCTCGCGGCGCAGATCGATACCACGCCGGCGCTCGCGGTCTCCCTGCACCTGTTTCGCCGCACTCCCTGGCCCGCGGACGTCGCAAGAATCCGCGTCGAGCGCGCCGGCGTGCGCAGAATGAAGCTGCCCTCTGCCGCGGCCATGCGCGAGTCCTCCGCCGCGGCCTTCCCGCGCGACCGCTGCGCGCCGCTCTAACGGCCGCGGCTCAGCCGAGAATCGTCGCCAGGGCCCGCTCGATGCGGGTGAGCCCCAGGTCGGCTTCGGCGCGGGAGAGCACGAGCGGCGGGCGCATGCGGATGGCGCGGTCGCCCGAGGCGAGTCCCAGGACGTCGCTGTCATTGAGCGCGGTGAGGGTCCGGTTGCGGGTCGCGGTATCGGGCAGGTCGAAAGCGAGAAACAGGCCGCGGCCGCGGCTGTTGGTGACCTTGCCGGGGAAGACGCGCTCGAGCGCGCTGAAACCCGTGAGCAGATGCGCGCCGACCTCGGTGGAGTTGGCGAGCAGGCCCTCCTCCTCGATCACCTCGATGATCTTCTGGCAGCGCACCATGTCGACGAGGTTTCCACCCCAGGTGGAGTTGATGCGCGAGGAGATCTTGAACACCGAGTCGACCTCGTCGACGCGCGGACCGGCGGCGAGGCCGCAGATCTGCGTCTTCTTGGCGAAGGCGAAAACGTCCGGCTCGACGCCGAAATGTTCGAAGGACCACCACTTTCCGGTGGTGCCGAAACCGGTCTGAACCTCGTCGAAGATGAGCAGGAACTCGTGCTCGTCGGCGAGATGCCGGAGTTGCTGCAGGAACTCGGCGCGGAAGTGATTGTCGCCGCCCTCGCCCTGAATCGGCTCGATGATGAGCCCCGCGATGTCGTGTCCGTGCCTGGCCACCGCGGCCTCGATCTCGGCGACGGCCTGGCGCTCGAGCGTCATCGTCGCTTCGAGGCCCTCGGGCGTCGACGGGAAGCGCAGCATCGGATTGACGATCCGCGGCCAGGGGAACTTGGGAAAGTACTGGGTCTTGCGCGGGTCGGCAGTGTTGGTGAGCGACAGGGTGTAGCCGCTGCGGCCGTGGAAGGCCTGGCGGAAGTGGAGGATCTGCGAACCGATCTCGCCCCGTCCGGCGGCGAGGTTCTGGCGCACTTTCCAGTCGAAAGCCACCTTGAGCGTGTTCTCGACCGCCGCCGCGCCGCCTTCGATGAAGAAGAGGTGCCGGCGAAACGCCTCGGGCACGGTACGCGAGAAGGTCTCCACGAACTCGGCCATGAAGGTCGTGTAGATGTCGGAGTTCGCCGGCTTGTTGAGCGCCGCAGGGAGGATCCTCGCCGCAAACTCGGGGGTCGTGACCTTGGGATGATTGAAACCCAGGGGCGAAGTCGAGAAGTGGCCGAAGAAATCGAGCACGTCACGCCCGCGGACGGCGTCGTGCAGGAAGACGCCGTGGCTCTTCTCGATGTCCTGGACCATGTGGTAGCCGTCGACGAGGATGTGGCGGGCGAGAACCTCGCGCACCGCTTCGGGGGTGAAGCGAACGGAGTCGTGGACGGTCGTGTTCATCGCAGGCCTCGGGTCGGTGTTTCTTCTGGAAGTCATTGATTCGAAAGGCTGAAGAGCCTTTGCAGGGAAGTCGCAGCGGGGCAAGTCTATCAGCCCCCTCGAAGGAGGGTCAACGCGCCGCGGTGCGTGCGAGGCCGGAGTTCAGGTCGGCCGCGGTCTCGGCGAGGAGCACCCGGTTGCGGCCGGCCTCCTTGGCGCGATACATGGCGGAGTCGGCTGAGCTTGAGGAGCTGGCTCTTGGCCACCGCCAGGCTCTGCTCGTTCTGCACGTGGATCGCGAGGCGTCGCCACGCCGATCGAACAGGCCAGGCCCGAGAGGAAGAGCGGATCCGGCTGGATCTCTCCCGGTGAGTCGCAGAAGGTCGCGCGCTCGACTTCGGCCCGCAGGCGCTCCGCGATCGCCATCGCTTCCGCTGCCGAGCAGTCCGGAATCACGATCACGAACTCGTCGCCGCCGTAGCGCGCCACCAACGCGCGCGCCAGGCCGACGGAGCGGCGCAGGAGCTGTCCGGTCTCGCGCAGCACCTGGGAACCGGCCAGATGCCCGTGGCGGTCGTTGACCTGCTTGAAGTAGTCGAGGTCGAGGAAGAGCAGCGCCAGATCGCGTCCGTCGGCCCGGCACCGGGCGAGGGTCTGTTCGAGCGCCGCGTGCAGGTAGCGGTCGTTGTAGAGCCCGGTGAGGTTGTCGCGCTTCGCGGCCTCCTGTGCCAGCCGGCCGTCGAGCACGTTCTGGATGGAGATCGAGATGTAGTCGGCGAAGATCTCGAGCAGGTCCCGCTCGTGGTCGCTGTAGCAGGCAGCGCCGCGGCGGTTGATCAGCTCGAGTACGCCGCAGACATCCGTGCCGATCCGGATCGGGATGGCGACCAGCGACTGGGTGCGGTACTGCGTCTCGGCGTCGACCGAGGCGTCGAAGAAGCGATCCGACGGCGACATCCGTCGACGAATAGGCCTTGCCCGAAAGATAGACATGCCCGGCGATTCCCTGGTCGGCCGGCAGCGTCTGCCCGACGAGCAGCTGGGCCTTGTCACCGAACGCGGCGAGAAAGGTGAGGCGGTTGCGGCTGCGATCGACCTGTTTGATGCGCGGATTGTCGAGCAGGATCGATCCGGCTTCCGAGGGCACGAACTCGTCCGCCTTGCGCAGCACTTCGACGAGGTTGTCCGCGAGACTCATCTCGGGCTCGAAGTTCGGCAAGGACGCGCGTCGGCGCTCGAGGAATTGCTCGAGAGCGTGGGGGTCGAGGCTGAAGACTTCGCTCATGACGACGCACTCTAAGGTCGTAGGTGAACCGGCGACAAGATAGCAGAATTGCCGCAGCAGGCTCTGTGCGGCGGTTCACCGCAGGGCGCGGGCGAGGCGCCGGGTGCGCGTCAGGGCGTCCGCGCGCAGCTCGTCGGCGGCCGCCAACTCGGGCGCGTAGCGCAGGTAGTGCAGCTCCTTGGTCAGCTCGGCGAGCTCGGTGGCGGCTGCCGGGTCGACTTTGGCGGCGATCAGTCGGGCGTGCCAGTGCGAGGCCGGCGTGCCGGGCGCGATCTCGAATCGGCTCTCCAGATAGTGCCGCAGGGCCTCTTCCAGCTCGGCCGCGGTCTCGCGTGGAGTCGACTTCGCGGCCGCGAGCTCGATCGCCCGGAGGGTGGCGCGAAGAGGTCGCCCGGCGCCGCGGCTGCGCGCCGTGCCGCTCATCCGCCATGCCGTTCCGGCGGCGAGCAGACCGGCGACGAAGAGGCCGCCGCCCGCCGCCCAGAGCCAGGGCCGGCCGGGTGGATTCAAGCTCGTCGGCACGCTCGCCGGGCCGGCGGCGGGCTCCGCAGTGGCGGAGCTCACCGGGCTCGCGGCAGCCACTGGATCGCCGGTGACCGAGAGCGCGAGCGGACGCGTCGACGCGCGCCGGAACTCCCTGGCCACCGGGTCGAAGTACGGCAGCGCGAGCGCCGGTACCTCGAAGCTCCCCGGGCGCTGCGGGACCAGCACATAGATCCACTCCTGAGACGAGACGAGACTGCCGTCGGTGAGACGTTCGGCGCTCTCCTGGCGCGGCGGAAAGGCCCGGATGCCTTCCGGGATCGAGAGCTCCGGCGGGCGCAGACTCTGCAGGTTGCCGCGCCCGGTGGAGCGAATCGTCAGGGTGGCAGCCTCGCCCACCGCCAGCGCGGAACGGTCGAGCCGCGCCGAGACGGTGAGGTCGCCGACCGCGCCGGTGAAGTCGGGCGGCGAGGGGGGGAGGGCGAGGACCTCGAGCGCGATCGGCTCGGTCTTGAGGTGCAGCGTCTCCGACCGCCCGAAGGGAGTTCCGAACGGTCCGATCTCCGCCAGCCGCGCGACGAGGTCGACCTCGGTCGGCTCGATCGTGAAGCGCCCCGCCTGCAAGGGAAAGAGGGCGCGGCGCAGCATGGCGACGCGCCCGAAGCGTTCGCCATGCTGTTCCAGCCACTCGGGCTTGAGCTCGGCCGGTTGGGGAATCTCGCGCACCCAGAATCCCTTGAAGGCGGGCATCCGGGTCGGTTGGAAGGCGCCGACATCGGCTTGGGTGTAGAGCCAGAGCGTGTAGGTGGACTGCTGGCCGGCATACACCGAGGCGGGTTCCAGCTCGGCGCGCAGGAAGACCTTGGGCCGCTTGGCCTCCTCGGCGAGCTGTGTCCGGCGACGGCCGCCACTGGGATGCCCAAAGAGGTCTTCGAACGGATCGAACGGCCTCGCTCCCGCCCCTCCCACCCCTCCAGATCCCGGTTGCCGGCGCGGCGGCGCCTCCTGCTGGACCTGAATCTCCTTGTCCGAGAGCCGCAGCGCCTGCCCCTCGACGGTGAGGCCGATCGCCCGCACACGAGCGGCTCCGGCTCCCTTGGGGCGCAGGCGCCAGGTGAGTTGCAGAGTGCTCGAAGTCTTGCCGTTGACCCAGCGCTGACTCTGTGACTGGAAGGGCCCGCCGGCGACTTCGAGGTTGTCGAGCTCGAATGCCGGCTGGATGTCGAGGCCACCAAAGCCGCCCGAGGTCACCGTGATGGTGAAGCTCGCCAGCTCCTCGACGCCGATCAGGCCGGGTTCGAGCACCGCCGTGGCCTCGGTCCGTTGTTCTGCGGCGAGCGGCACGCTGACTGCGCCGAGAAGCAGGAGGACCCCGCAGGCGGCCGCAGCCGAGGCAGCGAGGGTCCTCACCAGTCTTTTTCCACGCTGGTCTTGGCCCGGGCCAGAGCGCGCGCCTGCTCGCGGCGCTGCTGGCGCTCCAGATTCTCCACTGCCTGGAGAATCGCGGCAGCCTGCTCCGCGGTCATGTCTTTCTGGTCCTCGAACTGCGGCAACGGCCGCTCTTTGGGCGGCGGCGGTTGACCCTGCTGCGGCTGGCCCTCTCCCGCCTGCGGCGCATCCTGCTGCGGGTCCGGTGGCTGCCGGGGATCGGGCTTCGGCTGCTGGTCCTGGTCCGGTTTCTGCTCCTGCTCCTGCCCCTGGCCGCCGCCCGGTTTCTGGTCCTGATTCTGCTTGTCCTGCGAGTCCTTCTGCTGTTGCTCCTGCTGCCGTTGCTGCTCCTCGAGCAGCCGCAGCGCGAGCTCCAGATTACGCTTGGCGTGCGGCAGATCGGACTGCGCGCGCAGGGCGCTCTTGTAGGCATCGATGGCGGGCTGGGCCTCCTTGGCCTCCAACCGCGCATTGCCGAGGTTGTAGAAGGCATCCGCCGCCAGTCCGGGCGGCGCATGCTTCGCTGCCTGCTCGAGAAGTTGCGCGGCGTCGGGCCGGTTCGCACCGAGATGGGCCGTGCCGGCGTTGAATTCGACCAGCGGGTCGCCCGGCTGCAGGCGCAGCGCACTATCGAGCGGCGCGACGGCGTCCTCGATGCGTCCCTTTTCCCAGGCGGCCAAGGCGCGGGCGGTGCGCTCGCGGGGATTGAACCGGTAGGGCTCGAGGACGGGTACGCCCGGAGAAGGGTCGTCGGAGGCAAGCATGGAAGCCGGCGCCGGGGCATCGGCCGGAGAAGCGGCCGACGGGATGGCCGACGATTGGGCGCGCCCAGGCGGAGTGCCGGGAAAGGGCGCCGCGACGGCGAGAATGGCGGCCGCGAGTCCGAGACGCTTCATCCAGCCTCCTCGCGCGGGACGCGGCGCGGCCAGCGCGTGTAGGGCGTGACCGCAAGCCAGAGTGCGAGCGCCGCCGCCGCCGCCGCGAGCGGCCACTGGAAGCGCTCCTCCAGAGTCGCCACGGTCGAGCTCGCGAGGCCGCGTTTCTGCATCGCGCCGATGCGATCGACGATCGCCCGCGGGTCGGCGTTCGCGTCTCCCGCCCCGAGGTAGATCCCGCCGGTTGCCGCGGCCAGCGTCTCGAGGACGGCGGGGTGGAGCCGGCTGATCACGATCTCGCCGTCTGCGGTGCGCTTGAACTCCCCTTCGCGGCCGGCGACCGGCACCGGCGCGCCTTGCTTCGTCCCGACTCCCACCGTGTGCACCACGATGCCGGCTTCGTCCAGCTGCCCGATGACCGGCGCGAGATCTTCTTCGTGGTCCTCGCCGTCCGACAGCAGCACCATGACGCGCTGTTTGTCGTGGCCGGCGGGAAAGAGATCGATCGCCTTGCGCAGGGCGGGCGCGAACTGCGTGCCAGGAAGCGGCAGCGAACCGGGCTCCACGGCATCGAGCAGCAGGTCGAGCACGGCGATGTCGACGGTGAGCGGCGCCATGACCACACCGACCCCCTCCGCCTGCACCAGGGCTACCCGATTCCCGGGCAGCTGCTGCGCCATCCGGCGCACCAGCGACTGGGCCAGCCAGATGCGTGAGGGCAACACGTCGTAGGTTCCCATCGACGCCGAGGTGTCGAGCACGAAGACGATGTCGACCCCGCGCTGGTCGATCTTCTCGATCGACTCGCCCCACCGCGGTCGGGCAAGGGCGAGCACGATGCCCAGGGTCGCGACGCCCAGGAGGAGCACCGCCCAGAGCGGGCGGCGCGGACGGCTGCCGGCGCGCAACCGCGGCTCGATGGCCCGCGACGCCCAGGCCGCCTCGGCCGTGGCCCGTCGGCGGTGAAGCCAGAAGGCGGCAAGGGCAGCGAGCGGCGCCGCGAGCACCAGCCAGAGGAGACGCAGATCGGCGAAGTTCATGGCTCGGCCGTCAGGCGCAGGGCGCCCGCGAGGAGCGGCAGGAGGAGAAAGGCGAACGCGGTCCAGGCGAAGGGCTGAAAACTCTCGCGGTAGCGGATGTAGCGTTTCACCTGCATGGCGGTCTTCTCGAGCAGGTCGATGCGGTCGAAGACCGCCCGCAGGGTTCCGGGATCGGCGGCGGCGAAGTAGCTGCCGCCGGTGCGCTCGGCGATGGTGCGCAGGAGCTTCTCGTCGACCTGGACCTCCATCGGCACGCGGCGGGTCTCCACCCGCCCGGTGAGCGGATCGCGCACCTGCACCGGCACCGGCACGCGGCCGTCGCGGCCGACGCCGATCGTGTAGACCCGCAGGCCGAGGCCTTTGGCGACCGCGGCCGCCGACAGCGGGTCGATCTCGCCGGCGTTGTTCACCCCGTCGGTGACCAGCACGATCACCTTGGACTTGGCGGCGCTGTCCTTCAGCCGGCTCGCTGCGTTGGCGAGTGCAACGCCGATCGCCGTGCCGTCCTGAACGGTGTTGAGCTCGATCGAGGCGACCAGTTCGTCGAGCATGGCGCGGTCGGTGGTGAGCGGCGAGCGCGTCAAGGCCGTGCCGCCGAAGATGGTCACGCCGATGCGGTCGCCGGGGCGCTTGGCGATGAAGTCGCGCACCACCTGCTTGGCGACCTCGAGGCGGTTCTTGGGTTGAAAATCTTCGGCCCCCATGCTGCCGGAGGTGTCGACGACGATCTGGATGTCGATGCCCTCGGTCGTCGCCTCTTCCCAGGAGTAGCCGAGCCGCGGCCGACCGAGGGCGAGGATGAGGGCGAGCAGGGCGATCAACCGGAGATAGAACGGCAGATGCAGGCGCCAGGCGCCGCCGGTGGCGCGCGGCAGGCGGCTCGCCAGCAGCGCGCCGTGAGCCCCCCGGCGGTGGTGCAGCCAGACCAACACCGGGATCGCCAGGCCGGCGAGCAGCCAGAGCGGATCGGCGAACTGCGGCAGCGGATTCATGCCGCGCCTCCGGTCCCGGCGGCGGGAGGGCCGACCGCGCCTGGCGCAGCATCCACCGGGGGCACCGCGGGCGATGGGGTGGGAGCGGGCGCGAGGCGATTTTCGATCGCGCCGGCCAGTTCGCGCGCTTCGGCAATGCGCGCCGTCGCTTCCGACTGTTCGGCTTGGCGCTGCGCGAACTTGACCTGGTCGGCGAGGCGCAGCAGCCGGACCGTCCGCAGGACGAACGCCGGCTCGAAGCGCTGTGTGGCGAGCCGGCGCTGCACCTCGGTGGTGGTGCTCTCGAGAGCGCGGAAGCCGAGTCGACGTCCAAGATAGCGCCGCAGCGCCTGACTGAGGTGGGCGAACGCCCCCGCCGGGGGCTCGGCGGCGAGCCGTGCGAGAGCGCGCTCGAGCTCGGCCAGGGGCGAGAGCTCGGGCGCGGCGAGCGGATCGGACCCCGGACGGTTTCGCCAGGCGAGCAGCGCCGCGAGCACGGCGAGCGCGCCGCCGGTGGCCAGCGTCCACCAGAAGCTCCGTGGAACGGTGAGCGCTCGCGGCGACGCCGGCGGCGCCGGCTTGAGCTCCTTGTCGTCGGCGGGAATCACCGAGCGCACCTCGAGTGCCAGGCTCGGCGGCGTCAGGATCCGCAGCCCGGGTTCGCCGGCGAGGCGCACCTCGACCGGCGGCAGGGCTACCGTCCCGGGCTCGAAGGCGGTGAGGCGCAGCCGCTGCACCAGCTGGACGCCCTCGCCGGCGATCGTTCTCTCGACCGGCGACGCCTCCAGCACTTCGGCTTCGCCCCAGCCTTTCGACCAGTCGGGAAAGGTCGTCTCGCGCGGCGCATCGGTCGCGCCGAGCTTCAGGGTGAGCGTCGCGATGACCGGATCACCGACGGCGATCGTCCTCGGCTCGAGCTCGACGGCGATCGTCTGGCTCTCTGCGCCGCCGGCGAGAGTCGCCGCCAGAGCGAGGGTGGCAAAGAGCGCCGCAGTGCGCGCGTGAGCCCTCATCGGCGCAGTCTCTTGCGTCGCGACTCGAAGAAGGCCACGAGCTCGGGCATGTAGGGGCGGTCGGTCGCGAGCGTCAGGTGATCGAGACCGAGCCCGCGAATCGTGGCGTGCAGCGCGTCGCGCTCGCCGCGCGCGCGCGCGAGCTCGGCGGCGGCGTGCCGGCGTCCGTCGTAAAAGGCGACCTCGCCGGTCTCGGCGTCGCGCAGCACCAGGGGACCCGAATCCGGCGGTCGCAGATCCTTCGGGTCGGCGAGCTCGACGACGATGACGTCGTGGCGGGCCGCGGCGCGCTGCAGCGCCTGCACCGGCGGCGTGCCGACGAAGTCGGAGACCACGAAGAGCACCGAGCGCTGGCGGAGGTTCGACAGCACGGCACCGAGCCCCTTCTCGAGGTCGGTGCCGCCGGCGGCCGGATGCCCGAGCACGTCGTGCACGAGTCGCAGAACCTGGTTGCGGCGTCGCTGCGGCGGCAGGAAGAGCTCGAGGCGGTCGGAGAGCAGCGCCGCGCCGACGCGGTCGTGATTGCTCAAGGCGGCGAAGGCGAGCAAGGCGGAGATCTCCGCCGCGAGCTCGCGCTTGAGGATGGCACGCGAGCCGAAGCCGAGGCTGCCGGAGACGTCGATGGCGAGGAAGACCGTGAGGTCGCGTTCCTCGACGAACTGCTTGACGAAGGGGACGCCCATACGGGCGGTGCGATTCCAGTCGATCGAGCGGACGTCGTCCCCGGGCTGGTAGGGCCGCACCTCGGCGAACTCCATGCCGCGGCCCTTGAACACCGAGTGGTAGGTGCCGGCGACGCCCTGATCGACGAGTTTGCGGGTCGAGATCTCGATTCGCCGCACCTTCGCCAGCAGGTCGGCGGGGACCCGCCGTACCGTCTTCGCCGGGCCGGGGGCCGCCGCCGCTTCACGGCGCCGCCAGCGCTCGCGCAGCGCGGAGAGCATCAGGGCGCCCGGCTGGCTACGGGACCTCGACGCGGTCGAGGAGCCGTGCGACGAGGTCGTCGCTGGTCAGGTTCTGCGCTTCGGCTTCGTAGGTCGGAACGACGCGGTGTCGCAGGACGTCGGGAGCGATCTCCTTGACGTCCTCCGGGATGACGTAGCCGCGCCCGGCAAGGAGAGCCATCGCCTTGGCGGCGCGCGCCAGGAAGAGCGTCGCGCGCGGCGAGGCGCCGAAGGCGATGAGCGGCGCCAGCTCCTTCATTCCCGCGGCGGCGGGCTGGCGCGAGGCGGTGACGAGATCGAGCAGGTAACCGCGGAGCTTGCCGTCGAGATAGATCCCGTCACAGGCGCGCCGCAGCTCGATGAGACGCGCCTGGTCGAGGATCGGGCGGATCTCGATCTCGTGCTCGACCATCATGCGCTCGAGGATCTCCTCTTCCTCGGCGCGGGTCGGGTAGCCGATCTTGAGCTTGAGCATGAAGCGGTCGATCTGCGCCTCGGCGAGCGGGTAGGTGCCCTCCTGCTCGATCGGATTCTGCGTCGCGAGGACGAGAAATGGCTCGGGAAGGCTGTGCGTGGTGTCGCCAAGTGTCACCTGGCGCTCCTCCATCGCTTCGAGCAGGGCCGACTGCACCTTGGCGGGTGCGCGGTTGATCTCGTCGGCGAGCAGGGCGTTGGTGAAGATCGGACCCCGCCGGGGCTCGAACTCGCCCTTGCGCGGATCGTAGATCAGAGTGCCGACGAGGTCGGCCGGCAGCAGGTCCGGGGTGAACTGAACGCGCCGGAAGTCGATCGCCAGCGTCCGCGCGAGAGTCTTCGCGGCGAGCGTCTTCGCCAGGCCCGGGACGCCTTCGATGAGCACGTGGCCGCGGGCCAGGAGACCCACCAACAGACGCTCGATGAGGTAGTCCTGGCCGACGATGACCCGCCGGATCTCGGCCTCGACCTGCTTCAGCGCGAGCGCCTCGCGCTCGATCGAAGGAATGACCGGCGCCGGAGCCGAGGGCGCGGAGCCGGCGGTCAGGTCGGAATTCAAATGGGTTTCCATGCGCACACTCCCGTGAGGGCCCGGGCTGCAAGGGAAATGCCATCGGCGCTGTGCCAAGATGGCGGCAGAGCGACGAGTTGAAGGCACAGACTACATCCCCCGAGCGGCCGCGCCGCAAGAAGTCCATGGGCCAGCATCACCTGCGCGAGGGGAGCCTCTGCCGGCCGCTGCTCGAGTTCTTTTTCGCTGGCCCGCCACCGGCGGGTTCCACCCGCCCGTTCGTGGTCGAGATCGGTCCGGGCGGCGGCGTCCTGACCGCCGAACTGCTGGCTGCCGGCGCAGAAGTGCTCGCCCTGGAGCTCGATCCGGAGTGGGCCAAGGAGCTGCAGCTCCGCATTCGCGACGAAAGGCTTTCAGTAAAGGTGGGCGACGTTCTCGACTTCGACTGGTCGGAAGTGCCCCCGGCGACGCTGGTCTGCGGGAATCTGCCCTACCAGGTCGGGACGGCGATCGTCGACCGCGTGCTGCGCGCTTTTCCGCAGGTCGAGCGGGCGGCGTTCCTGCTGCAGCGCGAGGTGGTCGACCGGCTGACGGCCGGGCCAGGAGACGCCGAGTACGGCTCGCTCTCCCTCCTGACGCAGGCGCGGGCCACCGCGGCCAGGCTGGGAATCGTCCGGCCCGGCTCGTTCGTGCCGCCGCCCAAGGTCGACAGCGCTTTCGTTGGCCTGCGCCTGCATGCCCCGCCGCTCCCGGAGGCCGACATGGCGGCTTTCGAGTACTTCCTCCGGGCCGCTTTCAGTCAACGCCGCAAGACGCTCACCAACTCCCTTACCAGCAGCTTTTCGCGCCCGGCCGTCGAAAAGGCCTTGACGACCCTCGGGCGCGATCTCAAGACGCGCGCGGAGGCGCTCGGCATGGCAGATTTTCTGGACCTGTACCGCGCCCTGTCCGGACGCGGCGGCGAGGCCGTCAGCGACGCGCCGGGTGGTATCCTTCCCGCCATCGGAATCCAGACAAAACCTTGAGCGAACCGCGTCGAGAGTTGCCCCGGGTCGAAATCTCCCCCGACAAGGGGCGGGAGATCGTCGGCGTTGTGTTCGCCGCCCTGGCGGTGATCTGCGGCGCCAGCCTGGCGAGCTACTCGCCCTCCGACCCGAGTTTCCTGCGCCAGATCTCCGGCGCCGCATCGACGCACAACTGGATCGGCGGTTTCGGTGCCGAGATCGCCGCCGCCGGATTCGGCATGCTCGGCGTGACCTGCCTGCTGGTTCCCCTGCTCCTCGCCGTGGCGGCCTGGCGCCGCCTGCGCCCCAGAGTCCGGCCGGCCGTGGTCGGCCGTGGCGCCGGCGCGGTGCTCATGCTGGTGAGCCTGCCGGCGCTGCTCCAGTTGCTGCTGCCTGCGCTGGCCTGGCGCGGCGAGACGATCGATTCCGGCGGCGCCCTGGGTGTCGTGTTGTCGAGCGCTCTCGCGCAGCGGATGAATTTCGCCGGGGCGCTCGTCCTCCTGCTGGCCCTCTGCATCGTCGGCGTCGCGCTGCTCGTGCAAACGAGCCTCGGAGATCTGCTGAGCCGTTGGCGCCGGCGCTTCGCCGGCGTGCTCGATCAGTGGCGCCTCGTGCGTGCCCGGCGTGCCGAGCGCAAGGAGAAGGAGCGCTCGCGCAATCGTGTCGTGGTCAAGCACCTGCAGCGGGTCGCCGAGGAGAAGCAGGAGCGGCTCGACCGGCTCGCCGGTGTCGCGGCGGGGAAGCGGCCAGGAGCCGAGCAGCCCGACGAGGAAGCCGCGCCGCTGCCGCCGGGCGGGAGGCTCGACCTGCCGATGCGCGGTCCCGACCGATCAGCGGAGCGCCCGGCCGACCGCCCGGTCACCGTCCGCAGGGTCTCCGCTCCCTCGGCCGCCGCAGCCGCCGGTGCCGCCGGTGCAGTTACGCCGCCCCCTCTGCCGCCCGCCGGCGGCGCCCCAGAAGGTCCGTCGCGCCGGGAGAAGCAGAAGGAGTTCGGTTTCGTCGAGACCCGCACCGAGTCGGAGCTCCCGCCGCTCAACCTGCTGCAGCTCGAAAACGAGAAGCCGACGATCGACGAGGACGAGCTCGTCCGCCTCGGCGAGGCGATCCGCTCGCGCTGCCACGAGTTCGGCGTCGAGGGCACGATCGAAGGGATCGGTCCCGGCCCGGTGATCACGGTGTTCGAATTCCAGCCGGCGCCCGGGGTGAAGGTCAGCCAGATCGTGAACTTGCAGGACGACCTCGCGCTCGCTCTCAAGGCCGAGTCGGTGCGCATCGATCGCATCCCGGGCCGCTCGACGCTGGGCGTCGAGGTGCCGAATCCGCGCCGCGGAATGATCCGGCTCGGCGCCATGCTCGCCAACGACGCCTTCCGCCGATCGCCGTCGCTGCTGTCGCTCGCCGTCGGCATGACGATCCACGGTGAGCCCTACTACGCCGACCTCGCGACGATGCCGCATCTGCTCGTCGCCGGTGCCACCGGCTCGGGCAAGTCGATCGGCCTGCAGAGCCTCATCACCTCGATCCTCTACAAGGCGACGCGCGACCAGGTGCAGTTCATCTTCATCGATCCGAAGCGCATCGAGCTCGGGGTCTACGCCGACATTCCGCATCTCAAGACCGAGGTGGTGGTCGAACCCAAGAAGGCGGCGAACGCGCTGCGCTGGGCGGTGGCCGAGATGGAGCGCCGTTACAAGCTCCTGGCCGAGGTCCACGTGCGCTCGATCGACTTCTACAACCGGGCGATCAAGGACCCCGAGGTGAGGAAGCGCCTCGAGCTCACGGACACCGAGGGGCCGGTGCGCGAGTCCGATCTCAAGCCGCTGCCCTACTACGTGATCATCATCGACGAGCTTGCCGACCTGATGATGGTCGCGGCGGCGGAGGTCGAGACCTCGATCGCGCGGCTGGCGCAGATGGCGCGCGCGGTCGGCATCCATCTCATCGTGGCGACCCAGCGCCCTTCCGTCGACATCCTCACCGGCACGATCAAGGCGAACTTCCCCTGCCGCCTGTCGTTCGCGACCGCGAGCCGCCACGACTCGCGGACGATCCTCGACGGCGTCGGCGCCGAGAAGCTCCTCGGCAAGGGCGACATGCTCTTTCTTCCTCCGGGGAGCAGCCGCCCGATTCGCCTGCACGGTCCCTACATCTCGGAGCAGGAGACCGCTGCGCTGGTGCGCTGGCTCAAGAAGCAGGGCAAGCCCGTGCTCGACCCGGCGGTGCTCGCCGGACCGGAGGAGAACGGCAACGAGGGCGGCGCCGGCCTGATCGACGACGATCTCTTCGATCAGGCCGCCCGGCTCGTCGTGCAGGAGCGCCAAGCCTCGGCGAGCTTCCTGCAGCGTCGCATGCGGGTCGGTTTTTCGCGCGCTGCCCGCCTCATCGACATGATGGAGCGCGAAGGCCTGCTGGGCCCCGCCCAGGGCAGCAAGCCGCGCGATGTCCTCGTTCCCCCGGATTACTTCACCGAAGTCGACGAGACGACGAATCGCTGATCGCCATCCCGATGGCCGGTTGCGCGCGTTCTCAGTTGGCGCTTCGTGGTTCGGGGCCGACGCGGAGCGCGATCCGATAGTCGGCGGGGGCGATCTTCGTCGTCGAGCGTGGCGCGGGAGTCGCGCCCAGGAGCTCGAAGCGCAATCCGCGCGCCGAGGCGGCTGGCGCGCTCGTCGAGAGCTCGAAGTGGTGCCGCGGCGCCTCGGAATCGGGAGAGTCCAGCGAGAAGGCGATGCGGATCTCGCCCGCCCAGACGCAGGTGACGTCGACCGGACAGCGGCTGTCCGCCACCACGCTCTCGAGGGTCAGGACGAGGCCGGGGGCGACCTCGGCCTGGCCGGCGACCGCGAGGGTCAGCCGGCCCTCGGCGTCGGGCTTGACCGGGGCCTGGGCCGTGGGCTCGGTCTGCTTCTGGCCAGTGGGCATAGCGGGATCGGATGGGGCGGCAGTGGCGTTACAGCCGAAAAGCAAAAGACCGGTAAATAGAAAAGAAGAAGAAGAAAAAGAGATCGGCCGGGAGGGTCGCATGCGCCTATCTTGCACCAGACAGGCGCCGCAGGGACCCTCGCGGCCGAATTCAGTCCTTCCTTGACTGCGCCCTTTGCTTCCTTACCGGGCTTTTTTCCTAGCTGCGCCCTTTTCTGCTTTACCGAGCTTTTCTTAGCTGAGCGTCTTTCTTCTTTACCGAGCCTTTCTCTTTACTGAGCCTTTTCTTTCCGCTCCGCTGACTTCTCGCGCTGCGCGCGAGCGGTCAGCGGTCCCGGCGGCGTCCCGGGGGGGTCTTGCCGTAGCGGTTGCCGCTCGGCGCCGCCCCCCGGCGGTCGGCTGCCGGCGCCGGGCCGCGGCCGAAAACGCTGCGGGGAGCGCCGCTCGGACTCGCCGGCGCGCCGCCGGTGTTGCCGTCCGCGACGCGCGGGCGGGCGGGACCTCCCGACGGGCGCGACGGTGAGGCGCCGGCGCGACCGCCGGCAGCGGCCGGCCGGGCGGGCCGCGATCCGCGGGCCGGGGCTGCGGCGGGACCACCGCCGCGACGCGCGGCGTTGACCTTGGCGCGGGCGCGCTCCTCGGACTTCCGCGCCCGGATCTCGGCGATGCGATCCTGCAGCGGGATCTCGAGCTTCTCGACCGGCTTGTGGCTGTAGTCGAAGTCGGGCACGGTGACGCGCGGCAGGCGCTTGCCGATGGCGCGTTCGATGGCGCGCAACTCGTTCTCCTCGTCGGGCGATACGAAGGTGATGGCGTCGCCGGTCATCTCGGCGCGCGCGGTGCGGCCGACGCGATGGATGTAATCGTCCGGAATCTTCGGCACGTCGAAGTTGACCACGTGCGAGAGCGCCTCGACGTCGATGCCGCGCGCCGCGATGTCGGTCGCGACCAGGATCTTGTAGCGCCCGCTGCGGAATCCGGTGAGCGCTTCGGTGCGCTGCGACTGGCTGCGGTTGCCGTGGATGCGCGCGACGTTGACCTTGCGCTTCTCGAGCTGCTCGAAGAGCCGGTTGGCGCGGTGTTTGGTGCGGGTGAAGACGATGGCGTTGGTGATCTCACCGCGCTCGAGGAGGGCCGAGAGCAGCGGAGTCTTCAACTCCTGCGACACCGGGAAGACCGACTGGGTGATGCCGGTCGCCGGCGCCGACTTGCGCTCGATCGAGATCAGCGCCGGGTCCTTGAGCATCTCGCGCGAGAGCTCGACGATCGGGTAGGGCAGAGTCGCCGAGAAGAACAGCGTCTGGCGCTTGGTCGGCAGATGCTTGAGGACGCGGCGGATGTCCGGCAGGAAGCCCATGTCGAGCATCCGGTCGGCCTCGTCGAGAACGAGAACTTCGAGCCCTTCGAGCTTGGCGTATTTGTACTGGAAGTGGTCGAGGAGGCGACCCGGGGTGGCGACGATGACGTCGACGCCGCTCCTGAAGGCGTGCTCCTGCGGCCCCATGCCGACGCCGCCGTAGATCGCCGCGCCGGAGAGGGGAGTGTGCACCGCGAGGTCGCGCAGATGCTCGTCGATCTGCGCCGCGAGCTCTCGGGTCGGGGTGAGGATCAGCGCGCGCGTGACGCCGCGCTTCTTGCCCATCAGCCGGTGGAGGATCGGCAGCAGGAAGGCCGCGCTCTTGCCGCTGCCGGTCATCGCGCAGGCGAGGACGTCGCGGCCCTCGAGGGCCGGCGGGATCGAGTCGTTCTGGATCGGGGTGGGGCGGGTGAAGCCCAGCGACTTCACGCCCTTGAGCAGATCGGGGTGAAGGTCGAACGAGGAAAAGGCCATGCAACAACTCTTCTTTCTGTGCGGCGCGTTGCGGTCCGCGTACGGACTGCGGAATGCCGCTCGATGCGAATCCGACGATTGGGGGGGTGAAAACGGGGACTGCCGGAAAGGCCGCCGTCCGGGCGCCGGGCGCCCGTCACTTCAGGGGCCGCAAGGCGCGGGATTCCTCCCGGCGCGGCGGCCAACAGCGCATTATTGCACGGAAGTTGCCCGGCGGCCAGAACCTCTGTGGACAGATCCCTGCGCAGCCGCGTTCGCGCGATGGTAGAATCGATCAAATCTTCCACGTCGTGAAATTTTCCACCCCGGGCCGTCGTGCCCAAATCTTGCAGCACGGAGAGAGAAGATGACATCGAAGTTCCTGCGCCTCAGCCTCGTGATCGCGGTCGTTGCAGGCCTCGCGGCGGTCCTGCCAGTGGCCGGTTTCCAGCCGCCGGAAAACAGCCGGCTCGCCGGCTTGCAGTTTCGTGCACCCGAGCTCGATGTCTCCGAGCTCTCCGCACCCTCGACCAGCTTCTCCGATGCCGCCGTCCGCTCGCGCGTGCGCGCGGTCGCTCTGGCCGGCAGCGTCGCGCAGCTCGACCTGCGCACCGGCCGGTTCGCCACCCTGTTGACCGCGGTGCCGCTGCTGCCGGGGAAGGGTGTGGGCAACAACCTCGAAGCCAGCGCCGAGGATCTCGCGCTGCGGGGAAAACCGGCCGAGCTCGGCATGCGTGCCTGGCAGGCGCTGCGTTCCTGGCTGGTGGCGAATCGCGCTGCCCTCGGCATCGATCCCTCGGAGCTGGTCGATGCGCCGCGAGTCACCGTGATCAACCCGGACTTCATCCAGATCCATGCTCCTCGCCGCGTCGCCGGCCTGCCGGTGCGCGGCGCCTTCCTCTCCGCGACGATCCGCTATGGCAATCTCGTCCTGCTCGGCACGAGCTCCTGGGGCGATCTCGAGGACGTCGCGATCCCGCGCCTGACGGAGCTCGAAGCCGCGACCTCCCTGCAGCGGTTCGTCGCGCCGTTCGAGCCCGGCGCGGCCTGGAAGTCGAGCGAGCTGGTCTGGCTCCCGGTCGCGACCGCCGTGACCCTCACGCCCGCCGAGATCGGTCAGGGAATCGCTTTCAAGCTGGCCTGGGTGGTGCGCCCCAGCTTCGGTGAGGCCGACGGTCGGTACGAGGCCCTGGTCGATGCGACCGACGGCACGGTGCTGGCGCTCGAAGACACCCGCCAGTTCGTCGCCACGACCCGCACGATCGAAGGTGGCGTGCTGCCGGTCTCGAACGACGGCATCTTCCCCGACGGCATCGAACAGCCCGACTGGCCGATGCCGTTCTCGAACGTGTCGACTCCCGGCGGCGTGGTGACCACCGACGCCGGCGGGAATCTCCCGGTCTGCGTCGACGGCTCGATCTCGAGCGCGCTCTCCGGACCGTTCATGGTGATGAGCGACGCCTGCGGCGCGGTGAACCTCGCGGGCACCGGTAGCCTCGATTTCGGCGTCTCCGCCGGAACCGACTGCGTGACCCCCGGAGTCGGCGGCGCCGGCAACACCCACGCCTCGCGCACCGGCTTCTTCGAGCTCAACCAGCTCAAGTCGATGTCCCGCGGGCAGCTGCCTGCCAACCTCTGGCTTCTCGACCCGCTGACCTCCAACATGAACATCAACAGCACCTGCAACGCCTTCTGGAACGGCTCGTCGGTGAACTTCTACCGCAGCGGCGGCGGCTGCTTCAACACCGGCGAGCTCGCCGGCGTCTTCGACCACGAGTGGGGCCACGGCATGGACAACAACGACGCCAACCCCTCGATCTCGAATCCGGGCGAAGGCATCGCCGACATCTACGCCTCGCTGCGGCTCGACGACAGCTGCATCGGCCGCCACTTCACCGCCGGCAACTGCGGCGGCTACGGCAACCCCTGCACCTCCTGTACCGGCATCCGTGAGATCGACTGGGCGAAGCACACCGCGAACACCCCGTTCACCCTGGCGAACGCGGACGCTACCTGCGGCGGCGGACCTGCGCCGTGCGGCGGCATCGTGCACTGCGAAGGCCAGGTCTACTCGCAGGCGGTGTGGGACCTGTGGAATCGCGACCTCGTCGGCGCGCCGCTCAACCTCGGCCTCGATGTGGCGCGGGAGATCGCGACGCAGCTCACCTATCGCGGTGCCTCGAACGTTTCGTCCTGGTATTCCTGCACCAACGGCACCGGCGGTTGCGGCAACCCCAACGGCTGCGGCTGCGTCGCCACCACGGGCTACATGAACTACATCGCCGCGGACGACGACAACGGCAACCTCAACGACGGTACGCCCCACATGGCGGCGATCTTCGCCGCCTTCAACCGCCACGGCATCGCCTGCACCGTGCCGACGGTGACGACGGCCGGATGCAGCGGCATGCCGACCGAGGTGCCCGTGGTGACGCCGACCGTCCTCGACCGCGGCGTCGCGCTCTCCTGGACCGCCTCGACCGGGGCGAGCGGCTACCGGGTCTACCGCAGCCAGGGCGTCTTCGCCTGTTCCTTCGGCAAGGAGCTGGTGGCGACGGTCACCGGCACCTCCTACATCGACCAGGGGCTCAAGAACGGGCACGACTACTACTATCAGGTCGTTCCCATGGGGGCGGTCGACGAATGTTTCGCGGTGGCGAGCGCGTGCACGAACGTCACCCCCGCGGCCGGCGCCAACGTCTCCATTCTGGCCGCCCAGGCAACGCTGCAGATCCTCGGCGGTGACGGCGACGACTTCCTCGACAACTGCGAAATCGGCCGCGTGACGGTGGGGATGTCGAACATCGGCAACACGACGCTCTCCAACCTGCGGATCGTCAACGTCACCTCGCCCAGCCATCCGGCGACCACCTTCCCCACGACTTTCCCCTCGCCGGTGAGCCCCAGCCTGGCTGCCTGCGCCGAAGCGAGCGCGACCTTCGACTTCAACGCCACGGATCTCGATCCGGGCGAGGTCGTCGAGCTCGAGATCGAAGTGACCAGTGACGAGCTGGGGGCGAACTCGGTCTTCGCCACGGCCTCGTTCTCCGGCCTCGAAAGCGATTTCCAGCACTTCGCCTCGAAGACCTACTCCTTCGAGGCCGATGCCGAGGGCTGGACGACGACCGCCGGTACCTTCCAGCGCGACACGGCCGGCGGCGGCGCCAATGCGACGACGGCCTACATGGAGTCGTCGTCCTTCCTCGACAACCAGTGCGACGTCGTGCAGTCGCCCATCTTGGCGCTGGCCGCCGACTCGACGATGACGCTGTTCAACAACTACAACACCGAGGCTTTCAGCGGTCAGTGGTGGGACCGCGCCAACTTCGGCATCCGGCCGGTGGGCTCCACCACCCGGACGCTCGTCACCCCGTCCGGCGGCCGCCTCTACAACGCCTCCGGCACCGGTGGAACCTGCGGCACGGACCTTCAGGGTGGCTGGGCGGCGGTCAACGCCTCCTGGGGCTCGTCGACCTGGACGGCGGCGGCCCTGCAGTCGCCGACTTTCGCCGGCCAGCTGGTGCAGCTCGAAGCGCGCTACGGAACGGATTCGTCGGTCAACAACTTCGGCTTCCGCTTCGACGAGCTGACCGTTACCAACGTGGATATCCAGGCGCCCGACGCGCAGAGCGATGTCTGCGTCTCGAACATCCTCTTCATCGACGGCTTCTTCTCCGGCGACATGACGGCCTGGAGTCTGTTCGTCCCCTGACGGCGCCTTGCCGCCAGCCGGTCCGCACCTCGCCCCCGAGCCGCCAGCGCGGTTCGGGGGCGTTTTCTTGCTCGGCGAGCGTGTATCCTCTGGGTAGGATGAGCGAGAGGACGGTCTTTTTCGGCACGCCGGAGTTCGCCGTGCCGGCCTTGCGGGCGTTGGCGGCGAGCGAGTTCCGGCCGGCGTTGGTGGTTTCGCAGCCTTCGCGGCCGGCGAAGCGGGGGCAGCGGCTCACCGATCCGCCGGTGGTCGAGGCGGCGCGGGAGTTGGGGATTCCGTGCGAACAGGTGGAGAAAGTGCGCGATCCGGGCTTCCTCTCCCGCCTCGCCGACCTGCGTCCGGAGGTCGCGGTCGTCGTCGCCTTCGGACAGATCTTCCCGCCGGCGCTGCTCGGCTTACCGCGGCTCGGATGTGTCAACCTCCACGCTTCACTCCTGCCGCGCTGGCGTGGCGCAGCGCCGATCCAGGCAGCGATCGCCGCCGGCGATCCGGTGACCGGGGTGACGACGATGCGCATGGCGGAGGGGCTCGACAGCGGACCGATGCTGCTCAGCGCCGAGCTCGCCATCGGCTCGCACGAGACCGCCGGGGAGCTCTCGCGGCGTCTCGCCGACCTGGGGGCGCCCCTCCTGGTAGAGACCCTTCGCGGCCTCGCCGCGGGTACCCTTGCGGCCCGGTCGCAGGACGAGTCGCGCGTCACGATTGCCCCCAAGATCAGAAAAGAAAAAGCTCGCACGAGGTGGGACTTGGAAGCCGAGACGCTCGTCGGTCTGGTGCGGGCTTTTCAGCCCTGGCCCG
The DNA here is from genome assembly GCA_963719555.1 of Thermoanaerobaculia bacterium. Taxonomy (GTDB): domain Bacteria; phylum Acidobacteriota; class Thermoanaerobaculia; order Multivoradales; family JAGPDF01; genus JAGPDF01. The sequence goes on along the minus strand of CAVRCL010000006.1, from coordinate 73,330 downwards.
CCGCCGAGCTGCCGTTCGGGGAGGAGTGGGTCAAGGTGCTGCAGGCAAGCTCGGCGGCGGAGCACTACGGCACCGCCCCAGGCATCGTCGTCGCGATCGAGAAGGAGCGCGTGTTGGTGTCGACCGGCGGCGATTCGGTGCTCGCCGTCGAGCGCGCCCAGCGCGCCGGCCGCGGTCCGGTCTCGGGGGGTGACCTGGCTCGAGGCCTGCACCTCGGCCTCGGAGACCGCCTGATTTGACCTTTACTGGAGAGCCTTTGACCGCGTCCGGCAAGGGAGCCCAAGCGAGCGGATTCGTGAAGCCTGACGGCGCGTCAAGCGGTGCCCGCGGCGTCCGCAGCGTCCGGAGCCAGGCGGTGTCGATCGTCGAGCGCACGCTGGTGTCGCGGGCGCCGGTGGATGCCGAGCTCGCGGCTCTCGCCACGGCGTTCGACGAACGCGATCAGGCGCTGCTGCGCGAGATCGTCTTCGGCACCTTGCGCTGGCTGAAGCGCCTCGACCAGGTTCTGGTGGCGGCGAGCGGGCGGACCTTCGAGCAGATCCAGCCGGCGCTCCTTCCGGTCCTGCGCGTCGCGGCCTACCAGCTCCTCTTCCTCGATCGCGTCCCGGCACACGCCATCGTCAGCGAGGCCGTCGACGAAGCGCAGCGGCGCAGCCACAAGGGGGCTGCCGGCTTCGCGAACGCCGTTCTGCGGCGCGTCGCCGCCAAGCCCGACCTCGCCGCCTGGCCCCTGACGGCCACCGATCCGGTCGAACGGCTGGCGATCGAAACCAGCCATCCGGAGATCCTTGTCCGGCGCCGGCTGAAGCAGTACGGCGAGTCGGCGACGCGGGCGCTGCTCGACGCCAACAACCGGCAGAAGCCGATGCATCTCCTCGCCTTTCAGGCGAAGGGGGGGCGCGACCTCCTCGCAGCCCGGCTCCTCGCCGAAGGGGTCGAGACCGAGCCGAGCCGTCTCTCCGGCCAGGGGCTCATCGTCCGTTCGGGCAACGCACTGCGGTCCGCCGCCTTCGCGCGCGGCGACTTCTACATCCAGGACGAAGTGGCCCAGCTCGCCGCCAACCTCCCGGAGCCGCGGCCGAGAGAACGCGTGCTCGACCTCGCCGCCTCACCCGGCGGCAAGGGGCTGGCTCTCCTCGCTGCGGAGCCTTCGATCCGTCTGGTCGCGGCCGACATCGCGCTGCCAAGGCTCGCGGCGCTCGCCGGCAATCATGCCCGGCTGCACTCGAACGCCGGAATCGTCGCCGGCGATGCGGAGCACACCCCCTTTACTGGAGCTTTTGATCGCGTCGTGGTCGACTACCCGTGCACCGGCACCGGCACGCTGCGCAAGCATCCGGAGCTCAAGTGGCGCTGGAGCGAGTCCGAGCTCGAGCGCCTCGCGGCCCAGGCGGTACGCATGCTGGCGGGCGCCGCGGTGGCTGTTTCGCCCGGCGGCGTGCTGGTGGCGATCTCCTGCTCGCTCGAGCCAGAGGAGAACGAGGCGGTCGGCGAGCAGTTTCTCGCGCTCGTCGCCGGGTTCCGCCGTACGTCAGGAGCGGGGCGCATTCCCGCAGCGGCGGCGCCGGCGCGAAGCGGCGCAGGCCTCTGGCGGTGGCTGCCGTCGGGCGACCACGACGGTTTCACCGTCCAGCTCTTCGAGCGCCTTCCCTGATTCTCCGGCGGAATTTCTGGAAAACGGCGCGGAGCCCTGTATTGACAGCCTTCGGCAGTTGCCTTATCGTCTCCACCGTCATCGATTGCGATCGACAAAACCATTGAAACCGGGGAGGAAAGATGGCTGGAAAAGCCGACATCGTGGAGCATGTTGCGGGAAGCGTGGACGGACTGACCAAGAAGCAGGCAGGCGAAGCTTTCGACGCGGTGATCGAGGCGATCACCAAGGGCCTCAAGAAGGGTGATCGCGTGCAGATCCCCGGCTTCGGCAGCTTCAGCGTCGGCAAGCGCGCGGCGCGCAAGGGCCGCAACCCCGCGACCGGTGCCACCATCACCATCAAGGCCAGCAAGAACGCCAAGTTCAAGGCCGGCAAGGAGCTGAAGGAAGCGCTCAACAAGGGCAAGTAAGTCGCCCGGCAGCACCGGGCAGCCTCGTTCGATTCGACTCGTTCGACTCGTTCACTTGTTGCAATGCAGTCGTCTTTCTGATCGTACTGCCTGACGCCAAGAGCCCTGCGGAGCGCCTGTCGCCGCAGGGCTTTTGTGCGTCTAGCGCGGACTAGCGAACATCGCGGTAGTCGCTCGCCAGGCGCTCGGCCGGGACGCCGTGCACGAACCGTGTCCAGATCCACCAGTTGCCGAGCACCGTGCGCAGCGGTCCGCGGGCGGCGAAACGGCGCGCCGAGGTGACCACCGGGGGCTTCAGGATGGCGATCGGACCGGAGGCCCGCAGGCGCAGCATGAAGTCGAGGTCCTCGAGCAGCGGCCAGTCGCGAAATCCCCCGAGCTGCTCGAAGGTCCCGCGGCGGACGAACTGGGCCTGGTCGCCGAGCGCCAGACGGCTCCAGCGCGAGCGCAGGCTGGCGATGCGCTCGCCCAGCCGATAGACCCAACCCCGGCCGTCGAAGCGGATCTCGAAGGCACCGCCGACGGCGCCGACGGCGATCGCCTGCCGGACGAGTGCCACGCCGCCTGTGGGTAACGTCGTGTCGGCATGCAGAAAAAGGAGGATGTCGCCGGTAGCCTCGGCGGCGCCGCGATTCAACTGCAGGCCGCGCCCCCGGGGTCCGGAAACGACCCGCGCGCCTGCCTGGACGGCGATCTCGACAGTGCGGTCCTGGCTGCCGCCATCGGCAACGACGACGTCGTCGGCCTGCGCCAGCGCTGCGGCGAGCGCCACGCCGATCGCGCGCTCTTCGTCGAGGGCGGGGATGACGATCGAGACGCGAGCGCGAGGACCGACCATGGGAGCGGCGGATGCTAGCATTCACCTGCGGCCCGGGAAGTCTCCTGCGCCTGCCCGCTCATGTCCACGAAACCGCCGGATTCCGACTTCTCCCATCTCGACGGGGAGGGACGCGCCCGCATGGTGGACGTATCGGAGAAGCCAGTGACGCGCCGCGTCGCCGAGGCCTCCTGCCGGCTGCTCTGTTCGCCGGAGACGGTGGCGCGGCTCGGCTCGCTGCCCAAGGGGGACGCCATCGCCGTGGCCCGCCTGGCCGGCATCCAGGCGGCGAAGCGCACCGACGAGTGGATCCCGCTCGCCCACACTCTGCCGCTCGACAGCATCGAGCTCGTCGTGGAGCCCGGCTCCGGCTTCGAGTCCGGCGAAGTGCGGATCTCGAGCCGGGTGACCGTGACGGCGCGCACCGGAGCCGAGATGGAAGCCCTCGTTGCCTGCGCCGCGGCGGCACTGGCCATCTACGACATGGTGAAGGCGATCGACCGCACGGCGGTGGTCACCGACCTGCGGCTCGAGGCGAAGAGCGGGGGCCGCAGCGGCGACTTTCAGCGGCAACAAGCTCCACCGCCTGAAAATCGGGAACCATGATCGCCACCGGCCTCGACGTCCTGCTGCGCCAGCCGGGCGAGCTCGCCGGCCGGCGCTTCGGACTGCTGGCGCACGGCGCCTCGGTCACGGCGGACTGCGTTCCGGCGCATCTCGCGCTCGCCGCGGCCGGCGTTGCCGCCGTCGCGGCTGTTCGGCCCGGAGCACGGCTACTACGGCGTCGAACAGGACATGGTGGCGAGCGCGAGCGCAGCGCGATCCGTGGACCGGCGTCGAGATCGTTTCGCTCTACGGCGACGATGCGAGCTCGCTCCTGCCGCGCCCCGAGGCGTTCGCCGGCCTCGACCTGCTGCTCATCGATCTGCAGGACATCGGCAGCCGCTACTACACTTACGCCGCGACCGCGGTCTGGGCCGCCGAGGCGGCGCGCGCCGCCGGCTGCGAGGTGTGGATTCTCGATCGCCCGAACCCGCTCGGTGGCGAGGTCGTCGAGGGCAACTTCCCGGAGCCCGGTTTCGCCTCCTTCGTCGGCGCCTTCCGGATGCCGGTGCGGCACGGCCTCACTCTGGGCGAGATCGTCCGTCTCGAGGCGCACAGGCGGCAATGGGGTCGCTTGCCGAAGGTCCTCGCCGTCGAGGGCTGGCGCCGGAGCGACCTCTGGCCGGCGACGGGCCGTCCGTGGATCGCGCCGTCGCCCAACATGCCGGCTTTCGAAGCGGCACTGGTCTATCCCGGGCTCTGCCTGCTCGAAGCGACGGAGCTCTCGGAGGGACGCGGCACGACGCGGCCGTTCCTGCTCTTCGGCGCGCCCGGCCTGCGTCCGACCGCGCTCGCCGAGGCGCTCCTGCCGCTGCGGGCGATGGGTGTCGCCGCCGTTCCAACCTACTTCCGCCCGCAGTTCCAGAAACACTGCGGCGAGGTCTGCGGCGGCGTCGAGCTGCTGGTGATCGACCCGGCGGGGGTGCAGAGCTACCGCCTGGGCCGCGAAATTCTGCTCGCCCTGAAGAGCGTCGCCCCTGCGAGCTTCCGCTGGCGCGAAGCGCCCTACGAGTTTGTCGCCGACCGACCGGCGATCGACCTCCTCACCGGCAGCGACCGCTTCCGCCGCGCGATCGACGGCGATCCGAGCGTCGACCTCGGCGCCTGGCTCGCGACGTTCGCCGCCGACGAACAGGAGTTCCGCGAGGAAAGAAGAGAGATCCTCTTGTATCCAGAAGAAGAAAAAAGCTCCAGTAAATGAAGACTCCCGTTCTCCTTGCCGTCGACGGACCCGCGGAGGCGTACGCATCGCTGTTCACCGCCGCGAAAGCGGCCGGACTGCGCATCGGCTGGTTGGTCCTGAACGCTTCGGTCGACCCGCCGCCGCCCCTCCGGGCACCCCCTCTACTGGAAGCCTTTCGCGCCGTGGCCGTCGGCAACGGCCGGTCGATCGCGATGAAGCCGATGAAGGGAGCGGCGGTACTGCGGGATCTCCTGCGCGAGCACTTTCTCGGCGCCGACGTGGTGCTGGTAACCGGCCTGGAGCTCCTTCCGCGCCTGACGGCGCGGGGGGATGGTCCGTGGAACCTGGTGGAGAGCGCGACGGCCAGCCGCACCTACACCACCGAGGAGCTCCTCGTCCGCCTGCGCAAGCCGGCGTTGCGCTGGAAAAAGCCGTAGGCGGAAGCCGCAGATGCCAGAGCAGATCAAGTACTTCGTCCCTGGCCCGGTCTACGTCCTCGAGGAGGTGCGGGCGGCGATGCTGGCGCCGGTCGTCGGGCATCGCTCGCCGGAGTTCATGCCGGTCTACAAGCGGATCACCGAGGCACTGAAGCCGGTCTTCCGCACGACGCGCGAGGTCTATCTGGCGACTTCGAGCGCGACCTTCCTCATGGAGGCGGCGCTCACCTCGCTGGTCGAGCGCGACGTTCTGCACCTGACGAACGGCGCCTTCTCCGAGCGCTGGCGGGAGATCGGGCAGTCCCTCGGCCGCGCCAGCGATCAGATCGCGGCGCCGTGGGGCGAGATCGTCGACCCGGAGCTCGTTCGCCAGGCGCTGCGCCGCAAACGCTACGAGGCGGTGACCGTGGCGCACAACGAGACCTCGACCGGCGTGGCGAATCCGCTCCGCGAGATCGCCCGCGTAGTGCGCGAAGAGTCGCCGGCGCTCGTCCTCGTCGACGCCGTGTCGTCGCTCGCCGGCCTGCCGCTCGAGAGCGACGCCTGGGGGCTGGACTTCGTCTTCGCCGGCGTGCAGAAGGGACTCGCGACGCCGCCCGGACTCACCGTCTTCACCTTCTCGGAGCGCGCCGAAGCGAAGGCCGCGACGATCCCGCATCGTGGCTACTACGGCGACCTGCTGCGGTATCGGGACAAGCATCGCGAGGGCGGGCCGATCACGACGGCGGCGGTGTCGATCGCCTGGGCGCTCGACCTCGCTCTCGAGCGGCTCGCCCGCGAAGGGATGGAGGCGCGCTGGGCGCGCCACGCCGCGATGCAGCACCAGACCGCGGACTGGGCGGCAGCGCGAGGCTTCACCTTCGCCTCGGCGGCCAACGGCCGTTCGGCGACCGTCAGCTGCCTCCGGCCGCCGGCGGGACTCCCGGCGCGCGCCCTCGTCGCGGCGCTCAAGCGGCGCGGTTTCACGCTCGGCGGCGGTTACGGGCAGTTCAAGGAGTCGACGTTTCGCATCGGCCACATGGGAGAAGTGCAAACCACAGATCTCGCGGCGCTGCTGGCCGCGATCGAAGAGGAGATCGCCTCATGACTCGAATTCTGATTGCGGATCCGCTGGAAGAGTCGGGCCTTGCCATTCTGCGCGCCACCGGCGCCGACGTGAAAGTGGTCGCCGCCGCCGAGCGCGCGCAGCTGCCGGAACTGGTGGCCGAAGTCGACGCGCTGGTCGTGCGCAGCGCCACCAAGGTGACCCGTGCACTGCTGGAAGCGGCGAGGAAGCTGCGCGTCGTCGGACGAGCGGGCGTCGGGGTGGACAACGTCGATGTCGACGCGGCGACCGAGCGCGGCGTGTTGGTGGTCAACGCGCCGAACGCCAACCTGGTGTCGGCGACCGAGCACACCTTCGCGCTGCTCCTCGGCCTGGCGCGCAGCCTGCCGGCCGCAGATGCGTCGATGAAGCGCGGCGAATGGGACCGCAAGACCTTCGTCGGCGTCGAGCTCCAGGGCAAGACCCTGGGCATCGTCGGTCTCGGGCGCATCGGGCAGCGGGTCGCGTCGCGCGCCCGGGCGTTCGAGATGCGCGTCGTCGCCTACGATCCGTTCCTCGAGGCAGAGCAGGCGAAGCGCCTCGGAGTCGAGCTGCTGGAGCTCGACGACCTGATGGCCAGGAGCGACGTCGTCACTCTGCACACGCCCTTCAGCAAGGCGACGAAGAACCTGATCGATGCCCGGCGGCTGGCCCTGTTGAAGCCGGAGGCGCTGTTCATCAATTGCGGTCGCGGCGGGCTCGTCGACGAAGACGCCCTGCTCGCGGCCCTCGAAGCGGGAAGGCTCGCCGGCGCCGGGCTCGACGTCTACGAGGACGAGCCGACCCATCGCCATGCATTGACCGGACACCCGCGGGTCGTCGCGACGCCGCACATCGGCGCGCAGACCAAAGAGGCGCAGGAACGCATCGCCATCGAGACCGCTCACATGGTGCTGGCGGCGCTCGACGGCGAGGTTCCGGCCGCGGCGGTGAACCCGGCAGTCCGGACGGCGGCGGTCAGACCGGCGGGCTGAGCCTGGTCGAGATCGCGATGACCAGCGCCGCGTAGCCCTGGCGGGCGAGCTTGCGCGCCAGGGCCGCCGCTTCGTCGGGATCGTCGAATGCGCCGAGCTGCACGCGGTGCCAGACCTCGTCGGAGCGCACGGCGACTTCCGGGTAGTCGGGCCGCAGGCGGGTGACGAGATTGTCGGCGAGCGCCTGCTCCTGGAACGCTCCGACCTGCACCACGTAGCGCCGGTCGCCGCCTCCGAGCACGATCGTGTGCAGCTCCACCCGCGCCGTTCCCGGACCGACCATGCCGATGGCTTGAGCGGCGGTGAGCGAGAGATCGACGATCCGGTCCTTCTTGAACGGACCACGATCGTTGATTCTCACCTGGGTCGAGCGGCCGTTGTCGAGATTGCGGACTTCCAGCACGGTGCCGAAAGGCAGAGTGCGGTGGGCAGCGGTGAGCGCGTGCATGTCGTAGCGTTCCCCCGAGGCGGTCATCCGGCCATGGAAGCCGGGGCCGTACCAGGAGGCGACGCCGCGCTCGAGCGTCGAGAGGCCGGCCGCGCCCGCCTGTCGTTCCGGAGCTCGCGCAACCGGCGAGCACGAGGATGCCCAGGAGGAGAGGGGCGGAGGCGATGGAGCGAGTGGGCGTCATCGCATGGATCTCTGCTGGCGCGCCCTGGGGCACGGGACGCGGGTGCTGCGGGCCCCTCGCGGCCTAGATTCGGGGCGCCTCGACTGCCGCGGTGTCGAGGCCGGCGAGAGCCGGGGTCACGACGTCGCGCAGGAAATCGTCGACCTGTTCGGCCGACCGTCCGGTGAACGCCTGCGGGTCGACCCAGCGGGCGATCTCCGCGGACGAGAGCCGGAAGTCGGCGTCACCCGCAATTGTAGCAAGGAGGGGGTTTTCCTGCCCCCGGGCGACCGCTTCCTGGGCCGCGAACGAGTGCGTGCGGATGCGCTCGTGGAGCTGCTGGCGGTCGCCGCCGCGCAACGCCGCCTCCATGAGCAGCGTCTCGGTCGCCATGAACGGCAGCTCGCGGTCCACCCGTGCCGCCACCATGCCGGCGTTCACGCGCAGACCGGCGGCGATGTGCCCGCCAGGCCGAGGATCGCGTCGCAGCAAGGAAGGCCTCGGGGAGCACCAACCGCCGGTTCGCGCGAGTCGTCGAGGCTGCGCTCGAGCCACTGCGTCGCCGCGGTCATCGCCGGACCGTTCGCAACGCGTCGGTCATGATACGCCGGCCAGAGCCGCACATGCGCTCGGCGCGCATCGGGTTCCGCTTGTAGGCCATCGCCGACGAGCCGACCTGCTCTTCTCGAACGGCTCCGCCAGCTCGCCACGCCCTGCAGGAGGCGCAGGTCGGTGGCGATCTTGTGGCAGCTCTCGGCGACGCCCGCAGAGCGTCGCGAGGATCTGGCTGTCGAGCTTGCGGGTGTAGGTCTGGCCGGAGACCGGGACGCTGCCGGTGAAACCCAGGCCGGCGGCGACGCGCGCGTCGAGTTGGCGGACCTTGCCGTGATCGCCGGCGAAGAGGGTCGAGGAAGCTCGCCTGGGTGCCGGTCGTCCCCTTGACGCCGCGGAAGCGCAGGGTCGCCAGCCGGTGCTCGATCTCGGCGAGGTCGAGCGACGAGGTCCTGCGCCCAGAGGCAGGCGCGCTTGCCGACCGTCGTCAGCTGGGCCGGCTGGAAGTGGGTGTAGGCGAGACAGGGCAGGGCCCGGTGGCGCCGGGCGAAAGCCGGCAGGCCGACGAGCGCCGTGGCGATCCTGCGCCGAGGAGCTCGAGCGCCTCGCGCATCAGCAGCTGATCGGTGTTGTCGGTGATGAAGGCGCTGGTCGCGCCGAGGTGGAGGATGCCGCCGGCGCCCTTGTCGATCGCGTCGGCCTGCTCCGCGAAATGGCGCAGGTGGGCGACGACGTCGTGACGGGTCTGGCGTTCGATCTCGGCGACCCGCGCGAGATCGAGCTGCGGCGCGGCCGCCTCGAGGGCGGCGACCTGTTCGGGGCGGATCGGGAGTCCCAACTCGGCCTCGCTCTCGGCGAGCAGGATCCAGATCCGGCGCCACGTCGCGAAGCGGTGGGAGCTCGAAAAGATCGCCGCCATTTCGCGCGACGCATAGCGTTCGTGGAGCGGGTTCTGGGGCTGGTCGGAGCCGGAGTCGGTGCGGGCGGTCATCCAGGCGAGGATAACAAAGCGGCGGAGCGGAATTCCGGGGGGAGCGCTGGGCTAAGATCGAAGGGGAGGTGATCCCGACGGTGCTCCGGTTGCGCTGGGCAGTTCAGGGCAGGGACGAGATTCTGCCACTCGCCGCGGACGAGCTGCGCATCGGACGCGGGACGGAGAACGAGATCGTGCTGGCCGATTTCTCGGTCTCGCGGCGCCACGCCGTCGTCCGCAACGAGAGCGGTAGCTGGTTCGTCCAGGACCTGATGTCGACGAACGGCGTCCAGGTGAACGGGGTGGCGAGCAAGCGCGTCCTGCTGAAGCCGGGGGATCGGATCAAGGTCGGCATCTTCGAGCTCCAGGTCGAAGAGGTGCTGGAGGCGCCGGCGTCCGGCTCGAGCGCCGGCTCGATCTCCCGGCTGGCGACCGCCGGCTTGCCGCAAGTGCCACAGGTGGCAGTCGGAACGGCGACCATCGTGCGTTCGCTCGCCGACTTCAGCGCCGCCTGGGGACTCGACGGCAAGAGCTCCGGCGAGTCGCGCTCGACCAAGCGCAAGGACCTCGACGAGGCGTATTCGAGCAAGATCTTCGGTTTCATGACCCGCCTCGCGCGCCTCCTCATCCGCTCCGATTCGGTCGACGAGGTGCTGTCCCGGGTGATGGACATCGCCTTCGAGGCGCTGCCGGTCGACCGCGGCTTCATCCTGTTGCTCGACGAGGCCACCGGCAAGACGGTCTGCGAGCTGGCGCGCACCAAGGAGCGCCTCGAGTTCCGGCCGCAGAGCGAGGTGCCGGTCTCGCAGACCATGGTCGAACAGGTGATGCGCGACCGGGTGGCGCTCCTGACTTATGACGCGCTTTCGGACCAGCGCCTCGCCGGCGGAGATTCGATCCGCATCCACCAGATCCGCGCCGCGATGTGCACGCCGCTCTGGTCGGGGGAGAAGATCATCGGCGTCTTCCAGGTCGACACGCCGTTTCATGCCGGCACGTTCAACGAGCAGGATCTCGACCTCCTGACCGCGCTCGCCAACTATGCGGCGGTGGCGGTGGAAAGGCTGCGCTACGCCAAGACGGTCGAGTTCGAGCGGCTGGTGCGCAGCCGCCTGGAGCGCTATCACTCGCCGGCCGTGATCGAGAGCATCGTGAAATTCACCCCGAGCGCGGCGGAACCGACGGTCGGCAGGATGAAGCTCGCCGAGGCGACGGTGATGTTCGCCGACCTCGCCGGATTCACGCCGGTCTCCGAGAACGCGACGCCGCAGGAGGTGGCCGAGATGCTCGAGTCCTACTTCACGCATGCGGTGGAAGCGATCTTCTCGGCCGGCGGAACCCTCGACAAGTTCATCGGCGACTGCGTGATGGCGTTCTTCGGCGCGCCGGTGCCCCAGAGCGATCATGCCCGGCGTGCCGTTCAGGCAGCGATCCAGATCCAGGAGGCGCAGGAAGCACTGAACCGGGAGCGCGCGGCGCGCGGCCTACCGACCCTGCTGGTCCGGATCGCCATCCAGAGCGGCCCGGTCATGGTGGGCGACGTCGGCAGCCGCAAGCGCGTCGACTACACGGTGCTCGGCAATACGGTGAACGTCGCGGCGCGGCTCGAATCGGGTGTCGCCGAGGCGGGCGAGATCACCCTCGGCGGGGAGACCCATCGCCTGCTCGCCGGCGCCTTCCCGACCGAGCCGCTGGGGGAGTTCCAGCTCAAGGGCCTGCAGCAGAAGGTGCACGCATTTCGCGTGCTCCGGGGCTGATCTGGACGACCGCCTGGACGACCGCCTGGCGCCGCCGGCCGCCCTCTACTTCGTCACTGGAAATCCGGCGAAGCTCGCCGAGGCGCGCCGGCTCGTGCGCGCCTCGGGACGAGCGCTGGAGGCGATCGCAGTCGACCTGCCGGAGATTCAGTCGCTCGACATGGAGGAGGTCCTGCGTGCCAAGGCGTGGCATGCCTGGCAGAGATTGCAGCACCCCGTCGTCGTCGAAGAGACGGGGCTCGAGCTCGCCGCCCTGAACGGCTTTCCCGGCCCGCTGGTGAAGTGGATGCTGGCGGCGGTCGGGGCCGAGGGGATCGCGCGCACCGCGCTCGCCGTCGGCGACCCGAAGGCGAGAGCCGTCTGCCTCCTGATGTGGACCGACGGCGTCGCGACCGTTCTCGCCCGCGGCGAGACCGCCGGCGACCTCGTCCTGCCGCCGCGCGGCGCCAACGGCTTCGGCTGGGACCCGGTCTTCCTCCCCGCTGGCGAATCGCGCACCTACGGCGAGCTCCCCAACGAGGAGAAGGATCGAGTCGGCCACCGCGGCCGCGCCTGGCGCGAGCTCCTGGTGAAGCTGCGGCAGACTTCGCTCAGCTAAGAAGTAACTCGCTGGAAGACAAGAGCGTTCAGCAAGAGAAGAAGCTATGAAATCGCCTCAAGGTTGCGCACCGCTTCTTTTCCTTTGCCAGAAAGCAGTTTCTTTGCTGAACGCCTCTCCCGCCACTCGAGCAGCAGGTCGTAGAGCACCGGCACGAGGATCAGGGTGAGGAAGGTCGCGAAGGCGAGGCCGAACATCACCGCGACGCCCATCGGCCGCCACCACGAGCTCGACTCGCCCGAGGCCTGGAAGTGGAAGCCGCGGAAGTCGAAGCCCCAGCCGACGACGGTCGGCACGAGGCCGAGGATGGTGGTGATGGCGGTCAACAGCACCGGCCGGAGCCGTCGCATGCCGGTGACCAGGATCGCCGTCCGCCGGGGGACACCGCGCGCGTGCAGCTGCTCGGCGTAGTCGAGCAGCACGATGGCGTTGTTCACCACCACCCCCGCCAGCGAGATCACGCCGATGCCGGTCATGATGATGCCGAAGGGCGTCCCGGTGACGACCAACCCGAGGAGGACGCCGATCATCGACATGACGACCGAGGTCATGATGATGAACGGCACGGCGTAGGAGTTGAACTGGCCGACGATCAGCAGCAGCACGAGAATCAGGGCGTACAGGAACGCTTTCGACAGGAACGCCGTCGATTCCTCTTCGTCCTGGCTCTGGCCGGCGAAGCGGACGCCGTAGCCCGGCGGCAGGAGGTTCGGCAGCGCGCGGATCCGCTTCTCGGCCTCGGCTCGCACCGGCTGCGCCTGCTCCGGCGTCGTCACCTTGCCGGCGATCGTCACCACCCGGCGGCGGTCCTTGTGCTGGATGGACAGCAGCGCGGCGCCGGTCTCGACCTTCGCCACCGTCTCGAGCGGAATCTGCTCGCCGTCCTCGTTGACCACCACCAGGCGCTGGAGGTCGGCGAGGCTCGAGCGTGCGCCGGGGGCGAAGCGGACGGTGATATCCCACTCATCCTCCCCCTCGCGAAACTGCGACGCCTCGGTGCCGTTGATCGCCGTGCGCAGGGTGCGGGCGATGAGGGCCGTCGAGAGACCCAGCCTGGCCGCCTGATCGCGGTCGACGCGCACGATCACTTCGGGCCGGGCGAGGTCGAAGTCGTTGTCGAGAGTCGCGAGGCCGGGGATGTCGGCGATCTCGCGCTGGATGCGCTCGGCGATCTCGCCGAGGCGGGCGAAGTCCTCGCCCGAGAGCTCGATCGACAGTGCATCGCCGACCGGCGGCCCTTCAACGGGGCGCTCGACGTTGATCGTCGCGCCGGGAATTCCGCGGACGCGCCGCCGTGCTTCCTCGAGGGTGAGGAGCGAGCTCTGGCTGCGGTCCTCCATGTCGAGAAGGTCGAGCGTCACCCGTCCACGGGTCGGATCGCCGCCCTCCGAGCGCCCGCCCGAGAACTCGTCGCCGGTAGCGCCGGAGCCCGCCGCCGCCGAGCGCACGCGGACATCAGGCAGGTCGCCGAGCCGGCGTTCGAGCTCGCGGACGATCGCGTCGGTCTGCTCGAGCCGCGTGCCGGGCGGCGTTTCCACCGACGCCCAGATCTGCCGCGGATCGGTCTCCGGGAAAAGCTCCGTGCCGTGGTTGAAGCCGCCGTAGAGAAACAGCACGGCGACGAAGAGCGCCAGAGTTCCCCCGAGGAGCAGCCCGCGATGCCGAAGCGCCCACGCGAGGGAGTCGCGGTAAGTCAGGAGGATGCGGCCGCCGAGGCCGGCGTCTCCGATGAGCTCGCCGCGGTCGTCGACCACGACGGAGCTCGCCGAATCGCGGCGCATATAGGCGGCAGCCAGCGTCGGGTTGGAGGTGAAGGCGATGACCAGCGAGGCGCCGAGGGCGATGCAGACGGCAATCGGCAGGATCGACATGAAATCGCCGATGATGCCGGGCCAGAAAAAGAGCGGCACGAAGGCGCCGATCGTCGTCAGGGTCGAATTGAGCACTGCGCCGCCGACTTCGCGGGTGCCGATCTGGGCCGCTTCGAAGGCGCTCTTGCCCTCCTGCAGGTGGCGGTAGATGTTGTCGACCACGACGATCGAGTTGTCGACCAGCATGCCGACCGCCAGCACCAGGGAGAACAGCACCATCATGTTGAGGGTCATGCCCGAGAGCTGCACGACGATGAAGGTGAGCAGCATCGAGAGCGGGATCGCCGCGCCGACGAAGAGCGCGTTGCGCAGCCCCATGGTGAAGAAGAGCACGATCACCACGAGCACCACGCCGGTGAGAACGTTGTTCTCGAGATCGGCGACCATGATGCGGATGTCCTTCGACTGGTCGGCAAGGAAGGTCGCCTCGACTCCCGGCGGCCAGGTCGCCTTGAGACGCTCGACCTCGGACTTGAGTCGATCGGCAAGCGCGATGATGTTCGAGCCCGAGCGCTTCTGCACCGAGAGCGAGACCGACTCGCGGCCATCGATGCGCGAATAGGAGCCGCGTTCCTTGAAGCCGTAGCGCACCGTGGCGACGTCGCGCACCTGCACCGGGCGCTGCCCGACCACCTTGACCACGAACTGCTCGACGGCGAGCGGGTCCTCGACCTCCCCTGGGACGCGCAGGGCCAGCGTCTGTCCCTTGAGCTTGAGCTCGCCACCGGGAATCGAGACGTTCTCGTCGCGGATCGCGTCGAGCACGTCGTCGAGCGAGGCGCCGTAGAGCCGCAGCCGCTCCGGGTCCACGTCGACCTGCACCTCGCGCTCGACGCCGCCGACGAGCGTCGCGCGCAGCACGCCGGGAATCGCCTCGACTTCGTCCTGGACGGCCTTGGCCAGCCGCCGCAGCTCGACCGGGCCGACGTCGCCCGAGAGATGCACCTGGAGGATCGGCACGTCCGAGAAATTGAGCTCGCGCAGGATCGGCTCTTCGGCGTCGGCCGGGAATTCGGACTTCGCGAGATTGACCCGGTCGCGGACCTTCTGCAACGCGAAATCGAGGTCGACGCCGGAAACGAACTCGACGTTCACCACCGAAACGCTCTCGGTCGAGGTCGAGGTGATCTGCTTGATCCCTTCGAGACCCTGGAGCTCGCGCTCGAGCTCGTCGGTGAGCTGGCTCTCGACGTCGGCGGGCGAGGCGCCCGGCCAGAGCGTGTAGACGAGGATGTTGGGGATCTCGATGTCCGGAAAGCTCTCGCGCGGCAGCGAGACATAGGCCGAGGTGCCGGCGACGATGATCGCGAAGAGAGCGAAGAAGACCGTGGCGCGGTTCTTGACCGCGAGCTCGCCCAGTCTCACCTCAGACCTCCTCGACCGGCTGGTTCTCGCCCACCGCCTGCTGACCCTCCACGATCACGTGCGTGCCGACCTCGATACCGACGACCACGACCTCCTCGCCGATCACCATCCCGGTCGTCACCTCGCGGCGCACCGCGCGGCCGTCCGCTACCGTCCAGACGGCCTTGGTGCCGCCGAGATCGACCAGCGCGGACATCGGCACGACGAAGGCGCCGACGATCTGCTGGCGCGGGATGTCGAGGCGGGCGAGCATCCCCGGCTTGAGGCGGCCGTCGGCGTTCGCGAGCTCGGCCTCGACCGCGAGCGTCCGCGACCCGGGATCGAGCTCGGCGCCCAGGCGCTCGATCCGCGCCGGAAAGCTCTCGCCCGGGAAGGCGTCGAAGCTGACCTCCACCTCCCGGCCGATCGCGAGGAATCGGACGTCGGCGGAGCGTGCCTCGGCGCGGACTTTGACCCGCGAAGCGTCGACGAGCTCGAAGAGCGGCGTGCCCGGGGCGACGTAACTGCCGATCTCGACGTGGCGCGCGGCGATCCGACCCGCCCACGGCGCCGTGACGCGCGCCTTGGCGAGCGCGAGCTTCGCCGTCGCGAGCCGCGCCTCGGCGACGTCGCGGTTGGTGACCGCGTCGAGGAGCTGGGCCTTCGTCACCGCCTTGCGTTCGAAGAGGTTCTGTGCGCGTTCGTACTGGAGCTTCGCCTGGCGGATCCAGGCCTCGGCCTCGGCGACCTGCTGCGCCAGGGCGCGCTCGTCGATCGTCGCCAGGGTCTGGCCCTTGGCGACGAGCTGTCCGATCTCGCCGCGCACCGCCTCGACCGCGCCGCCGACTTCTGCCGCCAGCACTGCGCGATGCAGCGGCTCGAGGCCGGCCGGGAGGCTCGTGCGGTCGACGACCGTGCGCGGCTCGATCGTCAGTGTGCGCACCTGCGCGATGCGTTCGGCGGGCGGCGCCTGCTTCGCAGCTTCCGGCGAGGCGCAGCCGGCGAGCGTGGCGAGTGCGCCGGAAGCGAGGGCGAGGACGACAATCGAGTGATGGGAGCGATGGGAGAGTCGGCAGCGGTTCATGGCAGTTCCTTCTGCATCAGCGTGGACCAGGGCTCGGTCGGCAGCAAGCCGACCGCGCGCGAGAGACGGGAGGCTTCGACAAGGGCTTCGTAACGGGCTTCGATCGCACTGACCTGGGCGATCACGGCGTTCCTCTGCGCGTCGAGGAGATCGGTCTGGGTGGCGACGCCCTCCTCGTAGGTGGCGCGCGCCACCCGCTCGGCCTCCTGCGCGGCCTGGGCAAAAGTCTCGGCCGATGCAGCGCGGGAGAGGGCCGTGGCGTAGTTGCTCCGCGCCTGGTCGGTCTCGAGGCGGATCGACGCTTCGAGGTCGGCGCGACGCAGCGCGGTCTGCCGGCGCTGGCTCTCGAGCTGCTCGATCTGTCCGCGGCGCCGGCCGCCGTCGAAGAACGGCCAGCTGAGCTCGAGCGCCGCCGCCCAGGAGCTGTAGAGCGGCTCGGAGAAGTTGGTCACCAGGCGCACCTCGCGACCCCAGTAGCCGTTGAGGTCGATGCGCGGCAGGCCGTCGGCGCGGGTGATTCTTCTGTTGCGTCGAATAGGCGCTTTCCTGGTGCAGCAGATCCTCGATCTCCGGCCGCGCCTCAGCCGCCGCGACGAGTCGATCGATCGCCGGCGGCTCGGGCAGGTCGGTCGACGACGGCGCGAGCTCGAGCGGCTCTTCCGGGGCCAGGGCGAGGAGCTGCCGCAGGCGCATCTCGGCCACCGTCACCTGGCCCTGCCGGCGAGCCACTTCGGGTTCGACGGCGGTGAGCGCAGAGAAGGCCCGGAGCTGCTCGAGCTGGGTCGCCTCGCCGATCTCGAGCAGATCCTCGATGCGCGCCAGGTCGCGGCTGCGGAACTCGCGCTCGGACTCGATCGTCGCCAGGCCTTCGCGCGCCGCCTGCACGCGGTAGTAGGCCTCGGCGGTCGCGAACGCCGCGTCGAGCTGTGCGGTGCGGATCTGGGCGTCGACGGACTCGCCGACGATCTCCGCCAGGTCAACCGCGGCGCGGATCTTGCCGAAAGTCCAGACCGGCTGTTTGACCTCGATCACCGCCCGGCTGAGCTCCTGGGTCGAGGGCGCGAAGCTCCCGCCTGGAAACTGGTCGAGGATCTCGTCGAAGTCGGAGCTGTTGAGAAAGGAGGGGTTGCGCGACTGCCCCCACGACGAGCTGACGCTCAGCTGCGGGAAGGCGTCGGCGCGGGCCTCGCGGATGCCGCCCTCCACCTGGGAGCGAATCTCCTCGACCGACAGCAGGCCGGGGTTGGCGCGCAGCGTCGTTTCGACGGCCCGCACGAGGTCGAGGTGGACGGCGGCGGCCGGTGGCGTGAGAGATTCGCTGACCGCGAAGCCGACGACTCCTGCGAAGACCGCAGGCAGGACATGGCGGGAATGGAGTCGACGGAACATTGGTTCTGGACCTCCTGCGGTGCGCGTCCCGAGAGGACGCGGAAAGGGAGCCGCCCAATCTGCAGCAGACGACTCATCGTCAAATCCTATCGCGGGGTCGCGTGCTTGTTTGCTAAGGTTCGACCCATGTCCAAACGAGCGGCCGAGGCCGGCAGCGCCGGCTCCGCCAGCCTTCTCGGTGAGCGCCTGCTCGCAGGCGCGCTCGCGATCCTCGAACGTTGAGCGGAGGACGATGCTCAATCGGATCTGGGCGGCGTTCTTCCTCATCGGATTTCTCGCCGCGGCAGGGAAGTCGATTTTCGCCGGCGACACTTCGGTGTGGGCGGCGATGGTCGCGTCGGCGTTCGAGATGGCGAAGACCGCCTTCGAGATCGCGCTTGGCCTGACCGGCATGATGTGCCTGTGGCTCGGAGTCATGCGGATGGGGGAGCAGGGGGGCGCCGTCGCCATCCTCTCGCGGCTCGCCGGGCCGCTCCTCCGCCGGCTGTTCCCAGGCGTCCCAGCAGGCCATCCGGCCATGGGCGCCATGGTGATGAACATGTCGGCCAACATGCTCGGGCTCGACAACGCCGCGACGCCGCTGGGTCTCCAGGCGATGAAGGAGCTCCAGAGCCTGAACCCCGAACCCGAGCGGGCGACCGATGCGCAAGTCCTCTTTTTGGTGATCAACACCGCCTCGATCACGCTCATCCCGGTCGCGATCTTCGTCTACCGCGCGCAGCTCGGAGCGGCCGACCCGACGGATATCTTCATCCCGTTGCTGATCGCGAGCTTCTTCGCCACCCTCGCCGGCCTCGTCGTGACCTCCTTCTTCCAGCCGATTCCGCTGCGCGATCCGGTCGTGCTCGCCTATCTGGGAGGCATGAGCGCGCTCGTCGGCGGCCTGGCCTGGTACTTCGGGTCGCTCGACAAGGAGGCACTCGAAAGGCAGTCGTCGGTGCTCTCGAACCTGATCATCTTCACGGTGATCGTCGGCTTCCTCGCCCTCGCGTTGCGCAAGGGAGTTCCGGTCTACGAGACCTTCGTCGCCGGAGCGAAGGAGGGATTCACCGTCGCGGTCGGGATCATCCCCTACCTGGTCGCGATGCTGGTGGCCATCGGCATCTTCCGCGCCAGCGGTGCTCTCGACCTTGCGCTCGAGGGCGTGCGGTGGGGAGTGATGGCATTGGGAATCGATCCGCGCTGGGTCGACGGGCTGCCGACCGGGTTGATGCGCACCCTCTCCGGCAGTGGGTCCCGGGGAATGATGATCGACGTCATGAAGACGCAAGGGGCCGACAGCTTCGCCGGCCGGCTGGTCAGCATCGTCCAGGGATCGAGCGAAACGACTTTCTACGTACTCGCGGTCTACTTCGGCTCGGTCGGAATCCGAAAGGAGCGCCACGCTCTCACTTGCGGCCTCTTCGCGGACCTGGCGGGCTTCGTCGCTGCCGTGCTGGTCTGCTACCTCTTCTTCGCCTGAGGCCCGGGCTTCAGCGCCGCGAGGAGTGTCGACCGTAGCCGAGGTAGGCCGCAGCGCCGACGGCGAGCACGGCGCAGCCGGTAAGCGCCTGACGGGGCGCCGCGACGAAGCTGTTGGCGACGACGCCGGCGGCGACGGCGACGAAGAGGCTGGTGGTCCACGGGTGGCCGGGTGTGCGGAAGACCTCCGCGGCGGCCTCGTGCGAGGAGCGGCGCAAGACGAAGATGCCGGCGGCGGTGAGGGCGAAGAAGAGCCAGTCGCAGAAGACGACGTAGGAGAGCAGCTGGTCGTAAGTCTGCGAGAAGAGCAGGACGAGGGCCACCGCGGCCTGCAGGCGCAGCGTGAAGCTCGGCGTGCCGAAGCGCGGATGGAGCGTTGCCGCGCGGCGCAGGAAGAGGCCGTCTTCGGCCATGGCGTAGTAGAGCCGCGGGCCGGTCATGGTGATGACGGCGAGGAACCCGAGGCACGAGACGACGGTGAGCGCGGCGACGAAGCGCGCCCCGAGCTCGCCCGCCAGCGCCCGCGCGACGTCGGCGGCGAGCGCCGTCGAGGCGGCGACCTCGGCCGGCGGCAGCACCCGCAGATAGACCCAGTTCAAACCGACGTAGACCACCACGACCAGCGCGACGCCGAGGATGTTCGCCCGAGCGAGCGTCTTCCCGGCGTCGCGGATCTCGGCCGCGAGGCTGCCGCAGTTCTGCCAGCCGCCGTAGGCGAAGAGCACCGGCACCAGGGCGGCGAAGAAGGCGGTCAGCGTCACGTCCGAAGCGGCCGGTAGATGGTAGACCGTCGCCGCCGCGGGGCGCTTCGCGAGCATCAGGAGACCGATCGCCGCGATACCGCCGAGCTTGAGGACCATCAGGCTGTTGTTGGTGCGCTTGCCGGGGCGGACGCCGCGGACGTTGATCTCGGCGAGCACGACGATCACGGCGGCAGCGAGCGCCAGCTTCCCACCGCTGCCGAGCTCGACGAAGGTGGCGTCGACGTAGCTCGCGAGGGCGGAGGCGACCGCGGCGATCCCACCGGTGTTGATCACGAAGAGCAGCGCGAAGCCGTAGAGGAAGCCGGCGAACGGGCCCCAGGCGCGCGACAGGTAGACGTACTGCCCGCCGACCAGCGGCAGCCGCGAGCCGAGCTCGGCATAGACGAATCCGCCGATCATCGCCAGGGCGCCGCCGGCGAGCCAGACGAGCAGCATCCACTCCGGCGCCGGCAGAATGCGCGCCACGTTCGACGGGTTGACGAAGATGCCGATGCCGATGATCGCCCCGGCGACGACGACCGTCGTGTCCCAGAGTCCGAGCTCGCGGCGGAAGCCGGCGGCGACGATCTTCGCTTGCTGCTCCATGGGCGGTTCCGGCGGCAAGCGTAGCTCATCGAAGTCGCAGCGAGGGTGCCGGCGCGGCTTGCCCCGGCGGCGGAAATGCTGCACGATCGGCGGCGAGCCGATGCCGCCGATGCCGCCGATGCCGCCGACGCCGCCGACGCCGCCGACGCCGCCGACGCCGCCGACGCCGCCGACGCCGCCGACGCCGAACGATTCCTCAGGAGCCGGGGGGCCGGGGCCTCTCCCGCCCTCCGGCCCGGCACGCGATCGGGTCCGCGATTGGGTGCGGCTGCTGCGCTGGCCGGTGGCTGCAGTGCTCGTCGCGGGCCTCCTTGCGCTCGTTGCCTGGCGCCTGATCGCCGGGCTCGAGCGCGCCGGCCGGGCGGCCGCGAATCTCCCTCTCGCCGCCGCGGAGCGCATCGGCGAGCTGGCCCGCGATCTGCTCACCGGCAACGTCACCGAGAGCTTCCTCGCGGCGATTCCCACCGTAGCTCCGCACGCCGGAGGCAACCTCGAGGTCTCGGTCGCCGAGAGCGTCGAGAGCCTGACGCGCAGCGACGAGCGGCGCGCCTTCTGGGACCTCGTGGACCTCGGCACGACGACGGTGGAGATCCGGGTGCCGGTCACCTATCGCTATCACGTGCGCCTCGATGAAGAATGGACGGTCGAGATCGAGGACGGTTTCTGCCGCGTGCTCGCGCCCGTTCTGCGACCGTCGTTGCCGCCGGCGATTCACACCGACCGGATCGAGCGCCGCGTCGCGGAATCGTGGCTGCGTTTCGATGCCGCCGAGCAGCTCGCCGCCCTCGAGCGCCAGTTGACGCCGCGGCTCTCCGTGCTCGCGGCCGATCCTCGCCACATGGCCCTGGTGCGGGAATCGTCGCGGCAGGCCGTGGCGCGCTTCGTGCGCGCGTGGCTGCTGACCAACGGCGCCTGGGGACCCGAACGCGTGCGCGCCATCCAGGTGCGCTTCGCCGACGAACGCCAGGAAGCGCTCGAGGCGCCGATCACCCTCATCGTCGGCGACTGACTGGGCCGCCTCGGCGCCTCTCCGCCTGCCTGTCTCTTGGCCGGGGGCGGGGGGGCGGTCTCAGCGTTGGCAAATCTCGGCGACGAGAACGTCCACCTGGGCGCGGAGCTCTTCGGCCGTGCCGTTGTTGTCGATCGCCCGGTGGGCTGCCGCTCGCCGCTCGTTGCCATCGCCCTGCGCCGCGAGCCGACGAAGGGCCTCCTCGCGCGCGAGACCCCGGGCGACGGCTCGCTGCAGTCGAATCTCCGGACTGGCTTCGACGGTCACGACGAGATCGAAGTCGGGAGCGAAGCCCGCTTCGACGAGTCGGGTGGCTTCGAGCACGATGGGCGAGGCCGCCGCGGTCCCGAGACGCGAAAAAGAGGCTCGAACAAGGGGGTGGATCGCCGCTTCGAGGGTGGCGCGCGCCGCGTGGTCCGAGAACACCAGACGGGCCAACCGCGGTTTGTCCACGGCACCCTCTTTATCGAGGTAGTTCGCGCCGAATTTCTCGGCGACGGCCCGAGCGCCGGGCTGGCCCGGCGCGTAGAGCCTGGCGACGAGCTCATCGGCGTCGAAGACCTGGAAGCCGGCCTCTGCCAGCTGTCTGGCGACCGTCGACTTGCCGCTCGCGAGACCTCCGGTCAGTCCGATGCGGAGCGGCGGCATGGTGAGGGCGTCAGCTCTTCGCGCTGCCCGTGGTCGATTCGAGGCCGAAACGACGCCGGGCGGCGGTCAGGGTGTTGGCGAGGAGCATGGCGACGGTGAGCGGGCCGACGCCGCCCGGCACCGGCGTGATCGCCGACGTCTGCGGGGCGACCGCCGGGAAGTCGACGTCCCCGACCAGGGCGTAGCCCTTCTCGGCGAGGGTCGCCAGACGCTTCGCGTCGTCGCCGACCAGGCGCTTGGCGAGCTCGACGTCCTGCACCCGGTTGATGCCGACATCGACCACGACCGCGCCCTCCTTGACGTGCTCCGGCGTGATCATCCCCGGCCGCCCGACGGCGGCGACGAGGAGGTCGGCCTCGCGGCAGACCGCCGCGAGGTCGCGCGACTTCGAGTGGGCGATCGTCACCGTGCAGTTCTCGCGCAGCAGGAGTCCGGCCATCGGCTTGCCGACGATCGAGCTGCGGCCGACCACCACCGCGTGCCTGCCGGTGAGCGCGATGCCGTGCCGGCGCAGCGACTCGATGATCCCGGCGGGGGTGCAGGGGACGAAACCGGGCTGGTCGAGCCAGAGCCGGCCGACGTTCACCGGGTGGAAGCCGTCGACGTCCTTCGCCGGATCGACCCGGTCGAGGATGGCGCGCGACGGCAGGCCGGCCGGCAGCGGCATCTGGACGAGAATGCCGTCGACCCGCGGGTCGGCGTTCAATTGGTCGAGGAGCGCCAGGAGGTCGGCAGCGGCGGTCGTCGCCGGCAGGATGTGGCCGAAGCTGGCCAGGCCGGCCTCGCCGCAGGCGCGGGTCTTCGAAGCGACGTAGACCCGCGATGCCGGGTCGTCGCCGACCAGCACGACGGCGAGACCGGGCGGGCGGCCGGCGCGGGCCTCGATTTCCCGGGCGCCGGCGGCGACCTCGGCGCGGATCTGGGCGGCTACGGCTTTGGCTTCGAGGAGTTGGGTCATCGCATCTTCTTTCTTGCGCGGTAGAGCGCCAGGATGCCGCCCGAGAGGCTGGTCGAGGTCGCGGACGCGAAGCCGGCCGCTTCCAGGCGGGCGGTGAACGCCTCCCTTTGCGGGAAATCGAGCACCGAGCTCGGCAGGTAAGTGTAGGCCGTCGGATCTTTCGACAGCAGGCTCCCCACCTTGGGGAGAAGGTGCTGAAAATAAAAGAGATAGAGGCCGCGCAGCGGCTGCCAGGAGGGCACCGTGAACTCGAGGACGCCGAGCTCGCAGCCGGGGCGGAGGACCCTTGCCAGCTCGGCCAGGGCGCGGTCCAGGTCGGCCACGTTGCGCAGCCCGAACGAGACCGTGGCGGCGTGGAAGCTCGCGTCGGGGAAAGGCAGGTGGAGGGCGTCGGCGTTGAGGACCGACGGCTCCGGGAGCCCGTTGCGGCCCCCGTTCGCTCCGTTGCGGCTCCGTTGGCTCCGCTGGCTCCGGCGCTCGACCGGTTGGCGGCGTGAAACTTGGGCGCCGCGAGCGCCAGCATCGGCAGGCAGAAGTCGGCGGCGACGATCTCGATCCCTGGGCGGCGCAGGGCCAGAGCCTGGTCGCCGGTGCCGCAGCACAGGTCGAGGACCCGCGAACCGGGGGGGAGGACCAGAGCCTGGGCGAGCTTGCGGCGCCAGACGCGGTCGAGCGAGGCGGACAGCAGGTGGTTCAGGAGGTCGTAGCGGCGGGCGACCCGGCCGAACATCGCCCGGATCCGGGCAGCGTCCTTTTGCTTCAACTGCTCGACTGCGGTAACTTGTGCGAGGACTTTCGACCCGGTCTCCGGCATGATGTTCGGGAAGTCTATCTTGGCGGGCGGGCCGCGCTCGAAGCGCGGACGGCTCGGGTCCGTCCGTCCGTCCGCAGACTTGACAGCTTTCTGGGCGATCTTTATGATTTCAGGCTCTCTGCGCTGAAGTGCCGGATCCGATCCAGCCCAGCAGACCCGCAGAACCGATTCCTCCGCTAGTCGCTGGAGAAACCGTCTGGAGAAGATGAAATGAAGAGTACTGTGAGCCCCAAGCCGGCTGAAATCGAGCGCCAGTGGTTCGTCGTGGATGGCGCGGGCGTGCCGGTCGGACGCCTCTCTTCCACCATCGCCAAGTTGTTGATGGGCAAGGGGAAGCCGTTCTATGCACCGCACGTCGACTGCGGCGATTTCGTGATCGTCCTGAACGCCGAGAAGGTCCATCTTTCGGGCACCAAGGAGCAGACCAAGGTCTACTACCGCCACACGACCACGAAGCCGGGCAGCCTCAAGTCACCCAAGGCCTTCGAGGTTCGCGGCAAGCACCCGACGCGCATCGTCGAGAGCGCGGTGTTCGGGATGCTTCCCAAGACCAAACTCGGGCGCAAGATCCGTCGCAAGCTCAAGGTCTACGCCGGTGCGGAGCATCCGCACAAGGCGCAGAAGCCGGCGGCGTACGATCTCGCTTCGGTAAAGATGTAGGAGGAGTGAAAACGTGAACCAGGTGCAATCCACCCAACCCGTACAGCCCGTCCAGCCCCTCCAGTACTACGGCACTGGGCGTCGCAAGACCTCGACGGCCCGCGTCTTCATGCGCCCCGGCGCCGGCGAGCTGGAAGTCAACGGACGTACCCTTGACGGCTACTTCCCCAACCCGGTGCTGCGGATGGTCGTGCGGCAACCGCTCGTGCTGACCGAGACCGGGGAGAAGTTCGACATTTTCGTCACCGTCGAAGGCGGCGGCAACTCCGGCCAGGCCGGAGCGATCCGGCATGGCATCAGCCGTGCCCTGCTGATCTTCGACATCGCGCTGCGCGAACGGCTGAAGAGCGCCGGTCTGCTGACGCGCGATCCGCGGAAGAAGGAACGCAAGAAGTACGGTCAGAAGGGCGCTCGTGCGCGCTTCCAGTTCAGCAAGCGCTGATCGCTTGATGGCCAGTCAGACAGCCTGGTTTTCCAGAAAGTCCTAAGGAGAGAGATTCGTGGTCGAAATTTCGATGCAAGAGCTGCTCGAGGCGGGGGTCCACTTCGGCCACCAGACCCGGCGTTGGAATCCGAAGATGAAGCCGTACATCTTCGGCAAGCGCAACGGGATCTACATCATCGATCTGGCCAAGACCTTGAAGCAGTTCCGCGAGGCGGCGGAGTTCGTCTACCGGCTCGGGCAGGAGGGTCGCCGGCTGCTGTTCGTCGGCACCAAGCGCCAGGCCCAGGACGCGGTCGCCGAAGAGGCGCGGCGTTGCGGTCAGTACTTCGTGACCCACCGCTGGCTGGGTGGCACGTTGACCAACTTCGTCACCATCCGCCAGTCGGTCGATCGTCTGCTCGAGATCGAAGCCAGGCTGGCCGAAGAGGGCGGCGTCACCACCAAGAAGGAGCGCCTGCGGTTCGACCGCGAGCGCGAGCGGATGAACCGCAACCTCGAGGGCGTGCGCGAGCTCGAAGCCCTTCCGGACGCGATCTTCGTGGTCGATCCCAAGAAGGAAGCGATCGCCGTGGCGGAGGCCAACAAGCTCGGCATCCCGGTCATCGGCATCGTCGACACGAACTGCGATCCGGAGCTCATCGACTACGTCATTCCGGGCAACGACGACGCGATCCGCACGATCCGGCTCTTCCTTTCCCGCATCGCCGATTCCTACATGGCGGGTGCGAACGCGCTGCAGCAGGAGATGATGGTCGAGGCGAAGGACGCTCCGGATGCCGCCGATGCCCCTGGCGCCGGAATGTCTGCCAAGGACGGCGACGTAGCCGCTCCGCTGGCCTGAAACCGGCCCTGATCGGATTGCACTCGAGGTAGATCAACAACGGCTCGGCGGGCGAAAGGCGCATCGCCCGAAAAGGGGTCAGTCGATGGCAGAGGAACCGCCGATCGCCTGACCCTTTGTCTTGTCCGCCGGCGAAGAAAGAGAGAAGCGACATGCAAATCACGGCTCAGATGGTCAAAGAGCTCCGCGAGCGCACCGGCGCGGGGATGATGGACTGCAAGAATGCGCTGGCCGAGACCGGCGGCAACTTCGAGCAGGCTGTGGACGCGCTGCGCAAGAAGGGCCTGGCCGCGGCGGCCAAGCGCTCCGGCCGCGTCGCCGCGGAGGGTCTCGTCTCCTCCTACATTCACGCCGGCGGCAAGCTCGGCGTGCTGCTCGAGGTGAACTGCGAGACCGACTTCGTCGCCCGCACCGAGGACTTCCAGGAGCTCGTCCGGGACATCGCGATGCACATCGCGGCGGCCGAACCGCGCTACGTCGAGCGCGCCGAGGTGACCGCCGAGATCCTCGAGCGCGAGAAGGCGATCTACCGCGACCAGGCGCTGGCTTCTGGCAAGCCCGCCAACGTGGTCGAGAAGATCGTCGAAGGCAAGATGGAGAAGTTCTATGCCGAGGCCGTTCTGCTCGAGCAGCCGTTCGTCAAGGACACCGATACCACGATCGGTCAGATGATCACCGCCAAGGTGGCGAAGATCGGCGAGAACATCAAGGTGCGCCGCTTCTCCCGCTTCAAGCTCGGCGAGGGCATCGAGAAGGTGGAGAAGGACTTCGCCGCCGAAGTGGCGGGCATGACGCAGGGCTGACCCTCGTCATGGCAGATACTCCTGGGCCCGCCGTACCCACCGCAACTTCGGGACAGCCGGGAGACCGTCCGGCCTACAAGCGGGTGCTGCTCAAGCTCTCCGGCGAAGCCCTCATGGGCACACAGAGCTTCGGCATCGACGCCGGGGTGGTCTCGGGGATCGCCAACGAGATCGCCGAGGTGCATCGCCTCGGCGTCGAGCTCGCGATCGTGATCGGCGGCGGCAACATCATCCGCGGCGTGGCGGCTTCCCAGCAGGGGATCGACCGGGTGACCGGCGACAATATGGGCATGCTCGCCACGGTGATCAACGCGCTCGCGCTTCAGGACGCGCTCGAAAAGTGCGATGTCCCGACGCGGGTGCAGACCGCGATCGAGATCCGGTCGGTGGCCGAGCCGTTCATCCGGCGCCGCGCCATGCGGCATCTCGAGAAGGGGCGCGCGGTGATCTTCGCCGGCGGTACGGGCAACCCGTTCTTCACTACCGACTCGGCGGCGGCCCTGCGCGCCAACGAGATCCATGCCGACATTCTGCTCAAGGCGACGCGGGTCGACGGCGTCTTCACCGCCGATCCGCGCCTGGATCCGACAGCTCGGCTGCTCTCCGAGGTGACCTACCAGCAGGTGCTGGAACGCGACCTGCGCTTCATGGACGCCGCGGCGATCAGCCTCTGCCGCGACAACGGGGTGCCGATCGGCATCTTCAACCTCACGCAGGAGGGCAACATCCGGCGCGTCGTCTGCGGCGAGCGCGTCGGTTCGATCGTCCACCAGACGGTCACCGGCGAGCGCACGAATTGACTCTTCCGGCGTTGCCGGGGATGATCGACCCGAGGCCCCGGCGCATATCGAAACGGGCGCAGTGTGAGAGAAACTGCAAGCGCACGAGGAGGATCGGATGAAGGCGATTCACCAGGAAGCCGAAGTCAAGATGAAGAGCGCGATCGAGCATCTCCATGCCGAGCTCAAGCGGCTGCGGACCGGACGCGCCACGCTCGGGCTTCTCGACGGTGTGACCGTCGACTACTTTGGCACACCGACGCCCTTGAAACAGGTTGCCACGCTGACCGTGGTCGACGCGACCATGCTGATGGCGCAGCCCTGGGACGCGAAGCAGATCCCGGCGATCGAACGGGCGCTGCAGAAGTCGGACCTGGGGTTGAATCCGATGAGCGACGGCAAGACGGTGCGCATTCCGATTCCGCAGCCGACCGAGGAGCGCCGCAAGGAGCTGGTCAAGAAGGCGCACGAGATCGCCGAGCATGCGCGCACCCAGATCCGTCTGGCGAGGCGCGAAGCGAACGAGAAGCTGAAGAAGCTCGAGAAGGAGCACGAGCTCGGGCAGGACGACGAGCGCCGCGCCCTCGAGGAGATCCAGAAGCTCCACGACCGCGAGATCGACGAGGTCGCCAAGGTTCTCGAGCACAAGGAAAAAGACATCATGACGGTCTGAAGTGGGCGGTCCGGGGCTCGACATGGACCGGTCCGGCAACATGCTCTCTTCCCGTCTCGTTCCGCCGACGCCCGTGCACGCCGTGGTCCCCGCGGCGGGGCGCGGCCTGCGCTTCGGCGGCACCCTTTCCAAGCAGTTCGAATCGATCGCCGGCCGGCCGCTGCTCGCCTGGACCGTCGAGCGTCTGCTCGCGGCGGGAGTCGAGTCGGTGACCGTCGCGCTACCGGCCGACGTCGCCGCGGCGCCGCCGGACTGGTTGGGCGACAGCCGGATCTGCACCGTTTCGGGTGGCGACAGCCGGCAGGACTCGGTCACGGCGGCGCTTGCGGCATCGCCGGCTTCGGGGAACGATCTCGTGGCGGTGCATGACGGCGCGCGGCCGGCGCTCGCTTTGGCAGATTTCGTCGCGGTCTGTCAGGCGGCGTTGTCGGCGGACGGCGCGGTGCTGGGACGGGGTGCGTCGGACACCCTGAAACTGC
Organism: Thermoanaerobaculia bacterium; assembly: GCA_963719555.1. GTDB lineage: Bacteria > Acidobacteriota > Thermoanaerobaculia > Multivoradales > JAGPDF01 > JAGPDF01. The sequence continues at coordinate 45,070 of CAVRCL010000006.1, read as the reverse complement.
TCGAACAAGGGGTGATCGTGGGGACCGTGAATCGCTCTCGGGTCTTCCGCGCCGAGACGCCGCAGGTCTTCCGTCGGACGGTGCTCGAGCGGGCGATCGAGGCCGCCCTCGCGATCGGCTTCTCCGGCACCGACGAGGCCTCCCTGGTGGAGCGCCTGCCGGGCGTGCGGATCCTCGCCGTCGAAGCGGGCGCGCCGAATCCCAAGCTCACGACTCCCGCCGACCTGCCGCTGGTGCGCGCTCTGCTGGATGCCTTCGGCGGCTCGACGGACGTCATGGAGACGCGAGGATGAAGCTGCGCATCGGGCAGGGCTACGACATCCACGCCCTGGTCGCCGGACGGAAGCTCGTGCTCGGCGGCGAGGAGATCCCTTATCCGCTCGGCCTCGACGGGCACAGCGACGCCGATGTCCTGCTTGCACGCGCTGGGAGACGCCCTCCTCGGCGCCGCGAGCCTGGGCGACCTCGGGCGGCATTTCCCGCCGTCCGACGAGCGCTGGCGGGGGGCGTCGAGTCTCGATCTCCTGGCGCGCATCGTCGCGCTGGTGCACGCCGAGGGCTATCGCGTGGTCAACTGCGACCTGACGCTCGTGGCCGAGGCGCCGAAGCTGGCGCCGCACCGCGACCGGATCATCGAACGCATCGCCCGCGTGCTGGGCGTCGGAGGAGAACGCCGTGGGCCTCAAGGCGACGACGAACGAAGGGCTGGGCGCCATCGGACGCGGCGAAGGGATGGCGGCCTTCGCGGTGGTCCTGCTCGAGTCGAGCTCTTGATGGCGGCCATGCCCGCAACGACGCGCATCTTCGGCTTCCATCCGGTCCACGAGGCGCTGCTGCATCGCGCGCCCGAGGTCCGCCGGGTGTGGATCCTCGCCGCCCGCCAGGGCGCCCGCCGGCGTGAAGTGGAGAAGCTGTGCAGCGCCGCCGGCGTGCGCTGCGAGAGCGCGGCCCCGTCCGATCCGATCTGGCTCGGAGGCGCGGTGCACAACGGCTTCGCGGCCGAGCTCGCGCACGCGGCACCAGGGGAGGGCGGGGTCGGCGGGCAAGGTGGGGTCGCAGAGGCGCGGGGCGACCAGGGCTTCGTCGTCCTCGCCGAGGACATCCAGGATCCGCGCAACCTCGGCGCCCTCCTGCGCGTCTGCGAAGGCGCCGGCGTCGGCCGCGTGCTGGTGCGCGACCGCGGCTCGGCGCCGCTCTCGGCGACGGCGGTCAAGACCTCGGCCGGGGCCTCGGAGTGGCTGACGGTCGAGCGCATCGGCAGCTCCGCCCAGCGTCTCGAGCAGCTGAAGAAAGAGGGCTACTGGATCTACGGCCTGGCGGCGGGCGGCGAGCTGCCGTGGAGTGTCGACCTCACCGGCCCGGTGGTGCTGTGCGTGGGTGGAGAAGAAGAAGGGCTGCGCCACCTGACCCAGGAGCGCTGCGACCGCCTGATCGGTCTGCCGATGCAGGGCCACGTCAGCTCGCTCAACCTCGCGACCGCTGCCGCCGCGGTGCTCTACGAAGCGGTCCGCCAGCGCACGACGGGGAAGAAAGGGCGCTGAGCTCCTGTTCTCTCCTTGTCAGAAGGGCCCCGAAACCACTAGACTCCGCCAGCGGTCCGGCCAGAAAAGTGGATCGGTTCGGAGGATCCGCCGGGAGGGTCGCAACACCTTGCCGGCATAGCTCAGGGGTAGAGCAACCGCCTTGTAAGCGGTAGGTCCTCGGTTCAATTCCGAGTGCCGGCTCCAGCACGCACCCGATCAGGAAGCACCAGTACGCAGCGCCTGCAGCCCCGTAAGTCTTTGAAAAATCATGGAGGTGTGGCCGAGCGGTCAATGGCAGCAGACTGTAAATCTGCCGGGCTAAGCCCTACGGAGGTTCAAATCCTCCCGCCTCCACCATTTTCGCAAGGCAGCACGCGGCAGACTTCAAGCGGGAGTAACTCAGGGGTAGAGTCACAGCCTTCCAAGCTGTTGGTCGCGGGTTCGAATCCCGTCTCCCGCTCCATTCTTTTCCTTCCTCGATCCGTCTTACCCCCATTCGCCAGATCTGGCGTCGAGAATCCGTCTTTTCCTTCGAAAGGGGAGCTTCCAATGAAGCTCTCCGGGCCCGGGGAGGGAAGATGCCCACGCTCAGCCGGTTCTTCGGAATTTCGATCCTGATCTATCGCAACGACCACCCGCCGGCGCACTTTCGCGCATACTACGGTGGGCACGCGGCGGCGATCTCGATCGAGACGTTGGATATCCTCGCTAGGTCCCTTCCACGCCGCGCCTTCACAATGGTTCTGGAGTGGGCGATGATGCATCGGCCGGAGCTGCGGGAGAACTGGCTCCGGGCAGAACGGCACGAGGCGGCGCTGCCGATTGCGCCTCCCTCTGGGCGACGAGGAGGCCTGAAATGTGGCGAATCATCTCGGTGAAGGCGCTGCCAGGCTACCGGCTCGAGGTCGAGTTCGCGGACGGGGTGCGCGGAGTTCTGGACTACAGCCAGGAGCTCTGGGGGCCGGTGTTCGAGCCGCTGAAGGACCCGGAGCGGTTTGCCGAAGTCGGTCTCGACGAGTTCGGTGCCGTCTGTTGGCCGAACGGAGCGGATCTCGCTCCGGATGCGATGTACGAAGAGATCAAGAGCGGCACCAGCGCCAGCCGCTGAGCGAAGGCCTTTTTCCTCAAAGCACTTCGCAGCCTCCCGTTGGCAGCGCCCTCGACGCGCCGTCGCGGCCGAGATCCTTCGCGCGGTAGATGGCCTGGTGGGCTTGCGCGACGAGCGTTTCGCGCTGGGTGACCTCGCACAGGATCGTCGCCGATAGTTCGAGCATGGCCAATGTGGCCTTCCGGCAGGGCCGGATTCTGCCGAATGTGTCCTTGGCAAAAGGACAGATTGCAGGACCTTCTACGCCCAGACCCCTCCACAGGCGCTCGAGGAACAGCTCAACTCTTCCCAAGGAGGGCGAATGAGCCGCATTCTCCAAGCGCGCCGCGAGCTTCGGCGGGTAAGCGCCGCGGTGCGCGTCGAGCCTGAAGCAACGGTCGCCAGAAGGGCCCAATCAACCGGCGCGGGCGGCGCTTTAGTACCGGTCTCACGTCGTGATACCATTGCACTATGTCGAGCGTGAACGTCCGTGACCTCAGGAACCGGGGCGGTGAGGTAGTCGAGCGGGTGGCCCGTGGGGCTTCGGTCATCGTCACCAAGGGCGGTGCCGCCGTTGCCGAGCTGCGGCCGATTCCGAAGCAGGCGCTCGATCGCGAAACGCTGCTCGCACGGTTCAAGCGCTTGCCCGCGGTCGACCCCGACGAGTTGAGGCGCGATCTCGACCGCGTCGTCGATCCGGCACTGTGATCGTCCCGGAGTCGGGCGTGGGGCTCCTCGACACGAGCACCCTCATCCTGCTGCAGCGGCTCGAAGACCCGACACTCTTGCCCGCAATCCCCATGATCTCCGCCGTGACCCTGGCCGAGTTGAGTGTCGGCCCCCTCGTCGCGACCGACGAGCGCGAACGGGCAAGCCGGCTCGCCCTGCTCCAGCAGGTGGAGTCGGACTTTCAGCCGTTGCCGTTCGACGACGCGGCCGCGCGCTGCTTCGGCCGTGTCTCCGCATCGCTCCGGCGCGCCCAGCGAAAGGCGGCCGCCCGCGCCTACGATGCGTTGATTGCGGCCATCGCGATGGCCAACGATCTGCCGATCTACACCGTCAACCCGCGCGACTTCGAAGGGATCGACGACCTGGTGGTGGTTGCGATTCCGCACCCGGATCGGAAGTAGACAAGCGCCGACGCGACGTTTCACGAGATCAGAAACGGCGAGGCGACAGCTGCCCGTAGGCCGGGCCGCTCGGCGGCTGCGTTCGGTCAGTTCGCGGCGGGCAGCTTCTGCCGCCACTCGGCGGCCTTGGCCTCGTCTCCGGTGAGCTCGTAGAGCTTCACCAGCGACTCCGTCACGCGGGTGAGGCTGGGGGAGCCGGCGCCGAGCGCACCTACAAGGATGTCGCGGGATTCGAGGAAGCTCTTTTCGGCCTCCGCGAAGCGGCCGAGTCCCAGCAGGGCATCCCCATGCGCAGCTTGCGTGAAGCCGGTTCCGAAATAGCCCGGGGGCTGGACTTTGCGCGAGAGGGAGAGAGCGCGCGCGAGGATCGCCTCCGCTTCGGCGTACTTCGCTTGCGCGATGTAGAGCCTGCCGAGGTTGGTCATCGTCACCGCGATATCGGGATGCTCGTCGCCGAGCAGTCGCCGGCTGGTCTCGTAGTCCTCGAGGTAGAGCGCTTCGGCCTTGTCCAGCGCGCCAGTCCGGCGGTAGATGACCGCCAGGTTGTTGACCGCTACCATCGTCTCGGGGTCTTCGTTCCCCTGCACCCGGCGTCGGCCGGCGAGCGTCGCGACCGCCAGCTGCTCGGCCTCGGGGAGCTTGCCCGCGTTCTTCAGCACCTGCCCAAGATTGTTCATCAAGGCCAGCGTGAAGGGGTCTTCGTCACCGTGGCGGTTCCGCTGCATCGCCAGCGTCTGCCGGTAGAGCTCCTCGGACTGCGTAAGCCGGTCGCTGTCACCGTAGAGCATGGCGACCTGATCCATCGTCGAGATGACCGGATCGGAATCCGCGGGCAGCGCCCGGCGGCGCCCCTCGAGCGCCGCCAGGAGCAGCGGCTCGGCCTCCGCTATCCGGCCCTGCTTGAGATAGAGAGCGCCGAGGTCGTGAACGATATCGAGGGTGGAAAGCGCGGTTGCGCCCAGCAGCCGCTGCGAGATCGCGTGCGCCTCCTTGAGCGGGTCTTCGGCGCGCTCGAACAGGCCCAGCTTTACGTATGTCACGCCGATGGAGTGCAGGACTTCCGCCTGTACCAAGGGCTGGGCGGAGAACAGGCTCTTCGCCGTGTCCATGGCGCGACGGAGAATGCTCTCGTCGATGATCTGCAGCGCAGCGTCGGTCGGGTTGATCTCGCGCAACGCGGTGTCGAGCCCTTCCTCGGAGGCCGCGATCGCGCGTTCCGTCGCCTTGCGCTCGAGGAGCGCCCTGGCGAGGCGCGAACGAAGGTCGCCGGCGAGGCGGGCCCCCATCTTCTGTGCGTCGATGCCGTCCAGCATGTCGCGCTGGAAGTCGACCACGGTCTCGAGGTCCTTGCGCGCCTGCTCGGCGGTCCGGCGCTGTGCGGCCTCGCGCAGGCCGAACGTCGTCGAGACCGCGACGCCGGCGACCAGTGCGAGGAGTGTCGCGACGATTCCCGCGACCAACGTGCGATTGCGGCGCGCGAACTTGCGCAGCTGGTAGATCGTGCTCGGATCACGCGCCAGGATCGGCCGTGAGTCGAGGTAGAGCCCCACGTCCTCGGCGAGCGCCGCGGCGCTCGCGTAGCGCCGGTCGGCTTCCTTTTCCAGCGCCTTGGCGGTGATCGTCTCGAGGTCCGGGTCCGGGCCGCGGCTGCCGCGCCAGGCTTGCGCCAACGGTTTGGGGGCCTGTTCGCAGATGATCCGCAGCGACTCGATGAGCGACACCTTGGCGGTGTCATAGGGGCGTGCGCCGGTGAGCATCTCGTACAGGATCACCCCCAGCGAGTAGACATCCGAGCGCATGTCGATGGCGTCGGAGTTGCCGCGCGCCTGCTCCGGACTCATGTAGGGGAGCGTCCCCTTGATGATGCCCACCTCGGTCATCGCCGTCGCCTGGTCCACGTCGCCTTCGGTGATTCGCGCCAGGCCGAAGTCGAGGATCTTCACCGCCGGCAGTTGCTGCGCCGCGTCGATCGCCGGGTGTGCCGGGTGCGCCGGCTGCGACGACTGCGACGGGATTGCGTCGGCCTCGTCGAGCTCCGGCACGACGATGTTCGACGGCTTGAGGTCGCGATGGATGACGCCGCGCTGGTGGGCGTAGTGCACCGCCTCGCAGAGCGAGAGAAAGAGGCGGAGGCGGAAGCGAAGCTCGCTCTCGTCCAGCGGACCGGGGCGAGCCGCGAGATAGGCGTCGAGCTGGCGGCCGCGCACGAGCTCCATGGCGAAGAAGTGCTCGCCCTGGTCGGTGCGGCCGGCATCGTAGATAGCGCCGATATGCGGATGCTTGAGGCGCGCGAGGGTGTCGATCTCGCGCTGGAACATCCGGATGTGCTGCTCGTCGACGAAGCGGCCGCCGCGGATGACCTTGAGCGCCACCCGTCGCCGCGGGTGTTGCTGCTCCGCCTCGTAGACGATCCCCATGCCCCCTTCGCCGAGCTTGCCGAGAATGCGGAAATCGCCGAGCATCCAGAGGGCGCTGGAAGCGGAAAACTCGCTGCGCTCGGGCAGCGATGAGGCGCCGTCGAAAGTGGGCGCCTGTGCGAGCGGCACCGGATCGAGGGTCACGAGCTCATCGAGTCGACCCGGAACCGCGGGCGCTGGTCCGGCTGCAGTGGGATCCTCCGGGGTCGACAAGGCGATGTTCTCCGAACAACTGGTGACAGTTTACTGATTTCAGCCCTGCGCCCAGCGAGGCGTTTTTTCATGGTGAGCTTGACGGCCGTTCCCCCGGTGCTACTGTCAGCCCAAGCGCGGCCAAGACCTTGGCTTTCGCGGAGCCCAAGAATGCCCCCCGGGAGTTGGACGTCAGCCGCGTCCAAAGGAGGGCACTGACATGACAATCCGGCGCTGTTCGTGGACACAGACTGTGGGAAGCCTCGTTCTTTGCTGCCTCGCGGCGCTGCCTCTCGCCGCAGCGGATAAGAGCCCGAAGAAGGTCTTCGGCGAGATCCAGCCGGATCAGGCGCTGGTCTACCTGATCCGCGAAGGGCACATGCTGGGGGCGGCGCTGACCGTCTTCGCCTATGCGGATCAGCAGTTCCTCGGCACCCTCAAGAGCAATAGCTACACGTTCACCTATCTGCCTCCGGGTCCCTATCTCCTGTGGGCCCACCCCCTTGGTTTCACGGTCTCCAACACCCAGGTCCAGCTCGACGCGGGCAAGGTCTACTATTTCAATGTCTGGAACTCGTTCGATCCCCTGGACGAAGTGACGGGTCCGGCGTTTCTGAAGGGCATCAAGCAGTACCTCATTCCCGGCGACGATGACCGCGAAAAGGCGAAGGAGCAGATCGCGGAGGACTACGCCAAGGCCACCAAGAAAGCGGTCAACAATCTCCAGGATGCCCCGCAGGTGGACGATCCCGCGCGGCGGCAGGCGCATGTTGCTGCCTGGCCGCAGATCGATCTCGAAGCCTTACGCCATCCTCTGCGTCGAGGACTTCGTCATGGCGGATCCCGAGGCCAGTCAGCCGTCGAGAAGGACTACCTCGTCGAATCGGTGCCTCTCCGCCTGGCCAAGCTCGTGGTCGCCGATTTGGGAGCAGGTGTCTTCGACGAAGTGCGGCAGAGCGCGGCGTGTGAAGCTGCGCCGGGAGTGGCGGTGCTGCGGGCTCGCATCCTGGAGTACAAGCCCGGCAGCGAGACGGCTCGCGCCATCATCGCGGGCGCCGGGAGCGCGCAGCTCAAGGTGCACGTCACCCTGGCGAATGGAGAAACCGGCAGCACGCTCGCGCAGTTCGACGCCAAGGGGCTGTGGGCCTGGGGCGGGCAGCTGGGCGCCAGCCGCGGGATCCAGGATCTGGAGAAGAACGTCGCGTACGAGATGGCGAGCTACCTGAAGTACAGCAAGGGAGTCGCGGAGCCGCCGGAATCGCCCAAGTAGTACCCCGTCCAGCTCGGTACGAGCGGTCTCGCGCGCCAGGCGCTTCCCGGCGGCGGCGCCAGGTCCTGGGGTTGATGCTAGGGTGGCGCCTCCCCATGCGAATCCTGCGAAGTTGGCATCCTCTCGGTTGCGCCGCTGCACTCCTGCTCGTCGCGATCGGTTCCCGCCCGGTTTCGAGCCAAGTGCTCGGGCCGGAGTTCCGGGTCAACAGCTACACGACCTCGCACCAGCAGTTTCCCGCCGTGGCGGCGGATGCGGCGGGCAACTTCGTCGTGGTCTGGGCGAGCCAGGGCCAGGAGGACCCCGACTTCGCGGGGGTCTTCGGGCAGCGTTACGATGCGGCGGGGGCGCCCTTGGGCGGCGAGTTCCAGGTGAACTCGTACACCACGCAGATTCAGTCGAAGCCGGCGCTGGCGATGGACGACTCGGGCAGCTTCATCGTCGTCTGGGAGAGCAACGGCCAGGACGGCTCGATCTTCGGCATCTTCGGCCAGCCGCGAAAGCGCCTGGCACCCATCGGGTAGCAGCGAAGAGCCCGGGCCGCCCGCTAGGGATTGACCACCGACCAGATCGCCATTCCGCCCTGGTCGAAGCCGTCGGAGAAGATCCAACTCTCTTGCAGGCGGGCGAGCGCCCAGCGGGTGCCGTTGGTCTCGCCATCGGGGGCCAAGTTGAGTTCGCGCTCCCAGGCGGTGCCCACCAGCACCGGCCGACCGGCGACCAACGCGAGGTCCATGGCGAAGTCGTGGGTGGTCGGCCCCGGCACGTCGAACGCGATGTAGGTCAGGCCATTGCCGCCGAACTCCGGGTCGAGCTGGCCGTTCTCTTGGTAGCGGACGGCGAACATGTCGAAGGCGCCGTTCTGGAAATCGGTCTGCGCCGAGCCGACGCCGAGGAGCTTCTGCCCCTGGGGTACGAGGCCGCTCAGGTAGACCGCGCCGCCGAGATCGAGCGTGACGGCGCCCCCGGAACCGAAGGTCGCATCCAGGGTACCGGTCGTCGTGAAGCGGTAGATCCGTCCGTAGTCGTCGTCGGTCCCCAGGTCGATCTGCCAGGCCACGATCGGCCGCCCGCGACCGTCGATCGCGAGCGCGCGTACGAAGTCGCCCGCGCTGCTCGAACCCTGCTGTCCGTGATCAGTCACCACCCACCCTCCAGGCCCCCAGCTCGCGTCGGGTACGCCAGCCGCCGTCAAGCGCAGAACGCCGGAGACGCCAGCCTGGTTGCCGACCGCCGCCCAGACCGTGCCGTCTGCGCTGCGCGCCCAGTCGGCGAAATACCAGTCGCCGCTGCTGATCGCAGTTGGCGGCTCGACCAGCAGCCAACCGCCGATTCCGAATCCCGTGTCGAGTGTGCCGTTGGCGAGCACCCGCGCCAGCGTCAACCGCCGGCGCCCGTCGGCCGTGCAGTCGTAGCAGATGTTGGTGACCCAGATCGCGTCGCCGAGCGCGGGCAGGAGCGCAGTCGCGCTCGAACCGGCCGTGTGACCCTGATCCGGGAAGAGCAGCACCAGCTTGCCGTCGTTGCTGAAGGTCGGGTCGAGGTTGCCGCCGGCGGTCAGTTGGACCAGAGCCGGGGTCCGGCGAACGTTGTCGAACGGGTCGTTCTGCGCCAGGCCGTGAACCAGGATCCGGCCATCGGGGCGGATCCAGACCGCGTCGGCGTAGTCGTGGCCGTCCCCCTCGAGATCGAACGCGACCCGTTGGTGGCCGGCGTTGCCGAAGGTTAGGTCGCGCGCACCGTTGGCCAGGAAGCGTGCGACCAGGAAGTCGGTGTTGACCGTGCTCTGGAACGGCTCGCGCGAGTTGCCGGCGATGACCACCCGGCCGGCGGAGTCCCCGCGGGCGGCGAAAGCGTCGGCGAAGTCGCCGACCGGCGCCCAGGTCTGACGTCCATCTCCGGAGAAGGCCGGATCGAGCTCGCCGATCTGACCGAAAATCGGCGTGAGGGCGAGCGGCGAGAAGCTGAGCAGGATGACGGCGGCGAGTCGGCGCACGGCGAGCTCCTCCAGTTGCCCTTCTAAGAACGGCATTGCGCGCCCGAAGGTGCCACCGGAGCGGCGAGGCCCGGCGATACAAGGCGGCTCCCGTGTCCGAAACCGATGGTCCTTCGAGAGCAGATCGTGCAGGGAATTGCTTTTCGCCACAAGGCCAGGGGGCCCTGATCCGTGGCAAGTGCGAGCCCCTTCGGGGGTCCCGGGAGCTGCCTCCGAGGCGATGGGGTCGCCTTCAGGGACGGTCGCGGGGCTGGCGAGCGAGGAATCGAAGGCTCATGGCGTTTGGCAAGCCCGGGTCCACGGAGCGCTGCGGCGCGAAGCCGAGGTGGGCGAGGAGGCGGCTGAGCGAGGCGAAGTCGATCCGGAAGGCGAGGATGCGCGTCGACGCACCGCAGCAGGAGCAGAGCAGTGGATCGATCTCGTACCTTTCAGGCACTGAGAGAACGCGTTCCCCTCGAGCCGCACGGGTTTCCCTTCGACAAGGGTTGTCGAGAAGAAGGAGAGAAACCCCAGGCAGGGTCCGGACCGGACACGCCGCCCCAGGGCGCCCCCGGCGGGGCGCGCGGCGTTACCTTCCTGGCCGCAAAGTGGCTGGCGCCCAGTTCGGATCGTCCGCGGAGGAGCGCTCCTCGCCGTCTCGCGCCTGAACGTTGCTGCCGACCGGCCCGGGGTCGAGAAAGAAGCGGACGGGCCCCTTCAGTCGAAATAGAACCCTCTCGCCGGTTCGTCTCCCGGCATCCACTCGGGCCAGGGCTCGCGCGGGGCGCCGGCGCGTTCGAGGAGGCGTTCGACCTCCTGGGCGGGCAAGACGCCGAGCTCCCGGACGGCGGTGATCAGGACCTCGATGCCGTTCCAAACCAGCGGATCGGCGAACCGGCGGTCGAGGCTTGCTTCGAGTTCCCGCGTCCAGGCTTTGCGATCCGCGACGCCAAGGGTCTCCGCCGCCTGGACGAGCACCGCCCGTCGGACCGCGTCGAGCTCGGTCGAGCTGCCCAGCAGGGCTGCGAGCGGCGTCCTGGGAGCCCAGTGGCGTTCGACGGCCTGCGGCGCGAGACAGAGCAGCGCCGCGACCTCCGCTTTGTAGAGGTTGGCCGACCAGAAGCGGTCGGCGATTTCGAGCGACATGCCGGCGGGCAGCGAGACCGGCCCGTGCGCGACCAGGGCCTCGAATGGGAGCTGGCCGCGAGCGCCCCCCGGCAGGCGCTCCTCGCGGGTCGCGAGGGCGCGCGGACGAAGGCGGAACTGCCAGAGAAGGAGGGCCGTTGCGGCCTCCTGGTAGGCGTGCAGGGTGTCGCGGTCGGGCGGTTTCGTCTCCATGGCGGACTTTCGGCCTGAAGATAGCTCGAAACCCAGGAGGGAGGGCCCGCCGGGGACCGAATTCTCCGCTGCGACCTCCGCACGGCGCGAGCGGGTAGAAATACTGCTTAGCCGGGGGCTAGAAAAAAGAGGCCGAGGTGCCAGGATTCGCGGTGCACCCCGCTGCCGTCGCAGGTCGCGCGGCGGCTGAGGGGCGCTCGCCTCCCCGTTCGGTGAGGGGAGAGCCGCTCCGCAGGGTGGCTTGCCTTGCATGAGCGAGTGCTACCTTGCCAGGCCAGTGAATCAGCGCATAGCCGTTCTGGAGGCCACGGTCGAACGGCTGACCGGGGATCTCGACTCGCTGACCTCGCGTCTTGCGGCGCTCGAGGCGCAGGTCGCCGGACATTCGCCGTCGATGCCGTCCTACCCACAGACGGCGGCAGCTTCCATCGTTGCACCGGATGCCCTGGCTTCCGTGGCTCCGATGGCTCCGATGGCTCCGATGTCTCCGCTGCCGCTGCTGCCGATTCAAGAGATCGGGCAGGAGATTCCGCTGGAGCTGGCGATTCCGGATCGCCACACTCTGCTGCGTTTCGTCACTCTCGGCGGGCGGTCGCTGATGGTGCTCGGCGGCGCTTACCTGCTGCGCGCCATGACCGGGACCGGTGCGGGCGACGCCGGCACTCTCTCGCCGGCGGTCGGCGTCGGCCTCGGGCTGCTCTACGCCGCGGTCTGGCTGCTCTTCGCGCACCGCGCGGCGGTCGCCGGACGGCCGCGTAGCGCGGTCTTCCACGGCCTGACCGCGACGGTGATCGCCTTCCCGCTGATCTGGGAGGCGACGGGTCGGCTGGCGGTCCTCCCGGCCGCCCTGGCGGCGGTGCTGCTGGTCGGATTCGCCTGCGTCGGCCTCGGCATCGCGGCCCGGCACGGTGTTGGCGTCCTGGCCTGGGCGACGACCCTCCTCGGCCTCGGCGTCGCGGCGGGCCTGCTGTTCCGGACGCACTCCCTGATCGCCTTCGGCGCCGCCCTGCTGGCGGTTGGCGCGCTGGTGCTGTGGGCGACCTACCGCCGGCACTGGAAGGTTCTGCGCTGGCTGGGGACCCTGGCGGTCGATGGCGTCGTGCTCGTCTGCCTGGGCCTCGCTTCGCGCAAGGCGCCGCCCGACTGGCTGCCGTCGTCCGCGCTCCTCGCCCTGCTCCTCGCCTTCGCGGCGCTCTATCTCGCCTGGCTGGCTCGCCGCACCCTCGGGCCGGAGGCCAGGGTCGGCGGCTTCGAGATCTTCCAGATGGTGGTCGCGGTCGCGGTCGGCATCGGCGGCGCGGCGCGGCTCGCCAGCGGGCCTTTCGCCTGGGTGCTGGGGGCGATGGTTCTCGCCCTCGCGGTCGCCGCCTATACCTGCGGTTTTCGCGCCCCCTTGCCGGAGCAGGACTATCGCCCGGGGCTGCTGCTCTACTCGTCGCTGGGGGCGATGCTCTCCCTCGTCGCACTGCGCCTCCTGCTGCCGCCGGCCGGCGGCCTGCTGGCGGTCGCCGCTCTCGCCCTCGCCGCGGCCTGGCTGGGGATCTCCCTGCGCCGGCGGCTGCTCGAAGCCCAGGCGGCCTTCTTCGCCTTCGTGCTCGCGGTGCAAGCGGGTCTGCTGCACCAGGAGGCCGACGCGCTGTTCGCCGCGGGCGACCAGGTGTGGGCGAAATTCTCGATTCCAGGACTTGCCGCCCTGGCCGTGGCCATGGCCTGTCGCGGCATTCTTCTCCGGCGGCCGGCCGACGAGAGCGACCGCTGGGTGCGCTGGGCCTCGAACTTCGCCCGGCTCGCGCTCACCGCCCTTCTGCTGGCAGGCGTCGGGGCAGTGGTGAGCGAGTTTCTGGCCGGGCCGCTGGCGGCGGCTCCGGGGCCGGAGGCCGACCGCGGAGCGCTCGCCGCCCTGCGGACGACCGTCCTCGGCCTGGCGGCGGTGGTGCTCGCCCTGCTCGGGCGCTTGCCGCGGCTGCGCGAAGCCGCCTGGCTGGTCTATCCGGTACTCGCCGTCGGGGGGCTCAAGTTCGTCCTGGACGACCTGCCGAACGGCCGTGCCGGAACGCTTTTCGTGTCCCTGGTCGTGCTCGGCGGCGCACTGCTCGCGGTCTCCCGGCTGAGCGCCGCAGGCGGAGACGGGAGAGGTCAGAGCGACCCGAAGGCGATGACGGAGCCAAAGTAGCCGAGCGATTCGAGCGATTCGAGCCATCCGGGCGATCCGAGCGATCCGAGCGACCAGGGAGATAGGATCGCGGGGCGGTGGCCCCCTGGGTGGCTGATTTTCGGCCCGATTTGAGAAAAATGGTCCCTTTCGCCCCGATCGGGTAGAAATATTGCTTACACGGGGGCTAGACAAAAAAAGGCCGAGGTGCCAGAATTCGCGGTCCACCCCGCTTCCGTCGCAAGTCACGCGGCGGCATGGAGTTGGGGTGCAGAAGGCAGCAGATCAACAGGAGAGAGCCGCAAGATCCTCGAAGGGTCCTTAGGTTGCGCCGCTGACCGGCTGCTGCCGTCTGCCTGATGCGGCGCGGGTCCCGGCGTCTGTCTGCGCCCACGTAGCTCAGTGGTAGAGCACTTCCTTGGTAAGGAAGAGGTCATCGGTTCAAGCCCGATCGTGGGCTCCATCGCTTCAGCGCTTCGGCGCATCGCCGGAAACAGCCGGGGCGGATGGGGCTGGATGCAAGTCTCGAGTTTGACTACGAACCGCCCGCTCGCGGGCACGGCTGTCTGAGGAGGCAATCGGGGCGCCATGGGTAAGGAAAAATTCGATCGCACCAAGCCGCACGTGAACGTGGGAACGATCGGTCACGTGGACCATGGGAAGACGACCTTGACGGCGGCGTTGACGAAGGTCGCCGCGGACAAGGGTTGGGCGAAGTTCGTGCCGTACGACGAAGTGGCGAAGGCCTCGGAGTCGCAGGGCCGCCGCGACCCGACGAAGATCCTGACGATCGCGACGTCGCACGTCGAGTACTCGACGGCGAACCGTCACTACGCGCACGTCGACTGCCCCGGTCATGCGGACTACGTGAAGAACATGATCACCGGCGCGGCGCAGATGGACGGCGCGATCCTGGTGGTTTCGGCGGTGGACGGCCCGATGCCGCAGACGCGGGAGCACATCCTGCTGGCGCGGCAGGTGGGCGTGCCGTACATCGTGGTGTACCTGAACAAGTGCGACATGGTGGACGATCCGGAGTTGCTGGACCTGGTGGAGATGGAGGTCCGTGACCTGCTGTCGTCGTACCAGTTCCCGGGCGACGACACGCCGGTGATCCGCGGCGCGGCGATCAAGGCGCTGACGGGCGATCCCGGCCCCCTGGGCGCCGAGTCGATCATCAAGTTGTACGAGGCTCTGGACTCGTACATTCCGATGCCGGAGCGCGACGTGGACAAGGCGTTCCTGATGCCGATCGAGGACATTTTCTCGATTTCGGGTCGCGGCACGGTGGTGACGGGCCGGATCGAGCGCGGGATCGTGAAGGTGGGCGACGAGATCGAGATCGTGGGCATCCGCCCGACGCAGAAGTCGATCGTGACGGGCGTCGAGATGTTCAGGAAGCTCCTGGATCGCGGCGAGGCGGGCGACAACGTCGGTGTGCTGCTGCGCGGCACGAAGAAGGACGACGTGGAGCGCGGCCAGGTGCTGGCGAAGCCGGGTTCGATCACGCCGCACACGGTGTTCAAGGGCGAGGTGTACGTGCTGACGAAGGAGGAGGGCGGTCGTCACACGCCGTTCTTCAACGGCTACCGTCCGCAGTTCTACTTCCGCACGACGGACGTGACGGGAGTGGGGACGCTGCCGGCGGGCACGGAGATGGTGATGCCCGGCGACAACGTGAACCTGTCGATCGAGCTGATCGCTCCGATCGCGATGGAGAAGGGCGTGCGCTTCGCGATCCGCGAAGGCGGCCGCACCATCGGCGCAGGCACCGTCACCGAAGTGGTCAAGTAAGCGTTTCGCGGATGTCGACGATTTCTAGGCCAGTAGCTCGAACTGGTAGAGCGCCGGTCTCCAAAACCGGATGTTGGGGGTTCGAATCCCTCCTGGCCTGCCAAGCACGGATTGTGGGAGCGAAATGAACTGGTTGGAAAAGGTCAGGAACTTCTTCTCATCGATTCCTCGCTTCCTCGGTGAGGTCAAGGCCGAGATGAAGAAGGTCTCGTTCCCTAGCCGGGACGAGGTCGTCGGAACGACGGTCGTGGTGGTGGTGACGAGCGTGATCTTCGCCATCTATCTCTGGCTCGCGGACATGATCATCGTCCAGCTGTTCAAGATGACGGGCTCATGACCGCCGCCACCTTCAGTTTCATGGGGCCGGGCGAGTCGGCCAAGGTCGGCGGCGCTCCGGCGGCGGCGAAGCCGGAGGACCGTCACTGGTACATCGTGCATACCTACTCCGGTTTCGAGGAGCGGGTGCGGCAGCATCTGCGCCAGCGCGCCGATGCCCTCGGGTACGGCGAGTCGATCGGCGAGATCCGCATTCCGATGGAGACCATCGTCGAGCTCAAGGGGGGGAAGAAGCGCGAGACCCAGCGCAAGTTCTTTCCCGGCTACATCCTGGTCGAGATGGAGATGAACGAGAACACCTGGCACGTGGTCAAGAACACGCCGAAGGTAACCGGCTTCGTCGGCATGGGAAAGACTCCGACGCCGCTCTCCGCGGAAGAGGTGACGCAGATTCTCGAGCAGGTGGTGACGGCGAAGGAGAAGCCGAAACCCAAGCATGTCTTCGAGAAGGGCGAGCCGGTCAAGATCGTGGATGGTCCCTTCAACAATTTCACCGGTGTGGTCGACGACGTCAACCTGGATCGCAACACCCTCAAGGTGATGGTCACGATTTTCGGACGACACACGCCAGTCGAGCTCGATTTCCTGCAGGTCCAGAAGCTCTAGTCGGGAAAGGTTGATTCATCATGGCGAAGAAAGTAACCGGGTACGTCAAGTTGCAGATTCCGGCGGGCAAAGCGACGCCGGCCCCCCCGTGGGCCCGGCGCTCGGACAGGCCGGCGTCAACATCATGGACTTCTGCAAGACGTTCAACGCCCGAACCCAGGCCCAGGAAGGCCTGATCATTCCGGTGGTCATCACGGTCTACTCCGACCGCAGCTACACCTTCATCACCAAGACGCCGCCGGCGGCGATCCTGCTGATGAAGGCGGCGGGCATCCCCAAGGGCTCCGGCGTGCCGAACCGCACCAAGGTGGGGAAGGTCTCGAAGCAGCAGGTCGAAGAGATCGCCAAGTCGAAGCTCCCGGACTTGAACGCCGGCAGCATCGAGGCCGCGGTTCGCATCATCGAGGGTACTGCGCGCTCCATGGGCATCGAAGTCCAGGGCTGAGGCGAAGAACTCGACTGCGGTCGAGTTCGTTCAGGGAACAACTCGACTGCGGTCGAGTTCGCTCGAGGAACGACTCGACAGCTGTCGAGTCGTCACAAGACGAATCACCCGGAGACGTCCAACAGAGGGCGTCGCCAGACGGATCTGGGAGGCCGCGAAAACGGCCGTTCGGACCAGAGGGAACCAGGCATGAGCAAGCACGGAAAGAAGTACCGCAGCTCGGCCGCCAGGGTGGAGCCCAAGCTCTACCTGCTGGTGGATGCCATCAAGCTGGCGACCGAGACCGCTTACGCGAAGTTCGACGAGACCGTCGAGATCGCCATGCGGCTCGGCGTCGACCCGAAGCATGCGGACCAGATGGTGCGCGGCACGGTCCTCCTTCCCCACGGGTTGGGACGGACGGCGCGCGTCCTGGTCTTTGCCCAGGGCGAGAAGATCAAGGAAGCCGAAGAAGCCGGCGCGGACCATGTGGGCGGCGAGGAGCTGGCGAAGAAGATCGAAGGCGGCTGGCTCGATTTCGATGCCGTCGTCGCCACTCCCGACATGATGCGTGTCGTCGGCCGGCTCGGCAAGGTGCTCGGCCCGCGCGGCCTGATGCCCAACCCGAAGACCGGCACCGTCACCACCGACGTCAAGCGGGCGGTGGAGGAGATCAAGGCCGGCAAGGTGGAATTCCGCGTCGACAAGACGGGGATCATCCACGCGCCCTTCGGCAAGCGTTCGTTCGGGCCGGAGAAGCTCTCGGAGAATGCGAACGCACTCGTCGCCGCCGTGCTCAAGGCCAAGCCCCCGGCCGCGAAGGGGAAGTACGTGAAGTCGGCGACGGTGTCGTCGACGATGGGTCCCGGGATCCGCGTCGACGAAAACGCTCTCGCGGGCGCTGAGGAGTAAGGGAGCTCGACATGTCATTGACGCGAAACACCAAGGAAGAGATCCTCGGCGGCTACGAAGAGGCGATGGCCTCGGCGGAGCACGCCTTCGTGATCGGTTTCAAGGGCATCACGGTGAACCAGGTGAACGACCTGCGCAGCCGGGTGCGCAAGTCCGGCGGGCAGTACGTGGTCATCAAGAACACGCTCGCCCGGCTCGCGGTCGCCGGGAAGCCGCTCGAACAGGTCAAGGAGCACTTCACCGGTCCGACCGCGGTCGCCTACAGTCTGGCGGATCCGGTCGCTCTGGCGAAGGTTCTGACGGACTTCGCCAAGGACATCCCCGCGGTCCTCGAGTTCAAGGGCGGACTGGTCGAAGGGCGCCCGATCGCGGCCTCGCAGGTCAAGGAGATCGCCTCGCTGCCGAGCCGGCAAGAGCTGCTCGGAAAGCTGCTCTTCCTCATGCAGTCGCCGATTCAGCGTTTCGTTCGCGTCCTCGCGGCGTCCGGGCCCCAGCGCCTGGCGATCGTCCTGGACCAGGTTGCCAAGAAAAAAGAGTAAGCCGGGCCCGGGGAGACTCCCCGCGCCGCAAGAATAATCAGGACTTCGGGCCAGAAGGTCCGAGACGACGGAGGAAGAGATGGCTATCCAGGTGGAAGAGTTCATCCAGAAGATCGACGGTATGTCTGTGCTCGAGCTGAACAATCTCGTCAAGGCGCTCGAGGAGCACTACGGTGTCTCGGCGGCCGCAGCGGCGGCTCCGGCGGCGGCAGCAGGTGGCGGCGCGGCGGCGGCAGCCCCGGTCGAGGAGCAGACCGAGTTCGAAGTGATCCTGACCAGCGCCGGTGACAAGAAGATCAACGTCATCAAGGTCGTTCGCGAAGTCACCAGCCTCGGGCTGAAGGAAGCGAAGGATCTCGTCGAGGGCGCCCCGCAGAAGATCAAGGAAGGCATCTCGAAGACCGAGGCCGAGACGATCAAGAAGAAGTTCGAAGAGCAGGGGGCTCAGGTCCAGATCAAGTAAGGGGGTGGCACCACCACGCACCCTCCTTTGCGAGGTCGGTCGCGGACGCCAGGCGTCCTGGCCGGCCGCAGAGCGCACACCCGCCGAAGCCGCGAAACCGCGGCTCGGGCGTGGTGTCGGCTCTTCATGGCCCTAAATTGCCGCAGGTAGCTCCTTGGATCACGGGGTGGACAAGATCGAACCCATGGAAAATCTAGCCAAGACCGTAGGGCGCACTCGAAAGAACTTCTCGCGGATCCAGAGCACGCTGGCGATCCCGAACCTGATCGACGTGCAGAAGCGGTCTTATGATCGCTTCCTGCAGATGAACCTGCTCCCCGAGGAGCGGGCCAATCAGGGCTTGCAGTCGGTGTTCACCAGCATCTTCCCGTTCTCCGACTTCCGCGAAACCTGCTCGCTCGATTTCGTCAAGTACAGCATCGGAGAGTGGCAGTGCAAGTGCGGTGAGATGAAGGGTCTCGAGTACCTTCGCACGACCTGCACCAACTGCGGCGCCCGGGTCATGACCGACCATCCGCACGAGGAGACGGTCACCTGCACCCAGTGCGGCTTCGTCAACAAGAACCGGGTCACCAAGTGCGACACTTGCGGCAATCCGGTCGATCTGCACCTCGACTATTCGATCGCCGATTGCCAGGAACGCGGGATGACCTTCGCCGTGCCGCTCAAGGTCACCTTCCGGCTCTTCGTCTACGACAAGGACCCCGAGACCGGCGCCCGCATGATGCGCGATGCCAAGGAGGAGGAGGTCTACTTCGGCGAGATCCCCTTGATGAGCGATCACGGTACCTTCATCGTGAACGGCACCGAGCGCGTGATCGTCAGTCAGTTGCATCGCTCTCCCGGCGTCTTCTTCACCAAGGAAGGACCGCGCACCTATCTCTCCAAGATCATTCCCTATCGCGGGTCCTGGGTGGAGTTCGAGTACGACCAGAAGGAAGTCCTGTCGGTCCGCATCGACCGCAAGCGGAAGTTCCATGGCACCGTGTTCCTGCGCGCTCTGGGTCTCGAAACCGACGAGTCGATCCTGCGCCAGTTCTACGCCGCGGTCGGCGTCGATGTGTCGAATCCGGCCGACTTCACGCTGACCATCCCGCCGGCGGTCCTCGAGCGCGAGCGCTACCGCGACCGCCAGACGCGCGGCCGGCGCGAGGTCTATCCGATCTTCGCCGGCGTCACGCTCTCGAAGGGCATGGTCGCCGACCTCGAACAGGGCAAGCCGGTCAAGGTGAAGGTCAAGACCTCCGATCTCGAGAGCGCGCTCTTCGCCGCCGATGTCGTCGATCTCGAGACCGGCGAGGTCCTTTTCGAGGCCAACGACCTCGTTCCCGCCGATATCTCGGAGCGCCTGAAGGGCAAGAGCCACACCGGCGTCGAGGTCATCTTCCCGGAGTGGGATCTCTGCGGCGCCGTTCTCTCGAACACGCTCGCCAAGGACAACACCCGCAATTCCAAGGAAGCGCTGCTCGAGATCTACCGCCGCATGCGTCCGGGCGATCCCCCGACGCTCGACTCGGCGCGGTCGCTCTTCTACGGCATGTTCTTTGACGCCAAGCGCTACGACTTCTCGCGCGTCGGCCGCTTCAAGTTCAACATCAAGCTCGACTCCGAAGTGCCGGTCGATCAGAAGACCCTGTCGGAGTCCGACTTCATCCGGGTCATCGAGTACCTGCTGCGGCTGCACAAGGACATCGGCCGGGTCGACGACATCGACAACCTCGGCAACCGTCGCGTCCGCGCGGTGGGCGAGCTGCTCGAGAACCAGTTCCGCATCGGTCTCGTCCGCATGGAGCGCGCCATCAAGGAGAAGATGTCCGTTCATCAGGACATCGACTCGGCGATGCCGCACGATCTGATCAACTCCAAGCCGGTCATCGCGGCGATCAAGGAGTTCTTCGGTTCGTCCCAGCTGTCGCAGTTCATGGACCAGACGAACCCGCTCTCGGAGGTCACCCACAAGCGCCGGCTTTCGGCCCTCGGACCGGGCGGTCTCTCCGCGAGCGCGCCGGATTCGAGGTCCGCGACGTGCACGCCTACCCACTACGGCCGCATCTGCCCGATCGAGACGCCGGAAGGCCCGAACATCGGCCTGATCTCGTCGCTCGCGACCTACGCCCGGATCAACGAGTACGGGTTCATCGAGAGCCCGTACAAGAAGGTCGAGAACGGCAGGGTGCTCAACCACTACAAGGTGGTCAAGGTGGGCGACGGAAAGTTCAAGCTCGGCCAGCTCATCACCGAGGACGATCTCCTCGACGAGAATGCGCGCCTCAAGAAGGGCGGCAAGCGCCTGATCGAGCCCGAGCCCCAGGCCTTCTATCTCACCGCCTGGGAAGAGGAGAAGTACATCATCGCGCAGGCGAACGCAGCGCACCGACGACAAGGGGATCTTCCGGGACGACCGGGTGATCGCCCGCGCCGGCGGCGACTTCGTCACCGTCGAGCGCGATCAGCGTCGACTTCATGGACGTCAGCCCGAAGCAGCTGGTGTCGGTCGCCGCGGCGCTCGATTCCCTTCCTCGAGCACGACGACGCCAACCGCGCGCTGATGGGTTCGAACATGCAGCGCCAGGCGGTTCCGCTGCTCGCGCCGACGCCCCGATCGTGGGCACCGGCCTCGAGGGAACGGTCGCCCGGGATTCCGGCGCGGTGGTGCTCTGCCAGCGCGGCGGCATCGTCGACCTGGTCGACGGCGAGCGCATCATCGTCCGCGTCGAGGGCGAGGACATCGAGACCGGCGAGCAGAAGGAATTCGGCGCCGACATCTACCAGCTGACCAAGTTCCGGCGTTCGAACCAGAACACCTGCATCAACCAGAAGCCGGTCGTCCAGCAGGGGCACTCGCGTCCGCAAGGGCGACGTGCTGGCCGACGGCCCGTCGACCGACATGGGCGAGCTCGCTCTGGGACGCAACGTCCTGGTCGCCTTCATGCCCTGGCGCGGATACAACTTCGAAGACGCGATCCTGATCTCGGAGAAGCTGGTGAAGGAGGACTATTTCACCTCCATCCACATCGAGGAGTTCGAGATCGAGGCGCGCGACACCAAGCTCGGACCGGAAGAGATCACGCGCGACATCCCGAACGTCTCGGAAGCCGCGCTCAAGGACCTCGACGAGGCGGGCATCATCCGCGATCGGCGCGACCGTGAAGGCAGGACGACATCCTGGTCGGCAAGGTGACGCCCAAGGGCGAAACCCAGCTGACGCCGGAAGAGAAGCTGCTGCGCGCCATCTTCGGCGAGAAGGCCGGCGACGTCCGCGACGCTTCGCTGAAGGTGCCGCCGGGGATCGAAGGTACGATCGTCGACGTCAAGATCTTCTCCCGCAAGGGCGTCGAGAAGGACATTCGCGCCCAGGAGATCGAGAACCAGGAGATCGATCGTCTCGAGAAGAACGCCCAGCGACGAGGTCCGGATCTTCTCCGAAGAGCGCAACAAGAAGATCAACGATCTGCTCCTCGGGCAGCTCGTGACCGCAGCGGTCGACGTCCCGCACCGGCGAGAAGTGCTGGACAAGGGCGAGCGCATCACGCGCGAGGCACTGCATGCGCTGTCCCGCCGGAAGTCCTCCGCCTGCCGCTCGCCGAGAAGAAGCTCGGCGACCGCGTCGAGCTGGTCTACCGCAAGACGGACTCGCACATCGAGATCCTGCACCGCGTGAACGAAGCAGCGCATCGAGCTCCTGCAGAAGGGCGACGAGCTGCCGCCTGGCGTCATCAAGCTGGTCAAGGTCTACGTCGCCATGAAGCGCAAGCTTCAGGTCGGCGACAAGATGGCCGGCCGCCACGGCAACAAGGGCGTGATTTCGCGGATCCTGCCGGACGAGGACATGCCGTATCTCCCCGACGGCACGCCGGTCGAGATCGTCCTCAACCCGCTCGGCGTTCCGTGCCGCATGAACGTCGGTCAGATTCTCGAAACCCACCTCGGTTGGGCGGGCAAGGTCCTTGGACTCTACTTCGCGACGCCGGTATTCGACGGCTGCACCGAGGAGGACATGCAGCGCGCAGTTCGACAGGCCGGCCTCCCGCATTCGGGCAAGACCCGCCTCTTCGACGGCATGACCGGCGAGCCGTTCGACAGAACGTGACGGTGGGCTACATCTACATGCTGAAGCTGTCCCACCTCGTCGACGACAAGATCCACGCCCGTTCGATCGGACCCTACTCGCTCATCACGCAGCAGCCGCTCGGCGGCAAGGCGCAGTTCGGCGGCCAGCGGTTCGGCGAGATGGAAGTCTGGGCGCTCGAGGCCTACGGCGCCGCCTACACGCTGCAGGAGCTGCTGACCGTGAAGTCCGACGACGTCGAGGGCCGCAGCCGAGTCTACGAAGCGATCGTCAAGGGCGAAGTGCCGGAGGAGCCGGGTCTGCCCGAGTCGTTCAATGTGCTGGTCCGGGAGCTGCAGAGTCTCTGTCTGGACGTCGAGCTTCTGAAGGAATAACTGGATTTGCGTTCCGACTCGCGAGAGTTTGAGGAGCAAACGAACTTGCAACCACCTTCGCAGCTTCGACAAGCCGAGAACGTTGAACGATTTCAACGCGATCAAGATCTCGCTCGCTTCGCCGGAGAAGATCCGCGCCTGGTCCGTGGCGAGGTCACCAAGCCGGAGACCATCAACTACCGGACCTTCAAGCCGGAGCGCGACGGACTCTTCTGCGCCAAGATCTTCGGTCCGATCACCGACTGGGAGTGCCTGTGCGGCAAGTACAAGCGCATGAAGCACCGCGGCGTGGTCTGCGACAAGTGCGGCGTCGAGGTCACGCGGTCGAAGCGTCCGCCGCGAGCGCATGGGCCACATCGAGCTCGCGACGCCCGTGTCGCACGTCTGGTTCTTCAAGGGCCTGCCGTGCCGCATCGGTCACCTGCTCGACATCTCGCTCAGGGATCTGGAGCGCATCCTCTACTTCGAGAGCTACGTCGTCATCGATCCGGCGACACGAGCTCAAGGAGAAGCAGTTGCTGTCCGAGGAGCATTTCCGCGAGCTTCGCGACGAGTACGGCGACGGCGGTTTCGTCGCCAAGATGGGCGCCGAGGCGATCAAGGAGCTGCTGCGCCGGATCGACGTCGACGACGCTTTCCGAAGAGCTGCGCGTCGTCATGCGCACCGAGACGTCGCCAGATCAAGCAGGCTGAAGGCCGCGAAGCGCCTCAAGGTCGTCGATGCCTTCCGCCGCTCGGGCCACAAGCCGGCGTGGATGATCCTCGACGTCCTGCCGGTGATCCCTCCGGAGCTGCGTCCGCTCGTGCCGCTCGACGGCGGACGGTTCGCGACCACCGATCTGAACGACCTCTACCGCCGCGTCATCAACCGCAACAACCGGCTGAAGAAGCTGCTCGAGCTGCGGGCGCCGGAAGTCATCGTCCGCAACGAGAAGCGCATGCTCCAGGAGGCGGTCGACGCCCTGTTCGACAACGGCCGTCGCGGCCGGGTGCTCAAGGGCTCCAACAACCGCCCGCTCAAGTCGCTCTCCGACACGCTCAAGGGCAAGCAGGGACGGTTCCGCCAGAACCTCCTCGGCAAGCGCGTCGACTACTCCGGCCGTTCGGTCATCGTCGTCGGCCCCGAGCTCAAGCTGCATCAGTGCGGTCTGCCGAAGAAGATGGCGCTCGAGCTGTTCAAGCCGTTCATCTACAACAAGCTCGAGACGAAGGGCTTCGTCGGCACGATCAAGGCGGCCAAGGAGATGGTCGAGCGCGAGGAGGCCGAGGTCTGGGACGCGCTCGAGGAGGTCATCAGCGACCACCCGGTGATGCTCAACCGCGCCCCCACGCTGCATCGGCTCGGCATCCAGGCGTTCGAGCCGATGCTCGATCGAGGGCAAGGCGATCCAGATCCATCCGCTGGTCTGCGCCGCGTTCAACGCCGACTTCGACGGCGACCAGATGGCCGTGCACGTGCCGCTCTCGCCCAAGGCGCAGATCGAATGCCACGTCCTGATGCTGGCGGCGAACAACATCCTCTCGCCGGCGAACGGCCAGCCGCTCGCCGTGCCGTCGCAGGACCTGGTGCTCGGCTGCTACTACCTCACCATGGCGAAGAAGGGCGCGAAGGGCGAAGGCAAGTCGTTCCGCCGACTTCGATTACGTCCTGCTCGCCCTGCACGAGGGAGTCGTCGAGACGCACACCATCGTCCGCGTCCGCTATTCAGGCCAGTACGCCAATCTCGAGACGCAGTTCGACAACCAGGACGTGGTTCACGCCGAAGTCGAGACGATGAACAAGGCGCTGATCGAGACCACCGTCGGCCGCGTCATCCTCAACATGAACCTGCCCGACGAGATTCCGTTCATCAACGGGCTGCTCAAGAAGCGCGGGCTGCAGGATCTCGTCGGTTACTGCTACATCAAGCACGGTAACGACCTCACGGTCAAGATGCTGGACGACCTGAAGAAGATCACCTTCCTCTACGCGACCAAGGCGGGCATCTCGATCGGCGTCGAGGACATGGTGATTCCGCTGGCCAAGGGCGCGATGCTCGACCAGGCCAGGACCGAAGTGCTCGAGATCGAAAAGCAGCGATCGGCAGGCGTCATCACCCAGGGCGAGCGCCACAACAAGATCATCGACATCTGGCATCGCGTCACGGAGAAGGTCTCGGAAGAGATGTTCCGTGAGATGAAGAAGGTCGAGAAGGAGCGCGACGAGTTCAACCCGATCAACATGATGGCCGACTCGGGCGCGCGAGGCTCGCGTGAGCAGGTGCGTCAGCTCGCCGGCATGCGCGGTCTGATGTCGAAGCCCTCGGGCGAGGTCATCGAGACCCCGATCACCGCCAACTTCCGCGAGGGTCTGTCGGTTCTGCAGTACTTCATCTCGACGCACGGCGCCCGCAAAGGCCTGGCGGACACCGCGTTGAAGACCGCCGACTCGGGCTACCTGACGCGGCGTCTGGTCGACGTGGCGCAGGACGTGATCATCAACGAACCGGATTGCGGCACCATCGACGGCATTCACGTGTCGGCGATCATGGAAGGCGGAGAGATTCTCGAGGCCCTGCGGGACCGCATCGTCGGTCGCGTCAGCCAGGAGGACATCTACGATCCGATGACCGGCGACGTCCTCATCGAAGTCGGCGAGGAGATCACCGAGGAGCTCGCGAACGCGATTCAGGGGGCCGGCATCGAGCGGGTCAAGATCCGCTCCGTGCTGACCTGCGAGACCCGCCGCGGCGTCTGCATCTCGTGCTACGGCCGGAACCTGGCATCGGGCAGGCGGGTGGAGATCGGCGAAGCGGTGGGAGTCATCGCCGCGCAGTCGATCGGCGAGCCCGGGACCCAGTTGACGATGCGTACCTTCCACTACGGCGGTACGGCTTCGCGGGTGTCGGAGCAGTCGAAGCACCAGGCCAAGAACCCCGGCACGGTGCGCTTCCTCAACGTCTCGACGGTCGATGCCAAGTCCGGCGATCTGATCGTCGTCAACCGTAACGGCAAGCTCCTGATCACCGACTCCAAGGGTCGCGAAAAGGAGCGTTACGCGCTGGCCTACGGTTCGCGCCTCCATGTGCAGGATGGCCAGGAGGTCGAGCCCGGCACGGAGCTCGTCGAATGGGATCCGTTCACGTCGTCGATTCTCTCCGAGATCGGCGGCACGATCGAGTTCCGCGACATCGCCGAGGGCGAGAACGTCCGCGAGGAGACCGACAAGGTCACCGGCCTGTCGCAGCGCATCATCGTCGAGGCGTCGGCGAGCGAGAAGCGGATTCCGGCGATCGTGGTGAAGGGCGCAGGAACCGAGCGGCGCTACATCCTGCCCTCCGGCTCGCACCTCATGGTGAACGAGGGGCAGATCGTCAGCGCCGGCGACGTGCTGGTGAAGATTCCGCGCGCCGAAGCCGCCAAGACCAAGGACATCACCGGCGGCCTGCCGCGGGTGGTCGAGCTGTTCGAGGCCCGGAGCCCGAAGGAGCCGGCGATCATCACCGAGGTGGACGGCACCGTCCGGCTCGGCGAGATTCACAAGGGCATGCGCCGAGTGACCGTCGAAGGGGACACGGCGGAGAATCGCGAATACCTCGTGCCGCGCTAGGTGCACGTCAACGTGCAGGATGGCGAGCGTGTGCACGCCGGCGACCCGCTGATCGACGGCCCGATCAACCCGCACGACGTGCTGCAGGTGCTGGGAGAGAAGGAACTGCAGCGCTACATGATCGACAAGATCCAGGAGGTCTACCGGTCGCAGAGCGTGCAGATCAACGACAAGCACATCGAAGTCATCGTCCGCCAGATGATGCGTTCGGTGAAGATCGAAGAGGTCGGCGACACCGAGTTCCTGTCGACGAGCAGGTCGACCGGTGGCGTTTCCAGGAGGAGAACGAGCGTGTCCTCGCCGCTGGCGGGCGGGCCGCGATCGGTCGGCCGCTGCTGCTGGGCATCACCAAGGCGAGCCTCTCGACCGACAGCTTCATCTCCGCCGCGAGCTTCCAGGAGACCACGCGCGTGCTGACCGAGGCGGCCATTTCCGGCCGGGTCGACTACCTGCGCGGCCTCAAGGAGAACGTGATCGTCGGCCGGCTGATCCCGGCCGGTACCGGCATGGCGCCGTACCACGACTTCCACATCGCGGAAGACCTCCCGCCGATCACCAACCCGGCGGACGACGAGATGTACTTCGATTTCGGCGACGACGAGATCCGCACCCTCCCCCAGGAGGTCGCGGAAACCGAGTAGCTTCACGCAGCTGCAGTGAAGGTCAGGCAGGTACGGGCGGCTCTTGGCTCGGGAATCGGGATCTCCTATCCCGTTGCCGATTCAGCAGCCGCCCGAACCTTTTAGAGCCAGCTCTCGACCTGGCCGTCGGGCGCCGGAAGGCTACTCCGTCGTCTTGCCATCGAAGTGCTCAGTGTCGGCCTCGGCGTCTTTGCGCGTGGGGTGGATGACGCCGTCGCGATGATTCGGCGGCGCATAGAGGGTATAGAGCTTCAGTGGAACCGTCCCTGTGTTGAGGATGTTGTGCTTCGCTCCGGCCGGGACGACGATCGCGAAGCCCGCCCGGAGGGACGATCGGACGCCATCGAGGATGGCTTCGCCGGTGCCTTCCTCCACGCGAAAGAACTGGTCGAGCTTGTGAACCTCCGCCCCGATCTCTTCCCCGGGCCTGAGAGCCATGAGCACGAGCTGGCAGTGCTTTGCCGTGTAGAGCACGCGGCGAAAGTCGGTATTCTTGACGGTGAGATCCTCGATATTCTCCACGAATCCGTGCATGCGATCGTCTCCTCTCGAAGGGTCATGGCGGCGGCCGGAGCTCATGCCGCGACACGCGACAATGAATGGCTTCCTCGGCTCTCCCACGCTAGTCTTCGACGCCTCGGCGGAACAGCGTAGTTGCCACCGGAGAGAGGGAGCTCTCCTAGGTAGAACCTACCCATCCCCCGGCCCCGCGAGGCTTCGACGGTCTGCCGGACTCAGAACCAACTTTCGACCTTGCTGCGCTGTGGCACTCCTCCGCTGTGCACGACTTGGCCGTCGAGCACGACGCCTGGGGTCGACAAGACGTTGAAGGTCATGATTTCGCGGATGTCTTCGACTTTCTCGAGGGAAATCTCGACGCCCTTCCCGCGCGCGACCTCCTCGATGAGCTTGACCGTGGCCTTGCAGTTGGCGCAGCCGATGCCGAGCACTTTGATCTCTTTCATGCTGAGTCTCTCCATCCAGGAAATGCGTTGCGCTTCAGAGAACGGCGTTGAACAGGTAGCCGACGATCAGGATGCCGGTGGCGACGACGGCGACGAAAGTGGCGATCAACCGCCACTTGAGGACCTTGCGCAGGATGACCAGCTCGGGCAGCGAGAGCGCGATCACGCTCATCATGAACGCGAGAACGGTGCCGAGCGCCGCCCCCTTGGCGAGCAGCGCCTGCACGACCGGGATCACCCCGGCGGCGTTCGAGTACATCGGCACCCCGATCAGCACGGCGAGGGGCACCGACCACCACGCCGACTTGCCCATGAAGCTGGCCATGAAGTTCTCCGGCACCCAGCCATGGATGGCGGCACCGATAGCGATACCGGCCAGGATGTAGGGCCAGACTCTGCCGACGATCTCGCGGACGCTCGCAAAGCCGGCGTCGATCCGTTCACCCAGGGTAAGAGCACTCAGGGTTGCGGAAGCCTGCACACGCGGCATATTGCGCACCCAGTCCTCGAGGTACGCCTCCATCTTCAGGCGGCCGATGACCCATCCCGCGAGAATCGCGACCGCCAGGCCGAGACCGAGGTAGAGAGCGGCGATCTTCCAGCCGAACATACCGAAGAGAAGGACCAGCGCCACTTCGTTGACCATCGGCGCCGAGATCAGGAAGGAGAAGGTGACTCCGAGCGGCACACCCGCCTGGACGAAGCCGATGAACAGCGGCACCGCCGAGCAGGAGCAGAAGGGCGTGACGATGCCCAGCCCCGCCGCCATCGCGTTGGCAACCCCTTCGGTGCGGCCGGCGAGCAGGGCGCGGGTGCGTTCCGGCGTGAAGTAGGAGTTGATCATCCCCATCACGAAGACGACGCCGGTGAGGAGCAGGAGGACCTTGGGGGTGTCGTAGAAGAAGAACTGCAGAGCGCTGCCCAAGTGGCTGGCCCGATCCACCGGCAGAACCTTCACGAGACTCTCGGAAGCCGGAGTCAGCAGGCGGTAGAGGCCGAGCCAGATTCCCGCGGCGAGCACCAGAAAGAGCTGCGGATGGCGGTGCGGCAGCCGCAGGGCGAGAGTGCTCATGGTGTGCGGCAATGGCGCCCCGCGGCACTCTCCGCGCCGCCGTAGAAGCGCCGGAGGAAGTAGAGACTCACGTGGACGAGGCCGATCAGCACGGGCACCTCGACCAGCGGCCCGACCACGGTCGCGAAGGCGATCGGCGAGGAGATGCCGAAGACCGCGATCGCCACCGCGATCGCCAGCTCGAAGTTGTTGCCCGAAGCGGTGAATGCCAGCGTCGCGGCGCGTGAATAGTCCGCCCCGACCTTCCAGGCCATGAAGAAGCTGACCAGGAACATGATCGCGAAGTAGGCGGCGAGCGGAACGGCGATCCACAGCACGTCCAGCGGTTGATCGATGATCCGCTCGCCCTGGGTCGAGAACATCACCACGATGGTGAACAGCAGCGCCACGAGCGTGATCGGCGAGACCCGCGGAATGAATTCGCGGTCGTACCAGGCGGCGCCTTTCATCGGCACGAGGATCAGGCGGCTGAGAATTCCGGCGGCGAAGGGAATGCCGAGGTAGATCATGACGCTGGCGAAGATCTGGCCGATCGTCACCTCGACGACGGCGCCCTGCATTCCGAAGAGCGGCGGCAGGACGGTGATGAAGACCCAGGCGTAGAGGCCGAAAGTGAGGATCTGGAAGACGCTGTTCAGCGCCACCAGGCCGGCGGCATACTCACTGTTGCCCCTGGCGAGCTGATTCCAGACCAGCACCATGGCGATGCAGCGCGCGATGCCCACCAGGATCAGGCCGACCATGTAGAGACCCCACTGCTCGGCGGCTCCGAACAGCGCCGGCGCAACGAAGCCGAAGAAACCGATCGCCAGGGTGAACATCAGGACCGGGCCGACGAGCCAGTTCTGCACCAGCGACAGAACGAGGAGCCGCCAATCGGCGAAGACCTTCGGCATGAGCTCGTACTTCACCCTGGCGAGGGGTGGGTACATCATGAGGATCAGGCCGGCGGCGATCAGCAGGTTGGTATGTTCGCCGACGGTCAGCACCGCATTGAAGCGCTCGATTCCGGACTGAAGAAGGTACCCGAGGCCGACGCCGATCGCCATGGCGAGGAAGATCCAGACCGTCAGGTAGCGGTCGAGCAGGGACATCTTGCTGAAGACGCTCTTTTCCATGGCGGCTAGGCTCCGGGCTCGCGCTGTAGAGGGAAGCCCTCCTCGAGGAGCCACTCGCCGAGGCGCCTCCGGATTTCGTCCCTGACGGATCTGAATCGGTCCAGGCTCTCTTTCCGGCCGTCGGCGCCCCCCGCCGGATCGGGCAGCGGCCAGTGCAGCCGGCGGGCAGCGCCCAGGTAGACGGGGCAGACCTCTTCGGCGCAGAGGGTGATCACGGTGTCGACGGTTGCCCGGTCGATCTCTTCGACCGACTTCGAACGCTGGGAAGTGGCATCGATGCCGAGTTCGGCCAAGGCCTGGATGGCGAGCGGATGGACCCGCGACGGCGCCGAGCCGGCGCTCTGGATGGGCAGGCGCCCCCCGACGAGCGCCCGGGCGATCCCCTCCGCCATCTGGCTGCGAGCGGAGTTGGCGACGCAGAGGAAGAGCAGGCCCCGGGTCACGATGCCACCGCCTTGCGGACGCCGATCGCCGCCAGGCCGAGCTCGGCCGCGCAGATCGTCGCGATCGGTATCTGGCGCAGGCGGGCAACGACCGCCCGGTCCGCATTGGCGACCGCGCCCTGGGCGAACAGGTCGAGGAGCGGCGGCAGGAGCGCAGCGGCGGCTCCGTCCTCCCGCAGCCGATAGAAGACCAGTTTGCCTTCCTTGCGGTCGGCAAGGAGCCCTCCTCGCGAAAGCACGGAGAGGTGCTGCGACACGGTCGAGGGCGCGAGCTCCAGAACTGCGGTCATCTGGCAGACGCAGAGCTCGCCCTCGGCCAGCATGGCCAGGATGCGGAGCCGGGCGGGGTGGGCCAGGCCCTTGGCGGTCTCCACGACCTCGTCGAGCTGGCCAGAGCCGTCGATTCGTCGATTCGTCATGTCACGAATTATAGTCCCGAGGGACGATCTGCAACCGCCCGATGGGGTAGCGGCGCCCGGCGGCTGCAAAAGAGTCGCCGAACCCTGCTTGACGGACGGTTGCGGGAGATGGTACTTTTCCTCTCCCCCCGCTGTAGTCCCCAGGACCAGTCGGGCAGTGTGAGTCGTAGCATGTGGTCGGGCTGTGTCCCGGCCACCGGCGCGTCTCGGATTCGAGGATCGAAGAACTCAGGAGTCTGTTCGCATGCCGACGATTCATCAGCTGGTCCGCGAGGGTCGCCAGCGCGTCATCAGCAAGACCAAGAGCCCGGCTCTGCAGCAGGCGCCGCAGCGCCGGGGCGTCTGTGTTCGCGTCTACACCCAGACCCCCAAGAAGCCGAACTCCGCGCTGCGCAAGGTCGCGCGCGTGCGCCTGACCAACGGTATCGAGGTCACGACCTACATTCCGGGTGTCGGGCACAACTTGCAGGAGCACTCCATCGTGCTGATCCGCGGCGGTCGCGTGAAGGACCTCCCTGGTGTGCGCTATCACGTCATCCGCGGCACGCTCGACTCCGTGGGTGTACAGAACCGCCGGCAGGGGCGCTCGAAGTACGGCGCCAAGCGGCCGAAGTCGTAACGGAGTCGATCGATGCCCAGGAGACGGGAAGTACCGAAGCGTGACGTTCTGCCGGACCCGCTTTACGGTTCGCAGCTGGTGACCAAGTTCGTCAATGTCGTGATGCGCCAGGGCAAGAAGACGGTTGCCGAACGCATCCTGTACGATGCCCTCGAGACGGTGAAAGAGCGCACCTCCGACGATCCGGTCAAGGTGTTCAAGCGCGCGATCGAAAACGTCAAGCCCGCGGTGGAAGTGAAGTCGCGGCGCGTCGGCGGCTCGACCTATCAGGTCCCAGTGGAAGTGAACCCGAGCCGCAAGCTCGCGCTGTCGATCCGCTGGTTGATCCAGAGCGCGTCGAAGCGGGGCGAAAAGACGATGAAGGCGAAGCTCGCGGGCGAGTTGCTGGACGCCGCCGAGAATCGCGGTGGGGCGATCAAGAAGAAGGAAGACACCCACCGCATGGCCGAGGCCAACAAGGCCTTCGCGCACTATCGCTGGTAGCGGCTGGAAAGAGACGGATTGCCGGCCGATCGCTGATCACCGATCACCGATCACCGATCACGGCCGGCGGCAAGACGAAGCTGAAGCGGCGCGGCGTTCCCTCAAACGCCATTTATGCCGCTTACGATAGACGAGAGAGCGAGCGTTCCTTCGGGGCGCAAGGAATATGGCGAGACAAGCACCCCTGTCGATGACTCGCAATATCGGCATCATGGCTCACATTGATGCCGGTAAGACCACGACCACCGAGCGGATCCTGTTCTACACCGGGGTCAACTACAAGATCGGTGAAGTCCATGATGGCACTGCCACCATGGACTGGATGGTCCAGGAGCAGGAGCGCGGGATCACCATCACCGCGGCCGCGACGACCTGTTTCTGGGACAAGTATCGGATCAACATCATCGATACTCCGGGCCACGTGGACTTCACGGCCGAGGTCGAGCGCTCGCTGCGTGTGCTCGACGGGGCCGTGGCGGTATTCGACGCCGTCGCCGGGGTCGAGCCGCAGTCCGAGACCGTCTGGCGCCAGGCCGATCGCTACAAGGTGCCGCGAATCGCCTTCGTCAACAAGATGGACCGGATCGGCGCCGACTTCGACCGCTGCGTCTCGATGATGGTCACCCGGCTCGCCGCTTCGCCGGTCGTCATCCAGTTCCCCTGGGGTCGGGAAGACACGCTCAAGGGCATCATCGATCTCATTCGCATGCAGGGTATCTCCTACAAGGACGAGACCCTGGGCGCCGCCTACGAGCTCGTCGACATTCCGGAAGAGTACCGGGAACGGGCGAAGGAGCTGCGCGAGAAGATGGTCGAGGCGATCGCCGAGACCGACGACAGGCTCCTCGAGAAGTACCTTTCGGGCGAAGAGATCACCAACGAGGAGCTCAAGGCCGCCTTGCGCACCGCGACGATCACCAACCGTCTGCAGCCGGTGGTTTGCGGCAGCGCCTTCAAGAACAAAGGCGTCCAGCCGCTGCTCGACGCGGTGGTCGACTACCTGCCTTCCCCCGAGGACATCGCTCCGGTGAAGGGCCTCGAGCCCGGAACCGAGAAGACCATCGAGCGCTCCATCGAAGAAGGCCAGCCGTTCGCCGGTCTGGTGTTCAAGATCATGAGCGACCCGTTCGTCGGCCAGCTCGCGTTCTTCCGGGTTTACTCCGGACACGTGGCGTCCGGCACCGGCGTTTCCAACGCCACCAAGGACACCAAGGAGCGCATCGGCCGCCTGCTGAAGATGCACGCCAACAAGCGCGAGGAGATCTCCGAGGTCTGGGCCGGCGATATCGCTGCCGCGGTGGGTCTGCGCAGCGTCACGACGGGCGACACGATCTGCGATCCGCAGCATCCGGTGATCCTCGAAGCGATGAACTTCCCCGAGCCGGTGATTTCGGTGTCGATCGAGCCCAAGACCAAGGTCGACCAGGAGAAGCTCGGCCTGGCGCTCGGCAAGCTCATGCAGGAAGACCCGACGTTCCATGTTCACACCGAGCCCGACACCGGCCAGACGCTGATCTCCGGCATGGGCGAGCTGCACCTCGAGATCATCGTCGACCGGCTGGTGCGCGAGTTCAACGTCGGCGCCAACGTCGGCAAGCCGCAGGTGGCCTACAAGGAGACCATCACCCAGGAGGCCGACGGCGAGGGCAAGTTCGTCCGCCAGACCGGCGGCCGCGGCCAGTATGGACATTGCAGGATCCGCCTGCGCCCGACGACCGAGGCCGAGTTCATCTTCAACAACGAGATCGTCGGCGGCGTGATCCCCAAGGAGTTCATCAAGCCGATCGAGCAGGGCATCCGCGAGCAGCTGGACAATGGTCCGCTCGCCGGATATCCGATCTCGGGCGTCGAAGTGGAGCTCTACGACGGCAGCTATCACGATGTGGACTCGTCCGAAATCGCCTTCAAGATCGCCGGCTCGATGGCTTTCCAGGACGCCTCGAAGAAGGCCAAGCCGGTTCTCCTCGAGCCGATCATGGCGGTCGAAGTGGTCACGCCCGACGAATACATGGGCGAGATCATCGGCGACCTCACTTCCCGCCGCGGTCGCGTTCAACACATGGAGCCGCGCGGCAACGTGCAGGTGATCGCCTGCAAGGTGCCGCTTTCTGAAATGTTCGGTTACGCGACGGATGTGCGATCGATGTCGCAGGGTCGCGCGAGCTACACGATGCAGTTCTCCTCTTACGAGCAGGCGCCCAAGAGCGTCAGCGAAGAGGTTATCGCGAAGGCCGCTGGCTGAGGCCGGTTCTTTCTCGGGACGATACGGAGAATAAGTCATGGGTAAGGAAAAATTCGATCGCACCAAGCCGCACGTGAACGTGGGAACGATCGGTCACGTGGACCATGGGAAGACGACCTTGACGGCGGCGTTGACGAAGGTCGCCGCGGACAAGGGTTGGGCGAAGTTCGTGCCGTACGACGAAGTGGCGAAGGCCTCGGAGTCGCAGGGCCGCCGCGACCCGACGAAGATCCTGACGATCGCGACGTCGCACGTCGAGTACTCGACGGCGAACCGTCACTACGCGCACGTCGACTGCCCCGGTCATGCGGACTACGTGAAGAACATGATCACCGGCGCGGCGCAGATGGACGGCGCGATCCTGGTGGTTTCGGCGGTGGACGGCCCGATGCCGCAGACGCGGGAGCACATCCTGCTGGCGCGGCAGGTGGGCGTGCCGTACATCGTGGTGTATCTGAACAAGTGCGACATGGTGGACGATCCGGAGTTGCTGGACCTGGTGGAGATGGAGGTCCGTGACCTGCTGTCGTCGTACCAGTTCCCGGGCGACGACACGCCGGTGATCCGCGGCGCGGCGATCAAGGCGCTGACGGGCGATCCCGGCCCCCTGGGCGCCGAGTCGATCATCAAGTTGTACGAGGCTCTGGACTCGTACATTCCGATGCCGGAGCGCGACGTGGACAAGGCGTTCCTGATGCCGATCGAGGACATTTTCTCGATTTCGGGTCGCGGCACGGTGGTGACGGGCCGGATCGAGCGCGGGATCGTGAAGGTGGGCGACGAGATCGAGATCGTGGGCATCCGCCCGACGCAGAAGTCGATCGTGACGGGCGTCGAGATGTTCAGGAAGCTCCTGGATCGCGGCGAGGCGGGCGACAACGTCGGTGTGCTGCTGCGCGGCACGAAGAAGGACGACGTGGAGCGCGGCCAGGTGCTGGCGAAGCCGGGTTCGATCACGCCGCACACGGTGTTCAAGGGCGAGGTGTACGTGCTGACGAAGGAGGAGGGCGGGCGTCACACGCCGTTCTTCAACGGCTACCGTCCGCAGTTCTACTTCCGCACGACGGACGTGACGGGAGTGGGGACGCTGCCGGCCGGCACGGAGATGGTGATGCCCGGCGACAACGTGAACCTGTCGATCGAGCTGATCGCTCCGATCGCGATGGAGAAGGGCGTGCGCTTCGCGATCCGCGAAGGCGGCCGCACCATCGGCGCAGGCACCGTCACCGAAGTGGTCAAGTGATTCGAACGAACTCGACAGCTGTCGAGTGCCTGCAAGTGAGAAACTGAGGACTGGGACATGCTGAACGAGAAGATCCGCATCCGCCTGAAGGCGTTCGATTACCGCATCCTCGACACCTCGACCTTCGAGATCGTCGATACGGCTCGTCGGACCGGCGCAAGGGTAGTCGGCCCGATTCCGCTGCCGACGCACATCTCGCGCTACACGGTCAACCGTTCGCCGCACGTCGACAAGAAGTCGCGGGAACAGTTCGAGATCCGCACGCACAAGCGTCTGCTGGACATCTACGAGCCCACGAGCGGAACGGTGGATGCCCTGATGAAGCTCGAGCTGCCCGCCGGAGTGGACGTCGAGATCAAGGCGTTCGGCAAGTAAGCGGCAAGCATCGGAAAGCATCAGCAACACCGAACAGGGCTAGAGACAAGAGGGTCGGACCATGGATGGAATGCTCGGAAAGAAGCTGGGGATGACCCAGGTATTCACTGCGGATGGAGACACGGTGCAGGTCACCGTGGTGGAGGTAGGTCCGTGCGTGGTGGTCGCTCGCCGCACCGCCAAGAAGGACGGCTACGACGCCGTCCAGCTCGGGCTGGTCGAGGCGAAGCCGCCGCGGCACGTCACCAAGCCGCAGCAGGGACACTTCAAGAAGGCCGGCGCGACTCCGACGCGGAAGCTGGCGGAGTTCGAGATCTCGGCCGACGAGGCCTGGGCCGCTGGCGACCAGGTGAAGTGCTCGATGTTCCAGGAGAAGGAGTTCGTGGACGTCGTCGGCACGAGCAAGGGCAAGGGTTTCCAGGGCGTGATGAAGCGCCACGGATTCAAGGGCGGTCGCGCGACGCACGGCTCGATGTTCCACCGTGCTCCGGGCTCGATCGGCGGCTCGTCCTTTCCGTCGCGCGTCTATCCCGGCATGAAGGGGACGGGGCGCATGGGCGGCAAGCGGATCACGACCAAGAACCTGCTGGTGATCAAGGTCGACGAAGAGAAGAATCTGATCTACCTGCGCGGCTCGGTGCCGGGCGGTGAAAATGGCTACGTCGCGCTCAAGCGCGCGAAGCGCGGCTGAGCGGCTTCCAAGTGGTTCGGACTGGCTCGGACAGGCGCAAGATGGCAACGCGAGAGGTTGGTAAGCGATGAAGATCGCGGTCAAGAACTTCGACAACAAGAAGGTGAAGGAGCTCGATCTCCCCGCGGAGATTTTCTCCTATCCCTACAAGGAGCATCTGATTCACCTCGTGGTGCTTGGCTACCTCGCGGGTCTGCGGTCCGGGACCCACAAGACCAAGACGCGCAGCGAGGTATCGGGCGCCGGCAAGAAGCTCTGGAAGCAGAAGGGAACGGGACGGGCGCGAATCGGCAGCATCCGCAGCCCGCTGTGGCGCAAGGGCGGCACGGTTCACGGACCGGTCCCGCGCGACTACAGTCAGGATCTTTCGACCGGCGAGAAGAAAAACGCCCTCAAGGCGGTGCTCTCGCGCAAGTTGAAGGAGGATCGCATCATCGTCCTCGAGAATCTGGCCGTCCCGACGCACAAGACCCAGGAGCTCGAGGCGATCCTCGCCAAGCTCGGAGCCGAGGGCAAGATCCTGCTGGTGGACGCGCGCGACAACCGGAACCTCGATCTCGCGTCGCGGAACCATCCCGGTTG
The DNA here is from genome assembly GCA_963719555.1 of Thermoanaerobaculia bacterium. GTDB lineage: Bacteria > Acidobacteriota > Thermoanaerobaculia > Multivoradales > JAGPDF01 > JAGPDF01. The sequence goes on along the minus strand of CAVRCL010000006.1, from coordinate 7,987 downwards.
GAAGACGGTGGATGCCCTGGCGGTCAACGTCTACGACGTCGTCGATCGGCCCTATCTGGTGGTCAGCGAGCAGGCGCTCGCTCGACTCGTGGAGGTTCTGGGATCATGAGAATTCAGGAGATCATTCGGCGTCCCCTGATCACCGAGAAGTCGAGCCTGCAGCGGGAGAGCACGAACGTGCTCACTCTCGAAGTGGACATGCGCGCCAACAAGATCGAGATTCAGCGCGCGGTCGAGTCTCAGTTCAAGGTCAAGGTCGCTGAAGTGCGGGTCGCCAAGATGCATGGCAAGGTGCGCCGCCAGGGTCGTTTCGCCGGACGCCGCGCGGACTGGAAGAAGGCTTTCGTCCGACTGGCTCCGGGAGAGAAGACCATCGACTTCTTCGAAGGCGCGTGAGAAAGAGAGCTTGGGAAGATGGGTATTCGTCAACTCAGACCTACGAACGCATCGAGCCGGTTTCAGAGCTTTCCGGATTTCAAAGAGATCACGGAGAGCCGGCCGCTCAAGTCGCTCACCAGCGGCAAGATGGGCTCCGGCGGACGCAACAACCAGGGGCATCTGACCAACTGGTTTCGCGGCGGTGGGCACAAGCGCAGCTATCGGACGATCGACTTCAAGCGTGACAAGCACGGGATTCCGGGCACTGTCGCTTCGGTCGAGTACGATCCGAATCGCTCTGCCCGCATCGCTCTGGTGCACTACGCTGACGGCGAGAAGCGCTACATCCTCGCGCCCGAGGGCCTTGCCGTCGGAATGGTGGTGGTGTCCGGCGAGTCGGCCGAGATCAACCTCGGCAACTCGCTGCCGCTGCGGTTGATCCCGCTCGGCACGGTGATCCACAACATCGAGCTCAAGCGTGGCAAGGGCGGCCAGATGGTCCGTTCCGCCGGCGCCGGGGCGCAGCTGATGGCGCGAGAGGCCTCGCAGGCTCAGGTCAAGCTCCCGTCCGGCGAAGTGCGCAAGGTGCACGTCGAGTGCTACGCGACGATCGGCCAGGTCGGGAACCTCGAGCACGAGAACGTTTCCTACGGCAAGGCGGGACGTCGGCGCTGGCTCGGCCGCAAGCCGCACAACCGGGCCGTCTCGATGAACCCGGTCGACCATCCGATGGGCGGCGGCGAAGGCAAGACTTCCGGTGGACGGCATCCCTGCACACCCTGGGGCGTTCCGACCAAGGGCTACAAGACGAGAAACAACAAGCGGACCGATCAAGTGATCGTTCGCCGTCGGGACAAGAAGTAGGAACGGAGAGTCGGCATGGCGCGTTCACTGAAGAAGGGCTACTTCATCGACAAGCATCTCCACGACAAAGTCGTGGCGATGAACTCGAGCGGCGAGAAGCGGGTCATCAAGACCTGGTCCCGGCGATCCACGGTGATTCCGGAGATGGTCGGACACACTCTCGCGGTTCACAACGGGACGAAGTTCATCCCGGTCTACGTCAGCGAGAACATGGTCGGCCACAAGCTGGGCGAGTTCTCCATGACCCGGACGTTCCGCGGGCACAGCGGCAAGAAGGCGGCGGAGAAGTCCGTCGCCCCCAGGCCGAAGGCGTAAGGGGGGGGCGGATATGGAAGCCATCGCGCACCTGCGGTTCCACCAGGCCTCGCCCCAGAAGGTACGGCTCGTCGTCGACCTCATTCGCGGCATGAACGTGGAAGAGGCTGCCGTCGTCTTGCGGACCACCAACAAGGCGGCTGCGAGGCCGATCGAGAAGCTCCTCAAGTCCGCGATCGCCAATGCCGAGAATCGCGACCAGAACGTCGACGTCGGCAAGCTCTACGTCAAGGAGGTCTTCGTCGACGGCGGACCGACGCTCAAGCGCATCCAGGCGAACACCATGGGCCGCGCTTTCCGGATCCTCAAGCGGCAGAGCCACGTGACGATCAAGCTCGATACGCGCAAGGCCGGCGCCGCCGGTGCTCCGCGGAGCGCCGCCAAGCTAGCTCCGGCCAAGTCAGCGCGACCTGCCAAGCCTGCGGGGCCGGCGAAGACCGCCAAGCGCACCACCAAGGGAGGGAAGTAGCCGTGGGTCAGAAAACGCATCCGTACGGATTCCGGCTGGTCTACAACAAGACCTGGCACTCCCGCTGGTACGCCGAAGGTGACTACTCGAAGCTCCTGCATTCCGATCTCAAGCTCCGCGCCGATCTGAAGAAGCGTCTCGGGCATGCCGGCGTCTCCGAGATCGACATCGAACGCGCCGCCGACAAGATGCGCGTCACGATCTACACCTCGCGGCCCGGCATCATCATCGGCCGCAAGGGCGCCGAAGTCGACAAGTTGCGGGACGATCTCGCCAAGATGACCGGCCGCGAGATCCACATCAACATTCAGGAGATCCAGCGCCCCGAGCTCGACGCCCAGCTGGTGTCGGAGTCGATCGCCGGGCAGCTCGAGCGGCGTGTGTCCTTCCGTCGCGCGATGAAGAAGGCGATGGAATCCGCCTTCCGGTTCGGCGCCAAGGGAGTGAAGATCATGGTCGCGGGCCGTCTCGGTGGCAGCGAGATCGCGCGCACCGAGTGGTACCAGGAGGGCAGACTTCCTCTGCACACCCTCAAGGCGGACATCGACTACGGCTTCGCGGAAGCGCGGACGACCTACGGAGTCATCGGCTGCAAAGTTTGGGTCTACAAGGGCGATCTTCTCAAAGAGAAGAGCCGCCGGGCGACGGCGTAAGCGAGGAACTGAATCATGTTGATGCCGAAGAAGGTCAAGTTCAGAAAACAGCATCGCGGACGCCGCGCGGGTATGGCAAAAGGGGGCGATTACATCGCTTTCGGAGACTTCGGGCTGCAGGCGCTCGAACCCGCATGGGTGACCGCTCGTCAGATCGAAGCGGGCCGTATCGCGATCAGCCGGCACGTGAAGCGCGGCGGAAAGATGTGGTGCCGCGTGTTTCCCGACAAGCCGTACACGAAGAAGCCGCTCGAGACCCGGATGGGCAAGGGCAAAGGGCCGCCGGAAGGTTGGGTAGCCGTCGTCAAGCCGGGCCGCATTCTCTTCGAGCTCGAGGGTGTGAGCCACGAAGTGGCGCAGGAAGCAATGAAGCTTGCGGCCCAGAAGCTCTGCATCTTGACGAAGTTCGTCTCGCGCCACAGCGAGCTCAGGTAGAGCCCTCAGGGAATCAAGGAGCGACGCATGAAGAAACCAAATTTGCGAGAGAAGACCGTCGCCGACCTTCGGATTCGGGAGGGAGAGCTTGCCGAGCAGCTCTTCGCGCTCCGACTTCAGAAGGTGGTCGGTCAACTCGAGAAGCCGGCCAAGATCCGAACCGCCAAGCGCGAGTTGGCACGGGTGCTGACGATCATCCGCGAGAAGCAGAGCGAGGCTTAAGAATGAGCACCGTGACCGAAACGAAAGCAACAGGGCGTGGACGCCGCCAGGAGAAGGTCGGCGTGGTCGTCAGCACCAAGATGGACAAGACGATCGTGGTCGAAGTCGAGAAGACCATCACCCATCGTCTCTACCACCGCTACCAGAAGCGGACTTCGAAGTTCTACGCCCACGACGAGGCGAACGCGTGCGGCGTCGGTGACCGGGTGAGACTGGTCGCTACCCGACCGCTTTCGAAGCTCAAGCGGTGGTCGGTCGCCGAAGTTCTCAAGAAGGCCGGGGAGGTCTAGTCATGATCCAGATGGGCACCATCCTCGAGGTGGCGGACAACTCCGGAGCCAAGAAGGTCTCATGCATTCACCTGCGTGGCGCCCTCGGCCAGTACGGTCATCTGGGAGACGTGATCACCGCATCGGTCAAGGAGGCGACTCCGGACGGTACGGTCAAGAAGGGCGCAGTCGTCAAGGCTGTGATCGTTCGCACCGTTCACGCTCAGAAGCGGCGCGATGGTAGCTATATCCGCTTCGATACGAACGCAGCGGTATTGATCAACGACAACCGCGAGCCCATCGGTACCCGCGTTTTCGGGCCGGTCGCGCGTGAGCTCCGAGAGAAGAAGTTCATGAAGATCATCTCTCTGGCGCCGGAAGTCATCTGAGGGAGCCGCGCAAGCGGAGACAAGCGATGAAGAAGACGAAGATCAAGAAGAACGACCAGGTACTGGTGATTTCCGGCAAGGACCGCGGCTCGAAGGGCAAGGTCCTGCGTGTCTTTCCGGCCCGGGAACTCGCGATCGTCGAACGGGTGAACATGGTGAAGCGCCACACCCGCCAGAACGCGCAGAAGGGAATCCAGGGTGGAGTCCTCGAGAAGGAAGCGCCGATCCGTCTGTCGAACCTCATGCTGATCGATCCCAACAGCGGCAAGCCGACGCGCGTAGGGCGCCTCCGCCAGGCGGACGGGACCGGAGTACGCGTCGCCAAGAAGAGCGGCGCTATTCTGAACTAGGAGTCGAGTGATCATGGCGAAGAACAAAGAGCAGGGCGACGCGAAGGACAAGGGGCAGGCCAAGCCGCAGGCGAAGGCCGCGGCTCCTGCGAGGGCCACTCCGGCGGGGTATGCGCCCCGGTTGCGCACGCAGTACAGGGAAGACGTGGTGCCGAAGCTGAAGAAGGAGTTCGGCATCGAGAACGGGATGGCCGTTCCTCGCCTCGAGAAGATCGTCATCAACATGGGGCTTGGCGAAGCGATCCAGAACATCAAGATCCTCGATGACGGGGTCAACGAGCTGGCGGCGATCGCCGGCCAGCGTCCATCGGTCCGCCGCTCGCGCAAGTCGATCGCGCAGTTCAAGCTGCGCGAGGGCATGCCGATCGGCTGCAGCGTGACTCTGCGCGGCACCCGCATGTGGGAGTTCATGGACCGGTTCGTCAGCATTGCCCTGCCTCGCGTCCGCGACTTCCGCGGCGCACCGACGAAGAGCTTCGACGGGCGCGGCAACTACACGATGGGAATTCGCGATCACCTGATTTTCCAGGAGATCGATATGAACAAGGTCGAGCGGCCGAAGGGGATGAACGTCACCTTCGTCACGACGGCCGAGAACGACGAGCAGGCGCTGCATCTGCTGCGCGGCCTCGGCGTTCCGTTCGCAAGGAATTAAGGGGGAACGCGTGGCGACTGACGCCAGAATTGCCAAGACCAAGATCACGCTGAAGTTCAACAAGCTTCGTCAGCGCAACCGTTGCAAGCGCTGCGGCCGGCCGCGCAGCTTCATGCGGAAATTCGGGCTGTGCCGCATCTGTTTCCGAGATCTCGCTCGCCAGGGTTACCTCCCGGGCGTGATCAAGGCGAGTTGGTAAGGAGATACATATGAGCAACATGGATCCGGTTTCGGATCTTCTCGCGCGAATCCGAAACGCCCATCTGGCCAAGCATGACCGGGTCGATGTTCCAACTTCCCGACTCAAGACCGAAGTTTGCCGGATCTTGAAGGAAGAGGGCTTCATTCGGAACTTCAAGCTGGTCGAATCGCCCGAGAACCAGCCGGTCTCGGTCCTTCGGGTATTCCTCGAGTACGACGACGAGGGCGCGCCGGCGATCAGTCACCTGCAGCGCATCAGCAAGCCGGGCCGCCGCGTCTATCGCGGCGCGGACGACATCAAACCGGTCCTGAACGGACGCGGTATCGGTGTCATCTCGACCAACCAGGGGCTGCTTTCGGACCGGCAGGCGCGTGATCGCCGGCTCGGGGGCGAAGTTCTCTGCGAGGTCTGGTGAGAAAGGGTCTTTAGTCATGTCGCGAGTGGGAAGAAGGCCGATCGATATCCCCAAGGGGGTCAAGGTCGTGGTGTCGGAAGGGAAATTCACCGCCGAAGGCCCCAAGGGTCGTGTCACCCAGGAGCTTCTGGACGGATTTCCGGTCAAAGTGGAAAACAACGTCGTGACCGTCTCGCGGTCCGGCGAGACCGGGCCGGACCGCGCCAAGCACGGTCTCATGCGCGCCCTGCTCGCGAACGCCGTCCTCGGCGCCTCCGAAGGCTTCAGTCGCGGACTGGAGATCAACGGTGTGGGCTACAAGGCCGAGCTCCGTGGCAGCGAAGTGCACTTCGCGCTGGGCTATTCGCACCCGGTCGTGTTCAAGGTCCCGGAAGGGATCAAGATCGAGATCGACAAGGCGAACAAGATCATGGTGACCGGAGCGGACCGTCAGCTCCTGGGTCAGGTGTGCGCCGAGATTCGCCGGTTGCGACCGCCGGATCCGTACAAGGGCAAGGGCATCAAGTTCACCGGCGAAGTGATTCGTCGCAAGGTCGGCAAGGCCGGCGCCAAGTAAGGCGCGAGCGAAGCAGGAAGGGGAGCACGATGGCGGATCTGGTACGCAAGAAGGTCATGGAAAAAGCGGCGCGGAAGAAGCGGGCCCATCAGCGGCTGCGGCAGAAGCTCGCGGGAACTCCCGAGCGTCCGCGCCTGTCGGTATTCAAGAGCGCGCGGTACGTGTACGCGCAGGTGATCAACGACGAGACCGGGCATACGATCGTCTCCGCCACCTCGAGCGAGCCCGCACTCAAGGGGCTGATCGAGGGCGGTGCGGCGACCATGGCGGCTGCCAAGGCAGTCGGCGAGGCGGTTGCCGAGCGCGCGCTCGCCAAGGGAATTCAGCAGGTTGTTTTCGATCGTGGCGGATACCTCTACCACGGCAAGGTCAAGCAGCTGGCCGAGGCGGCACGCGCCAAGGGCCTGCAGTTCTAAGCCGCCAATCGCCAACGACGAGGAGAAGAGCTTTGGCCAGGGATTTCGAGCAGGAAAGCGAATTTGTTGAGCAGGTCGTCCATATCAACCGGGTGACCAAGGTCGTCAAGGGTGGCAAGAACTTCTCCTTCTCCGCGTTGGTGGTGATCGGCGACGGCAATGGCCGGGTAGGCTACGGCGCCGGCAAGGCGAAGGAAGTGCCGATGGCCATCCGCAAGGGAATCGAAGTGGCCAAGAAGCGGCTGATCCAGGTGCCGATGAAGGGGAGCACGATCCCGCACGAGGCGCTCGGTGAGTTCGGATCAGGCCGGGTGCTGATCAAGCCGGCCTCCGCGGGAACCGGCGTCATCGCCGGCGGACCGGTGAGGGCGGTGGTCGAGGCGGCGGGAATCGCGGACATCCTGACCAAGTCGCTGGGATCGGCGAATCCGGCCAACGTCGTCAAGGCCACGTTTGCTGCGCTGCAGATGCTGCAGAGCAAGCCGCGCCGTGGCGCCCCAGTGGAAGTAGCTCCGGCGACGGCGCCCTGATTCATCGCTTCGCTGCAGCATGGCGTCACCGTTGTCCGCTGAACCGAAGGCAGAGAAGGTTCGAGAGAGGTAGCTCAAGCATGAAGAAGAAGACGATTCGTATCCGCCAGGTGAAGGGCACGATCGGCGCCCGTGAGACTCATCGCGAGGTGCTGCGTGGCCTGGGACTCCGGCGCATCCGTCACGAAGTCGTTCGCGAAGACACGCCGGCAGTGCGCGGCATGATCGCCAAGATTCCCTATCTCGTCGAGTTGGTCGAGGACGCAAAATGAAACTGCACGAGCTTCCCCCCGCCAAAGGCAGCAAGCACTCGCGCAAACGCGTCGGTCGCGGCCCCGGTTCCGGTCTCGGCAAGACTGCCGGAAAAGGTCACAAGGGCGGTCAGTCGCGCTCCGGTTACAGTCACCGTCCCGGATTCGAGGGCGGCCAGATGCCGCTCGTTCGGCGCGTCCCGAAGCGGGGTTTCACCAACGAGTTCCGGATCGACTACGCGGTGATCAACGTCTCTGCTCTCGCCGCGCTCGGCAAGGCGGTAACTCCGGAGCTGCTGGCCGAGCACGGTCTCGTCCATCCCGGGAAGAGGGTGAAGGTCCTCGGAAACGGCGACCTGCAGGCGGCCATCTCCGTCACCGCGCACAAGTTCAGCAAGTCGGCGCGCACCAAGATCGAAGCGGCCGGCGGACGCTGTGAGGAGCTCGCTTCGTGATCGAAAGCCTGCGCAATATCTTCGCGATCCCGGATCTGCGCAAGCGCCTGATGTTCACTTTCGGGCTGCTCGCGGTCTATCGGATCGGCTGTCACATTCCGACGCCGGGGGTGGATCCGCAGGCGCTGATCGAGTTCATGACGTCCATGCAGAGCACCTTCCT
>CAVRCL010000005.1:0-846739 GCA_963719555.1 Thermoanaerobaculia bacterium | reverse complement strand
CCAGTCCAGCGATTTCAAACCCTAAGGCCGCGCGGCCTTGAAGGTATCGCACTGGCGCGGATCCCCGGTGGTAATACCCTGTTTGAACCAGCGCACCCGCTGCGCGGAACTGCCGTGGGTGAAGGAATCCGGCGCGACATAACCTTTGGCTTGCATTTGCATGCGGTCGTCGCCGATGGCGCTGGCCGCGTTCAGTCCTTCCTCGATGTTGCCGATTTCAGAATCTGCCGGGCCTTGTGGGCGATGGGCCGGAATGCTGGCGAAACAGTCCGCCTGCAGTTCCAGACGGACCGACAAGGCGTTGGCTTCCGCCTCTCCGGAGCGGGCGCGCCGGGCTTCAACCTGGTCCGAGATGCCCAGCAGGTTTTGCACGTGATGGCCGATTTCGTGGGCGATCACGTAGGCTTGGGCGAAATCGCCAGGGGCCTGGAAGCGATTTTTGAGTTCCTGGTAAAAAACCAGGTCGATGTAGACCTTTTGGTCCGCCGGGCAGTAAAAACGGGCCGACCGCGGCCCGGGCAAAGCCGCAGGCCGATTGCACCGCGCCGGTGAACAGTACCAGCTTCGGTTCCTGGTAGGCGCCGCCCATCCGGCGGAACAGGTCATGCCAGGTATCTTCCGTATCGGCCAGCACGACCGAGATAAATTTGCGCATGTCGTCCTGATCCGCGGGCACGGCGGCCGACTGCTGGGAGGGACACGACTGGTGGTCCACTCTGAAGCAGTACGGTTGGATCAACGCCAAAGAAGATGGCGATAAGCAGAAGGACGATCGTGCCGATGCCGCCGCCCGCGATGGCGGGCGCGGCCCGCAGGCCCCGCCGATCCTCGACGTTGTCGCTTTGCCTTCCCGTTCTCCAGCGCATGGCAACCTCTCTTTGCGGTTTGCTCGTCAACGCTTAATGGTACCCGAGAATATTTTCCATTCCCTCACTATCCTGGGGAGCATATCTCAATCCCGCTGGCGCGTTGCCGCCGCTCGCAGCACCTGGGTCAGTCGCCCTGGTTCGTCGGTGCCCAGCCGCAGGCGCTTGCCCGAGGCCAGGCTGATTTCGACCGCTTCCCAGCCCGAGACGTTGTACAGCCAGCCGTGCGGGGTGCGATGGATGCCCCAGCCGTACAGCCAGGAATTGCGTACCGGCCGGACCTCGACGATCTCGGCCAGCGGGATGCGCTTGCGGATCAGGCCGATGCCGAAGCGGAAGATCAGGTGGGTGGCGTCGATCTCGACGGTCAGATCGTAAACAGCAGTTCCACGATGCCCATCATGATCGGCCCGCCGAGGGTGAACACTCGATCATCATAGGCCAGGCCGAGGCCGGCCAGAACCACGGCGGACGCCACCAGCGAGCCGACGACGACCGTGCCGAACTGGGTGTGTCGATAACGCGGGTGGGTCCGCATGGAATGGCTCCAGGACAGTTCGATTCGCGGTTTAGCGTACACGATATCCGTCCGCGTGGTTTCACCCGCTGGCCATCCTGGGCGTTCACTTCGGTCCGCGCCAACGCCGAACGCACCGAGAAGAGCTGGACCGTTTCCCGTTTCCGGGCTGCGGACCTCTTCCAAGAAGGCGGGCGGCATGGTTTATCCCATGCCTGGATACGGCGCTCGATGCGCGGCGCGATCCTGATAGCTGACGTAATCAAATTCTTCCCAGCGCAGCAGATAACGCAGCGCCGCCAGGGAAATGTTCTCTTCCGATTCCACTTTTGACTCGGCTTCATCCAGTTCGATGCCCGCACACTGGGCGAACAGCCTCATCAACTCCATATGCAACTTTTCCACCACTCTCAACCGGGCCTGCCGAGCATATTCCTCCGTCGGCAAGGCCAAAATCACACTCAGCCGATACGCTTCTTCGTTGCCCAGCTCGTCCTGGGAACTGAAGGCGATGAAGAGAATACTGGCGTCGGTCAACTTCGCGGCCAACTTCCGCAGCTTTTCCTGTACGGGCTTGAGCGACGCTGAAACGCACTGGGCAACGCCGCCCGTTGATACCGTCCCGCCAGCCACTCCTGGATCATCCGCAGCCCTCGCTTGTCGGGCAAGCGCCGCTCCGGATCCGGTTGATAGTGCGCCAATACGGCCCGTCGCAGCCGGCAGCGCCGCCAGGCCCAGGCTTCATACCCGACCAGGCGCCCGCGCACCGACAACTCAAAATGCAAGCGGCGCGGATTGCGGCGGTTCCGCAACCGCGAGTCGGCGGGGCCGGTCAAGGGCTGGGTCAGCAACAGTTCCGCGAGGGCTCCTGCCGGGCATCGCGATGAACCAGGTCGCAGGTCTGGCTGACCACGATGCACGCATCGTCGGCCCGAGCACCGTATCCAGCTCCGGCAGTTGCGCCACTTCCGCATGGCACGCCACCGGTAGAACGCATCCTTGCCGCCATCCTTGCGCTTCGATCCTGCGCAGCTCCTTGTTCTTCAGGAGTCATCATCATTCAGCGACACCATTCTGCCAAGACCGGCTAACCCACTGCGCAACGATGGTTCGGGCGCCGGCTGAAACCCGCGCGCCCGCAACCGGTTCGCCAGGGAGCGCTCTTCCCGGAGTTGCCATTCCGCTTTCACCTGTTCGCTCAGGCCACGCAGGACGGTGGTCAACCGTGCCTTGTCCAGTACGTCGGCCGCGAGCAGGTCCAGCAGGGTATTGCCCTCCACGGCATAAGACGTGACCCCCTTGCTGGTGGGCCACAGGCACAGCGCGTTCCACTGGATCGCCCAGCGCTGAATCGCCGCCAGCCTCTCCCGCTTTTGCCCTTGCACTTGCGGGGGGCGGTCCTGATCGATCCAGTCGTAGATGGTTTGCCGCTGCACGTGGAGGACTTGGGCGAACTGGCTGATCGTCAGTCCGAACGCCGCCTTGATGGCGCTGACCCGCTCGGCGAGAGATTGCACGGCGGGCGCTGATTCCTCCGGCGCGGTTTCGGCGGCGGCGCCTGGCCGATTCCCGTAACCGACGCAGTGGAATCCTGCGCCGGATAGACCTGAGCCGCGTTCACGCTCAAACTGCCGCCAGTGCCGATGAGCAGCAAAACCGGCCCACATGCTACCTTAACCAGCGTGGCAACACTAAAGCCACTCCCGGTGGCGGATTGTTCGTAGAACGTCGTGGTGGTCATGCGGGCGGCGCTCCGCTCCACATGGCGCGAGCATGATCGGTCGTCAGCGCCTTAAACGCTAATTGAATATCCTGATGCAGCCGCTTATCAAACAGGTCTGCCAACTCATCGGCGTCATACCCCTTGCTTAACGGCATATACCGGTCGATATCCAGCACCGCCGTCGGTTGATCCGGGCTTACGGTACGTTGCATGATCGCTGGGGATTCCAGCGCCAGGGACGCCAACGGATCCAGGTCGGGCGGCAAGGCCGGCTGGCCGGTAAGCCTGGAATAACGCACCGCCAGTGATCCCTGCTCCAAATGATATTCAGCGGCGGTCAGCCCACGATGCTTCCGGTACGGAAGGCCCGGCTCCGGGTCGCAACGCAGTTGTTCCGCCATGTAGGCCTCCGGAGTTTCGCCGGGGTTCGGCAAGATGAAAATCCATATAGCGCAGCCCGATCCGGTCGGCGAACAGATTCGGGATCTGTTCGCCCACCCGCCGCATCACGTCTGCCACCGCTGGCCAAACGGCAGCGCGCGCCGCCCGCCGAAGTACTTGGCGCGCTCCGCCGCTTTCGCGAAGGCGATGCGCTCGGCCGGGCCCGCGCTCTCCGCCGGCGACTCCGGGAAGACCACCTGCTCGGTCCACTGCTTGAGCCCGCCGAGCAGGATGTAGACCGCCGGGAACCTCTTCGCCTTGAGCAGGAACCAGGCCTGCGCCGAGTGGATCCCCTCGGCGGAGTAGAGGACGATCTTCTCGTTGCGCGCCAGATCCGCAGTCCGCGAGCGCGGTGATCGCGAGCGTTCTCCGCCTGCGGGATGTGGTACGTCGGCGTACTCCGCCGCGCGTGCGCAGGTCGATCAGGCGGAAGTCCTGCCGGCCCGGCGACGATCCAGTCGGCGAGCTCGTCGGGGGTGACGTGGTCGACCTCGCCTTCGACGATCGCCGCCAGCTCGCGCTCGTCGAGCTGACGATCTTGCCGGGCTACGGACCGCCGAGGACGAGCGCGCCGAGGCCGAGCGCCACCGCGAGCAGCGCCAGCTTCTGGTTGCGGGAGAGCCTCGTCGAGGCGCGGCGAGGTTCACTGCTCCTCCTTCGCCGGCCGGCGCGGAAACCGGCGCTCGAGCGCGCCTGCGCCCCAGAAGCCGCCGACCGCCATCAGCACGACCAGGAAGACCACGAGCCCCGTCGGCAGGTGAAGGACCTCGGGCAGCGTCAGGCGGCCGAGGTCGACGACTCGGTGAAGCCGGTGATCGCCGGCCAGACCTCGCCGATCACGAAGATGCCGGCGAAGACGCCGGCACGAAGACCAGCGCATCGAGCTTGCCGGTCGCCAGCGCGACGAGCGAAGTGCCGGGGCAGTAGCCGCCGACGATGAAGCCGATGCCGAGCAGCAGCCCGCCGACGATCTGCGGCCAGAGGTAGGTCGGCTGGATGTAGACCAGCGAGAGGTCGACCCAGCCGATGGCGGCGAGATAGAACAGGCCGAGCATCGCGGTGACGATGGCGGTGAACATCACCCGGAAGACCGCCATGTCCCTGAAGTAGAACTGGTCGGTGAGCTTCCTCGCGCGAGCCGAAGCCGGCCCGCTCGAGGAAGAAGCCGAAGCCGATGCCGATGACGAAGGCGACGACCAGCGAGGCTTCGTCGCCGAAGAGGCCGAACTTGAAGAACGGGGCGTTCATAGCCACTGCCTCCTCATCAACCAGGCGGCGCCGTAGCCGCCGGCGAAGACCATCATCATGAAGGCCCAGCCGCCGGCGGAGAGCAACGCGCCGCCGGTCAGCGCCTGGCCGCTGGTGCAGCCGCGGGCGAGCTTGGCGCCGATGCCCATCAGAGCCGCCGCCGACGAAGGCGAAGGCGAAGCGGCCGCCGATCGAGATCCGCGGGCCCTTCTCGACCGTCCGGCGCACCCGGCCGGCGAGCAGCCCGGAGAGGAAGCCGCCGACGAGCACGCCGAGCACCTCGAAGACCAGCCACTCCTTGAGCGGATGGCCGACGCCGCTCGTCGAGGTACTCGCTGCCAGAACGCGTTGCCCTGCGGCGTGCGCCGGCGCCACCGCGTCGACCGCCACCGCGCAGGCGGACGAGAAGGCCCCCGACGCTCCCAGGCCGCGGCCCATCACGACGAAGGAGGCGAGGAGCACGAGGCCGAGGCCGATGCCGGCGAGGTAGGGGTTCATGTAGGGCGCCGGCGCCCGGCGAACGTCGTGCGAATCGGAGGACATGCGGTCCACCTCCACGATCAGGGACGATGTTCAGAGACCTGGAACGCGGGCCCAGTGACTGACCTGGCCCGCCTGCACGATGACGAAACGAAGCGCGAGGCCGCCGGCGATCACCAGCAGCGGGCGCGACCGGCGTGTGCGCGACCCGGTGCTGCACCGCCAGCAGCTGGATGACCAGCGGCACGACGATGCCGAGGCCGACCACGCCGACCCAGAAGAGCGCGCTGAACGGCCCGCCGAGGAGCAGCCCGGCGGCCTGGATGTGCGCCTCGGTCGACGACAGCAGGCCGATCAGGAAGAGCGCGATGAAGACCAGCTCGGCGATCAGGAAGCCGTTGTCGGCCTTGGCCAGGAGCTCGCGCTCGCCGGCGTCCGGCGCGATGAGGTGCACGAAGGCGGCGGCGGCCGAGAGGCCGGAGACCAGAAAGAGCGGGCCGAGGAGGGCGCTGTTCCAGAGCGGCCGGGCGCCGAGGGCCGAGAGCAGGACGCCGGTGTAGACGCCGAGCAGCCCGCCCCAGATCATGTTCATCGCCCCGATCCAGCGCAGCAGCTCCGGGCGCTCGACCAGCCGGTCGGAGAGCTCGCCCGAGCGCCGGCACCCGCGCGCGCAGCGGCCGCGGGCACGCGCAGCAGAAGGTTGGCGAGCAGCGCCGGATAGACCAGCACCAGGATCCAGGCGCCCCAGGACATCGGCGAGAGCGGCTCGAAGGTGGTGTAGAGCCGCCAGACGTAGAGCTTGTGCTCGAGGTCGAGGAAGAGCGCGAGCATCCCGAGCGAGAGCAGGACGAGGCTCAAGCCCGGGAGCACGAAGCAGGCGGAGCGCGTGTTCCTGAAGCGGCCGGAGAAGAGGAAATAGCCCGAGATGATCATCATCCCGGCGACCAGGCCGCCGAGGAAGAGGTAGACCGGAATCTGCCAGGCCCAGACCTGCGAGCACCGGGTCGACGAGATGGTTGGCGCGCGTCGTGGTGAGCTCGATCACGTCGGTCTCCCTCAGGTCAGGTAGAAGATGCGCGGCTGCGTGCCGGCTTCGGGAATGAGCGCGTGGTGCGCGCGCGCGGCGAGCAGGCGGGAGACCTCCGACTGGGGTCGTCGAGGTCGCCGAAATGCATGCAGCGGGTCGGGCAGACCGCGACGCAGGCGGGGTCCTTGCCCTCCTTCACCCGGTGGATGCAGAAGGTGCACTTGTCGGCGTAGCCCTCCGGGTGGATGAAGCGCGCGTCGTAGGGGCAGGAGGCGAGGCAGGCCTTGCAGCCGATGCACAGGTCGTGGTCGACCAGGACGATCTTGCCGAACTCCTCGACGTGCGAGGCGCCGGTCGGACAGCAGGTCACGCACGGCGGGTTGTCGCAGTGGTTGCAGCGCTCGGTGCGGATCTCCATCGAGAGGGTCGGGAACTTGCCGCGCACCTCGGTCGTGATCCAGTCCCGGTTGAACCCTTCGGGCACCTGGTTCTCGGTCTTGCAGGCGACGACGCAGTCCATGCAGCCGACGCAGCGCTTCGTGTCGATCACCATGCCGAAGCGCGCCATGCTCAGGCCTCCTCGCCGGCGGCCGGCTGGAAGGTGACGAAGTTGACGTTCATGCCGGTGCCGCCCATCAGCGGATCGACCGCGTAGCGCGTGACCAGCTGCGCGTCGGAGGCTCCCCTGCCCGACCGTGCGCTTCAACCCCTTCGCGGTGTGCCCGAAGCCGTGCACCATGTAGACGCAGTCGGTGCGGATGCGCTCGGTCGCCTTGACCTTGACCGGCAGCGACACGACGCCGTCCTGGTTCACCAGCCGCACCGGCTTCCCGTTCTCGAGCCCCCAGCGGCGGGCGACGTCGGCATTGACCCAGACCTCGTTCTCCGGCATCGCCTCGTGCAGCAGCGGATTCGTCTGGGTGCGGGAGAAGGTGTGGACCGGCGCGCGGCCGAAGAGCAGGCGGAAGTAGCCCGCCGGCGGCTCGGCGTGCGGGGTGTACTTCGGCACCGCGTCGAACCCCTTCTCGGCGAGCTGCGTCGACCAGAACTCGACCTTCCCTGACGGCGTCGGGAACGCGAGCGCGTGCCCCTCTTCGACGTTGATCGGGCGGTGCGGCCCGACGACGACGCCCTTGCGTCTTCATCTCGCGCCAGCGTGAGGCCGGTGCCCGGCGAGGCGCGCCTCGAGGTACTCCTCGACGTTCTTCCACGGATAGAACGCGCCGAGCCCGAGCTTCCCCGCCAGCTCGCGCGCGATCCACCAGTTCGGGCGCTGGTCGTCCGGGGCTTCGACCACCGGCTGGCGCAGTGAGACGAACGGCTCGCGGAACGCCTCGGTGTTGAAGTCGTCGTAGCGCTCGAGATAGACCGATTCCGGCAGCACGACGTCGGCCCAGCCGGCGATCTCCGACGGCACGACGTCGACGACGACCATGAGATCGAGCGCCTGGATGGCGCGGATCGTCTCCTCCTGGTTGGGCAGCGCCTGCAGCAGATTCGTCGCGTAGACGAACCAGCCCTTGATCGGATAGGGCTTCCCCGGAGATCGTCGCGGCGCGGATGCCGTTGGTCAGCCCGAGGTCGGCGAACGGGTACTTCGTCTCCGGATTGTCGACCGCGCCGCGCTCGCCGTGCGGGTAAGGCGGGATACGGGTACTTCGGCGAGGGCGAACGAGGCCGGAAAGTAGAAGCCGCCCTCCCTGCCCCAGTTGCCGAGCAGGGCGTTGACCAGGGCGATCGCCCGGCTGCGCTGCGCGTCGTCGCCGTACCAGGTGACGTGGCGTCCGGGATGGACCAACGTCGCCGGGCGGTGGCGCGCCATCTCGCGCGCGGTGGCGCGGATCGCTTCGGGCTCGATCGTCGTGATCGGGTAAGCCCACTCCGGCGTGAAGCCGGCGATCTCGGCCGCGGAAGGCGTCGAAGCCGAAGCCGTGGGCCTCGACGAACTCGCGGTCGTAGAGGTTCTCGGCGACGAGAACGTTCATCCAGGCGAGCAGCAGCGCGATATCGGTGCCCGGCTTGATCGGCAGGTAATGTTTCGCCTTGCCCGCGGCAACCGAGAAGCGCGGGTCGACGACGATCACCGTGGCGCCCGCGCCGATCGCCTCGGCGAACTCCTGCACCTGGCTGTTGTGCATGTTCTCGCCCAGGTGGGAGCCGATGAGGACCAGGCAACGGGCCTTCGCGATGTCGGTCCGCTCCGGGGTCGCGACCTCCTCGCCGAACGTCAACTGGAAGCCGACATCGCGCGGTCCGCGGCACTGGGCATAGGAGGGCGCGACGAGATTCGGCGTGCCGAACGCCTTGAAGGTGTGCTTGAGGAAGTTGCCGCCGATGCCGTGGCTGAAGAAGGCGAGCGCTTCCGGCCCGTGCTCGGCCTTGAGCTTCTGGAGCTTCCCGGCGATGAAGCTCGAGCGCCTCGTCCCAGGTCACCTCGACCCACTCGTCCTCGCCGCGGTTCTTCTTGCGCAGGAGGGGCGAGCGCAGGCGATCGGTGTCGTAGTAGGTCCCGACGCCGCCGGTGCCGCGCGGACAGAGCCGGCCGCGCGACAGCGGATCGGCCGGGTTGCCCTCGATCTTCCACAACCGGCCGTTCTTCTTGCTGGCGATCGCGCCGCACTTCCAGAAGCAGAGGTCGCAGTAGGTGGGGACGGTCTCGAGGCGATC
The DNA here is from genome assembly GCA_963719555.1 of Thermoanaerobaculia bacterium. GTDB lineage: Bacteria > Acidobacteriota > Thermoanaerobaculia > Multivoradales > JAGPDF01 > JAGPDF01. The sequence continues at coordinate 837,770 of CAVRCL010000005.1, read as the reverse complement.
GCCCGGTTGCGCGGGTCCGAAGAAGTCGGCCCAGGCGGGCGTCCCGGGGGTGAAGGCCGCTGCCGCGCCCGCCCCCGCGGCCCCGGCACCGATCTGCAGAAAACGTCGTCGCGAGAGGATCGTCATGGCATCGGCTCCGTGACGAATCGTTTCAATCGCGAAACACTGATGAAACACCCAAAGAGACGAGGGGGTGCCCACCCCGTGGGGCAGGCTCCAAGAGGATCCCTAAAGGCCGGTGACCCTGAGCCGGCGAGAGAGGCGCCAGAAGGCAAACCAGAGGACCGCGGCGGCAGCGAACGATAGCGCAGCCGTGGCCGGTGCATCGCGCAGAAGGAAGAACTGGATCCCGTGCTGGTTGCCTTGAACGGAGAACGGCAGAACGGTGGTGAAAATCGCGCAGCCCATGAGCCAGGAGCGGCGACGAAGGAGCCTGCGGGTGGTGTCGAGTGCCGACTTCCCGGCAGTCGGGGGCGCGAGTGCGCTCGCCGCCGCGAGGCGCGAGAGCTCCGGATCGACGGCGGCGCGCGCCAGCCGCGCCAGCTCGGGGTTGGCGGCGAGGTGCTCTTCCACGAGTCGTCGCGTCGCCGGGCTCGCTTCGCCTGCGAGATAGAGCGGCAGAAGGTCTCGAATCACTGCGGGATCGACGGTCATGGCAATTTCTCCGTATTTCCGGCACCGAGCCGTGCCTCGGCGAGGCGAAGGCGGGCGCGGTGGATCTTCACTTTCGTGGCAGACAGGGTGAGGCCGAGGGCACGGGCGATCTCCTCATACGGGAGCTGGTCCTCGGCCCGCATCAGGAGCGCCGCACGGTCGAGTTCGGGCAACTCCTGGAGCTTCGCCAGCACGCTCGCAAGCTCACTTCTTGCCGTGGCCCGGCGCTCGGGCGACACTTCATCAGTGGCGAGCTCGGGCGCCCTCTCCGCGTCGAGGGAGCGACTGGAGCGGGAGCGGTCACGGCGCATCTCGTGCAAGTGAAGGTTGCGCGCGATGGCGAGGAGATAGCCCCTGACACTCGTGAGATCGAAGCGGTCCCGCGCCCCCCAAGCACGAATGAAGGTCTCGGACGTGATGTCGTCGGCGAGCGCCGGATCGCCCGAGAGAAACAGCGCGAAGCGCTGCACGTCGCGGGCATGTTCGGCGTAGAGCGTGGCGAAATCGAGCATCGACTAGAGAAAGCTCTTCTTCCTCTCGTAAAGGCGGAACGTGACCCACAGGATAACCGCGATGATCAGCGCCTCGACGGCCAGAGTCCACGCGAGCGCCGGTCCGCCTCGCCGCAGGTCGCGGAAGTAGCGCGCGAACTGCTCGACCTTCGGCCCGAAGAGAAAGACCCCGTTGCCGAGGACGAAGATCAGCCCCACCGCCGAAGCCATCGTCCAGCCGTGCGAATCGGTGACGATCGCCGTCGCCAGAACGATCGAGAAGAGGGCGAGGAACCCGCCGAGAACGAGGGCGAAGTAGGCACTCCAGCCGGCCAGGTGCGACAGCAGCCCGCGGCCATCGGCGGCCATCGCCGCGAAGACGTCGACCGGCGCGAGGTGGACCATCGCCGTTGTCGCGAGCAGTCCGCAGGCGACGTACATGACCACCGAGGAGAGCAGTTTCGCCGCCACGATCTCGCGCGGCGAAACCGGCAGTGACATGGCGAAGGCGAGCGTCCGGTTCTGGCGTTCGCCGAGCACGTTGCTCAGCACGAGATGAAAGCAGGTGGCGATGAGGACGTTTGCCGCCATGGTCAGGCCGAGCGAGCGCGCCGCGCGGTCGTCGAGGCCGGAGAGCCCCACGGCGAGCCCGCCCAAGGCGAGATAGAGCAGAAACGGCCAGCGCAGGAGCGAGAGGTCTTTGCGCGCGAGCCGGGCGACGGTGCGCGCGTTCACGCGATCCTCCTCGTCGGCGTCGGGTCGGCGGCGGCGGTCGCGTCGAGGAACACCCTCTCGAGCGGTCCCTCCCGAAGCAGGTCGCTCGTTGCGGCCCGGCGGGCGATGCGCCCGCGGTCGAGGATGACGATCTCGCTCGCGAGCGCTGTCATGTCTTCGGTCAGGTGGGAGGAGAAGACGATCGTCGTGCCGTCCACCCTGGCGACGCGGGCGAGCTCCTCGCGCAGCTCGTGGCGAACCCGCGGATCGAGCCCGGTCGTCGGCTCGTCGAGGAGCAGCAATCTCGGCCGCCTCACGAGCGCGAGGAGGAGCAGCAACCGCACCGTCTGGCCGCGCGACAGCCCCTTCGTGCGCTGCTCCGGCCTGAGCTCGAAGCGCCGGAGGAGCGTCGTCGCCCGCGCTTCGTCCCACCGCGAGGACAGGGAGCGGACGAGATCGAGGTTCCAGGCGATCGACTTGCCGCCGTAGGGCGCCATGTCCTCCGAGACGAAGGCGACCTCCGACTTGATCGCCTGCTCGCAGGCGGGCATCGGCCGGCCGAGGACCTCGACCGTCCCGGCGTCGGGACGGACCAGGCCGAGCAGAATACGCAGCAGAGTCGATTTTCCGGCGCCGTTCTCGCCGAGCAGACCGAGTTTCGTACCTGGCTCGAGCTCGAAGTCGATCGGGCCCAGCTGGAAGTATGGGTAACGCTTCTCGACAGCGGCGAGCCGGAGCGCAGGGGTCGGATTCGCGATCGATTCGGGATCCATGGCAGCCTCCTTCGAATACAGGATCCACGAAGGCGGCGAAAGTTACGCGCGGCGCGACTTCGTCCGCTGCGGACGCGGTGCGGCCCGGAGGGGCGAATTCCTCGCGGGGAAAGCTAGGACAGCAGGGACTCGAGGCGGGCGATCAGGGCTTCGAGGCGGCGGCGGATCTCGTCGCGTTCCTTCGCCCAGGCCTTCTCTGCCCGGTCGAGTCTCTCGGCCTTCGCCGGCGGCGGGGGCGGGGGCGGCGAAAAGTCGCGCAGCGGATTCTGGGCGAGCTCCTGCTCCAGCCGCCGGTTCTCGCGCTGCAGCTCTTCGATCCGCGCGGCGGCTGCGTTCACCCGCGCTTCGAGGTCGGCCATGAAGTCGAGAGTCATCGCTTCTCCTCCGCTCCGGCTCGTCGGTCCACGCCGAACCTGCGTTCCAGATCTCCCGCCAGCGCGTGGTGCCGTTGGTTGACCTCTTCCTGGGTCAGCGAGCGCTCGGTGGCGTTGTAGTGGAAGGCGATCGTCGTCGCCACGGCGCCGGCCGGAATGCCCTTGCCCTGGTAGCGATCCTTGAGGTCGAAGCCGGCGAGATCCTCGACCCGGGCGTCGCGAATCGCCGACGAAAGCTCACGCCAGGCGAGGTCGAGGGAGTGGGTCAGGGTGAAATCGGCGTCGATCCCCGGGAAACGCGAGGGCGGTTCGACCCGGATGCGGTCGCTGTGCGAGCGGCAGGCGGTCGAGGACGAGCTCTGCCGCAAAGAGCGGGAAGGCGCCGTCGAACGCCCGCAGGCGGCCGAACCAGCCGACGGTCTCGCCGCCCAGGCTCAAGCTCGCGCCGGTCCCTGGCGTGACGCCCGGCAGCTCCGCGGGGGCGACCCCCGCTTCGACCCCGAGGTCGGCGCAGCAGGGCGTCGATCTCGCCCTTGAGTCCCAGAAGGTCGCTCTCGGCGCGGCGGTCCCAGGGTCCGCCGTCGCAGCCTCCGGTCACCATCGCGAGGGCCTCGACTTCGGGATTCCCGCCGCCCGGGAAGAGGTGCCCCGATTCGAAGAGCCGCACAGCGCGCGCGCCGCGGTTGGCGTTGAACTCCGCCGCCGCCACCAGATTCGGGCACCAGCGATCGCCGCATCACGGCGTAGAGCTCGGACAGCGGGTTGGCGAGCGCGATCGGATCGCCCGTCGCCCACCAGGCGCGGGAAGGCGCTGTCGGCGCGGCGCTCGCCGAACGCATAGTGGATCGCCTCGGCGTAGCCGAAGCCGGCCAGCCGGTCGCGCAGGCGGTCGCGGCGGTCGTGCTCGGCGTTCAAGCCGCTGTCGACGCCGCCCAGCGCCGGCAGGGTCGCCGGAATCGTGTCGAGGCCGGCCTGCCGCCAGACCTCTTCGAAGAGGTCCTGGCGCCAGGCTTCGCGCGCCGGAAGCCGGTCGCGGCGGGGCTCGAAGTCGACCTCGCGCCAGGCGGGCACGGAGCCCTCCCAGAGTCGCTCGCCGCTCTTGCGCGGCGCGAAGCCGAGCCCGGAGAGGATGCGTTCGATCTCCGCGTCCGCGACCGTGGTGCCGCCGAAGCGCTCGAGCTCGGGGCCCGAGAGCCGCCAGGAGACCGGCTCGGGGCGGCGAGGCGATCACGTCGACGCCAGGCCCCTCGACGGTGCCGCCGGCAACCTCGGCGATGAGCGCCGCGCAGCGCCGCGCGGCCTCGTCGCAGATCTCGAAGTCGGCGCCGCGCTCGAAGCGGTGCGACGCGTCGGTGTGCATGCCGAGCTGCTTCGCCCCGATCCGGATGCGGCGGCGGTCGAAGTGCGCGCACTCGAGCAGCACGTCGGTGGTGCGCTGCGTCACTTCGGTGTCGAGACCGCCCATGATGCCGGCGAGTCCGATGGCGCGCGTACGGTCGGCGATGACCAGCACCTCCGGATCGAGCTCGCGTTCCTTGCCGTCGAGCGTCACGACCTTCTCGCCGGCGCGCGCGCGCCGCACGTGGATCTCGCCGCCGGGAACGGTGGCGAGATCGTAGGCGTGCATCGGCTGACCGCACTCCCAGAGGCAGAAGTTGGTGGCATCGACGACGTTGTTGATCGAGCGCGAGCCGATCGCCTCGAGGCGGCGCACCAGCCACTCCGGCGACGGACCGATCTTGCACGCCGCGGATCACGCGCGCGACGAAGCGCGGGCAGCCCTCGGGATCGTCGATCTGCACGGACGCCCGCGGACCGTTCGGCGAAAGGCTTTCAGTAAATGAAGAAACGGGCGGACGCAACGGAGTGCGGCGTTTCACGGCGATCTCGCGCGCCAGGCCGAGATGGTTCATGCAGTCGGGTCGGTTGCTGGTGACTTCGACGTCGAGGACAACGTCGATGGCGTCGGTTCCGACGCCGAGGATCTCGACTCCCTCGACGCTCAGGCCGACCGAAGTCAACTCCGCGCCGAGCGCCTCCGCTGCTGCCGAAGCCGCAGGTGTTCCTCCATCTACTGGAAACAACGCCGGGAGGTCCACGTACGTCGCCAGCCAGGCGTAGGAGAACTTCATCCGCGCACCTGGCGCAGCAGCCGCTCGTCGCTCTCGAACAGCGAACGGATGTTGGGGATGCCGTACTTGTTCATCGCCACCCGGTCGAGGCCGAGGCCGAAGGCGAAGCCGGAGTAGCGGTCGGGATCGATGCCGCAGTTGGCGAGGACGCGCGGGATCGACCATGCCGGCGCCGAGGATCTCCATCCACCCCGTGTTGGAGCAGGTGGCGCACCCCTTGCCCGTGCAGATCTGGCAGGTGATGTCGACCTCGCACGACGGCTCGGTGAACGGGAAGTAGCTCGGGCGCAGGCGCACCTTGGTGTCGGCAGTGAAGAGCCGGGTGATGAACGCCTCGAGCGTCCCCTTGAGGTCCCCCATCGTGATGCCTTCGGCGACGCAGAGGCCCTCGACCTGGTGAAACATCGGCGAGTGCCGCAGGTCGTTGTCGTTGCGATAGACGCGGCCCGGGCAGATGACCCGGATCGGGGGTTTTCGCGCCAGCATGGTGCGAATCTGCACCGGCGAAGTATGCGTACGCAGCAGGCGGCCGTCCTCGACGAACAAAGTGTCTTGGGCGTCGCGGGCCGGATGATCTTCGGGGAAATTGAGCAGGGCGAAGTTGTAGCGGTCGTCCTCGATCTCGGGACCTTCCGCGACGCTGTAGCCGAGCGCGCGGAAGACCGCTTCGATCTCGCGCGAAACCAGCGTGACCGGATGCAGCGACCCGCTCGCCGGCCGCCGCCCGGGCAGGGTGACGTCGACGCGCGTCGCACGCCGGCGGGCCTCCTCCTCGAGACGCGCGAGGTCGGCGTCGCGCGCCGCCAGCGCCGCCTCGATGCGCAGACGCAGGGCGTTGAAAGCGGCGCCGAAGGCGCGCTTGTCGGGCGCCTTCGGCACGAGGGCCTGAAGCTCCTTCAGGCGTCCGCTGCGCGCGCCGATCCAGGCGACGCGCAGGGAATCCCAGGCGGCGCGATCTCCCACCCGGGAGATCGCCGCCTCGGCCTCCGCCGCCAGTCGTTCCAGATCTTCCGGGGTCGGGACCGGCTCGTTCGTCGCCCCCGGCCCGCTCATGCCGTCAGGCCTTGGCAGGGGCCGGGGAGGCCTGCGCGACCTGGGGCATCTGGGCGAGCGCCTGCTTGGCGAGGTCGACCAGACCGGCGAACGCCTTCGGATCTGCGGAGGCCGCGAGCTGCGCCAGGACCTTGCGGTCGAGATCGCATCCGGCGGCCTTCAGGCCCGAGATGAAATGGTTGTACGACAGGCCGTACTGGTGCGCGGCGGCGTTGATCCGGACGATCCAGAGCGAGCGGAACTGCCGCTTCTTCTGGCGCCGGTCGCGGGTGGCGAACTTGCCCGGCGCGATCGACGGCCTGCATCGCCATGCGGTAGGCATTCGACTTCGTGCCGTAGAAACCGCTCGAGAGCTTCAGGACCTTCTTGCGCTTGTGGGCGCGCTTGGCACCGCGTTTGACGCGAGGCATCGTTCCAACCCCGTTTCTCGCCCGGATTCATGGAATCGGGCGGGTAAGGCCTCGAGATCCGCGCCCGGCTGGGGGCGGACTCGTGGCTTCCGGCGGCCGGGACGGGTCTTTCCCGGCGCGACGGAAAGTGAGACTTCGACTACGAAATCATTGCGGCGATGGTCTTCCCGAGCGCGCCGCCCTGCACCACTTCGCGCGACAAGCGGCGCTTCCGGGTGCGGGACTTCTTGGTGAGAATGTGGCGCTTCCCGGACTGCCCGCGCATCAGTTTCCCGTGTGGCGGTGAGCTTGAAGCGCTTGGCAGCGCCGCGATGGGTCTTCTTCTTCTGAGTAGCCACGTCGACCTCTTTTCTACTGCGGTTTGGCGACCGCCACCTTGGCCTCACGGGCCGTCGGGGCAGTTTCTGTCTTCTGTTTCGCGACGGCCGAGGTGGCAGCCGGCGCGGTCTCCGTCGTCTTCTTCGAGCTCTTCTTGCCCGGGCCGAAGATCATGTGCATCCGGTTGCCGGCCATCTCCGCACTGCCCTCGGCGGATCCCTGCTCGCCCAGGTCGGCGGTGAAGCGCCGCAGGAGCTTCAGCCCCAGCTCCGGCTTCGACATCTCGCGGCCGCGGAACTGCACGGTCGCCTTGACCTTGTCGCCCTCGTCGAGGAACCGGACGGCATTGCGCAGCTTCACGGTGTAGTCGTGGTCGTCGATGTTCGGGCGGAACTTGACTTCCTTGACCTGAATCGTCTTCTGCTTCTTCCGCGAATCGTGCGTCTTCTTCTTCTGCTGGTAGAGGAACTTCCCGAAATCCATGATCCGACAGACCGGCGGCCGGGCTTCGCGGGGCCACTTCGACCAGGTCGAAGAACTGCGCTTTCGCCATGCGCAACGCCTCTTCGGTCGCGATGATCCCGACCTGCGTGCCATCGGCGTCAATCAACCGGACTTCGCGAACCCGGATCGCCTTCGTTGGTGCGTGCGGTCTTGTCGATGCGCTGCTCACCCCCTCAAGAGCGCTAGGCCGACGCCATCTCCGCGGCGGTCGGGAAATCCGGCCGCCGAGCGTCGCCCTTACCAGCAGAACTGCCGGAGTTTATCCGATCAGGAGGCCTCGGGCAAAGAAGTCGCCCGCCGGGTCGCCTGAGCGACGAGCCGCGGCAGGAGTTCGGCGACCGCGATCGCGCCCAGATCCTCGCCCGACCGGAGGCGCACGGCGGCACTCCCCTGCTCGGCCTCCTTGGCCCCCACGACCAGCATGTACGGCACTTTCTCGAGCTGCGCCTGGCGGATCTTGTAGCCCAGTTTCTCGTTGGACTCGTCGAGCTCGACCCGCAGCCCGGCGGCGGTGAGCTCCGCCGCCACCCCGCGGGAGTACTCGAGGGTCTTCTCCGAGACCGGCAGCACCTTGACCTGCACCGGCGCGAGCCACATCGGGAAGGCGCCGGCGGTGTGCTCGATCAGAATCCCCAGGAAGCGCTCGACCGAACCGAGCATGGCGCGGTGGATCATGACCGGCCGCCGGAGAGTCCCGTCGGTCGGCCACGTACTCGAGGTCGAAGCGCTGCGGCAGCTGGTAGTCGAGCTGCACGGTGCCGAGCTGCCACTTGCGGCCGAGCGCGTCGCTTGACCCGGAAATCGATCTTCGGGCCCGTAGAACGCGCCGTCGCCGGCGTTGATCGAGTAGGCCATGCCGTTGCGCTCGAGCGCCCCCTTGAGGCCCGCCTCGGCGACGTCCCACTGCTCGTCTGCGCCGACGCGCTTCTCCGGGCCGCGTGCCGAGAGCGATCTCGACATCGGAGAAGGCGAAGGTGCGATAGATCTCGAGGATGATCCCGACCGCGCGCAGCACCTCCGACTTCGACCTGCTCGTCGGTGCAGAAGACGTGGGCGTCGTCCTGGGCGAAGGAGCGCACCCGAGTCAGGCCCGAAGTCACGCCGCTGCGCTCGTAGCGATGCAGCCGCCCGAAGTCGGCGTAGCGGATCGGCAGGTCGCGGTAGGAGTGCTTGCCGACCTTCGTAGATCAGGCAGTGGGTCGGGCAGTTCATCGGCTTGACCGCGTACTGGCGCTCGTCGACCTCGGTGAAGAACATGTTCTCGCGGTAGTTCGCGTAGTGCCCGGAGGTGTGCCAGAGCTCGACGTCGAGGATCTGCGGCGTCACCACCTCGCCGTAGCCGTTCCGGGCGTTGAGCTCGCGCACGTAGTCGATGAGGCCGTTGTAGACCGTCGGCGCCCTTGGGGTGGAAGAACGGCGAGGCCGGAGCGAGCGGCGAGAAGCTGAAGAGGTCGAGCTCCGGACCCGAGCCGGCGGTGGTCACGCGCCCGCGCCTCCTCGAACGACTCTCTCGTAGGCCTCGAGCTCCTTCTTCGAAGTGAAGGCCGTGCCGTAGACGCGCTGCAGCTTCTCGTTCGCTTCGTCGCCCTTGAAGTAGACGCCGGAGGATTCGAGGAGCTTCACCGCGCCGATCTGCCCCGCGCGCTGCAGATGCGGTCCGCGACAGAGGTCGAGAAAACGCCCGTGACGATAGAGCGTGATCGTGTCGCCGGCGGGGATGTCCTTCAGGCGCTCGAGCTTGAGATCGTTGCCGCGCTCGCGGAAGATCCGCGAAGGCCTCCTCGCGCGACACCTCGACGCGCTCGAACGGCGCATCCTCGGCGATGATCTCGCGCATCTTCGCTTCGATCTCCTCGAGGTCCTCGGGAGTGAAGGCGCGCGCGAAGCGGAAGTCGTACTGGAACTTCTCGCTGTGGTCCTTGCGCCCGGCGTCGTAGAGCGCCTCCGGCCAGAGCCGGGTCACCGCGTCGGCGAGCACGTGCTCGGCCGAATGGCGGACGAACTCGCCCGCCTCCGGGCTCCGAGTGGTGAAGAGCTTGAACGGTCCGCCGGCGGTGAGCGGCTCGCGCAGGTCGATGCGGCGCCCGTCGAGCTCGGCGCCGACGGCATCCTGGGCCAGCCGCGGGCCGATGGAATGGGCGACTGCGAGCGGCGTCGTGCCGGCGGGCACGGCGCGCTCGGAGCCGTCGGGAAGGGTCAGCACGATTCGAGGGTCATGGAGGTCCGGCGGTGCCTGGCGAGGCCGGCCGCGCTAGCGCGGGGGGACGTTCGAGGACCGGTGGTAGGCGCTCCCGGACTCGAACCGGGGACCTCTACCGTGTGAAGGTAGCGCTCTAACCAGCTGAGCTAAGCGCCCGCGAACTTCTTCTGCTCTCCGGACTCTGACGGTTTCTCGCGAAGCTGCGCGCTGTTGCGGGGGAGAGATTTGGTAGGCCCGAGTGGGCTCGAACCACCGACCTCAACGATGTCAACGTTGCGCTCTAACCAACTGAGCTACGGGCCTCCTGCACTCCCACCGCTTTGCTGCCCTTCCGATCCCGCCACAGCGCCGCGCAAGCCGCTGCAGCCGAGGAACTTAGCAAGCGAGGCGCGGAACTGTCAACCGGCGGGCGATGGCGCGGCTCCGGCGGCGGCGGCGCGAGTTCGCCGGCGGTTGGCGCTGCAGCTGCGAGTGCGCCGGCGGTCGGCGGTGGTATCGCCGAGTCCCCAGTGCTCGGTCGGGACCCCAGTCGATTGGATTTCTTTTCTGGAGGGTGGGGCCCCCCGCCACTGCGCGCTGGGAACTCGACAATCCCACCGCCGCCCGCCTGTCCGGGTGCACGATGAAGCGGGACCAGTTACAACCGCTGGTAGGCCGACGTCGGGGAGCTTGAAATGACCTCGGCGCGCAGTGGCGGGGGCCCCCGTCCTCAAGAGAAAAAGTGCGATTTCCGGGGTCCCGACCGAGCACCGAGATCATTTCAAGATCCCCGGCGGCGGCCGGCGGCCGGCTGACTGGCGAGAGGTTCTACGACGGGGATGTCGCGCGATCGATCGCCGCGAAGTGTTCGAGATGCTGCTCCACCACCCGCTCGAGGGTCGACTTCGCTCCTGCCTCGCGCAGCAGGGCGAGGGCCTTTTCCATGGCGCCTTGCCGCACGCTGCGCGCGCGCGCTGGATCGTCGCCTCGATCGCGGAGCCGTCACTCGGCAGTAGAACGGGTAGTCGTCGCCCAGAAGCTCCACGGCCGCGGCGTCGCGCATCGTCACCAGCACCGCGCCGCAGGCGGCGGCGTTGGCGACCTCCCCACCCGGCTCATAGAGCTCCGCCGGACCGGGGACGCGCAAAGAAAGGTGGCAGTTGAACTGCCTGGCATGGCGCAGCGGATGGCTGTCGATGAACGCCACGCCGCGGAGCTTCCCGAAGTGACTCACCGGCGGCGCTCGCGCCGAAGCAAGCGACCCGAAACCCGCCCGCCGGGACGCTGTGCGGTACGAGCCCGGGCTCGGGCTCATCGTAGATCACCCGGCTCGTCCAGCGCGGCCGGTCGAGGTCCTTCTGCTGCCGCCGGTTGCGGAAGATGGCGCCGTCGACGAGGCGCGCGGCACCGGGAAAGCGCGGCCCGGCCGCGCTCCCGCGCACGTCGAGAAGCGTGCAATGGCCGGCCAGCCGGGCGCGCAAGAGGGCTCCCGATCCGACGTCGCCGGCGAAGACCACGATCGCGCCGCGCACGCCCCCGCAGCTCTCGCGCCGCGACGGCGCGCGCGGCTCGCCCGCTCCTGCGAGCGCCTCCGCCAGCGCCACCAGCCGCGGCGGCGCCTCCCCGACCGCGCCGTCGTGGACCAGGAAGACCGGCCGCGACCTTGCCGGAGCCGGCAGGCTCGGCGCCGGCAGCGTGGTCACGCGAGCGGCCCCCGCACGACCCCGAGCCAGCCCTTGAGGTATTCGCCCTGGGGATGAAAGACCGAGACCGGGTGATCCACCGCGGCGGCCAGCGGAGCGAGCAGCGCCAGATCCACGCGCGCCTCGACCGCGGCGGCAAAGAGGATCTGCCGGAAGAGCTTGCTGTCGATCGCGCCGCTGCAGCTGAAGGTGAGCAGCAGGCCTCCCGGAGCGAGCTGGCCGAGCGCCAGCCGGTTCAGATCCTTGTAGGCGCGCGCCGCCTTGTCGACATGGGTGCGGCGTTTTGCGAGCGGCGGCGGATCGCAGACCACCAGGTCGTGGCTCTCCTTGCGTTCGGCGCGATGGCGTAGGTCCTCGAACACGTCGGCGGTGACGAACTCGGTGCGCCCGGGGTCGAGGTGGTTCTCGATCACCAGCCGCCGGCCGAGCGCGTGGAGACGCCCCGCCGATTCGACCGCGGTCACGGTCCGGGCGCGGCCGCGCAACGCATAGAGCGAGAACGCGCCGCTGTGGGAGAAGAGGTCGAGCACGCGGCGATCGCGGGCGAAGCTCTCGACGAGCCGGCGGTTGTCCCGCTGGTCGCAATAGAAACCGGTCTTCTGCCCGCCTTCGAGCTCGGCGATGAAATGGAGACCGCTCTCCTCGAAGGCCGCCTCGCGCGGCAGGGGACCAGGATCGTCTCGGCGACGAGCGGCAGTCCCTCTTCGCGGCGGGCCGCGAGATCGCCGAGGTGCAGAATTGGGGATCCGGGAAAGATCTTCCCGAGAGCCTCGTAGGCGGGACCGCGCAGCTTCTCGAGGCCGGCCGAGGTGACCTGGCTGACCAGGACCGAGCCGAACCGGTCGACGGTCCAGCCCGGCAGTCCGTCGCCCTCCGCGTTGAGCAGCCGGTAGCCGGTGGTGCCGGCCGGAAGCAGGCGCTGGCGCCAGCCGTCCGCGGCGAGCAGGCGCGCCTCGAAATAACCGGCGTCGACCCCGGGGATCGCAGTGACCGCAGCGGGCGCTGCACCGGAGGGACGGCGCAGCGGGTCGCCCGCGAGCATGCGGACGCGGATCTGCGACGCCGCGCTGTAGAAACCCGAGCCGAGCCGGGCGCCGGCCGAGTCGAAGACTTCGGCGACCGCCGCCTGTGGGTCGCCGTGCTCCGACTGGATCGCGCCCGAGAAGACCCAGGGATGGCCGTCGCGGATCGGGCGTTCGCGACCCGGACTGAGGGTGACCCGCATCCCCTACTTGAGATAGCTCAACATCTCTTTGGCGGTGACTGCATCGGCATCGTCGGCGGCGGCGACGGCGATGAAGCTCTCGAGATGCTGCTTCGCCTTCGCGTTGTCACCCTGGCTGATGTAGCACATGCCGAGCATGTAGTGGGTCTTGCCGGACTCAGGATCGGCGGCGAGCGACTGCTCGAACAGTTTCAGGGCCGCCGGCATGGCTCCGGCGTTGTACTCGCGGACGCCATCATTGTAGAGGTTGATGGCTCCCGCCTTCGGATCGACGGCTGCGAGCGCCGCCGACGCCTCCTTCGCCTTCTCCTTGTTGCCGAGCTTGGTGTTGGCCTCGACAGCGACGCGCAGCGCACGCGCGTCCTTCGGATCCAGGGCGAGCGCGTTGTCGGCAGCAGCGGCCGCGCCGGCATAGTCCTTGTCGGTATAGAGCATGGCGGCGAGTGCCGAGTGCGCGGCCGTCAAGAGCGGATTGAGTGCCGCGGCCTCGATCATCTTCTGTTTGGCGGTCACCATATCGCCCATCTGCGACGCTTCGGCGCCTTCGTTGAAGACCACAATCGCCTTGTCCTCCGCAGTCGCCTCCTGCGGCACCACCTGGCCGGCGCCGCGCCGAATTGCCTCGGCGGTGGACAGCATCTGGAAGTCCTTGCGCTCGTTCGATCCGATCGGGACTTTCAGGTCCTGCTGCATCGTCTGGTGGCCGTCCTTCTCGTACTTGTAGGTGTAGGACTTGGTGGCGTCGATGAGCGTCACCGCCCAGTTCCCCTTGGCATCGGTCTGGGTCTCGAGCTTGAACGACGCTTGTTGCGGGGAGGTGACCGTGATCCGCACGCCGGCGACCGGTTTGTTGTTCTCGTCGGTGATGGTGCCATGCAGACGCGCCTGGTTGAGCGCCTGGGCGGCCGACGTGGTCGCTAGGACGGCGACGGCGAGGAGCCATGAGCGGGACTTACGCGAGAGATTGCGGCTGGTGGACATTTCGAGCCTCCGTCGCGTCGCCGCCCCCCGTCCGGTCACGATGCCGTCCGGCTACCGGGCGCGACGCTCACCGACATTCTACTGCGTCCCGGGCCCTCTCATGCCTATACTTGCCCCCGCATGACCTTTCTCGCCTTCGCCCTGTCGGAGAGCGCCGGCGCCGCGGAGACGGCCTCGGACTCGATCAATCCCTGGCTCGGACTCGCCCTCGGCCTGCTCCTCGTCGCGTTGAACGGCTTCTTCGTCGCCGCCGAGTTCGCGCTGGTCAAAGTGCGCCCGACCCAGCTCGACCCGCTCGCCCAGGCGGGCAGCCGGCGGGCGAAGCTCGCGCGCCACCAACTGACCCATCTCGACGCCTACCTCTCGGCGAGTCAGCTCGGCATCACCCTCGCGAGCCTCGCGCTCGGCTGGGTGGGCGAGCCCGCCTTCAGCTGGATCGTCGCGCCGCTGGTGCACAAGATCCCCGGCGCCACCGATGCGCTGGTGCATTCGGTGAGCCTGACGGTGGCCTTCATCTGCATCACGGTGCTGCACATCGTGATCGGCGAGCAGGCTCCCAAATCGTTCGCGATCCGGCGGCCGCAGCCGACCGCCCTGTGGATCGCGATGCCGCTCTACGTCTTCTACTGGGTGAGCTTCCCGGCGATCTGGCTGCTCAACCAGGCGGCGAGCGGCCTGCTGAGGATGGTCGGCCTCAAGTCGGCCGGCGAGGAGGAGCTGTCGCATTCGGAGGAGGAGCTGCGCCTGCTGCTCTCGTCTTCGGAGATGGGCACCCATTCCAAGCTCAAGCGGGAGATCCTCGACAACGTCTTCGAGCTCTCGCTGAGAAACGCCCGTCAAGTGATGGTGCCGAGGGCCGACGTGACCCATCTGTCGACCTCGCGCCCGATCGAAGAGAACCTCGAGATCGCCCGCCAGAGCGGCCACACGCGATTCCCGCTCTGCGAGCGCGATCTCGACAGCGTCATCGGGCTGATTCACATCAAGGACCTCTTTCGCTCGACCGATCGGATCACCGACATCGCCAGCCTCGCCCGGCCGGTCAAGTTCGTCCCCGAGACCACGCCGCTCGATCGCCTGCTCGGGAGAATGCAGGTCGAGAGGCAGCACATGGTGGCGGTGCTCGACGAGTACGGCGGAGTCTCGGGGATCGTCACGCTCGAGAACGTCATCGAGGAGATCGTCGGCGAGATCCAGGACGAGTTCGACACCGACCGTCCGGAGCTCGCGAAACGCGGTGAAGGGATCTACACCTTGTCCGGATCGATGCTCGTCGTCGATCTCGAAGACGAGCTCGGGCTCGAGCTCTCCAGCCGCGACGAGGACACCATCGCCGGCGTCGTGCTCTCCGAACTGGGCCGCCGGCCCCGGGTGGGCGATCGCGTCGCCCTCGGCCCGGCGCGATTCGAGGTGCTCGAGGTGCAGGGCAACCGGATCCGCTCGCTCGGCCTCGAGGTCGTCGGCGGCGAGGCACCGGCCTCGTCCTGACCGGCGGCGGAAAACCAAATTCCCGAAGCGCCATCCAAGTCCCTGAATTCCACCGGGGTGGTCCGGTTTCCGGAATCCAGGTTCACTCCACCGGATTGTGTAAACTGCTCATTCTCATAGCTTTGCGAGAGAGCACAAAGTGACCTCACAAGCCTCCGTTCTGGCACGGATCTCGTAAAGAAGTCTGTCGGTTCGGGTGGCATGGTGACATCGGTGGGGGGAGATCTCGGGGCCCGAAAAACTCGAGTTCGGGCGCTCCCGCATCGGCATGAGGTCCACGGGCCTTGTGTTAGGCTTTTCACACCGCTGTAACCAAGTTGCGCTGGCTGGAATCGTTCCGCCGGCGGTCCCTATCAACCTGATGGAGGTTCGATGATGTTGAACAAGAGAAATTGGTGGAATGTCGGCGTCGTTGCGGCCCTCGCCCTCGTGGCGTTGTTCGCAGTCGCCCCGGCAAGCGCCCAGGAGCAGGTGGGCGCGATCCAAGGTTCCGTGAGTGACGCGTCGGGCGCGGTCCTCCCGGGCGCGACCGTGGAAGCGGTCTCGGCCGGTGGCACCCGCTTGTCGGGCACCACGAACGAGTCCGGAGCCTTCCGGTTCCCCCGCGTGCCCCCGGGCACCTACGTGGTGATCGCGAAGCTCGACGGCTTCAACCCGGCTGAGGTTCAGAACGTTGCGGTCCGCCTCGGCGAGACCGTCATCGCGAACGTCACGCTCGAAGTCGGCGCCGTCTCCGAGACGATCAGCGTGGTCGGCGAAGCCGGCCAGGTCGACGTCAAGAACTCCGCAACCTCGGCCTCGATCAGCTCGGAGCAGATCGAGCTGCTGCCCAAAGGCCGCGACTTCACCGGCGTCGCCACGCAGGCGGCCGGCGCTTCCCAGGAAGGCTTCCTCGGCGGCATCTCGATCGACGGCGCTTCCGGTTCCGAGAACCGCTTCGTCATCGACGGTGTCGACACGACCCACCCGCAGGACGGCGTCTCCGGCCAGGACATGGTCACCGACTTCGTCGAAGAGGTTCAGGTCAAGTCGGCCGGCTATGCGGCGGAGTACGGCGGCTCGGTCGGCGGCGTGATCAGCGCCGTCACCAAGAGCGGTACGAACGAGTTCAAGGGCTGGGTCGGCCTGTACTACGGCGACTCGGGTTGGAACGGCGACGAGCGCATTTCCCCGTATCGCTCGGCCCCGGCGCTACTATCGCCACGTTCGACAAGGACGACTCCACAACGGTGGAGCCCGGCTTCGCCATCGGCGGACCCGATCATGCAGGACGCGGCCTGGTTCTACGTCGGCTACACCTACACCGAGATCGACACCGACCGCACGCCGGACCCGACGGCCAGCCGTCCGAACCCGGCCACGTCCAACCGCAACGACAAGCGCGAGTACCTGACCGGCAACATCAAGGGCAACGTCGGCTCGCAGTTCCTGTACAAGGTCGTCCGCCAACCTGGCGCCGCGCACCATCGACGGCAACCTGCCCGAACCGGGATGGCACGACCTCGCCGCTCGCCGACCTCTCGGTCGTCACCGAGTTCGAGACCGAGAGCTACTCGGGCTACGCCGACTACATCCCGGTCGACAACTTCTATCTCTCCGGCCGCATCGGTTTCTGGTCGGACGACACGAGCGACAGCGGCCTGGATGCGACGGCGCAGGTCTTCTTCCGCACCACCCCGTACCCGATCGCGAACAGCCCGCTGTTCCGTCCGGCCGGCTTCACGTCGTTCCCGGGCAACAACAGCACCACCACCGACCTCTGGGAGCGTGAATCGGCCTCCATCGACGGCAACCTGTTCGTCAATGGCCTCGGTTCGCATGCCTTCAAGGCCGGTATCCAGATGGAGAACATCAGCAACGAAGTCTCCACCGGCGAGGCCGTCAACCTCTACACCTTCCGCTGGGGCCTCGCCGACCGCTTCGGCGCCGGCGTCCAGGGCACCTACGGTTCGCTCGGCGTCCGCCGCTTCCGCACCGAGGGTGCCGCCGACAGCAAGAACCTCGGCTTCTACCTGCAGGACAGCTGGTCGGTCCTGCCGAACCTGACGGTCAACCTCGGCGTCCGCACCGAGCAGGAGCGGGTGCCGAACTACGGCGCGACGACCGATCCGACGCTGCCGGAGAACGCCATCGAGTTCGACTACGGCGACAAGGTCGCGCCGCGCGTCGGATTCGCCTGGGACGTCCTGTCCGACCAGAAGGTCAAGGTCTACGGCTCCTGGGGCCTCTACTACGACATCACCAAGCTCGAGATGCCCCGCGGCTCGTTCGGCGCGGACAAGTGGATCGAGTACCTCTGGCCGGTGGATACCCTCGACTGGGTGTCGCTCCTCGCCAGCGGCAACTGCACGCAGTCGACCAACAACGCCAGCAACAACCCCTGCCCGGGTCTCGGCGCGCCGGAAGTCATTCTCGACCTCCGCAAGCCCACCGACCCGCGCGAAGCCATCGACCCGGACCTCCAGCCGATGGAGCAGGAGGAGTACCAGTTGGGTGCGGACTGGCAGTGGACGAACACCTCGGTGCTCGGCATCCGCTACGTCAACAAGAGCCTCAAGAACACCATCGAAGACATCGGCTACCTGGTGAACAACCCCGAGACGGGCGTCCGTGAAGAGGTCTACATCACGGGCAACCCCGGCAAGGGTCTTGTCGCCGGCGACCCGGATGGCGCGGGCCCGATTCCGGCCCAGCCGGAAGCGATCCGCGACTACGAGGCGATCGAGCTGTCCTGGAACCGGCGCTTCGCCGGCAACTGGTCGGCCCGCGTCGGCTACACCTACAGCCAGCTCGAGGGCACCTATTCCGGTCTCGCGAGCTCCGACGAGTTCGGCCGTACCGATCCGAACGTCAGCCGTGCGTTCGACGCGCTGCACAACGCGTTCGACCTGAACGGCGACCTGGTCAACGGTCCGCTCAACACCGAGCGTCCGCACCAGATCGACGCGCAGTTCATCTACCGCTTCGGCTGGGGCACCACGGTCGGTGTCAACCAGTACTACGGCAGCGGCACGCCGATCTCCACCCAGTGGAACTACATCGGCGTTCCGTTCTTCCCCTACGGCCGCGGCGACGCGGGCGAGGCGGATGCGCTCACGCAGACCGATCTGCTCGTCACGCACCCCTTCAAGATCGGCAACTTCACGCTCGAGGCCAGCCTGAACGTGCTGAACCTGTTCGACGAGGACGCCACCCTGCTCGTTGATACCTTCCAGTTCGACGGCGACCTCTGCGACACCGACGCCTGCGACGGGAGCTACGACTACTTCTTCGGTGGTGGTCTGGATCCGTCGGTGGTCGCCGGCACGGAGAACCCGTTCTACCTGCAGCCCAACGTGGTCGGCTCTACCGCCAACCCGTTCCAGGCTCCCCGGACGGTCCGCGTCGGACTCAAGTTCCTCTGGTAATACCTGCAGCAATCCAGGCTCCGTCGCGAGCCTTGGACAGGCGGGAGTGCTTCGGCGCTCCCGCCTTTTTCTTTTGTCCGCCTGTCCTCGCCTCGCACTCTGCGCCTCGCTTCGACTCCAGGGCTCGCAGTTCTTCGCTGAGAGGCCGGTGGCAGGGAGCTCGAGAGGATCCCGGCGCGCAGTGGCGGGGGCCCCCGTCCCTACGAAAAGAAGTTCGATTTCCGGGGTCCCGACCGAGCACCGGGATCCTCTCGAGATCCCTGTCGACGGCCGGCGGACTCGAGACCGCGGATAGTCCAACGGAGGCTGGGCGAAGCCGCGGGCGAGTGCGCCGGCAGTCGGCGGTGGTATCGCCGAATCCCCGGTGCTCGGTCGGGACCCCAGTCGATTGGATTTTCTACTTGAGGGTGGGGCCCCCCGCCACTGCGCGCCGGGAATCCGACGATCCCACCACCGCCCGCCTCCCTGGAATGGGCGACGGCAGAAAGCCTCAAGAAGAGGCCCTCAGAAGGCCGCTGGCGGAGCCCCTAACCGCGTTCAGCGGCGACCAGCTCGAGCGCCTTGGCGACGGCGTCGGCCACCGGCACCAGGACCTTCTGGCGGTCGCGGCGCAGCGCGAACTCGATCTGCCCGGCCGCCAGCGACTTGCCGCCGACGACGACGCGCAGCGGAATGCCGATGAGCTCGGCGTCCTTGAACTTCACCCCCGGCCGCTCGTCGCGATCGTCGTAGAGCACGTCGAGGCCGCGCCCGGCGAGCTCGGTCGCGAGCTCCTCGGCGGCGCGCGCCGACTCGGCCTCGTTGGGGTTGAGCGCGATGACCAGGACCTCGAACGGCGCCAGCGGCATCGGCCAGATGATGCCGTCGGCGTCGTGGTTCTGCTCGATGGCGGCGGCGACCGTGCGGCCGATGCCGAGGCCGTAGCAGCCCATGATCATCGGCTTCTGCGCGCCCGCCTCGTCGGTGAACTCGCACTTCATCGCCACCGAGTACTTGTCGCCGAGCTTGAAGATGTGGCCGACCTCGATGCCGCGCGAGATCGCGAGCGCCGCGCCGCACTGCGGGCAGGGGTCGCCGTCGACCGACCGTGACGAGATCGACGACCTCGCCCAGCTCGGCATCGCGGCCCCAGTTGACGTTCGACCAGATGGACGCCCGCCTGCGTTGGCGCCGCAGGTGAAGTTCTTGAGCCCGGCGACGGAGAGATCGGCCAGGAGCCGCAGTCCGGCGGGCAGGCCCACCGGACCGAGCGAGCCGACCGGCGCCCCGGTCGCCGCCTGGACCTTCTCCTCGGTCGCGAGCTGCAGGTGCTCGACGTTCAGCGCGTTCAGCAGCTTGACCTCGTTGACCTCGCGATCGCCCCGGATCGCCACCGCCACGAAGCCCTTGTCGGTCTCGTAGACCAGGGTCTTCACGAACTGGGTCTCGGGCACGCCGAGGAATCGGCGCGACCTCCGCCACCGACCGCATGCCCGGCGTGTCGCGGCGCGTCAGTTCCTGCCGTCGCGGCCTCGGAGATGCTGCCCCAGGGCCCGCGCGCCGCCTTCTCGGTGTTGGCGCCGTAGCCGCAGGCCGTCGCAGTGCGCCACCGCGCTCTCGCCGGTCGCCGCGGTGACCATGAACTCGTGCGACGACGAGCCGCCGATCGTGCCGGTGTCGGCGTCGACGACGGTGTAGTCGAGCTTGCAGGCCTCGAAGATCCGGCGGTAGGCGGCGCGCATCGCCTCGTAGGCCTCGTCGAGGCTCTCCGGCGTGGCGTGGAAGGAGTAGGCGTCCTTCATCAGGAACTCGCGTCCGCGCATCAGGCCGAAGCGCGGACGGATCTCGTCGCGGAACTTGGTCTGGATCTGGTAGAGGTTGAACGGCAGCTGGCGATAGCTCTTGACGTCGCGGCGCACCAGGTCGGTGATGACCTCCTCGTGGGTCGGCCCGAAGCAGAAGTCGCGGTCGTGGCGGTCGCGGATGCGCAGCAGCTCCTTGCCGTACTTCTGCCAGCGCCCCGACTCGATCCAGAGCTCGGCCGGCTGCACCGAGGGCATCGAGAGCTCGACCGCCCCGGCGGCGGCCATCTCGCGCCGCACGATGGCCGAGAGCTTCTGCAGGCTCCGCCAGCCGAAGGGCAGGTAGGTGTAGATGCCGGCGGCGATCTTGCGGATCATGCCGGCGCGGACCATCAGCTGGTGGGAGATCACCTCGGCGTCGTTCGGCACCTCGCGGGTGGTGAAGAGATAGGTCTGGGACCACCGGGTGAGCGGAGTGGAGCGGTCGGGCGCGAGCTCGGGAAGAGTGTGCGTCACTGGGTCACCGGGGTCTCGGATCGAAGGGGCTTCGTTTCGGCTGCTATCGCTTCTGCCGCTGCTGCACGCGTTCGAGCAGGCGCGACGAGTCGCGCATGCATTCCATCATCTTCTCTTCGAGGGCGCCGACGCGCGGCTCGAGGCTCCGCGCCCGGCCGAAGGCGCCGCGCGCCTTCTCCTCGTTGCCCGAGGCGAGGAGCGCCATGCCGAGATGGGTCAGCGTGGTCGGCGACGAGCCGAGGTCGTTCGACTTCGCCAGGCACTCGACCGCCTGCGTCGTACTCCTTGCGCTTGTAGTGCACCCAGCCCTTGGCGGCGAGCGGAAACTGCTTGAGCTCGTCGGGAGCGAGGTCGAGCGCCTGCTGCGCATACTCCAGGGCCTGGTCGAGGTCCTCCTCCATCTCCGCGAGGTTGTAGGCCATCTCGAAGTAGGCGATGGTGCGCGTGAAGTTGCTCGCCCCCTCCTGCAGCAGGAGCTTGCCGATCCGGTTGCCCTCGCGGAACTTCCCGCCGCTGCGCAGCGCGGCGATCAGGGCCGCCGACGCCGTCGCGCGCAGCATCTCGCCGGGATTCAGCTCGAGCACCCGCCGGGCGGCGGTCTCGAGCTCCTCCCAGCGGTCGAGCGAGAGGCAGAGCATCGCGAACGACATGAGCAGCGTCGGATTCTCGGGCTCGGCGTCGAGCGCCTTCTGGTAGGCTCGACGAGCGCCCGGTCCCGTTCGCCGCGGGCACGGTGCTCCTCGGCCTTCGCCATGTAGCGCGCCGCCTCGGTGCCCACCTCCGGCAGCGGCGCTCCGGTCCGGCCGGAGAGAAACTGCACCAGATCCTGGTAGCGCAGGCGGCGCGGATTGAGCCGCTGCGCCTCGCGAAACGACGCCAGCGCCTTCCTGTTCCAGTGCCGGTCGAGATAGGCGAGGCCGAGCAGGTAGTGCGCCTCCTCGAAAGCCGGGTCGAGCCGCACCGCCTCGCGGAGGCTGCGGATGGCGTGCGCGGCCTGGCCCATCTCGTAGCGGCAGTTGCCGAGCAGGTAGAGCGCCTGCGGCACGCGGTCGAGCAGGTTCGCCTGCTCGAGGTAGGCGACGGCGCGCGTCAGGTCGCCGTGCGCGGCGTAGACCGCGCCGAGGCTGAAGTGCGGCAGGAAGGCGTCCGGGTACTCCGCCACCGCCTTCTTGAGCAGCCCCTCGGCGCGATGGAAGTTGCCCTGCTCGTGGAAGATGACGCCGGAGAAGACCAGCGCCTCGAAGTGGTCGGGCTTGACCTCGAGCACCTTCTGGAAAAAGCCGAGCGCGGCTTCGGTGTCGCCCTCGTTGAAGTAGGTCTCGCCGAGAAAGAGCGCCAGCTCGTAGTTCGTCCGGTCGAGCTTCCAGCGCCTGCTCCAGGGCGCGCTTGGCGCGCTCGACGTCGAAGGCGAAGAGGGCGTACTCGGCATCGTCGAGATGCTGCGCGAAGAGCTTGGGCCGGTTGCCCTGATAGAGCGCGACGACCCGGTCGCGGATCGCCATGAAGCGCTCGCGCTTCTCGAGGGCGCGCAGCTGGTAGTCCATCTTCGACTCCCAGAGGTCGCTCCACTCCTCGCGCCCCACCAGCCGGCGGCGCTCGAGCAGCTCGCGCAGCGTCGCGAAGCCGGTCTGCGAGACGAGCAGGTTCTTCTCCTGCTTCTGCACCGCGGCGACCAGTTTCTGCGCGGTCTCGGCGGTGCGCTTGACCGCCTCCTCGAGGATCGAGATCCGCTCGAGCAGATGCTCGTCGAGCGAGAAATCGGCGCTGCGCTCGGACTCGAACTGTTCGCCCTCGCCGCCGACCGCGCCGGAGATCACCATCAGCTTCTGATGGCAGCGCGCGCAGAACTCGCGGTCGCTCTGGTTCTCGGCGCCGCAGACCTGGCAGAAGACGCTCGGCAGTCCTTCAGCCGTAGGCATAGAAACCGCGCCCGCTCTTGCGGCCGAGATAGCCCGCATCCACCATCTTCACCAGCAGCGGGCAGGGCCGGTACTTCGGGTCGCCGAAGCCCTCCTCGAGGACGCGCAGGATGTCGAGACAGACGTCGAGACCGATGAGGTCGGCGAGCGCCAGCGGCCCCATCGGGTGGTTCATGCCGAGCTTCATCACCTCGTCGATCGCCGCCGGCCTCGCCGACGCTGCTCGTGCAGGCAGAAGATCGCCTCGTTGATCATCGGCATGAGCACCCGGTTCGAGACGAAGCCGGGGGCGTCGTTCACCTCGACCGGCGTCCGCTGGAGCTTGCGGGTCGTCGCGAAGACCGCATCGCAGGTCTCCTGCGAGGTCTGCAGGCCGCGGATGATCTCGACCAGCTGCATGAGCGGCACGGGGTTCATGAAATGCATGCCGATCACCCTGTCCGGACGCGCCGTGGCGGCGGCGAGCCGGGTGATCGAGATCGAGCTCGTGTTGGTGGCCAGGATCGCGCGACGCCGCGAGCACCGGATCGAGCGCCTGGAGAACCTGGCGCTTGACCTCGAACTTCTCCACCACCGCCTCGACGACGAGGTCGCAGCCGGCGAGCGCCGCGAGGTCGCCGCCCGAGGCCAGCCTGCGCCCGCGCCGCGTCGCGCTCTTCGGCGGTGAGCTTGCCCTTGGCCACCAGGCGCTCGAGGCTCTTCGCGATCGTCGCGAGCCCTTTCGCCAGGGCGGCGGCGGCGATGTCCACGAGGACGACGTCGAAGCCCGACTGCGCCGCCACCTGGGCGATGCCGCTGCCCATCGTGCCGGCGCCCACGACGCCAATTTTCCGGATTTCCATGCCGACGACTCCTCCCGGAGCCTTACTGGGCTCCTCGCGCGAGAGAGCCTAGCAAGGCTCTCGACTTCAGAGAGAGCCTAGCAGGCTCTGCTCAGAGCAGGCCGGTCGACTGTCGCCGTTCGAACCAGGGCTCGAAGCGCCCGAACTTCGAGCGCAGGGTGGCGCCCATGCCGATCAGCGTCGCGGCGGTCCAGACCCAGACGCCGGCCATCGGGCACGAGCTTGAGCAGGCCGAGGAGCAGCAGGCCGAGCACGGCGGCGTGGAGCTGGACGACCCGGCGCCGCGCGATCCGGGTGGCGCAGAACCTGCCGAAGCTGTGGAAGATCGCCACCATCCCCCAGAGCTTGAGGACGAGAGCGAAGCAGCGCGACCAGGACGAGCAGCGGCACGCCCAGCAGCGTCGGCAGAAAGGCCGAGAGGAACAGCGCCGTCAGCACGATCGTCGCGAGACCCGACGAGTCCCGCCGCGAAGCAGCGCAGCGGCTCGTGCCGGACCTCCTCCGAGGTGCGCACGCAGCGGCCGGCCGGCGGAGGCGAAGAGCAGCAGGGTCAGCGCCAGCCAGGCGGCGACCAGCCCCAGCTTGGCGCCGAGAACCAGCGGCGAAGTCGCCCGCAGCCCCAGGCTCGGCCCCTCGAGCAGCGTCAGCCAGGCGCGCGAGACGGTCGGATAGGCGACGGCGCGCCCCGAGAGCCGGGAGCCGCCGGCGGCCACGCAGGCGGCCGCCGAGGACCAGCGCGTCGCCCTCGATGACGGCGGTCGGCGCGAGGATGAGATCGCCGCCGAGCACCGTCACGTCGCCGCGCACGGTCCCGGTGACGCTGACCGAGCCGTTGAGCGCCGTGACGCCTGCGAGCGCCTCGCCGTCGACCTCGACACCGCGGCCGACCGCCACGATCTGCTGGCGGGCGACGCTCCCCGCTTCGAGACGCAGACCGGGCAGCGCGGCCGTTCGGGCGTCCGCGAAGCCCGCGGCGTCCGCTGCAGCACCGGCAGCGAGCGGCGAAGAGCAACAGCAGCGCAGCGCCCAGAAGGCGCCGGGCAACCCGCAGCGACCATGCGGCGAGAGTCTATCGGGATTTCGGCCGGCGTTCCGGGAGGCCGGACGGAGCAGGCGCAGGAAGAGCAGGTTCAGGCCCAGGAGCAGGACTCCGGCGGCCGCCAGATTCGTCTTCGAGGCGCCCAGCCACTCCCCGAGCCCGGAGCCCAGGCCCTGCCAGGAGGCGCCGAGCAGGCCGGCGCCGGCGAGCGCCGCGCTCTCGAGCAGGCGCGCGAGCGCCACGAAGGCGTCGAACGATCCCGGCGCCGGGCTCGAGCTCCGCCGCGGCGCCACCGAGGAGAACGGCGGCGATGCCGCCCAGAGCGAGCAGCAGGGCGAACGGCCAGCGCCAGACCACCAGCGGCGCGCGCCTCCCAGGGCGCCGGCACGAGCGCGCGCATGACCTCGCCGGTGAAACCCTCGCGCGGCTGCGACCACCGAAGCGGCCAGGCGCAGGTGCACCGCCCGCAGGCTCTCGCGTTCGCGCCGGCACTCGGCGCAGCCGGCGAGATGCGCCTCGAGCGGGCTCTCTCGGCCGGTGCCAGCAGCTCCGGGCGCCTCGGATTCCGGGCGCCTGGTCGTAGCGGCACCGCGGTCGATTGGGCGCTTTCGAGATCGAGGTCGAGGTCGAGGTCTTCCAGCAGATGGTCGTGGTTCATGAACGCTTCCTTCCCCGTCAGTTGCCGGGGGCCTGAGGACCGAGCAGCTGCTGCTTCAGCATCTGGCGCGCGCGAAACAACTTGTTCTTCACCGTACCCAGCGGCATCGCCTTGACCTCGGCGATCTCCTCGTAGGCCAGCTCGCCGTAGTGGCGGAGCAGAATCAGCTCGCGGTACTCCCAGGGCAGAGCGTCGATCGCCGCCCGGATCGAGGCGTCGAGCTCCCGCCCCTGGAGCGTTTCGAGCGCCGACGGCTGGCCGTCCGGCAGCTCGAGATCGACGGTCGCGTCGCTGCCCTCGTCGGCCCGCCGCGTCAGCGGCACCAGCTGGATCCGGCGCTTGCGGATGACGTCGATCGCCGCGTTCTGGGCGACCCGGAAGAGCCAGGTCGAGAACCGGTACTGGCTGTCGTAGCGATCCAGAGCCTGATACACGCGGATGAAAACCTCCTGGGTCAGATCGTGCGCCTCTTCGAGGTTGCGCACCATGCGGTACAGATAGTTGACCAGCCGCGTCTGATACCGCTCCACCAGCAGCTCGAACCGCTCCCGGTCCCCGGAGAGGACCGACCGGACGAGCGCTTCGTCGGTGGGATCGAGCGGTTCGACCGACATGGCTACCTACGTGCCCGCCGGCGGAGAAAGTTGCAGGCCCGGCCCTGCCCGGGGTCCGGAGCCGGAGCGCAAGCTACTCACCTGTCTCGACTTCCCGGATCGTGACCAGCCCGTCCTCCTGGCGGATCTGGTCGAGCACGGAGTCGTCGCCGTCGACCTGGCCGAAGACCGTGTAGCCGCCGTCGAGATGCGGCTGCGGCGACAGGGCGATGAAGAACTGGCTGCCGCCGGTGTCCGGCCCGGAGAGCGCCATGCCGACCGCGCCGCGCCCGAACCGCAGGCGGTTGATCTCGTCGCGCAGCGCGAATCCCGGGCCCGCCCCAGCCGTCGCCGCGCGGGTCGCCGGTCTGCACGACGAAATCGGGCACCACGCGATGGAACGTCAGACCGTCGAAGTACCCCTGGCCGGCGAGCTGCAGGAAGGAGAGACAGGTGAGGGGCGCCTGCGGACAGTCGAGCCGGATCCGGAACGCGCCGCGCGCGGTGCGTGACCTCCACGACGCGCGCGCGATCGGTCTGCGAGAGGACCTGGGCGTAGACCGGGCCCGTGCGGCCGGTCGCCACCGGCCCGACCGGCCGGTGGCGGCTACCCCATCCCGCGAGCGCCGCCGCCGCCTCGCGGCGGACCAGGAAGTCGCTGCTCTCGGCGAGCGCACTCGAGCGATCGACACCGCGGCCTCGTGCTCGGCCGCCACCTCCCGGCGCCCGCGCGGCGAGTGCCCGGACTCCGGCCAGCACGCGCATCGGAGAGCGCATCCCGCTCGGCGGCGACGAGCGCCTGTTGCGAGCGTGCCGACCGGCAACACGGGCGCCTCGACGAGGCTTCGAGCGCCGTCGTGCGCACGGTGGGGTCGGGGTCGTCCAAAGACTGTCCGGCGATCCGCGCCACCGCCGCGGGGAACTCTTCGGCGCAGCCGCGCCGGCCTCGTCGGCGAGCTGCAGCAACGCTTCGACCGCCGCCACCCGAACCACCGGCTCCGCATCGAGCAAGAGCTTTTCCAGCAGCTCCTCGAGCCCGAGAAGTCCTGCCGCCTCGGCCGCACGCGCCCGGAGCCGTCTCGCGCTAGCGGTCGCCGCACGCCGAACCGCATCCTCGGCCTGCGAATCGCCCGCCTGGGCGAGCGCGACAAGGGCCAGCTCGCGCTCTCGCGGCTCGCCGGAGGCGAGGCGGCGAAGCACCGCCTGGCGAACCTCCGGCTGCGGGATCCACGCCGCGGACGACTCGAGGGCGATGGCGCGGACGCCCGGCAGGGGGTCGTCGACGAGTCCGCCGAGGAGCCGGCCCCAGCCGAGGGGTGGCACGGCCTGCACCCGCGCCGCGATGCGGGCGCCGGCGCGGATGGCCTGGATGCGGGGCGACGGCGCGGGGTCCAGCAGGAGAGGTTCGAGGCGCGCGAAGTCCGCCAGCTCGCCCACGTCGCCCAGACCGCGCGCGGCCCAGGCGCGGATCTGCGGCTCGGGGTCCTCGAGCAGCCGGCGCAGGTGCGGCAAAGCCCCGGCGTGGGCGTCGCGCGAGAGGGCATAGGCCGCCCCGAAGTGCACTGCGCGAGCCGCTGGCTCCGCCGCGGATGGCGGTGACGGCGATGTCGGCAGTGTCGGCGATGTCAACGGCACCGGCGGCACTGGAGAGAGGGCGCCGCGCTCGAGCTCCACCGCGACCTCGACCATGGCGTCTTCGCGGAAACGGAAGAGCGCCGGTGCCAGCCGACGGGCCGCCGCGTCCGGCGCGAGCGCGGTCAGCGTCCGACGGACATCCGCCAGCGGCGCCTGGAGCTTGCCGAGGGCTTCGACCGCCAGCGCTCCGGTCTCGGCGTCGTCATCGACCGCGGCACGCAGCAAGGCGGAGATTGCGGCGATGGCGGAGCTCGCGGAACTGGCGGGGACCGCGAGGGTGGCTGAGTCGGCGGGAAACTCGAGCTCGCCCAGAGCGAAGGCGGCCGCCCGCCGCACTTCCGGCTCGGCATCGATCAGCAGCCCCTGCAGCAGCCCCCGGCCGCGCGGGTCGCCGAGTCTGCCGAGCGCTACGGCGAGGTCCGTTCGCACGCTTGCCGAGCTGTCGAGGAGAGCGACGAAGACCGTCGCTTCGAAGCGCTTCTGATCGGCCATCAACAGGAGGAGCGCCCGGGTATCGCGCAGGTCCGCGGCGCGCGTCGAGCGCACCTCGTCCCTGCCCGCCACCGGCTGGGCCGGCGGCGACTGCGAGCAGGCGAGCGCCGGCAGGAGGGCGAGGAGCGTGATCCGGCAGCAGGGATGGCGCGCGGGGGTCATCGACAGGTCATGCTACGGAGAGCCAGCCCCCGGTTGCAAGGCGGGAGCCGCTGGCGCTTCAGGTGCCGATCGCCAGCCGATCGGCCAGGAGTTTCGGCAGACCCGCCTTGAGAATCCGCTGCTGGGCCCGATCCACGGGTACGCGACCCGGTGCCAGCGCACGATCCGCTTCTCGGAGTCGTAGGTCATGTAGGCGGCCCGCGGGTCGCGATCCCTGGGCTGGCCGATCGAGCCTGGGTTGATCAGGTATCGGCAACCGGCCTCGATGGTGATCGAGCCGCTCTCCCCGCGCAGCAGGGCGACGCGAATGTCGCGACGCTGGTGGACGAAGAGCGAAGGGACATGGGTGTGGCCGAAGAACACGAGCTCCGCCGAGTAGTTCTCGAAGATCTCCCACGCCTCGTACATCGAGAAGACGTAAGTGTCCTCGTCGAGGGGCGAACCGTGGCAGATCGACAGACCTTCGGGCAGCACCAGCGGACCGCGCGGAAGCTCGCGCACGAAACGCAGGTTGGCCGCCGTCAGGTGCTCCGTGGTCCAGCGCGCCGCGGCGAGCGCGGCGTGATTGAAATTGGCCCCATCCTCGAGCCCCGCCACGACCTTGTCGTGATTGCCGCGAATGCGGAAGACCGTGCCCGGGAGATCCCGCACCGCCTCCACCACCTGATTCGGCCCCGCGCCGTAGCCAACCAGGTCGCCGAGGACCAGCACGACGTCGAACCGCTTGCGCCGCACCCGCCGCAGGACCGCCTGCAGAGCCTCGGCATTGCCGTGCATGTCGGAGAGGATCAGGTACTGCATGTGCGCTCCGCGACCAGCAGCCCGATGCGCGCCGCGACTTCTTCCACGCTCTCTCCCGGCGCCACGTCGACTTTCAAGTCCGCCAGCGCATACGCCGGCAGGCGCTCGCGATAGAGCGCCAGGACTGTCGCCTCGTCGCGAAACAGCGGACGGTCTTCCTTGCCCCGTCCGCCCACCCGCCGCGTGAGCGTCGCAAACTCCGGATTCAGCCAGACGACCAGACCGGCGGAGCGGGCGGCGGCGAGATTGCGCGGAAAGGTCAGCGTGCCGCCTCCGGTCGCCACGACGACGGGGTCCGGTCGCATCGACTCCGCCAGCACGCGCGCTTCGACCTCCCGGAACCGCCCTTCACCGACGTGCTCGAAGATTTCGCGCACCGACTCGCCCGCGAGCTTCTCGATCTCTTCGTCGAGGTCGATGAAAGGCCAGCCGAGATTGGCGGCGAGTTGCCTGCCGACGGAGGTCTTGCCGGCTCCCATGAATCCGGTCAAGAGGATTCTCATGCCGCTGCGGCGAGGAGCTCGCGGCAGTTGCGCGCGATGTCGCCCGAGCAGACCGCCTGAATCACCGCCACGGAGTCCGCGCCGGCAGCGAGCACTTCCGCGACGGTGGCGCGCTGCACACCGCCGATCGCGATCAGGGGCTTCGCGGTGCGGCTGCGCATTAGGCGCAGGCGCTCGAGACCCACGACGGGATCCGGTTCGCGCTTGCTCCTGGTCGCGAAGATCGGCCCGAGGGCGATCCAGTCCGCCGCAGCTTCCGCGTCGGCGAGGGCGAGCTGCCCTTCGTCGTGCGTCGAGACGCCGATGCGGATCGCTGGCGGCAGCAGGCGGCGCGCCGCCGCAGCCGGAATGTCCCCTCTCCCGAGGTGCACGCCGGCGAGGGGCAGGAGCAGCGCCAGGTCGACCCGATCGTCGATCCACAGCGTTCCCGGCCAGTCGCCGAGAAGTCGCAGGCAACGCTCCACTTCGGAAAACAGGACGTCGTCCTCGAGACGCTTGGCGCGCAGCTGGATCGTCGTGATGCCGGCCTGCGCCATGATGAAGGCGCCCTCGGACAGGCTTCGCGGCGCGAGCGCTTCGGCGTCGGCAATCGCATAGATTCTGCCCGGCCGAAACCCCGCGTCCGGCGTCATGAAACCGCCGTCTTGAGCTTGCGCCGCTCGACGAATCGCTCCATGAAGCGGGTGGACAGTCGCCCGGCCCGGAACTCCTCGTCCTCGAGAATCTGGCGATGCAGCGGGATCGAGGTCTTGATCCCTTCGACGACGAAGAAGTCGAGAGCGCGCTTCATCCGCGCCACGGCCTCGTCGCGCGAGCCGGCATGGACGATCAGCTTGGCCACCAGCGAGTCGTAGTTCGGCGGCACGAAGTAGTCCTCGTAGCCGTGGGTGTCGACGCGCACTCCGGGACCGCCAGGCAGGTGGAAAGTGGTCAATCTGCCGGGCGACGGCACGAAAGTCACCGGATCCTCGGCATTGACGCGGCACTCGATCGCATGGCCGCGCGGTGCGAGGCCCGAGGGAAGCGTTGAGCGGCTCACCCGCGGCCACGCGGATCTGGAGCTTCACCAGGTCGACCCCCGTGACCATCTCGGTCACCGGATGCTCCACCTGGATCCGCGTGTTCATCTCCATGAAGTAGAAGCTGCCGTCGAGGTCGAGCAGGTACTCGATCGTGCCCGCGCCCTGATAACCGACCGCGCGCGCCAGCTTCACGGAGGCCTCTCCCATGCGCTCCCGAAGGTCCGGAGTCAGAGCGGGCGAAGGCGCCTCCTCGATCAATTTCTGGTGACGGCGCTGGATCGAGCACTCGCGCTCGCCCAGATGGATGACGTTGCCGTGGGCATCACCGAAAACCTGGAACTCGATGTGCCGCGGCTCCTCGAGGTACTTTTCGAGGTAGATCGAGCCATCGCCGAAAGAGGTCAGTGCCTCGTTGGCTGCGGTCGCGAACTGGCCCTCGATCTCTTCGGCCGCGCGCACGATCCGCATACCGCGGCCCCCACCGCCCGCCGAGGCCTTGAGGATCACCGGATAGCCGATGCTCCCGGCCAGCTGGCGCGCCTCTTCCGCGGACTCGAGCGGATCCTGGCTGCCGGGCAGCACCGGGACGCCGGCGGCGACGGCCGTCTGACGGGCGTTCGCCTTGTCGCCCATCTGGCGGATCACCTCCGGCGGCGGCCCGATCCAGCCGATCTTGCAGTCGCGCAGAACCTCCGCGAAGTGCGCGTTCTCGGACAGGAACCCGTAGCCGGGATGAATCGCATCGGCGCCGGTGATTTCGGCCGCCGAGACGATGCTCGAGATGTTCAGGTAGCTCTGCGATGAGGCTGGCGGACCGATACAGACATCCTCGTCGGCGTAGGTAACGTGCAGGCTCTCGCGGTCCGCTGTCGAGTAGACGGCGACGGTAGGAATTCCGAGCTCGCGGCAGGCCTGGATGACTCGCAGCGCGATCTCGCCACGATTGGCGATGAGGATCTTCTTGAACATCGAGACGCGCTACTCGAGCCGGATTCCGAACAAGCGGCTCGCCGAACTCCACCGGCTGTGCGTTCTGCGGATGAATCTCTACGACGACGCCGTCGACGTCGCACTCGATCTCGTTCATCAGCTTCATCGCCTCGACGATGCACAGCACCTGGCCCTTGCGGACCCGGTCGCCGATCCGCACGAACGGTTCGGCGGTCGGGCTGGGAGAGCCGTAGAACGTGCCGACGATCGGCGAGGCGATCAGATGATGGGCAGCCGCGGAGCCCGCCCTGGCGGGCGCTGCGCTCGGCGCATCGGCAGCATGCAGCGCCTGGGAGGGCGCGCCGGGCGACACCGCGACGTGCGGCGGAGGCGAGGCGCGGACCTCCATCGGCGGCGGCGCCTGGGTCGCACCGGTGATCTTCAGGCGAAACCCGCTGCGCTCGACTTCGAGTCCGTGCAGTTGGCGCTCGGAAACGATCTGA
Organism: Thermoanaerobaculia bacterium; assembly: GCA_963719555.1. GTDB lineage: Bacteria > Acidobacteriota > Thermoanaerobaculia > Multivoradales > JAGPDF01 > JAGPDF01. The sequence goes on along the minus strand of CAVRCL010000005.1, from coordinate 805,968 downwards.
ATCAGCTCTTTGATCTGGTCGTAGGTCAGCATGATGAAGTCAGGAAAGCTCCTCTTCGAGCACCAACGATGCGCGCCTGAGCTCGAATCGGGCGCGCCCGACGCTGCCGGTGGGAGCGAGCGCGAGCAGCAGGTAGTAGCCGTTCGCAACCGCGCTCACCAGAAAGGTCATCCTCTCGGCGACGACGGTGAACTGCTGCACTTCACCGACCGAGAGCTCCTGTTGCTGCTGCGAGATCGCGCGCACCTGCGAAACGAGCTCGGCGGCGATGGCTTCGAGGTCGAGCTCGGGACTGGCGCTCACCGATTCGACCGGCATGCCATCGCGATCGACCAGCGACAGCGCGATGGCGCCCTCGATCCGGCCGCTGATGGTGCCCAGGTGCTCAAGAAACATGGCGCTTGGCTCCCCGCCGGATGCGCGCCAGATACTCCTTGAGCAAGGCGGCTTTGCGGGTCGTCAGACCGCCGACGATGACGTTCGGCTCTTCGGCGACGGCAAGGTCGTCGGCGAAGACGGCGGCTTCATCTCCCCGCTGCAGGCGCACGGACTCGAGCCCGGCGAGGGCGGAGGCGTCGCCAGGCCGGGAGCGGAGAACCGACTGGAAGCTCTCCTCCGCTTCGTCGAGATGGCCCTGGGCGAGATAGAGATCCCCGAGGGTCGAGCTCGCCGGCTCGAGCGGTGCGAGCGGCTCGGCCGGCTGCGGCAGCGGCGCCGGCGCCGCGAGCGCTTCGACCGCCACGGATACCGGTTCCGCTTGCAGCTCCGCGGGCAGCTCTTCCGGCAGGTCAGCGGGCAACTCGGCAGGCAGGTCGGCGGCTGGGACCGTCTGTTCGAAGAGGCCGGGTGCGGGTGGAGGCAGCTCGATGCGGGCGGAGCCGGTCGGCCAGGCGGCAGATTCCCAGTCTACCGGACCGGCCGGTGTGGATTCATCAGCCGGCGTTTCGACCACGTCCAAGGCCACCGGGGCCTCCGGCTCGGCAAGGACGACCGGGGCGAGAGCAAAGATCCCCTGCTCCGCGAAGGCCGCGTCGATTCGCCGCGCGGCGCCGGGAGCGAAGAGCGCACCGAACGGCTCCTGCGGCGCGGTATCGGCGCGGGCGAGGGTGCGCGGGTGCGCAAACTCGGGCTCGAACGCCATCTCGGGCAAGGTCTGCGGGGCGGGGAGGTCGAAAAGGGCGCGCTCGCGCACCGGGCCGCGTTTCACCGCCCCCGTCGCGGCCGGCGTCGCGCCGCCCAGGGCCCGAATGCGGGCCTCGAGCGACTCGATCTCGGCGTCGTGGTCGTTGAACAGTTTGTAGAGCTCCAGACGCTCACGCGCCTTGCCGGCCTGTCTCTTGGCGAGATAGGCCTCCACCAGCAGCTTGTTGGCGACGAGCTGCGCCGGGTCGCGCGCCACCGCGCGCTCGAGAATCTCGATCGCGGCATCGGGGGCATCGGTCTCCACCAGGCAACGACCGAGCGCGACCTGCGCGGCGAGGTAGGTCGGGTGCTCCTCGAGACCGGCTCTGAGCACATGCAGGGCGTCCGACAGGCGTCCGGCGCGGCGATACTCCTCCGCCAACTGCAGGAAGGCGCGCGACTTCGGGTCACGCTCCCAGCGCTGCCGGAGCTGGTTCAGGCGCTCGTCCGAGAACGGCTCAGGCAAGGCCTAACCCCCTTCCGGAGTCCGCCTCGCCGGCCTCTTCGAAGCATCGCAAGTGCATGACTCCACGAAGTATACCGCACCCGTCGCGGCGGGAAGCGCTGCCTAGTTGGTGATCTGGACCAGATTGCTGGCGGAGCTGGTCCCGATGCTGTTGCGCGCCGTCAGCGTGACGACATAGGTGCCCGGCAGCCGAATAGGTGTGGACCGGATTCTGCTGGTTGGAGCTCGGCGTACCGTCGCCGAATTCCCACAGCCAACTGGTCGGACTGCCGGACGACGTGTCGTTGAAGGTGACGACGAGGCCGGCACGCTGGAAGGTGAAGGCCGCCTGCGGCGGACGCTGAATACCGACCTGGAAGGAGCGCGAGATGATGGAGCCGCCCGCGCCGCCGACCTCGGCAGTGACCTCGAAGTTGTCGTCGCCGATGATCTGGAGATCCGCCGCGGTGACGGTCAACGTGTCCCTCGCCTCGCCGTCGGCGTCGGTGGTGATGAACCGTCCGCCCGAAGCGAGCGTGCCGACCTCCGAGCGGAAGTTCACCTGCGCCCCGGCGAGCGGCTGGGAGACGTCGTCCCGAACGAGGGCCAGGAGCTCCAGAATGCCGCCGGTCTCGGCGACGCTCGAAGGCGTCACCTGGAAGCTCATCGAGGCCGCGAGCTCTCCGATCGCGATGTCGATGGTCACCGGGTCGACACCGCCGGAGAAAGCGGAGACGGTCGCGGTGCCCACCCGGCCGGTGCCTTGCAGCACGGCCGTCGCCTGGCCGGTCTCGCTGGTGTAGGCCACCGGGTCGATGCTGCCGAGGGTCGAGCTCAGGCGGACCTCGGTTCCCGGGTTGACCGGGTTTCCGGTCGAGCGATAGGCATTGACGGTGATCGTCGAGCGCCCGAGCTTGCCGATCTGGGTCGGAAAGGCGGAGACCCGGAGGATCGTCCCCGATGGCGCGACCGGCGTGCCCTCACTGCAGCCCGCGAGGGCGGCAAGGACGAGCAGGGACCATCGGCTGAACGACCGCAGTTTTCGCATCTCGAAGGGAGTATACGAACCGCGACCCCGCACCGTCCAGCGGCGCCGGCCCAAACCCAGCCGCACGTGAAAAGAGCCCGGTGTCGCCACCGGGCTCTCGTTGCACTTGCAGCGACCTTCTCGCGCCCTAGTCGCCGCGGCAGGAGGTGTCCGACGGATTGAAGGAGAAGACTCCGTTGAGGGTAGCCGTGCACCCGGTTGCCGGGTCCGTCACCCGCACATTGGCCGATGACCGGCAAGGTAACGCTCGCCGTCCGGATCCGGAGTCGGATCGGGCGGCACCGGATTGCCGTTGTCGTCGCACGTCTCCGTGTCGAGCGACGTTGTTCGGAATCGCCGGCGATCGAACGCTGATCGAGCTCGCCGTCGAGGACTGCGACATTCCCTGCGAAAGCCGTTCCGCCGATGACGAACTCGACGATCATCGGCGAACCGAAGTTGGCGCCGGTGACCGTGACCAGGGTGTTGCCCGACTGCGGGCCGCCGAACGGCGAGACGTTGAACAGCAACGGCCGCGGCACGCGATAGGTGAAGCTCGGTCCGGTCGACCGAGTCGCCGGTTTCGATGTTGACCACCGCGGTGGGTCCTGTCGACATCGGCGCAGTTCGTCACTTCGATCGGCACGGTTCGCACGACGATCTCGCTCCCGGAGACCGAAAGCACCTGCTGGGCGTGCTGCACCGAGCGTCACGGCGACGGGCTCGTCGAAGCCGCGACCGAAGATCGTCACGATCGTTCCACCGCTGGCAGGCCCTTCGCCGGGTCCGATGGAGGTGATCTCGACGTCCACTCCGTAGCGGAAAGCGCTCGCCGCGGTCGTGGTCCGGCCAGACGACTGATTCGTCACCCGGATCGCCACCAGCTGGTTGAGATTCGGCGCACCGATGCCGGTCGCCGGCGGACTGAGCACGACGATCCGGGTGCGGGTTACCGAGACGAACCTGCGCCGCAACCGCGTTGCCTGTATTGCCGAAGTCGACCGCCACCGGCGCTTCGAAGCCGTCGCCGTTGATGGTGACCTGGGTTCCGCCCTCGTTCGGGCCGGACGACGGGGTAACCGAGAAGATCGTCGGAATCAAGACTCCGCCGCCGCCACCGTTGACATAGGAGAAGCCGGAGCTGAGCGTGTCGGTCGCCTGGCCCTCCTCGTTCAGATTGGTGGTGACCGTGACGTCCACCGGGGTGACCGCGCCGGTCTCGAAGCAGGCCGCCTGGACGCAGCGCGGCGTGGTGACGCGGATCTGGGTTCCGGAGGCGGACTGGATCACCGCGCCGATGCCGTTGATCGACACCCGGAGCGGATCGCTGAAGCCGCCACCGTTGATGCTGATGGTCTCGCCGCCCTGCGGGGTGCCGGTATTCGGGCTGACTGAGCCGAGGAAGAAGGTGTCGGGGAGGCCCGGCTCACGCACGGTCACCGTGGTGAAGCCGACTCCCGAGGAGACGGCGGCCCGGATGCTCGCCGTGCCGATGGTGGTGCCGGGGAAGAGAGCCACCGTCGCCTGGCCGTTCAGCAGCTCGATGGCGAGCTCCTGCGGCCCGGACACGCTGCCGAAGTTGCCGAGGCGTGGTCGTGATCGAGCCCTGTGTCAGGTTGGGAACCGGCTGCCCGTTGTCGGCACGCGTGGCGCGCACGACCAGCGTGGCGAACGCACTGCTGGCGGCGTCCAGCGTGCTGGTCGAGGTCGTCACGCTCACGTTCACTCCCGCCGCCGGCGGAACCGGGACTACCGGCGGTGCCGTGGGCGAGTTCGGGTCGTCGGCACTGCAGCCAAGAGCGAAGCCGAGGACCAAGCCGAGAGTTGCGAGTAGTTGCTTCCTATGAGCCTTCATCACTTGTCTCCTCGACCTCAAGGCACAACGTCGACGCGTGAACGACACCGGGGTACTGGCCACGGTATCGCCAGACAGTGTTCGACCGAAGACCCGGATTGTCACGCGCATGCGGACGACTGTGCTATTCGTTTCTGTGTCGCGACCGAAGTCGGCCAGATCTTTGAGGGGCTGCGCTTCGAACTGGGCCGGCCGCAAGAACTGCTGATTGGCGTAGTTGAACGTGCCGTTCACCGGCACGACGCCGAAGGCGTACTCGATCAGTTTCGGCGGCACGCGGGTGCCCGCGTCGTCACGGGTATAGGTGAACTCGAAGCTCTGGACCTCGACATTCATCAGGCTGCTGGTCCCCGTCGAGGGGTTCTTCGCGATGTTCTGCACCGTAAGCGAGCCGATGGTGGCCACGCCTCCCGACGCGGAAACGGAGACGAAGCCGGGCAGGCCGTCGAAGTCCGAGACGGACAGGAGGACGCCGCCGCTGTCGGTCTCGCTCAAGTCGCCCGAGGAGCAGGCGCCCAGCAAGAGGACCAGGGTTCCGAGAGTCAGGAGTCGAGTTGTGAGCTTCATATGGGTATCCTCCCCCTGGGTTGCTAGAGCTTGATCACCCGCGGGGTGATGAAGATCAGTAGTTCTTCGTTGGCGTCTTCGCGCCGACGGTTCTTGAACAGATGGCCGAGGACCGGAATGTTCGCCAGGCCCGGCACCCGGTCCTGCGCCCTGGTCGGTCGACACCTTGTAGATGCCGCCGATCACCGTCGTGCCACCGTCGCGGACGATGACGCGGGTCTGGGCTTCCTTGGTCGAGATCGGCGCGTTCTGCGCTCCCACGACCGCGAAAGCGAGCTGCGGCTCCCGCTTCTGGATGTTGACATCCATGAGCACCGTGCCCTCGGCGGTGACATGCGGCGTCACGTCGAGGCGCAGGGTCGCGTTCACGAACTGCACGGTCACCGTGTTGTTGGCGACCGTCTGGATCGGGATCTGGAGACCGGACTGGATGCTCGCCGATTCGTTGTTCAGGGTGGCGATCTTCGGCGCCGAAAGGATGTTGATCAGGCCGTCGCTCTCGGCGGCCTGGAGAGTCGCGTCGAGATTGAACGTATCGAGGATGTTGCCCAGGGCGAAGCGCAGCAGGCCGTTGCTGCCGCCGGTGAGCGACGTTCACGTCGCCCTGGACGTTGCCGTTGTTCGGGAACTGCAGGCCGGTCGTGTTGCCGTGCGCGGCGTCGGCGACGCCTTCGAAGCCCCACCGGATGCCGAGCGTCCGGCTGAAGCGCTTCGTGGTCTCGATGATTCGCGCCTCGATCATCACCTGCGGCTCGGGGATGTCGAGGGTCTCGATGACCGCGATGACGGTATCGATGTAGCTCGGCAACTCCTTGATGATCAGCGTGTTGGTGCGCGCGTCGACGGTGACCGAGCCGCGCTGCGACAGGATGCCCGAAGCGCGGCCGCCGCCCGAGGCGAGGACTCGCGCCAGGTCCGAGGCGCTCGAGTAGCTGATGCGCTTGATCACCGTGCGCAGCGGAATCGACAACGCCTGGGCCTGGGCCAGGGCCTGCTGTTCCTTGGCCTCGGCTTCGAGCACGTTGCGCGGGGCGATGCGCATGATGTTGCCGTCGAGCTCGTAACCGAGATTGTTGATCTTGAGGATCTGGTCGAGGGCCTGATCCCAGGGCACGCTCTCGAGCTCGACCGTGACCGTCCCGCGCACGCCGGGCTGCAGCACGACATTCAGGCCGCTGATCTTCGCGAACGACCGCAGCACATCCTTGATGTCGCCGTCCTTGAGGCTGAGCGAGATCGTCTCTCCGACGTACTCCTTGTGGGTGCCGCCGACGTTCTGCTGGGCGAAGACCGCGCTGCTCGAAACTGCCGGGCGGGGCGCCTCCTCCGCCTGCATATCCGCTGCTTCGAAGAGGCTGCTGTCGCGCGGCGTCACCGGCCTGCCGGCCGGGGCGACGGCGGCCGGCGCCGGCGCGGGCACCCGGGCGACCGGTTCGGCGACCGCCGGGGCTTCGGTGGCGGCGTAAGCCTGAACGTCGCTCGCGCCCAGGGTCTCGGCGGCGGTCGCGACGGTCGCATCCGGCGCAGCGGGCGACGCGGGCTCGGCGAACGCGCTCGGCGACGTCATCTCCTGCGGCTCCGGCCGGGTTTCAGGCAGGGTGGAGGCGATCTCCGTCGTCTCGGGCGCGGCGGTCTCAGTGGTCTCGGTGGTCTCAGTGGTCTCGATGGTCTCGATGGTCTGAGCCATCGTGAGCTGAGCGGCATCCGGTGCCGCGGCGGCGAAGCGAACGACGAGCCCCTCGGGACCGCGTTCGATCGTCGGCGCTACGGTCTGGCGCAAATCGAAGACCACCCGCGAGACGGCTTCGGGACTCTGCTTGAACTGCGAGACGCGGATCCGGGCGAGGATCTCGCCGGCGAGGGGCGCGCTGCTGCGCGCGCTCTGGTTCACGACGCCGTCCAGGTCGATCACGAAGCGATCGGGGTTCGACAGTTGGAAGGTCGAGTAGGCGAACTCGCCATCGCCACCGACCCGGACGACCGTGTTCGCACCCTCTTCGATCACCTCGACGCTCCCCAGCAGCAGGGCCCGCCGGCCGGTCGGCGGCGGCGCCAGCAGCGGCTGATCCGGCGTGCCCAGGGCCGCGAAACTGACCTGACGCGGTGCCGCGACGGGTACGGCGGCGGCCTGGGTGGCGAGCGGAACCGGCGCGAGCGTTTCGGCCTGCGCTGCCGGCGCAGGCTGGATCGCGGACGGTGCAGACGGCGCGGCTTCTTCTGCCAGCGTCGCCATCTCCGCCACTTCCCCGGCAGGGGCCGGGGCCGCCGCAGCGGTCGCGGTGCCGACTGGCGTCAGGTCGATATGCAGCGAGTTCTGCCCGGCGACGAGCGTGTGCTCGGCCTCCTGCCGGGTCTGGACGGTGAGCCGGGTGAGGGGTCGGCCGCTCGTCTCGTCGACCGCAACGTCGACCGACGACACCAGGCCGGCTGGCGGATTCTCGGCGCCAACGCCCGCGAGCGGCCGCGCATTGGGCAACTCGATGACCAGCGCCCCGTCGGCGTCACGATAGGTCGTCCACACCAGACCGCTGTCGGCCACGAGCTCGATCCGGGTTCCGGGCGCACCCTCCACGACGGCGAGCCGGGAAATCGTGGCCGGCAGGGCTGCGGGGGCCGCCGCCGGCGGCACTGGTTCGGAAGAAAGCGACACGCTTTCGGGAGAGGCCGCGGCACAGCCGCTCCAGATCGACGCAGCCGCAAGAACCAAGGTCCAAGCCTTCCCGTTCCTGAGTGCCCTTTTCATGCTTTTCACCACGTCTCCCATGTCGCTCGCCTCCATCGCGCAGTCCTGCCTGAAGAAAAAGGTTGGACTACGGGCTGAGCTTCTTGACCACTTCCCGGAACGGCTTGATCACCGTCGGGTCGTTGACGATTTGCTTGAAGACGACCTCCTGCTGCGTGATGCTCACGACATCTCCATCGTAGAGCTGGTCGCCTTCTCGAATGAGGTAACTCTTCTCTTTGTTCGATGCGAGGACCTGCGCCACGAAGCCGCGCGAGGTCCTGAAAATCCCCGTGAGATCGATCTCTTCGATCAGCAGACCCGGAATGCCCTCGGGCAAGGCGCCCTTGCGCTCGGACTTGTCCTTCGCCGCGAGGAGCGAGCGGAACGGATCGCGGCGACTGCCCGGATCGTAGGAGTAGGTCGTGCCCGCGAGGACCTCTTCTTCGCCGGCGAGAATGTCGTCGACGCTCGTGGTCGCGGCTTCGGTTTCCGCGCCCGCGCCGGCGGGCGGCGCCGCAGCGGGAGCTCCCGGGCTCTGCGCCCCGGCCGGCTGGACCGCCCACGAGAACCCAGCCAGCAGAAGAACCGTCAGCAGGCACATTCGCGCGGTACGCATCACTTGCCCCCCGGCTTGGTCGCGCCCTTCTTGGACGTGACCGGCTCCGGAGGCGGCGCCTCGCGGTAGATGAACGTCTTGGCGGTGAAGGAGGCGCTGATCGAATGTCCCTTCGGGCTGTTCGGCAACGCCGCGATCTTCAGATTCTCGATGTTCATGATGCGCGAGAACCGTCCCACGCGGTCGAAGAAGAGCGCGAGGTTGTGGTAGCTGCCGTTCAGGCGAATCGCGATCGGCCACTCGCTGTAGAAGTCGCGGTCGGCGAAGTTCCCGGGGGTGAATCGCAACAGGTCGAAGCTGCCCTGCTCGGTCAGCTGGCGAATCCGCCGCAGCAGCTCCGGCGTGTTGCGCCGCGCCGGCAGGATTCGCAGGAGCTTCTCGAGCTCGAGCTCGAGCCGCCGAACCTCTTCGCGAAACTGGGGAAGCTTCTGCTTGGCCGCCCGACCCTCGCTGATCTGCACCTGCAGCGCGTCGAGCTGCCTCGTCTTGGCTTCGATCTGCTTCGTCGCGCGGACTCACCAGGAAGTACCAGACGCCCGCGACGATCGCCGCCGCGACCAGGGCGCCCGTAGCTGCACCGAAATACCAGGGCTTGCCTTCGAGACCGGTCTGGATCGCCATCGTCTCTTACTCCGCCCTCTTCTGTTGTGGCGTCGCGGCGTTGGCAGCCGGCGCCGGGGCCGGCTCGGGCGCCTCCAGGCGCGACGCCGCCCGCGGCGTTCGATGTCGGTCGTCAGGGTCGGCGCCTGGGCCTTCTTGAAGGAGTACCCGAGATTGACCTTGAAATCGTAGATCTCCGAGCGCGCGCCCCGCGCTGCCTTCTGGGTGGCGTCGTTCAGGATCGGCTCGGCGAATTCGTCGACCTTGTCGAGGTTGTCGATGAAGTTGGCGACCGCCGACATGTTGAACGCCGAACCCCGGAGGTCGATCGTCGTCGGCGTTACGTCCAGGTTGTTCAGCCACAGCAGCTCCGGCAGTGCGCGCGAGACCTGATCCATGATCTGGACCGGTCCGCGCTGGTTCGCCTTCAGGCCGTTGATGACGTCGATCTTGCGCTCGAGCTCGGCCTTCTTGATCTTGTAGTCTTCGACTTCCTGGATCACCTGCTTCAGCTCTTCCACTTCGCGCTGCCGCCTGGACGACTTCTTTTTCCTTCTGCTTGAGCTTGCCCTGCACCCAGAGGACACCATCCGCCGGCCGCGAGCAGTCCGAGGACCACTCCGGCGACGAGCAGGAGATTGCCGCATCTCCCTGGGACCGCCACCGCCGCCCAATGACGACTTCGACTTGCGCGCGACGACAGGGCGCTTGCCTTCGGCGAGGAGATTGATCTTGATCATCTCGTCTAGCCCCCCATCTTGCGGATCGCCAGGCCCACGGCGACGGCGAGCATGGGCGAGATCGACTTCAGCCAGTCGCGGTCAAAATCGGCCTCGCGGAAGTGGACACGCCGCAGCGGATCGAGGACTTCGATCGGCACGCCGAAGCGTTCGCGCAGCACCTGCTGCAGATTGGGCGTCAAGGCGCAGCCGCCGGAGAGGACGATCTCGTCCACCGGCCCCTCCGAGGAGGTGGCGGCGAAGAAGTCGAACGTCTTCTGGATCTCGGAGGCCATCTCCGCCGACACCCCGTCGAGCACCGGACGGGCGTCGGTCGGCGCCGTAGCGGTCGACGGCCTGACCGCGCTTCAGTCTCTCCGCCTGATCGAAGGAGAGGTTGAACTCGCGCTGCAGGGCCTCGGTGAACTGGTTGCCGCCGAAGGAGATGTCGCGCCAGAAAGACGTCTGCCCGCGCGCCAGGATGTTGATGTTGGTGACGCTCGGCGCCCATGTTCACGAGCGCGACCACCTTGAGCGGATCGAGGTCGTAGTTCGCCTCGTAGGCGTTCTGGAGCGCGAAGGCGTCGACGTCGACCAGCACCGGCACCTTGCCCGCCTGGCTGATCACCGAGACGTAGTCGTTGACCTTGTCCCGCTTGACCGCCACCAGGAGGACTTCCATGTTCTCCCGGCCCGGCTCGCCCTCGGAGAGACGACGTAGTCGAGACGCACGTCGTTGATGTCGAAGGGGATGTACTGCTCCGCCTCCCACTGGATCTGCTCGGCCAGATCCTCGGCCGGCATCGCCGGCATCTGGATCTTCTTGATGATGACCGAGTGACCCGAGAGCGAGGTGGCGTAGCTCGGGAGCGTGGCGCCGGTGGCGTCGTTCAGCTTGTGGATGGCGTCGACGACCAGGGAAGAGTCCATGATCGAGCCGTCGACGATGGCTTCGGGCGAAAGGGGCTCGATGCCGAGCCGCTGCAGGGAGTACTCCCCTTTGCGCTCCTTGAGCTCGACGAGCTTCATCGCCGAGCTGCCGATGTCGAGCCCTACGAGTCCCTTCGAGCGTGAGAACAGCACGGCGTCTTCTACCCCCTTGCCCGCTGGCGCAGCAACCGCGTTGACTCCGAAAACTTGAAGGCAAGGTAACAGTAACCTCAAGGCCTGTCAAGGGGTTGGCGAAATCGCTGCACAGCTGGATGTGCAGCACTTCACAGCCTTCTTGGCGCCCGTTGCACTGCCCAAGGGATCGGGCACCCCGGGGCTCCTTGCAGAACCTCCCGCCTTCGCCTAGAATTCTCCGGTTGCGCTGGACCCATTCCCCCGCACAAGACAGGGAGCTTCGAGATGGCCAAACAATGCGAGATCTGCGGCAAGGGAACGGTGACCGGCCGCAAGGTCAGCCACGCACATAACGTCACTTCGCGCACCTGGGAGCCCAACCTGCGCTCCATCAAGGCGCTGATCGGCGGCTCTGTCCAGCGCGTCCGCGTCTGCGCTCGCTGCATCCGCAGCGGCAAAGTGCAGCGCCCGCCGGTGCGCAACTACGTCGCCAACGAGAAGTCCGCCGCAGCGCCTGCAACTCCGGCTACTGCCGCTACTTCCGCTAAGCGCTGAACTGAACCGCATTCCGCAAGGTCTCCGGGCTCCCTCTCCGCGTGGAGACGGGAGCCCGTTGCGCTTCAGAAGGCCTCCTCGCCGGCCTTCGCCGATCCCGCCATCCGGCGCGTGACCTCGAGCACCCCCGGAAGATTGCGCACCGCTTGCCGGATGCGCTCGAAGTGCGCGCGATTGGCCACCTCGATCACGACCTCGATGGAGCCGCGACCCGGGCGCGCAGTGTCGGCCTCGATCTGACGGATGTTGGCGTCGAAGCGGGCGATGGCCTCGGTCAGCCGGGCGAGCATTCCCGGCTTGTCCTCGGTCTCGATGAGCAGCGAGATCGGATAGAGACCCTTCTCCTGAGTCGCCCAGGCCACCTCGATCTCGCGCTCGGCGTTGTAGAGCAGGTTCTTCACGTTCGGGCAATCGACGGAGTGCACCGACACCCCTCGCCCGCGCGTGATGTAACCGACGATCTCGTCGCCGGGTACCGGCCGGCAGCACTTGGCCGGCACCGCGAGCAGGTCGCCGTAGCCGCGCACGCGTGATCGGTCCCTGCCCGCCCGCCCGTCAGCACCCGATCGATCGCCTTGCGGATCGGACCCGGCGGCTTCGGCGGCTCGGAGAGCTTCTCCTGCGGCAGTAGCGACGCCATCACCTGGCCGACGGTCGTCTTGCCGTAGCCGAGCCGGCCGTAGAGATCCTCCGGCCGGGAGAGCCCCTCCGCCTCCATCAGTCGCCGGAACTCCGGGCTCTCGAGCACCTTCTTGGGACTCAGCCGGTAGCGCCGCAGCTCGCGCTCCAGCATCCGCTGGCCCGAGGTCGGTCGCCTGCGCGGTCTGCTGGGTGTTGAGCCAGTGGCGGATCTTGTGCTTGGCGCGCGAGGTCACGACCAGCGAGAGCCAGTCCCGGCTGGGGACCCGGCTCGGGCTGGTCAGGATCTCGACGATGTCGCCGGTCTTCAACGGAGTGCGCAGCGGCACCAGGCGCCCGTTGACCCGCGCGCCGGTGCAGCGATGCCCGAGGTCGGTGTGAATCCGGTAGGCGAAGTCGAGCGGCATGGCGTCGCGCGGAAAGGCGAGCACGTCGCCCTTGGGCGAGAAGACGTAGACCTCGTCCTGGTAGAGATCGAGCTTCAGGCCGGAGAGGAAGTGGCGCGGGTCGCTGACGTCGGTCTGGAACTCGAGCAGCTGGCGCAGCCAGAGGACGCTCTTGTCGACGCCCTCCGAGGAGAGCCTTGCCCTCCTTGTAGCGCCAGTGCGCGGCGATTCCCTCCTCGGCGACGAGGTCCATCTCGCGGGTGCGGATCTGCACCTCGAAGGGCTGCCCCGCCGGTCCCAGCACCGTCGTGTGCAGCGACTGGTAGAGGTTCGGCTTGGGCATCGCGATGTAGTCCTTGAATCGTCCCGGGAATCGGCCGCCAGTTCTGGTGCACCGTGCCGAGCGCGCGCGTAGGTGTCGCGCAGATTGGTCGTCACGATGCGGAACGCCAGGTAGTCGTAGAGCTCCGAGATGTCGATCTGCTGCCGGCGCAGCTTCTGGTAGATCGAGTAGTAGCGCTTGACCCGGAAGTTGATCTCGACCTCGATCCCGGCCTCGGCCAGGCTGCTCACCAGCCGCTCGCGGAGCTTCTCGATCGTTCCCCGCCCGACCTTCAGCTTCTCGTCGAGGCTGGTCTTCAGGGAGGCGAACTGCAGCGGATAGAGATAGTAGAAAGCGAGGTCCTCGAGGTCTCCCTTGCACCCGCGCCATACCCAGCCGATTGGCGAGCGGCGCGTAGATCTCGAGCGTCTCCTGGGAGATCCGGCGCCGCGCCTCCGGCGCCATCGCGTCCAGGGTCATCATGTTGTGCAGGCGGTCGGCGAGCTTGACCAGGATGACGCGGACGTCCTTGGCCGAGGCCAGGATCATCTTGCGGAAGGTCTCGGCCTGCGCCTCGTCCTTGCGCACGTAGGAGTGCCGGCCGATCTTCGTCACGCCGTCGACGAGCTCGGCGATCTCGGCGCCGAACTCGCGCTCGAGAACCTCGAGGGTGGTCAGGGTGTCCTCGAGCACGTCGTGGAGGAGCCCCACGGCGACGCAGGTCTGATCGAAACGCAGGTCGGCGAGCAGCCAGGCGACGCTCGCCGGATGGGTCATGTAGGGCTCGCCGGAGCGGCGAACCTGATCCTTGTGCATCTCGGCCGAGTAGCGGAAGACGCGGTCGAGGTAGTCGCGATCGACCGAGCCGCCCGTTGTCCTCCAGGCGGCTCGCGAGATCGGTCGCAGCGGGGGGCTTCGGCGGCGGGACGGGCGGCGCGGGCGGCCGCTTGCGAAGGTCTGGCATCGGCAGGGGACAGGCCGCGCGCACGCGACCTGCGTGATCCTAGGTCCGCCCGATTGCCGAGGGCTCTGAGGCCGCAGGCGATACCGACGCCGGCGCCCTGCCTCGACCGGCTCATCGCGCCCTGGAGGGCGGCGGGCGCGGCGCGGGCTTCTCGTCGCCCTTGCTCTTGCGCGCTCGCGCCGAACCACTCCTCCCAGAACAGCGCGAAGGGGCTCGCGATGTAGATCGACGAATAGGTGCCGACGATGATGCCGACGAGCATGATGAAGGCGAAGCCCTTGATCACGTCGCCGCCGAACAGGAAGAGCATCAGCGAGGCGAAGATCGTCGTGCCGCCGGTGAGCAGCGTCCGCGAGAGCATCTGGTTCAGGCTGTCGTTCAGGACCTTGAGGAGATTGCGCCCGCGGTGCTTGCTCATGTTCTCGCGCACGCGGTCGAAGGTCACCACGGTGTCGTTCACCGAGTAGCCGATCAGCGTCAGGAAGGCGGCGATGGTGGTCAGGTTGAACTCGTAGCCCATGAAGGCGTAGAGACCCGAGGGTGATGAGCACGTCGTGCAGGCTCGCCATCGTGGCGCCGATGGCGAAGCGCAGCTCGAACCGGATCCAGATGTAGACCAGCATCCCGAGCAGCGCGCCGATGACGGCGAGGAAACCGCGCTGGCGAAGCTCCTTGCCGACCTGCGGGCCGACGTTCTCGGTCGCGAGCGGCGAGAACTTGCCGATCGTCGCGGCGGACTTCGAGCCCGTCGAGCGCTTGCCGCGTCAGACCGGGAACCGCCGCGACCTCGTCCCAGGAACGGAAGATCGCCTGGCTCTTGCGCACCGCCATCACCGATTCGGCGACCGCGGTGTAGTGCGCAGCGACGGCCTCGGGCTCGCCGGCGACACCGTCCGGGTTCGCCGCCACGAGGAGCTGGCGCGATCGAGCCGGTGCCGATCTGGTTCAGGTCGGCGGCGCGCGTCGGCCTGGTTGTAGTGCCGGGAGAGCGCCTCGAGAATCCGCGACGCGGCGCCCTCCTCGGAGCCCTCGACGATCGGCGTGCGGACCAGGATCTCGTTCTCGCCCGGCTTGCCGAAGCGCTGGATCTGGCTCTCCTTGAGCCCGGCGCGACCGAGGATGTCGCGGATCTCTGAGACGTTCGGCTCGCTGGCGAACTTCAGGGTCAGCTGCGTGCCGCCGACGAAGTCGATGCCCATGTTCAGCTTGCCGAGGAAGAAGACCGCGACCGCGCCGATGGCCATGATCGCGAAGGAGAAGCCGATCCAGAACTTCCGGTACTTCATGAAATCGATGTTGGTGTTGCGAAGAAAATCCATTCCCTGGCTCCTGTCTGCGGTTCCGGGCGAGCGTTCCTAGATCGAGATCGACTGAGACTTGCGGGTCGGCGTGTACACGAGGTCGAACAGGAAGCGGCTGACGAAGATCGCGCAGAAGAGGGTGCCCAGGATGCCGATCGACAGGGTCACCGCGAAGCCGCGGATCGGGCCGGTGCCGAACTGGAAGAGGAAGAGCGCGGCGATCAGCGTCGTGATGTTGGCGTCCATGATCGACGACAGCGCGTTGCTGAAGCCGGCGTCGATCGCCGCCCGCACGGTCTTGCCGACCTTCATCTCCTCCTTGATGCGCTCGAAGATGAGGACGTTGGCGTCGACCGCCATGGCGATCGAGAGCACGATGCCGGCGATGCCGGGGAGCGTCAGGGTGGCGCCGAAGTAGGCCAGCGCGCCGAAGAGCAGCAGGACGTTGAGCGCCAGCGCGAACAGCGCGTTGACGCCGCGAGAATCGGTAGACGATGAGCATCGTCAGCACGACGCCGATCAGGCTGAGCAGTCCTGCCTTCGTGCTCGACTCGATCGAGTCCTGGCCGAGCGACGGACCGACGGTGCGGTCCTCGAGGTAGGTGATCCCGGCCGGCAGCGCGCCGGAGCGCAGCGTCGTCACGAGGTCCTGCACCTCCTGCTGGGTGAAGTTGCCCTCGATGATTCCGGAGTCCGTGATGCGCGAATTGATCACCGGCGCGGAGACCACCCGGTTGTCGAGGATGATCGCGAGGCCGCGGCCGACGTTGGCGCCGGTCGCGTCACCGAACAGCCGCGCGCCGTCGGCGTTGAGATGGAACGCCACGACCGGCTGGTTGAACTGTCCGGAAGACGGTGTTGGCCGACTTCAGATCGCGGCCGGTGATCACCCGGCGCTTCTGCACCGCGTAGAAGCTCTGGCCGAGGATCCGGCCCTGGTCGTCGCGCTGGTCCTGCGGCGAGGATCTCGATGTCGGCCGGGAGGCTGCCGCCGTAGCGGCCGAGGATCTCGTCGCGCGTCGCCACGCCGGAACCGCCCGCGGGCGGATACTCGGTCAGCCGGAACTCGAGGAACGCGGTGCTCTTGATCAGTCGCTTGACGCGCTCGGGATCGTCGACGCCGGGCAGCTGGACGACGATGCGGTCGCCCTCGAGTACCCTGGCGCGCGATGCACCGGCTCGGCGACGCCGTACTGGTTGACCCGGTTGTCGATGGTGAGCTTCGCCTGCTCGACCGCGAGATTCCGCACCGCGCGCTCGTTGAGCGCGGTCATGGTGAAGACCGTGCGGCTGCCCTGGCGGCTCCAGTCCCAGCGCTGCGACGTGAGGTAGTCGTTGGCGGCCTTGTTGAGCACGGCGTCCTGCTCCGCCGGGACGCCGGTCACGTCGAAGGAGGTGTCGGAGATCCGCGAAGTCGCGACGGAGGAGACGCCGCCGTCGGCGATCTCGCGGCGCAGGACCTCCATGTCCTTGTCGGTCTCGGCGCGCACGGCGTCCTGGGTCTCCACCTTGAGCACGAGATGGATGCCGCCCTGCAGGTCGAGGCCGAGGTTGAGCTTGTCCTTGGGCGGATAGGCGGCGAAGAGCGACAGCGCCGCGAGGCCCAGGATGAAGCCGCCCTTGATGAGCAGTCCTTTGTTCACTTGGTCGCCTCCGGTTCCGCACTGCCCTCGAGGCCGGCGATGGCGGACTTGAGCACCCGCACCTTGACGTTCTCGCCCAGTTTGAGGTGGACGATCCGGTCCTCGACCGCGGCGATCTCGCCGATCAGGCCGCCGTTCGTCACCACCTTGTCGCCGCGCTTCAAGCCCTCGACGACCTTCTGCAGGCGCCTTCTGCCGCTTGCGCATCGGCGCCAGCAGGAGGAAATAGAAGATGCCGAAGACGAGAAAGATCGGCACCAGCGAGACGAGCGGCGACTGGGTCTGCGCCTGGGCCAGCTGGATCCATGCACTCGACGACTGGCAAGATGTTCCATCTGTTCGACTCCCGGAGTTCGATTCCGTGCAGCAACTGAATGTCGACTTGCCGTCGCCAGGCGCGCGCTGGCTCACGCGCCGCGAGCGCGGCTCCTGGCTCTCCACCGCCACAGAGTTCTCGGATCGGTGTTCGTCCGCGGAGCGACTGGCCCATCTGCGGGCCAGGTCCGCTACCCGAAAAGCCGCAATAGCTTCTCTCGCTTCCCCCATGAAGTCAAGGAATACGCGCAGATTGTGCAGGGTGCCGTAGACCGCCGCGGAGAGCTCGCCGGCGCGGAAGAGGTGGTGCAGAAAGGCCGCGCGACAGCCGGCTGCAGACCGGGCAGCCGCACTCGGGGTCGAGCGGTCGCGGCGTCGTCCCGGAAGCGCGGCGTTCTTGATCCGCAGCGCCCCCTGGCGGGTGTAGAGCAGGCCGTGGCGGCCGTTCCTCGCCGGCAGCACGCAGTCGAACAGATCGACGCCGTGGGCGATCGCGTGCAGCATGTCGGGAATCGTTCCCGACCCCCATGAGGTAGCGCGCGCGGTCCTCCGGCAGGCAGGGCGCGGTCCATTCGATCGCCGCCCGGCGGGGCCCGAGCGGCTCGCCGACGCTCACCCCGCCGATCGCGTAGCCGTCGAACGGGAGCCCGGCGAGCGCCGCCGCCCCCGCCTCGCGCAGGTGCCGAAAGCTGCTGCCCTGGACGATGCCGAAGAGCGCGGTGTCCGCCGGTCGTCCGCGCCGCGATCGAGCGCTCCGCCCAGCGCAGGGTGCGGGCGAGCGCCGCCGCCGCGACCGGCTCGGTCACCGGCCAGGGGGGGCATTCGTCGAGCACCATGGCGATATCGACGCCGATCGCTCTCCTGCGCCGCGACGACGCTCTCCGGGGTGAGCTCGAGCAGGCGCGCCGTCGAGATGGCTGCGGAAGCGCACGCCGCGCTCGTCGACCTTGCGCAGCGCCGCGAGGGAGAAGACCTGGAAACCCCCGCTGTCGGTCAGGATCGGCCGGTTCCAGCCGGTGAAGCGGTGCAGCCCGCCGGCGCGCCGATGGTCTCGATGCCCGGCCGCAGAGAGAGGTGGTAGAGGTTCGCGAGCATGACCTGCGCTCCCGGTCCCCTCGAGCTCCTGCGGCGTCAGCCCCTTGACCGCACCGAGCGTGCCGACCGGCATGAAGCCCGGGGTGTCGATCGTCCCGCGGCGCGGTCTCGAGCCGGCCGAGCCGGGCGCCGGCGTCGCGCGCCAGAATCTCGAATCGCATGCGCGGAGATCCGGCCGACGCTCAGGGCTTGGCGTCGCGCCCGCGATCGAGATCGACGACCCGGATCTCGACCTCGTGCGGAATCGCCAGCTCGAAGCGCGCCGGCGGGATCTCGCCGTTCAGGCGCAGATGGTCGAAGCGGTACTCGGTCGTGTCGCCGTTGGCCTCGACGTAGCGCACGCGGACCGGCAGGAAGAGCTTGCGGTCGATCCACAGGCTCATCGCCGCCAGGCGCTTGCGGATGCGCGCGAAGCGGGGCGCGAGATCGAGGCGGTAGGGCTCGGCGGGCGCCTGCCGGCGAGGCGGGTGGAAAGACGAAGGTGACGGCGAAATACTTCATCAGCGTGTCGAGCGAGCCGCTGGCGTTCAGATACCGGAAGACCTGCGACGAGGCGCGGCCGACCTTGACCTGCTCGGCCTTGCCCAGGTCCCTGTACCAGGTCAGCATCTCGTCTTCGCGGATCACCAGCGAGACCGGCTTCGGCGAGAGGTAGTCCCAGCGCACCAGGTCGGGCGCGGAGTAGGCGAACGCCCCCGGGATTCTTCCGGCGCGGTGAGGAACTCGCTGACCCGGTCCTGCACGAAGTCGGCCTCGAGGCTGCGCAAGCGCTTCTGTTCGAAGCGGATCCGATCGACCAGCGCCTCGGAGCGCTAGCGCCAGCGTCAGGCCCGGGGCCTCCGGATCCGGGACTCTTCCGCCATCCTTGTCCTCGCCGCGGGCCGCGGCCGGTGCCAGGACCACGCCCAGGACCAGACTCCCCGCGAGCAGCGCGGCCCGGCGCGAGGAGCAGACTCCAATTCATGCCTGCATCCTATCCCGGGGAGATTGTTGACAGCCCGCAAGGGCGCTGCTACGTTCGCCCACTCGCCGGGGTCACCCGGCCCAAGGAGCTCGAGAGCGCATGGCCGAACTGGGGACCAAATACGAGTGTTATAACTGCGGCGCGAAGTTCTACGACTTCGGCCGCCCTGCACCCATCTGCCCGAAGTGCGGGGCGAATCAGAAGGACGTCAAACGGTCCGACTCCGCTTCCGAGTCCGCCCAGGCGAAACGCAAGCGGCGCGAGGACGTTCCCAAAGCGATTCCCGAGCCCGAGGACGACCTCGTGCCGGCCCCGGACGAAGACATCCCCCTCGATGAGATCGAGGTGCCCGAAGGGGTTGTCGAGGAAGAGGTCGACTTCGACGACGACGAGGAGTAGCCCCCCGCAGCCTCCGCGCCCGTTCGCGCTCGCGCTGGGCGGCAATCTCGGCGACTCCCGGAAGATCTTCGCGGCGGCGCTCGCCCGGCTCGAAGCGACGCTCGGCCCGCTCGTCGTCGCGCCGCTCTACCTCTCGGAACCGGTCTCCCCGATCCCACAGCCGCCGTTCCTCAATACCGTGGTGATCGGCCGCTGCGGTCTCGCCGCCGAGCATCTGCTCGCGGTCACCCGCCAGATCGAGCTCGACTTCGGCCGCGAACGCAACGGCGGACAGCTGGCGGAGGCGCCACGCACGCTCGATCTCGACCTGCTCCTGCTGGGCGAGGAGCTGCGCTCCGGGGCGGCGCCGCTTCTCCCCCACCCGCGCCTGCGCCAGCGCCGTTTCGTGCTCGCGCCGCTGTGCGATGTCGCCCCGGGCTGGCGGATCCCACCTGATGGCGCCACCGCCTGCGAGTTGCTGCACCGCCTGCCGCCCTCGACCCTGGGCAGAGCGGCTCCCCGGACCTCTCCGCGACGCGCCCGTTTCCGACCTGCCGCGAGCCATGACCGCCCTGGCCCTCGCCCTGCAACTGCTGGTCCTCGGCCTGCACGTCGTGGTCCCCTGGCGCCTCGCCGGTCTGCCACCGGGCGGCTCGGGCCCGCCGGGCCCGCCGCCCCCTCCGGCCGCTGCGAGCGGCGCGGCGACCGTGCAGGAGCGCCGCCGGCTCTGGGCGCTGGTCGCCACACCCCTGCTCCTCGCCGCGGCGATGGCCGGGCTCTTCACCCTCGGCGAACGCATCGACGCGGCGCTCGCCTGGGGCCTCACCTGGCCCCCGGTCTCCCTGCCGGCGATAACCCTCGCTTTCGCGGCGGCAGCCGTCGCCCTGACCGACCTGCTCCTCCTCGCCGGCTTCCGCCAGCTCGAGCCGGCCGGCTGGAGAATCGCCGCCGGTCTCGGGGGCCTGCTCCTGCTGGCGGCGAGCTTCGCCGGCGAGCTCCTGCGGCTCGGCCGCGGACCGGCGGCGGGACTCGCCGGCCTGCTGCTCGCCGTCCTCTGTCGCGTGCTGCTGGCGCTCGCCGCCGGCCAGGCCGCCGCCGGACCGGTGCGGGGGTGGGCGACCCTCGCCGGCGCGGCTCTGCCGTTGACGCTGCTCGGTGCCTCCACGCCGGTGGTTGCGACGCTGGGCGCGGATCTCCTGACCCTCGGCGCGGCGGCGCTCCTGCTCGTCGCCGCGCGTTTCCTGCCGCTCTCCCTGCGCCGCCCGGCGGTGGTCGCCGGTGTCCTCCTGGCCGCCCTCTTCCTCGACCGCGCCAGCGATCTCTCGGCGGCACTCGAACCGACCTCGACGATTCCCGACCTCTTCCTGCCCGAGCCCTGACGCGCGCCTGCGCTATCCTGCGGCCAGGCGTACCGTGCTCACCCTTCGCGACCCGATTCACGGCTTCATCGAGACCGACGCGCTCGAAGCGGCGCTGGTCGACAGCCGTCCGTTGCAGCGCCTGCGCTTCATCCACCAGCTCGGCCTCACCTTCCTCGTCTATCCCGGTGCCGAGCACAGCCGTTTCTCGCACGTGCTGGGGGCCATGGCGCTCGCCGGACGGACGGTCGATGCCCTGCTCGCCAAGAGCCCGGCGCTCCTCGACCCCGAAGAGCGGCGCCGGGCGCGCCGCCTGGCGCGACTGGCGGCGCTCTTCCACGACGCCGGCCACGCGCCGTTCAGTCACTCGGCCGAGGAGCTCTTCCAGGGCGGCATCGATCACGAAGCGATGACCGCGCGGCTCCTTGCCTCCGACGAGATCTCGGTCCTCTTCGAGCGCCACGGGGAGGGACTCGTGCCGGCCGATGTCGCGGCGCTTCTCGCCGGGAACGTGGCGCCGGAACGGCGATTCCTGGCGCAGGTCATCTCGGGCGAGCTCGACGTCGACAAGATGGACTACCTGTTGCGCGACAGCCTCTACTGCGGTGTGCGCTACGGCGTCTACGACCTCGACCGCCTGCTCGACACGCTCGCGCTCGTGCCCGATCCGGAGACCGGGGCGCTCGGTATCGGCGTCGAGGAGGGCGGCGTACACGCCGTCGAAGCGCTGGTGCTGGCGCGCTATTACATGTTCACCCAGGTCTACTTCAACGTCACCGGCAAGGCGCTCGAACAGCACCTCTCGGAGTGGATGCGGGCCGAGAACCGGCGGTGGCCCGCCGATTCCGAGCTCTTCCTGCGCCAGGACGACCTCTCGACGCTCGAAGCGATGCGGGCGTCGGAGAACGTCCATGCCCAGGCGGTGGTCCATCGCCGTCACTTCCCGCTCGCCTTCGAGACCCGCGAGCATCTTTCCGAGTCCGAAGGCGTCGCCTTCGAAGCTCTGCTGCCGGAGCTCAGGGCGCACTACGGCGAAGGCGAGATCCTCGTCGCGCGCTCCGCCAAGGACCCGCATCGCCTGGGTGGCAGCCCCGTCTGGGTGCGCTACGGCGACGGCCGTCTCGAGTCGATGGAGAGCGCCAGCCACTTCATCCGCCACTTGACCCGCATCGACCGTTACCGCGTCTACACCCGCCCCGAGATCCGCGACGAGGTTGCGGCCGGACTCCGGGAGCGCTTCCTCGTCTAGTCCAGTCTTCTCTGGCCCGAACGCGCAGACCGGGGAAACCAGGGCACGAAGGCGCTGGTGCGCGCGATGTAGTCGGCGTAGCCGGGCTTGGTCGAGGTGAGTCCGCGCTCGAGCAGCGCCACGCCGGAGACCTTGAGCAGCAGCACGGTCATCACGACGGGGCTGCCGATCGTCCACCAGCCGCCCGGAACCGCGCACGCCAGGAGATAGAGGCCCCACCATAGCGTCGCGTCGCCGAAGTAGTTGGGGTGGCGGCTGTAGCGCCAGAGACCCACGTCGCAGACCTTGCCGCGGTTCGCCGGATCGGCCTTGAAGCGCGCGAGCTGGGCGTCGCCGACCGCCTCGAAGAGGAAGCCGAAGAGGAACAACGCGATTCCAGCGATGTCGAAGAGACCAGGCGCGGGCGCATCCCGGAGCGCCGTAGCCGCCACCAGGGGCAGCGCGATGAAGAGCAGCAGCGCGCCCTGCAGGCCGAAGACGGTGATCGCCGAGAGCCAGACGAAGCGCGGCCCCTGGCGCTCGCGCATCGCACGGTAGCGATAGTCCTCAGCCTGACCGCGGCCGCGCACGAAGATGTGCGTCGCGAGGCGCAGGCCCCAGACGCCCACCAGCACGACGACGATCGCCCTCCGCGCCGCATCCCCCGACCCCAGGAGCGCCCCCACCGCAGCCACGAGCACGAAGCCCGGACCCCACATCACGTCGACGATGCTCACGTCGCGTAGACGGACGCTCAGCAGCCAGCCTGAAGCCAGGTAAATCGCAACCCAGAGAGCAGCCGTGCCCAGAACGGCCCAGAAGCTCATGTCCGCGCCCGGCCTTCCTGACCGAACAGTTCCGTTAGGGCCTCTGCCAGATGCGGAAAGCGGAACTGGAAACCGAGGTCGAGCAGCCGTCGCGGCAGGGCCCGCTGGCTGGCGAGCACCAACTCGGCCATCTCGCCGAGGGCCGCGCGCAGCGTCCAGGACGGCGCCCGGGCGAAGAGCGGGCGGTGCAGCGCTCGTGCGAGCGCACGCGCGAATCCGGCCTGCGTGATGGGTTCAGGGGCGGTGAGATTGAACACCCCCTGCGCCGCCGGATTCTCGAGCAGGAACACGAGCGCCGCGACTTCGTCGGCGAGGTGAATCCACGGCATCCACTGCTTTCCGGATCCGAGAACGGCGCCTGCTCCGAAGCGGAAGGGCAGCGCCATCTTCGGCAAGGCTCCGCCGTCGCGCGCCAGCACCACTCCGGTCCGCGCCACCACCCGACGCACTCCGAACGGCTCCGCTCCTGCGCTCGCGGCCTCCCAATCCCGCGCGGTCTCGGCGAGGAAGCCGCTCCCCGGCCCGGCGCTCTCGTCAAGGGTCTCACCGGCGCGATCGCCGTAGTAGCCCACTGCAGAGCCTTGCACCAGAACCCGCGGCGGCTGGCGCGCCCGCGAGATCGCCTCGATCACGGCGGCGGTCGTCCGCAGCCGGCTGCCCGACGATGCGCGCCTTGCGCTCGGCGCTCCACCGCCCGCCGGCGATCGACTCGCCGGCGAGGTTCACGATCGCCTCTGCGCCAGAGGCCAACTCGAGCCAGCCGTTCGCCGTGCGCCCGTCCCAGGACTCGACCCGGCAACCCGGCGGGAGGTCCAGCGCACGCGCACTGCCGGCCGCCGCGCGCGACAGCAGCACGATCTCCCTGCCGGAAGTGGCCAGGCGCCGGGCGAGCGCGCGTCCCAGCAGACCCGTCCCTCCGGCGATGAGGATTCGTTCGCTCATTTAGTTCCCCTCAGAGCGTACGCCCGATGCGGCGCAGCCGGATGAAGCCGGTGCGCAGGCATGGTGCTAGTCGAGGGGGCCGGAGCGCCACGAGCTGGCGACCAGCAGGTCGCGGAGGCCCCGGGGATGCGGCGCTGCCTCGCCTGCGAACGCCACCTCGAGACGCAGGATCGGCCGTCCCTCGACGATGTACTTCGCCTCGTAGTTCGTCCGCGCGCCGTCCGGCCAGGGAGCTTCCCGCACGGTCACCCGCGTACCCGGGAGGGAGACCAGGAGTTGGCGAACCTCCTCCCCGTAGGCGAGGAAATCGGTCGCGAAGTAGAGCCGGCCCTCGGGCGCCAGCAGGCCCCGGACGAGGTCGAGCGAGTCGGGCGCGAACAGCCGCCGGCGCTGGTGACGCAGTTTCGGCCAGGGATCGGGAAAGTAGACATGCACCGCGCGCGCGAAACCGGGCGGCAGGACGGCGGCGGCGAGGTATTGCGCCTCGCCTTCGAGCAGCACCACGTTGGTGAGACGGCGGCGCTCGATCCGGCGCGCGACCAAACGAAAGTACTCGTCCGGCGATCTCGAGGCCGAGAAAACGCCCTGCGGGTTCGAGGGCGGCGCGACGCAGGAGATAGCGCCCCTTGCCGAATCCGATCTCGACCTCCCAGGGCTCGTCGCCGGGCACCGCCGAACCCCTGGGCGGCGGAAACGGCTGCGGCATGACCGCCGGCTCTTCGGCGAAGAGTGGACGCAGGCCCTCGGCGGTCGCGACCCGCGTCACCCGGCTCAGTCGGAGCCTCCTTCCTGCGGCCAGAAGTCATAGAACGTGTACCACTGGGTCGGCCATTTGCGCACCGCCCACTCCAGGGTGGCGACCCACTGCTCCATCGCCGCCCGCACATCGCCGTCGCGATCGGCCGTGCGCGCGACGGTGATCTGCGCCCCGTGCTCGATCTCGAAGCGCAGGTCGGGCGCGTAGGCGATGAATGTCGGCAGCAGAACCGCGCCGGTCATCCGCGCGAGGTGGAAGGGACCGGTCGGAAAACTGGCGAGGGCGCCGAAGAAGGGGAGCTCGACGCCGCTGTCGCGAAAGTCGCGGTCTCCCTGAAGCGCGACGACCCGGCCCTCGCCGAAGGCTCTCAGCACCGCGAGGCTGGCGAAGCGATCGTCGGCAGGAAGCGGAATCTCGCTCACGTTCGACATCGTGCGCATGTGACTGCGAAACTGCTCCGCCTGCTCGAACTCGTCGGGAACGTAGATGATGGCGAGCGGAATTTCGACCTGGCCGAGCATCACCGCGCCGAGCTCCCAGTTTCCGAGGTGGGCGGTCATCAGCAGGATCCGCTCGCCGGCGGCGATCCGCTCGCGCAACGGATCGAGCGCGCGCTCATCGCCGCCGACGATGAGCTCGCGCAGGCGGTCCCGCGGCAGCTGCGGAAAGCGGAAGAGGTCGACCCAGTAGTAGGCGAGATGACGCAGCATCGCGCTCGTGGCGCGACGTACCGCCGCCGAGCCGACGGCTGCGCCGAGAACGCGGGCGAGATTGCGCTCGATCGCCCGCTTCGGGCGCGAGTGAAAGAAGAAGACGACGGCGATGATCCAGCGCGCATGCAGGAAGAGGAACCAGCGCGGCGCCCGCGGCGCGATCCAGGCGAGGACGGGGAAACCGCAGGCGGATCGCCCAGCGATTCAACCGCTCCGAGAAGGCTCCGGAGTGCGGGATCTTCTTCTGCATGCTCGGTCGGGTCCTAGAGCAGTTCTGTGCGGCCGGAGGCCGCCAGGCGGTCGACGACGCGCCGGACCTCCTGCGCGTCCTTGCGCTGCGCTACCAGTACCGCGTCGCCCGAACGCACGACGATCAGGTCGGAGAGTCCGAGAATGGCGATCGTCCCCTTCTCGGCGTAGGTGAGATTGCGCTCCCCGTCCACCACCACCGCGTCCCCCCGCGAGACGTTGCCGACCGGATCGGCGGGAAGCAGCTCGGCCAGGGCGTCCCAGGAACCGAGATCGCTCCAGCCGCAGTCGAGCGGCAGCGCCGCCATCTCCTCGAATTTCTCCATCACCGCGTAGTCGATCGAGATCGACTGCAGGCGCGGGTAGAGCTCGCCGATCCGCCCTGGATTCCGCGCCAGCTGCGCCAACCCGCGCGCGAGCTCCGGCGAGTGCCGTTCGAGCCCAGCGAGCAGGACGTCGCCGCGGAAGACGAAGATGCCGGCGTTCCACAGATGCTCGCCGCCGGACACGAACCGTTCGGCGGTGGCGCGATCGGGCTTCTCGGTGAACCGCCGGACACGACGCAGCCCGGGAGCGCCCGGCAGCTCCTCGGCCATCTCGAGGTAGCCGAAACCGGTCTCGGGCCGCGCCGGAACCACGCCAAGAGTGAGGATCCTGGGTTCGCGAAGGACGACCCCGGCGGCCAGCGCGAGCGCCGCGCGAAACGCCTCGGGATCCCCGATCCGATGATCCGCGGGCAAGACGATGACGACGCCCTCGCGCGCGGCCTGCGGCATGGCGTGCAGCGACCAGCCGATGGCCGGCGCCGTGTTGCGCGCCGCCGGCTCGGTCAGGATCTGGGCCGGCGGCACCTCGGGCAGCTGCTCCGCGACCGCACTCGCGAGCGCCTCGGTGGTCGAGATCCAGACCCGCTCCGGCGGCACCAGCGGACGCAGACGATCGACGGTGGCCTGGAGGAGCGAACGCTCGCCCTCCAGGGAAAGGAACTGCTTGGGACGCTGGCGACGGCTCGAAGGCCAGAAACGCGTTCCGGAGCCGCCCGCGAGGACGAGGGCGCTGGGCGACATCAGGATGCGAGTATACCGGCCGGGTGACCGGGAATCAGCCGCCCCGAGGGGAGCGGACGGAGCTAGAATGCGCGCCGTGCCAGCCGCGAGCCCCCGCTTCGGCGGCTTTCCGTCCCGTGCCGGTTTCTATCGCACAAGGAGATCCATGATGTCCATCCCGAAGGTCTGCTGCCTCGCCCTCGCCCTCGCCCTCGTCCCTCTCGCGCCGGCGAGTGCCGGCCGCATGCTCGATGAAGGCAAACTCGATACCTCCTGGTACGGCGACGACCGGGAATTCCGCAAGGCCGACGAGATCGACTACCTCTGGGTGCAGCCCGGCTTCTCCCTCGCCGGCAAGAAGGTCCAGTTCGCGGAGTGGATGGAGCCACAGCTCCTGGGAGAGAAGGCCGGCGAGCGCGACGCCAAGGACAAGCGGCTGGCCGGGAACCTCACCGGCGACATGCCGGAGATCTTCGCCGAAGCTTTCCGCAACGGACTCGCGGGCACGGTCACCGTCGTGAAGTCGGGGGGAGACGTCAAGGTCGTCGGGCGGATCGTCGACTGCACGGAAGGCAGCGCCGCGGCGAAGTTCTGGGTCGGCATGGGCGCCGGCTCCGGCAACACCACCTTCGACATGAAGTTCATCGACGTCAAGTCCGGCGAGCTGGTGGCCGCGATTCACCACCGCGTCGTCTCCGGCTCCAACCTCTCGACGACCGACTCGAAGTTCGTCAAGTGGGTCGACGAGTTCGCCGACCGGCTGTCGAAGAAGAGTCTCGGGCAGCTCTACGACGCGGGCAAGAAAGCCAAGGACTGATCTCCCGGCGCCGGCCGCCCGGAGGTCACGCCTCCGGCGCTGCTCGGCCGCCGGCCTCTCTCCAGCACGCGACCTCGGCCAGAGTCTTGCGCGCGAGGTCGGGCACCGTCGCGCCCGCGGCAGGATATCCGACCGGAAAGAGGATGTAGGGCTTCTCGTTGCCGGGCCGGTCGAGGATCCGGTTGAGGAACGCCATCGGCGACGGCGTGTGCGTGAGGGTCGCGAGCCCCGCCTCGTGGAGCGCTGCGATGAAGAGGCCGCAGGCGATGCCGACGCTCTCCTTGACGTAGTAGTTGCGCACCTTGGCGCCGTCGGCCCTCTCTTCCCAGAGCTGGGCGAAAACGACGACGATCCAGGGCACGGTTTCGAGGAACGGCTTCTGCCAGCCGGTTCCGAGCGGACGCAGCGCCTCGACCCACTCCTCCGACATCCGATTCTCGTAGCTCTCGCGCTCTTCGGCCTCGGCCGCGATCCGGATCTCGCGCTTCACTTCCGGATCCGACACCGCGACGAACCTCCAGGGCTGACGGTGCGCTCCCGACGGCGCCGTCGAGGCGCTGCGAATGGCGAGCTCGAGGAGCTCCTTCGGCACCGCTTCGGAGGAGAAGTCGCGCACGCTGCGGCGGAGCTCGAGCCTGGCGTGGAAGCGGCGGGCCCGAGCGAGCATCTCGGAGTCCGGGAGGCGGGCGAAGTCGAGGGGCACGAAGCGCGGCTCGCTCATGGTCGGACGATACCCCGTCGAGCGGGTCTTCTCCGCTCAGCGCTGGACGAGCGACCAGCCGAGCGCGGTGCCGGTATCGAAACGATCGGCGAAGATCAGATTCGACGCCAGCTGTCCGCGGGCGAGCGTCGCGGAGCGCGCCGGGAGCGTGAGCGTGAGCACCCCCGCGGCCGGGACGGCACTGCCGGCCGGCCCCAACGCGGTCGTTGCGGTGAAGCGATAGAGCGCGAAGTTCCCGGCGAGCGGGGCCTGAACGGCGACGGCGACTTCGCGCGGCGCGTTGTCCTTGTTGAACAGCAACAGGAAGAGCTCGTCGGAGTGGCCGCGGATCGCGAAGGCGCCGACGTCGGCCGCATCCGACGAGACCGAGCGCACACGGTCGCCCAGCGCCTTGGCGCCGGCGCCGTCGTAATCCAGGAAGAGACGGAACGCCTCCTCGGTCTTCGAGCCGGTGGCCGGAACGACCCACCGGGTCGCGAGGTCCACCCCCTCGCGGCCGAGGATCGCCAGAACCTCCGCCTGGGCGAGCGCGCCCGACGGTGCGGCGTCGTCCCCCCACGCATATTCCGTCAAGGCGAGGCGGGTGCCCGGGCAGTGGGTGTCGATCCAGCCGCGCAGCCGCGGAATCAGGAAGACCTCGTCGCCGATCCAGGAGGCCGACGTATAGGACGGATCCCAGAGCTCGCGAATCGACTGCAGTCGCGTTGCGGCGTAAGCCTCGCCGCCGAACGCCTCGCCGCTCTGCGGATAGTAGTGAACGTCGAGGTAGTCGATCGGCCGGATACCGGTGGAGGTCAAGTGAGCGCAGCTCTGCGCGAGATACCAGGCGACGAACGGCAAGCCGCCGTGCGCCTGGCGATCGGGGCCGTCGATGCACGAGACGCCGCCCGCGGCGTCGGCGGCCGAGGTCCACAGATCGCACCAGCCCCAGGTGTCGGGACCGAGGATCTGCGCCGCCGGATCGTACGCCTTGATCGCCGCGGCGACGCTCAGGCCTCCGCTCCAGACCTCGTCGTAGGTCGGCGGCTGGGGGTGGATGTCGCGGTGCGTCGAGTTCCAGAGCATCGGCTCGTTGTCGAGCGCGAAGTAGCGCACACCGCCGCGCGACGAGTCCCCGACGCGGCTCGCCGCGAACTCCACCCAGGCGGTCACGAACGACGGCAAGATCGGAATCGTCGTGTCGTTCGGATCGTTGCCGACGATATGCCCCGAGGCGTCGCAGTGCAGCGGATTCGCGGCCTGGGTGCAGAGGCCGTTGCCGGCGTCCGCATTGCACCAGGGTGGCGGCACCTGAAAGTAGCTGCATTCATCCTGGAGCTGCGGGCCGTAGAGCGCCTGCGAGTAGCCCCAACGGCGCTCGCGGTCCGGGCCGGCGACCCGGCCGATCGTCGGCAGCGTGAGCACCACCTCCGCGCCGGCGGCACGCGAGGCGAGCATGAACTGGTCGGCCTCCGAACCCGCCGGCAGTACCTGCGGGTCGTTGTCGGCGGCGTAGTTGAAGTAGAACCAGTCGAAAGCGCTGTTGTGCACGTCGAGTTGCCAGTTGAAGCGCGTCGTCCCATTGCCGCCCCAACGGTTGAGCGTGTAGCCGACGTCGGCGAGCTGGGCTGCCGAAGCGAAGTTCACGCCGTAGACGAGATCGGAGATGGCGCGCCGGTCGAGCGCCGGATCGACCGTCACCGAGACCGCGGCAGGCGTTGTCGGATCGAAGAGGAAGCGGATGTCGTCCACCCGCACTTCGGGCTGGTTGGCGGCGGTCGCCGCCTGGAGAACGAGCTCGTTGAAGCTGCAGCTCGTGAGACCGAGCGTCGCGAACGGCAGCACCGCTTCGCGCCATTGCGAGGACGAGATCCCGCCGGCGGGAAGGAAGGCGGCGAGATCGACCGTCGCGAGAGGGCTGCTGTCGAGCAGGATCGCGAGATCGATCTGCTGCCCGCCGCCGCCCACCCCCTTCACCCAGAGACGCAGCGAGAGATAGTCGGCGCAGTCGAAGCCGGCGCTGTTGTGGAAGTAGAGACCTTGCCAGTTGTCGGGTTCCCAACTGATGGCGTTCGGCGCCGAATGCACGTCGCCCGTCGCGGCCAGATTGCGCGCCGCCCAACCCCAGTCCTCGAAGCCGGAGACCAGGGCCTCGTCGTAGAGCCAGAGGTCCTGCGCTGACGCCGGCGCGGCAGCGAGACCGAGCAGCAGGACGCCGAGTCCGAGGGCGGAGATGCCGGGTAGGGATCGGGTTCGCATGTTTCGCCCGGACCGCGCCTTCGGGTCCGTCAGGTCCAATGCATCTTGGCGCGAACCGCGAGGCGGCAAAGTGAGACCCTTCACACCCGGCCCGGTTCCCCCGGCAAGCGGAAGCGCTAGAGCTGGACGGAGGCGTCGGCGGTGAGCAGGATCGGCGAAGTCGGACTCGCCGTGCCGCCTTTGCGCTCGAGGGTGACCGCGATGGCGGTCGTGCGCGGCCGGCATCGCGCTGTCGGCGAGGAGTGCGGGCTTGCCGAGCCTGGCGTCGAACACCCCGCCGGAGAGCGGCAGGCCGTCGACGATGAACCAGAGCTGATAGTCCTGGGCCTCGGGCTCGGGCTTGAGGCCCTGCACCTCGAGTTGCCAATGCCGGCGGTCGGGGGCGAGGAAGAGGTGCCCGCGAGCGAGCGGCTGCGCGCTCCCCGCGGCCGGAGGCCGCAGGACATAGACCGTCGTCGCGGCGGCGGTCGCGAAAGAGTGCCGCTGCTCGAGCCGCGCCAACTCGCCCTTGGCGTCGGCGAGCTCCGCCGTCAGGCGGTCGATCTCACTCAACCGCGAACCGAGCCCGCGGATCCGCGTATCGCGGTAGGCGACTTCCGACAGCAGCATCGCCACCCAGACCCCCAGAGCGGCGGCAGCGAGCGCGAAGAGCGTCGCGAGCGCCTTCGGCCAACGACTGCGGCGCGCCGCCTGCCGCGCCCGGGCCTCGCGCGGCGGCGCGGCGAAAAGCTCCGCCGGCTCGAGGGCGCGCCGGGCGTCCGAGAGGTGACCCGGCTCGACCGCGGAGGAAGCGGTCTTGGCGGGCGCCGGCGAAGCTGGCGTCGTGGCGGCGGCGGGCGGCGCCGGCGGCGCTGCGAAGGCCCCGTGGGCGGTGCCGATCCTCAGCGGCGAGACCTCCTGGGTCTCGTCGCCAATCAGATGCGAGAGCAAGTTCGCACGCGTGCCCGGCTGCGGCTGGGCCGGCAGCAGGTCGTAAGCGAGGAGCCCCAGGCCCTCGACGTAGAGGCGGCGCAGGACCTCGGCGGCTTCGTCGGCAGGCGGCGGGTCGACGGGCGCGGTATCTTCCTGGCCGGCGCCGTGGGCGAAGTCTTCGAGCACGGCGAGTGCGGAGAGGCCCTCCTGCTCGAGCTCGTCGTTCACATGAGCTCCCGGATCTCGGCGCGAAGATTCCGCCGCAGCTGTTTCATCGCGTGCAGCGCCCGGCTCTTCACGGTCGCGAGCGGCGCGCTGTGGCGCTCGGCGATCTCCGCCAGCGACAGGCCGTCGTAGAACGCCAACTCGAGAACCTCCTTGTGCTCCGCCGAGAGTCCGGCGAGCGCCCGCTGCACGCGCTGCCGACGCTCCTTGACGGCCGCGCTCTCGACGTAGACGCCGGGCAGGGTCTCGACACCCCCCTCGGAGACCGCCGCCGCGGCGGCAGCGGGGCGCTCGCGCAAACGCCGCTGGCGCAGCCGCTCGAGCGCTCGCTCGCGGGCGACGAGCACCAGCCAGGCAGAGACGGACGAGCGTCCGGAGTCGTAGCGTTCGGCCTGGTTCCACACCTGGAGGAAGGTCTCCCGCAGCGCCTCCTCGGCCTCGGCGGGCGTCGTCAGAATGCGTCGCGCCACCGCCAGCAGCAGCGGTGCGTAGCGATCGTAGAGCTCGGCCAGGGCCTCCTGGCGGCGATCGAGGACGCGTTGCACGAGCGCCGAATCGTCGCTGGTGCGGAAAGGTATCGAGGTGGATGGATCGCTTGCCATCGCGGGTCCGGGAGGAGTCTCTAAGATAACATGCCGGGGAAAGCCCGCAGCGAACGCTACGCAGCTCTCGGGCGGAGAAACCGATGCCGCAGGACAATGAATTCAACGCCATGCCCGCCATCCGCGTGATCATGATGCCGAAGGACACCAACGCCCTCGGGACCATTTTCGGCGGTGTGATCCTCTCCTACATCGACCAGGCCGGCGCCGTCGAAGCCCACCGCACCGTGCCCGGCCGGATCGTGACCGTTTCGATGCGCGAAGTGGTCTTTCATGCTCCCGTCTTCGTCGGTGATCTGGTGAGTTTCTTCACCCGCACCAAGCGGGTCGGAAACACGTCGGTCACGGTAGAAGTCACGGTCGAAGCGGAGCGCGGCCAACCCGGCGGACCGAAGGTCAAGGTCACCGAGGCCGAGATGGTCTTCGTCCACGTCGGCCAGGACGGTCGCCCGCTGCCCATTCCCACGCGCAGCTAGAGGCCGGCCGCCGTGATCCCCGCGGCCCGGCAGCGTCTCGCGTGGTGGCAGCACGCGCTCGCGGTCGCAGCGATCTTCGCCGCCAGCGCCTGCTGCGCTTCTATCCGGCGGTGACCAGCGTCGACCCGCTCGGGGACGAGCTGGCGCAGGAGAGCGGCCTTTCTCCAGCAGGCCGCCGGCCGCTCGCCCTACCTCGACGGCGGCTACGTCTATCCCCCCTCGCTCCTGCGGCTCGGCGCGGTCCTGCGCCAACTTCCGCTCGCCTCCCCCTTCCTGCCGCTGCGCTGCGCGTCGCTCGCCGGGCTGGCGGTCCTGCTCTGGTGCGCCACTGCCTGGCTCGCCCGAAGACCGTGGCAGCGCCTCGGCCTCGCGCTGCTCTTCGCGATGCTCGCCCCCGGCGTGCGGCAGGGGATCGAGTTCGGCAACCTCTCCTTCGCCGTGGGTGGTCTGCTCGTGCTGGCGCTGCTCGCCTGGGAACGCAACCCCGTCGCGAGCGGCCTGCTGCTCGGCGCGAGCCTGCTCATCAAGCCGCTGGCGCTCGCGGCCCTGCCTGCGCTCTTCTTCCACCGGCCGCAAAAAGGCGGGCACCGGCACCAACTCGCGGTCGCCGTCGCCGTCGTCGCAGCGGCCCTGCCGCTCCTCGCCGATCCCGAGCTCGGCGCCTTCCTGCGCCATGGGTCCCACACCTGGGTGTTGGAGCGCACGGTGTCGCTGCACCGTTTTCTGGCGTTGGCCGACGCTCGTGGAGGCGCCTCGATCCTGACGCTGCTCCTGCTCGCCGGGGTCGCTGCGGTGGCGCGCGCACGGGTCACCGACCGGGAGCAGTTGCTCGCCGTCGCCCTCGCCGGCTGCGTCATGGTGACCCCGCTGGTCTGGAATCACACCCTGGTGCTGACCGTGCCGTTGCAGGCGATGGCGATCGGCCTCGCCCTGGCGCGATGGCGCGCCGCGCAGCGCGCCCGACCGGCGCTGGCGGCGCTGGGAGGCGGCGGGCATCGCCCTCGCCGTCGCGGCGCTCACCTTCGCCGAAGGCGCCACCGGCATCGACGATCGCGGCGTCGCCCTGCAGATCTTCGCCACCCTCCCGCCGGCGCTCGCGCCGGCGATCCTCGCCGCCTACGTGCTGCGCTTCCACGACCCGCAGGCCGACCCGGGCGTCCGGAGTGCGGCCTGAGGTAGCATCCCGGCGATGGCCGACGACGACGCGAAGAGCGCGGCGAATGCAGCGGTTCGAGCGCCTGTCGCGCCTGCTGGACGAAGCCCTCGATCTGCCGCCGACGCCCGGGCGGACTTCCTCCACGAAGCCGCCGGCGACGATCCGGAGCTCCTCGCCGCGGCCCTCGCAGCGCTCGACGAGGAGCCGGCCGCGGCAGAGCGGCCTTCGCCAGCGCTTCGGCGCGGCCCTCGAGGAGGATGTGCCCGAATCGCGAGCTCGCAGCGTTGCGGCCCCTGGCGTCTGCTGCACTCGATCGGCTCCGGAGGAATGGGCGAGGTCTTCCTCGCCGAGCGTGCCGACGGCGCCTTCGAGCAGCGCGTCGCGGTCAAGCTGCTGCCGGCGGCCGGTGCGCACGCGCGAGCTCGGCCAGCGCCTCGAACGCGAGCGCCAGATCCTGGCGCGGCTCGAGCATCCGAACATCGCGCGCCTGATCGACGGCGGGGTCGCCGAGGACGGCACCCCCTACCTCGCGCTCGAGTATGTCCAGGGCGTGCCGATCGACCGCCACTGCGCGGAGGCCGGCCTCACTCTTCCCGCCAAGCTCGCGATCTTCCTGAAGATGTGCGACGCGGTCGCCTACGCTCACGCCCGCCTGGTGGTGCACCGCGACCTCAAACCGACCAACGTCCTCGTCACCCGCGAAGGCGAAGTCAAGCTCCTCGACTTCGGCATCGCCAAGCTCCTCGAGGAGGACGACCTCGGCTTGACGCGCAGCGTCGACCACCTCCTGACGCCGCGCTACGCCGCGCCGGAGCAGGTCGAAGGGAAGCCGGCGACGACGGCGACCGACGTGCACGCCCTCGGGCTGCTGCTGTTCGAGCTGCTCACCGGCGAGCGCCCGTTCGGAGCCGAGACGACCAGCGCGCTCTCCCTCGCCCGGGAGATCGTCGAGCGCGAGCCCGAGCGCGCCCAGCCAGCTGGCGCCAGCCTGCGCACCCTTTCGCGCGGCACGGCGCGCGACCTCGACGAGATCTGCCTCAAGGCGCTGCGCAAGAACCCGGAGGAGCGCTACGCCTCGGTCACCGGCGCTCGCCGACGATGTTCGCCGCTCGCTCGCCGGCTTTCCGGTCGCGGCGCTCGCCGGCGCGCGGCTCTACCGCGCGCGCAAGTTCGTCGCGCGGCATCGGCTCGCCTTCGCCGCGGCGACGCTCGCCTTCGCCGGCCTGGCGACCGGCCTGCTCGTCGCGCTCGCGCAGCGCGATCGCGCGCGCGCCTCGGAAGAGCAGCTCGCGCGCGATCCAGGGCTTTCTCGTCGACGACCTGCTGCTCGCCGCGACGCCGGAGGAGGCGCGCGGACGCAAGCCCCTCGTGCAGGAGGCGTTGGCGCTCGCGGCCGGCCGGGCAGCGAGCGCGCTCGCCGCCCAGCCGGAGGTCGAGCACCATGTCCGCGGAGTGCTGGGAGAAGCTTTCCTCCGCCTCGGCGAGCTCGACCTCGCTCGCGAGCAGATCGAGCGCGAGCGCGAGCTCGCCCAGAGTCTCCGCCTCTCGGCCGAGGCCTCCCACTCGGGGGACATGCGCGCCCTCAAGCTCTTCCTCGCTCGGGCGCAGAACCGCTGCCGCAGCCGAGCTGGCGAAGCAGCTGGACCGCGAGCTCGCGGCAGACGCCCCGGCAAGCGAGAGCCGCTGGCTCGCGCACGCCTACCTCGGTCTCGCCATCCAGCGCCTGGGCAACTACGCCGCCGCGGAGATCGCTCCTGCGCGAGGCCGAGGCGGGACTCGCCTCGGTCCCGGGCGCCGGTCGCTCGCGCCTGGAGGCCCTCGCGCTGCTCGTCGCCAACCTCACGCTGCAGCGCAAGGACATCGAGACCGAGCCGGTGGCGCGCCGTCTCCTCGAGGAGACCGGCGCTCTCCTGGGAGAGGACCATCCCGATCGGGTGCGCGCCCTCGACAGCTGGGCGCAGACGCTGCGCCGCCTTCGGCGGCGCCCGGAGGCCAGAGCCGCCGCCGAGCAGGCGATCGCGCTCGGCGAGCGCGTGCTCTCCCCGAGCCATCCCGCGACCCTCAACTCACGCCTCACCCTGGCCTTCATCCTGTGGGACCTGCGCGATTTCTCCGCCGCCGAGGCGCAGGGAGAGAAGCTCCTGCGTCTCGCCACTCGGGGCTCGGAGCGACCCATCCTTCGACGGCGCGCGCCCAAGAGCTGTTCGCCATCCTGCTCTCGTCGCGCGGCGAGTTCGGCCGCGCGGCGGAGCTCTACGCCGCGCTCCTTGAAGACCTTTCGCGCCGCCTATGGCGACCTCCATTCGGTGACCGTTCGGACCCTGCGCAATCAGATCTCCTTTGCCCGCCGCCGCGGGGACGAGGCGGCGATAGAGCGCGCGGAATCAGGCCTCATTCTGAATCTCGCGCACCAGGCCCTGCGCCGAGCCCGAGCCTCGACCCGGTCCTGACCTCGGACCTCGCCTACTTCGCCGTCTCCTGCGACCCTGCGGATCAGCGCGAGCCGGCGCTGGCGGTCGCGCTCGCCGAACGCGCCGTCGCAGCCACCGCCAGGAAGTGGCCCGACGCACTCTCCACCCTGTCGCTCGCCTTTGATCTCTCCGGCGATCCCGCGCGGGCGATCGCGGTTATGCTCGAGGCGTTCGAGAACCCCGACAGCTGGCTCGCCTCCGGGTTCGCCCGCCGCGCTCACCGCCTGCTCGACGAGCACGGCGAGCCGGGCGCGACGGAGGCCTTTCTCGACCAGCTCGCGACCTCCCGCAGGACGCTCTATCCTGACGATCGCAACCTCGAGGGCGAGACCCTGCTGCTGCTCGCCAACCACGACCTCGACCGCGGCCGCGCGGATGCAGCCCTGGCGAAACTCGATGACGGCGGACCGACTGCTCGCGCACGACAACCCGCCGACGAACTCCCGCCGGGTCGACATCGCGCTCGCCGCAGCCGACGCCCTCGAGCACCTCGGCCGCGAGCCCGAGGCGAGGGAGCGTCTCTCCCAGCCTCCTGAAGCTCCTCGAGAGCGAACCCGCCGCCGACCCCGACGACCCGAAGCTGGTCGCGGCGGCTCTCGCCAAGCTGGCCGACGCGGCGTCGCGCAAGACCGGCACGAATTGAAGGTCTGCCGGCGCCAGAGGGCCTCGACGAAGCCCCCTACGCAGAAGCTTGCCCAGCGAACCGCCTGGGTTCGGAACCCAGACCGGATCAGATCGCCTGCGGCGAGAGCTTGAGGGCGAGCCAGCCGCGGGCTTTCACCCAGTCGCGGTGGACGGTGCGCCAGGAGATGCCGAGGGCGACGCCGATCTCCTCCTCGCTCATGCCGCCGAAGACCCGGCATTCGAGGACGCGCACCAGCCGGGGCTCGATCTCTTCGAGCT
The DNA here is from genome assembly GCA_963719555.1 of Thermoanaerobaculia bacterium. Lineage (GTDB taxonomy): Bacteria > Acidobacteriota > Thermoanaerobaculia > Multivoradales > JAGPDF01 > JAGPDF01. The sequence goes on along the minus strand of CAVRCL010000005.1, from coordinate 768,964 downwards.
CGACCAGGGCGTCGTCGAGGTCGAGCAGGGCTTCAGGCGAGGTACCGGTCGCCGGCATCTCCTCGGCAGCGCCGAGCGTTACCGGTTCCATCACCCCGCCGCGACGCTGCCGGCGGCGGTGGCGCAGCTCGTCGATCAGCACCTGGCGCATGGCGCGGCTGGCGACCGCCAGGAAGTGCTCGCGGTCGGCGAGCGGCAACACCTCCGCCTTGGCCAGGCGGATGTAGGCCTCGCTGACCAGCGCGGTGGTGTCGAAGCCGGCCGCCCGGCCCAGCTTGCCGCGCTGCCGGTGGGCGGCGAGACGCAGGTCGCGATAGAGCAGCTCGACGAGCTCGTCCAGGGCCGCCGCCTCGCCTCCGCGAAGCCGGCCCGAGCGCGACCGTGATGGCGCCAGGAGCGAGGTTCAAGTTGAACCAGCCTGACGGAGGGGTTGGAGACGCGCCGAAAAGCGATCGCCGTCACTTCCGATCGCGAACCTCGCGCAGGACACGGGCGTCGTCCTGGTGCCGGGGATGATCGATGCCACTCTTGATCGCGATCAAGCTGTCGAGGTCGATCCAGTAAGCGCGCGCCGTGCCGTAGCGAGACTCGATCCTGCGCTGCCAGGCGTCGTCGAAGAGGACGCCGCTCGACCCTCCCGGATCGCGGAGAAGATCCACGCGGTTGGGTGCGACGCCAAGCTGGAGAATCTCACTGGGCTTGTCTTCGTTCAACAGAAACGGGCTGCCGAAATCCACGAGTGCGCGGTTGGCGCGCTCCACATTCGCGCGGTCCGGATCGAGCCAGAGATCGATGTCCTTGGTGTAACGAGGCTTGGCGTGGAAAATGAACGCCAAACCATCGATGATCAAGTAGTGGACGTCGTGGCGCTCGAAGAGCTCGAGAATGTCCTCGAAATCCCGGATTGTGTCCACTTTTCAAGTCTTCCCGCGCGATGCGGTTGCCCGGGCGGCTTCCACCAGCTCGACATCCTGGCGGATCGAAACTAGCGCCGAGAGTCGCTCCTCCGGAGTTCTCCGTTGCCAGAACTCCAGGTCCCAGGCGTCGGCCTCATGGAAAGATGCGGCGCGGTTCGCGACGAGGCGCAAGCGCCTCTCTCGACTCCGATTCTCGATCGTCGACTCGGAAGCGGACATCGCTTTTTATTCTAGCGCTCCTAGTGCCGGACAGATGGAATCCGTGACCTCGAGAGTCACCGGCGCCGTAGCCGTGACGACGCCTGGCTCCAGCCTCGATGCCGGCCGGCATGCCGAAGACGGGCGAAGGCGCTTCGGCCGGCCGCTCGAGAGACCCGTCGCGTCAGGCCAGGAAGAGCTCGTAGCAGGCGCGGCAGCGGGCTTCGTAGGCGTCGGTGTCGCCGACCTGGACCTGCTCGGCGCCGCCGGCGATGCGCTGGCTGTAGTGCGCCGGGCCGCCGCAGCGCACGCAGACGGCGTGCATCTTGTCGACCATCTCGGCGAGCGCCAGGAGCTTCGGCATCGGCCCGAACGGCTGGCGCGAGAAATCCTGATCGAGGCCGGCGACGATCACCCGGACGCCGGCGTCGGCGAGCTCGGTCGCGAGGTCGACGAGCCCGTCGTCGAAGAACTGCGCCTCGTCGACGCCCACCACCTGTACGCCGAACTGCGAGCGCCAGCTTGAGCTCCTGCGCGACTGCGGACCGAGACTGCCGCCAAGCTCGCGCAAGTCGCGGGTGACCAGCCTGTCCGGATCGTGGCGAACATCGGTTGCGGGCTTGAAGACCTGGACCCGCTGCCGGGCGATCGCCGCCCGGCGCAGCCGCCGCACCAGCTCCTCGCTCTTGCCGGAGAACATCCCCCCGGCGATCACTTCGATGCGACCGTTTCCGCCATCCATGGGCGCGACCCTATCTGGCGCGGACCGCCGGAGCAACGATTTCGCGATGCTAGAGTTGTGGCATGGTGGTGAAATTGAAGTCGCCGCGGAACTTCAGCTACGAGGAGGCCCTGTCGATCTTCCCGGTCGTGCGCGATCTGACCGCGGACGCCGTCCAGCAGGTCGCGGCGCTCACCCGCGAGCTCGAGGCCACGGAGGCCGGCTCGCCGCAGCGCGAGGAGCTCGAGACTCCCATCAGGCGATCGTCGAGCAGTGGACCCGTGAGGTCGAGGCCCTGGGCCTCGAGGTCAAGGGGCTCTGGCTGGTGGACTGGGACTGCGGCGACGGCTACTACTGCTGGCGCCATCCGGAGCCGAGCCTGGCGCACTTCCACGGCTACGACGAGGGCTTCGCCGCCCGCGTACCGATCAACTAGCCGGACGCACTGTCGGCAAGCGAGACCTCGAGGTCCCGCAGCCTGAAGCCGTCGAGCTTCTCGATGATGGCGTCGGCCGCGGCGAGCTCGCTCGCGGCATAGGTCTGCGCGACGCCGAGAGTGCGCAGACCGCAAGCCGCCGCCGCCGCGAGTCCGGCCGGGCTGTCTTCGATCGCCACGCATTCGTGGGGGTGGACCAGTCGCGCCGGCAGCGGCGGCTCGGCGTTCAGGCCGGCGAGCGCGAGCGCGTAGCCCTCCGGGTCGGGTTTGCCGCGCTGGACATCGTCCGCCGTCACCAGTTGCTTGAAGAGCCCCGAATGCCGGCCTGCTGCAGGCCGCCGACGACCTCCTCCCGCAGCGCGCCGCTGACCACGGCGAGCGTCAGGCCGGCCGCCGCCGCCTCGTGGACCAGTTCGGCGGCACCGGCGAAGACCGGGTAGCCGTCCCGCCGGATCTCTTCCCGGTAGTAGGCGGCTTTGCGCGCGATCAGACGGGCGAGGCGCTCCGGCGGACAGGGCGCCGCGGCGGCGGCGAAAACTGCGGCGAAGCAGTCGCGATCGTCGAAACCGAGGTAGCGACCGTAGTAGTCGTCCTGTGAGAGGTCGAGGCCCTCCTCGCCCAGAACGCGGCGAAAGAGCTTGAAATGCAGCGGTTCGTCGTTGACCAGGATGCCGTTGAAATCGAACAGCAGGGCGCGCAGCACCCCCGGATGATACCGGGTGGACTAGAATCCCGGTCTCGGGAGTCGCGCCGCTGGAACAAAGGGTGGCATTCCCCGGTTAAGAACCTGAAAGGAGCCTCGCCGATGAGCCTCGACACCCAGCCAATCCCCCAGCCCGATGCGCCCGATTCCACGGCTTCTGGTGCCTCGACCGACGGCACGCCGGCGCCGGCCGCGCCCATCGTCGCATTGACCGCCAAGGCGGTCGAGATGATCAAACTCACCCGCACCCAGGAGGGGATGGATGAGTCCTACGGCCTGCGCGTCGCGGTCGCTGGCGGCGGCTGCAGCGGCTTCCAGTACGCGCTCGACTTCGAGCAGGAGGCCCGGGAGACCGACGAGTGCTTCGAAGTCGACGGCCTCCGCGTCTTCGTCGATCCGGTGAGCGCGCGCTATCTCGAGGATGTCGTCATCGACTACGTTTTCGGCATGAACGGCGCCGGGTTCAAGTTCAACAACCCCAAGGCCACCGGCACCTGCGGCTGCGGCTCGTCGTTCGCCGTCTGACGCCGATCTGCAAACTGCCTGCGGAAGATCGAGGCCGGCGTCAGCCGGCTTCGTCGTTTTCGAGCGCACGGAAAGGCAGCTCCACCACCACCGCCCCCTGTTCGGTGCCACTCCCCGCGACCTCGACTCGAGTTCCAGGGGCGGCCCCGCGTTGGTGCACCACTGCGAGCCCGATGGCGCCAAAGCGCGGCGATTGCGCGACACTCGTTGCCCGGCCCACTGCCCGCCCTTCGAACAGCAACTCCGCCCCCGGTGCCGGCGGCGCCTCGCCGGTGAACCTCAGGCCGCGCGGCTGGCGCTGCACGCCGCCGCGATAGTGAATCCGCGCCACCACTTCCTGGCCGAGGTAGCAGCCCTTGGTGTAGGAAACGTCGCCCTCGCGGCCGGTCTCCTGCGGGAAGTTCTCGCCCGAGAAGTCGATTCCAAAGTGGAGCCCGCCGGTCTCGACGCGGTCGATCTCGACCGCCGCCGCGCTCACTCTGCGAAGTCCAGGAGTTTCTCCTGTGCGCAACCGTTGCGTCAGTAGTTCCCCGGACGCAAAAGCTCTCGGTAAAAGAAAAAAACGCCCGCCTTCGGCGCCCATCGTCCCCTGATCGTCCGCCGCGGACAGGAGCTCGGTTGCCGCCGTCGTGAGCTCGCCCGCCCGCGGCCCGCTGCAGCTCGAAAAGGCGTCGATCCGTGGCCTGGGAGATCTCCACCCGCGAGGCGACCTTGTACTTCTCGAGATGGGTGTGAATCGTCTCGCCGGTGCCGGCGGGGAGGACCAACCAACAGCTCTCCTCGAAGGCGAGCAGGCGGAAGTCGGCGAGGATCTTTCCCTGGCCGGTGGTGAAGAAGCCGCTGATCGCTGAGCCTGGAGCGACCGCCTTGACGTCCGCCGTGACCAGCCCGTTGACCAGCCGCAAGCGATCGGGCCCCGTGAGCTCGAGCAGGTCTCCGGCGTGTTCGACGAGCGCTGCACCGGCGGAGAGCGCGGCGAGATCGGCCGCGAGCTCGTCGGCGGACGGCGGCAACGGGTGACCGTCGGCGCTCACGTGAGCAATGCCGCGATGATGTCTTCTACGCCCGAAAGGTCGGCGAGCACCCGCTCGGCGCCGGCCGCGGCGAGCGCCGTCGCCGCGGTCCGCCCGGTCGCCACGGCGAGGCACGGGATGCCGTGGGCGCGCGCGCAGTCGACGTCGAGCAGCGAGTCGCCGACGATCCAGGTGTCCTCCGGGCGGAAGGCGCGCCCGCAGTGTTCGGCGGCGCGGGCGAGCGCGACCGGCGGCAGGTCGCGGCGGTCGGTCTGGCCGTCGCCAAAGCTGCCGAAGGCGAAGAAACGCCGCAGCCCGACGCTCCCCAACTTGATCCCGGCGCCGCGCTCCCAGTTGCCGGTGAGGAGGGCGAGCACCAGATCGTCGCGTTCTGCGAGCGCCGACAGGAGCTCGACGACCCCAGGCAGGATCCGCACCCGCTCCGGTTCGAGGTGCCGCTCCAAGCGGGCGAGATAGGCGTCGCGCAGATCGTCGAGTCGCTCGTGAATCAGGGCATCCGGAACACCGGCGGCGGTCATGAGGTCGACGACGATCCGCGGGTCGGTCTTGCCGGAGAAATCGTAGCCGCGAATATCGCCGCGCGCGCCGTAGACCTCCTCGAGCGCATCGCCGAAGAGCGGTTTTGGCTGGCCGCCGCAGTCGACCAGCGTGCCGTCGATGTCGAACAGGAGGAGCTTCAAGCGCGCCAGTCCGGCGTCTTCTTCTCGGCGAGAAAGGTGGCGATGCCACGCCGGCAGTCGGCGGTGGCGCGCGCCGCGGCGTTTGCCGCCGCCGCCGCGCCGAGCCGCTCGTCCAGGCGCAACCCCGGCAGCTCGAGGAGCAACCGCTTGGTGCGCGCGATCGACTCCGAGCTCGCCTTGCCGAGGATCTCGGCTGCCAGCCTCTCTCCGGCCTCGCCGAGCTCGGCCTTCGGCACGACTCGATTCGCCAGACCGATCGCGAGCGCGCGCTCGGCGGAGACGAAGTCGGGGTTGAGCAGGAGCTCGCGCAGGTCGCTGCCGCGCACCCGCATCGGCAGGTAGGTGGCGACGATCGCGGCGACGAAGCCGATGCGCACTTCGCTGTAGAGAAAGCGTGCATCGTCCGCCGCGACCACGAAATCGCAGGCGGTCGCGAGACCGCAGCCGCCGGCGACGCAGGAGCCGTGGACGAGGGCGAGGGTCAGGGCCTCCTGCCGCAGGATCGACTCGAAGAGGTCGCGCAGGCGTCCGGAGTCGAGCCGGTTGTCGAGCTCCGAGGCCGCCTGCAGCGACTGCAGGTGCTCGAGGTCGGCGCCGGCGCAGAAGTGCTTGCCGGCGCCCGCGAGCAGCACCGCACGCACCCCCTCCGCGCGCAGGTCGCGGCGGTAGAGCGCCGTGAGGTCGGCGGCGAGCGCTGGCGAAAGGGCGTTCGCCCGCCCCGGATCGTTCAGGGTCACGAAAAGAAGATCGGCGTCCGAGCCCGCGCGCCGCACTTCGAGGAGACTCAAAGCAGCTCTCCAGGGACCTCGATCTCCATCTCGAGCATCCCCTGGCCGTGCGTCTTGCCCTGGGCGTCGGTCAGCAGACTCGCCGTGCCGCCGCCGCCCAACGCGTCGTGGAGCAGAAAGTTGAGCGCCAGGAGGTTCGGCACCTCGAAGCGTTCGACTTCGCCGCGGCAGATGGCGCTGAAGTGACGGCGCACGCGATCGACGGTCACTTCGCGCACGATGACTTCGTAGAAGGCCGGCGAGAGCGCCACCAGGCCGACGTTGGAGGCGTCACCCTTGTCCCCTGAGCGGGCGTGGGCGATGCGGGAGAGCGGGACGATTGCCGTGGCGGACATCAGATCGCCTCCACCGAGACCTCGAGGGTGCGTTCGATCTCCTCCCGCGCCAGGAGCGCCGGCCAGTAGGCGACGACCTCCTGCGCCTTCGGACGGCCGCCGGCGAATCCCGTGACTCCCGGCGGCCCGGCGGTGACGAGCGGCGCGATCTCCTTGCCGAAGCGATCGACCTTGCCGCGGTCGGCGTCGCGCACCGCGAGTCGCAGCACGACTTCCGGCGGATCGGCCGGCGCCGCGAGGATGCCCGGCAGGACTCCGGAAACCCCGAGCAGCTCGGTCACCCGGTCGTCCTCCGCGAAAGTGACGCCGGCGCGCTCGAGGCGCTTCCAGACGATCTCCGCTGCGAGCCGCGCCTTTTCGATGGCGCGCGGGCCGGAGACCGTGACCTGGCCCGCCGCCTTGTATCCGTCGAGGTACGAGGCCGAGATCTTGAGGAACGGCGTCTTCGCCCGGCCGGTGATCCCGGAGACGCGGACGCGATCGGCGCCCTCCTGCGTCAGCCGGATCGACGTGAAGTCGGCGATGACGTCGGGCGTGATGTAGCTCTTCGGGTCGCCCATCTCGTAGACCAGTTGCTCGGAGACGGTGTCGACCGTCACCATGCCGCCGGTGCCGGGGTGCTTGGTCACCATGAAGCTGCCGGAGGCTTCGACCTCGGCGATCGGGTAGCCGACCTTCCACAGCTCGGGGACCTCCCACCAGCGGGTGAAGTTGCCGCCGGTCGCCTGGGCGCCACACTCCAGGATGTGCCCGCAGATCGTTCCGGATGCCAGCCGATCCCAGTCGTCCTCCGCCCAGCCGAACTCGTGCACCAGGGGACCGAGCGCGAGAGCCGTGTCGGTGACCCGGCCGCAGAGCACGATGAGCGCCCCGCCGTCCAACGCTTCGGCGACCGGACGGGCGCCGATGTAGGCGTTGGCGGAGGTGACCTGGGAGAGGCGCGGCGCGAGCGGCGCGCCCGAGTCCATGTTGCGCAGCTCGTGACCGCGCCCGAGCAGGTCGGGAAGCCGGCCGAGCAGGTCGTCGCCCTCGACGACGCCGACCTTGAAGCCCGCGACGCCGAGCTCGCGCGCGACCTCGAAGATCTTCGTCCGGCAGGCCTTCGGGTTGAGGCCGCCGGCGTTGGTGATCACCCGGATCCGCTGCTCCACCAGCTGCGGCAGAGCGCGGCGGATGAAATCGATGAAGTCGGTGGCGTAGCCGGCGGCTGGGTTCTTGAGCTTCTGCCGCATCATGATCGAGAGCGTCACCTCGGCGAGATAGTCCATGCCGAGGTAGTCGATCGGCCCACCCGCGACGAGGTGAAGCGGTGCGTCGACACTGTCTCCCCAGAACCCCTGCCCATTGGCGATTCGAACCGTTTTCATTGGCCCGTGAAGGCTAACACGCGGGCCCGCCCCGGCCCGGTTTGAGCGCAGGAAACCGGTAGCCCGGCGTCGTCGCGATCCGCTACTTTTCTTTTCGGTAAAGGGGATCCTTCTCCAACGCCCTTTCGACAAGGAGCCGACCGTGCCCGATTCAGCCCCGCTAGCCGCAACGACCGCCGCCGACGCATCGCGACCCACTCCGCGCCGAAGTGCTAGCGTCGCCGAAGGCGCTGGCGCCGAAAACCGGCGCTGCCGTGGCCGAAGTCCAAATGCCCCTTTACCGAAAAGAAAGATACGCCGACGAAGATGTCGCCACCGCGCGCTGGCGCGCGGTCCACGACCGCGACCGCGCGGCCGACGGCAGTTTCGTGTTCGCGGTGAAAACGACCGGCGTCTACTGCCGCCCATCGTGTCCGGCGCGCCGTCCGAAACCGCAAAACGTGACCTTCTTTTCGGATGGCGCCGCCGCCCGGGCGGCCGGATTCCGCGCCTGCCGGCGCTGCCGCCCGGACGAGGTGCCGGCGATCGAGCGCGCGGTCGCCGCAGCGCGCCGGATCCTCGACGCGGCGCAGGGCGAGCCGCTGGCGCTCGCCGAGCTCGCTCGCGCGGTCGGACTGTCGCCGGCGCATCTGCAGCGCGAATTCCGACGCCGGATCGGTCTGTCGCCCAAGCAATATACCCTCGCCCATCGGGCGGAGCGCCTGAGGCGCGAGCTCGGCAGCGGCCAGTCGGTGCTCGATGCCGGCTTCGAAGCCGGCTACGGCTCGGCCTCCCGCCTCTACGAAGAGGCGGCGCGGAGCCTCGGAATGACCCCCGGCCGCTTCCGCAACGGTGGGCGCGGCGTCCGGATCGCCTTCGCCCTCCGCCAGACCGCGCTCGGCCACCTCCTGCTCGCCGCCACCGATCGCGGCCTTTGCGCCGTCCGGCTGGGAGACTCCGCTGCCGCGCTGCGCGCCGGGCTCGCGGAAGAGTTCCCGCGCGCGGCGCTCGCCGAAGACCCCACCGCCCTCGCGGCTCATTTTGAGATCCTCGATGCGCTGCTCCAGGGGCTTCCGGCCGAGCCGCGGATCGACATCGAGGCGACCCCGTTTCAGGCGCTCGTCTGGCAGGAGCTGCTGCGCGTTCCGCGCGGTACGACGGTGACTTACGGTGAGCTGGCGCGTGCCATAGGGCGGCCGCAGGCGGTGCGCGCGGTGGCGGGTGCCTGCGCCGCGAATCCGGTGGCCGTAGTCGTTCCCTGCCATCGCGTCGTCGGCAGGAACGGCGCCCTCACCGGGTATCGCTGGGGGGTGGAGCGCAAGCGGGGGTTGCTGGCGGCGGAGGCGGCGTTGCCGCGGGCGCCACGGTGATCAGCCGCGAACCGCGTTCGAAAGTGAAGTAGGACCAGATCCACTGGGTGAAGACGAGCAGGCGATGGTTGAACAGCGCCAGCGAGACGACGTGGATGAAGATCCAGGCCAGCCAGGCGAAGAAACCGGCGAGGCGCAGGTTTCCGCGTTCGAGGATGGCGTAGTTCCTGCCGACGACTGCCATGTCGCCCTTGTTGAAATAGCGGAACGGACCCGGCACCGCTCGTCCGGCGACGCGCGCGGCGATGGTCCTGCCGACATGCCTTCCTCCCTGAATGGCGACCTGGGCGACTCCGGGGAGGGGACGGCCGTCTTGTTCCTTGGCAGCCACGTCGCCGACGACGAAAACCTCGGCATGTCCCGGCAGGGAGAGGTCGGCCTCGACCCGGACACGTCCCGCGCGGTCGGCGGCCGCGCCCAACCAAGTGGCGGCAGGAGAGGGCCTGACCCCCGCCGTCCAGAGCACCACGCCGGCGTCGATGCGCTCCCCGCCGATCGCAACGCCTCTCCCGTCGACGAGCTCGACCGGCTGTCCGCAGCGGACCTCGATCCCCATGCGCTCGAGCCGGCGGTGGACTTTCGCCGCGAGAGTCGCGTGAAAGGTCGGCAGGATACGTGGCCCGGCTTCGACGAGCACGATGCGCGATCGGCCGGGGTCGATGCGGCGAAAGTCATCGACCAGCGTGGCGCGAGCCAGCTCCGCGAGGGCGCCCGCCATCTCGACGCCGGTCGGCCCGGCGCCGACCAGGACGAAGGTCAGGAGATCGGCGCGCTCGGCGGGGGAAGCCTGGACCTCGGCGCGCTCGAAGGCGCCGAGCAGCGCGCCGCGCACCGCCGTGGCATCTTCGATGGTCTTCAGGCCGGGAGCGAAGGGCGCGAACTCGTCGCGCCCGAAGTAGCTCGGGCCGACCCCGGTGGCGACGACCAGGTAGTCGTAGGCGAGCGAGACCCCGCCGCGCTCCGCCACGGCGATCCGCACCTCGCGGCGGTCCGGGTCCACGCCCTGGACCTCGGCCATCGCCACGGTGATGTTCTTCTGGCGGCGGAAGATCTGACGGATCGAGCCCGCGATGTCGCCCGGAGCGAGTCCGGCGGTCGCCACCTGGTAGAGCAGCGGCTGGAAAAGATGGTGGTTCTTGCGGTCGACCAGAGTGATCCGGACCGGCGCACCGGCCAGGGCCTTCGCGGTCGCGACCCCGCCGAAGCCGCCGCCCAGCACGATGACACGCGGCAACTCGCCCGCACGCCCGCCAACGTCTCCGGCAACGCCGCCGGCGTTGGGAGCGTTGGGAGCGCGGGCAGCCAATGCAGTGGTGGTATCGCCGGCCGCCGCGGCAGGAGACGATGGCGGCTCTTTCCCGTCTTTCCCGGTGGTCGCTCGCATCCCCTCGCCCTTTCAGGCGGGGCGAGCCTACAGCGATCCGCGTAACCTACGCACTCCCGACCCGGCCGACACGGCGAGTTCCGTTCCGCCAGCGGCTACGTCTATGCTTGTGAAGGAGAGACTATGACCAAAATCAAGATTCCCCGGCTGGCCTACAACTGGATCAGCGCCCTGGGCATGGCCCTGGCGTTGATCTCGGCGCTGACCCTCGTGCTGCTGCTCGCCGCCAGCCTGTTCATCGAGACCGGGTCCAACCCGTACTTCGGCATCTTCCTCTACATGGTCCTGCCCGGGATCATGATCTTCGGCCTCCTCATCGTGCCCCTCGGCATGTGGCGTACCGCGCGCAGCTGGAAGCGCGAAGGCGCTCCCCAGGCGGCGCGCTTCCCGGTGCTCGACCTGAACAACGTCAAGCATCGCAACGCGGTCCTGATCTTCTCCATCAGCACCCTGGTCTTCCTCGTCCTCTCCGCCATGGGCAGCTACGGCGCCTACCACCACAGCGAGTCGGTCGAGTTCTGCGGCGTCACCTGCCACGAGGTGATGGAGCCCGAGTACACGACCTACCAGAACAGCCCGCACGCCCGCGTCGCCTGCGCCCAGTGCCACGTCGGCGCGGGCGCCGGCTGGTACGTCAAGTCGAAGCTCTCCGGTGCGTACCAGATCTACTCCGTGGCGGCGAACAAGTACCCGCGCCCGATTCCGACGCCGGTGCACAGCCTGCGCCCGGCGCAGGAGACCTGCGAGCAGTGCCACTGGCCGGAGCACATCTACGGCGGCGTGACGCGCCAGTTCAATCACTACATGTACGACGAGGCCAACACCCACTGGCCGGTCAACATGCTGATCAAGGTCGGCGGCGGCGACCCCGCGACCGGCCAAGCCGCCGGCATCCACTGGCACATGAACATCGGCGTCCTGGTGGAGTACATCGCGCGCGACGAAGAGCGCCAGGAGATTCCGTGGATTCGCGTCACGGACAGGAAGACCGGCCGTGTCACCGTCTACAAGGACTCCGAGGATCCGATCACCGACGCGGAAGTCGCCGCGGCCACGCCCCGGGTGATGGACTGCATGGACTGTCACAACCGGCCGAGCCACATCTTCCGCTCGCCGGAGGTGGCAATCAACGAGGCGATGCTGACGCGCGAGATCGACGCCGCGATCCCGGGCATCAAGGCCGCGGCGGTCGAGGCGATGGCCGCGGAGTACGCGACCAAGGAAGAGGCGATGCGGGAGATCGCGAGCCGGATCACCGACGGCTATCGCAAAGACCGCCCGGAGGCCTACGCCAAGTACCAGGTGGAGATCGATCGCGCGGTCGTCGCCACCCAGAACGCCTACAGCCAGAACATCTTTCCGGCGATGAAGGCGACCTGGGCGGCCTACCCGGTCAACATCGGCCACTTCACCAGCCCCGGCTGCATGCGCTGCCACGACGGCAACCACGCCTCCGCCGAGGGCGTCGCTCTCACCCGCGACTGCGTCGCCTGTCACACCATCCTCAGCCAGGGCAGCGGCGAGCGCGCCGCCATCGCCGCCACCCAGGACGGTCTGCCCTTCGAGCATCCGGAAGACATCGGCGACGAATGGCAGACGACCGGCTGCTACGAGTGCCACACCGGCGTGAAGCCCTGAACTGACCCTGGACCGGCCCCCTCACCCTCCCTCGGGCAGGCGCACGCGCAGGAGGGAGGGGGCGGGCAAGGCTCTCCCGTGCGGGGTTTATCCGGCATGGGACATCCGGCGCCGAGGCGCCGGGATCTCCCGGCTATGTCTTGTTGCTCTCTCCCGGCACCTTGGCGTTCCGGCGCTCCCAGGCGCGGCCGGGGGTCTGGCGGCCGTCGATCGCCGCGGTGTCGAGCGGGTAGACCATCGGGTCGAAGATCACCAGGTAGAAATGCCAGACCAGGATGGCGAGCGCGGCGAGAATCGCCTCATAGAGGTGGATCACCGTCGCGAGGTCGGTCACCCACTTCGGCGCGACCCGCAGGACGGCGTCGGGGAACCAGAGGATGAAACCGGTGGCGCCCATCACGAAGGTGCCCCAGACGACCGCCAGGTACTCCATCTTCTCCGGGTAGCCGACCCAGGGGGTCTCGGGCGGCTCCGGGTGGCGGCCGGCGAGGTAGGCGACCTTCTCCTTGAGCTCGTGGATGTCGGCCATCCCCGGCCGCACCATCGCCCCGATGCAGGCCCGCGCCCGGCGCGAGAGGAAGAGGTGGACGACGTGCATCACGCCCACGGCGAGCATGATCACCGCCGCGACCCGGTGAATCCCGCCGCGCAGATCCACCAGCGGATTGCCGAAGGTCGCGAGGCGCGACCACCAGGCCTCCGGGTACTTGAGGGCGAATCCGGAATAAACCAGGACGATGAAGCTCGAGGCGAGCAGCGCGTGCGAGATGCGGAACCAGCCGCTCATCCGCACCGGCGCGTCGTCGAGGCTCGGCAGATTGCGCAGGAAGCGGGCGCCTTTCGCCTTGCGGTAGAAGTCGAGGCCGTTGTGGAGCAGCATGCCGCCGATCGTCAGGCCGATCAGCCAGAGGTAGACGATCCGCGTCCAGTAGACCGACGGATGACTCTCTTCCTTGCTGCCCGGCAGCACATGGACGGCGCCGATCGCGAAGCTCGCGCCCGCTCCCGGATGGCAACTGCCGCAGGTGGCGGCGATCTTGTCCGGGTGGATGTGCGAGCGCGGATCGGTGGACGGCAGGATGTCGTGCACCCCGTGGCAGGAGGCGCAGTTGGCCACCTTGATGTCGCCCGATCGGCCGGCGAGACCGTGAAAGCTGTCGTCGAATGCCTCGACGGCGGTGTTCTTCATGCCGAATTTATCGGTCACGCGGAGGTCGCCGTGGCAGCGCCCGCAGGTCATCTTGGGGACGTTCGAGGCGTAGACCGGCGAGCCCTGGTCGCCCGGCCCGAGGATGCGGTGCTCGCCGTGGCAGTCGGTGCAGACCGGCGACTCGCCGATCCCCGCCGCCGCCGCGACGCCGTGGACGCTCTCGCCGTAGGCCTTGGCGACCTCGGCATGGCAGGCGGCGCAGGTCGCGGGGACGTTCTTGCGGTGCACCTGCGACTGCGCGTTGTCGGCCTGCAGAATGCCGTGGCTGCCGTGGCAGTCGCTGCAGGTCGCGGCGTGCTCGCCCCGGGCGACGCCGCCGGCATGCACGCTCGCCTCGTAAGCCGCGAGCGGCTGCACCAGCTTGACCCCCGCCCGGGCCCCCAGCTCGGGGTCCGCATGGCACTTGCCACAGGTCTGGGCGAGCCGCTTGGGATGCACCAGGGAGGCTTCGTCGGAGACCGGCGCCATCGCGTGCAGCGCGCCGTGGCAGCTCTGGCAGTCGGGGCGCTTGGCCCCCGCCGGGTCGGCCTTGTGGTGGGCGCTCGCCGCGAGCGCCTCCTCGGCGTCACTGTGGCAGTTCGTGCAGGCCGCGCGCGGATCGTCGGCGGCGTGCGGATACTCGGCTTTCCCGGGGTGACAGTCGGCGCAGCTCGCTCCGGCCGCGCCGTGCACGGTCGCCGTCCACTTCTTCTCGTCGACGACCAGACGTTCCTCGCCGACGTTGTCGACCGTACTGTGACACTCGAGGCACTCTTCCGCGGCACACACCGGTGCCACCGAACCGAGGGCCAGGGCGAACCCGGCGAAGGCAAACAGGCAACCCGCTATATGGGATCGAGAGCGCATGACGACCTCCAGAAGCACCGGGACCCTCGAGCTCGAAAGGGCCCCAGTGAGCTCGGTGGATTCAGCTTCGACTCATTGATAGCTGAACAACATGGCGTAGATGATCAGTCCGATCAGGGTCAGACCGATGGTGAGGGCGATGAAGCCGAAGATCCGGAAGATGCGCTCGACGGGCTTCGCGATCGGGCCGACCATGTGCTCCTCGAGCTCCCCGCTCTCGAGCATCTGGGCGTACTCGTCCGGCTTGTCGTGCTTCAGCTCCTCGAGCGGCACGCGGCCGGTGAAGATCACCGGATCCATCGGGAACTTGTCCGGCCGGAAGTGCGTGTTGAAGAAATGGATCGTGAAGATGAACCCGACGGCGAGCAGCGCCTCGTCGCTGTGGATGATCGTCGCGACGTTGATCGTCCAGCCCGGCATGACCCGGGTGAAGAGCTCGGGGAACCAGAGCGCGAAGCCGGTCGAGCCGATCACCAGCACGCCCCAGAAAACCGCGAAGTAGTCGAACTTCTCCCAGTAGGTGAAGCGCCCGTAGTTCGGCCGCGGTCCGAGGCCGAAGAACCACTTGATCGAGCCGATGAACTCCTTGAGATCGCGCGGTGTGAAGAGGATCGAGCCGGGCCCGAGAATCGTCTGGAGCCAGGTCCGTCCCGAGGCGATCTTCTGGCGGCGCACGTCCCAGACATGCACACAGAAGACGATGATCAGCGCGATCGCCCCGAGCCGATGCACGACGCCCATCGCTTCGAAGCCGCCGAAGGCGCGCGAGAAGCCCTGGGCCCATGCGGCGTACGAGAACTTGAGCGCCATGCCGGTGATCGCCAGGGTGAAGAACGAGATCATCATCGCGACGTGCTGCAGGCGCTGGAAGGCGGTGAAGCGCTGGTAGAGCTTCTCCTGGCCCTCGAGCCGCGAGGCGGCCTTCATGTGCCGCCACTGGTCGCGCGACAGGAAGAGCCGGACGAGCCAGGCGACGGTGTGGAAGACCGCGAAGGTCAGGGTGCCGACGAGCAGCGCGGTCATGGCGCGGAAGACCCAGTACAGCCAAGGATACTTGTCGCGGTCGTGGTGCGTGGCGTGGGTCAGGTAGCCGGCGAAGCGCCGGTTCGCCCCGGGGTGGCACTGGGCGCAGGTCGCGACGACGTTGTCGCGCGACAGGGTCGAGTGCGGGTCGGTGGGCTTGAGGATGTTGTGCTTGCCGTGGCAGTCGGAGCACTTCGCCGATGCCTCGCCGCCCAGCTGGGAAACCTTGCCGTGGAAGGTCTCGAAGAAGGTCTCGGCCTGCTCCTTGTGACAGCCGCCACACTGGCTGAGCATCCTGGTGCGGGCGCCCGGCAGATCGAGGCGCGAGATGTTGTGCGAGCTGTGACAGTCCTCGCATACCGGCAGGTGCTCACCGTTCTTCGGTTCGCCGGTGGCGTGGATGCTCGTCGCGAACGCCTCCTTGACCCCGTAGTGGCACTTGCCGCAGGTGTCCGGGAGGTTCGCCCGGTTGACCGTCGAACGCGGATCGTCGGGCGGCAGCTCGCCGTGCGACGAATGGCAGTTGACGCAGGTCGCGGTGACGACGAGGCCGGACTCGGTGAGACCCTGGCCGTGGATCGAGTCGGCGTAGCTGCCGACGATGTCCGTCGTCTCGCCGTGGATGCGGACCGCCGCCTGCGCGCCCACCCGGTGGCAGCGCGCGCAGAGCGTCGGGACGTTGCGCGCGAAGGTCGGCGAGAGCGGCTCGTTCTTGGACTTGGTGGCGTGCGGCGAGTGGCAGTCGAGGCAGCCCGGGGCTTCGGAGTCGTTCTGCGCGGCGAGCGTCCCGTGGGTACTGATCTTGTACTGCTCGACCTGCGCCGCATGACAGACCCCGCAGTCGACCTTCTTGGTGATCGTCTCGCAGGGCCGGATGTGCGACGGAGAGACCTCGGTGTGGCATTGCGCGCAGGCGGTCTTGGCGTGCGTCGAGGCAGCGTAGGCGTCCGGGTCGGTGTAGAGCGAGACCTGCTTGCCGTCGCGCTCCACCGCGAGGTCGGGCTTGGCGTGGCAGGTCAGGCAGTCCTGGTTCGCCATGCCGGCGCTGTAGAAGACGCGGCGCACCTTGTGCGGCTCGTGGCAGTCGACGCAGACCGGAATCTGATGCGGCGCGCTCTCCCAGAGATGGCCCTCGATGACCTTGCGGTGCACGAGCTCGATCTGCGCATGGCACTGGGTGCAGGTCGCGACTACGTTCTTGGCGTTGATCGTCGACTTGGGGTCGCCGTGCGGCAGGATGTTGTGCGCCGAATGGCAGGAGGTACAGACCGCGGTGACCGTCAGACCCTTCTGGAAGAGCCCTTCGCCGTGGATCGAGTCGGCGTAGTTCTCGAGGATGTTCGCCTGCGGAATGTCGTGGGTCAGCGAGACCTCGCTGCCCTCCCGGTGGCACTTGCCGCACAGCAGCGGGATGTTCATCACCGCGACCGGCGACTTGGCGTCCTTGTGCGAGAGGATGCCGTGACCGCCGTGGCAGGTGAGGCAGGTCGGGGCGAGCGCGTCGCCGCGCGACGCCGCCTTGCCGTGGAGGCTGGCGTGCTGTTCCGTGGCGACCGTGGCGTGACAGGTGCTGCAGGAGGCCAGCGCCTTCGCGGTGCTCGCTGAGCTCGCGGCTTTGGCGATCTCGTGCGGGGCGCTGTGGCAGTCGACGCAAGTCGCGTTGGGGCGTGTGCCCTGCAGCACGGCGTGGACGCCACGCGCCGCCGTCTTCGCCGCCGCCTGGTGGCACTGTGCGCAGGTCGCCGTGACGTGTCCCGGGCCCGCGAGCGAGGCGGCGGCCCCTCGCCGGCAGAATCTTGTGTCCGGCGCCGTGGCACTCGCGACAGGAGGGCGCAGCCTTTCCGGTCCCGCCGTGGACACTCGCCGCGAGCTTCTCACCGGCATCGTGGCACTCGGCGCAGACCGCATACGGCTTGGCCGGCAGCGCTTCCGGGTGGGGATCGGCGTCGAAACCGGGGTGGCAGTCGAGGCAGGCGAGCTCGGCGTGCGGGGTGGCGTCGAGATGGACGTCGTCGTGGCACTCGGCGCAGGGCGAATCCTGCGCGCCAACGGGCACCGCGAGGGCTCCGAGGAGCCCGGCGGCGAGAAACAGGAAGCAGGCGCCGAAGAGCGCGCCGAAGCGGATTCTGGGCAGGAAAGCCATGCCGGAAAACTACTTCAGCAGCGCCTGACGGTCACTACCCGATAGGAGGGCGGCAGCTCGATAGGATACTCCCCACAATTGTCCCGGAACCGCAGCCCGCCTGGGGAGAAGCCCGGAGTGTCGATGGCGAAATCGGAGCAGGAGACGTTGACTCGCCGGATGCTGAAGCGCTACGCCGTCAACTCCGGCAAGGGCTTCAAACTGCGCGGCATCGACCCGCAGGACACCCTCGGCCTCAAGGAGAAGGAGGCCCGAGCCGCTCTCGCCAAAGACGTAGAGCGCCTCGACGAGCTGCAGGAGATGCTCTACGCGCAGGACCAGTGGGGTGTGCTGCTGATCTTCCAGGCAATGGACGCGGCCGGCAAGGACGGCGCGATCGAGCATGTGATGTCGGGCATCAACCCGCAGGGCTGCCAGGTCTTCTCCTTCAAGGCGCCCTCGGCCGAAGAGCTCGATCACGACTTTCTCTGGCGCACTTCGAAGTGTCTCCCCGAGCGCGGGCGCATCGGTATCTTCAACCGCTCCTACTACGAGGAGACACTGATCGTGCGCGTGCACCCGCCGATCCTCGCCGGCCAGCACCTGCCGCAGGAGCTGGTCACAAAGTCGATCTGGGAAGAGCGGCTCGAGGACATCGCCGCTTTCGAGCGCTACTTCGCCCGCCAGGGATATCTGATCCTCAAGTTCTTCCTCCATGTGTCGAAGGAGGAGCAGAAGGAGCGCTTCCTCGCCCGTCTCGACGCGCCCGAAAAGAACTGGAAGTTTGCCCTCGGCGACGTCCGCGAGCGCGAGCACTGGGACGCCTACATGAAGTCCTACGAGGCGGCGATCCGCGCCACCGCCGCGCCGCATGCCCCCTGGTTCGTCGTGCCCGCCGACCACAAGTGGTTCACCCGCCTGGTGGTCTCCCAGACCCTCGTCGCGGCGATCGAAGGTCTGGATCTCGCCTGGCCGAAGCCGGCCCTCGATCCCGCCGACCTCGCCGCGGCGAGAAAGGCGTTGGCCAAACAGTAGTCGCCGCTCTCGCCGCTCCCGTGGAGCCCCACGGAGGCGAGGTCGAGCTGCGGCGAGGCGCTCCCCGCCGCGGCTCAGAGACGAGATTTCCACCCGAAGCCCGCGATCCGTGTCGCCTGCGGAGCGGCTCCTGCGTTCTTCCTTTCGACAGGGAGGTTCGCCATGAGACTTCGGGGTGGCCTGATTCAAAAGAGTTTCGCCCACTTGGGAGCCCTCGGCTTCACGCTGGTTCTCTCGCCGCTCCATCTTCAGCCCCTACGCGCCGATCACAACCTGCGCGAGCTCTCGGCCGGATTCGTACCCGACGGAGTCGTCTCGAGCGCTCTGCCCTCTCCGGACGGGAAGTGGCTGGCCTTCGACGGCTGCGAGGCTGATGTCTGTTGGCTGGCGAGCGCGCAACGCTATGCCACAGCTGGTGCGCCGCCAATCGTGCTCGACGGCCCGTACGGCTTCGACTCCCTCCTCGACTACCGGATCTCCGGAGATAGCCGTCGGCTTGTCTACCAGGCTCCGACGGGTCCTGGGGACCGCAGGGAGCTCTGGTCGGTGCCGCTCGATGGCTCGGCGGCGCCGATTCGCCTCCACGCGCCGCTCGGCACTGAGTACCTCCGGGAGTTCGTCCTGACCCCAGACGGCTCACAGGTCGTCTTCGAGATCAGCGACGGCAGTGGGATCGGAACGCTCCAGTACGCGCCTACGGATGGCTCCGCGGCGCCCTTCACTCTGGACGAGGGCAACGTCGACGAGATGCTCCTCTTTACCGGGCCTAACGGCAACGACCGGGTGCTCTACCTGATCGACACCGACAACAACCAGCGCGTAGAGGTCTGGACGGCCTATCTCGGTTCGAGCCCGCCTTTCCGGCTCTGGGCAGGAGAGCTGCTCGAGAACTTCAACCTCCGCGACTGGGCGGTCGCGCCGGATGGACTTCGCGCCGCGCTGCTCGGCGACCTCTTCGCGGCAGGCATCACGGAGCTCGCGAGCATCCGCCTCGACTCCGAGAACACCTTTCTGCGGTTGAATCAGAACCTCGCCTCCGGCGGCGAAGTCGAGCGCTTTCTGATCGCAGACGACGGAACGGTCGTCTTCCGGGCGGATGCCCTGGTCAACAACGTGCAGGAGCTCTGGAGCGCCCCGATCGACGCCAGCAGCACGCCCGTCAAGTTGAGCGGCACGCTGGTCACCGGCGGGGATGTCACGAATCCCCGCCTCGCCGGCGATCGGGTCGTCTATCTTGCGGACGCGACGGTCGACGGCCGGACCGAGCTGTGGAGCGCCCCGATCGACGGCAGCGCCGCCCCTTCGCGCCGCTCGGACACAGTACCGGCGGGCCGCTCCGTCCACTCCTTCCGAATCGCCGACAACGGCTCTCGAATCGTCTATCGCGCGAATCTCGAAGCGCTCGATCGCTACGACCTCTACCGCACATCGGTCACCGGAAGCGCCACGCATTTACGCCTGACCAACCTGAATCCGCTCGTTCTCTTTCGCTTCGACGTAGGTGGCTTCGCGATCTCTCCGGATTCCCTGCGTGTCGCCTTCTCCATCCGGCCCGACGCGAACTTCGATGGCCAGGTGAGAGAGCAGTCGCTGCTGTTTCCGCAGAACAACGGCGAGCTCCTCGTGAACGCGGAAGGCGTCGACAGCCAGTACTTGTCACCCCGGTATCTCGACCCCTCCGGCATCCTCTTCAGGGCGGGCCTGGAGCCGGGCGACCGAGCGGAAGTCCTGCTCGCCGACCTGTCGGTTTTTGCTGACGGATTCGAAAGCGGGAACCGCGCCGCCTGGTCGGCGAGCGTGCCCTGACGTTTCACCGTTTTCGCGCTAGCGGAGCTCCGAGGCGCGCCACCTCGTCGTGGCGGAAACAGGCGACGACATGATCGTTGACACAGCCGACTGCCTGCAGATAGGCGTAGACGATCGTCGAGCCGACGAACTTGAAGCCCAGTTTCGCGAGCTCCTTCGACAGCCGGTCGGACTCCGCGCTCGTTACCGGCATCTTCGTCATCGCCGGAATCCGGTTCTGGCGCGGTTTGCCGCCGTACGGCGCCCAGACCACGTCGGCGAGGGTCCGGCCGCTCTCGCGCAACGTCAGATAGGCCCTGGCGTTGCCGATCGTCGCCGCGACCTTCAGGCGGTTGCGCACGATGCCGGGATCGGCGAGAAGGGCGGCGACCCTGGAGTCGTCGTAGCGCGCGATCTTCTCGGGATCGAAGCCGTCGAACGCCCGGCGATAGTTCTCGCGCTTCCTGAGGATCGTGATCCACGCGAGCCCTGCCTGCGCGCCCTCGAGGATCAGCATCTCGAATAGCTGCCGCTCGTTTCGCGACGGCACCCCCCACTCGGTGTCATGGTAGGCCCGATAGAGCGGATCGCTCCCCGCCCAAGGGCAGCGGCCGGGCTCGGCGAGCGGCTCTCGTCGACTCGCGGTCAAGGTCTCGCTTCTGTGAGCCCCGCGAGGTCCCCGTCGACTTCGGCCTGGTGCGCGAGCCTGGGGTTGAGCGCCAGGGCGCGGTCGAGGGCGGCGCGGGCGCCTGGCTTGTCGCCGTTCGCGAGGCGGATCACCGCGGTGTCGTAGAGCACCTCGGGGAGGATCTCGGCCTGGGTCGCCTCGGCCCGGGCAAGCGTCATCTCCTGCCACTTCAGGTCCTCGCCGCGTTGGCCATTGCGGAACGCCGCCCAGCCGCGATTCCACAGATCGTTGACCAGCGCGAGGTCCACGAGCCGCCCGAGCTCGGCGATCGGCTCGGCATGGTCATCGACGCGGATGTCGATCGCCCGGTCGTCCTTGCCACCGTACCCGCCGCCGGCGCGCGCGACGAGGAGCACCGCCGACTGCTTGCCGCGGCTGTCGCCGCCCGCGGCGTCGCCGGCCGCGAGCGCCGCGAAGAGACGCTCGGCCAGGGGCTTCCCGGCGCTGCCGAGGAACGCCTGCTGCATCGCCGTCACCACCGGCTCGCCGGTCAGGATGTTGCCCTGTACCGCATACCCGGGCCCGCTGCGTCCGCCCGCCCAGGCGTTGCAGCCCGCGCCGGTGAAGGTCGCCGAGCCCCCGTCGGCCGCGACGACGCCCGCCTGGCGCTGACCCTGCCCGGCGTCGGCGCGGGTCAGAATGGCGAGCGCCTCGGCCGGCATCACGCCGCGCGCCAGGAGCTCGAGCGCCCCCGGTCCCCAGGTCGTGTTGGCCGACGCCTGCGTCGCCACGGCGCCGACCCCGGCGCGGGCGTACGGCACCACCGAACCGACGGCGAAGAAGCGGCTCGCGACCGCGACTCCGACCTCCCCCGTCGCCGGATCGGCGGCGACGATCGAGAAAGTGGAGGGCTGCGGCGGATCGGCGAAGGCGTCGGGGCTCGCGATCGGGAGCTGCAGCAGGACGCTGATTGAAAGACAAAGACGTGCGTGACGGTGGCGCAGTCGCATCGCTGAGGCCTCCTCCGGGTCGAGCGTTCCATTCTGACGCAACCGGCGGGCGCGGCCGCCTGTCGCCGCACGCTTCCCGCCAGCGTTCTTCAGGGTATGCGACCCACGGCGCTCCGGCTCACGCTCCTGGTCTGTGCTCTCCTGGCCCTTGCCGCCTGCGGCGCCCTCTTCGAGACCGACCTGCAGAAAGCCGTGAAGTCCAACGACGCCGCGGCGGTCGAGCGCCTGCTGGCGGCAGGGGCCTCCCTCGGGAGCTCTTGGTTCGAGCTCCTCCCGCCCGGCAAGCTCGCGATCGTGCGCGTCAGCGCCTCGTCGCCGGAGTCAGTCCGCATCCTCCGGTTGCTCGTCGCCGCCGCCCCGGACCGCCCCGCCTTCCTGCATCAGACCTTCTCCCTCAATTGCCGGCGCACCCCCTGCTACGCCCCCGCGACCGTCGAACACGTCGCGCGCCAGCGCAGCGTCGAGGCGGTGCAGGTGTTGATCGACGCCGGACTCGACCTGCGGAGCCAGGGGGTGACCAACGCCCTGGTCTACGCCATCGCCGAAGACGACGAGCCGGTGGCGCGCCTCCTCGTCGAAGCCGGCGCCGATGTGAACGGATGGGCGAAGGCGGGCGGCAACCAGTTCGGCGAGATCAGCGTCCTCGCAGCCGCCCGCCGCAAGGAGAACGCCGCTCTCGTCGCCTACCTGCAGGCCAAAGGCGCGCGGTAGAAAGGGTCGACCTTCGTGCACGGCTCCGCCTGTCCCCCGGAGTCCGGAAAAGCCGGTAGAAGGGTGAGGGGGAAGTCATGCGAATCTTCCGCACCGTCGGTGGCGCCGTGGTTCTGATCGTCGCCGGACACCTGACCTCGGGCGCGCTCCGCGCCCAAACGGCACCGGACTACACCATCCGCCAGCTCTCACCCGCAGGTGAGCCGGCGTCAAGAGTCTCCGGTGCCTGGGCTGTCGATCCGCGCGGGGAGTGGGTGGCGTTCGTCGGCGACGTCGAGAGCGCCGGCGCGGACGCGGTCTACGCCATGCGGAGAAACGGCTCCGACCTCCATCGCCTTTCGCCCCTGTCCGCATCCGGCGCCATCGCCCAGCTCGCCTTCTCGCCCGACGGCCGGCGCGTCCTCTACCGCGGCGACCTGGAGGTCGATGGTCTGGGGGAGATCTGGAGCGTCGCGCCGTGGGAATCGGCCGCCGCGGCGGTCAAGCTCAACGGCGCTCTCACCGGCGCGGGCGCCCTCTACTTCCGCGTCCCGGGGGTGGGCGACCGGTTGGCCTATGTGGTGGACTCGGGAGCCGGCAAGGAGGCCTGGAGTGTGCCGTTCGCCGGTCCCAGCCCGCTCGGCGTGCGGCTCGATCCGCCCGCGGTAGGAGACGAGACGATCCTGAACGTCTTCCTCCGGCCGGACGGTGAGCACCTCCTCATCCAGTTCCTCGACCAGGTCGCGACTTCCGCCCGGGCCTTCACGGTACCGGTCGCGGGCCCGGCGACCGCGGCCATCCTGCTCGCCGACGAGACGCCCGGCGGCTGCACCGCATTCGCCGCCGATTTCACTCCCGACTCGACCCGCCTTCTCTATGCCGGATTCTGCCCAACCGGATCGGCGTTCACCCAGCTCTGGAGCGTGCCGGCGACCGGTCCCGCCACCGCCGCGGTGTCGCTCGCCGGCAGCTTCACCGCCGGCGGAACGGTTCAGGGACTGGCGATCTCTCCCGACAGCCAGCGGGTGGTGTTCAGCGCCGATCGGCTGGTGGATGAGCGCATCGATCTGTGGAGCGTACCGATCCTGGGGCCGGCGGCGGCGCTCGTGCAGCTCAATCCGTCGCTGGTCACGAACGGCGACGTCAAGAACAGCTTCAGGATCTCGCCCGATTCGACGCGGGTCGCCTACATCGCCGACCAGATCTCCGACGAACGCTTCTTCCCCTATTCCGTGCCGATCGCGGGCCCGTCCACCGAAGCGGTGACGCTCTACCAGGGCATCCTCATGACCGGCGGCGACGCCCTCGACCTCGCCTTCACGCCCGACAGCGCGAGAGTCGTCTTTCGCATGGACCTCGCTGTCGACCAGCGTTTCGACCTCTACTGGGCGCCTGCCGACGGATCGGCCGCGCAGTCGCGCATCACCAACCGCGGCTCGAACCCGGCGCCGGAACGCTCGGTCGCTTTCCGCTGGTACGTTCACCCCGACGGCGAGCGCGTGATCTACCAGTTCGACGAGTTCGCAGCGCTCGACGAGCGCGGCATCGGCGAGCAGCGCCTCGTCGGACCCTACATTGCGGACGCGCGCCTGAACGGTGTCCCGGTCGCCGGCGGGAAAGTGAGCTTCTTCGAGCTCTTCCCGGACGGCGCCGGACTCGTCTACCGCGCCGACGAGACCGCGGACGAGAAGTTCGAGCTGTTCACCGTCGACCTCCGACTCCTGGGCGACGGCTTCGAAGAGGGCGACAGCGACGCCTGGGGTGATCTGCCATAACGCGGCCCGGGTCGGGTCGCCGGTCGGGCAGGCGCCGCGATGTCGCCCTGCCACCCGATTCACCGTTCTTTCCGGCATGAACGCTTCGTTCTGCCTCCGATCCCCCCGCAGCGCTGCGGGAGGCACCCTCCTCTTCGTGTCGCTCCTCGCCCTATCGCCCTCCCCGGCAACCGCCCAGCTCTCCCTGCCGCCGGACTACGCCTGGCGGCAGTTCTCGCCGCCCGGCGAAGCGGGGTCGTCGGTGCGCTACCAGTGGCACATCGATCCCCGGGGGGAATGGGTGGTCTTCGTCGGCGATGTGGAGAGCAGCGGCGCCGAGGCGGTCTACTCGCGACGGCGCAACGGCTCCGAGCTCCGCCGGCTGTCGCCCTACGGCCCGGTCGGAGCAGTGCAGAGTCTCGAGCTCTCCGCCGACGGCCGCTACGTGATCTACCGCGGCGACCTCGAGACCGCCGGGCTCGACGAGCTCTGGAGCGTGCCGATGGAGGGCCCCGCCTCCGAATCGGTCTCCCTCGCCGGCAGCTTCGTCGAGGGCGGCGCGATTTCGTCGTTCTCCATTTCGCCGGACGGCCAGTATCTCCTGCTGCGCGCCGACAAGCTCGTCGACGAGCGCTTCGAGCTCTGGAGCGTGCCGATCGCCGGTCCCGCCGGTGCGATGGTGCGACTCAATCCGGCGCTCGTCGCCGACGGCGATGTCGAGAACACGTTCGAGATCTCACCCGACAGCTCGCGCGTCGCCTACGTCGCCGACCAGGGTGCCAACGAAGCGTTCCGCGCCTGGTCGGTGCCGATCGCGGGACCTTCGGCCGCGGCCGAGCCCCTCGTTTCGGGCATCCTGGCCGCTGGCGCGGACGTCACGAACCTGGAGTTCACCCCCGACGGCACGACGATCGTGCTGCGCGGCGACCTCTCGGTCGGCGACCGGTTCGACCTCTACTCGGTGCCGGCGGACGGCTCGGCGTTCCAGGTGCGGATCACCAACGACAGCTCGATTCCGGGACCGACCTACTCGGTGGGCTCGACCTGGGGGCTCCATCCCGATGGCGTTCGCGTCGCCTACGTCTTCGACGAGGACGCCCCGAACGACGCCCGCGGCCTGGGCGAGCAACGCCTGTCGCCGCATTACATCCAGGACAAGCGGCTGAACGGCGATCCGGTCGCCGGCGGCCGGATCTCGACCTTCAGGGTCTTTCCCGACAGCGCCGGCACGATCTACTACTCCGACGAGCTGGTCGACGAGCGCTTCCACCTCTTCACCGTCGACAGCCGGATCTTCGGCGACGGCTTCGAAGAGGGCACCACCGCCGCCTGGCCCGACGCGCCATGAGTCTCCTGCCCGGAACAGTCCCCGGTTTCGCCTTGCCTCTCGAAGGAGGTCCGATGAACCTGCCGCGCCCGTCTGCTGTCGCCGCCCTGTTTGTGCTCTCCCTGACCGCCGGGCTCGCCCGGCCCGCTCTTTCCCAGGACGGATTCGCCGATCCGACCTTCTCGGACGACGGTGTGCAGGTCGTCACCTGGGGAGGAAACGCCGCCGGTGCCTCCGCCGTCGCCGCCACCGCCCGCGGTGAGCTCTTCGTCGGCGGCACCTGGGCGTCTGGAGGCAACATCGATCTCGCGGTCGTCAAGCTCACCACGGCGGGAGAGATCGACTCCAGCTGGGCGGTCGGCGGCCGGCGGATCGTCGCCTTCGACGCGATCGTCGACGCCGACGACGACCTGCGCGAGCTCAGCCTGCGCCCGGACGGCTCGCTGCTTCTCGCCGGCTGGAGCCGCGTGGACGACGCGAACCTCCTCGACCTTCCCGCGCTCGCCATGCTCACCAGCGGCGGAACGCTGGACACCTCCTGGGGTGACAACGGACTGGCGCTGTTCGACCTGCCCTGGCCCACCGACAGCTACGGCTGGAACACCACCCTGGTGCAACCCGACGGCAAAGTCCTGTTCGCCGGCTACTGCTACGACTGCCCCGAAAACGGCAGCGACCAGCGACCGATGCTGCTCCGCGTCACCCCCGAAGGAGTCGCCGACCCGGCCTTCTCCGGCGACGGCTGGGAGGCGCCGACAACCGGCGTCTGGAGCCAGAGCTACCCCTATGCCCTCGCCCTCGACGACGCCGGCCGAATCCTCGTTTTCGGTACGGGGCCGGCGGGATTCGCGCTCTTCCGGCTGACGCCGAGCGGCGCGCTCGACCTCTCGTTCGGCGGCGGCGACGGCAGCGTCGAGATCACGATGCCCGCCGGACACGCCTACCCTTACGCCCTCACGCGCGATCCGTCGACCGGCGCGCTCTTCCTTTCGCTTTCGTTCACTTCGGGACCCTACGACGATCACGCCGGCGTCCTCCGTTTCGCTGCCGATGGCGCCCCTGACAACACCTTTGCCGGCGACGGACTCGCCGAGCTCCTCTTCGACGACCGACTCAGGGTCCTCGCGATCGCACCGCAGACCGACGGCATGCTCGTCGGCTCGGGGTTCATCTGGAACGTCGGCAGCGACACCGACTTCTGCATCTTCCGGCTCGAGGCCGACGGGGATCTCGACCCCACATTCCACTCGAACGGTGTGCGGCGTATCGAGTTCGGTCAGACGCCGGATCTCTCGGACTACGGCAGGTCGATCACCCTCTCCGGCGGCAGGCTGGTCGTGGTCGGTCCAGTCCCGACCGCCGGCGTCGAGTCCTACGGCATCGCGCGCACCACCAGCAGGCACATCTTCACCGACGGCTTCGACCGCGGCTCCTCGGCGAGCTGGCTGGGCAACTGAGCCGCTGGCGCGCCGTCGCGCTGCCGGCAAATCTTCCGCTTTTGATTTCGTCGCCGGAGGGATCAAGACCATGACCCAAACCCAGAGTTCACGCCAGGACACAGACCGCAGCCCAACCCGACGCCCGAGCTTTCAACCTCGCCGGATCGCGTCCATCCTGCTGCTCGCGACCCTGGCTCTCGCCGCCACGGCCGCGGCGGATCACCAGTTGCGGCCGCTCTCCGCCGGCTTCGTGCCGGACGGCGAGATCGAGCCCGGGAGCTACTGGACATCCCCCGACAGCGAGTGGACTGCCTTCAGCGCCTGCGATGTCGCGATCAACAGCTGCCGGCTGGCGAGCGCTCACCGTAACGCCCCAGCGGGGGCGCCGTTCGTCGACCTCGCCGGCCCCTACCTCACCGGCATCGTCCGGCTGCGGATCACGCCCGACAGCCGCCGCGCGATCTTCCTCGCGTGGACCGACATCGGCATCGGCAGCGAGCTCTGGTCGGTGCCGCTCGACGGCGGGGCCGCGCCGGTGCGATTGCATCCAGCCCTCGGCGGCAGCGCGTTTGTCATCGACTTCGAGCTCAGCGTCGACGGCGCCCTGGCGGTGCTCACCACCTCCGACGGCCTCGGCAACGGGAGCCTCCTGCGCTCACCGGTCGACGGTTCGAGCCCGGCCACGCCGCTCGACGATGGCGACCTCGAAAAGCTCTTCGTCTTTGCGACTCCGGGTGGCGCGCAGTACGCGCTCTACTTCATCGATACCGACGCCAACGGCCGGCTCGAGATCCGCAAGGTCGCGCTCGCCGGCGGAAGTCCGCTCCCTCTCGGGCCGGTCGACCTGCGCGCCGGAGTCTCCCTGGACGAGGTTCGTGTCGTCGCCGACGCCAGCCGGGCGTTGATCCTCGGCGACCTCTCGACGGCCGGCCAGACGGAGCTCTTCTCCCTCGAGCTCGGCGGACCGGCGCCGCTCACTGCGCTCAACCCGGCGCTCAATGGGAACGGCAACGTGGAAGGCTTCGAGCTCGCGGACGGCGGTCGCGCGGTCCTGCTCGCCGACGCCCAGATCGACGGGAAATTCGAGCTCTGGAGCGTCGAGGTCGACGCCGCCACGCCGCCCGTCAAGCTGAGCGGCTCCCTGGCGGCGGATCGCGATGTTCTGTCGAGCTTCGCGGTCGCCGGTTCCTGGGTGGTTTACCTGGCCGATGCCACGGTCGACGAGAAATACGAGCTCTGGAGCGCGCCGATCGACGGCGGCGCGAGTCCCACGCGGCGTTCGGACACGGTCCCCGCAGGGCGCGACGTGAGCCGGTTCCGTATCGCTCCGAACGGCACCCGCCTCATCTACGGCGGCGATCTCGAAGTGCTCGGACGCACCGATCTCTACCGCTCGACGGTCTTCGGTCTCATCGCCCACGAGCGGCTGACGAATCTCGCCGGCGGCTATCCGGCCCCCTACAATGTCCGCGAGTTCCAGATCTCGCCCGACTCCGCCGCGGTGGCGTTCGACATCTGGCCCGAGGGTGGCTGGAACGGCGTCCTCTTCGAGCAGACCCTCCTCGCGCCGCAGCCGCTGCACGAGATCCTCGCCGTCTCCTCCGGCTTGCCACTATTGATCGACTTCGTGCGCTACCTGCCGGACTCCGCCGGCCTCACTTTCATGTCGAGGCTCACGCCCGGCGAGCGCCGCGAGCTGCATCTCACGGACGAACGCTGCTTCGCCGACGGCTTCGAGAGTGGCGATCGCACTGCCTGGTCGGCAAGCCTGCCCTGAGGGACCGAAGAACGGGTCAGCCCTCGGCCAGAGCTGCGGCCTCGGCGGCGTCGAGCCAGCCGCGGCGGAGCTTCTCTGGTGGCACGCTCGAGAGGTACGGCTTCAGGTCGACGACCGGCGAACCCTCGAGCATGTCGACGCCGCGCACGCGGAGCGTCGCACCGTCGCGCCCGAGGAGCTCCAGCACCGAAAGTGCCAGACGGATTCGGCCGTCGCGGCGAACGCGTCGCGAAGACGCCGTGCACGAGACCGTCGGTCGGGTTCTTGCCGAGGAGCTCGTAGCTCCCGGCGCGGTCGAAGATCCACAGCACGTAGAGATGCGAGAAACCCTCGATGTCGGCGAGGCCGGGGGCAAACTCGGGAAAGATCTCGATCTCACCGGGGGCAGCGTGCTGGGCGCCGAGCCCTTTGGGAACGTCGTCCTTCGTCCGATAGGGCGAATGAACGACGCCGATCGGGCGGAGAGCAAGGGTCTGCCTTGCGGGATCGTCCGTCATCGGGGTGAACCTCCTCCGGGCCACGGGCTCATCTGGCCGCGCCGCGTTCGAGCTCGGCCCGCGCCGCGGCGAGGTTGCGGGTGAAGGCGGGGGAAGGGGTCTTGGTCGCCGCGATCGCCGCGGCGGCAGCGAGCCGCTCACGGGCGTGCTCGACGGCCCCTGATCCGCCCTCGGCGAGGTCGAGGCGGGCGAGCTCGACCTCGCCCTCGGCGATCCGCAGGTGTCCGGCGTCGAGCTTGGCGCGGGCGATCGCCAGCGCCTCCTCGAGAACGGCGCGCGCCTCCCGTAGGCGGCCGAGCTTGCGCAGGGTAGCCCCCCAGTTGAAGCGCGTGCGCAGCAAGCGCGGATTGTCGAATTCGCCCTGGACGCGTAACGCGGCGACGGCGCGCTCGAACATCGCCTGCGCCTCCGCCACCCGTCCCTGCTCGCTCACTGTATAAGCCTCGTTCGACAGCGCGTTGACGGCCAGGATGCTGCCCGCGCCCAGGTCTTTCACGAAGCGCGCCGCGGCGCGCTCGAAAGCGCGCTCGGCTTCGGCGAAGCGGCCGAGATCGGCGAGCGCCGAGGCCGGTGTAGTTGTCGACCGACCCAGCTCCGGATGGTCCAGTGGCTCGTAGATGGCGCGCGCCTCGGCGAGCGCGGCGAGCGCCTCGGCGCTGCCGTCCGGCGCGCGACAGACGGAGGCTGGTGATCACCAGGGCCTCGCCGAGCGCCGGATGTTTCGCGCCGTAGATCCGGCGACGCCCGGCCACCACGCGCTCGAAGTAGGCCAGCGCCTCGGTGCTCTCGCCCGCCGAGTCGAGCGCCGTGGCGAGATTGAGCACGACATTCAGAACCTTCGGAGAATCGGCGCCCTCGGCAGGCTCGAGTACCGCGAGGATCTCCTGGAAGATGCGCACCGCTTCGGCGAAGGTGCCGGACTCGGTCTGCAGCACGGCGATGTTGGAGAGGTGCTCGAGGGTCTCGGGATCGGTCTCGCCCAGCGCCGCAGCTGCGATCTCGAAGGCGAGACGCTCGTCGGCGAGAGCGCCTGGGAGGTTTCCCGTCAGCATGCGCACCTCGGCGCGGCCCGAGAGCGCCGCGGCGCAATCGACCGAGCGCGCTTCGCCCGCGCTCGCGAAATGCAGCACCGCCTCCTCGAACCGCTTGCCCGCCTCCTCGACGCGCCCCAAAGCGAGCAGCCTCAGGCCCACCGTCACGAGACTCTGCGCATGCTCACGCGAGCGCGGGCCGAAAAGCCGCGCCCGCTCCGCGGCGGCGAGCTCGGCGCTCTGCGAGCCCCTCGTCGAGCAGCCCCAGGCCCCCCTGGATATGCGCCACGGCATCGTAGAGCTCGGCGCGAACCTCGGGCTCGTCGGCGAGCTCGGTCGTCAGACGTTCCACGCCCTCGGCAAGGATCTGCCGGGCGGGCATCTCGGCCCCCATCGACCGGTTCGGATCGGCCTGCTCGAAGACCGAAATCAGGAAGCCCTTGACCCGCTCCGCGCGCTGCGCTTCGAGCTCTGCCTCTGCCGCGGCCGCGTTCGCCCGCCGTGTCTGCACGATCGAAACGCTCAGACCACCGACCAGCGACACCAACACGAGCCCTGCCGCCGCGACGCCGATGCGGTGCCGCCGGACGAACTTCGAGAGACGGTACCTTGCCGTATCCGGGCGCGCGGCGATCGGGCGTCCCGCGAGGTGGGCAGTGACATCCGCCGCGAGCGCCGCCACCGAGGCATAGCGCCGCTCCGGCTCGCGCGCGAGCGCCTTGAGCACGATAGTGTCGAGATCGCCTTCGAGCCGCTTGCGCTGACGCGCCTCGCCGGGACGCCCCGCGGCGAGGCGGCGCAGGCGAAGCGATGGGCGCTCAATGGTCTCATGCGCGACATCGGCGGCGAGCGTGGTCGGCGAGCTCGACCGCCGCCGGTGCGGCAGGGCGCCGGTCAGCAGTTCGTAGAGGATGACCCCCAGCGAATAGACGTCGGTCGTCGTGGTGACGGGCTCGCCGAGAATCTGCTCCGGCGCGGCGTAGGCGGGGGTCAGCGCGCGCAGCTCGGTGCGCGTGGCGCCGGACTCCACACCATCTTCAGGCGGCGGCTCGAGGAGTTTCGCGAGGCCGAAATCAAGCAGCTTCGGTTGCCCGTCGGCGGTCACCAGAATGTTCGACGGCTTGAGATCGCGATGCACGACCAACGAGCGGTGCGCGAAGTCGACCGCCTCGCAGACCGCGAGGAACAGGCGCAGCCGGGCGTCGATGTCGAGGCTGCGATCGGCGGCGAAACGGTCGATCGGCAGGCCCTCGATGCGCTCCATGGCGAACCAGGGACGTCCGTCGGGAGCGATTCCGCCATCGAGGAGCCGTGCAATCGCCGGATGCTCGAGTCGCGCGAGGAGTTGGCGCTCGACCGCGAAGCGTGCGACCACCTCCCGGCTCGCCATGCCGGAGCGCACCAGCTTCACCGCCGCGCGCTGGGTGAAGCCCCCCTCGGCCCGCTCCGCCGCCCAGACTTCGCCCATGCCGCCCGCGCCCAGCTTCTCCCCCACCCGCCAGGCGCCCAGGCGCTCGGGAGGCAGGGGCTCCGCGGGGTCGTCGGCGAGGAGCTGGCGCCCGGCGGCCCCGGCAACCTCGTCGCGCAGACCTTCCATCGGTCCGAGGGACTCGCGGTCGAGCTCGAGCAGGCGACGGACATCGGCGGCGAGTGCCTCGTCCTCGGCGGCGAGTCGGGTGAGCGCTTCCCGGAGTGGCGCTTCGTCGAGCTCGCAGAGCTCGGAGAAGAGGCGCGCGCGGCGCTCGACGGGTGATTCGGAGGCGCTCATGAAGAACGACGATTCTGCCACGTGGGCGCCGGCGCTACCCGCTTCCGCGCCAGGGAGCTACAATCCTTGGCGTGTCGGACTCCGATTCACCTGCCGCCGGGCCCGTCGTCGACGGCGCGGTCACCCGCCTGCTGGCCGCCGCGCGCCAGGGAGACGCGGAGGCGCCGGCGAAGCTCTTCGAGATCGTCTATGCGGATCTGCGCGCCCTCGCCGGGCGGCACGTGCGCGGCGCGCGCAACGCCGGGCCCTCGGCGACCTCGCTCGTCCACGAAGCCTTCCTGCGCATCGCCAAACGGGGCGACCTGCCCTACGCCGACCGCACCCACTTCTTCGCCGTCGCTTCGCGCGCCATGCGCCAGATCGTGATCGACGATGCGCGCGGCCGCAAGGCCTCGAAGCGCGGCGGCGGCCAGGCCGACGTCGACTTCGAGGCCATTCAGGTGGCGGCGCCGGCAGCCTCGGCGCCGGTCGAAGACCTTCTCGCCCTCGACGATGCGCTGTCGCGCCTCGAGCAGGCCGCGCCCCGCCTCGCCCAGACGGTCGAATGGCACTTCTTCGGCGGACTCACCTTCTCCGAGATCGCCGAAGCGACCGACGTCTCCCGCCGCACCGTCCAGCGCGACTGGCGCGCCGCCCGCGCCCTCCTCCACCTCGAGCTCGCGACGACCGAACCCTAGCGCGGCCTACCCGCCGGTCGAGGGCAGGACGAATGGCACTGTCCAGCCGGCGGAGATCAATCCGTAGCGCTCGAAGTCGACGGCGAAGACCGCCCGGAACCAGAAGGCGCGATCCTCGATGACGCTGTCGCCCTGGGCATCCGAGTAGGTCGCGCGCAGGGTCCAGCGGCCGACCTTCGACGGCAGGACGATCGAGGGCAGGTCGAACTGCCAGAAGACCGCCACGGCGTTCCGGGTCTCCACATGATCCAAGCTCCATTGGGCCTAGAGCGAGCCGTTCGGACGGTAGACGCTGAGCGTCGCTCCGAAAGCGGGCGTCGGATCCCGGAAGTAGGCGCCGACAACCACCTGGTCGCCAGCGTCGAAAAGGCGTCCTTGGAGCGCGGATTCTCGGGCTCCGGGAAGGCGGGGTCGGTGGGCGTCGCCCAGTGGTCGCAGGTCGAGGAGCGCGTAGTAGCGATAGGCGGCGCCGATCGCTGCCGCCGACGAGCTCGTTGTCGTACTCCCAGAGCCGCGAGCTCACGGACGGTCTTGGCCAGCTCGCTGCGACGAGAGCGCGGCGCCGCGAAGTGCGAGGCGGGGCCCGGTCGACGCTGCCGGAGCCCTGCGCGACGGCGAGGCCGGCGAGGATCGCTCGCCGCCGTCAGCAACCGGTGTCGCCGATCTCCTTCGCCACCC
Source organism: Thermoanaerobaculia bacterium (assembly GCA_963719555.1). Taxonomy (GTDB): domain Bacteria; phylum Acidobacteriota; class Thermoanaerobaculia; order Multivoradales; family JAGPDF01; genus JAGPDF01. The sequence goes on along the minus strand of CAVRCL010000005.1, from coordinate 735,592 downwards.
ACACGCCCCCCGAACCCGCGATGCGCCAGGTAGATGGCAGGCGCCCACGCCGAGGAGCATCCGGAGTGCTCCAGAACGATCGTGCCTGGCAGGCGCGAGCGCCGAGAGCGCAGCCAGCTCCGCCGCGAGCCCCATCGGGCCGCGATCGATGAACATGGCACGATCGCGGGCCAGGCAAACCATGGCGACCCTGCCGAGTACGTCATCCCCCCAGATGGAGTGCTGGCTGCAGACCGCAGCCTGTCGATGCCGGTGTGGCGGTGACCGTCGCTGGTGGCGGAGGTCCGGTCGCCGCAAGCGATGTCCCATGGTCCGGTTTGGCCAGTCCGGGTCTTGATCGACGAAGGATCGCCGCCTTCCCGCCCAGGAGCTCAACTGCCGCGAGCGACCAGAGCCGACGAGCGGCCAGCGACGCGCGGCTCAGCTCCTGCGCGGAACGCGCCGCCCGGCGCCCGTCGAGCTCGAGACGCGCGAGATTCGCGGCGATGCGCTTCTCCTCGCGCAGCTCGGTCCCCGGGACTGCGTTGTCGGAGGGGCCGGCGGTGATGTCGGGATAGCGCACCTCGAGCAGCTCGACGCGAGCGAGCGCCGGGGCCTCCGCGGCAAGGATCGGATCGTCAGGGCGAATGCGGCCAGCAGAGTGGCCAGCAGGGCTGCCAGCGGCGTCCAGCGGCGCCTCGAACGGAACGCGGGCATGAAAGCTCTTCCTCACCGACCAGAACGGGATTCCCGGCCGGGGAGAGACATGCACCGGTGCGCCTCAGGTCTGCAGCACGCCGGTCTTGAACTCGGGGAGCTCGGGATTGTTGGCGCAGGCTTCGAGGGCGTGGGCGACGACCTCGCGGGTCTGGCGCGGATCGATGATGCCGTCCACCCAGAGGCGGGCCGCGGCGTAGCGCGGGTTCATGGCGTCGGCGTAGCGCTTCTGGATGTCGGCGAGGCGCTCCTTCTTCTCTTCCTCCGAGACCTCTTCGCCGCGGTTCTTGAGCTGGATCGCGAGCAGAGTCCGCGACGCCTGCTCGCCGCCCATGACGGCGATCGACGCCGAGGGCCAGGCAAACAGGAAGCGCGCGCCATAGGCCTTGCCGCACATGGCGTAGTTGCCGGCGCCGTAGCTGTTGCCGACGAAGATCGTGATCTTCGGCACGACCGAGTTCGCCACCGCGTTCACCATCTTGGCGCCGTCCTTGATGATGCCGCCGCGCTCCGAGCGCGAGCCCACCATGAAGCCGGTGACGTCCTGCAGGAAGAGCAGCGGGATCTTCTTCTGGTTGCACAGCTCGACGAAGCGCGCCCCCTTGTCGGCCGAGTCGCTGTAGATCACGCCGCCGATCTGGAGCTCCTTGTCGCGCGGCTCGAGCCCGGTCCGGCGGTCCACCACCGAGCGCTGGTTGGCGACGATGCCGACCGCGTGGCCGCCGATCCAGCCGGTGCCGCAGACCAGCGTCCGGCCGTAGGTCTCCTTGAACTCGTCGAACTCCGAGCCGTCGAGGAGGCGCGCGAGAAGCTCGTGGGCGTCGTAAGGGCGCGAGCGATCGACCGGCAGGATGCCGAGAAGCTCTTCCGGGTCGTGGAGCGGCGCGCAGCGGCGCGCGCCGCGCGAACGGCGCGCAAGCGCCGGCGGCGAGCTGCGCGAACTGCGAGCGCAGCTTCGCGAAGCAGGCGCCTCGTCGGGATGGCGATGATCGACGATCGCCGGAGATGTCGGCCTGCACCACGGCGCCGCCCAGGGCCTCGTTCTCGATGCGCTCGCCGATCGCCGCCGCCACCAGGTGCGAGCCGGCGAGAAAGATCGAACCGGTGCCCTCGACGATGTGGATCTCGTCGCTCATGATCGGCAGGTAGGCGCCGCCGGCGACGCACGAGCCGACGATCGCCGCCATCTGGAAGACCCCGGCCGCCGACAGGCGGGCGTTGTTGTAGAAGATCCGGCCGTAGTGCTCGCGGTCGGGGAAGATCTCGTCCTGCATCGGCAGGAAGACCCCCGCCGAGTCGACGAGGTAGACCACCGGCAGGCGGTTCTCGAGCGCGATCTCCTGCGCCCGCAGGACCTTCTTGATGCCGAGCGGAAACTTCGCCCCCGCCTTGACGGTGGCGTCGTCGGCGACCACCATGACGTCGCGGCCGTGGATGCTGCCGACGCCGGCGACCACTCCGCCGCCGGGCGCCCCGCCCCACTCGGCGTACATGCCGTAGGCCGCCCACAGGCCGATCTCGAGGAACGGGCGCCTCCGGGTCGCAGAGCGCCGCGACCCGTTCGCGCGCCGTCATCTTGCCCTGCTCGCGCTGGCGGGCCTGCGCCTTGGCCCCGCCGCCCTCGCGCAGCTGCGCCTCCTCGCCGGCCAGCCGCGCGATCTCGGCGGTCCAGTGCTCCTGTCGGCGACGAAACGCCGCGTCGATCTTGAGTGTCGATGCGATGGCCGGCAAGGGGCGATCTCCTCGAACGGTCGATTATACGGGCCGGCCGAAGGGTTATCGGGAAGGCGAGCTCACTATGTCGCCCTGGAAGGAGTTCCTCCGTTCTCAAGATAGAGGCCCCTTTCGGGCCGCTGGACGAGCACTCTTCCTCGGAGAAGACCATGCGCACGAGCCCTGCCATCCTGGTTGCGTCGTTGCTGCTGACTGGACCGCTGATGGCCGACACCTACACGGTCAGTACCACCGTGTCGGCGAGCGACGGCTGCGACGAGGCGCCGGATCCGCTGGTCTGCGACACCGGGTCGTGCGCCTCGCCATCGGGCCTGTGCTCGATCCACGCCGCCATCCGGACGGCCAATGACTCACCCGGGGCGTGCACCATCCCGTTCACGCCATCGGCGATCACTCTGACCGCCGACCTGCCGCAGATCCTCGACCCGGTGACGATCGGGCCCCCCTCCCTGCCCCGCGTCGACTTGAACGGCAACGGCAGCAACAGCGGCCTGGACTCGACGAGCTGGCGGCGGGCTCGGTGATCCGAAACCTGGTGATCCGCAACATGTCCGGCAACGGCATCTCGGTCACCACCGGGGCGGGCGGCAACGCGATCCAGAGCTGCTACATCGGCACCAACCCGGCCGGCAGCGCGGCCAGCGCCAACGGCGACGACGGTATCTCCATCAGCTCGCCGTCCGGCCCCCTCCCCCGATCGGGCTCGACGCTCGTCGACGACAACGTGATCTCCGGCAACGAGGGCGACGGGATCGACATCTTCGGCCCCAACACCACCCTTGTCACCATCATCCGCAACTTCATCGGCACCGACCGGAACGGCCTCGTCGCGGTGCCGAACGGCAGCGGCAGCGGCGACAACCACGGCATCCGGATCAGCGCCGACGCCTACGGCAACATCATCGGCGGAGCGCCGCCGACCCAGTCCAACGTCATCGCCGGCAACGACGCGTCGATCTTCAGCGACGGCATCTCGGTCCAGGGGAGCGCGCTGCTGCCGAACGTGATCCTGGGCAACTTCATCGGCCTGACGCCGGCATTGGTCCTCGACCTCGGCAACGGCAGAGCCGGCATCAACGCGGTCGATGTCCAGCCGCACGACGACAGCCCGACCGAAGTGGCGCTCCTCATCGGTCCGACCAACGTCATCGGCTACAACGGCAGCACGGACGACCCGGCGCCCGGCATCCGGATCACCGGCACGAGCCGTGGGGTCTACGTCTTTCTCGAACGCCATCGGCGTCGCCGAGGATCCGTCCGGCTTCATCGATCTCGGCAACTCCGGCGCCGGGTCGAGGTCACCTCCGGCCCGAGCTTCGTCGGCATCGACGACGCCGACAACCTGGGCGGCAACTTCATCGGTGCGAACGGCGGCTCGGGGGTCGAGGTCACCGGCAACGACATCGTCGTCCAGAGCAACCTCATCGGCGACCCCAACCCGGACGACGCCTTCGCCATGGGCAACGACGGCGACGGGATCAAGATCGCTTTTGGTGGCAACAACACCATCGGTGAGCCGGCGCGGATCAGGCGAATACGATCCGCGGCAACGGCGGCAACGGCATCCGCGTCGAGACCGGCAGCGCGTGGGCCAACCTGCTCTCCCGCAACCAGATCGACCGCAACGGGCGGCTGGCGATCGACCTCGACTACTTCATCGCCAGCGGCGTGGTCTACCCGCGCGACAACGCCACGTCGCCGTACCCGTCGCCGTCGGTCGCCAACAACGTACAGAACGCCCCCACCCTGATCGGCGCGACCTACGATGGCGGCAGCGGCCAGACGACCATCCAATGGCAGCTGGAGTCGGTGCCGAGCACCGCTGGTTCGTGCTCGAATTCTTCAGCTCCCCGGCCGGCGATGCGAGCGGCTCGGGCGAGGCGGCGACCTTTCTCGGCGAAGTGACCGGTGTCACCACCGACGCCAGCGGTTTCGCCTCAGGCGTCGCCCCGGTCTCCCCGGGCTCGCCGATGAACACCTCCGGCATGGCGATCTCCGCCACGGCGCGGGCGACCTACATCGTGCCCGACCTCCCCGGCCGACGCTCGCGGTACCGGCCAACGACACTTCCGAGCTCTCCAACTTCGCCGTCGTCAAGACCTTCTCGATCGGCGACGCGAGCGTCGTCGAAAGCAACGCCGGAACGACCTCCCTGCTCGTCACCCTGACGCGCTCCACGCCGCCCGCGCCGCTTCGGTGCAGGTGTCACCGCCAACGGCACCGCCACCGCCGGCGCGGACTACGTCGCCCTCGCCGGCCAGCCGGTGGACTTCGCCGACGGTCAGACCACCCAGACGGCGACCGTGACGGTCAACGGCGACCTCACCTTCGAGCTCCACGAGACCCTGCTCCTCACCCTGTCGAGCCCGAGCTCCAGCTGGGGCATCGACGACGGCCAGGCACCCGCACGATCCTGAACGACGACACGGTGCCGAACCGCTCGATCTCCGACGTCGCCCAACTCGAGGCAACAGCGGCACGACGGCGTTCGTCTTCACCGTCTCGCTGTCGAACCCGACCTACCTGCCGGCGCCGATCTTCTTTTCGATTCATACGGCTCGGCGACTTCTCCCGCGACTTCGCGCCGTTCGCCAGCAGCTTCATCCTGCCGCCCCAAGTCACTTCGCAGACGATCACCATCGAGGTTGTCGGCGACACGACGCTCGAGGCCGACGAGACCTTCTTCGTCAGTATCGCCAGCCCCGCACCCGGCGGCGGCACGGTCATCATCGTCGACCCGCAGGGCCAGGCACGATCCAGAACGACGACGCGGTCACCGAGTTCTCGCTCGGCGACGTCGCTCAGGCCGAGGGCAACGCCGTACCACCGCTTTCGTCTTCACCGTCTCGCGCACCGACTCGACCGCGCCCGCCGCCGTCGACTGGTCGACCGCGCCCTGGCACCGCCAGTGCCCCGGCGGATTTCACCGCCGTCGCGGCGACGACTCTCGCCTTCGCCGCCGGCGAGGCCACCCGCCAGGTGACCATCGACGTCGTCGGCGAGGGCCTGTTCGAGGCCAACGAGGACTTCACCGTCAACCTCTCGAACCCGAGCGCCGGCTGGTCGATCGGTGACGGACAGGGCCTCGGCACCATCCAGAACGACGACGCGCAGCCGTCCATCGCGATCGGCGATGTCGCCGGTTTCGAGGCAACGCCGGCAACACCCCGTTCACTTTCACCGTCGCGCTTTCGAACCCGAGCAGTCTGCCGGTGACCGTGTCGGCGCAAAGCGCCGACGACACCGCCATTGCCCCCGGCGACTACACCGCGAACGGCCCGCAGACGCCTGATCTTCGCTCCGGGTGTCACCGCCCAGGCCTTCACCGTCCAGGTGGCCGGCGACACCGGCGTCGAGCCGAACGAGGTCTTCCGCGTCAATCTCTCGGCTGAGACCGGCGGCACGCTGGCCGACGCCCAGGCGCTCGGCACCATCCAGAACGACGACGCAGTCCTGCAGTTCTCGGTGGGTGACGTGACCGCGGTCGAGGCAACGCCGGCACCACCGCCTTCGTTTTCACCGTCTCGCGCACGGACACCAGTGCCGCTGCCTCGATCGACTGGTCCACCGCCGTCCGCACGGCGACGAGCCCGGCGGACTCCACCGCCGTCGCCGCGACGCAACTCGCCTTCGCTGCCGGCCAAGGCACGCTCAGGCCACCGTCAACGTGGTCGGTGAAACGCTCTTCGAGGCAACGAGACCTACTTCGTCAACCTTTCGAACCCGAGCGCCAGCTGGTCGATTGCCGACGGCCAGGGACTCGGCACTATCCAGAACGACGACGCCCAGCCGGCGATCGCCATCGCCGACCGCTCGGCGCTCGAGGGCGACGCCGGAACGACCGCCTTCCTCTTCACCCTGACGCTCTCGAACCCGAGCAGCCAGACCGTTACCGTTCTGGCGCAGACCGCCGACGCACCGCCACCGCACCCGGCGATTACACGGCGGTGAGCCCGCTCACCGTCACCTTCGACCCGGGACGACTTCGCAGCCCTTCACCGTCGAGGTAGCGGGAGATACCACGGTCGAGTCGGACGAAGCCTTCGTCGTGAACCTCTCGGGAGCCTCCGGCGCCACCCTTCCCGACGGCCAGGCGGTGGAACCATCCAGAACGACGACGCGGTCTTCGCCTTCTCGCTCGACGACGTGTCGGCGCTCTAGGTGACGCCGGAGCGACCGCCTTCGTCTTCACCGTCTCGCGCACCGACACCACCGAAGCCGCCGCGGTCGACTGGTCGACGGCGGCCGGATCGGCGACCGCACCGGCCGACTTCACCGCGGTCGCCGCCACTCCGCTCGCTTTCGCCGCCGGTCAGGCGACCCGCCAGGTGACCGTCAAGGTCAGCGGCCAGGTCGTCTTCGAGGCAACGAGACCTTCACCGTCGTCCTCTCGAACTCGAGCGCCGGCTGGTCGATCGGCGACGGACAGGGGATCCGCACGATCCAGAACGACGACGTCCAGCCGACGCTGGCGATCGCCGACCTCACCCAGTTCGAGGCACCGGCGGCAGCACCGCCTTCACCTTCCAGCTGACGCTCTCGGCGCCGAGCGGCTTCCCGGTCAGCGGCAGCTTCTCGACCACCGACTGCAGCGCCGTCACCCCGGGGACTACGCCGCGGCGGTCCTCGTGCCGTTCATCTTCTCTCCCTGAACGACGGCGACCGGATCACCGTGCAGGTGGTCGCCGACGCCGCCGCCGAGCCCATCGAGGATTTCACCGCCAGCCTGGCGCTCGTCGCCGGCGCTGCTTTGGCGACTGCACCGCCCAGGCCGCCATTCTCGACTACTACTGCGCGCCGCAGCTCGCGATCGGCGACGCGAACGGCCTCGAAGGCACGGGGCTTTCCACTTCCCTCGTCTTCACCGTGTCGCGAACGACGGCTACTGTATCGGCGAGCGTCCAGGTGGCGACCGTCAACGGATCCGCCGCTGCGCCTGCCGACTTCACCGCACTTTCCGCGGTGTCGGTGAACTTCGCTGACTGCCAGTTGACGCGTACTGTCACCGTCTCCGTCGTGGCGACAGCGCCTTCGAGGCAACGAGTCGTTCACCGCGGTGCTGTCGAGCCCCAGCGCAGGTTATGGCCTGGCCGACCCTCTCTGCACCGGGACCATCCTCTACTACTACGCGCAGCCTACGATCGCCATCGCCTACATCGCCGCCTTCGGCGGTGACGCCAGTACCACCTTCTTCGACTTCACCGTCACGCTGTCCAACCCGACGCTTCGCCGTGGCGGTCTATTTCGCCACCAGCACGCACGCACCGCGCCCGAGTACTACATCGCGCCGCCTGCACTATCCACCTTCGCCCTCGCGAGCACTACCCAGACCCTCACTGTCACCGTCTATGCACACGATCGTCGAGGCGACGAGACCTTCTTCGTCGCCTCGCAACCCACCGAGCGGCCATCTCCACGCCGAGGTTCAGCACCATCCTCACGCGCGCGCCAGCATCGTCGAGATTCCGTCCTCGATCCCCGCCATCGTCCTCTTCATGCGCGCTGCCCGCCGCCTTCGTACGCCTCGCCCCCACGCAAGAGAGTCCTGCCGCCGTTTCGTCACTTGGTCGCTCGGTCGCTCGGTCCGCCTGGATTCTCGCGTCGTCCCTCGCTTCTGCCGATGCTACGATCGAGCGCATGCAGATACGTCTTCTGGCGTTCGCGTCGGCAGTCGAGGCGATCGGCGCTCCGTCGCGCGACTGGCAGGTCGAGGGCGAGCCGTCGGTGGGCGATCTGCGCCGCCAGCTGGAGATCGATTTTCCCGCGCTCGCGCCGCTGCTGGCCCGGCTGGCGATCGCGGTCGACGGAACTCTCGCGACCGCCGAGACCCTGGTAGGGGAAGGCGCCGAGGTCGCCCTCCTTCCCCCCGTCTCCGGCGGCTGAGCGTGCGCACCGGGTTGACGGAAGCTCCGCTCGACGTCGCTGCCATGCTCGCGGCGGTGACGGATCCCGGCTGCGGTGCGCTGGCGGTCTTCGTCGGCACGGTACGCAGCCACAACGACCCGCAAGACGGTCGCGAGATCGTGGCGATCGACTACACCGGCTACGAATCGATGGCAGCGAGAACCCTCGAGCGGATTGCGGCGGAGCTCGCGGCGGCGGCTCCGGGTCTGCGCGTTCTGCTGCGACATCGGCTGGGACGGTTGGCGGTCGGCGAAGCATCGATCGCCATCGTCGCGGCCTCGCCGCGGCGCGAAGCCGCTCTCGGCGCGATCCGCGCCGCGCTCGAACGGGTGAAATCCGAAGCGCCGATCTGGAAAAGGGAGATCTACGCCGACGGCGGCGTCCGCTGGCGGGAGGACGAGCCGCTCACGCCGTAGGTACCGGCAGCTACCGGCGTCAGGCCGGATGGGCCACTCGCTTGGGATGCCACCCACAAGCCCCGCAGCGGGGCGAGAACATATGCGGAACACTGCGCCTCGCTGCAGCGAGCTGCTGCATTGTCCCTCTCGCTGGTCGAGGCTAGCTTGACGCACCAAGCGATCAACCGCGTGTTTGAGCATGTCGCGGACAACAGTGACCCAGGAGGAGATCATGACCCGAAAGACCTCGGCATCTTTTTTCGCGGTAGTCGCGGTGGCGCTGATCTGGGTGGCAGTGCCGACTCGGGCGCGCGCCTACGATTTCTGGAACGCAGGCTGTCGGGATTGCCACTCCTCGTTCACGGACTCGGCGTCCGTCTTTCCCGGCAACACCTGGCCGGCCAACAAGCACGACGTGCACCGGGACACGATGCTCAACGGGCTCTGCGGGGCGTGCCACGTCGAAGATGGCGACGACCCGGCGATGAATTTCTCGCGCGGCGAGACCGGGATGCCGGGGAAAGGGTGCGTCGGTTGTCACGGGGTCGATCCGACTCCCGGAACGCCGAACAACCGCTGGGGAGCGGGACTGCGGTTGCACCATGCCAACGCCAATGTCGGTCCCGACAACGGCGGCCAGGTCTGCGCGGACTGCCACACGTCGGATCCGGCACCCAGGCCCGAGCGGACACGGCCCCTCTACTACGGCTTAGTGGGCGTCTTCGTGCAGGACTCATGCAACGCCGACGGCACCGAGAACTGGACCTCCGACCTTCTCGGCCTCGACAATGACGGCGATCTGCTCCGCGACGCTGCCGATCTGGACTGCCCGCGGTTCGCCGACGGTTTCGAGTCCGGCGACTTCATTCGCTGGTCGAACGTGGTGCCACTCGAGCCGGCCTTCTGATCGGCAGGGCGGCGAACCACTCGAGCCGGCAACGGTCTGGGTGCGTTCGCGCCGCCCGTCGGGGCGTGAGGAAAGCTCGCCGAACAAGCCGACGGTAGCGTCCGCTTGCGGGAGGACGAGCCGCTCACGCCCTGACTACTGGCAATTGCCGACGTCAAGCCGGGGTGGATCGCGGCGGGCCGGCGAGCAGGAGCTTCACGAGCTCGACCTGACGCGTGGTGCCGACCTGGTGATAGATCCCGGCAAGGCAGGAAGCGATCACCGCGGTGGGCACCCCGAGCTCGCTGGCGACCTCGGGGATGCTGCGCCCGCGCAGCAAGTGACCGACGACCTGCGACTGCTCGAACGACAGGTCGTAGCGTGCCGCGAGAGCCACCGCCGGATCTTCGGCGTCGGCGCGCGGGTCGAAGAGCAGAATCACCGCCACCGCTGTCGGCAGGGCGTCGGCGAAGCGGGGAGAGGCGATTGCCAGCACTTCGAGCACCCCGTCGCCGCCGCGCGAGATCCGCATCGACTCCGTCGCGACGCGACGTTCGTCGAACTGGTTGTCGGCGGCGAAGAGCGCCGCCAGCGAGCGATCGAGCGCCTGGCTCGCCCCGCGCAGCCGCCCCTCTTCGATCCTGAGCTCGCTCTGCGAGGCGAGCTTCGCCCGCGCGGCCGGGTTGGTCTGCAGCACGACACCGTCGCGCCCGAGAATGAGAATACCGGTCGCGAGCGGCTCGAGGACGCGCGAGCTCCAGCTCTGCCGCCGTTCGGCCGCCGCCATCGCGTCGGTGAGACGCCAGGCGCGAGCCAGGAGCGGTGCCATGCGCTCGACGAGCACGAACTCCTCGGCATCGAGGTCGGCGCGATCGAGCAGCAGGGAGAGGCGACCCTCCCCCGGCAACGCGAACTCGCGATACTCAGGAGGACAGGCCGGCCAGGTGGCGTCGAGGTCGCTGCGGCGTCCGGCGAGACGGCGGATCGCACCGGGATCGAGACTGTTGGTCGCCAGCACCGCCCGCCGCAGACCGTCGCCGCGCAGAAGCATCACCTGCTGGCAGCCCAGACAGCCCGCCAGCCGGGACAACGCCGCCGGCCAGAGGCCGGGCTCCTGCACGGCAATCAGCAGGTCGCCCACGACATCGAGAAGCTCGTCCGAAGACGGCAGGGTAGCTCGCGGATTCACGCCGCCCGAACTCTCTGCACCTTTCGCGCCAGTGGGCGCCGCCCGCGCCGGGCCGGTCCCGAGTCGGGCCGGCGGCTTGTTGGCGCAGGCGTTCGGCCCCAGGCCGCCGTGGCGAAATTTCGCCGGGCGACGTCTTCCGCCACCGGTGCCTGTCGAAAATTGTCACTTGCCTACCGAGGATTTCGCGGCGGAGGGAGGGGCGAGGAGACCTGCCCGCCGGCCGGCCGCAGCGGCGGCAGGCGGGCGAGCTCGCCTCGCGTCCACAGCGCGAGCTCTTGTTCGAGCTCTTCCCAGGGCCGGTCGAGCGCCCGGCGAATCTCCTCTGCGGCCGGCGAGCCGCCCTCGGAGACCCTGGCGAGCCAGCCGCGAAAGACCGTGCTCTTCGCCGGCGCGGCGAGCAGCATGCGGATGAAGGCCGCCGCGGCGGCATAGTGGAGCTCGGCGCTCGGCTCGGCGACGAAATCCTCCCACTCGAGGGCCAGCATCGCGCCGAGGTCGAGGCGCCCCGGCGCGCTGCCGTCGGGCCCGAAGAGGTCGGCGAGGTCGCGCAGCGCCGCTTCGCCGCCGGAGATCCGGATCTCGTTTTCGTGCGCGTCCAGCGTCCGCGACCAGGTCCCTGGCCACAGGCGGCCGTCCGGATCGATGCGGCTCGTGCCGAGGTCGTCGGCGAGGCCTTCGTCGAGCCAGGAGGGCAGCGCCGGCCCGATCGCCCGGCGATTGAGCAGGTGCACGACCTCGTGCACCAGCGTGCCGAGGAGCTCAGGGTCCCGGCGCGGGCCGCGGAAGGTCGCCACGATGCCGCTCCCGGCCAGTCCCGTGGAAGCGGTCAGGCCGGCCAGCCGGCGGTCTCCCGCCTGAAAGCGCCGGTAATCGAGCGCGGAGGAGAACAGAACGATCGCCTCGCGCGGCGTCCCGACCGGACGGCGCCCGTAGCGCTCGCAGTAAATCGCCTCGAGAGTGCCGATGACTCGTTCGGCGCGTTCGAGCAGCGCTGGATCGTCGATGTCGGTCAGGAAGAGGTAGCCGCCGAGCGTCGACTCGCGGACTTCGCCGCCAAAGGCGGTGCGCGCCTCCGCCAGGCGCTGCGGGTCGGGGCTCGCGGCGGGCAGCGGCAGCGGCGGCACGACCGCCCGCCCGAGCGGCGGCTCCGGCGCGACGGCCGGCGTCGCCGCCGCGCCGACTTCGACCGTCAGGACGACGACAGCGGCGATCCGAACGCCGAGCCGACGGCGGGCAGCCAGCGGAGGCAGCCGCGGCATGGCATCACTCGGCGAGCGGCACCAGGGTCAGCGGATCGCGCAGCGGGAGATGCTTCACCTGCCCGCCGAAGAGCTCGGCCATCTTCGCCCGTCCGCCCGCGTCGCCGGACTCGATCTCGCTCCACTTGCCGACGACGAGCATGGCGAGCTTCGCGGGATCGAGGTACTTCGCCGCCGCGGCGCGCACGTTCTCGGCGCTCACCGCTTCGATGCGCTTCCGGTACTCCGTCCAATAGCTGTGCGGCCGGCCGATCACCTCGTCGTTGGCAAAGGTCCGGGCCGTCGCCGCCGGTGACTCGAAGGTGCGCGGGAAGGTGTCGATGAAGGAACTCTTCGACACCCGGAGCTCCTCTTCCGAGACCAGCTCGGTACGGATCTTCTCGACCTCTTCGAGGGCGATCTTGGTGGCGAGCGCGACGGTCGGATTCTTGGAGGCGAAACCGATCTCGAAGAGGCCCGGCCAGAAAGTGCCGATGCCGAACTCCGAATAGATGCCGTAGGCGAGCCCCTCGTCCGACCGTACCCGCTTCACCAGGCGGGCCGTGAAGCCGCCGCCGCCGAGGATGTCGTCCATCACCTTGAGCGCGTAGGCCTCCGGATCGGCGTAGCTCTTCCACTGGCTGCCGAGCTCACCCAGCGTCACCTTGCCCTGCGGGATGTCCTTCTCGATGTGGAACAGGCCGGGCGGCGGGGTGAACTCCGGACCGGTGGGCGGCCAGGGCGCATTGGGCTCTCCGGCCCTCCAGCCGGCGAGGCGCTTGCCCAGGTCGGCCAGCATCCTCTTCGTGTCGACGTCGCCCGAGACCGCGACGACCAGGTGCTCCGGGCCCCAGGTCCGGCGGTGGAAGTCGATCAGCTTCTCGCGCGTGATCGCCGCCAGGTCGGCCTCGGTCATGCGGCGCGTAGCGTAGTGCTTCTCGCCGCGGGAGAGAAAATCCCACTCGCGGTCGGCGATATCGCCGGCGTCGTCGTTCCTCTGCTTCATCTCCTCGAGCGCGGTGCTCTTCTGGACCTCGAGCCGCGCGGTGTCGAAGCGCGGGTTGCGCACCATCTCGAAGAAGAGATCGAGGCCGGGACCGAGCGCCGGCGTGATGACGTCGAGGGCCGCGGCGGCCGAGGTCGCTCCGGCCGAGCTCGAGACGATGGCGGCGAGGAAGTCGGCCTTCTGGTCGAAATCCTCGGGGGATAGCTTCGTCGTGCCGCCCTGGCGCATCATCGCGGCGGTCATCGACGCGAGGCCGGTCTCGTTCGCGCTCTCGCGGAAGGCGCCGGTACGGAAGGTCGCCTGGAGCTTGACCAGCGGCAGGCTGTGATCCTCGACGATGTAGACCACGACCCCGCCCGGCAGGGTGTGCCGGTACTTGTCGCCTTCAGGAGCAGCGAAATCGAACGGCTTGTAGGTGAGCTGCTCCGGGCGCGCCGGAACCTCTCCCGCCGCCGCGCAGGCCGGCACGGCGAGACCCACGGTGATCACCGCCACGCCCGCGAACGCCGCGGCCTGGTGCGCGAATCTCATCGTCCACCTCCCGCGCTGCCGCGGCGTTTCAGTTCCTCGAGCTGTTCACGTGCCGCCTGCGCGATGGCGTCGAGCGCCGGCTTCATCTCGGGGGGAACCTGCGCCCCCTGCTGCTCGAGCCCCGTGAGGATCTGCTCGAGCATCGCCGGATCCTCGACCTGGCGGATCTGGCGGATCTGCGCCATCACCTGCTGTTGCACTGGCGCCGGCATTCCGGCGAGCTCCGCCGGGATCTCCTCGGCCGCCGTGCCGGCCTTGCGGTTGTAGGAGGCGACCGTGCGATTCTCGGCCGTGAAGTACTGCCTGGCGACCCGTTGCACGTCCTCGGGAGTCACCGCGAGCGTCTTCGCCGACCACTCGTTCAGGTACCGCCAGTTTCCCCAACCGTCGTAGAAGAGCAGCTGCAGCAGGAGGAAGAACGGGCTCTCGAGGTTGCGGTACGACTCGGCGACGATCTGGTTCTTGACTTTGGCGAGCTCATCAGCCGGAACCGGGCCGTCCCGGAGCTTGCCCAGCTCCGCCCAGAGCGCCGATTCGAGCGCCGCCGGCGTCGCCTCCCCCTTGGTCTCCGCCGAGAGGTAGAACGAGCCGTTCCAGCGCAACGACTGTTGCCCCGCGGAGGCCGACGAGGCGATCTGCTGGTCGAGCACGAGGCTCTTCCTCAGTCGCCCGGTCTGGCCGTTCAAGAGGCTCTGCACGACGTCGAGCGCGTACTGGTCCTTGTGCTCGAAGGGGACGGTGTGGAACTGCACCGAGACCTGCGGCTGGCAGTCGCACTCGGCGTTCATCCGCTTCTCGGCGAGCTGCTTCTCCTCCAGGGTCACGATATCGGGGACCGGCTTGCCCGAGGGCGGGATCCTGGCGAAGTACTTCTCGGCCAGCGCCCTGGCTTCGTCCACCGTGATGTTGCCGACCAGCGCGGCGGTGAGGTTCCCGGGGGCGTAGTAGGTGGTGAAGAACTCCTGCGCGTCGGCCATCGACAGCGTCTTCAAGTCCGACATCCAGCCGATCGCGTCCCATTTGTAGGGATGGGCGGTCCAGAACATGGCGTTCAACTGCTCGTCGAACCGCCCGGTGGGGGTCGACTCGACGCGCAGCCGGCGCTCCTCCTGCACCACGTCGCGTTCGGAGTAGAACTCGCGGAAGACCGGCTGCAGCAGGCGCTCGGACTCCATCCAGAACCAGAGCTCGACCTTGTTGGCCGGCACGGTGATGAAATAGACCGTCGAGTCCGAGTTGGTGGTCGCATTCATGCCCGACGCCCCGGCCTCGGTGTAGATCTTGTCGAACTCGTCCTTCACCATGAGGGCGCGCTGCTCCTCGACGAGCTTCTGGAACTCGCCCTCGAGCCGCTCGAGCTCCGGCGTGCGGTTGCCGGGGGCGAACGGATCGTCGATCTCGCCCTTGCGGAAGCGCGCCCGCTGGCGGGCGTACTCGCTGCGGATCCGCTCCTGGAGCTTCTCCTGCTCCGCCATGATCTCCTGGTCGCGCACCGCGTCCCTGGTCCCGACGATGCGGCTGCCCTTGAACATCATGTGCTCGAAGAAGTGGGCGACGCCGGTGATGCCGGGACGCTCGTTGGCCGAGCCGACATGCGCCACCCAACCGCCCATGACGGTCGCCTGCGCCGGCCGGGTCACGACCAGGAATCGCATGCCGTTGGCGAGCGTGAACTCGGCGACCGGCACCTCGGCCTTCTGCTCCGCCGGGGCCATCGCCGCGAACGGCGCGCTCATCAACAGCCAGGCGACCAGGACCAGGACCCGGCCGCCGACCGCGTTTGCAGACCTCTCACGTGTCTTCATCTTGCGCACCATCCGGGGGAAGAAACTCGTCCGTGCACGGGAGTCCCCGCGCGCTGACGAGGATACGACGAGTTGCCGGGAAAGTTCTGCGCGCCCACGCTTCAGTAGCGCGGCACGCCGGGATCGACCTCGCGGCTCCAGGCGTCGATGCCGCCGGCGAGGTTCCTCGCCGACGCGTGGCCCTGCTGGCGCAGGAGCGTCGTGGCCGCGGCCGAACGGATTCCCGAGTGGCAGAGGGCGAAGACCGGCCGGTCGCGCGGGATCTCGTGCAGGCGTTGCGGCAGCTCGTGCAGCGGGATCCAGAGCGCGCGCGGCAGCCGCGCCAGCAGAAGCTCGTGCTCGAGGCGGACGTCGAGCAGGGTGAACTCTTCGCCGGCCGCGGCGCGGCGTGCGACCTCGGCCGGCCCGATCTCGAAGGCGGCCTCGAGCGCGGCCGACGCGCCCGGGCCGTTCGGGGGCAGCGCGCAGGCATCGTCGTACTCGATCAGGTCCAGCTGCGTCGGCCGGTCGCCGCACAACGGGCACCGGGTGTCCCGCTTGAGCTTGAGCTCGCGAAAGCGCATCGCGAGCGCGTCGAACAGCAGCAGCCGGCCGACGAGCGGCTCGCCCGTGCCGAGCAGGAGTTTCAGCGCTTCGTTGGCCTGGATCGAGCCGACGATGCCGGGCAGGACACCGAGGACCCCCGCCTCGGCGCAGGACGGCACCGATCCGGGCGGCGGCGGCTCCGGAAAGAGGCAGCGGTAGCAAGGTCCGCGGTCGCGGGCGAAAACCGAAGCCTGGCCTTCGAAGCGGAAGATCGAGCCATAGACGTAGGGGCGGCCGGTGAAGTAGCAGGCGTCGTGCACCAGGTAGCGGGTCGGGAAGTTGTCGCTGCCATCGACCACGACGTCATAACCGCCCACCAGGTCGCGTGCGTTGCCGCGGCCGACCCGGCCCTCGTGCAAAACCAGCTCGACCTCCGAATTGGCCGCCCGCAGCCTCGCGGCAGCGGCGGCGAGCTTGCTGCGCCCGATGTCTGCCTCCGCGTAGAGAATCTGGCGCTGGAGGTTCGAGCGGTCGACGACGTCGAAGTCGGCCAGGCCGAGCCTGCCGACACCCGCCGCCGCGAGATACAGCGCGGCCGGAGATCCCAACCCGCCCAGGCCGACGAGCAGGACGCTGCCCGCCGCCAGGCGCTCCTGACCGGCCACCCCGACTTCGGGCAGCGACAGATGCCGCGCATAGCGGCGGAGGCCATCGGCCGACAGACCGCTCATCGCCGGAATGCTACCGCGCCGCCGGTCCTCCGCGCGCTGCGCGCCGGCGAGAACGCGTTAGGATGCCGGAAACCATGCTCTGGAACCCCACCTTCGTCCTGCTCGGCTGCGCCGTCGTCCTCCTCCTCCTGCTGGTGGTGAGCTTCGCTTCGCGCCCGCGGGTCTTCAGCCAGTACCTGCGCACCATGACCGGCATCGACGTGACGCCGCGCGAGGTCCGGCGGGTCTTCAAGCAGCGCGGCCGGACCGGCGTGCGCGAGCTCTTTCTCGACCTGCTGATCCGCGAAGATCTGCGCGAAGACGGCGTCGCGCGGCCGGATGCCAAAGCCGCGCGCCCGGTCGCCTTCGACATCGACGCGGCGCGGAAGAAGTAGCGCGGCCGCGGTGACGATCCCCTCGTACGCCGAGGTGGCGCGCGAGCTGCCACTGCTCGTCGAGACCTCCCCGGCCTGGGCCGAGCTCGCGGCAGCGAACCTCCCGGCCTTCCTCGCCGATCATGCGGTCTGCGAGCAGCAGGTGGCGCAGTACGCGCTCGCTCTCGCCGGCTGGTACCCCGGCGACTTCGAGCTCGTGGAGGCGGCCGCCAACCTGGCCGCCGAGGAGATCCAGCACTTTCGCCGCGTGGTCGCGATCCTGAATCGCCGCGGCCTGCCGACCGGTGGTCGGCGCACCAACCGCTGGGTGCAGGCGCTGCGCGCCCGGATCGAGCCCCGGCAGGGAGCCTGGACCAAGGTCGATCGGCTCCTCTTCGGGGCGATCGTCGAGGCGCGCAGTTGTGAGCGCTTCACCCGGCTGCTCGAGCGCGTGCAGGAAACCGACCCCGAGGTGGCGCGCCTGCTCGCCGACCTCGGACCGGCCGAGAAGCGACACTGGCAGCTGTTCTATCGCCTCGCCGGTCGAGAAGTCGAAGCGGCGGCGCTCGCCGAACGCTTTCGCGGCTGGCTCGAGCTCGACCGCGATCTCGCCGCCAAGGCCGGCGTCGAGCCGACCGTTCACGGCTGAGGGCCGCGTCAGCTCTGTTCGAGCTGCTGCACGATTTCGGTGACTTCGAGCTCGGCGCGACGGATCTTGCCGCGACAGAGCTCGAGCAGGGCGGTGGCACGCTTCAGCTCCTCGGCGAGGCGGTCGATGTCGAGCTCGTCGCCCTCGATCCGCTGCAGGATGGTTTCGAGCTCGCGCATCGCCGCCGTGAAGCCGGGCTCGGCCTCCGGCTTGCCCTCCGGTCCGGCCTCCCGGTCCGCTCTCTTCTGGCTCATCCCTTCTCCTTGCCGGAAAGTGCGCCGGGCGGCAGCTTGGCGGTGGATTCGACCCGGCTCCACAGCAACCCCATAGCTAGCTCGGACTGGATCGGCGTCCCGGCGGCCACCGCCAGCGGATCGCGCAAGACGGTTCCTGCCGCGTCGCGCGTGATGCTGAAGCCGCGGCGGAGCGTCCGCGCGGGAGAAAGCTCGCCGATCAGCCGGCTCCAGCCCGCAAGCTGCAGGTCGGCGGTCCGCAGCCGGTGCAGGGCGACGCGCCGCAATGCCTCAGCCAGCGCGACCAGCCGGTGCGAGACCTGGGCGAGCCGCGCCCGCGCGGCGACCGCGCGGCGCTCGGCGTGCGCCAGGCGACCGCCCGCCTCGGCGACCGCCAACCGCGCCTGACGCATCAGCTGCTCGCGCAGGCGGGCGACGGCGAGCTCGGCGCCGGCGATCCGGGCGACGAGCTCTTCGGCGACTTTGGTCGGCGTCTTGAAGGACTGGTGCGCCACCAGATCCGCCACCGATTCGTCGATCTCGTGGCCGAGCCCGGTCAGCACCGGTTTCGCGGCCCGCGCGATGGCCTCGGCCACCGCCTGGCTGTCGAAGACCGCGAGGTCGCTCTTCGACCCGCCGCCGCGAATGAGCACGACGCAGTCGCAGGCGGCGCCGGCGGCGAGCGCCAGCGCCCCCGGCAGCGAGCGTTCGGCCTCGGCCCCCTGCACCGCGGAGTGCACGACGAGGACGCGGAAGGCAAACCCGCTCTCCCGGAGGGTGGCGAGAAAGTCGTGGTAGGCGGCGCTCCCGGTCGAGGTCACGAGAGCGATCGCGAGCGGCAGTGCCGGCAGAGGCAGGCCGCGGTTGCGCTCCATCAGGCCGGCCTCGGCGAGCGCCTGCAGGGTCTCCTGCCGGCGCTTCGCGAGGTCACCCAGGGTGAAGGCGGGGTCGATCTCGCGGATCTGGACCTGCAGCCGGCCGCCGGGTGGATAGAAGTCGACACTGACCCGGCAACGGATACGCAGTCCATCCGCCAGGCGCTCGCCGGCGCGCTCGAGGACCGGTCGCAGGCGCAGGTACTCGCCCTTCCAGACGACCGCCGAGAGGACGCCTACCACCTGGTCGCGCGCTCCGCCCTCGCCCTTCTCGACGAGATCGAAGTACTGGTGACCCGCGGCGCTCGGCCGGAAGCGCTGGACCTCGCCGACCACCCAGACCGAAGCGAACGCCTCGGCAAGGAGGTCCTTGACCTCCCGGCCCAACTGGGAGACGGAGTAGGTCGGCTCGGTATCAGTGATAGCTCTGCAGCTCCTTGGCCGTGGCCAGGGGAATACTCTCGGCCCACTCGACCGACTTCTTGTCGCCGCCGGTGCGCTTCTTCATGAACTGCACGGCTTCCTTGCGGTCGGTGAACAGTCTGAAGATGAAAGTGTGACCGGCCGGAGCGGTGAAATAGGTGAAGTCCTGGGCGCCGGTCGACAGGGCGATCCCGAGATCGGCGTCGCCATTGACGCCGACGCAGGCCGCGGCGATCGAGCGATGGGCGAGGATCAGCGACTTCAACGCGTCCTCGTGATCGGCGAGCTCCTCCTTCGACTGGGCGGTGTGGAACAGCGCGATCTTGCCGGCCTCCTCGTCCGCCAGGAGGTTGTAGGGCACGTCGTGCCGGTCCATCGCCTCCTTGGTCTCGGACGAGGTCACGAAAACGTCGTCGGTGCCCAGGACCTTGTAGGCGAGGCAGAAGCTCTGCTGCTCGAACTTGGGGAAAGCCTCGCCGAGGATGCCCTCATCCTCGACCGTGAAGTAGTAGATCCGATTCAGTAGACGGCGTGAGGCCATGGTTTTCTCTCCTCCGAACTGACCCTTATATCAAAAACGGGCCCGACTCCCCCCTGCCGGCTACTTTTCGGGCAATTTGTAGGCCGCAGCCGTCGGTTTCACCGGCCGGATGAGCCAGGCGGGGCGCCGGGTGCCGTCGGGGGAGTGGCGGTCGGCGGGCCGGCACTTCGGCGAGCCAGGCCTCGTAGGCCGCGCTGGGACTTCGCGGTGTCGACGGCAATGTCGCCGTAGCCGTCGCCCGGCAGGGCCTTCCTCACCCGCACTGCCTGGTGCCAGCAGTGCATGCCGGAGATCGGGTCGGGGTGGACCGCGAAGGTGAGGTTCTGGTGGACTCCGGCATCGCTCCACCAGATCCGCAAAGTGTCGGGATCGCTCGAGGCATAGGGCTCGACGCCGCGCTCGCGGCGCAGGCCCCAATCGCGAGCCGGAGCGATCGAGAGCGACCGTCGCCATCATCTGCCGCTGGCCCTGAACTTTTCCGGTACCGTTCTCGAGCTTCCACCTCCCCATGTGGTGGGAGCAGGCGACAACACCCGGGCGGATCCCTTCGGTCACCCACGCCTTGACGACGAAATGACCGATCTCGGTCTCGATCCGCACCAGGTCGCCGGTCGCGATCCCGAGGCGCAGCGCGTCGCTCGGGTGGAGCCAGAGCGGATTCGAATGGGCGATCTCGTCGAGCCACTTCGCATTGGCACTGCGGGTGTGAATATGGACCGGCAGGCGAAAGGTCGAGATCAGCGGCATCTGCCCGGGCTCGAGGCGGCTCGGATGGACGTGGCTCAGGATATAGCCCGGCAGCGCCACCTCACGCCAGCCCCACTGCGCGAGCGTGGAAGAGAAGAACTCGAGCTTGCCCGACGGGGTCGGGAAGCCGCGCAGGACCTCGCCGTCGACGCGCACGCCGACCGCCCGGCGGCCGTCGGCGTCGCCCGCCGGCGCGCCGGTCGGCGCGAGATTGACCGCCGGCGCCGCCGGAGAGCGCGCGAAGACGCGGCCGAAGCGATCCTCCGCGAGGTCGACGAGCTCGCTCGCCGGCACGGCGACTTCGAACAGTCGCCCGACGTCCTTGGCGACCTCGAAGGCGCCGAAGCGGCGCATGTAGGCGAGCGGCTCGAGGCCGGCCGCGGCAGCCTTCGCCGGCAGGCCGGGAACCGATTGCTCGAAGATGTAGCGGTAGTACTCGTCCACCGACAGGCGCGTGCCCGGCTGCGCCTTCGACTCCGCGAATCCGCGGATGCCCAGCGCGCCGTCCGGGTCGATCCGCCAGGTGAGCTCGAGCCAGAACTCGTTCTCCTCCCAGACCTCGCCGGGATTGGTCTCGCGGCTGTCGGTGATCGTCTCGCCGTCGCGCTCGCGCGCCGCACGCATCACCGGTTGGCGGAAACCGAGCCACTGCCCGTCCTGGGTCTCGTAGGAGTGGGTGTCGTGGCGCTCGGAGGCGAGGCCCATCGGCAGCACATAGTCGGCGAAGAGCGCGGTCTCGTTCCAGGTCGGTGTGAGCGCGATATGCAGCCCGACCTTGGACTCGTCGGTGAGCGCCTCGATCCAGCGGAAGCCGTCCGGATTCGTCCACACCGGGTTGTAGACCCGGGTGAAGTAGACGTCGAGCTTGCCGCGCCCCTCGAGCAGGAAGTGCGGCAGGAGAAACGACATCTCGTACATCGAGAGCGGAAACTCGAGCGGCCAGTTGAGCTCGTTCCACTTGTCGGGGTGCTGCTTGGGCAGGTGGATCGGCCGCGGCACGAACTTGTTCCAGGCGTTGGGGTAGGTGCCGCCTTCGGTGGCGACCGCGCCGAGCAGCGCGTTCAACAGGAAGAGCGTTCGCGCGACCTGCCAGCCGCCCTCGTTGCCGGCGGTGGCGCTCCTCCAGGTGTGCGTCGAGAGACGCGTGCCGGCCGAGGCGACGATCTCGGCGACTTCACGCAGCGTCGCCTCCGCGACGCCGGACTCGGCGGCGGCGAACTCGAAGGTGTAGTCCGCGTACTCGCGCCGCGAGCATCGCCTCGAAACGCTCGAAGGTCGGCGGGAGCTCCGGATGGAGCTCGGCCAGGTACTCCTGCCAGTTCCACCAGCGGCGCACGAACTCGCGGTCGTAGCGCTTCGTCCTGGATCAGGTGATTGGCGAAGGCGAGGTGCATCGCCGCCTCCGAGCCCGGCTGCGGCGCGAGCCAGTGATCGGCGTGCGTCGCGCTGTTCGACAGCCGCGTATCGACGACGATCAGCTTGGCGCCGTTCTTCTTGCCCTCGAGGATGCGCTGGGCGTGGGGATTGAAGTAGTGCCCGGCCTCGAGGTGCGAGGAGACCAGGTAGATCACCTTGGCGCGCGCGTGATCGGGGCTCGGGCGGTCGATGCCGCACCACAGCTCGTAGCCGGCGCGCGCCGCCGCGGAGCAGATGTTGGTGTGCGAGTTGTGGCCGTCGACCCCCCAGGCCGCGAGCACGCGCTCGGTGAAGCCGTCCTCGCCCGGCCGGCCGACGTGGTACATCACCTCGTTCTGGCGTCCGTCGCGGATCGCCTGCGAGATCCGTCCGGCGATGTCGTCGAGCACCTCGTCCCAGGAGACTCGCTTCCACCTTCCGCTGCCACGCTCACCGTCGCGCTTCAACGGAAAGAGGATGCGCTCCGGGTCCTGGATCTGGTTGAGCGTCGCCGGGCCCTTGGCGCAGTTTCTGCCGCGCGAGCCGGGGTGCTCGGGGTTGCCTTCGAACTTGCGGATCTCGCCGGTCTCACGATCGACGTAGGCGAGCAGCCCACACGCCGACTCGCAGTTGAAGCAGGTGGTCGGAATCAGGCGATAGCGCTTCTCCACCCGCTCCGGCCACGACTTCGAGTCGAGCTCGACCCAGTCGTCCCAGCGCTGATGCGGCGGATAGGCGCCGAGCTCCGAGCGGCTCGGCCCGGGGTAGAAAGTTTCGCCGCGCGTCTCGGCTTCGGCCTTCGACGCCTTCACCCGCGCCGGCTTCGGCGGTAGCTTCTTTTTCCCTGCGCTCATCGGATCGACCTCATGCGAGCGGCACCGACTGGCCGGCCTGGACGTAAGCGTGCTCGTGCGCGAGGAGCCCGGCGAGCGCGGCCACCGCTGCCAGCGCGGCCACCGCTGCCGGGATCGCCGAGCCCAGCGCTACTGCAGCCGCCGCGAGGGTCGCGAGGAGCAGGACGCCGCCGGCGCGGAAGTAGTTCCGGAAAC
Source organism: Thermoanaerobaculia bacterium (assembly GCA_963719555.1). Lineage (GTDB taxonomy): Bacteria > Acidobacteriota > Thermoanaerobaculia > Multivoradales > JAGPDF01 > JAGPDF01. The sequence goes on along the minus strand of CAVRCL010000005.1, from coordinate 712,684 downwards.
GCCCCTTCGTCATCTCCCAGATCGCCAGGCGCGCGTGGGCGGAGCCGTGCGGCAGCGTGATCTCTCCGGCGAGCATCAGGAGGTGCAACGCCACGGAAAGAAAAAGCGTCCAGTAAAGGAAAGGTGCCGATTGCGGCTCTATCGCGAGGGCGAGAAGCAGGGTAGCGCTAGCGCCGGCGAGTACTGTCTGCACCGCCATGTGCGGCGGCAGAAGGGCGCTCTGCCAGAGGTCTCTGGCCTTCGCCTGCGCGAAAAGGAAGGCGGTGTAGATCGCCGTCGCGAGCGCGAGCGGCGCTCCGGCGACGGCCAGCGGCAGCAGAAGCTCTCGCTTTCCGGCCCACGCCGCGCCCAGGTGCAGCGTCAGCACCAGGCCGTAGCCGGCGATGAGGAACGAGCCGCGGACCAGCCAGCTCTTCCACTGCGGCCGGGTGAAGATCAGGTAGAAGCGCAGGGGGTGGGTGAGATCCGAGATCAGCAGGGCGCCGGTGACGGCGAGAAAGACCAGGCCGAGGAACGGCGCACCCCAGGTCCACAGCGGGCTCGTCGCCGCGATTCTGCCGGCGAGCAGAAGGAGCAGCGGCACGAGATAGGCGCCTGCAGCGATCGCTTTGGTGACGGTGTAGAGGCTGACCCGCCAGTCCCACGGCGCCTGGTGCGGAATGTCGTAGGAGAGCAACGCCGCCGCCGAGGAGTTCGCGCCCCCGCGATTCGCCTCGGCCGGATGGCCGCCCACGACCTGCTGCCCGCCGGTGAGCTGCTCGCTCCACAGGAACATGCCGCCCGCCGGCCGCCGGGCGGCGAGCGGATCGAGCGTCGCCTGCGTACCGTGGCGATAGAAGAGATTGGGCCGGGTGTCTTTCTCCGGCCGGCGCACGGCCACCGGGTCACGATGGACGATCTGCGCGACGCGCGACGCCGGGTCGTGGAGGTCACCGATCAGGATCGCCTGCGTCGGGCAGACCACGACGCAGGCCGGTTCGAGGCCGACATCGATCCGGTGCGCGCAGAAGTTGCACTTCTCCGCCGCGTGGTCCTGCGGATGGATGAAGATCGCGTCGTAAGGGCAGGCGGCGATGCAGGCCTTGCAGCCGATGCAGACCGACTTGTCGAAGTCGACGATGCCGTCCGGGCGGACGTGCATCGCGCGCGTCGGGCAGGCGGTGACACAGGGGGCGTCGGCGCACTGGTTGCAGCGCGTGACCTGGAAGTTCCGCCGCGCGCTGGGAAAGGTCCCGACGTCGACGTACTTGACGTAGGTCCGCGTGACGCCCACCGGTACTTCGTTTTCCGACTTGCAGGCAGTGGTGCAGGCGTGGCAGCCGATGCAGCTCGTCTGATCGATCACCTTCGCCCAGCGCACCGGGCCGGGGTCGGAAGGCGATTCGTCGCGCTCGGGCATCGGCGCGACCGATCCTAGCGGATTCCAGGAGCGCGACCCGGGGTCCCGGGCCGCCCGGCGCCTGGCGGGGGACGCGCGCCGCCGGGCCAGGGTCGTCGCTGCGGTCTGTCCTCTCCGACCTTCCGAGCCTGCCGATTCGGCACGGCCTTTGGGGCCCCCGACGAGGCCTCGCGGCGACGACCGCGGAGATCTCTTTAGGATCTTTCCCGACAAACTCCTCAACTTGCGACGCGCCGAGGATTCATCCATACTCAGGCATCGGTTTTCTGCCCCTTGACCGCGCGGTGGACGGCCCCGCGTACACCTTCTCCGTCGGCTCGCAGAGACGCCAGGACGCTGTTCACAACGGGCCTCGCACGCGGGGTCCAGAGAGGAAGGGAAACATGAGAAGCCGGACCTTTCGCATTCTCGCTCTGACCGCCTTCGCGCTCGCCCTGCTGCTCGCCAGCCCGGTGCTGGCCGAGAAGCAGGAGCCCGCTCCCAACCTGGCCGCCGATGTCGCCGCAGCGGACGAGAGGGTTCAGAACGTCCGTCAGGCACCTATGGGCGTTCCCGAGCCCGTCGGACCCGCAGCCGGCTGGGCGGTTGAATTCCCCGACACTCCGAACGTAATCCTCTACGACCAGACCGACAATGCAGGTGCCAACAGCATCTCCTCGCAGAACTTCGAGGCGAGCAACGACGCCTTCGACAACCAGGCCGCCGACGACTTCGTAGCGACCGGGAGCTGGATCGTCACCACCGTCGAAGTGGCCGGCGCCTATTTCAACGGCACTGGCCCGGTCCCTACGGTCAACGTGTGGTTTTACGACAACGCCGCCGGCCTGCCCGGCACTGAGGTCTACTCGGCGCTCGGCGTGGTGCCGGTCGATACCGCCGGCAGCTTCGTCATCACGCTGCCGGTGGCGGCGGTTCTCGCGCCCGGCCCTTACTGGGTTTCGGTTCAGGCGAATATGGACTTCGCGGTCGGCGGCCAGTGGGGCTGGACCGAACGTACCGTGCAGTCGAACAGCCCCTCTGCCTGGCGCAACCCGGGCGGCGGCTTCGCAACGCCCTGCACCAATTGGGGAGCGCGCGCGGGAACCTGCGCAGTCGGGACCGCGCCCGACCTCATCTTCCGCCTTCAGGGCACCTCGGGCCTGATCGGTCTCACCAAGACGGTCGGCACGGTGCCGGGCGTCTGCGCGGTGACCGACGCCATCACGGTGTCCTTCGGCACGGAGGTCTACTACTGCTTCCAGGTCGAGAACACGAGCGCCGTGACTTTCAACCTCCACGACCTCGTCGACGACCATCTGGGGGCAATCCTGAGCAACTTCCCCTACGTTCTCGCGCCGGGTGCCTTCAGTCCCCAGGTGATCGTGCCCGACACCGCGACCGCGACGGTGACCAACACCGCGACCTGGACGTCGCGCGACGTCGCTACCGGTTACCTCGCGGACGACACCATCGCCTACAACTTCGAGGACATCTCGGGCACCGGTACGGCGGTCGCGCTCGCCGACGACTCCGTCAGCGGTGCGCTGCCGATCGGCTTCAGCTTCACCTTCTACGACATCAGCTACTCCGACGCCTACATCAGCTCGAACGGCTTCATGACCGTGCTCGCCGGGCAACCCAGCGGCTGCTGCTCCGGCCAGGCGATCCCGACCGGCACCACCCCCAACGGCATCATCGCCGGCTGGTGGGAGGACCTCAATCCAGAGGCCGGGGGCACCGTCCACTACCAGACCCTCGGGGTGGCGCCCAACCGCTACTTCGTGGCGCAGTTCACCAACGTTCTCCACTTTGGCGGCGCTGACCCGGTGACCCTGCAGTACAAGCTTTTCGAAGGGAGCAACCGGATCGAGGTTCATTACACCTTAGCGCCAACCGGCGGCGGTACGCATGCCGCCGGCATCGAGAACGAGACCGGCACGGTCGGCACGCAGTACTACCTCGGCACCGTGGCGCTCGCGACGCCGATTGCCGTCCGCTACACGCCGACGACGCCCATCGAGGTGTCGGCCGTCGACACCGCCACGGTGACCGTCACCGCCCCGGACATCGTGGTCACGCCGGCGAGCCTGTCGAGCACTCTGCCCGAGGGCGACACCGAGACCCTGCCGCTCGACATCGAGAACATCGGCAGCTCCAACCTCGACTGGACGGTCGGCGAGGCGGCGCAGACGCTCGCAGCCGGAGCGCGCCGCGTCACCCGAAGCGGTGCTCTACGACAACGGCCCGCTCGTCACCCATCCGGGTGGCGGCTTCGGCGGCGCCGACGCCAGCGCCCTGCAGACCGCGTTGACCATGACCCTCTTCGGCTTCGGCCATCAGATCACCGCCAACAACCGCATGGCCGACGACTTCACCATTGCGGGCCCGGCGCCGTGGACGATCGACACCATCACCTTCTACGCCTACCAGACCGGCTCGACGACCACCTCGACCTTCACCGACGTGCGGGTGCAGATCTGGGACGGCCCGCCCGGCGTCGGCGGCAGCGCCGTCGTTTTCGGCGACCTGGTCACCAACCGGCTGGCCTCGTCGACCTTCAGCAACGCCTATCGCGTGCTCGACACCTCCCTGCTGGACAGCAACCGGCCGATCATGGCCAACGTGGTGACGATCGGCACGACGCTGCCGCCCGGTACCTACTGGCTCGACTGGTTTGCCGGCGGCACCCTCGCCTCCGGTCCGTGGGCTCCTCCAGTCTCGATCCTGGGCCAGACCACGACGGGCAATAGCCTGCAGTTCCTCGGCACGACCAGCACCTGGGGGCCGGCGCTCGACGGCGCCTTCCCGCAGGGCATGCCGTTCACCATCGAGGGGACCTCGTCGGCCTGCGACACCCCCTCCGACCTGCCGTGGGTCAGCGTCAACCCGGCAGCGGGCACGACCGCGCCCGCTGCGACCACCGTCGTCGACGTCACCTTCGACTCGACCGGGCTGCTCCCAGGTCTCTACCAGGGTCTGTTGTGCGTCAACAGCAACGACCCCGACACCCCGCTGGTCGAGGTGCCGGTGACCCTGACCGTCGACTCCATGCCGTTCCTCGACGGCTTCGAGACCGGCGACGCCTCACGCTGGTCGGTCTCGGTCGGGCTGCCGTAAGCCGACACGCACAGGGAACTTCCCGGCGGCCGGTCCTTCACGGGACCGGCCGCTTTTTCGTTCAAACGGTGTAGATTCGCTTCTTCCGACGGCGCCGTCGCGCTGGCAGGTGCGGTTCTCGCCGGTGCACGCGCCGGCAGCGCTCCCTCCACCGCCAGCGTCCTCATTACTCCGGCCGCGGCCGTGGTGGGCGAGGGGATTCACCTGCTGCCGGAGCCGCTGCTCGACGAAGCGGTGACACAGGGGGCGTCGGCGCACTGGTTGCAGCGCGCGACCTGGAAGTCCCGCCGCGCGCTGGGAAAGGTCCCGACGTCGACGTACTTGACGTAGGTCCGGGTGACGCCCACCGGCACTTCGTTTTCCGCCTTCGCCCAGCGCACCGGGCCGAGATCGGAAAGCGGTTCGTCGCGCGCGGGCATCGGCGCGAAGGTTCCTAGCGCTTTCCTGGAGCGCAACCCGGATTCCCGGGCCGCCCGGCGGCTGCCGCGGAGACCGGCTGGCGGTCTCTCCCGCCGCGTTCCCCGGCTTGCGACGCGCCGAGGATTCCTCCATACTCAAGCATCGGTTTTCTGCCCCTTGACCGCGCGGTGGACGCCCCCGCGTCCATCTCCTCCGTCGGCTCGCAGAGACGCCAGGACGCTGTTCACAACGGGCCTCGCACGCGGGGTCCAGAGAGGAAGGGAAACATGAGAAGCCGGACCTTTCGCATTCTCGCTCTGACCGCCTTCGCGCTCGCCCTGCTGCTCGCCGGCCCGGTGCTGGCCGAGAAGCAGGAGCCCGCTCCCAACCTGGCCGCCGATGTCGCCGATCCGCAGGACCTGGCACCCCGTCCCGCCCGCGTGGATCCGGGCAATGCGGTGCCGGGGCCAACGGGCAGCCGCGGCGGCTTGCCGATCGCTACCGCCCCGATCGACTACGACTCGCCGGCCGATTTCAGCGAGGGCTTCGCCGACATCACGCTGCTGCCGGCTACCGGCTGGTTCTTCGACAACAACAGCAGTCCCCTCGGCCTCACCGACTGGTTCCAGGGCAACGACACCGTCTTCCCCGCCCACGCCGGCGCCCCCACCGCCTACATCGGCGCGAACTTCAACAACACCGCCGGCGCGGGCACCATCAGCAACTGGATGCTGACCCCCGAGATCGCGCTGGCCAATGGCGACACGATGTCGTTCTGGACCAGCGCCGCGGCCGGCAGCATCTGGCCGGACCGCCTGGAGCTCCGCCTGAGCACCGCCGGCGCCAGCACGAACGTCGGCACCCTCGCCACCGATGTCGGCGACTTCACGACCCTGCTGTTGACGGTCAATCCGACGCTCGCCGCCGGCGGCTATCCGGAGACCTGGACGCAGTTCACCGCTACGCTGAGCGGCATTCCAGCGGCCACGACCGGGCGCGTCGGATTCCGCTACTTCGTCACCGACGGCGGGCCGGCCGGCAACAACTCGAACTACATCGGCATCGACACCGTCGAGTTCACCGCTGCGCCGACCGGCATCACCCTGACCAAGACGGTCGGCACGGTGCCGGCGACCTGCGCGGCGACCGACGCCATCACCGTGCCTTCGGCACGGAGGTCTACTACTGCTTCACGGTCGAGAACACGACCGCCCTGACCTTCAACTTCCACGACCTCGTCGACGACCATCTGGGGGCGATCCTGAGCAACGTCACTACGTTCCGCTCGCCCCGGCGCCGCCACTCCCGAGGTGATCGTGCCCGACACCGCGACCGCGACGGTGACCAACACCGCGACCTGGACGTCGCGCGACTCGCTATCCGGTTACCCTCGCGGACGACACCATCGCCTACAACTTCGAGGACATCTCGGCCACCGGCACGGCGGTCGCGCTCGCCGACGACTCAGTCAGCCGTGCGCTGCCGATCGGCTTCAGCTTCACCTTCTACGACATCAGCTGCTCCGACGCCTACATCAGCTCGAACGGCTTCATGACCTGCTCGCCGGCAACCCAGCGGCTGCTGCTACCAGCCAGGCGATCCCGACCGGCACCACCCCCAACGGCTCATCGCTGGCTGGCTGGGAGGACCTCAACTCCAGAGGCCGGGGGCAACGTCCACTAGGAGACCCTCGGGGTCGCGCCCAACCGCTACTTCGTGGCGCAGTTCACCAACGTTCTCCACTTTGGCGGCGCTGACCCGGTGACCCTGCAGTACAAGCTTTTCGAAGGGAGCAACCGATCGAGTTCATACCTACACCTTCGGCGCCGATCCGCAGCGGCGGTTTCCGCAGCCGCCGGCATCGAGAACGAGACCGGCACGGTCGGCACGCAGTACTACTTCGGCACCGTGGCGCTGCGCGACGCCGATTGCCGTCCGCTACACGCCGACGACGCCCATCGAGGTGTCGGCCGTCGACACCGCCACGGTGACCGTCACCGCCCCGGACATCGTGGTCACGCCGGCGAGCCTGTCGAGCACTCTGCCCGAGGGCGACACCGAGACCCTGCCGCTCGACATCGAGAACATCGGCAGCTCCAACCTCGACTGGACGGTCGGCGAGGCGGCGCAGACGCTCGCAGCCGGAGCGCGCCGCGTCACCCGAAGCGGTGCTCTACGACAACGGCCCGCTGGTCACCCATCCGGGTGGCGGCTTCGGCGGCGCCGACGCCAGCGCCCTGCAGACCGCGCTGACCATGACCCTCTTCGGCTTCGGCCATCAGATCACCGCCAACAACCGCATGGCCGACGACTTCACCATTGCGGGCCCGGCGCCGTGGACGATCGACACCATCACCTTCTACGCCTACCAGACCGGCTCGACGACCACCTCGACCTTCACCGACGTGCGGGTGCAGATCTGGGACGGCCCGCCCGGCGTCGGCGGCAGCGCCGTCGTTTTCGGCGACCTGGTCACCAACCGGCTGGCCTCGTCGACCTTCAGCAACGCCTATCGCGTGCTCGACACCTCCCTGCTGGACAGCAACCGGCCGATCATGGCCAACGTGGTGACGATCGGCACGACGCTGCCGCCCGGTACCTACTGGCTCGACTGGTTTGCCGGCGGCACCCTCGCCTCCGGTCCGTGGGCTCCTCCAGTCTCGATCCTGGGCCAGACCACGACGGGCAATAGCCTGCAGTTCCTCGGCACGACCAGCACCTGGGGGCCGGCGCTCGACGGCGCCTTCCCGCAGGGCCTGCCGTTCGTCATCGAGGGGACCTCGTCGGCCTGCGACACCCCCTCCGACCTGCCGTGGGTCAGCGTCAACCCGGCAGCGGGCACGACCGCGCCCGCTGCGACCACCGTCGTCGACGTCACCTTCGACTCGACCGGGCTGCTCCCAGGTCTCTACCAGGGTCTGTTGTGCGTCAACAGCAACGACCCCGACACCCCGCTGGTCGAGGTGCCGGTGACCCTGACCGTCGACTCCATGCCGTTCCTCGACGGCTTCGAGACCAACGACACGTCGCGCTGGAGCGTCGTGGTTCCGCTGACCTGAGACCCCCGCATCCGGGGGCTTTCCGACGCGGCCGGTCCCGCCCGGGACCGGCCGCTTTTCGTGCAAACGGTGTAGATTCAACTCTTCCGGCGGCGTGATGCCGTCTTTCTCTCTTCTCTCCCCGCGATCCTCCCCACCGACATGCGACCGCTTCCCCCCCCGGAACCGATCGAGCGCGTCCTCCCTGCCGCCCTGCTGCACTTTTGGCCGGAGAAGGACAAAGCCGCCGCGGAACGTCTGCAGAGTGCCGCGGCGAAATCGAGCGGAGTCTTCCCCGCCGGGCCGGGGCGGTGGCTGTTCCTGCCGCTTCCCGGCGACGCCGCCATCTTCGACCGCGCCGTCGCGCTGGCCGGTGCGGTTCTCGCCGGCGCGCGCGCCGGCAGCGCGCCCACCGCCGCCAGCGTCCTCATCACGCCGGCCGCGGCGGCGGTGGGCGAGAAGATCCACCTGCTGCCGGAACCGCTGCTCGACGAAATCGCTCAGCGGCGACCGGCGATCGAAGCCGGCAAGGTGCTGCTCACCACCCACGCCGCCCATCACCTGGAAGGCTCCTGGGTGGTCGAGCCGAGCGGCAATCTCTCCTTCGGCGGCGGCCGCTTGATTCCCCTCGCGGCGGTCCACCCGCGGGCGGTCGCCATTCCCACCTGGCGCAACCCCGAGGTGCTCTCGCGGGCGGCAAAATGGGTGCCCCGGCCGGAGATCGAAGAGCTCCTGTCGGAGCGGCTCGCCGAGCCGATCTGCCGCTTGACCGGCCCCTTCGGCGTCGGCAAGACGCGCCTCGCCTGGGAGGTGATGCGGGCCGCCGGCGAACCGGCCATCTGGCGAAACGCGGCGCTCGCCCGGCTCCACCCCGGAGCGGCTCTGCCGCCGATCGTCGCCGAGCTCGCCGCCGAACCGGCGCGGCCGGTCTGGATCGTCTACGACCACCTCGAAACCGCCCCGCCCCAGGTCTGGGCCGAGATCGAGGAGCTGCAGAAGCACCCCCGCCTCGGCAGCGAGCTCCGCCTGGTTCTCCTCGCGCGGCCGGTGACCGATTGGCCTGCGGCGCTCGCGGAGACGCCCGAGGTGAAGGTCGGCACGCTCACCGGCGAAGCCTGGAGTCGTTGCACCTCGCAGCTCTTTCGCGGGCTGTCGCTGCCTGAGCCGGTCGCCACGACACTCGCCGCCGGCGCCGGCGGGAATCCGTTCGCGCTCGAAGAGGCGTTGCACTTCCTGGTCCGCGACCGCCGGCTGCGCCAGGTTTTCGGTTCGTTCTTCTTCAGCGGCACGGAGGGAACCGAGACCCGTTTTCAGCCCAGCCGGCGCTACCTCGCGCATGCCGAGGCCGAGGCGATGCGGCTCGGCCCGGTGCTGCCGCTGCGTCTTCTCGCCCAGATCGACAGTCCGGTTCCGGCCACCGAGCTGCGTTCCGCGGCTCTCGCCCTGGGGGGAGAGAACCCTCCCCGACATTGGGTGACGGCCTTTCGCGAGGCCGGCCTGCTCGTCGAAGGCGACGGACCGTGGGGGGAGGGCCTGTCGTTCGCCTCTCTGGCGCTGAGCATGGCGTTCTCCGACACCCTGCGCGCGGAGGCCTCCGCCAGGCTGCGCAGCGGGCTCGGCGAGCTCCTCGCGGCGCGCTCGAACTCGGTGGACGAGCTCTGGGCGTCCTACGAACTGCTGCGCGGCTCCGAGGCCGGCGCGCGGACTCTCCTCGCCGCCGCGGCGACACCGACCAAGATCCCGCGCGAGCAGCTGTTCACCGCGCTGCGGCAGGAGCTTGCCGCACATCGCGAGCGCGCCGGCGAGCCGCAGCTCGAGATCGATCTGCTCTGGGTCCTCCTGCCACTCGCCCGCCGCATGGGGCGCCTGCACGAGCTCTCGGCCGCGCTGGAGCGCGGTTTCGACCTCGCCCGAGACAATCCGCATCGCTTCCTCGCCATCGCCGCCCTGCGCGCCGAGCTTGCCCAGCTGGCGGGGCGTCACACGGAGGCGGAGTGGGTTCTGCGCCAGGCACTGTCGGGACAGAAAGACGGCGACGCGCGCCGCAAGGAGATGCTCCTCCTCGAGCTCGGCCGCGTGCTGGCCCGACAGGGCAAGACCGCCGAGGCTGCGGAACTTTTCGCGAAGACCCTCAGTGTGGCCGAACACCAGGGCAGGAAGGGTCTCGCGGCCACCTGCCGCTTCTTTCTCGGCAACATCGCCTTTCACGAGTTCCGCCTCGAAGAGGCGACCGCGCTCCATCTCCAGGCCCTCGCCGTGCGGCGCGAGAAGGGGACCGGCGTCACGGCCTCGCTTTCGGCGCTGGGCGCCGTGGCGCTGGCGCAGGGCAACTTTCCCGTCAGCCTGGCGCACTTCGAGGAGGCCCGGACGATCCTCGCGCAGGAGAAGTCCGAGGCGGACGAGGCCTACGCTCTGGTCGGCGTCGGCCGGTCGCTGAGCCGTCTGGGCGACTTCGCCGGCGCCGCGCCGGTCCTACGCCGCGCGCTTGCCCTGCGCGAAGGCCGAGATGACACCGTGGGCGAAGCGATCGCCCGCCTGGCGGTCGCCGAGAACTTCCTCGACCTCGAACAGCCCGACCTGGCGCTGATCGAGGCGCGCAAGGCGCACTTCGCGCTGAGCCTGGTGCCACCCGGCGACGCGCGCGCCGATGCCGAGCAGCTCCTCGGACGGATCCAGCTTCGCCTGCGGCGGCACGAAGCGGCGATCGCCAATCTCGAGGAAGCGGTCCGGCTCCACCGCGAGCTCGGCAAAGGCTCGAGCCTGCTGGCCGACCTCGCCTATCGCATCGAGGCCGAGATCGCGCGCGATCGGCCGGACGCCGTGCTCGCGGCCTACGAACAGCTGGCCGCCGAGCGCCCACTGCTCGACAATGCACCGCTCAGGGAACTGTCGGATTTTCATCTCTACCTCGGTGCGCAATGGCTCGAGGAGCGCAACGGCAAGCGCCACGAGCCTCAGGTCCACCTCAAGCGCAGTTACGAGGAGCTCATGCGCCAGACCGCATTCCTCTCGCCGGCGATGCGCCAGCGCTTCCTCTTCCAGGTGCCGCTGCATCGCGCCATCGTCAACGCGGCGACGCAGCACGGCCTCTCGCTTCCCGCGACCTGATTCCTTCAGGGGGTAACGGCTGCGGGCGGACCGAGCAGGGCTTCGAGCCGTTCGCGATCTCCGGCGGTGAGATTCTCGTCCCCGAGGAAGAGGCTCCCGCCGCCCGGAATCGGCACCGCGGGGCGGGTCAGGGCGCGATCCAGACCCGCGCAGGTGATGGCACCGAGCGACAGGGTCGCTGCCTGGTCGCAGAGCGCGAGGATCTGATTGATCGTCTGCGACTGCACCGCCACTTCGATGCTCCTCGGCAGCTCCTCGGGGAGAACCTCGTAGCCGTCCGTGACCCGCCGGATGCGCACCCTGGCCGCCACCCGGAGGGTCTGCGGCGGCACGACGACTTCGTCCGTCAGCTGGCGCACGATCGGGCCCATGGTCACGTCGGCGACCAGCGCGCCTTTGCCTTGCACGTCGAGCTCGACTTCGCCCATGAAATCGCCGTCGCGAAGAGCAGTGAGCGGGGTCAGGCGAATGCGATGGTCACGCAGGACGAGCGTCTGCGTCGGCGACCGCAGAAGGACCGACATCCCTTCCTCGCCGATCGGCGCCAACTCGGTCACGAAGTCGCTGTAGGTGCGATTGAGCTTCTCGAAACGGAGCTCCGACGGCGCGCTGCCGGCGGCAGCGAGGCCGGCAGGCAACGCCAGTTGAGCGACGAACGCCAGGGCGGCAGCGATCACGCTCTTGGACAGGGATGGAGCCAGGGCATTCATCACACCCTGCATCGTGTCACGGATAGTAGCCGCGGGGGGCGCGCGCCTTCAGCTTGCCGCCTCTCGCCCTGACTTCGACCGTCGAGAAGACACCCTCCTGCCCCGGCGGGTCCGGGGCGAAGGCCAGCAGATACTGGCTGCGCAGCTCGCGCGAGATCTCGCTGTAGATGCCGTCGAGCTCGTCGGCCTTGGCGACGAAGTAGGAGCGGCCGCCGGTCTCGGCGGCGAGCTTCTCCAACTTGCTGCGGATGGTCATCTTCGTCGCGCCGACATCGAGGCCGATGGCGTAGATCGCCGCGCCGCTCCTGCGGGCGAACTCCAGCGCGTCCTCGTAGGAGACCAGGCTCGAGGTGTCGTCACCGTCGGAGAGCAGCACGATCGCTTTGCGGCCGCGAATGCCGCGCAGCTGGTAGAGCGCGAAGACCATCGCGTCGTGGAGCGCCGTGTTGCCGACTGCCGGCAGCTCGCGAAAGGCGATCTGCACCGCCTGGACGTCGGGGGTGAGCGGCATGAGCAGCCGCGGCCGATCCGAGAAGCCGACCGCGAAACAGCGGTCGGTCGGTCGCACGACTTCGGCGAGGAAGTCGCTCGCCGCATGCTTCGCCTCGCCGATCGACTCGCGCATCGACCCGGAGGTGTCGAGCACCAGCCCGACGGCGAGCGGCAGGTCCTTCACGAGCTCGAACTTCTCGATCTTCTGCCGCTTGCCCCGGTCGAGGAGCTCGAAATCGCTCTCGGTCAGATTCTCGGAGATCGTGCCGCCCTTGTCGTAGACCGTGGCGAAGATCTCGACCAGGTCGACCTCCACCTGCTCGAGGAAGGTGTCGCCACCATTGAGAACGCGGAAGTCCTCGACCCGCGTGCCGTCGACGTAGATCGCCGAGACGGTCAGGTAGACCGGCTTGCTTCCCGAGGGCGCGACGAACGAGGTCTCCCACGGCGGCTGGGTGAGCGTCGCGAGCACCTGGTCGTTCAACCGGAACTCGACCGATTCGACCCGCTTGCCCTCCGGCACCATGACCGCAGCGCGCGCCACCGCCCGACCGACGACCCGCTTGCCGCGGCGGCGGCGAAAGGAGACGGACCTTGGCCTCGCCCTGCGGCTCGTTGAGGAAGACCTCGTCCGCGACGAGGACGGCATCGTTCTCGTCCAAACCCTCGGCGCGCACGACGAGCTCGGACGGAATGTTCGGCAGGCGAAGCTCGGCGCTCCACGGGGCGGCAGTGCGCACCAGCTGACGCTGACCGTTGACGAAGAAGGCCACCTTCCGGATGCGTTCGCCGACCACGATCGCCTCGGCGCGCCAGAGTCCGAAGACGACATCGGCGAGTGGCGGCATCAGGACCAGGGCGTCGCGCCCGCCCATCTTGGTGATCCCGGTCTCCTTGCCCAGGACCACTTGCGCCCCCTCGGGAAGGGTGTCGGTTTCCGCCACGGCCTGCTTCGGGACCGTGAAGCCCTGTGAAATCCAGGCGGTCTTGCCGGAGACCTCGTCGCGCAGCTCGAGCGCCACGATGTAAGGTCCACCCGGCCGCAGCAGGCGTTCGGCGATCAGCACGACCGGCGTCGTCACCGCCGGCGGCGGCAGGACGAAGCGGTTGCGGAACTCCTCGAACGGCGCCCCCGCGAGCTCGAGCCTGCCGGCCACCGTCAGGCGTGATTCCGGACTCTTCTCGTCGCCTGCCACCGCGAGTCCCACTCCCGCCGGCAGCACGATGCGCAGCCGCGCGAGCATTCGCTGGTCGCGGCGCTCCGGGAAGGTCACGCGCGCCGACTCGACCGCGAGCTCCTGGGCGAGCTTGTCGAGCTTGGTGGCCGCCGCCTCTGTCGCCCAGGGCGCGAGCTCCGCCGGCGGAGCGACCAGGGCATCCATCATGGCGTCGGTCGGACGGTTCTGCTTGAAGCCGAAGAGGCCCGAAACGCCGGTGACCTCGTCGACGGTCTCGCTCGGCTTGCACATCACCCGGTCCGGACGCTTTCCCGAAAGGTATTCCTTGAGCTCCTCCCACTGCTCGAGGTAGTACTCCATCTCCGGCATGTAGAGGGCGCGTTTGGACTCGGTCGGCCGCCAGAGGACGTAAAAGGCGTCGGCGCGCGGCCGGAAGAGCACGGCGTTGCGCGGCGTCTCGATCGTGCCGTAGCTCCAGATCTCGAGCGGATGAAAGGTGTCGCCACAATCGACCTTGGTCCGCTCGCGCGGCTCGCCGCGGAGGAAGAGCAGGCGGCCGCGGGCGTCGCGCAGCGACAGGCCCTCGCTCCAGACGAGACGCTGCCGGCGATCGATGCCGCTCGCGAGCTCGTTCTCGGGAGTGTCGGGCAGGGGGTCCGCGGCCAGGAACCGACGGGCCTCGGCGAGGCCCTCGGCGAGCGGCAGCTCGGCGATGCGCTCCCGCTCCGCGGCCGGCAGCAGCAGCGCCGGGCCCTCGTCGAGAAACCGGCGCAGGATCTCGCGCTCGCCGGCTTCGATCTCGCTGGTGGACGGCGGAGACCCAAGCGCAGGCGCGGCGGAGGCCACGGCGCTCGCCTCGGCAAACTCGATCGCCCGGTGAGCGCCCGGCAGGGCGAACAAGAGAGTCAGCATCAGCGTGCAGCGGACGAGATTCGGGCGCATGGGCAGTCCTCGGGCTTCGACCAGCTTTCGAACAACCAGCAGCAAGCCGTGTACCAGCCCGGCGCCCGGCGACTATACTCGGCCCTCTTTCCTACTCCGGGTGCCCCAGACCATGCCGCCAATCGTCAAGAATCAGCCGATCGCCACCTGGAACGCCGGCGACTCCGTGCAGGGCTTCGCCTTTCTGAAGCGCAAGGAGCTGCGTCAGGACAAGAGCGGCAAGGACTATCTCGACCTCGAGCTCGCCGACGCTTCGGGCTCGATCACCGGCCGCGCCTGGTCCGACAGCTCGGCGCTCGCGAACGCCTTCGCGGCGCGCGGCTTCGTCAAGTTCCGCGGCCAGGTGCAGAGCTACCGCGACCAGCTGCAGATCAAGGTCGACCAGTGCCGGGCCGTCTTGCCCGAAGACGCCCAGGAGGGCTTCGATGAGAGCCTCCTCGTGCCGACGACCAGGTTCGACATCGACGACCTCATGCGTCGCCTGGAGGGGACACTCGCCCGCGAGGTGAAGCGGCCGGAGATGCGCCGCCTGGCGACCGAGACGATGGCGGTTTACGGCGCCTCCCTGCGCGTGCATCCGGCGGCGAAGGCGATCCACCACGCCTTTCGCGGCGGCCTCCTCGAACATGTGGTCTCGATGATGGAGCTGGCGGTGCGCTTCGCCGACAACTATCCCGAGCTCGACCGCGACCTCCTGGTCCTGGGGGTCCTCTTCCATGACCTCGGCAAGCTCCAGGAGCTCGGAGCGATGCCCGACAACGAGTACACCCCGGTCGGGCGGCTGGTCGGCCACATCGTCATCGGTCGGGACCTCGTCCGCGAGCGGACCTCTGCCATCCCGGATTTTCCAGCCGACCTGAGGCTGCAGCTCGAGCACCTCGTGCTCTCGCACCAGGGCAGGAAGGAGTTCTCCACCCCGGTCGAACCGATGACCGCCGAGGCGTTCGTCCTCCACGCCATCGACGACATCGACTCGAAGCTCGCCGTCCTCCGGGGCATGAAAGAGAGCGGCCAGGGCTTCGTCTGGGCAAGGAGCCTCGAGCGCTTCGTCTGGCTGGGAGAGGCGGAGGTGCCGGTACCGGAATCCGAAGCCCCCGCCGCCGGCGACGACCTCGCCCCACCCGACGACGGCGCCAACGGCGCCCATGCCGCGGCCACCCAGAAGCGCATCTTCTAAGCGCCGGCCTGGATTCCGCCAACCGTCACCAGCTCATCGAGCGGTCCACGATCCGGTCGACCAGCTTGGAGTCAGCCCTTCAGCTTGCTCGCACCGTGAAGTCGCCCGAGGTCGCGGTCGAAGGTGCCGAGAGGCAGGTGGCCAGCCTTGCGTGCCACCTCGAGGATCAGGCAATCGGAGAATCCGAGAGCTGGCTTCCTTTTCATGTGGAGGAGTGCCTGGGCGACGACGTCCGGATCCTGCACCACGAGGGCTTCGTGCTCGAGCAGATGAGCGATCGCCGCGGCGATCTGGACAGCGCTTCGCGAGAAGACGGTCGCCAGAACCCACGTCGTTTCCGCCAGAACGAGGTGGGAAACCCAGGCCCCACCGGCGACGAAGGACTCGGCGACGGCTGCCTGTTCTGCATCGTCCCGAGCCAGCAGCCGGACGAGAACGTTCGTGTCAACGGCGCGCATGCCGCTTCGCGACGTCGCGCCGGATGCCTTCCTTGAGGTCCTCGAGACTTTGCGCCTCGGGAGGTCCTTCGGGGAAGAGCTTCGCGTGCAGGTCGAGCGAAGAGTGCCTGTGGCCCCGGCTCACGACGACCTGGTCGCCGTCGGCATTCCACTCGAGGATGGATCCCGGCGCGAGCCCCAGGCGCCGCCGAACTTCAGCGGGGACCGAGACCTGGCCCTGCGAGGTCAACCTGGATTGGGCGAGCTTCATGGCGAACATTACCACGGTAACGCGCCGCGCGGAAACTGCGCCACCAGCACTCAGAAGCGCATCTGGTAGAGCATCCAGTAGACCACCACGCCGGTGACCGAGACGTAGAGCCAGATCGGCAGGGTCCAGCGGGCGATCTGCCTGTGACGGTCGAAGCGCCGCGCGAGGGCGCGCGACAGAGTGGCGACCGCAAGGAACGGCACGGCGGCGGCGAGCACGGTATGGGTGAGGAGGACCGTCAGGTAGACGGTGCGCACCGTGCCGGTGCCCTGAAACTTCACCGAGCCGACCTGGAAGTGGTAGATCAGATACGAGACCAGGAAGACGATCGAGCAGCCGAACGCCGACAGCATGGCGCGGCGGTGGGCCTCGATCTTCCCGCGCCGGATCAGCACCCAGCCGAGCACGAGAAGCACGCCCGAGGTGGCATTCAGCGCCGCGTTGAGGCTCGGCAGGTCGCGCACGGTCAGTTCCATGGGGATCCTCACCGCCGGCGCCGCCGCGCCGCCGGCCTCGAGAGTTTCGAGATCCGCCAGGATGCGGTCGAGCGCATCCTCCTCGAGCGCCTGGTAGGTGCCGCGCATGCGGCCCTCGCGGTCGACGAGAACGAACCGGTTGCTGTGCAGGATCGGCGAGCTCGTGTCGTCGGGTGTCGCCTCGACCGCCAGCAGGAATCCCTTGCGCACGAGCTCCCAGATCGCCGCCCGGTCGCCGGTGGCGAAGAGCCAGCGCGGGCCGGCCTGCCAGCCCTCGGCATAGCGCGCCAGCACCTCCGGCCGGTCGTGCTCGGGATCGACCGAGATCGACAGCAGCCGCACCGTCGAGCTCTCCGGGAGACGTTTCTCGAGCTCCTTCATCCGCGCGGTGAGCATGGGGCAGGAGGCCGGACAGCGCGTGAAGATGAAGTCGACGATCGCCGGCCGGCCGGCGAGCGCCGCCTTGTCGAGCGTCGCACCGCTGCGTTCGAGGAGCGCGAACTCCGGCAGCTCGGAAAGCACCGGCAACGGCTCTGGCGCTCTGCAGGCGGCGACGGCAAGCAGCGCCAGACCGGCGAGGCCACCCCGGCGAACACCCGCGCTGCGCTTCCGAACGTTCATCGCAGGAACAGATGGTCGACGACGGCGACACCGAAGACCGCCGGCAGATAGAAGACGGAGGTGAGCAGGAGCCGCCGGGCGGTGGTCACCGACTGCGCCCGCGCGAAGAGCGCCGCGCTCGCCAGAAAGGCCAGGCCAAAGACGAGCGCCCCGACGAGATGCGCGACACCGGTGATGCCGACCGCAGACGGCATGATCGACACCGGCACCAGCGCGAGTGCATAGAGCACCGCCTGTTGTCCGGTCGCCCGCCCGTCGGGATCGTTCACGGTCAGGAGCGGCATGCCCGCCCGGCGGTAGTCGTCGCGATAGAGCCAGGCGATCGACAGAAAGTGCGGCAGCTGCCAGAGAAAGAGGATGGCGAAGAGCAGCCAGCCGCCGAGATCGAGCTCGCCCGAGGCACCGGTCCATCCCATGACCGGGGGCGCGGCCCCCGGAATCGCACCCACCAAGGTAGCGAGTGAGCTCCGGCGCTTCATCGGGGTGTAGACCAGGACGTAGGCGAGGAGTGTCGCGAGGCCGATCGCCGCGGTGAGCGGGTTCACCAGCAGGGTGAGCACGAGGAGGCCGGAGATCGACAACAGGCCGCCGAACGCCAGCACCTGCCCGGGAAGCATCCGGCCGGCCGGCAAGGGCCGCGTCGCCGTGCGCCGCATCAACTTGTCGGTCTCGCGCTCGACGTACTGATTCCATGCCGCCGAACCCGCCGCGACCAGCGCCGTCCCGATCAGGGTGGCGAGGAAACGCGGCCCATCGAGCGGCCGCTCGCTCGCCAGCGCGAACCCCGCCGCCGTCGTCAGCGTGACGAGGAAAGTGATCCGCGGCTTGGTGAGCTCGACCCAGTCTGCAGGGCGGGGAAAGGCGACTGCTTCCGACGACACCCGAAGAGTTTATCGCCATTTGCGCGCGCGGCAGCGGAGCCGCTGCGCCTCTGGACAGGCCTCGATCGCCGCTGTGTTACCGTGCCCGGCATGGAGCTTGTCGACCGCTTGGGCGCGGTTTTCGCACGGCAGACCGACGCCGGGGTGGTGAGTGCCTACCTCTTCGGCAGTGAGGCGGAGGGGCGGGCGCATCGCGAGAGTGATGTGGATGTCGGTGTGCTCCTGGCCGCAGATCGTTTTCCGACCGAGAAGGAGCGCTTCGAGGTCCGGCTGCGATTGGCAGGAGACTGCAGCGAGGCGCTGCGCGGGCGCGAGGTCGATCTGAACGTGCTCAACGACGTCCCGCCGCTGCTCGCCCGCGACATCGTTCTCCGCGGGCAGAGGATCTTCTGCGCGGACCTCCTCGCCGATCAGCGATTCGTTCACAAGACCATCCTGCTGGCGGCGGATCTCGAGCCCTGGCTGCGGCACTTCCGCGAGCGCAAGCTCCACTACCTCACTACCAGAACGACCGGAGGCGCTCCATGAGCCCGATTGCCGATCGCCTGGTCGAGCTGCGCCGTCATCTCGAGCATCTGAAGACGCTGCAGCCGCGAGTCCACGGGGCCGCCGACCTCGGCCGCGACCTTACCCTGCACAACGACGTGCTCTTCTCTCTCCTGATGGTCTGCCAGGCGGTGATCGACGTCGCTGCGGAGCTCTCGACGCGCCGAGGTGAGAAATTCGAGGACTTCCGCGGTGCGATTCGCAACCTGGCGCTGGACACTGGCTACTCCCCGAGGTCGTCCGGGCGCTCGAGAGATTGCCCGGCTTCCGCAACGTCCTCGTGCACGACTACGCCGACCTCAACCTGGATCGCGTGGTGGAGGCACTCCACGATCTCGCGGCGATCGAGCGCTTCCTGATCGTCGCGTCGAACGCCGAAAAAGCCTGAGCGCGGCAGGAAGCACTCCCTTCCAACCGGAACACCCACTGCTGCCGTAGAGTTCCTCGATGGCCTCTTCTGTCCCGGTGATCGAGCTGCGCGCGGTGGAGCGAAGCTTCGTCGAGGCGGGGCGGACGCGGGTCGTACTCGACGGGGTCTCGTGCGCGATCGCGCCCGGGGAGCTCGTCGTCCTGCTCGGGCGCAGCGGCTCCGGGAAGTCGACGCTGCTGAATCTGCTTGCCGGCATCGACCAGCCGACTACGGGCGAGGTCGCTGCTCGAGGGGCGGGAATTTCGGGCACCTGTCCGAGGAGCGCGCACGCTGTTCCGCCGCGAGCGCATCGGTTTCGTCTTCCAGTTCTTCAATCTGGTCCCGACGCTCACCGTCGAGGAGAACCTGCTGCTGCCGCTCGAGCTCACGGGCGGGCGGCGGCGCGGCCGCGCGGGCGCTCGCCCGGCGCTGCTCGAGGAGGTCGGCCTGGCCGCCGCGCCGGCACTTTCCCGACCGGCTCTCGGGCGGCGAGCAGCAGCGCGTGGCGTCGCGCGCGCCCTCGCCCCGACCCGGCGCTCCTGCTCGCCGACGAGCCCACCGGCAATCTCGATATCGAGACCGGGCTCGAGGTGCTGGACCTCCTCGACCGGCTCACCCGCCGGGCCGGCAAGACGATGCTGATGGTGACCCACAGCCCCGAGGTCATGGGGATCGCCGACCGCGTCCTCACCCTCGACCACGGCCGGCTGGTCAGCCTCGCCTCGCCGTAACGGCACCGGCGGCCCGCGCCCGCGCCGTGGGAGTCCGGCTTGAGCCTTCTGGGCGCGCGAGCCGCCCGCTTCTTCACCCGCCATCCCGCGCAGTTCGGTCTGGCGCTCGCCGCGTGGCGCTCGGCGTCGCCGTCGTGGTCGCGTCGACCTCGCCAACGAGAGCGCCCGGCGGGCCTTCGTGTCGCGACCGACGCCACCGCCGGCGCCGCGACGGATCAGATCACCGGCGACTCGAACGGCTTCGACGAAGCGCTCTTCGCCCGCCTGCGCGCCGGCACCGACGAGATCCAGGGCTTCCGCGCCGCGGCGCCGGTCGTCGAAGACTTCGTCGTCCTCGTGCCAACGCAGGAATCCGCAGCGGCAGCGCCCGCCAACGGCGGGTCGATCTCCCGCTCGGCCCCCGTCCTGCGCCTCCTCGGCCTCGATCCGTGGAGCGAGGCGCCGTTCCGCGGCTATCTCGGCGGAGCGCTCGCCGCCGGCAAGGACCTCACCCGATTCCTCACCACTCCCGGCGCGGCGCTCCTCGAGAGCGCGACCGCCGAGCGGCTGGGGCTCGAGATCGGCGACAGCCTCCCCGTCCGCGTCGGGGCGCGAGGAACGGCTCCTGCTGGTCGGAATCCTGAAGCCGGCCGACGCCGCCGCCCGCGAGGCGCTCGCCAACCTGGCGCTGGTCGACATCGCGACCGCGCAGGAGATCCTCGACCTGCCCGGGCGGCTCACCCGCATCGACCTCGCCCTGCCCGAGGGCGAAGCGGGCGAACGAACCCGCCGGGAGATCGCGACTCTCCTGCCGCCGGGCGTTCACCTCGCCCGCTCGGCCGCGCGCCCCGAAGCGCTCGAGCAGATGACCCGCGCGTTTCGTTTCAACCTGCGCGCCCTGTCGCTCCTCGCCCTGCTGTGCGGCACCTTTCTGATCTACAACACGATGACCTTCTCGGTGGTCCAGCGCCGCGAGCTCTTCGGGCGCCTGCGCGCCCTGGGCGTCCGGCGCGGCGAGATCCTCGCCCTCGTCCTCACCGAGGCGGCCGTCCTCGGCCTCGTCGGCAGCGCGCTCGGGCTGCTGGTGGGGATCGTGCTCGGCCGGGGGCTCATGGGGCTCGTCCTGCAGACGATCCGCGATCTCTACTTCACGCTCGCGGCGGGCAACTTCGCGCTTTCTCCGCTCTCGCTCCTGAAGGGCGGCCTGCTGGGCCTCGGCGCGTCGCTCGCCGCCGCGCTGCCGCCGGCGCTCGAGGCCGCCAACGCCCCGCCGCGCGCCACGCTCCTGCGCTCCGAGCTCGAGAGCCGGGCCGGGAGGCTCTCTGGGCGCGCGGTCGGACTCGGACTTCTCTTCGGCCTCGCCGGCGGCCTCATCCTCGCCCTGGCGACACCTTCCACGAAGTACTCGCTGCCACTCTCGCTCGGCGGCTTCTTTCTCGTCCTGGTCGGCTTCTCGCTGCTCGTGCCGCGCGCCCTCGCCGTCAGCCTGCGCGCCGTCGCCGCCGTGCCGCGGAGGTGGCGGCGCCTCCACGCCGCGATCGGCCTTTTCGGCCGGATGGGCGCGCGGGCGGTGGCGGCGTCGATCTCGCGCACCGGCGTCGCGGTCGCCGCCCTGACCCTCGCGGTCGCCGTCTCGATCAGCATCGCGGTGATGATCGGCAGCTTTCGCACCACCGTCCAGATCTGGCTCGAAGGGGCGCTCGTCGGCGACCTCTACGTCAGCACGCCGACCCAGGTGCCGAGCCGCGCCCACCTGCGCATCTCGCCCGAGGCGGTCGAGCGCATCCGCGCCCTGCCCGGCGTCGAGCGGATCAACACGCTGCGCATCACCCAGATCGAGAGCCCCGGCGAGCTCCCGGCGCGGGTGGTCGGCATCGACCTCGACCGCAAGAGTCTCTCGGCGATGCACTGGAAGGAGGGCGAGCTCGAAAGCGTCTGGCGGGAGCTCACGACGAGCCCCGACGCCGCGATCCTCGCCGAGCCCTTCGCCTATCGCCGCAACCTCCATCTCGGCGACCGGTTCGAGCTCGCGACAGCGAACGGCCGCAGGTCGTTCCGGGTCGCCGGGATCGACTACGACTACGGCTCGGACCAGGGCGTCGTGATGCTCGGGGTGGAGGCCTTCCGTCTCCACTTCGGCGAGCCCGGAGTCGCGGTGCTGGCGGTCTTCGCCGAACCGGGCGCCGACCTCGAGCAGCTCAAGACGGCGGTCGAAGGCGCCGCACCCGAAGGGGAGCTCGCCGCGCAGTCGAGCCGCCGGCTCAAGCAGATGTCGGTCGAGATCTTCGACCGCACCTTCCGCATCACCGGCGTGCTGCGCCTGCTGGCGATCGCGGTCGCCTTCCTCGGCATTCTGGCGGCGCTCGCGGCCCTCGAGCTCGAACGTGGCCGGGAGTTCGCCGTGATGCGCGCCCAGGGCCTCACGCGCCGTCAGCTCCTCCGGCTCGTCGCCGCCGAGACCGGCTGGATGGGTCTCGCCGCCGGGCTCTTCTCGCTGCCGCTCGGCGCGCTCCTTGCTGCCCTCATGGTGCACGTCATCAACCGGCGCTCGTTCGGCTGGTCGATGGAGATCGCCTGGACGGCGCGGCCGTTCGTCGAGGCGATGATCCTCGCCCTCGGTGCGGCACTGCTCGCCGGGCTCATTCCCGCCTGGCGGCTCGGGCGGACCGATCCGGCGCTCGCCCTGAAGCAGGAGTGACCGTGCGCACCCCGCGTGGTTTCATTGTCGCACTGCTGCTCTCCGTCATCGCGTTGACGGCCCTGGCGGTAGCGCTCGAGCGCCGCGCCCGGCGTCCGGCGAAGATCTCGGCCGAGCTCGATGTCGCCGAAGCGCTCGGCGGCGGACTCGGGGGGGAGGAGGCCGATGCGCGCTACACACGGGCCACGCTGCCGCGCGAGTTCGTCTTCCCCGCCGATCACGGCGCCCACGACGGCTTTCGCACCGAGTGGTGGTACGTCACCGGCAACCTCTTCGCCGCCGACGGCCGGGCCTTCGGCGTCCAGCTCACCTTCTTCCGCAACGCGTTGATCTCTGGGGTCCCAGAGATCGGCGGGGTCCCAGGGGCCGCGGGAACCGCCGACGCGATGGCGAGTCCGTCGCGGTGGCGGAGCGCCCACGTCTGGATGGCGCACTTCGCGCTCTCCGATGCGGCGGCTGGCACCTTCCGCTACGCCGAGCGCTTTGCGCGCGAAGCCGTCGGCCTCGCCGGCGTCACCGCGCCGCCTTCCGAACCCTTTCGCGTCGCCCTCGCGGACTGGTCGATCGCCTCGACCGCCCCCGCCGCGGGCGAATTCGCGCCCCTGCGGCTCAAGGCGAGAGACGATGCCTTCGCGGTCGACCTCGCGCTCGAAACTGGCAAGCCGCCGGTTCTCCAGGGCGAGCGTGGCCTGTCGCAGAAGGGTCCGGAGCCCGGCAACGCCTCCTACTACTACTCGATGACCCGCCTGCCGGCGCGCGGCACGGTGACCGTCGCCGGCGAGACGATTCCGGTGGCCGGCGAAGCCTGGCTCGACCGCGAGTGGTCGACCAGCGCCCTCGGACCCGACCTCGCCGGCTGGGACTGGTTCGCCCTGCAGCTCGGAGACGGCCGCGAGCTGATGTTCTACCGCCTGCGGCGCAAGGACGGCGCGGCCGATCCGTGGAGTCGGGGCAGCTTCGTCGCCGCCGACGGCAGCTCGCGCTCCCTGGGCGCCGCCGACGTCGAGCTCACGGCGCTTTCGACCTGGAAGAGTCCCACCGGGGCGAGTTATCCGGCGAAGTGGCGTCTCGCCGTCCCTGGGGAAGAGCTCGAGATCGAGCTCTTCCCCAGGGTCGCGAACCAGGAGCTCGCCGTCACCGTGCGCTACTGGGAAGGGGCAATCGAGGTGAAAGGAACCAGCCGAGGCAAGCCGATCGCCGGCCACGGCTTCGTTGAGATGACCGGCTACGCTGCCGCGCCGGCTCTCGACCGCGCGACGGCACCGTGATCCCCGGGCGGGCCGCTCGATCGTCCCGCCGAGGGGTGAGCGCCCCCGCCGGAGCTACCCGAAAGTGGGTTTGCATCCTTTCAGGCAAGCTTCTACGATCCCTCGCGAGTCGCCTGCCATGACCTCTCCGCCGCCCTCGACGCGCCCGATGCTGTCGATCATCGTCCCGATCTACAACGAGGAGGAGGTCCTTCCCGAGCTCCACCGCCGGCTCGGCGAGCTCCTCGACGTGCTGGTCGAGGTCGCCGGGCGTTGGGAGATCGTCTTCGTCGACGACGGTTCGTCCGACCGGAGTCCGCTCCTTCTCGACGAGCTCGCACGCGCAGAGCCGCGATACCGGGTCGTGCGCTTCGCCCGCAACTTCGGTCACCAGGCGGCCATCACGGCCGGCCTCGACTGCGCCGAGGGCGACGCCGTCGTGGTGATGGACGCCGACCTGCAGGACCCGCCGGAAGTCGTCCAGCAGATGCTGGCCAAGTGGCGGGAAGGCTACGACGTGGTCTACGGCGTGCGCCGGAAGCGCCTGGGCGAGACGATCTTCAAGCGCGTGACGGCGGCCGCCTACTACCGGCTGATGAACGCGGCGCTGGGGGTGCAGATCCCCAAGGACGTCGGCGATTTTCGTTTGATGAGTCGCCCGGTCGTGCTGACCCTGCGGAGCTTGCGCGAGAAGCACCGCTTCATGCGTGGCCTGGTGGCGTGGGTGGGATTTCGCCAGACCTCCGTGACCTATGACCGGCCGCAACGCTTCGCGGGCACCACCAAGTACCCGCTGCGCAAGATGCTCCGCTTCGCGCTCGATGGCGTCACTTCGTTCTCGACCAGCCCGCTGCGGATCGCCATCTGGCTCGGCGCCCTGGCGGGCCTGGCGGCGATGGCCCTCGGCGGGTGGGCGCTCTACATCCGGTTGTTCACCGATCGCACGGTGCAGGGCTGGACGACGATCATGCTGCTGGTGGCGCTCGGAACATCAGCCCAGTTGCTGGTCCTGGGAATCCTGGGCGAGTACGTGGGGCGCATCTACGAGGAGATCAAGCAGCGCCCCTTGTACATCGTCGACAACGACTCCCGAGGCGCCCTGCCGCGACCCCCAGAGCCCCGCTAGCGGCGCTCGACGGTCGCCCCTCCGATGCGCCAGCCACCGCACGCCGATACCCCAGCCGCTCCCGCGCGCAGGTTCGCGCTGGAATCGCTTCTCGAGCCCGCGTTCCTGAAGACGCTTGCCCTGCTGGTGCTGGTCGGTGCGTCACTTGGAAGCTGTCTCTACTCCCTGGCTCATCGCGACCTGTGGCCGGACTACCTGGCGCACAATCGGCTGCCGGACCTCCAGCGCTCCGGACTGCTGTGGGCCATGGCGATCGCGGCGCTGCTGGCGCTTGCCGCGGCAGGCCTGGCGGAGCTGCGACTGGGGCAACGGTACCCTGGCATCGGCGGACGCCTGGCGCGGCGGGCCTCTCCGCTCGCGCTCGCGGGATGGGTACCGGTGCTCGCCGACTCGCGCAGCTGGCAGGCCAACGACCTCACCGTGCTCGTGCTGGTACCGCTCTTCGGCTGGGGCCTGTACAAGACGCTTCGCCTCCGCCAGGAGGCCTTGCCGGTCTGGGGCCCGGCGGCCGAATCCACCACTCACGCGGCGCTCCCGACCGCCAAGGAGCGTTGGCAACGCCTGCGCACCACGGTCGGTCGCGAGCGCCACCTTCCCCTGCTGCTCGTGCTCTGCGCCGTGCTCGCCTACACGGCGTACTTTTCCTTCCACACCGTTCAGACGCACTACCGTTTCGGCACCTCGTCGTTCGACCTGGGCCTCGAGGACAACCTGGTCTGGAACGCCACTCGCTGGGGTCCGTTGTTCAAGATGTCACCCCTCGGCGGGCCCGACGCGACGCACGCGGGCAATCACCAGACCTACTTCGCCTACGTATTGGCGATGGTCTACCGCTGGTTCCCGGGCCCCGAGACTCTGCTGGTGCTGCAGGCTTTCTTGATGGGTGCTGCGGCCATCCCGCTCTTCTTCATCGCCCGGCGAGCCGTGGGGCCCTGGCCCGGCGTCCTGCTGGCGTTCCTGTACCTGCTCTATCCACCGCTGCACGGCGCGGCGCTCTACGACTTCCACTATTTGCCGCTGGGCACAGTGTTCTTGTGGGCGGCGATTGCGGCGGCGGAGGCGCGCCGCTACATCTGGATGGCCATCGCGCTCCTCCTGGCCGCTTCGGTGCGCGAAGACGTGAACGCCATGATGGCCGTGCTGGGCATCCTCATGATCGTCGAGGGCAAGCACGTGCGCGCGGGCCTCGCCATGACCCTGGCGGGCGGCCTGGCCTTCGCGGCCCTGAAGTTCATCGTCATGCCCCAGTACACGGGTGGCGAGCATTCCTTCCTGCATCAATACCAGGATCTGGTTCCGGCCGGCGGCGGCGGCTACCCGGCGGTCCTCGCAACCGTTCTGGCCAACCCCTTCTATGCCCTGACCACCTTGCTCGAACGCGACAAGCTTTTCTATCTGCTGCAGATCCTGGGGCCGCTCGTCTTCTTCCCCTTGCGTCGCGCCGTGGGACTGCTCGCCTGCGTGGTCGGGATCTTCTTTACGCTCCTCTCCACGCGCTACGCGCCGCAGATTCAGATCTCGTTTCATTACACCGCCTACTGGACCACGTTCGTGTTCCTCGCCGTCGTGCGCAACCTCGAGTGGGTTCGCGACCGTCAGGACCGCGACACGAGCCGGCCCTCCAGGGCCTGGCTGGCGGCAATCTCGGCGGCCCTCTTGCTCAGCTCCATTCAATACGGCGCGATTCTCGATACCCGGAACACGCGCGGCGGCTTCGGCGAATACCGCTTCGGCCTGACCGCCGAGGACCATGAGCGCCATCGGGAGGTGTACTCGCTCATCGCAAGGATCCCCGACGATGCCAGGGTCGTCGCCTCGGAAATGCTCGTGCCGCACGTCTCCAGCCGGGAGAACGCCTACACCCTCCGTCTCGGGGTCTACGACGCCGAATACGCGCTGTTCGAAGTGCCCGCCCGCGCGGATGAAGCGCAACAGCTTCGCCCGTTCCTCGAAGTGGGAGCGTTCGGCGTGGTCGATGTGCAAGGAGGGACTGTCCTCGCTCAGCGGGGCTTCGCCACTGGACGGAATCCCGAGGTTCTCGGCTCATTGTCTGCGAGGTGAGGCGGAACCGGCGCTGGACTCAAGCCCGGCGGCGGACCGCGAGAAAGCAGCGAAGAGCGGCTCGAGAGGTTAAGCGGAGCGGCGGCGCCGGCGCAGGATGACGAGTGCGCTGGCCGTGAGCAGGCCGCTCAGAACCCACGCCCCGACCGACCCCAACGTCGGAATCTCGGCGATGCCGCAGGTGGCGTTCACCGGGTCGGCAAAGTCGAGGATCGCTCCGGAGTCGACCAGGTAGACGCCGATACCGGGGCTCGCCTGCGAGACCGGCTGGTCGAGCTCGATCGTGCCCGAGAAGTCGTGCAGCAGACCGTCGGCGGGGGCGCTGAGCGCCACGACCTGCACCAGAGCGGCGTCATCGTAGACCTGGAGCTCGAACTCGTCGCTGCCCGTCCCGACTTCGGTGAGCACCTGCAGCGTATAGGCGACCGAGCAGCCGGCGGGCGACCCAATGGTCAGATTGCCGAGCACGAGGCGCATCGGCGCCAACTCGCCGGGACCGTTCAGCGCCGCCCTGCCCTCGGCGGAGGCCACGCCGGCGACCAGGCCTAGGAGCCAGCAGGCCGCGAGCGCAAGCGCGGCCGCAGACACCTTGCCGCTGGAGGATCCGCCGCGCCCACGCATGCGGTGAGTTTAGCGGAAAATGCTGTTTTGACAAAATTCCGACCCGGAGGCCGGCGGACTCAGCCGAGCAGCTCCTCGACCGCCTGGCGCTCTTCGCGCAGCTCGCGGTCGCTCGCGTCCATCCGGCCGCGGCTCCACTCGTCGATCGCCAGGCCCTGCACGATCTCGTAGTCGCCCGCCTTGCAGACGCAGGGGAAGGAATAGACGACCCCCTCCGGGATGCCGTAGCTGCCGTCGGCGGGCACGGCCATCGACACCCAGTCGCCGGCGGCGCTGCCGCGCACCCAGTCGCGCATATGGTCGAGCGCCGACGAGGCGGCCGAGGCGGCCGACGACGCGCCGCGCGCCTTGATGATCGCCGCGCCGCGCTGCTGAACGGTGGGAATGAAGCTCTCGCGATACCAGCTCTCGCCGACCACGCCGAGCGCCGGCTGCCCCTTGACGGTGCAGTGCGCGAGGTCGGGGTACTGGGTCGAGGAGTGGTTGCCCCAGATCGTCATCCGCCGGATGTCGTTGACCGAACCGCCGGTCTTCTCGGCGAGCTGCGACAGCGCCCGGTTGTGGTCGAGCCGGGTCATGGCGTGGAATTGCCGGCGGTCGAGGCCAGGAGCGTTCGAGGCGGCGATCAGGCAGTTGGTGTTGGCCGGATTCCCGACCACCAGCACGCGCACATCGCGCGCGGCGCGTGCCGCAATGGCCTTGCCCTGCGGCCCGAAGATGGCGCCGTTGGCGGAGAGCAGGTCCTTGCGCTCCATCCCCGGACCACGCGGCCGGGCGCCGACCAGGAAGGCGACGTCGACGTCGCTGAAGCCCTCGTCGATGTCCGCCGTCGCGACGATGCCGTCGAGCAGCGGGAAAGCGCAGTCGCGCAGCTCCATCGCCACCCCGGCGAGCGCCGGCATCGCCGGCGGAATCTCGACCAGGTGCAGAACGACCGGCTGATCCGGTCCGAACAGGTCGCCCGCAGCGATGCGGAAGAGGATCGCGTATCCGATATTTCCGGCGGCGCCGGTGACGGCAACATGTTGGACTTTTTTCATGGCTGCAGGATTCTACGGGAAAGCCATCGCGCGGCGAGCCCACTTTTCGGGCGGGGAAAAGCTCCAGATTCGCGCCCGGCGGCCGAAACCGGATCCCGCCGGCCGCGTAGAGAGAGGCGAGGGGGTACGTCATGACCCGTGCAACCCGGCAGCTCTCGTGGACCGATTTCTTCACCGTCGCCGTGCAGCCGCGAACCTACGGCAATCTGCTCTATCTCTGGCTCGGCTTCCCGCTCGGGCTGGCCTACTTCGTGGGGCTGACGGTCGGGATCTCGACGGGCGTGCCGCTCAGCCTCATCTGGATCGGCCTGGCCATTCTGCTCGTGACCCTTCTGGCCGCCTGGGGCGCCGCCGGGTTCGAGCGGCAGTTGGCGATCCATCTGCTCGGCGCGCACGTGCCGGAGCGGGTGACGAGTCCGGTTTCCGACCGCCTCCTCTCCCGCCTGGGCGCGCTGCTGCGCTCGGCGGCACTGTGGAAAGGGATGGCCTTTCTGTTCCTGAAGTTCCCGGTGGCGCTCGCCACCTGGGTGGTCTCGCTGGTTTCCTTGGTCGTCCCGCTGGCCTTCGCGCTGGTGCCGTTCGCCTGGCTCGCCGATCCGGAAGGTTTCCATGTCGGCGTCGGCTTCTGGCAGCCGACGAGCTTCCTCGGCACCCTGCCGTTCGGCCTCGCCGGCGTCCTCGGCCTCCTGGTGGCACTCCACCTGCAGAACGGCATGGGCTGGCTGTGGGCCCGGATCGCCGAGGGCATGCTCGGCTCGACCGTGCTCGCTGCGCCGGGCACCCCCAGGGCGCCAGCCTGCAGCGGGCGCGCCCCGGCGCCGGAGACCGGGTCCGCCGCCTGAGGTTCGCCGGCGCGGCGCCGGGCGGGTTTATACTCCGCTTTGTGGAAACTCCGGTCAGGAAGATTTTCGTTCGTACGCTGCTGATCCTCATTCTGCTCGTCGTTCAGGTCGTCCAGGGCGCGCCGCCCGGCGGCCTGGAGCCACTCGACGAGCCGTTCGTCGGTTCCGGGCCGTGGATGGTCCGTGCCTGGTTCGGCGACGACATCATGCTGCGCGAGGTCGCCGCCTGGGGCGACCACTATCGCTACCATCGCGCCAAGGGCTTCCTCTCGATCGAGGCCGACGTCGCGCGCGTCGCGGCCCTGCGCGCCCTGGGCTTCTTCGTCGAGGTGGACGAGGAGCTCACCGCCTGGATCCGCCACGCCGAGGCGGCGCAACTCGTCGCCGCCGAGCGCGCCGCCCGTGGCGAAGCGCCGGAGGCGGGCATTCCGGGCTTCCCCTGCTATCGCACGGTCGAGGAGACCTTCGCCTCGGCGCAAGCGCTCGCCGCTGCACACCCGACGCTCGCCACGGTGGTCGATATCGGCGACAGCTGGGAGAAGGTCACGGCCGGCGGCAACCCAGGTTACGACCTGCTGGTGATCCGGCTCACCAACTCGGGCGTTCCCGGTCCGAAGCCGCGGCTCTTCGCCCACGGCGCCATCCACGCGCGCGAGTACACGACCGCGGAGCTGGTGACGCGCTTTGCCGAGGAGCTGGTCCACGGCTACGGCGTCGACGCCGACGCCACCTGGCTGCTCGACCACCACGAGGTCCACCTGCTGCTGCAGACCAATCCGGACGGGCGCAAGCGCGCCGAAGCGGGCGATCTCTGGCGCAAGAACACCAACAACAACTACTGCGCCAACACCGACAGCCGCGGCGCCGACCTCAACCGGAACTTCGCGTTTCAATGGGGATGTTGTGGCGGATCGAGCGGCAGTCCGTGCGACGACACCTACCGCGGTTCGACGCCGGCCTCGGAGCCCGAAGTGCAGGCGGTCCAGGCCTACCTCCAGGCGAACTTCCCCGACCAGCGACTCCCCGGGCTCAACCGAGCCTGCGCCGCCCGACGCCACCGGCGTCTACCTCGACATCCACAGCTACAGCGAGCTGGTGCTGTGGTCGTGGGGCTTCACCAGCACTCCGCCCCCCAACGCCACCGCGCTCACCACGCTCGGCCGCAAGTTGGCCTGGTTCAACGGCTACTACCCGGAGCAGTCGATCGGCCTCTATCCGACCGACGGCACCACCGACGACTTCGGCTACGGCGACCTCGGCGTCGCCGCCTACACCTTCGAGCTCGGCACGGAGTTCTTCCAGAGCTGCAGCTTCTTCGAGAGCGCCATTCTGCCCGGCAATCTCCCGGCCCTGCGCTACGCCGCCAAGGTCGCTCGCACGCCGTACAGGACACCGGCCGGCCCGGACGCGGTCGCCGTCGCGGCCGTTCCGGGCGTCATCGCGCCGGGCGAGCCGGTGGATGTCATCGCCACGCTCGACGAGACCCGTTATTCGACCGCCAACGGCGCCGAGCCTGTCCAGCCGATCGCCGCCGCCGAGCTCTACCTCGCAACGCCGCCCTGGGCGGGCGGGACGCCGGTGGCGATGAGCGCCGACGACGGCGCCTTCAACGAGACCGTCGAAGCCGCGACCGCGACGCTCGACGGCGCCGCCACTGCGGCCCTCGCCTCCGGGCGCCACCTCGTCTATGTCCGCGGCCGCGACAACCTGAACAACTGGGGCGCGGTCTCGGCGGCCTTCCTGACCGTCATCGACCCGGCCACGGCGCCGATCGTCGCCGGGACGGTGAGCGAAGCCGGCACGGGGACGCCGCTCGCAGCGACGGTCGCGGTCGGGCCGTTCGCCACCGCCACCGACCCGGGCACCGGCGCCTACTCGATCCAGGTGCCGGAGGGGACCTACGACATCACGGCGTCGGCGCCCGGCCACGCCAGCGTGACCGCCGCGAACGTCGTGCTGGCGAGCTCGCAGTCCTGGGTCCAGGACTTCGTGCTGCAGGCCTACGCGATGGTCCTCGACGACGACGTCGAGGGCGGCAACATCGGCTGGTCGACCGGTTCGCCGGCCTGGTCGATCACCACCTCGTCGGCGCACAGTCCGACCCACTCGTGGACCGACAGCGTCGGCAACTACATCGACAACACGAACACCTCGCTCACTTCGGCGCCGCTCGACCTCACCGGCGGGCTGGGGATCCAGCTCTCGTTCTGGCACCGCTACGACACCGAAGCGACCTACGACTTCTGCCATGTCGAAGTGTCGGCGAACAACGGCACGACCTGGACCGAGGTCGCGGTCTACGACGGCAATCAGCCGAGCTGGCAGCCGGTGACCCTCGCCGTGCCGCAGCTCGATGGCGTGGCGCAGGCCAGGGTCCGGTTCCGGCTCAGCACCGACACTTCGATCGTTCGCGACGGCTGGTACGTGGACGACGTCGTGCTCGCCTGGCTGCCGCCCCAGACGCCCCAGGCCATGACCGTTGCCGTGGCCGGTGCCGGCACGGTGACGAGCAGCCCGCCGGGGATCACCTGCCCGAGCGACTGCTCCGAGAGCTTCGCTTTCGGCACGCCGGTGATCCTCTCCGCCGTGCCCGAGGCGGGCTGGGCGTTCACCGGCTGGACGGGCGACTGCACCGGAGTGGGGAGCTGCAATCTGACGATGAGCGTCGGCCACGCGGCGACCGCGACCTTCGCGCTCGCCGATCCGATGCCGTTCCTCGACGGCTTCGAGAGCGGCGATATGCTGCAGTGGTCCGTGGCCGTACCCTGAATCCGCGGCGCGATCGCGTCGCCAGAGTGGAGAGTCCGCAATGAGCTCGATGCGCGCCCCGCGCCCCGTCCTGGCCGCTGTCCGCTTGGCCGCACTTCTCGCGGCACTTCTCACCTCGGCCGCGCCGCTCGCGGCGGATGGCTTCGCGGGCTCCGGTCCGTGGATGGTGCGCGCCTGGTTCGGCGACGAGGCCATGATCCGCGAGGTCGCCGCGTGGGGAGATCACCTGCAGGTGGACCGCAACAAGGGATTCGTCCGCATCGTCGTCGACACCGATCAACTGGCGCGGCTCGCGGCGCTCGGCTTCTTCGTCGAGGTGGACGAAGAGGCGAGCGCGCTCATCCGCCACGCCGAGTCGGCGCAAGCGGACTGGGACCAGCCGGAGACGATCCCCGGCTTTGCCTGCTACCGCACGGTCGAAGAGACCTTCGCCGGCGCGCAGGCGCTGGTCGCCGCGCATCCGACGCTCGCCGCGCTCGCCGATGTCGGCGACTCCTGGGACAAGCTCACCGCCGGCGGCCCCGCCGGCTACGACGTGCTGGCGCTCCAGCTCACCAACTCGGCGGTCGCCGGGCCGAAGCCGGTGCTCCTGGT
This sequence comes from Thermoanaerobaculia bacterium, assembly GCA_963719555.1. Lineage (GTDB taxonomy): Bacteria > Acidobacteriota > Thermoanaerobaculia > Multivoradales > JAGPDF01 > JAGPDF01. The sequence goes on along the minus strand of CAVRCL010000005.1, from coordinate 679,796 downwards.
CAGCGCGGCGATCCACGCCCGCGAGTACACCACCGCCGAGGCGGCGCTGCGCTTCGCCGAATGGATCGTCGGCGCCTGGGGCCTCGACGCCGACGCCACCTGGGTGCTCGACCATCACGAGATCCACATCGTGCTGCACGCCAACCCGGACGGGCGCAAGATCGCCGAGGGCGGCAGCTCTTGGCGAAAGAACCGCAATAACACCAACGGCTGCGCGAGCAGCTTCGGCGTCGACCTCAATCGCAACTTCAACTTCTACTGGGGGGCGTGGGGCGGCTCCTCCGGGGCGTCGTGCGACGAGACCTACCGCGGTTCCGCCGCCGCCTCGGAGCCCGAGACGCAGGCGGTCGCCGGCTACATGGCGACCGTCTTCACCGACTGGCGCCCGGTTGACGACCTGGTCACGCCGGTGCCGGACACCGCCTCCGGCATCTACGTCGACCTGCACAGCTTCGCCAACGAGATCCTCTCGGCCTGGGGTCAGACCCCCACGGCGACCTGCAGCGGCGCGCCGCCCACGTGGCCGCCCAACTGCGCGCAAATCCTGCGTCTCGGCCGCAAATGGGCGTACCTCTCGGGCTTCGATCCGCGCGTCGGCAGCCTCTACCCGGTGGACGGTTCGACCAAGGACTACTCCTACGGCCGCCTCGGCGTCCCCGGCTACACCTGGGAGATGGGAACCGCCTTCTTCGAGAGCTGCTCGAGCTTCACCTCGACGGTGCTGCCGGACACGTTGGCGATGCTCAAGTACGCCATGCGCGTGCCGCGCACGCCCTACCTGACCCCGGCCGGACCGGATGCGGTCAACGTCGCGGCGCCGGCGCTGCCGGTGGCGCCCGGCGACCCGGTGGGGATCACCGCCACGCTCGACGACACCCGCTACTCCGACCCGGACGGCGTCGAGCCGTCGCAGCCGATCGCCGCCGCCGAGCTCTACCTCGACACGCCGCCGTGGGCGGGCGGCACGCCGATAGCCATGAGCGCGGTGGACGGCACCTTCAACTCGACCGTCGAGGCGGCGACCGTGACGCTCGACACCACCGGCTACGCCTCGGGCCGGCATCTGCTCTACGTGCGCGGCCGCGACAACGCCAACAACTGGGGCGCCTTTTCGGCCGTCTTCCTGACCGTCATCGACCCGGCGACGGCGCCGTTCCTCGAGGGCACGGTCACCGCCATGGGGAGCGGCGCGCCGCTCGCCGCCACCGTCGTCGCCGGCCCCTACTCGACCGCGACCGTACCCGCCACCGGCGCCTACTCGATGCAGATCCCGGAGGGGACCTACGACGTGACGGCGACCGCCGCCGACCATGCGCCGGCGACCGCCTTCGGTATCAACCTGGCGACGCTGCAGACGGTGGTCCAGGACTTCGCGCTGGTGCCCTACGCACCCGTGTTCGAAGACGACGTCGAGAACGGCAACCTCGGCTGGACGGCGCAGACGCCGTGGGCGATCACCACCACACAGTCCCACAGTCCGACGCACTCGTGGACCGACAGCCCGGGCGGCAACTACGGCAGCAACCTCAGCACGTCGCTGACCTCGGCGCCGCTCGACCTCGCCGCGGCGGTGGGCGTCGAGCTCTCCTTCTGGCAGCGCTACGCGACCGAGGCGACGTACGACTTCTGCCACGTCGAGGTCTCGGCGGACAACGGCGCGACCTGGAACGAAATCGCCATCTACGACGGCACGAACACGACCTGGACCCAGCGGACGTTCACCGTGCCCGAGCTCGTCGGTGCGGCCCAGGCGCGCGTGCGCTTTCGCTTGACGACTGATTCAAGCGTCACTGCCGACGGCTGGTACGTGGACGACATCCGGGTGCGCGCGGCGATTCCGCTGGCGCCAGACATGCCCTTCCTCGACGGCTTCGAGACCGCCGACATGTCCCGCTGGTCCGCCGTCGTGCCGTAGCGGGGCCAGCGGGCGCCGGCTGTCAGCGAGGTGCAGCGTCGATCCTGAGCTTCTCGCCGCTCGAGTAGGCGACGAACTCGGGGGCGTAGATCGACTGCACCTGGGCCGGGCCGCTGCGGAACTCTCCCGCGAGGTTCGCGCGCAGGCGGTACTTGAAGGTGTACTCGCCGGCCGGCAGGTTCTCGAAGAAGAAGTTGGCGCCGCTGTCGCGCGTCTCCTCGTAGCGCGAGACGCCGAGATCCCACTTCCATCCCGACTCCGGGCGATCGGGCTCGAGGCCCGCCGGACGCGGATCGCGCAAGTGGACGTACTCGGCCGCCGCCTTCGCCCGCAGCGAGAGCTGCACCTCGACCTCGTCGCCCACCGCGATCGCCGTGCCGGCGGTGATCGGCACGAGAGTCACTTCGACTGCCGCTCTTGACGCGCTTGAAGTAGCGGCGCTCGACGCCGAAGAGGTCGCTGCGCGACTCGGCCGGCAGCTCCTCGGTCGAGAAGTGCCAGGTCGCGGAAGCGAACATCAGCCCCGGTGTCGTCTTCGCAACCGAAACCGTCGCGTCCGCGGGACGCTTCGCCGCATCGAGCTTGGCGCCCGGCACCACGATCTGGTTCTTCTTGCCGGTGAAGCGGTCGGGCTCGAAGACGAACGTCGTCGTCTGGTTGGCCACCTCGACCCTCGCCTCTTCGCGCACGGCGAGCGTCCCGGTGGCCTTCAAGTAGGCCGCCAGCGAATAGAGCACCTCGGCGGTGGCGCGCGTCGATTTCCAGTGGTTGAGCTTCTTGTTGAGGAAGAGCCACTGCACGAGCCCATCGCGGCGCGGATCGGTGGGCGCCACCTCCATCAGCGTGCGCAGCGCCCAGGCGTGGGTCTCGATGCGGTCGTTGTACCACAGCCAGGAACGGTCCTCGGGCTGCCAGAAGGTGCCTTCGTCGCGCGTCGTCTTCGCCGAGTCCATGACGCTCGCGAGGACCAGCACCGCGTCCTTGTGGCGGTCCATGCGCTCGAGCGTCGAGGCGAGCTGGAGCTTGAGCAGCGGCTGGTGATCGCGCCAGTGCTTGAAGGAGAAGTCCAGAATCGTCCGGCGGTCGTCCGCGCTCAGGAAATCGCCCGTCCAGGAGGGATCGGGATAGGACGAGGCGACGTAGTTCAAGTAGGTCAGCAGCTCCCAGCAGCAGTCGTCCTGCACCGCCTTCGGCAGCCACTCCTCCTTTGCCTCGCGGGCGAGATACTGCCAGCCGCGCTGCACCATCTCGCGCGGCACGGGGACCGCGAACTCCGCGGCGCGCGCCATGCCGCCCATCAGGTAGAGCGTGATGTAAGGCGACGCCGGCCCGCCGGCGAACCAGGGGAAGCCGCCGTTCGGGAGCTGCGCCTTGGCGAGCTTCGCCAGCGCGTCCTCGCGCTGGGCGAGAGCGACCGCGGGATCGAGCACGCGCAGAAAGTCGTTGCCCGCCTTGTCGCCGCCGCGCGACTCGCGCAGCCAGGGGGTCTCTTCGAGCGCCATTTTCAGATTCGGATCGCCCCCAGGGGTCGCATCGAAGCGCTCGAGCGGGGTGTCGCGCTCGGGCCATCTCCTCCGCCGCGCGTGCCACCGCCGGGTACTGCACGAAGAGACTCGACAGCATGCCGCTCGAGACGAACCGGTTGAGCGTCTGCTCGGTGCACTCGTACGGATACTCGATGAGATAGGGCAGAGCGTCGAGCATCGAGTAGAAGAGCTGACCGTCGACGGTGACGACCATCTGTTCATCGATGCGCGTCGGGTCGGACCGTTGCATGTCTTCGAATACCATCGCGCGGCGCTCGGCGCCCTTCAGGGTGACGAAGCGCGACTGCGCGAGATGAATGCGCGACGGCAGGAGCGGCAGCGGCCGGAGCTCGCCGTCCGAGAGATTGCCCGACTCGCGCGACGACCTTGAAGGCGGTCGGCCCGACGCGCCGCGGCGCGGTGAGCGCGAAGGTGAGGTCGACCCCCTTGCCGGGCTCGACGCGGAACGGCAGCGTCGCAGTCGCCGCGGTCAGCCCGAACTCGGCGAGGAGCGAAACGTTCGTCTCGGGATCGGTGATCTCGAGCGTCGCCTCGCCGGCGAGCGCGGTTTCGCCGGCACTGTTGACGACCACCTTGAGCTGGGCGATGTCGCCCTCGCGCAGGAAGCGCGGCAGATAGGGCCGCACCATCAACTCCTTCACTGACTCGGCGTTCTTCTCGGCGTAGCCGGAAGCCAGCGTCCGCGAAAGCGCCGCCACCCAGACCCGCCACGAGGTAACCGAATCGGGAACGGTGAACTCGATCGTCGCCGAACCGTCCGCGCCGGTGAGGAGCTGCGGCTTCCAGAAGGCGGTCTCGGCGAAGTTCGAGCGCAGCGCGACCGGCGCCTGCTCGACGACGCCTCCGGCCACGCCCCCCTGGACGGCGCTCGCCTCGTCGAGCGATTCCTGCCGCCGTTCGGACTCGAGCCCCTGCGGGGCCGGCGCCGCGGCCGGCGGCGGGGCCGCACCGTCGGCCATCATCGCCATCGTCGCGACGCCGCCCTTCTGCACCCGCCGCATCGGTCCACCGTAGCCGCTGCCGGGTCCACCGATCCCCCATGGGGAGATCTCGATGAAGGCGTCGACGGAGAGCGTTTCGACTGTGACCGGTGTCACCCACGAGTCGTCGCGGAACCACAGCGGCCCGGTCGCCCCGAGATTGCTCGCCAGCGGCGGGAACCAGGCACCGGTCGGGAAGAGGCCGAGCGGGCGCGGCGCCGCAAACGGCGCGAAGAGATCGAGGCTGCGGTCGTGCATGGAGGCCAGGAGCTCCGCCGCGCCGGCTTCGACCGGACGGCCGCTGGCATCCTTGACGGTGACGCGGAAGGTCTCGCTCGACCCGGGGACCAGGCGGTCGCGGAAGGTCGCGAACTCGACCTGGAGCTCCTTGTTGCTCCACGGCACGTCGAGCGTCGCCCCCTGCGTCACGAACTGATGATCGGCGACCAGGGTCAGACGCGCGGCGAGCCCGCCGCGATCCTGCTCGGCAACCGGCACGTCGATCCACTGCGAGCCCGAGAGCGTCACCGCGCGACGCCAGAGCCGCTCCGTGCCGCGCAGCAGCTCGAGCTCGAACGGGGCGTTCTTCAGGCCGGAGTGAATCCAGAGCCGCACCGCGGTGCCGGGTTCGGCGCGCGCGCGGTCGAAGGCGAGGTCGGCCGGCAAGGCGAGCGTCGTCTCGGCGCCAGCGACGACGAAGTCGAGCTGGGTGCGGGCGGCTTCGCCGAAGCTGTCGCGCGTCTCGTAGCGCAGGCGGTAGGCGCCGCCGTCGAGGGCGGCGAGCTCGATCCTGCCGCTGCCCGAGGCCGCGTGCTGCACGACGCCGCTCGCCACCTCCCTGCCGTCGGCGAAGTAGGCGAGCGCCTGCTCGGCCGGCGCCGCTCCGGTCCAGCGCGGGCGCAGGCGGTCGCCAGGGGTCGCGTAGCGATCGGCCGGCTCCGCCGGAGCGTCGGCCGGGCGCAGCGGCAGGTCGGCCGGTAGCAGCGCCGCAGCCGGCTGCGTGAGGCGCAGCAACCGCCAGGCGCCCTCTCCCGGCCGCGGCTCGCCGTTCAGATCCTGGCGGCGCACGGCGATGGCGAACGGCTTCCCGGCGACGGCGAGGTCGGCCGGCTTCTCGGCGAGCGCTTCGACCGCCGCCCAGCCGAGCCGCACGGTGCGTTCCCCGCTGCGGGTTTCGCCGCCGTCGTCGGTGATGTCGGCCTCGAGATGGTAGAGGTAGGTGAAGCCTTTCGCCTTCTCGCTCTCGTCGGCCGCCGGCGTGAAGGCGACGCGGAACTTGCCGTCGGCGGCGAGCGCCGTCGTACCGCTGGCAATCGGCTGCGCCTCGGTCGAACCGCCGGCGAAGCCCCACCAGCGCCACCACCAGGGGAGCTCCGGCTGACGGGTCACCCGCCAGGCGACGCGGCCGGAGGTGACCGGCAGGCCGAAGTAGTAGCGCGCCTCGCCGCTGAGCTCGGCGGGTCGGTTGAGGCGCAGGTCGGTCGCCGGCGCGGCCACCTCGACCTCGAACGTCGGCCGCTTGTACTCCTCGACCCGGACTCCGGCCGCCCCGCCGAGCGAGCTCTGCAGCGTCCACTGTCCGAGGAGCCTGCCGGCGGGGATCGGGAACTCGCCTGCCGCGGTGCCGAAGCGATTGGTCGTGACGGTGGCCTCCGCCACCTTCTCGCCGTTGGGGTCGGTGAGCCAGACGGCGACCGGTGTTGCCGGCGCCGGCGTGAGCGCGCCGCGGCCGGGGCCGCTCGAGTAGCCGAGGACCTTCCAGAAAGCTTCTGCTGCGGCCGGTAGATCGCCCGGTCGGTGAACAGCAGCGCGCCGGTGTGCGCGGTCGGCAGGCGACTGTTCGGCGCCGCCGTAGCGCTGCGCGGCAGCGATGTCGCCGCCGCGGCGGGCCACCAGCAGGAAGTTCGAGTAGCCGTTGCCGCTGCCGTCCGGGAAGGCGAAAGTGGCGCGCCCGGAGGCGTCGGTGCGGGCGCTGCCGACCGCTGCCGGCGCCTCGCGCCAGGTGTTGCGATAGAGCGTGACCTCGACGCCGGCGGCCGCGCGGCCGTCACCGCCCTCGACCAGCCGCACCTCCCAGGGGAAGGCCTGGCTCTCCTGCAGCAGGACCAGATTCGACTGGGTGAACGGCAGCGCCATCCGCCGGTTCGATCCCTTGGCGAACGACCGCTCCGCCGAAGCGACGACCAGATAGAGACCGGGGGCGGTGAGCGGCGAGGTCGCGAAGGTGCGGTGGGTCAGATAGTCGGCAGTCGGCGGCAGCGCGACCGTCCACGCGGCTGCCGGCTCGCCGCCCGAGATGAGCCTTTCGATCTCACGCTCGTCGTTCGGAAAGAGACCGCGGAACTCCTTGCGCGCCAGCTGCTGCGGGAGGTCGATCGCGTAGGCGCGCAGAAAGAGCTGCGGCAGGTTGCGATGGGAGACCTCGATCGAACGGCGGCCGGCGCCGTCGACGGCCATCATCTGAAGAGCGAAGTCCGGAGCCTCGATCCCCGCCCGGAGCTCGACGGCAGAGCCTGGCGCCGTGGGTCCCGGGATAGGCCTTCTCGCCGGCGGTCGCGAGCTCACGTGCCCGGATGCGGCGTTCGGGGTCGCTCGCGCCGCGATCGACCTCGCCCGCGAGCTCCGCCATGCCGACCGCCCACCAAGGGTCCTCGCGGAAGCGCGGCAGGCGTTCTTCGAGGTCGGCGCGCAGCCGCCCCTGGTCACTCTCCGAGGTGCGGTGCTCGAGAAGCAGGCGCTGACGCTCGAGGCGCGCCTCGAGCTCGGCTCCGGGCTCATGGCGGTCGCGGTGCCAGCGCTCGAGATCGGCGAGCACCGCGGCGGCACGTAGCAACGGATGCACCGCCGCCGCTCCCGGCGCGGGCGAAGCCTGCGGCGCGTCGGACAGGAGATTCCCGAGGTCGAGCTGCCAGGCGTCGTTGCTCTCGCTCGCCGACCAGAAGCTTGAATCTCCCAGCAGGCGTTCGACGAAAAGATAGGAAACGGCATCGCGCAGCGAGCTGCGGATGCCTTGCGGATAGTCGTTGGCCCGGAGGTAGGGGAAGTCGGCGACCGCGATCTCCGAGAGCTCCTCGCGGCGTTCCCAGACGGCGAGGAAGCTCCGCTCGGCCTCGGCGGCGATCTGCTCGGCGGTCCACGCCTTGAGGTCGAGCTGGGTGTCCGGCGCCGCCGAGACCACCCGCTCGCGCTGCCGGATCTCCCAGGAGTAGCCCGAGAGGTACTCGAGCAGGGCGTGGGCGTAGTAGAGCTCGACCGCGGCGCGGGCGGTCGCACCTGCCGGCCAGGCCGCCGCCTTCATCTCCTCGACCGCGGTCTCGAGACCGCCCAGGGCGGTCCGCACCTGCGACTGGCGCACGAGGGCCTTCGCCCACGTCGCCTCGTCGCCGGCGGCGCGGGCGCTTTCGACCAGCGGTCCGAGGCGGTCGGCGGCCTCCTGGAGCTTCTGCTCGCCCAACAGGCGGTCGATCTCTTTCCAGGCGGCGGTGGCGTTCATGGTCGGAGGCACCTTGGGGTTCGCTCCGGCGGGATCGGTTGCGGCGTTCGAACTTCCTGGCCTTGGATCGGCCTGGAGCTGCTGGCAGGCGGGGGCCGCCAGGGCGAGCACGCTGGCGAGCAGGAGGGTCGCGGGGATCGAGGGGCGCATATCAAGGATCTTAGACCCCGCTCGCGGCGTCGGAGAAACTGCGGGAGAAACTGCGGGAGAAACTGGCGGAGAAACTGCCGCCGCACTGAGCGTACAATCGCTCCACCCCTACCCTTGGAGATCCCGAACGCCATGAGCCCACGACTGCAATCCAGCGCCTCTCTCCGTATCCTGCTCGGCCTCGTGCTCGCTCTCTGCCTGGCGGTCCCGGCCGTTGCCGGAATCGTCTTCACCCAGGAGATTCGCGGCGAAGGCGAAGCCGCCGAGTTCCAGAACATGACGATGCGCACCTCGATCGACACCGGCGGCGCCAAGATGGAGATTCTCGCCTCGGGCAATCCGATGATGGGGGCGGGCAGCTACATTCTGATTCAGCCGGATGCCGATGCGATGCTGCTGGTCAACCCGAAGGAGAAGACCTACGCCTCCCTCGACATCGGCGCGATGATGGGCTCGATGTCGCAGATGATGGGCGGGAGCGACCCCAATGCGCAGCAAGGCGGCGTTCCGCGCAAGGTCGCCGATCCGATCGTCGAGAAGCTCCTCGAGGAAGACGGAGGCACGATCCTCGGCCGGCCGACCCGGCACTTCCGCTGGCGGACCCGCTACACCATGACGATGAGCCCGGGGATGGGCATGGACATGGCGATCGCCACCGACCAGACCGAAGACGTCTGGGTCGCCGATCTCGCGATCGATCCGAAGCTCATGCGTTCGTTCGAGGGCATGGGCGCCGGCGCTGCCCTGCCGGCGGATCTGCAGAAGATCGTCGACGCCGCCAAGCAGACCCAGACCGGCTTCCCGCTGAAGCGCATCGTGGTCGCGACCAGCAAGACCGAGATGACCGGCAGCGGCATGATGGCCAAGATGATGGCGAAGTCGATGGCGAAGCAGAACAGCGACAAACCGACGACGACCACCTTCGAGGTGACCGAGCTCGCGGAGGAAAGGGTCCCGGCGTCGGTCTTTGCCATCCCCCCGGCTACACCGAAACCGAGCTCATGGCGCCCGGCATGAAGATGCCAGACATGAACCAGCAGAACTGACGAGCGCAAGGCAACGGATCGACGGGTACCCATGTCGAGCCAGCGGGAGTTCGCCGAATTCCGCGCCGACTATCGCTTCGAAGGGCGCACCCTCGTCCTCGAGCGCGAGCTGAGCTTCAAGGTCGACGCGGTGCCACGCTCCCGGTTCGAAGAGCTCCGAGAGCTGCGCAAGCTCATCGCGAGCGACTACGGGCAGGAGTTCGCCATCGCTGCCGCGCCCGCGCTGGCGCCCGCGGAGCACACCGCGGCCGAGCTCCGCGCGGAGTGCTGGGACGCGCTCGAAAAGAAGCAAGAAGAGGAGGCTGAGCGGCTCTGCCGCGCGGCCATCGCACTCGACCCGACCGAGGAAAATGTCTGTAATAGTCTCGGGCTCGCGCTCGAAAGGCAGCAGCGCATCGGCGAAGCGAAGGCGGCCTACGAGAAGCAGATCGAGGTCGATCCGCGCCATGCCTATGCCTATGCCAACCTCGGACTGTTGGCCTGGGCCGCCGGCGATCTGTAATCCGCCGAGAAGTCTCTCCGCCAGCAGGTGGAGATCGCACCGCTCAACGCTTTCGGCTATGCCCGGCTCGGCCGGCTCCTCGCCGGAAGCGGCCGCCTCGATGAAGCCGAAAGCCTGCTGAGGCGGGCGGCAAGCTCGACGAAAGCGATGTCGAGGCGCTCGAAGATCTGCTCCAGGTCGAGGCGCAACGCGGCCGTTTCGAGGTGGTGGCAGCGATGGTCAGCGAGAATCCCGCTCTCGCGCGGGATATCGAGAAGATGGGCCCGATCTTCTCGGCACTGTTTTCCTGGGAGCCGGCCCACTGGAGCTCGCTGCGGACCTCGCTGCAGAGCATCGTCGCCGACGCCGAGAAGGCTCTGGCCGGCGAAGGGCGTCTCCCGCCGACGCGGGACGAGATCGCTGCGGTGGCGAAGCTCGCGGCCGCATGGGAGGCGCTGGCGCGGGTTGCCCTCGAGGAGGGGCGGACGGAAGAAGCCCTCGCGCTCGCGAACGCGGCAATCAATCTCGCCCACAGTCCGAGCGCCATCGAGGGGAGATCGGCCGTTCTCCGCGCCCGTGGCGACACCGACGCGGCGAACCTCGATCTGGCGATTGCAGCCGAGTTAGCCCGGCCTCATGCCGAAGCGCTCGAGCGCCGGCTGGCCAGGGTCGTTCCGGTTTCGGCGGCGAGAGAGGTTCTCATCCGGCGGGCGCAGGAAGGGGCCTGGAAGTCCCGCAGTGTCACCCGGAGCTCCCCCGGCGCCGCCGGCAATCAGGGTGAGATCTGGTTGCTCTTCCGCGCCGACGGCAGGCTTCTCCGCGCGACGCCGGTTCACGGCTCCGAGACCGTCGTTTTGGCAAAGGGACTGGAAGCAGACCCGATGGCGCTCGCGTTTCCGCCAGCGAACCGGGCGCGCATTCCGGCGAAGGCCCTGGCCTACTGCGGCAGACGGCGGCTGCACCCTCACCCTAGAACCGCCGGGCCAAACGTGGATGTCCATGAAGGAGTAGGCCTGCGGGCTGCCTGACTTTCGCCTGCGGTTAGGATCGCCGCATGCGCCGACCTCTCCTCCTCGCTCTCCTTTCGCCCGCTCTCCGCGACGCTCTTGCCGGCTCTCCACCGGCGGGGCGCTTGCGGCAGCCCCGGCCGCCGACGATCCGGCGCAGCTCTCGTTCATGCAGTACGACCCGCCATCGACGCTCAAGGTGTCGGAGCAGCCGGTGCCGCGGGCGAGGTTCCCGTTCGTCGACGTGCACTCGCATCAGTTCGACCTCGACGAGTCCGGAGTGCGAGAGCTCGTCGCCGAAATGGACAAGCTCAACATGGCCGTCATGGTCAACCTCTCGGGGCGCGGCTTCGAGCGCCGAACCGGTCCGGACGGCAAGCAGCGCTACGGCCTCAAAGAGCGCAAGTACCTGCTCGACGCCATCGCGCTCAGCGAGCGCGTCGCTCCCGGGCGGATCGTCCACTTCACCAACGTCGACTTTTCGCGCGTCGGCGCCGCTGACTGGCCGGCCGCCGCAGTAGCCGAGCTCGAGGCCGACGTCGCGTCCGGCGCGCGCGGGCTGAAGATCTACAAGGGCCTGGGAATGGACACCGTAGACGTCGCCGGCAAGCGCATCGCCGTCGACGACACGCGCCTGGCGCCGATCTGGGCGGCGTGCGCGCGGCTCGGGGTTCCGGTGCTGATCCACACCGCCGATCCCGCTCCGTTCTGGCAGGCGAAGGACAAGGACAACGAGCGGCTCTACGAGATGATCGAGATCCCCGGCCGCTGGCGCGATCCGGCCGAGAACACACCGTGGGAGCAGCTGATCGGCGAGCAGCACAACCTCTTCCGCGCCAACCCGAAGACCACCTTCATCAACGCCCACCTCGGCTGGCTGGGCAACGACCTCGGCCGGCTGGGGAGGCTCATGGACGAGGCGCCGAACGTCCTGACCGAGATCGGCGCCGTGCTCGCCGAGCTCGGACGGCAACCGCGCTTCGCCCACGACTGGCTCGTCAAGTACCAGGACCGCGTGATGTTCGGCAAGGACTCCTGGGAGCCGTCCGAGTACCCGCCCTACTTCCGCGTTCTCGAGACCGCCGACGACTACTTCCCCTACTACCGCCGCCGCCACGCCTTTTGGAAGCTCTATGGCCTCGCTCTCCCCGATGCCGTGCTGCAGAAGCTTTACTACGGCAACGCCCTGCGGGTCATCCCGCGGCTCGACCGCGCGCGCTTTCCCGGCGCCCGTTGAGCGGCGGGCGGCGAGCGGCTCCCCGCTAAGGCTCCGGAGCCGGAAGCGGTTGCGCGCCCTCCAGGAAGCTCGTCATGGCGACGTCGCCTTTTCCGCGCGCCGTGGCGAGGAGGAGGTCGCGGTCGCGGGCGAGGTCGGCACCAGCTTCGACCAGAAGGCGGGCGTTCTCGACCTGCGACTCGAGGACAGCGTGGTAGAGCGGGGTGAAGCCGGACGAGGTGCGAAGCTTCGGGTTGGCGCCGGCGGCGAGGAGGGCCTGCACGACTTCGGGATGCCGCCTTCCGGCGGCGAGTATCAGCGGCGACATCGCCGAGCGGTCGGCGCGGTAGTCCGGCGCCGCCCCTGCCGCGAGCAGGCGGGTGATCGCGGCGAGGTTCCCGGCGTCGGCGGCGATCGCGAGCGCGCTCATCCCGCCGCTACCTCCGGAGGTACCGACCTTCTCGAGGTTGGGTGAAGCGGCCAGGGCGGCATCGATCTCGTCGCCGCTGCCATCGCGGAGCACGTCGTCGAAGGAGCGCTCGGGCGGCAGTGTCCGGGCGGCAGCGGCGATCTCCGGCCAGCCTCCGGTCTCCCGGCGCACGATCGGGGCCGAGAACCAGGCCTCGAAGTTCGTCCCTTCACCCGAGAGCACCAGGTGACCTTCGAGCCGCGCGACGCTCTCGCTCTCGGGGACGAAATGCGCCAGGCCGCTGAGCGAGATCCCGCGCGGCAGGCGCGGATGGTGAAACCAGACCTCGATCTCCCCGGCATCTCCCGGCAGGGCCGCGACGAGAGATCGGGCCTCGTCGGCGCCAGCGAGCGCATCGCGCGCTGCCGCACTGGCGAGAGCCTCCTCCGTGAGAGGGCGATCGGCGAGCACGACACGCAGCTCGCCGCTCGCCCCGTCGCCCGATTCACCGAGGACATAGGCGTAGCGCAGCACTGTGCGCTCCCTCGCCACCTCGAGCCAGCCCTCGGCCCCGCCGCCGGAGGCGGCCAGTCCGTCATAGCCGTAGGCGGCCGGTCCATCACCGCCGGAGGCGTCGGGCGGAGTGTCCTGCGCTCGCGCGGAGACCGAGAGAAGGCCCGCGAACACCACTGCGAGCGCAGAGGAACGAGTGGCGGCGGACCTCCTACTCCTTCGCACCGGCCGCCTTGAGCATCGCGACGACATCGTCCTGGTCGCCGTTCCTCGCCATCTTGAGCGGTGTGTCGCCGTCCGGCGCCTTCTGATTCACGTTCGCCCCGAGCTCGATCAGGAGCGCGACGACTTCTGGTTTTCCGGCGGTGATGGCGCTGGTGAGGGCGCTCTGGCCGGTCTCCTTCGAGGCGAAGTTGACGTTGGCGCCGTAGCGCACCAGCAGGCGGATGAGATCGGTGTTGCCGGCAAAGGCGCCGAACATCATCGGCGTCAGGACGAGGCCCGGGAGCTCAGGTTTCGCCTTCGCCTTGAGCAGCATCTCGGTGACCTCGAGGTTGCCGGCCGCTGCGGCGTTCGACAGCGCCGACTGCATGTACTTGTTGACCGTGTTCGGATCGGCCCCCTTCTCGAGCAGGAGCGCCACCATCGCCGTCTGGTCGCGGCTCACCGCCGCCTCGAGCGCGGTCGTCTGCTCGCCGTCCTGGACGTTGACGTCGGCGCCGCGGGCGAGGAGCAGGCGGGCGATCTCGAGCGTCCCCGAACGCGCCGCTTTCATCAGGGGGGTCTCGAAGTTCTCGCCGTAGTCGATGTGCGTGTCGGCGGCGAGGCCCGAATCGAGGAGAGCCCGCACCTTGTCGAGATCGTCGTCCTCGATCGCGACCGCGAAGCGGGCGCCCGGTCCGAGCTCGGACTCCGGAATCACCTCGATCTGCGCCGGCAGGAGGGCGGGAAACAGAAGGAATGCGGCGCTCGCCGCCAACACCATCAGGACACTGGAACGCTTCATGATCGATTCTCCCTTGAATGTGAAAACGGCTTCGCCCTCGAAAGGGTGCCATCGCTCCCGCCCGGCTCCGGTGGCCGGACCGGCCGCCAGGAAAAGGCCAGTGCAGGACCGTTACCCGGGGCGTCCTCCAAGGAGGCCGGGGGGCGGCGCCGGCCGGCGGCACCTCAGCGCGGCGCGCCGAGGCGGCGGGAGAGGTGGTACTGCGCCTGGCGCTTCCACCAGGCCCAGTTGTGGGCGACGTCGTAGCCCCAGATGTCGCGGTCGTGGGGAATGCCCTTACCCTCGAACAGGTCGCCGAGCGCCTGGGTCTCCTCGATGCAGCCCTCTTCGAACGCGCCCTGGCCGCAGACCAGCGTGATGTGGGTGTTGCGGCGCACGCGGTCGAGCGGTTCGCCGCTCAATCCCTGGACATAGGCGAGCGGATTGTTGAGGTAGACGTCGAGGTTCGAGAAGCCCTCGGTGAAGTGGGTCATAAGGTAACGGCCGCTCATGCACAGCGCCCAGCGGAAGACCTCGGGGTACTTGAGCGCGATGTTCGCCGCGTAGAAGGCGCCCAGGCTGGCTCCCGCGGTCATCATGCTCATCGCCTGGCTGCCCGCCGGACTGCTGCAGTCCTGGCGGATGTGCGGCACCAGGGTCTCGACGACCCACTTCTCGTAGAGATCATGGCGGTGGATTCGCCAGGCGGCGTCGTTCTCCTTCTTCGTCCAGGCCTCGGCGACGTTCGACTCCGGGCAATAGAGCTTGAGCTTGCCGGCTTCGAGCCAGGGAGCGAGCGCCTCCACCATGCCTTGCGCCTCCCATTCGTGGGCAAAGCCGGCGGCCGTCGGGAAGACGACCAGGGGCGGACCCCAATGGCCGTAGCTCCACAGGCTCACCGCCCTGCCCAACTGCGGGCTCTGCACTCTCTCGAGCCGTTTCTGCATGCCGTTCCTCCCGAAAAGAACGCCGCGGATCCTATCCCAGCAAACCCTCCGAGGCAGGCTGCCGGTCGCCCCGCCGCCGGCCGAAAGGGGCTTTTTCCATCCACCTCCGACACCGACGGCGTACCGAGAAATAGTCTGGGCCCAGCCGTCCGTTCGGGTGGGTCGGGTTTGACAAGCCGCCAACCGATGTGAAATTTTTCGCCGACGATTCGCACGCCCTCGGCGCGCCCTGGATACGTGCGCGACAACGGAAAGAGCTAACAATTTATGGCGCAGATCTTCCCTCGCAGCGCGAACGCCTTGGCTCGGGCATCCATCTTCGTGGCCCTCTTCCTGGCCGCGGCGGGCGGCTACGCCCTGTGGACTCTGGCCCACTCCGGCTATGTCACCCGCGAAGGCATCATTCTGCAGCAGCCGGTCCCGTTCAGCCACGACCATCACGTGGCGCAGATCGGCATCGACTGCCGCTACTGCCACACCAGCGTCGAACGCGCCGCCTCGGCCGGTATTCCACCCACCCAGACCTGCATGAACTGCCACAACCAGATCTGGACCAACGCGGCGATTCTCGAGCCGGTTCGGGCCAGCTTCCGCGACGGCAAGCCCTTGACCTGGAACCGGGTCAACGATCTGCCCGATTTCGTCTACTTCAATCACAGCATTCACGTCGCCAAGGGGGTCGCCTGCACGACCTGCCACGGCCCGATCGACCGGATGCCGCTGATGTATCAGGGCGCGCCGCTGACGATGAAGTGGTGCCTCGACTGCCACCGCGATCCGGTTCCGAACCTCCGGCCGCGCGCGGAAGTCACCAACGTCCTCTGGCAGCCGCCAGCCGACCTCGCCGCCAGACAGAAAGAGTGGGCGCTCGCCAACAATGTCCAGAGCAAGGTCAGCTGCTCGAACTGCCATCGCTAGAGATCCCTCATGACCGATCTTCTGATTCCGCAACCTTCGCCGGCCACCCCCGACGGCTCGACTGCCGCCGGCGACTGTCACGTCGAATGGAAGAGGCCCGCCGCAGCGCCAGTGTCGGTGAACCTCGCCGCGGCGCGCGAGCGCCTGCAGAGCCGCGGCGGCGCCGCCTACTGGCGGAGTCTCGAGGAGCTGGCGGAGACGCCGGAGTTCACCGAACTGCTCGATCGCGAGTTTCCCCGCTTCGCTTCGGAGTGGCCGGACGGCGTCTCGCGGCGCAACTTCCTGCAGCTCGCCGCGGCCTCTCTGGGACTCGCCGGACTGACCGCCTGCACGCGCCAGCCGATCGAGAAGATCGTGCCCTATGTCCGCCAGGCGGAAGAGTTTCTCCCCGGGAAGCCGATCCTGTTTGCCACTTCGATGGCGCTCTCCGGGGTCGCGACCGGCCTGCTCATCGAGAGTCACAATGGCCGCCCGACGAAGGTCGAGGGCAATCCCGAGCACCCCGCGAGCCTCGGCGCGACCGACGCCGTCACGCAGGCGTCGGTGCTGGGCCTCTACGACCCCGACCGCTCGCAGGCGGTCTTGCAGCTCGGCAAATCCGCCACCTGGGCGACCCTGAACCAGCAGCTCACCGCGGCGCTGAATGCCCAGTCGGCCTTCGGCGGCGCGGGCCTGCGAGTGCTGACCGGCCCGGTGACCTCGCCCACCGAAGCGCGACTGATCGCCTCGCTGCTCGAGAGCTACCCGCAGGCGCGCTGGCACCGGTGGGATCCGTTGGCCCGTGACGGCGCGACCAAGGGCCTCAGCGGAGGCTTTCGGAGCGCCGGTCGGGATGCGCTTCGACCTCACGAAGGCCGATGTCGTCCTGGCGCTCGAGTCCGACTTCCTGACCGCGGGTCCCGGGTCGGTGCGCTACGCCCGCGACTTCGCCGATCGCCGCAAGGTCGGGGTTCCGCAGGGTGGCGCGATCGCCATGAACCGTCTCTACGTCGCCGAGTCGAGCCCGACGGCGACCGGGACGGTCGCCGATCACCGCTACCGTGTCCGTCCTTCCCAGGTCGCCGGCATCGTGCAGGCTCTGGCCGCCGCTGTCGGAGTCGGCGGCCTCGCGGCCCCGGCGCTCGACGCGGCCACCGCCAAATGGGTGGCGGCCGCCGCGCGCGACCTCGCCGCCCATCGGGGCGCTGCGCTCGTCGTCGCCGGGGAGACGCTCCCGGCCGCGGCGCACACTCTGGTCGCCGCCATCAACGATGCTCTCGGCGCGAGCGGAGGGACGCTGCTCTACAGTGCCCCGGTCGAAGCCGATCCGGTCGACAACCTCACCTCACTCGGCGCCCTGCTCGATGAGATGAAGGCCGGCAAAGTCGACCTGCTGCTGGTTTCGGGGGCCAATCCGGTCTACGACGCGCCTGCCGACCTCCAAGTTGCCGCGGTCTTCCAGGGCAGCTCCGCTTTACGCATTCATCACGGCCTCCACGACGACGAGACGGCGGCCTATTGCCAGTGGCATGTGCCGGCGACGCACTATCTCGAGTCCTGGGGCGACGCGCGGGCCTATGACGGCACCGTCTCGCTGGTCCAACCGCTGATCGAGCCGCTCTACGGCGGCAAGACCACCAGCGAGATGGTCGGCGCACTGCTCGGACGCCCGACCGACGACGCCTATACCCTCCTGCGCGAGACCTGGGAGGCGCAGATGGGCGGCGAAACCTTCGAGTCGGCCTTTCGCAAGCTCCTGCACGACGGCCTGCTGCCGGCGAGCGCGCTGCCTGCGAGCCAGCCGGTCCTGGTCGCCGCCAGCGTCAGCGCGGCCGCCCAGGCCTTGGCCAGCGCGCCGGCCGGCGGCGAGCTCGAGCTCGCGCTGCGCCCGGATCCTTCCGTCCTCGACGGGCGCTTCGCCAACAACGGCTGGCTGCAGGAGTTGCCGAAACCGATCACCAAGCTGACCTGGGAGAACGCCATCCTGCTCTCGCCCGGAACCGCCGAGAAGCTCGGCGTCAAGGGCAACGACGTGGCCGAGCTCACTGCCCCCGACGGGCGCAAGCTCACCGGACCAGTATGGCTGCTGCCCGGCCAGGCCGACGGCGTCGCCACGGTTCACTTGGGGTACGGCCGCACCCGCGCCGGCAAGGTGGCGAACGGCATCGGCTTCAGCGCCTTCGCGGCGCAGACGAGCGCCGGCCGGTATGGGCTGCCCTCCGTCACCCTGGCGACGACCGGTGACAGCGCCGCGCTCGCGACCACCCAGGGCCATCACTCGATCGACTGGATGCGCGAAGAGAGCGAGCAGGCGACGGAGCGCGCCATCGTGCGCCAGGCGACCCTGACCGAATTCGAGAAGGACCCGCACTTCGCGCACGCCGGCGCCCACGAGGGCATCGACACCAGCGCCTCCTTCAACCCCGGCTTCGAGTACAAGGGCTACTCGTGGGGGATGGTGATCGACCTCAACGCCTGCAACGGCTGCAATGCCTGCGTCGTCGCCTGCCAGTCCGAGAACAACATTCCGGTGGTCGGCAAGGAGCAGGTCTCGCGCGGCCGTGAGATGCACTGGATCCGCATCGACCGCTACTACCAGGGCGACGTCGACGCACCCTCGGCGATCGTCAGTCAGCCGATCGTCTGCATGCAATGCGAGCAGGCGCCGTGCGAGGTCGTCTGCCCGGTCGCCGCCACGACGCACTCGAGCGAGGGCCTGAACGACATGGTCTACAACCGCTGCGTCGGCACGCGGTACTGCTCGAACAACTGCCCCTACAAGGTGCGGCGATTCAACTTCCTGCTCTACCAGGATTGGGAGACCGAGCAGTTCAAGCTGCAGCGGAATCCGGACGTGACCGTGCGCAGCCGCGGCGTGATGGAAAAGTGCACCTACTGCGTGCAGCGCATCAACCGCGCCCGGATCCCGGCCGATCGTGACCTCCGACAGGTCGCGGACGGCGAGATTCAGACCGCCTGCCAGCAGGCCTGCCCGCCGCAGGCGATCTCGTTCGGCAACTTGAACGACCCGGCGGCGAAGGTCGTCGCCGACAAGAAGAACCCACGCAACTACTCGCTCCTCGAGGAGCTCGGCACCCGGCCGCGGACCACCTATCTCGCGATGGTCAAGAACCCCAATCCGGAGCTTTCCGCATGAGTGTCGCCGAATCCCCTCGCCTTCCCGTGCCACTCATCGACCCGCCGGTCATCGCCCCGGGACACTCCTCGGCTTCGGTCGGCGACAAGATCAGCTCGGTCGTCTTCGGCAAGATGCCGCTGTGGTTCTACGTCGCGATGGCGATCGCCTTCGGCGGCGCGATGATGCTGCTCACGGCGCTCACCAAGCTGGTCTTCACCGGCATCGGCATCTGGGGCAACAACAATCCGGTCGGCTGGGGCTTCGACATCATCAACTTCGTCTGGTGGATCGGCATCGGCCACGCCGGTACGCTGATCTCGGCGATCCTGCTGCTCCTGCGGCAGGAGTGGCGCACCTCGATCAACCGCTTCGCCGAAGCGATGACACTCTTCGCCGTCGCCTGCGCCCTGCTCTTCCCGCTCTTCCACACCGGTCGCCCGTGGCTCGCGGTCTATTGGCTGCTGCCGTATCCCAACACGATGGCGATCTGGCCGAACTTCCGCTCGCCGCTGATCTGGGACGTCTTCGCCGTCTCGACCTACGGCTCGGTTTCGCTGGTCTTCTGGTTCATCGGTCTGGTACCGGATCTGGCGACCTTCCGCGACCGCACCAAGAAGCTCTGGCAGAAGAAGATCTACGGCGCCCTCGCCATGGGCTGGCGCGGCTCGGCGCGGCACTGGCACAACTACGAGTCGGCCTATCTTCTGCTCGCGGGCCTGTCGACGCCTCTCGTCCTCTCCGTGCACTCGGTGGTCTCCTTCGACTTCGCCTCCGGCCAGGTCCCCGGCTGGCACGCCACGATCTTCCCGCCCTACTTCGTCGCCGGAGCGGTTTTCGCCGGCTTCGCGATGGTGCTCACGCTGATGATCCCGCTGCGCAAGGCCTTCGGCCTCGAGGACTTCATCACCATGAAGCACATGGACAACATGGGCAAGGTGATGCTGGTGACCGGCCTGATCGTCGGCTACGGCTACATCGTCGAGATCTTCACCGCCTGGTACAGCGGCAACATCTACGAGTGGTACATGATCCGCAACCGGATCTTCGGCCCCTACAAGCTCATCTGGATGAGCCTGATCCTGTGCAACGTGCTGGCGATCCAGCCGCTGTGGTTCCGCAAGGCGCGCAAATCGATCGCCGCGCTGTGGATCATCTCGATGTTCGTCAACTTCGGAATGTGGTTCGAACGCTTCGTGATCATTCCGACTTCGCTCCATCGCGACTTCCTGCCGGGCTCCTGGGGCATGTACTACCCGACGCGCTGGGACTTCGCGACCTTCTTCGGCACGATCGGCCTGTTCATGGCGCTCATGTTCCTCTTCGTGCGCGTCTTCCCGGCCATCGCCATGTTCGAGATGAAGGGGCTCACAGCCGACGCCAAAGTCAAGGAGCCTGCGCACGGATGACTACCGCGACCCCACCCACGAACCTCGGCCTCCACGGCTTGATGGCCGAGTACTCGACGGCGCAACAGTTGCTCGACGCCGCCGGCGAGGCGCATCGCGCCGGGTTTCGCGCCATGGACGCCTACACGCCATTCCCCGTCGAAGCCCTTTCCGAGGTGATCTGCGACCACCACAAGTCGAAGGTGCCGCTCATCTGCCTCACGGGCGGCCTCGTGGGCGCGCTCGCCGGCTGGGGGCTCCAGATCTGGACCTCGACCGTCGACTATCCGATGAACATCGGCGGCAAGCCCTACAACAGCTGGCCGGCCTTCATCCCGGTGCTCTTCGAGACCACCGTGCTCTTCGCGTCCTTCGCGGCGGCGATCGGCATGTTCATGCTGAACGGGCTGCCCCAGCCGTACCATCCGGTGTTCAACGTCTCGCGCTTCCGCGAGAAGGCGTCGCGCGACGGCTACTTCCTCTGCATCGAGGCGCAGGACGGCAAGTTCGACCGCTCGGGGACGCGCGAGTTCCTGCTTCAGACCGGCGCGATGGAGGTCAACGATGTGGAGCTTTGACCGGGAGAGAGCCTGCGCTCCGGCCGTCGCGCTGCGCTCCGGAAGGCTGATCCTCGTCGGTATCGGCGCCATCGTCGCCATCGGCGCCCTCGGCTGCCGCCAGGACATGCACGATCAGCCGAAGCTCAAGCCCTACCGCGGGAGCGACTTCTTCGCCGACGGCAGCGGCATGCGCACGTTTCCGGCGAACACGGTGGCGCGCGGCACGCTGCGGGAGGACGCCTACTTCTTCACCGGCCGGCTCGCGGACGGCAGCATGGCCACCGAGCCGCCGATGCCGATGACGCGCGCCCTGCTCGAGCGGGGCCATGAGCGTTACAACATCTACTGCACTCCCTGCCACGGACAGACGGGCGAGGGCCGCGGGATGGTGGTGCGCCGGGGTTACAAACAGCCCACCTCCTACCACGAGGAGCGTCTGCGGCAGGTGCCGATCGGCTACTTCTTCGACGTCATGACCAACGGCTTCGGCGTCATGCCGAGCTACGCCCCGCAGGTTCCGCCAGAGGATCGCTGGGCCATCGCCGCCTACATCCGTGCCCTGCAGCTCTCGCAGCACGTCGAGGCCGCGAGCCTCACGCCCGAACAGCTTGCCGCGCTCGACGCGCCGGCCGCCGCTTCGCACGCCGCAGGAGGCGCACACCCATGACCGGCGCGACCGACCTCACCCCCGTGCCGGAATCGACGATCCGCACCCGCCCCATCCGCCCCACCCGCCCCACTCGAACGACGAGAGGAACCGCGATCGCGCCATGAGGACGCTCCATTTCCCGCTCCGCTCCGCTGATTTCGCGGCGCCAGCCGCGCTCTCCGGCCTCGCCGGCAAGTCGCTCGTCGTCGGTGCCGCCGGCGCCGCCGCCTCGATCGCCGGCTTCTTCCTGGCGCCGCAGGAGTTCTTCGAGGCCTACCTCGTCGGCTGGCTGCTCTGGTACACCGTGGCGGTCGGCTCGCTCGGCTTCCTCCTGCTGCAGCACCTCTCGGGCGGCGGCTGGGGTCTCGCGGCGCGCCGCATCCTCGAGTCCGCCGGGCGGACCATCCCGTTCGTCGGGATCGCTGCCATTCCCCTCTTCCTGGGCCTCGACAAGATCTACATGTGGGCCGATCCGGCCAAGGTCGCGGTGGATCACGCGCTGCAGCACAAGGCGCCGTATCTGAACGCGCCGTTCTTCATCGCCCGCACGATCTTCGCCATCGCCCTGTTCTCCTTCTACGCCTACTACCTCTCGGCCAAGTCGAAGCGCCAGGACGAGACCGGCGATCCGGGCCTCAAGGCGAAGATGCACGATGTCTCCGCGGTCGGCCTGCTGCTCTATCTCATCGTCAATACCTTCATGGGCTTCGACTGGCTGATGTCGCTCGACCCGCACTGGTTCTCGAGCCTCTACGGTGCCATTTTCGTCGCCGGCGAGGCCCTCGCGGGAATGACCTTCATCATCCTGGTCGCCAACTGGCTGCGCCAGCGCGAGCCGATGGACGCAATCTTCAGCCGCAAGCTCTTCCACGACTACGGCAAGCTCCTTTTCGCCTACGTCATGTTCTGGACCTACCTCACGATCTCCCAGTTCATCATCATGTGGCAGGGAAACCTTCCGGAAGAGGCTGTCTGGTTCCAGGTGCGCTTCCACGGCGGCTGGGGTTATGTCGCCGCCGGCCTGCTGATCTTCCACTTCTTCTTCCCGTTCCTGATCCTCCTGTCGCGCAGCGTCAAGGAGAAGGCCCAGGCCCTCTCCGCCGTGGCGGCTTTCGTGCTGGTGATGCGCTGGGCCGACCTCGTCTGGCTCACCCGTCCGACCCTTCGCGAAGGCGGCTTCTCGATCCACTGGCTCTTCGTCGCCATTCCGGTCGGCATCGGCGGACTCTGGTTCTACCTGTTCGCGCGCGAGCTCGCGGGACGCCCGCTCGTGCCAGTGAACGATCCGCAGTGGAAGGAAGTGCTCGGCCATGACTGATCACAAGCACGGCGACTCCCACAGCGCTCCTCCGGGATCGGGACGCGCGCCGATCGATTCGGAGATCGACGTCCGCAGGGCGATCGAGGTCGGCCTCTGGCTGGGTGGCACGACGATCGGCGCCCTGGTCGTCGGCTATTTCATCTACCTCGGCCTCTCGAAATGGACGGCCGGCCAGGATCCCGCGGCTTCGCCGCTCATCGAAGCCACCCGCAAGGTGGCTCCGCCGGCTCCCAACCTGCAGCCAGCCCCGGAAAAGGAGCTGGCGGCGATGCGCGCCGTGGAGCGCGAGCGCCTGACCACCTGGGGTTGGACCGACAAGGCGGCAGGCTTCGCCCACATGCCGATCGAAGCCGCCATCACCCGTCTCGCGGTGCCCGAGCCCCCGGCGGCGGTGCCGCAGCCGGCGCCACCGCCAGTCGAGGTCGTGCCGGACGCCCACGCCACGCCGGCTGCGGACGCCGTGCCGGCCCACGAAGGATCGGCGCACTGACGTTGGCGATGCGCATCCGAAATTCATCCTCGCCCTTCCAGGCGAGAGCCCGGGCAGCGGCCTTCGCGGCGCTGCCAGCGGTCTTGGCGATCGCCGCGGCCGCCGCCCTCGGGCCGCTCGCCGACGCGGCGGTTGCCGAGACCCGACAGTTCACCGGACCGGGACTCGCTGCACGGACTCCCCAGCCGGGAGCGCTCGACGCCCAGAAGATCCAGGAGCAGGTCGGCTTCGACCAGCGGCTCGGCGAATCGCTGCCGCTCGAGCTCCCGTTCCGCGACGAAACCGGCAAGGCCGTGCTGCTCGGCGACTATTTCGGCGCCAAGCCGGTGCTCCTCACGTTCGTCTACTACCGCTGCCCGGTGCTCTGTCCGCAGATCATCATCGGCACCGCCGCCGCCATGAAAGGCGTTGCGTACCAGCCCGGCCGCGAGTTCGAGGTCGTCTTCGTGAGCTTCGATCCGGAAGACACCCCCGACACGGCGGCCGAGCGCAAGAGCGCCGCGGTGGCGCGGTACGGCAAACCCGGGAGCGCCGCCGGCTGGCACTTCCTCACCGGCGACGCCGACTCGATCGCGCGGCTGACCGCGGCGGCGGGCTTCCGCTACGCCTGGGACCCGACCATCCGGCAGTTCGCGCACGCCAGCGGGATCGTGATCGCGACCCCCGACGGCCGGCTGGCGCGCTACCTCTACGGCGTCGAGTACGCGCCGAAGGACCTGAAGCTCGCTCTCTTCGAGGCCAGTGAGGGCCGCATCGGCGGCCTGGCGGCGAAGCTGATGCTGCTCTGTTTCAACTACGACGCCGCGCTCGGAAAATACACCATCGCCTCTCTCTTCGCGGTCAAGGTGGCGGGAGCGGTCACCCTCGCGGTACTCATCTTCTCGATGGTCTGGATGTTGCGCAGCGAGCGTCGCCTGGAACGCGCCGCTGCCTTAGGAGTCGCACGGTCATGAACTTCAAGCTCCCCTTCGTGCCGGAGCAGGCCTCGGCCGCTGCCAGCGAAGTCGACAACCTGACCCTGTACCTCGTCGGCATGAGCACCTTCTTCACCGTGCTCATCGCCGCGATGATCATCGTCTTCGCGATCAAGTACCGCCGGCGAAGCGACAACCCGGTCGGCAGCAATTTCGAGAACTCGGCGTTTCTCGAGATCACCTGGACGCTGATTCCACTGCTGATCGCGCTCTTCACCTTCGGCTGGGGTCTCAAGGTCTTCTTCCGCCTCTACCGTCCGCCGACGAACGCCGTCGAGTACCAGGTCACCGGCAAGCAGTGGATGTGGAAGATCCAGCATCCGACCGGCCAGCGCGAGATCAACGAGCTCCACGTGCCGATCGGCCAGCCGACCCGCCTGGTGATGACCTCCGAGGACGTCATCCACAGCTTCTTCGTGCCCGCCTTCAGGGTCAAGGCCGACGTCGTCCCCGGGCGCCAGTCCTCGATCTGGTTCACGCCCACCAAGGCCGGCCGCTACCACCTCTTCTGCACCGAGTTCTGCGGCACGGAGCACTCCGGGATGATCGGCTGGGTGACCGTGCAGTCGCAGGAGGAGTACCAGGCCTGGCTCGCCGCCGCTCCGGCACCGAAAGCTCCTTCCGCGGACGGCGAGCGGCTTTTCGCCCAGTATGCCTGCAACACCTGCCACAAGCCGGCACCGGGCGGACGTGGTCCGAGCCTGCATGGCCTCTACGGCACCCAGGTCGCGCTCGCCGACGGCGGGACGGCCAGGGCCGACGACGCCTACCTTCGCGAGTCGATCCTGATGCCTTCCGCGAGGATGGTGCAGGGCTACGAACCGATCATGCCCGCCTTCCAGGGCCAGGTCAGCGAAGAGGCCCTGCAGCAGCTGATCAGCTACATCAAGAACCTGCCGGCCGCGGACGCCGCGACGGCGGGAACGACTCCGGCCTCCCAGGGGACTACCCGATGAACGCAGCTGCAGCTGTTCCCGCCTCTTCCCCCTCCGATACCGCCGGGCGGCCGAACTTCCTCACCAACGGGCACGGCCTGAAGTCCTGGCTGCTGACGCTCGACCACAAGCGGGTCGCGATCCTCTATCTGATTGCGGTGAGCTGTTACTTCCTGCTCGGCGGCATCTTCGCCATGCTCATGCGGATCGAGCTCATGACGCCGGTGGGCGATCTGATGCTCCCGGACACCTACAACCGCGTGTTCACCGGGCACGGCGTCACGATGGTCTTCTTCTTCCTGATCCCGGCGATCCCGGGCATCCTGGGCAACTTCCTCATCCCGCTGATGATCGGCGCCAAGGACGTGGCCTTCCCGCGGCTGAACCTCGCGAGCTGGTATCTCTTCATGACCGGCGGCGCGCTGATGCTCATCGGCACCTTGAACGGCGGCGTCGACACCGGCTGGACCTTCTATCCGCCCTACAGCACCTCGTACACGACGACCAACGTGCTGATCGTGGGCATCGGCGTCTTCATCAACGGCTTCTCGTCGATCCTGACCGGCCTGAACTTCATGGTCACGGTCCACCGCATGCGCTGCCCGGGAATGACCTGGTTCCGCCTGCCGCTCTTCATCTGGGGGCAATACGCCACCAGCCTGATCATGGTCCTGGGCACGCCGGTGGTCGCGATCACCCTCCTGCTCCTGGTGTTCGAACGGCTGTTCCACCTCGGCATCTTCGACCCCGCCAAGGGCGGCGATCCGATTCTCTTCCAGCACCTGTTCTGGTTCTACTCGCACCCGGCCGTCTACATCATGATCCTGCCGTCGATGGCGGTGATCTCGGAGCTCATCGCCTGCTTCTCGCGCAAGCGGATCTTCGGCTACCACTTCGTCGCCTTCGCCTCGATCGGTATCGCGGTCCTCGGTTTCGTCGTCTGGGGGCACCATCTCTACGTCTCCGGCCAGTCGGTCTATGCCGGCGCGGTCTTCTCGCTGTTGACCATGCTGGTCGCGATCCCTTCCGCGGTGAAGGTGTTCAACTGGTCGATGACGCTCTATCAAGGGTCGGTCTCGCTCGAGACCCCGATGCTCTACGCCCTGGGCTTCATCGGCCTGTTCACCATCGGCGGACTGACCGGCGTCTTCCTGGGCACCCTCGGCTTCGACGTCCATGTGCATGACACCTATTTCGTGGTGGCGCATTTCCACTACGTCATGGTGGGCGGAACGATCATGGGCTACCTCGGCGGCCTGCACTTCTGGTGGCCGAAAATCACCGGCCGGATGTACCCCGAGTTCTGGGCGAAGATCTCGGCCCTGCTGGTCTTCGTCGGCTTCAATCTGACCTTCTTCCCGCAGTTCCTGCTCGGTTACATGGGGATGCCCCGGCGCTACCATGCCTACCCCGAGGAGTTCCAGGTCTTGAACATCCTCTCGACGGCCGGCGCCTCGGTGCTCGCGATCGGTTTCGTTCTGCCGACGATCTACTTCATCTGGTCCCTCACCAACGGACCGCTCGCCGGGAACAACCCCTGGCACGCTCGCGGACTCGAGTGGGAGACCACCTCACCGCCACCGACGGAGAACTTCGCCGCGACGCCCAGCGTGACGCGCGAGCCCTATGACTACTTCGAGGCGGCCGAAGAGGCCGCCGGGCGCGCGGTTCCTCCCGCGCGACCGCATTGATAGAGAGCGACGAACAAGGAGCCGCCCTCGTGTCCCACAGTCATTCCCCGTTTCTCGCGCACCACTTCGACGACCTCGAGCAGCAGAAGGAAGCCTCCACCCTCGGGATGTGGCTCTTTCTGGTGCAGGAGATCATGTTCTTCGGCGGTCTGTTCATGTGTTACCTGCTCTACCGCTGGAAGGACCCGACGGCATTCGCGGCCGGCAGCCACGAGCTGTCGATCGAGCTCGGCGGCTTCAATACCGTCGTCCTGATCGCGAGCTCCCTCACCATGGCGCTGGGCGTCCGCTCGGCGCAACAGGGGAGGATCAAGGCGCTGGTCAACTGGCTCATCGCCACCGGATTCCTCGGCACCGTCTTCCTGGTGGTGAAGTACTTCGAGTATTCGGCGAAGTGGGAACATCACCTGATCCCCGGTCCGAACTTCCATTTCGCAGGTGAGATCGGCTCGCGCGCCGAGCTCTTCTTCTCGCTCTACTTCGCGATGACCGGCATGCACGCGCTGCACATGGTCGTCGGCCTGGGGCTGCTGGTCTGGTTGTTGCGCAAGGCGAAGAAGGGGCACTTCTCCGCCGAGTACTACAACCCGGTGGAGAACTTCGGCCTCTACTGGCACTTCGTCGACATCGTCTGGATCTTCCTCTTCCCGCTGCTCTATCTGATCGGCCGGCACTACCACGGAGGCGCCTGAGCCATGTCCGAGCACACAATCGTTCCGGTCAAGACCTACTTCGCGGTCTTCGCGGCGCTCATGGTCTTCACGGCGATCACCGTCGCCGTCGCGTTCGTCGACCTCGGGCCGGCCAACAACGTCGTCATGCTGTCGATCGCGGTGGTGAAGGCGACCCTGGTCGTCATGTTCTTCATGCACGCCAAGTACGGCACGCGCCTGATTCCGCTGGTCGCGGCGAGCGGGTTCTTCTTCGTGTTGCTGATGTTCGTCATCACGATGTCCGACTACATGTCGCGCGGCTGGCTCGGCGCGGGCCTGCCCTGGAGACCTCCCTCCTGAAGCCACCCGGCTTGCGCCACGCCAACGTCAGCCTGCTCGATCTCCTGCTGGAGCTCCAGACGCTGGACCGCGTGCCGCGCAGCGGTTACTTCCTGCGCGGCATCTCCGACTGCGAATCGGTCTCCGAACACACCTTTCATCTCGCCTTGCTGGTCTGGTTTCTCGCCGGCGAGGAGCCGGGCCTCGACCGGGCCCGCGCCGTCGAGCTGGCGCTGATGCACGACCTCGCGGAGCTGCGCATCGGTGACCTCCCCCGGACCGCGACCACGTATCTTCCGGCCGACGTCAAGCACGCCGCCGAGCGCCGCGCGGCGGCCGACATCCTCGCCCCGGCCGACCCGAGAGCGACCGCGCTCTACGAGGAGTACGAGGAGGGCGCGACGGTCGAGGCCCGGTTCGTTCGCGCCTGCGACAAGCTGCAACTGATGATCAAGGTGACGGTCTACGAGAGCTGGGGGCACCGCGGACTGGCCGAGTTCTGGGGCAACCCGGCGAACTTCCCGAAGTCCGAGTTCGCGTCGATCGAGGGGCTGTTCAAGCGCCTCCAGGAGCGCGCGACTGCCCCGCCTGCCCCTCCTACCCCGCCTATCCCTCCGATCACCTGACCAGCTCCGCCGGGATCCAGCCGCGCAGCGAGTTGATCAGGAGCACCCGGCGCGCGCGCGTGAGATCGTCCCGCGTCAGCACCGCCTCCCGCATCTTGCCGCGTTCGAGCAGCGACTGACGGAGTACGCCGCCGAGCAGCCCGCACTCCCGCGCCGGGGTGAGACGCTCACCGCCGATCTCGAGCACCAGATTGGTCCGCGACCCCTCCGTCAGCTCGCCGCGCTCGTTCCACAGGATCGCCTCGTCCGCACCCGCCGCGCGAGCCTCGGCGAGCGCGGCGGCGTAGATCCTGCGGTCGGTCGTCTTGTGGAAGAGGCGCACGTTGTCAGAAGCGACCGGAGTGCTGGCGAGAATCACGCGCCAATTGCGGCGCTCCGCAGGAAAAAACTCGCTGGTAAAGGAAAAACCTCCATCCGAGGCGAGCTCGAGGCGGATGCGTTGGCGCTCCGTCTGCTGCCCGGCCAGGGCGGCGAGTCCGGCCTCGACGGCTGAGCGCCAGGCCTTCTTTTCGTGGACGAAGCCGAAGTAGTTCGCCGATGCGGCCAGGCGAGCCAGGTGCATTTCGAGGCGCGCGACGCCGCAGCGCGGACGCCAGAGCAGGGTCTCGAAGAGCGCGAACGGCGGTCCCGGCTCCGCGAGCGCCCTGCCCTTGGTGAGACATTCCTGGTACTCCGCGGCCGCCTCCGAGTCCCAGACCACACCGCTGCCGACACCGTATTCGATCTGCCCGCGGTAGCGGTCGACGACCGCCGTACGGATCGCCACCGAGAAGCTGGCGCGGCGCTGCGGCGCTACCCACCCGATGGCTCCACAGTAGATCCCGCGCTGGCGGCGCTCGAGACGGGCGATCCACTCCATGGTTCGCGCCTTGGGCGCCCCGGTCACCGAGGCGCAGGGGAAGAGTGCCGCGAAGGTCTCCGCCAGGCTCGCCGCAGTTCGCGCCGCGACCGTGGAGGTCATCTGCCAGACGGTCGGATAGCGCTCGAGCGCCATGAGCGCCTCGACCCGGACACTTCCAGGCTCGGCGATCCGGCCGAGGTCGTTGCGTACCATGTCGACGATCATCAGGTTCTCGGCGCGTTCTTTCGCCGAGCCGGCGAGCGCCGCGGCCTGCCCGGCGTCCTCCGCGGTGAACCGCCCCCGGGGGCGGGTGCCTTTCATCGGTTGCATGACCAGGCGCTCGCCCTCCCGGCGGAAGAAGAGCTCCGGGGAGAGGGAGACGACGGCCATTGCGCCGCAGTCGAGGAAGGCTGCATGCGGCGCGCAGCTGGCGGGTGCCAGGCGCCAGAAGAGCGCTTCGGGGTCGCCGGCGAAGCTGCCCCGCAGGGGGAACGTGAAATTGACCTGGTAGGTCTCGCCGGCGGCAATCGCCTCGCGAATGGCACCGAGCGCCACCGCGTGCTCGGCCTCGCCGAGGTCCGGCAGGAGCTCCGCCCGCCGGCCGGCGCCTGCGCCCGCGCCCGGCCCGGGAGTCGCGATCTTCTGCGGCGGGGTAAAGAAACTGAAGGCGGCGAGCGGCCCGGGAATCGAGCCGCTGGACGGCGCGCTCGTCGCCAGCGCCGGATCGAACGCCGGGGCTGCCTCGTAGGCGACGAAGCCCACCGCCCACAGGCCGCGGCCGGTCGCGCGCTCCACGCAATCCAGAAGCCCGGGAACCTCCTCTGGCGTCGCGGCGAGCTGACTCTCCAGCGGTCCGCTGAAGCGCCACCAGCGGCCGTCGCCGCCCTCCCCGCGCGGCGAACGCACGATCGCCAGGGTCGGGGCGCGGTTCAAGCGTTCCGGGCCGCTCGCGCGCCCGCCAGACGCTCGGCGACGATCCGGTCGGCGACGGTGAACGGCGGCACGCCTTCGCGCTCCGCGCGGTCGAGAAGCGCATCGAGATCGGCACCGATGCGCTCGACCCGCATCACGATCCCGGCCTCGTCGAGAGCCCCGGTCTCGAACAGCACCGACAGGAGCCCGCCCGCGTTGATCACGAAATCGGGCGCATACAGCACGCCGCGGCGGGCCAGAGCCTCGCCGACCGCCGGCGCAGCGAGCGGGTTGTTCGCCGCCCCTACGATTGCCTGGCAACGCAGACGCCCGGCCACATCACCGGTCACAACGGCGCCGGCGGCGTTGGGAGAGAAGATGTCGCAGGCGACGTCGAAGATCTCCGCGGGCGCCACGGCCCGCGCGCCGGTCGCATGCACGACGGCGTCCAGACGGCCGCGAACAGTGTCCGTCACGATCAGGCTGACCCCTTTGCCAGCAAGCTTCTCTGCCAGGCGACCACCCACCTCCCCCAGGCCCTGAAGCGCCACGGTGCAAGAGGAGAGCGGCTTTCCGAGGCGCCCGGCGACGACCTCCATCGCCGCAACGACACCGATCGCGGTCAGGTCCGAGGCATCGACCCCGGCATTCGATGGGGTGTGGCCGATATGGTTCGTGGCCCGGCCCACGACCGCGAGATCCGCCGCGTCGATCCCCATGTCACCGCCGGTGAAGAAGCGCCCGCCGAGCTCCTCCACGGCGCGACCGAAGGCGAGGAGCAACTCGGGCGTCTTCTCTCGCCGGGGGTCGCCGACGATCACCGCCTTGCCGCCGCCGCAGGGCATGCCGGCGAAGGTGGCCTTCGAGGTCATGGCATGCGACAGCCGCAGGGCGTCCTCGATGGCGTCTTCGAAAGCGGGGTAGCTCCGCATGCGCGTCCCACCGATGGCGCGTCCGAGAGTCGTGTCGTGGATGGCGATCACCGCCCGCAGGCCGACAGCGGGCTCCTGGACGATCAGCACGCGCTCATGGCCGAGCTCGCGGGCGAGATCGAAGACGGAGGTCACGGTTCGTGGACTTCGTCCGCGCCGGGAGCGATCACCGTCAGGCCCTGGAGACGAGCGGCGGCGGCGAGGCGTTCGTCGTAGCAGAGGAAACGATCGGGGGGTGGAGTGAATTCCAGCGCCGTCGCAAGATGGATCGCATCGAGCGTGCGCAGCGATGCCGGGCCCAATGCCTCCGCTCTGTCGAATATCGCTTCGCTGGGTCGGCGCAGGTTCACCCGAGTCAAGTAGCGACGCGCTTCGAACATCGCCCCCTCGTCCGCATTGGCGCGGCGCAGCGCGCGTTGCACTTCGACCCGGGCGACCGACGAAGAGACCACGTCGATCCTGTGGTCCAGAAACTTGCGCAACGCCAGGGTCTCGGCCTCCTCGAGGAAGAGCTTGATGAGCGCCGACGCGTCCGCGTAGACGAACGTGTCCGTCAAAACTCTTCCTCGTCCCGCATCTCGATCAGGATCTGGCTCAAGGACTTCGACCCCGGCAGCGGAGGCAGTGGCGGGTTGTTGCGCAGGAACTCGCCAAGGTCGCCCTGCGCAGGAATCACTCGTCCATCCGCGATCATTCTGGCAAGGGAATTCTCGTTGGCGTCGGGAAGCGGCACCAGCAGCGCCACCGGCCGGCCGTGTTCCGTCACCTCCAGCCGTTCGCCCTCCTTGACGCGATCGAGGTAGACGGAGAGGTTCTGGCGGAGCTCACGGACACCCACCTGCGGGGTCGGAGCCTTCCGGTCTTCATTCATGACGCACATCGTAGCACAACTCGGACGGAAGCCCGCGCCCGCTTCAGTGCGGCAGCAGGTAGGCGACCGCGAAGCCGATCTGGGCGGCCATCATCATCAGGTACATTTGCTTCCAGCTGGGGTGGTTCTCGGTGCGCGTCAGGTCGTCGGGGTCACGCAGGATCAAGTAGACGGTATAGCAGCCCCAGACCGTCAGCAGCGCGCCCAGGCCGGTGAGCGCCCACTGGTTTCCGGTGAGGATCGGGTGGGTCGGGTTCTGCGGATCGGGCAGATGAGCGAAGAGCGGCACGAGAAGCCAGGGAAAGATGAAGAACGGCGCGATGATCCAGGCCGCCTTCTTTGGGCCGTGGAGGATCGGCAAGGTCTTGCAGCCGCCGGCGGCGTCGCCCTTGATGTCGGCGAAGTCCTTGGTCGAAGCGGCTCCGACCAGGAAGAGCATGAAGATCGTCCCGAGGGCCCAGGGTTCCCAATGCCCGATGCGGGCGACCATCGCCCAACCGGCGACCTTGAGCAGACAGCCGCGCGGAATCGCGATCGTCCAGTTCGCCCACATTCCCCGCGCCTTGGTGCGGCCCCACGAAGGAACGGAGTAGATCAGGGTGAAGATCATTCCGGCGAGATAGATGTAGAAAGTCTCGTGCCAGGGTAGCGGCGCCCCGATCTTCGCCGCCAAGGTGGTGTGCGGAAACACCACCACCGCCCAGGTCGGGATGAGCGCCAGGGCGTAGAAGACCCAGGTGAAGAGCCAGCCTTCGCGCAGCGTCAGCGCGCCGGTTACGAGAGGCCGACCCGGCTTGTTCACCCGGTCGATCTCCAGATCGGTGATCTGGTTGATCGCATTCGACGCCGCGTTCATGAAGCTGGCGCAGAGCGAGCCCAGCGCGACGGTGAGAATGACGGAGAGCGTCAGCCGGTGTTCGGGATCGGGATTGTGCACCGAACCCCAGGCGCAGATGGCGCCCGAGATGATCCCGAGGAGCGGCGGCAGAAGGGTGAACGGTCGCGACAGTTGGGTGTAGAGCTCGATCTTTTTCATGCCGCCTGGAAGCTTATCGGATCGGGAGCTCCGCGCTCAGTCGAAGTGCTTGATCCGGGGCCAGAGCGCGCGCAGATCGGCGCGCGGCCGGCGGACGATCCACACCGGGAGGTCGTCTTCATAAGGCATGCAGTCCCGGCAATCGAAGGTGGCCCCGAGCTCGACTTCTTCGAAAAGCTCCCCCAGCCGCTGGGCATCGTCGCCGATGACCACCATGACTTGCAGCGTGCACTCACCCGGGCCCCAGAGAAACCAGCTGTTGTGCGCCGAGATCGCCGGCGGCAGGACGAGGTCGCGCCCGAAGTACTCGACCGCTCCCGCCTCGCCGTAGTTCTGCCCGAAGACGCAGGCGCGCGGGCGTTCGCTCTCCGGGAGCAAGGAGGTCGCCGCTCCCACCGCCTCGGCGAGGCCGCGCCACTCCTGCATGTCGGCGTAGAACTGCGGCAGGCGGCCAAGCGTCTTGCGCTCGTCGGTCCCGGGCTCGTCGCCCAAGGCGCGGGCGTAGCGCACGTAGTCGTCGACCGGCAGGATCGGGCGCGCCAGCGGCGCGAGGGCGAGACTCGAGAGTACGACGAGCCCCGGCAAGCCCCAGCGCACGACGCCGACAACCGCCGCGCGGCTGCGCCAGGACGCCGTCCAGGCCTCGATCGCCACCGCGCCGGCGGCCCAGAGTACCGGGTAGACCGGCGCCAGGTAGTAGGGCTTCGCGGCCGTCGAGAGCATTACGGCGAGGATGGCGAAGTAGGCGAAGCCGACGGCGCGCCAGGGACGCAGGCGCGCCGCCAGCAGGAGGGCCGCGAGGCCGGCGATCCAGACGACCGCGTGAAAGGGCCCGGTCTGCTGAAGCTGCTGCGCCAGGAACTCGAGCGGGTCGAGGGCGACGTTCTTCGTCCGCCTGGCGTTCGCCATGAACTCGAGCGTCGGCCAGCCGTGCGCTCGCTGCCAGAGGAGATGCGGCGCGAACAGGAGGGCAGCGAGCCCGCCGCCGAGCCAGAAGTAGCGGTTGCGAAAGGTCTCGAAGCGGCGCGCCGCGACGAGCCCGATGACCAGACCGAAACCGAGGAAGAGGACGCTGAACTTGTTCTGCAGTCCGACGCCGGCAACCGCGCCGAAGGCAAGCCAGAGCCGCCCGTCGTCGCCGTCGAGAAGACCGACGGCGAGCCGGCAGGCGAGCGCCCAGAACAGGAGATCGAAGACGTTCATCGACAACACCGACGTCAGTGCCAACACGATCGGCGACAGCCCAACCGCGAGCCCTGCGAGGGCAACCGCGAAGTCGCCCCCTCCCATGCGCCGGGCGATCGATCCCGCCGCCGCCACCGTGCCCGCGCCGACAAGCGCCGCGAGGAGACGGATCGCCAGCAGTGCGTCGCCGAAAACCCCCGTCCAGACCGCGGTTACGGCGGCGATCAGCGGCGGATGGTCGACATAGCCCCAGTCGAGGCGCGCCGCGCAGGCGAGATAGTAGAGCTCGTCGCGGAAGATGCCGTAGGTGGTCGCGAACGCCGTGTGCAGGGCGAGCACGGCGAGCGCCGGCCCCCAAAGTGCCAGGCGCTCCGATCGGCTTGCATGCCGCCTTGCGGTCATCTCTCTCCCTGGCCTGCTTCGTCTACGGCCCGCGGCAGCCAGGGTTTCGTTCGCGGAGTTTCGCGCGGCGCGGATCGCGCGCCGCCGCCCCGCGTCAGAGCAGGAGGGCGCCGCCGGCGGCGGCAAGCAGGGCGCCGGCGAGGCTGTTGAGGAAGTTGACCGCCTCGTTGTCGAGCAGGCCGCGCTTCTCCAGGGTCGCGCCGACGACGCTCTCGAGCGTCGTGGCGATGAACGCCGCGACGACGACGGCGGCGATCCCGGCGGCGGGGTAGAGCCCCAGCGCAGCGCCCAGGCCGCCCAGGAGGATGGCGGCCGCCATCCCCGAGAGCGTGCCTGCGACCGAAACCGCGCCGTCGGTGCCTCTGGGAACCGAGCGCAGGGTGGTGATGAGGTAGGTGCGGCGGCCATAGGCCTTGCCGACCTCGGAGGAGACCGTGTCGAAGGCGGCGGTGGCAAACGCGCCGGCAAGCGCCAGCGCGAAGAGCTCCGGATAGCCGGTCGTGGCGGCGAAGATCGCGGCGAGCGCCGGGATCGAAGTCTTCGCCAGGGCGTTGCCGGGGCCACGTCGCCCGCCCTTCTCCTGCGCGATTCCAGCCGCCGCCTTGCGCGCAAATCCGAGCTTCGTCGCGGCCGTGCCGAGCACGAAGAAGGCGAAGAGCAGTGCGAAGGCCCGGGCGCCGGCGAAGGCCCAGATCGTCGTGCCGAGGAGCGTGCCGACCGCCGCTCCGGAACGCCCCACCCCGCGCGTCGCAAAGGCCGCCACCGCCAGAACGACGTTCACCGCGAGTCCGAGGAGGAAACGCCGGCGAAAGTCGGCCGTGTCCACCACGCCCCACTGTCCCTGGGTGAGCGTGAGGCAGAAGAGCACGACCCCGGTGACCAGGGGCACGCCGAGATTGTCGTCGAGACCCAGGGGCTGCGACTCGAGCGCCGCCGCGAAGAGCGCGGCGGCAAAGGCAATCGCGATCGCAAAGCCGGCGCCATAGACACCCGGAGCGCTCCACAACAGGAGGATCGCCGCCGCGAGCCCCCCGAACAGAACGAACGCCAGCGACCCCGCCCAGCTCTTGGCCGGGTTCCAGGGCAGTTTGCGGCGACCGACCGCCATGCCGACGATCGAGGCCATGCCGTCGCCGAAGGCGAGGATCCCCCAGGTCGCCGCTGCCACCTCGAGGTGGCGCGCGAACATCACGATCAGCAGCAGGACGGCGATCGGGTAGAGCACGATGCCGAGCGCGAAGCCATTCTGCGTTTCGCCCTCGCGCCAGAGACCGCGGCCGCCGATCCTGGGCAGCAGGAAAGCGTTGAAGAGAACGGCAACGAGGGCCGCGAGGGCTGCGAGAGGCGCACCGAGCGGCCGCACGGCGAAAGCGAAGCCGCCGACCGCCATGTGCACGGCCTTGCGACCGAGCTCGCCCGCCGTCAGGCCGGCCATGCGCCGATCTCCCGCAGCCAGGCGACCGTCGTCTCGAGCCCGGAGCGCAGGCTCCGCGGCCGATAGTCGAGCTCGGCGGCGGCGGTCGACGAGTCGTACGCCCAGTCGTGGCGATAGATCTCGACCAGGTCGGGCGTGAGCCTCGGTACACCGCCCGTCAGACGCGCCCAGCCCTTCATCGCCGCCCCGCTCGCGCTGGCGAGGAAGTCCGGCATGCGCAGCCGCGGCACCCGGATCCCGCCGATCTCGCCCACCAGGCGGTAGAGCTCATCCTGGGTGACGTTCTCTCCGCCGAGCAGGTAGCGCCGGCCCGGCGCCCCGCGTTCGAGCGCCGCGGCGATTCCGGCGGCGACGTCGTCGACGAAGACGTAGTTCCAGCGCCGCTCCGCTTTGCCGACGAGCGCCGGCAGGCGCCCGTGCGCCAGGTCGAGCAGGTGGCGCACCAGGATGTTGCCCTCGGTGAGCTCGCCGGGCCGTAGATCACTCCCGGGTAGATGACCGAAAGCGGCACGCCCGACGGCGATCGCCTGGCGGGCGGCGAGGTCGGAGATCGTCTTGGTGCGCTGGTAGTCGTTGATCCATTTCCGCCGCTCGACCTCGCCGCTCGCGGCGAGCCGGGCGGGCTCGGCGCGCTCGTCGAGCACCCCGCCGGGAGCGCGCTCGGTCGGCCCGAGGGCGATGAAGCTCGAAACGTAGAGGATCCGGGAAACCCCGCCTGCGGCCGCCGCCGCGAGGACGTTCTCGAAGCCCGGCGACGTTGACGCGATCGAACTCGGCCGCCGGGGCGTCGATCTTGACCAGCGCCGCGGCGTGGAGGATGGCGTCGCAGCCCGCGGCGCCGGCCGCCAGGCTCGCGCGATCGGTGACGTCGCCGGAGACGAACTCGACCCCTTCCGGGAAGCGCTCCCGCGAGGCGGCCGAGCGCACCAGCAGGCGCAGCTCGTGGCCGCGGCGCCAGGGCGGCGACGACCCGGCGGCCGAGAAAGCCGGTCGCGCCGGTGACCAGGATCTTCACCGCCCCGCTACCCCGCCTGCCGCGCGGCCGCGTTCGCTGCCGCCCGGTCCGGTTCGCCCGCGCCTCGGCGAAGAGGTCCCGGAGCGCCGCCTCGACGCCCCGTTCCGGCACCCAGCCGAGTGCGCGCAGGCGCGAGGCATCGCCGCACAGACGCGGCACATCGACCGGCCGCAACTTCTCCGGGTCCTCGCGCGCAGCGCACCTCGAGGCCCGAGAGAGCGATCAGGCGCTCCAGCAGCTCGGCGATCGAGTGGTCGCGACCGCTCGCGAGATTGAAGATCTCGCCGGGCTGCGGCGCCTCCGCGAGTCGGACGAGCGCCATGACGGCGTCATCGACATGCACGAAGTCGCGCCGCGCGGAAAGATTGCCGACCGAGAGCAGCGGCGCGGCACCGCGCTCGATGGCGGCCAACTGCGCCGCGAAGGAGGGCAGCGCGAAGCTCGGTGCCTGGCCGGCACCGATCAGATTGAACGAGCGCACCACCGTGGCGCCGGTGGCGAGCGCCAGCCTCTCGGCGGCCGCCTTGGTCAGGGCATAGGGCGTGCGCGGCGATACCGGGCGCTGCTCGGAGATCGGCTGCTCCTCTCCGGCACGAGGCCATAGACCTCGGCGCTCGACATGAAGAGCACCGGGCAGTCGGCCGGCGGCGGCCAGGACGTTTCCACGCCGAGCACGTTGATCGCGAAGTAGTCGGGGATCCGCCGCCACGACTCTCCGACGTGCGACAGCGCCGCGAGATGCACGATGCGGTCGGGGGCGAAGCGGGCGAACGCCTGCGCGATCGCCGCGCCGCTCACGGATGTCGACCGCGAACCGGTCTACCGCCGCCGGCAGTTCGTGCAGGTCGATCGCCACCGCGCCCACCCGGTGCCCCGCGGCCGCGAGCCGCCGCCACCAGCCGCCGCCCCACGAAACCGGTCGCACCGGTGACGAGGATGCGGCAGCGGCACGGACTCGGGCTCGGGCAACGGCGGTTCCGGGGAGGCAACCTGCGCTACTTGCGCGCGATGCGCTGGCGCCAGTAGTTGAGCAGGTCTTCGAGCGTCTGGTCGAACGGAATCTTCGGCTCCCAGCCGGTATCGGCGTGGAACTTCGAATAGTCGCCGATCAGCACCTCGACGTCCGAGGGACGCAGCCGCGCCGGATCGGTCTCGACCTTGACTTCGACCTTCGCCAAGGCGACCAGCTTGTCGAGCATGGCGCGGATCGTGATCGCTCTTCCCGGAGGCCAGATTGTAGACCTCGCCCGGCTTGCCCTTTTCGGTCGCCAGGACGTAGCCGCGCACCATGTCGCGGACGTCGGTGAAGTCGCGCACCGCGTCGAGATTGCCGACCTTGATGACCGGGTCGGCCTTGCCGGCCTCGATCGTCGCCACCTGCTTGGCGAAGTTCGAGGTCACGAAGACCTCGCCGCGGCGCGGGCCGGTGTGGTTGAAGCCGCGCGTGCGGACCGCCCGGATCCCATAGCTCATGAAGTACTGGTAGGCGAGGAAATCCTGCGTGACCTTGGACACCGCGTAAGGCGAGAGCGGCCGCAGCGGATTGGTCTCGCTTGATCGGCACCTCGTTCGGCAGAACGAGCCCGTACTCCTCCGAGGAGCAGGCGATCTGGATCGCCGGATCGAGGCCGAGCGAGCGCACCGCCTCGAAGATGTTGGTCTGGCCGGAGATGTTGTCGGTCAGGGTCTGCAGCGGCGACACCCAGGACGACGGCACGAAGCTCTGCGCCGCGAGATGGTAGATCGCGTCGGGACGGCTGACGTCGAGCGCGCTGCGGACCGCGGTCATGTCGGAGAGGTCGCACTCCAGAAGCCGGATCTTGCCTTCGATCGGCTTCGATGTTCTCGCGCCGGCTGCGCCAGCGGTAGGTGCCGAAGACCTCGACTCCCGGACGATCGGCCAGAAAATGCTCGGCGAGATGCGAGCCGGCGAAGCCGGTGATGCCGGTGATCAGTACGCGTTGCATTCAACTGCTCCTTTGTCTTTGTCCCGAGGTGGCTCGTAAGTCCGTCCTGCCAGGACTCGACGCGAGCGCCCCGCGAGTTTCTCGAATCGATCGACCGCCAGCACCGAGTAGGCCGGCCGAGGCGCCGGACGCGGCGCCTCCGAGGTCGGAATCGGCATGATCTCGACCGCCGGGTCCAGCTGCCCGGCGATCTCCCGCGCGAATTCGTACCAGGAGACCGTCGGCCGATTCTGATAGTGCATCAGCCCGCTGGCGCCCCATTCTCCCAGATCCGCTAGGGCTCTGGCCAGAAAGGGGGCCAAGGTAGGGGCGCCCAGCTGGTCCTGCGACCACCCGAAAGCTCTTCTGCCCGCCGCGGATCCGGCCGGCGATGGTGTCGACGAAGTTCGCTCCGCCGGCACCGAAGACCCAGCTGGTCCGGACGACCAGCGCCCGGCCGCTCGGCGAGCGCCTGCCGCTTCCCCGTCGAGCTTGCTCGCGCCGTAGACTCGATTGCGGGGCGGTCGGGTGGTCCTCGCGGTAGGGCGAGGTCGCGCGGCCGTCGAAGACATAGTCGGTCGAAAGGTGGACCAGGCGCGCCCCGGCCGCTTGCCGCCGCGCGCACGAGGTTCGCCGACCGCCGCTCCATTGACCGCGAAGGCGCTGCGCGGGCTCGCTCTCGCACAGATCGACTTTGGTGAAGGCGGCGCAGTTGACGATCAGGTCGGGCCGGAAGGCGGCGCAGATCTCGTCGACCCGCCGCTGGTCGGTGATCTCTCCCTGGCCGTGCGAGAGGCCGAGCACCGGCCAGCCGCGGCCCCGGCCCTCGCGCACCAGGGCGCTGCCGACGATGCCGGTGCCGCCGAAAACGAGCGTCCGCATCGAGCGCTGCCGCCCTCAGATGCCGCTCGACGCGCCGCCGGAGATGTCCAGGAACGAGCCGACGTTCTTGAGCGTGAGCGACAGGCGGTAGTCGCGGTCGACGAGCAGGCCGCGCGTGTACTCGCGCCCTTCGAGCTGCACGCTCCAGCACTGCGAGAGATAGTTCAGGAAGTATCGCTGCTGCTGGATGTCGCCGTTTTCGACGTCGTAGTTGACCTGCCCGTCCAGGCGCAGCCGCTTCGGCAGAATGTCGACCCCGAAGCTGAACCGAACCTGGTCCGAGAGCGTGTCCGAGCGCCCGGGGTCGTTGTAGCTCTCCGCGGCGTAGCGGGTGAACCAGGTGAGCCCTACGCTGCCGCGCGGCAGCCTGGCCGTGCCGGAGAGTGAAGTCGAGTCGAGGCCGGTGAAGAGGGTGTTGTAGGCCGCCTGCGCCTGCAGGCTGAACGCCCGGCTCGGATTGAAGCGCAGCTTGGCGAACATCGCGCTCGACTGCTCGGTCGCCAGCCCGTCGCGCGACCTCTGCAGCGGCTGCTCGTTGTCGAAGGAGTAAGCCTGCGCGAGCTCGAAGGAGAGGATCTCGAACGCTCCGCCCAGGGTGGCGTCCGCCGGCCGCGCCAGCAGGCGGTTGACCAGCGCGACCTCGGCGATGTTGCTCGGGATCAGGAGGTCGATCTCGTCGAACTGCGCGACCTGGTTCTGCTCGTCGAAGGCGCCGAGGAATCCGTACGACCAGCGTGGCTCGATGACGTGCTTGAACTTCGAGAAGCTCTTGCCCCCGGTCTCGAAGATGCGCGAGAACGACGGCCCGACCATCTCGACGTTGGCGGTCGGATAGACGCGGGTCAGCGCCTCGCCGCAGTAGAGCTGGTCGGAGGCGACGGCCTGGTCGTCGCAGCGCTGCTGGCCGATGCCGGTCTCCGGGATCGACCTCGTAGGTCGAGAAGCTGTCGCCCCACCAGGTCGCGCGGCCGCCGGCCGCGACCGCGACCGAGAGCCAGGGCGCGGGCCGCAGCGGCAGTTTCACCTCGGGCTGCAGGTCGAAACGGCCGTAGCCGGTGTCGTACGACCCCGCGCGCTGCGACTGGAGGTAGTTGGCGGAGGCGTCGAGCGACAGGTAGAAGGGGCTCGGCCCGAGCTTGCGCTCGCGCAGGCGGTAGGCGATCTCGGGCAACTGACTCTGGATAGTGGTCTCTTCGTTGTCGCCGAGGAAGGTCTCGCGCCGGTCGGCGAGGATGTTCAGCGAGTGCGCGCCCCAGTTTCCCGAGACGAAAGCGTTCGAGTAGATGAAGCGCCGGGTGTTCTGGCTCTCGCTGCGCTCGAAGTCGCGGAAGACCTCGAAGTCGGTGTAGTGCTCGATGTCGACCACTCCGCGCATGCCGAACGGCAGGTCGTCGTCGACATGGGCCCAGTCGAAGCGCAAGGCGTCGTCGTCGAGCTCTTCGTTGTGAAAGTAGTAGACCCTCGCGTTGCCGCGGGTCGTCTCCGAAGGCCGGTAGCGGAACTCGTCGCCCGCGCCGTAGAAGCCCTCGGTGTAGCCGTCGACGTAGACGGTGTTGTCGTAGCTGGGACCGAGCACCTGGTACCAGGCGAGCCCCAGGTACTCGCCGCGCCGCTGCGAGTAGCCGACGTTCGGCACCAGGAGACCGGAGGTGCGCTCGGTCTTCGCCGGCCAGATCATGTAAGGCCAGTAGAAGACCGGCAGCTTCTTGACGTGCAGCCGGGCGTTCTTCACCCGCGCGTAGCCCTCGACCTCGACCTCCGCCGAGGACATCGCGAAGCTCCAGTCGGGAGTCCTGTCGCCGGTGCAGGAGGTGAAGATCCCGTTGTCCACGGCGAAGTCGTTCGGCCCGGTCTTGGCGATGATGTCGCCCGAAAAATAGTAGTCCGGATGGACGAAGGCGGTCGCCTGCCAGAAGGTCCCGGTGCGCTGTTCGAGGTCGAACTCGAGGCGTTGGCCGGAGATCCGCTGCGGTCCCTGGTCGAAGACCACGTCACCCTCGGCCTGGACCGTCATCGTGTCGCGATCCAGCGTCAGGCGCTCCGCGTGAACGACGACATCCCGGAAATGGATCTCCACGGCGCCGCTGGCCGAGACTTGACTCTCGCCGAAGCTCTCGAGCTCGGCGGCCGATCCCGAGATCGTGCCGCCACCGCGTTCCTGCGGCACCTTGAGCTCGAAAGTGATCCGGTCGGGCGCCGGTGCTGGCGCAGGCGCCGGAGTCTTCTGGCGTTGGCCGGCGCCGCATCGGCCGGGGTCGCGGCCGGGGTCGAGGGTGGCGGAGACTGCTGCGCCCGGGCGTGGGCTGCCCCCGGCACCACCAGGGGGATGAGGGCCAGCAGGGCCGGCAGAGCCAGCGCAGCGCGCGCGGCAAGGAAATCCGGCCGCGAAGGCAGGGCATCAAGCGAGCCGTTCGACCACCACGGCTGTCGCTTCGCCGCCGCCGATGCAGATGCCGGCGCAGCCTCGCTTGAGTCCCCGCTC
Source organism: Thermoanaerobaculia bacterium (assembly GCA_963719555.1). Classification (GTDB taxonomy): domain Bacteria; phylum Acidobacteriota; class Thermoanaerobaculia; order Multivoradales; family JAGPDF01; genus JAGPDF01. The sequence goes on along the minus strand of CAVRCL010000005.1, from coordinate 637,509 downwards.
CTCGAGCGCGGCGAGGAGGGTGACGAGGATCCGCGCCCCCGAGGCGCCGATCGGATGGCCGAGCGCGACAGCTCCACCGCGCACGTTGAGCCGTTCGTGCGCGATACCCAGATCGCGCATGCAGGCGAGCGCGACGACCGCGAAGGCCTCGTTGATCTCGAAGAGGTCGATGTCGGCCACCGTGAGCCCGGCGCGGTCGAGCGCCTTGCGGATCGCCGCGACCGGCGCGGTGGTGAACCACTCGGGCTTCTGGGCGTGCGACGCCTGCGAGACCAGGCGGGCGATCGGCTTCACGCCGAGGCGCTTCACCTCTTCGCCGGTCGCCAGCACCAGCGCCGCTGCGCCGTCGTTGATCTTGCTGGCGTTGGCGGCGGTCACCGTGCCGTCCTTCTCGAACGCCGGCTTGAGCCCGGCCATCTTCTCGAGATCGGACTTTCCCGGCTCCTCGTCGCGGTCGACGACCGACGTCCCCTTGCGCGAGACGATCTCGAACGGGACGATCTCGGCGGCGAAGAGTCCGCCCTCCTGCGCGGCGCGGGCGCGGGCGTAGCTCTCGCGCGAGAAGGCGTCCTGTTCCTCCCGCGTCAGCTTGTACTCGCGGGCGCAGACCTCGGCGCAGTTGCCCATGTGCTTGTCGCCGTAGGGATCCCAGAGGCCGTCGTGCACCAGGGAGTCGACGAGCTTCCCGCCGCCGAGCCGCAGCCCGTCGCGGACGCCCACTGCCAGGTACGGCGCCTGGCTCATGCTCTCCATGCCGCCCGCCGCGACCAGCGAAAAATCACCGCAACGCAGATCGTTCGCCGCCGACATCACGGCCCGCATCGCCGAGCCGCAGACTTTGTTGAAGGTGATCGCGCCGGTCGAGTCCGGGCAGCCGGCGCCGAGCGCCGCCTGCCGGGCAGGGGCCTGGCCGATGCCGGCGGCGAGGACGCAGCCCATGTAGACCTGCTGCAGATCGGCGGGGGCGACGCCGGAGCGTTCGAGCGCTCCGGCGAGCGCGCGGGCGCCCAGCTTCGGCGCCGGCTGATCACGAAAAACACCTTGAAAAGCGCCGATCGCAGTTCGCGCGCCGGCGAGGATGAACACTTCGTGCATCTTCCATGTCCTCCGGGACTTGCGAATTGTGTAGGGCGTCCTTCAAGATCCCCGCGCGGACGCCGGACAGCGCTTGGATGCTAGCACAGGCGCTGTCTCAGCTCCCGGCCCATGAGAGCTCTCGGAATCGACTTCGGCGAACGCAGGATCGGGGTGGCGATCTCCGATCCGGAGGGCGCCTACGCGCTGCCCAGCGAGACCCTCGCGCGCACCGACGACGCGAGCGCGCTGGCCGCCATCGCCGCCATCGCCCGGCGCGAGGAGGTCGCCTGGATCGTGGTCGGCGAGCCGCTGCGCGGTGACGGGTCGGCCGGCCCGGCCGCCCTGCGGGCGCGACGCTTCGCCGCCCGCCTCGCCGCCTCTGAGCGGCCTGCCGGTCGAGACCATCGACGAGACGCTCACCAGCCGCGCGGCCGACGAGCGCCTGCGCGAAGCGGGGGTGCCGCCGGCGCGGCGCCGGGAGCGGCGCGACGCGCTCGCCGCCCAGCTGCTCCTGCAGGAGGCGCTCGACCGCCGGCGGTCCGGACGCCATGAAGCCGCCCGACAGCTCCGCCGCTCGCGCCGCGCAGCGGGGGCTGTCTCGCGCGCGCTTTCCGGTTCGGCGCGGCAATCGTCCTTGCTCGCTCTGCTCGCCGCGGCCGGCGGAGGCTTCTGGGGATGGCGCGAGCTGCATCGACCCGGTCCGGATCTCCCCGGCGCGACGGCGATCTTCGTCGTCGAACCCGGCGAGAGCGCCGGCCAGATCCTCCGCCGTCTCGAGAGCGCCGGACGGATCCGCTCGGCGCTGCTCGCCCGGGCCTATCTTCGCTGGGGTCTCGGAGCGCCCAACCTCAAGGCTGGCGAATACGAATTCGCCGCCGGACTCTCGTTGGCGGAAATCCTCGGCAAGCTCCGCCGCGGCGAGATCCGGACGGTCGCGGTCACCCTCGTCGAGGGCCTCACCGTCGACGAGACCGCGCAGGCGCTCGCGGCCGCCGGACTCGGCGATCTCGGCCGATGGCGCGCCGAGTTCGCCTCTCCGGGCCGGATCTCCGATCTCGACCCGGCGGCCGGACACCTCGAGGGCTACCTGTTTCCGGACACCTATCGCTTCGCCCGCGGCGCCGGAGAGGCCGAGATTGCCGACACTCTCGTCGCCACCTTCCGCCGCCTGTACGAGACCCGGATTCGCCCCCAGCGCTCCGTCGACGACCGCAGGCCGCTGCGTGAGTTGGTGATTCTCGCCAGCCTGGTCGAGAAAGAGGCCAAGCTCGACTCCGAAAGGCCCCTCATCGCAGCGGTCTACGCCAACCGCCTGCGCCGCGGCATCGGTCTCTATGCCGATCCGACGATCATCCACGCCCTGAAACTGCTCGGTCGCTGGGACGGCAACCTGAGAAAGAGCGACCTGCGGATGGACTCGCCCTGGAACACCTACCGCGTCGCGGGCCTGCCCCCGGGCCCGATCTGCTCAGCCGGACTGGCCAGCCTCCAGGCCGCGGCGCTGCCCGCCGACGTCTCCTTCCTCTATTTCGTCAGCCGCAACGACGGCAGCCATGTCTTCGCCGAGACCCTCGCGGAGCACAACCGCAATGTCGAGCGCTGGCAGAAGCGCCCCTGGCGGGAGCGCTCGGCGGCGCGCTAGGCGCGGCAGCGGTCGGGCGACGGGACGCGATCTTCGACATTGACAGTTCCCGCGATCCGCTGTGGAATGGCCCACAGCAGATCATCGATGACAAGGCCTTCTGCGTCGCAGCGCTCGCGAGTGCCGTGGCGCCGGGCCCAGGGGGCGGAATGAACACACGCGACCAGTTCGGCAACTACCTTCTCCTCAAGAAGCTCTCCGAGGATGCGCTGGGCGAGACCTTCCGCGCCGGCAAACTCGGCAAGCAGGGGGTCGAGAGGGTCCTGCTTCTGCGCGTCTTCAACGGCCAGGGCCTCGATGGCGAGAAGCTCGCGCAACGCATCCAGTCGCGCGCGCCGCTGCAGCAGGCGCTGAAGAGTCCGAATCTCGGCCTGGGGCTCGACCTCGGGCAGGTGCGGGGCGTTCCCTATGTCGCCTACGACTACATTTCCGGCAGGACGCTCGCCCAAGTTCTCGAGCAGGCAGCGAGCAAGCACTCGCCCATTCCGCTGGATCACGCCCTGCTGATGACCGAGCGCATCGCCCTCGGACTCGCGGTGGCCTACGAAACCCGCAGCGGCGACGAGCGCGTCCAGCACGGCTTCCTCACGCCTCATCTGGTGATCGTCTCCAACGAAGGCGAGCTGCGCCTGCTCGGTTTCGAGGCTTCGACCGGCCTGCGCGATGCGGCGAACCATCCCTTGATCAAGCAGTCCGCAGGCCGGTATCTCGCTCCGGAGGTCCTGGCGGGCGCGCCGCCGGCGAAGGCAGACGATGTCTACTCCCTCGGAGCGATCCTCTTCGAGCTCCTGACCGGGCGCGCCTTGCCGGTCTCCACCGCGGGAGGCCAGGCGGCGCTCGTCGACCAGGCAGTGGTCGCCGCCGACGGCGGCAATCTCCATCCGGAGCTGGCCAACCTTCTCAAGCGCAGCCTGGTGCCTCGCGAGCAGCGGATCGGTGACGCCGTCACCTGGCACAAGACCTTGGCCAAGATGATGTTCGACGGGCAGTACAACCCGACGACGTTCAACCTCGCCTTCTTCATGCACAACCTCTTTCGCGACGAGATCGAACGCGAGACGCAGGAACTGGAGCTCGAGAAGACCACCGCGATTCCGGTCACCGCCGCGTCGGCCTCGTCTCCGGCGCCAGCCAAGACACCGGCCCCCTCGTTCGGACAGAGCGGCGGCGCGGCGGCGCGCGCGTCCGTCACGCGCGAAGATACCGCGGTCGGTCGCGAGCGCCAGGTCATGGAGAGCAGGCCCGCGAAGGGCAACTCGGTGATGATCGCCGCCGGCGTCGGTATCCTCGCGGTGCTCGGCATCGGCGGCTATCTGATGTTCGGCCGGGGCTCCTCGCCTTCCGCTCCTGCGACCGACGCTCCCCTCTCGTCGGCGCCCGCCGATACCGGCGCGGCGCCGGCCGGGCCGACGCCGGAGGAGATTCAGGCGCAGATCCAGAAGATCGTCGACGACAAGATCAAGAGCTCGTCGGTGCAGTACGAGGAGCAGCTGAAGACCCTGCAGAAGCAGCTCGACGATGCCAAGAAAGCGCAGGAGCAGCGCCCCGCCGCCGCGTCGAATCCAGCCCCCCGGCCGGCGACCATCCCGTCGGTTCCGCCGCCTTCGGCCCCCGCCACTGCCGCCGCGCCACCCCCGGCGGCGGCTCCGGCGGAGAGCACCACCGCGACGACGACGGCGGCCGCGCCAGCGGAAGCCGAGGCCAAGCCCGCGCCGGCAGCGGCGGCGCCGCCCCCGGCGCCGGCAGGCGACGGCACCGTCCGTCCCGGCGATCTGGTGACGATGGGGGCCGGAGTGACCCCGCCGAAAGTCGCCCGCCGCGCGAACCTGCGATACCCGCCGCTCGCCCAGCGCATGAAGAAGGAGGCGACCGTCACGGTTCGCGTGCTGGTCGACGAGAACGGCAAGGCCGCAGACGCTCAGGCGACCGGCAACTCCGCCGGCTTCGGCATGGACGAGGCGGCGTTGGAGTACGCCCGCAGCTGCGTCTTCACGCCGGCGACCAAGAACGGCGTGCCGGTGCGGATGTGGATGGACATCAAGGTCGCTTTCAATCTGGCCGGCAGCTAGCCCGCGTCGACTGCCGGATCCGGCGATTTCCGGCGACACAAAAAGAGAGGCGACCTCACGGTCGCCTCTCTTCGTTTTTCGGCACGCGAAGCGGCAGCGCTTACAGGTCTGCGGCCTTGATGCTCGCCACGAGCTGTTGCACGACCGGCTTCATCACCTTGTCGAACTGGCGATCGTCGTAGTCGACGCCACCGCCGAAGCCACCGATGTTGAGTTTGAACTTCGAGTCTTCGCCGCGCGCTTCGTCGGCCCACAGGATCTCGCCCGTGGTCGTGTCGATGATGCGCGCATTCGCCGCTGCAGTGAACGTCTTCTTGCCGCCGGAGAAGCCCGGCAGGCCACCGACGCTGGGCGCGCTGGCGGAAGTACCCTGCGCACCGTACTCGGTCACCGCGCCGGTGAGGAAATACTGCACCCCGATGAGCTTGCCCGCCTTGACGGCGGTCTTGGGGTCGACGTCGCCGGCGAGCGAGAGGTTCTTCTCTGCCATCAGTGCCGCGAGCTGCTCGCGGTCGATGACGCGGAACTTGCCGCTCTTGACGAGCTCGGTCACGAAGACGTCCTGCATGGCCGCGGCGCCACCGTTGTACCACCACTGACCATCCGCCTTGTTCTTGAACTCGAGCACTGCGATGCGGGGCTTCGCATTGTCTGCCGCCTGCACCGGCAGCGGCGCAACCGAGAGCAGCAGGGCCAGACCCAACGTCCATCCGATGACGCGCTTCATAGTGTGACCTCCAGGGGTTGATGGGGGATTCTAATGTGGTATTACGGCAATCCTCAACGCAGGGTGCCAAAGTCCCCTTCCGACCCCTCCCCGGCCGGCCGGCGGAAGGCCCCTAGCCCTTTCTGGCCTCGTATTCCTGCGCGTCGACGACGCAGATTGCCGCCATATTCACGATATCGGACACCTCCACACCCCTTTGCAAGACGTGGACCGGCCTCGCCATCCCCAGCAGGACGGGCCCGATCGCTTCGGCCCCGGCCAGCCTCCAGATCAACTTGTAGGCGGTATTGGCCGAGTTGAGCTCCGGGAAGATCAGCACGTTCGCCGGCCCGCCGAGCTTCGTCCAGGGGTAGGTCTCCTGGAGCACCGAGGCCATGACCGCCGTGTCGGCCTGCATCTCGCCGTCGATGGCCAGCTCCGGCGCGCGGGCACGGACGATCTCCACCGCCCGCCGGGCCTTGCGCGCCGAGGGGTGGGGGTTGGAGCCGAAGTTCGAGAACGACAGCATCGCCACCCGGGGCTCGACGTCGAACCGCCGGGCGAACTCCGCGGTCAGGATGGCGATCTCCGCCAGGGTCTCGGCGTCCGGGTCGATGTTGACCGTGGTGTCGGCGAAGAAGAAGAGCCGGTCCTTGAGAATCAAAATGTAGGTTCCGGCGACGCGTTTCACCCCCGGGCGGGTGTGGATGACCTGCAGCGCCGGGCGGATGGTGTCGGCATACTCGTAGGTCAAACCGGAGATCAACCCGTCAGCATCCCCTTCGGCGACCATCATGCTGCCGAAATAGTTGCGCGAGCGCATGCGCTTGTAGCCGTCCTCGAGGGTGACGCCCTCCCGCCTGCGCAGCTCGTGGAACCGGCGGGCATAGCGGTCGTACTGCGGAGCGCTCTCGTTGTGGACGATGGTGATCTTGTCCTCTGGCACTCCCAACTCGGCGAGCTTGGCGGCGATGTTCTCGCGCCGGGCCAGCAGAATCGGGTGCGCGACCCCCTCGTCGACGAGGATCTTCGCCGCGCGCAGGATCTTGTCCTCCTCTCCTTCCGGGAAGACGATGCGCTTGGGACTCTCCTTGGCGCGATCGATGATCCCGCGCATGAGCTCGAGGCGCCGCGAGACCAGGTGCTCGAGGCGGTGACGGTAGTCCTCGACCTCGCCCACCGAAACCCGGGCGATGCCGCTCTCTTCCGCCGCCTTGGCGACCGCCGGGGCCACGGTCAGCAGAACCCGGTAGTCGAACGGCTTGGGGATCAGGTAGTCGCGGCCGAACTTGAGCGACTTGATGCCGTAGGCTTTGAGCACGGAGTCCGGAACGTCTTCCCGCGCCAGCGCGGCGAGCGCCCGGGTCGCCGCGAGCTTCATGGCACCGTTGATGTCGGACGCCCGCGTGTCCAGCGCTCCGCGGAAGAGGAACGGGAAGCCGAGCACGTTGTTCACCTGATTGGGATAGTCGCTGCGACCCGTTGCCATGATCGCGTCGGGGCGGGCCGCCAGGGCCTCGTCGTAGCCGATTTCCGGCGTCGGGTTGGCCATGGCGAAGATGATCGGGTTCGGCGCCATCCGGCGCAGCATCTCCGGCGTGACCGCGCCGGCGACCGAAAGCCCGACGAGCACGTCCGCACCCACCAGCGCGTCCTCGAGGTTACGGGCTGTGGTCTCGGCGGCGAATTCCATCTTCTGGGCGTCGGTATCCTTCGGGCGGCCGCGATAGATGACGCCCTTGCGGTCGCAGAGAATGATGTTCTCCTTGCGGATGCCGAGCTCGAGGTAGAGGCGCAGGCAGCCGAAGGCGGCGGCACCGGCGCCGGAGAGCACCAGCTTCACATCTTCGATGCGCTTGCCGGCGATCTCGAGCGCATTCACGAGTGCCGCGCCGGAGATGATCGCCGTGCCGTGCTGGTCGTCGTGGAAGACCGGGATGTTCATCTCCGCCTTGAGTCGGCGTTCGATCTCGAAGCACTCGGGCGCCTTGATGTCCTCGAGGTTGATCCCGCCGAAGGTCGGCTCCAGGAGCTTGACGGCCCGGATGAACTCCTCCGGATCCTCCGTCGCGACCTCGATGTCGAAGACGTCGATGCCGGCGAAGCGCTTGAAGAGGACGCCCTTGCCCTCCATGACCGGTTTGCCGGCCAGGGCACCGATGTTCCCCAGCCCGAGGACGGCCGTGCCGTTGGAAATGACCGCCACCAGGTTGCCCTTGGCGGTGTATTCGTAGGCGAGCAGGGGGTCTTTCTCGATCTCGAGGCAGGGCTCGGCGACCCCTGGCGTGTAAGCCAGCGAGAGGTCGCGCTGTGTGGCCGTCGGTTTCGACGGCAAGACTTCGATCTTTCCTTTGGGAGCGCGGGAGTGGTACTCGAGCGCTTCTTCGCGCGTGATTTTGTCCATGGGAGAATTCTATCGCCCCGCACAACCTCCTTCCGGGCGGGGAAAACGTCTGCGTGCCCCCGGCCCGGAGCCTGGCCGGGGTAGGGTTGCCGACTGCGGGGAGGTATCGGGAATGATCGTGACTTCGGCGCCACCGGGAAGCCGGCTCGTGACCCAAGCGGACCACGCGCGCCTGGCGGCCGACCTCTTGCGCCTGTTTCGCGTCCCGGAGCTCCTCGAGCATCCGCGGCGAGAGCTTCTGCTGCGGGCGATCGCCGAACACGACAACGGCTGGTGGGAGGCCGACGCAGCGCCGCGCCTCGACGCCGAGCGGGAGTCCGCGCTCGATTTTCGCTACGTTGCGGCCGACCTCCGGCAAGAGATCTGGCGCCGCGGTGTCGAGCGCTTCGCCAGCGAGAGCCCCTACCTGGCTGCCCTGTTGGCCACTCATTGCCTTCGGCTGCTGCGACCCTGGGAGGCGGGTCCTGCCTGGGAGAGCTTTCGCTCCCAGATCCTCGAACGCCGCCAGGAGCTGCTGGCGGCGGCGGGAGAGAGCCCCGCCTCTCTGGAGGTCGACGACCCCTGGCTCGCGCTCGCGGACCGTCTCTCGCTGGCAGTGTGCACCGGCGAGGCGGCCTGGGTCGAGCTCGCGCCGTGGCGCTTCGAGGTCGCCGCCCGAAAGGGTGGCACCGCTGCGGGTCCTCCCGGCGACGAAGCGATCGAGGTCGCTCTGCAACCCTTCCCTTTCGCCGGGACCACGGTGTTCGAGCTCTCCTGTCGCTTCCTCGCTCGGGGGCCGTTCGAGTCTGCTGCGTCGTTTGCAGTGGCGCTCGCCGCATCCCCTTGGCGGCGAATCCGGGTGCGCATTCGCCCCCTCTGAGCGCCAGCCCGGACCGCCTCGTGTCGCGGCGCGCCGTCCGAGTAGCGCCGCCTCGGCGACTACGGCACGGCCGCGGACCAACGGCCGGTGTCGCCGGTTTCGAAGCCATCCCGGAAGAGAGCGTCGTAGCGCTGGGCCTGGACGCTGAAGCCGCTGCTGTCGGTGCCGCTCGAGCCGTCGCTCTGCCAGGCGACGACGAAGTTGCCGGAGGCGTCGCTGGCGACGGCGGGCTTGCGCTGGTAATTCGTGGTGTAAGTGTTGACCTGGAACTCGCCGCCGAGGGCGGCGCTGTTGGCATCGTAGCGCTGGGCCTGGACGCTGAAGCTGCTGGTGTCGGTGCCGCTCGAGCCGTCGCTGTGCCAAGCGACGACGAAGTTGCCGGAGGCGTCGCTGGCGACGGCGGGGTAGCGCTGGTAACTCGTGGTGTAGGTGTTGACCTGGAACTCGCCGCCGAGGGCGGCGCCGTTGGCGTCGTAGCGCTGGGCCTGGACGCTGAAGCTGCTGGTGTCGGTGCCGCTCGAGCCGTCGCTCTGCCAGGCGACGACGAAGTTGCCGGAGGCGTCGCTGGCGACGTCGGGGAAGTACTGGCCACTCGTCGTGTAGGAGTTGACCTGGAACTGGCCGCCGAGGGCGGCGCCGCTGGCGTCGTAGCGCTGGGCCTGGACGCTGTAGCCGCTGCTGTCGGTGCCGCTCGAGCCGTAGCTATGCCAGACGACGACGAAGTTGCCGGAGGCGTCGCTGGCGACGGCGGAGTAGCGCTGGTCGTTCGTGGTGTAGGAGTTGACCTGGAACTCGCCGCCGAGGGGGTTTCCGGCAGCGTCGTAGCGCTGGGCCTGGACGCTGTGGCCGCTGGTGTCGGTGCCGCTCGCGCCGTTGCTGTGCCAGACGACCACGAAGTTGCCCTCGGGGTCGCTGGCGACGGCGGGGTTGTACTGCGAATCCGTTGTGTAGGAGTTGACCTGGAACTGGCCGCCGAGGGCGGCGCCGCTGGCGTCGTAGCGCTGGGCCTGGACGCTGTAGCCGCTGCTGTCGGTGCCGCTCGAGCCGGCGCTCCGCCAGACGACGACGAAGTTGCCGGAGGCGTCGCTGGCGACGGCGGGGAAGTACTGGCCATTCGTCGTATAGGAGTTGACCTGGAACTGGCCGCCGAGGGCGGCGCCGCTGGCGTCGTAGCGCTGGGCCTGGACGCTGTAGCCGCTGCTGTCGGTGCCGCTCGAGCCGTAGCTATGCCAAGCGACGACGAAGTTGCCGGAGGCGTCGCTGGCGACGGCGGGGAAGCTCTGTTGACTCGTGGTGTAGGAGTTGACCTGGAGCTCGCCGCCGTTCGGGGAGACCTGGGCGCCGGCGCGTCCGGTGCCGGGGCCGAGGGCGACCCCGGCGTCCGCAGCGATCGCAGCGATCGCAGCGATCGCCGCGATCGCCGCGATCCTCGCCAAGCCCACACCGGGGGTCCGCAAGCGGAGAGGGCGCGCGCGTGGAGCGAGGTGGGCCATCGGCGATACCTCCGGCGCCCAAGAAAGACTTCAGATCCGGCGTCGAGGCGAGCCTACGGTCCCTCACCGCGGGCGGTCAAGCAAAGGCCGCAACCGTTCTGGCGCGCACCCTCCTGGCCCGAACTTCACCCCTTCAGTCGTTGGGGCTGTTGGCGTAGGACTCGAGAAGTCCGCATCTCGTGCACCGCCAGGCCTGGATGGGGAGCTTCCGGCGCCCCTTCATTTTCAGGATGCGCAGGATCCAGTACTCCGGTTCGCCCTCGGCCCAGTGTCCGACGCGGAACGCGTTGTGCGCGCGATCGAGGATGAAACCTTCCTTCTGAGATCCACCGCACTTGCCGCACCGCCTGTCGCTCATCACTTTCCTTCCTTTTCGTTCGCTGGCCTTTCGGGAGACTTGCGCACAGGATCCCGCGGCGGCGTGTGGGAGCGCTCCCTGCCCGACTCGCGCAGCGCCTGGCGCAGCAGGTATTCGAGCTGCGCGTTCAGGCTTCGCAGCTCGTCCGCCGCCCAGTGCTCGAGGGCGGCGTGGAGCTCGCGGTCGAGCCGCAGCAGGAAGGGCTTGCGTTCCGCCAGAGGGCCGCCGTCAGCCGTTGTAGAGCGTCCCGGCGTTCACCACCGGCGTTGCCGCGCGCTCACTGCAGAGAACGACGAGAAGATTCGACACCATCGCCGCCTTGCGCTCTTCGTCGAGGGAGACGATTCCCTTCTCGGACAGGCGCTCCAGGGCCATCTCCACCATGCCGACCGCGCCCTCGACGATCTTCTGGCGCGCCGCGATGATCGCCGTCGCCTGCTGGCGCTGCAGCATCGCCTGAGCGATTTCCGGCGCGTAGGCGAGGTGAGTGATGCGCGCCTCCTGCACATCGACCCCGGCCTGCACGAGGCGGTCGTGGATCTCCCGCCGCAGCTGGTCGGCGACCTCGATGGTGTTGCCGCGCAGCGACTTCTCATGCTCGGCATGGGAGTCGTAGGTGTACTGGGTGGCGAGGTTGCGCAGCGCCGACTCCGACTGGACGTGGACGAAGTCCTCGTAGTTGTCGACCAGGAAGACCGCGTCGAAGGTGTCGATGACCCGCCAGACCACCACCGCCGCGATCTCGACCGGATTGCCGTCGGCGTCGTTGACTTTGAGATGCGCGGTTTCGAAGTTGCGCACCCGCAGCGAGATCGCCCGCTTGGTCATGAAGGGGTTCGCCCAGCGCAGTCCAGCGCGGCGTTCGCTGCCGCGATAGGCACCGAAAAGGGTCAGGACACGCCCCTGGTTCGGCTCGACCATGAAGAGACCGGCGAGCAGGAAGATGGCCACGAGCGTACCGACCAGTCCGCCCACGATCCGGCCGGGGGAGCCGCCCTGGACCCCCTGAACGATCGTGGCGAGTGCCGCGCCCACGGCTGCCAGCAACAGAAGGAGCATCATCAGGCCATTCCACGTCGTCGCTTGCCGTTCTTTCATGGTCGCCCTCCTAAGTAGCTTTATGATATCACAAAGAAATCACCTGTCCGGACCGCTTCCACCCCGGGGGTCCGGGTTGGAAGCCAGCTCGGTTTCTTCAGGTGAGAGGAGGAAGGCTAGAGAGTGGTTGCAGCGAAACTCAAGGCGTTGTTGGTGTGTGGAGATCCTCGAAGACGATTCCGAGCTTCTGCGCGCCGTTGTTCCGGCAGAGATCCATGAAGTTGACTACCTTGTCGTAGGTAAGCTCACCGTCGGCGGCGAAAAAGGCGAGCTTCTTCTCGCGCCCGCTCATCGCCGCCCGCAGCCGGTCGGGAAACTGCGCGTACGGAATCTCCACCTTGTTGATGAACGTCCGGCCGTCTTCGTCCATCCGGATGATCACCTGGTCGGTGGTCTGGGGTGGCGGCGTCGCGGACTTCACTTCGGGCGGGGTTTCGACGTCGTAGCCCATCTGCAGCATCGGCTGAATCACCATGAAGATGATTAGCAACACCAGGACCACGTCCACCATGGGTGTGACGTTGATCGAAGCCTTGATGCCCCCGCCACCACCTACGTTCATGCTCATCGTTCTGTCCTCCGGTCCGCCCCGCTCAGCCTTCTAGTTTCTCGCGCTTGTCCGTCACCAGCCCGGCACCGTCGAATCCGGCCTGATTGACGAGCTGCATGATGCGACGGACCTCTTTGTACTTCAGGCCCTTGTCCGCCTTGATGACCAGTTCCTTCTCGGGCGACTTCTCGTACAGGTCCTTGAAGTAGCCGAGGAGATTCTGATCGGGGATCCAGACCCCGTCGATCACGACTTCGGCACGCACCGTCATCGAGATGGTCTTCTGCTTCGGCCCCTCCGGCATCCCGGGAGGCCGGTCGGTCAGCGGCAAGTTGACGTCGGCGCCGGCACGCAGCAGGGGAGTGACGACCATGAAGATGATCAGCATCACCAGACAGACATCGACCAGCGGCGTGACGTTGATGTCCGCCGAAACGTCGCTCTCGCTGCCTGATCCCGTCTTGTTCTTAAACGCGGACCCCAACTGCATCGCTGCCTCCGTGCTTCTTGATGAAGAAGTCGACGAGCTCGGACGAAGAGTTCGACATCTCGACACTGAAACGCTCAAGCATGCCGGTGAAGTGGTTGAACATCCAGGCCGCCGGAATAGCGACGAAGAGACCCAGCGCCGTCGTGACCAGCGCTTCAGCGATACCGCCCGAGACGGCGGCGATACCGCCCGCACCGGTGGACATGCCGCGGAAGGCGTTGATGATGCCGACGACGGTGCCGAAGAGGCCGATGAAAGGCGCCGTCGTGGCGATCGTCGCCAGCGAACCGGTGCCCTTCTTGAAGTCCGAGTAGGTGATCAGCGTCTCGCGCTCGATCGCCCGGCGTGCCGCCTCGACGAGATCCACGCCCGAAAGACCCGCGGTGCGGGTCGAGTCGAGCTGGAACTCGATCAGGCCGGCCCGGGTGACGCGCGCCAGATGGCTGGCAGGGAACTTCCGCGCCACGTCGATCGCCTGCGAGATCTGGTCCTTCGCCAGCGCGGCGGTGGCCTGTTTGGCGAAGTCCACCGACTGCCGCTTGGCCTTCCTGTAGAACAACGCCCGATCGATCACCACGTACAGCGAGTACACGGAGAGGATGACAAGGATGATCACCACGCCCTGGGCGATCCATGTCATCGACTCCCACAAGTGCATTGGGCTAAAGTCCATAGCTCCTCTCCTCTTCCTCTTTCAGTTCGGTTTTATTGCAGTCTGAAGTTGACTGTCAGTGAGTAGTAGACGCTCACGGGTCGCCCGTTCAGCGTCGCCGGTTTGAAGCGCCAGCTCTTGACCGCATCCACCGCCGACTGGTCCAGACCCATGGGGAGACCCTTCAGGACACGGACGTTGGTCACCAGGCCCTCTTTGTCAATGATCGCTTCGACGATGACCACGCCCTGGATTCGCGCCTTGCGCGCCAGTTCGGTGTAGGCGGGCTGGGCGCCACCGAGGCGCACCGGCTTGGAGATCTCGCCACCCACCCGGAGGATCTCGCCGGTGCTCTCCGGGACGCCGCCGACCTCTCCGCCTTCCTCGCCACCCTCGACGCCGCCCTCTTCCCCTTCGGGCTCCTCGTAGGGGGTCGGCTCGGGAATATCCTCCGGCACGCTCACCGGCTGCACAATCGCGGTCTGCACCACCGGCACCACCGGCTTGGGCGCAGCCTGCGGCCTTGGCGGGGGGGGTGGGGGCGGCGGCGGCGGCGGCGGCGGCGGCGCTGAAGCCTGGAAGAACGTGATCTGGATCGGAGGCTCGTCCACCGGATCGACGGTCCAGTACTGCACTGCCAGCACGACCCCGACCACGAGCACGTGCAGGAGCAGCGCCATCTGGAGGATCATCAGCCGGCCTCGCGCCAACTTCTTCTTCTGCGACTCGATCAATGCGCTTTCGAACATGGGCTCTCCCGTCGCCTCAGGAAGCGGCGGCTTCTTTGGCCTTGCGGGCGGCGGCGATGGCTCTGGCCTTGTCCTGGAGAGTCACCGCTTCGGCGATCAAGGCCTGCTGTACTACGGGGTCAACCTCGAGTCTCGCCTTCTGTCGCAGGACCAGGTTCAGGTAGACCAGAGAATCGAAGGAATCCGGGGTCATGGCAACCGACTTGCGCAGCGCCTCGATGCCGGCGTCGACGATCACCATACGCTGCTCGGGACCGATCAGCTGCTCCTTGTCGTTGCGGACCTTCTCAAAGCAGGCAACGCCGACCGTGTAGTGCGCCATGCTGTCGGCCCGCGCGCCCAGACTCTTGACATAGGCGAGCGCCTCCTCCAATTTCCCGGCCCGGAGGAGCACCGTGGCGATCGCCAGATTGTTGGCCTTATCACCGGGGTTCTGCGCTGACCGGGCGCGGAGCCGCGCGAGCGCTTCATCGTAGCGCTCCGAGCCCAGCAGGATCGACAGGATGTAGTCCTGAATCTTGGGCTCGTTCGGGAAGGCCTGGGCGTATTTCGCGAACGCATCCAGAGCCTCTTGCGCATAGCTGAGATTCTGCTTGGAAGTGTCTCCGGGCCGGTAGATCGCCATCGCTGCCATTCCAACCGAGCGCCAGACCTGCTTGGACGCCGGGTCGAGCGCCAGCCCCTTCTTGTAGTACATGATTGCGTCACGGAAGTTCTCGGCCTTGTACGAGGAGTTGCCCTGTTTGAACTCCATGCGCGCTTGCGCCTTGTTGCACCCAACGAGGAGGGTGCACAGTGCAAGTGGAAGAAGAAAAGCTCTCAGCCGGTCGGTTGTCATGTTGGTCTTCGCCCCGATGCGCGATGGTTGCCGGTGTAACTCGTGTGCGCATTCTCCTGCAACCCGGTCCTCGTCCGCAAGGGGCAGCATGGCGAAAAGCTCCCGCATATGATGAATTCGTGGAAAATGCTCACCGCAGACTCGTCCGGATGGCGCTCGTGCTGGTGCTCTCCACGCCTCTTTCAGCCGCCGCCGGGAGTGCGGTCATGCCGCCGCCGGGCGTTCCGGGCGACGAGCGGTCCGCCCCTTTGCGGATCGTCGGTTCCGCGCTCGGCGCGCAGCTTGAGATTGAAGTCCGCGATCTGCCCAGGCCGGCCGGCGCAAAGGCCCTCGACGCCGCCTGGGATGCCGTCGTGCGCGCTGAGCAGGAGCTCAGCGTGCTCGCCGCGCCGGACGCCGGCGGCAAGGCGGCGCTCTCGGACGACCTCCTTGGCCTGATGCGCCGCGCGACGTCCTTCTGCACTTGGAGCGATGGCGCGTCCGGTCCGGCCGGTGGCGCCGTCTATCGGCTGTGGACGAGGAGCGCCCGGAGCGGCGCCCTCCCCACCCCTGACCAGCTCGAGGAGGCTGCGGCGACGGCGAAATGTGACCGCGTGACTCTGAGCACCGAGACCCGGACGATCGCGATCTCTCCTGGCAGCGAGCTCGATCTTCGAGGTTTCGTACGCGGCTGGGCGGTCGATATTGCGGTCCGGACGCTCGCCGACATGGGCGCCAAGAATGCCCGGGTCGGGCTCGGATCGGTGACCCGCGGCATGGGCGCCGGCCCCGGAGGCAGGGGATGGCCCGTCCCCTTGCCCACGCTCTCGGCCTCCGGCAACCCGGAGAGTCTGGTGCTGCTGGTGGACGAGGCGCTCGCGGTCGCCGACCCGTCGTCGGAAGCGCTGCAGGTCGGCAGGGAAAAGATCGCGCTCGCCTTCGATCTGCGCAGCGGCAAACCCGCCACCAGCGTCTCGAGTGTGGTCACGGTGACCAAGCTCGCCGCCGACGCCGAGCCGCTGGCCATGGCGATGAGCGTGCTCGGCGCCAACGGCGGCCAGATCCGGCTCGGGTCCCTGCGCCCGAAGCCGTCCGTGCTGTGGCTCCTGGGGAGTGGAGAGACCGCGGTCGTCTCCTCCTCCAACTGGTCGGCAGTGCGCCGACCGTGACCCAGCCCGCAGTCGTCCTCGTCCGCCCCCAGCAGGAAGGCAACATCGGCGCCGTCGCGCGGGCGATGGCCAACATGGGTCTCACCCGCCTGCTCCTGGTCGAGCCCGCCCCGGACCTCGGCGACACCGCCTTCGCGTTCGCGATGCACGCCCATGACATCCTGCGCGGCGCCCAGCGCCACGCGAGCCTTCAGGCGGCGCTGGCGCAGTTCGACTTCGTGGTCGCGACCGCCTCGCTCCGGGACCGGCTGTGGCCGCATCCGGTCGTCGCGCCGCGCGAGCTGCCGGGGCACCTCGAGCGCCATGCCTCCGGCGCCCGTGTTGCCCTGGTCTTCGGCGCCGAGGTCTCGGGCCTGACGAGCGACGAGCTGGCGTTCGCCAATGTCCTGGTGAGCATTCCGGCGGCGCCGGCGAACCCGACCCTGAACCTGGCGCAGGCCGTCCTCCTGCTCGCCTACGAGCTCTACGTGGCGCGCGGGACGCCCGGAGCGATCGCTCTCGAGCCGGTGTCGCGCGCCACGGTCTTTCAGCTCGACCATCTCTTCGGCCGGCTGCAGGAACTGCTCGCCGAGGTCGGCTTCGCGCGCGACACGACGATCCATCGGGTGGCGCGCGACCTGCGCCAACTGCTCGCCCGCGCCGGCCTGTCGGAGCGCGAAGCGGCGCTCCTCTCCGGCCTGCTGCGCCGAACCCGCAACGCCCTCGCGCGGGGTCGGCAACCGCGCCCATCCTGACCGCGACCCGACGACGGCTGCGCGGCGCCGGGGGACGCTTCTGGCGCGGCGCGTCGGCGCGGACGGGCCTGCCGTCCGACGCCCCGATGATAGAGTTCAGACCGTGAAGACATCGCTGCCCGAGCTCAAATCAGCGGTTGCGGAGAGCCTCCGGCGGGCGCCGATCATCGCCGTTGTGCGCCATGCGGACCGCGCCGTGGCGGCCTCCCAGGCGCGCGCCTTCATGCGCCACGGGCTCGAGATGATCGAGATCACCTTCACCGTCCCGGGCGCCACCGACCTCGTCCGCGAGCTGCTCGACCTCCGCCCAGCCGGCTCCATGATTCGCATCGGCATGGGGACGGTCACGACTGCGGCCCGGGCGCGGGATGCCGTCGCCGCAGGCAGCGAGTTCCTCGTCACGCCCAATGTCTCCGCCGCCGTCGCCGCAATCGCCCGCGCCGAGGACCTCTTCCTGTGCATGGGCGGCCTCTCGCCCTCCGAGCTGGTGGCCGCCCATGAGCTTGGAGCCGACCTTCTCAAGGTCTATCCGCTGCCGCCGGTCGGCGGTCCGGCCTACCTTTCGGTGGTCCGCCAGCCGTTCGGCGACCTCGCCCCGATGCTCGCCGGCGGCGGCTTCGGCATCGAGGAGATCCCGGCCTATCGTGCCGCCGGCGCGGTCGCCTTCGGCATCGGCGCGCCGCTGCTCGCGCCGGACGAGGATGCGACTTGCCGCAATATCCGTCACGCGCTCGCCCTGGCGCGCGGCGGGCCATGAGAACCACGAGATCAAGGACGGTCCAGCCATGAGTGACGCGCGCGAATCGCGCTCGATGCAGATCGGTTTCGATGCCACCCCGGAGATCTTTGCCACCGATTCGGCGGGGGCGTTCGCCTTTCCGATGTCGGTCAACGCGCAGAAGATGATCGACACGGCGGCCTACGACGAGGTCCGCTTCGTCTTCTCCGTCTGGCACCCTTCGGGGCAGAAAGTCATCGACCTCGACCGCGCCTACCTCGAGTTGCAGGGATCGTTCGATCCCGACGACGAACACTGGATCAAGCTTGCCGAGATCGAGCCGGTGGTCGCGCCCTACGGCGCGGGCGACACGTTCGACGGCTGGATCGTTCTGCCGATCATGGCCGGCAAGAGCGCCTACGCCCTGGTTGGCAACGGCTTCGAACCGCGCTCCCGCCTGCAGATTCGCGCCATCGCCTACCTGGTCGCCTGAGCCGGCCCTCTTCGAGCCACCGCCCCTGCCACCGATGCGGCACCTCGACCTGCTCTCCCGCCTGGCTCAGCCCAACGCGACGAAGATCGTCCTGCTGGTGCTCGACGGCGTCGGCGACCTCGCGACTCCCGCCCAGCCGTTGACCGCCCTGCAGAAGGCGCGCACGCCGCACTTCGACGCCCTGGCGGCCCGGTCCTCGCTCGGCCGAATCGTTCCGGTCGCCACCGGCATCACTCCCGGCAGCGGGCCGGGACATCTGGCGTTGTTCGGCTACGATCCGCGCGAGCCCCAGTTCGACATCGGACGCGGAATCCTCGAGGCGCTCGGACTCGGACTCGACCTCGGCCAGGGAGATGTCGCGGCGCGCGGCAATTTCGCCACCGCCAACGCCCGGGGCGAGCTCTCTGACCGGCGCGCCGGCAGGATCCCGACCGCCGAGTGCGTGCGTGTCTGCGAGAAGGTCAACCGGGCGCTGGCGGCGATCTCCGACGTCCGCGTGCGCGTCGTGCCGGGCGAGGCGCACCGGTTCGTCCTGCTGCTCTCCGGCGAGGGCCTCGAGGCGACGCTCGACGACACCGATCCCCAGCAGCTCGGGGTGCCGCCGCTCGCAGCGCGCGAGACGGCGCCCGGCGGAGCAAGCACTGCGGCGCTCGTACGCCGCGCCGTCGAGCTCATGGAGCAGGCGATCGTCGACGAGCCGAAGGCCAACCGCGTGCTGCTGCGGGGGTTCTCGCAGCTGCCTCATCTGCCACGACTTCCCGAGCTCTACAAGATGCGCTGCGGCGCCTTCGCCGGTTACCCGCTCTATCGCGGCGTCGCCGCGGCGTGCGGCATGGAGGTCGTACCCTGCGGCAAACGCATCGGCGAGATTCTCGACCGGGTCGCGGAGCGCTGGCAGGAGTTCGACTTCTTCTTCCTGCACGTCAAGCAGACCGACCAGGCGGGAGAAGACGGCAACGTCGACGCCAAGGCAGCGGCGATCGAAGAGGTCGACGCCCTTCTGCCGCGACTGCTCGCGCTAGGCCCCGATGTCGTCGCGGTGACCGGCGACCATTCGACCCCGGCGCCGATGGCGGCCCACAGCTTCCATCCGGTCCCGCTGCTGGTCGCTTCAGCGGTGGCGTTCGTCGACGAGACGAGCGCCTTCGACGAGCAGCAGGCGATCCGCGGCCACCTCGGCACCTTCCCGGCGCGCGAACTGCTGGGCCTGCTGCTCGCCCACGCCGGCAGGCTGGAGAAGTTCGGCGCCTGATCGCCGGCACGGCCCCATGGCCCTGACCACCCTCGCGATCACAGAGTCGATTCACATCGCGGCCGCGCCCGAGACCGTCTGGCGCTTCCTCGCCGACCCGCACAGCTGGCAGCACTGGTGGTCGGGCTGCCGCGGCGCCGAGACCAAGGATCGCAAGGCGCTGCACGAAGGGTCATCGCTGGTGCTGGCGCTGCATCTCGGCTGGATGACGTGGAAGCTCACCGTCCGCATCGAGGCGGCGACGCCGAACCGGTCCCTCGCCTGGGTGGGCAAGAGCGGCGGCGTCACCGGCCGCCACGCCTTCTATCTCGATGCCAGGCCGAACGGGACCTTCGTCCGCCAGCAGGAGAATTTCTCCGGACCGGGAGTTCTCCTCTTCCGGCTGGTGCGGCTCGACGCCGCAACCCGGCGGATGTTCAAGCAGAATCTTCGGGGATTGAAGCGCGCCGCCGAGCGCGCGAGCCTAACCCAGCGCGAGCCAGGTCAGCGGAAACCGCGCCGGAGCTCGCGGGCGAAGAGCTTCCAGGTGGCCTCGTCGAAGAGACAGACGATGACGCGCTGGAGCTTGGTGCCGCCCTGCAGGTAGCGATGGACCTCGGTCAGGAGGATCCGCGCGCAGCGTTCGACGGGGAATCCGTAGTTGCCGGTCGAGATCGCCGGAATGGCGACCGACTTCAGACCGTGCCGGTCGGCCAGCGCGAGCGACGAGCGCACGGCTGCCGAGAGCTTGCGATCCTCGTCGCCTTCGCCCATCTTCGGCCCGACGGCATGGATCACGTGGCGGAACTTCATCTTGCCCGCGCCGGTGATGACCGCCGTGCCGACGCCTGTCGAGCCGATCCGGCGGCACTCTTCCTGGACCGAAGGCCCGCCACGCCGCTTGATCGTCCCTGCCACGCCGCCGCCCAACACCAGGTTCTCGTTGGCGGCGTTGACGATCGCCTCCACGTCGAGATCCGTAATGTCCCCCTCCACCAGCTCGAGGGTGGTGTTGTTCATCGTAATGACGATGCGGTTGTCCGCCTTGGTTTCCGCCATGACTCGAAGCCCGGGTCGCTCGGTTTGACGCCACCAGCAAGAGGCGGCGTTTTGAGCCATTGAGCATATCAAGTCTCGCTCCTTTGCGCCTGCACCGCCCCAGCCCCCCTCCTGGACAGCCCGCAGGCGGGGATCCAGTCAAGTAGACTGCCCCCCCATGTTCCGGGCATTGAAACAGCAGCTCGCCGCCTCACTCAAGGCCGAGATTTCCCGCCAGTTCGGACTCGACCACGACCCCGTCGCCGAGATTCCGCCCCGTCGCGCCCTCGGCGACCTCGCCTTCCCGACCCCACTCCATCTCGCCAAGTCGTTGAAAATGAAGCCTCGCGACATCGCGATGGCGCTTGGCGCCGGGTGGCGGCTGCCGGCCGGGGTGCGCGAGCTCCGGATCGAGGGCGCGGGCTATCTGAACCTGTTCTTCGACCGTTCGCAGTTCGCCGCCGGACTGCTTGCCGCGCCGGTCTTCACCGCGCCCCCGGCCACCCCGAAGGACACGGCGAGCGCCGGAAGTGCAGCGGGCGATGCGGCCGCGGCAGCCGGCGACACGCCGGGCAAGGTCATCGTCGAGCACACCAATATCAATCCGAACAAGGCGGCGCACATCGGTCATCTGCGCAACGCGGTCCTCGGCGACCTCCTCGTCCGCGGACTGCGCGCCCAGGGGGTCGCAGTCGAGGTGCAGAACTACATCGACGACACCGGCGTCCAGGTGGCCGATGTCGTGGTCGGCTTCGTCGACATCGAGCACCTCTCGGTCGCCGAAGTCGCGGCCATTCGCGAGCCGTTCGACTTCCGCTGCTGGGACGTCTACGCCAAGGTCGGCAAGTGGTACGAGGAGAACCCCGAGCGCCTGAAGCTGCGTCGCGAGACCCTGCACGGACTCGAGTCCGGGGTCGGCGAGCGCGCCGAGATGGGCCGTCTCGTGGCCCGCCGGATCGTCGTGCGTCACCTGGCGACGATGCGTCGCCTGGGGATCGGCTACGACCTGCTGACCCACGAGAGCGACATCCTTGGGCTCGACTTCTTCAGTGTCGCCTTCGAGCTCCTGAAGGCGACCGGCGCCGTCCAGCTCGAAGCCGAGGGCAAGAACTCCGGCTGCTGGGTCATGCCGCTCGAGGGAACCGCGGAGTTCGCCGGCCTCGAGGATCCGGACAAGGTGATCGTGCGCTCCGACGGCACGGTGACCTATGTCGGCAAGGACATCGCCTATCAGCTGTGGAAGTTCGGCCTGCTGGGCAAGGACTTCGCCTACCGCTACTGGCGGGAGGCGGAACTGTGGGTCACCGCCCGCGAGGGCGCCGACGATCCTCCGGCATTCGGTCACGCCGAGAGGGTGGTCAATGTCATCGATGCTCGTCAGAGCTACCTGCAGAAGATCGTCCGCGCCGGCCTTTCCGCCCTCGGGCACCACGAGGCCGCCGCCCGCTCGGTGCACTTCGCCTACGAAATGGTCACGCTCTCGCCGGCGACCGCCCAGGCGCTGGGTTACGCCGCGGAGGAAGGATCCGAGAGCCGCGCCATGGAGATGTCCGGGCGCAAGGGCATCGGCGTCAAGGCCGACGACCTTCTCGACCGGCTCGAGGAGAAGGCGCGCGCAGAGATCGCCAGCCGCAACCGCGAGCTCGGTCACGAAGAGCTCCAGCGGCTGGCGGCCGAAATCGCCGTGGCGGCGGTGCGCTTCTTCATGGTGAAGACCGGCACTACCCGGGTGATCGCCTTCGACATCGACGAAGCGCTCAATTTCGAGGGCGAGTCCGGACCCTACCTGCAGTACTCGCTGGTACGGGCGAGAAACATCGAGCGCAAGCTCGCGGCGGCCGGGAACAGCGATGCCGTCACGCCGGATTCGATCGCCGCGCTCCCTGCCGAGCTCTGGAGCGACGACCTCTGGGACCTGGTGCACGCCGCATCGCTGGTCGAAGAGATCGTCGAACGCGCCACTTCGTCGCTCGAGCTCTCACTCATCGCGCGGCAGGCGCTCGAGCTCGCGCAGCGCTTCAACACCGCCTACCACCACCACCCGGTGCTGCACGAGGAGGACGCCGCGCTGCGTATGCTGCGCCGCGGCGCCTTCCGCAACTTCGCCAAGGCGGCCGGCGCGCTCTGCGAGCTGCTGGGAATCCCCGAACCCGAACGGATGTAGGGCGGCTCAGGCCAACGCGCCGACCGGTGAGCCGACGAGCGCGGTCGCCGGGCGCACGATCGCCTGCATCGTCTCGACCACCTCGGCGTGAACGGGTCCCGAAAGGCGGTCGCCAGCCAGGAGGTGCGCGGCGAGGATGACCTCGTCGAGCGACAGCAAGCCCTCCAGACAGTCGTAGGCGTCGACCACCGGCAGGCGCCGCACGGAATGCGTGCGCATCGTAGCGAGCGCCATCGACAGGTCATCGTCCGCCTCGCAGACCCAGGGCGGCGCGCTCGCGACCTCCGCCACGCGCAGCTCGCTCGGACGCCGGTTCCCACGCGCCAGGGCGCAGCAGACATCGCGGTCGGTGATGACGCCGACGACGCGGCGGTTGGCGTCGACTACCGGCAGCACACCGACGCCGGCCTCGGCCATCGTAAGGCCGGCGCTGGCGAGGGACTCTCCGGCGGTGGTCAGACGGGGAATGCTGCGCATCAGGTCTCGGACTTTCATCTCCATCCTCCTCTGGCGGGAGATCGAACGCCTGCCCGCCGGACGGCGAGCGGCGCTCGCGAACCGCCGGGGCGCGTGCGATCAGTGTGCGCCCGCCCTTTCGACGCGGCACCACCCCAAGGGGTGGCGGCTGCGCGGCGTCCTCTGCCGCCTAGAGCAGCGACCGGATGGCATCCAGCTGGGCGAGCGCGGCCTGGTAGCCGATCTCGACGATTTCGGCGTGTCGCCGGGTGTCGAAGGTCGAGAACCGCGACAGGCCGGCGGGCGAGATCACCAGGTCGGCATGGTGGAATTTGCGCCTCGAAGTGTGGAACATGCCGATCTCGAGCGCCCGCTGGGTGACGGCAAAAGTCGAATTCAGGTCGCCTTCGGAGGGCGCCGAGAGCGGGGTAGCGTGGACCCCGAGGATGGCGTCGCACAAGCCAAAGAGCGGCTCGACCGGAAAGTTGTTGACGATGCCGCCGTCGACATAGAGGCGGCCATCGACGCGCGTCGGCGAGATCACGAACGGCACCGCCGATGACGCGAGCAGCGGGCGCACCAGCGGCCCCGAGCTCCAGACCTCCAGCCGTCCCGACACCAGATCGGTGCCGGTGACGAACAGCGGACGCGCGAGCGCGGCGAACGAATCTTCGGGAAACCAGTGCGCGAACGCGCCGACGATCTTCTCCGAGTCAATGACGCCCGCCTTGTTCAGCGCCAGACGCGAGAGTCGGAAAGGGTTGGCGTCGTCGAAGAAGCGCAGGATCTCCTGCGACCCTCGACCGGAGGCATAGAGGGCGCCAACCAGCGCGCCCGCGCTGGTGCCCGAGACGCAGTCGGGCTCGATTCCGTTCTCGACCAGGGCGCGCAAGACGCCGGCATGGGCGAGCCCGCGACTGCCGCCGCCGGAGAGCACGATACCGAGCTTGTAGCGCATGAGGTTCGGGCCCGCCTGCGGGCAGTGTGCAGGAGATCGCCCGACGCCGCAAGCCCCCTGCGCGGCCTTCGGCTCGAAGCCGGAGCGGCGCGGGAGATCGGTGCGGCTCAGGGCGTCGAGCTCGTCCAGGCGTCGACCTCGCCGGACTCGAAGCCGTCGGCAAAGAGCGCCCCATAGAGCACGTAGACCGCGCCGGCGTTGATGCTCGGTCCGCCGACGTTCGTCCCATCGACATAGAGCGCACCGATCGCGAGGTCATCCTGGCCGTTGCCATCGAAGTCGCCGGCGGCGAGCGAGAAACCGTACGCCTGGCTGTCTTCGAGGTCCCCGGCTCCGGCGCTGCCGCGGAAGCCTTGCGCCCAGAACTCGGCCGAGGGCGCATCGAGACCGAAGCCCCCCGGGACGATCGTCACGCCGCCGGCGAAGAGGAGGTTCTCGCCGGTGTCGGGATCCTGCACCGCCTCCTGCGGAATGCCGATCGCGAGGTCGCGGGCGCCAATGGCGTTCTGGTCCACGAAGTCGCCGATCGCCAGGGCGAAGCCGAAGTTCTCGAACTGTCCCGGCGACTCACCGTCGCCGAGCGACGTCTGGTCGTAGAGCTCGGAGCCCGGCGTATCGAGCCCGGTTCCCGGCTGCCCCCAGAGCAGCGTGATCGCTCCCGCGTCGGTGAAGCCGGCGGCGTCCTCGTACGGCGTGCCGATCACCAGGTCGTCGATCCCGTCGCCGGTCACATCTCCCGCGGCGAGCGCCAGGCCGAAGTGATCTTCCGCCTCCTCGACGCCGCCGGTCGCCACGTTCGATTCCCGCCAGAACTGATTGCCGGCGACGCGCAGGCCGACGCCCGGGGAGCCATAGACGACCTGGACCGCGCCGGCGTTGTTCGTCGTGCCGAGCGTCTCGGAGGCGACGCCGATCGCGAGGTCCGCGGCGAGGTCGCCGTTCCAGTCCCCCGCCGCCAGCGACTGGCCGAAGAAGTCCGAGTCCTCGCAGCTATTGAGCATCTCGACGCCCCCGCCATCCGACGAGTCCTGGTCGAGGTAGCGGAGACCGGTCGCGGTGATTCCCGTCGCCGAGCCGTAGAGAATCCACACGCTCCCGGAATCCTCCGGCAGCTGAAAGCTGAAGGCGTCGCACGCCGGACAGCCGATCGCCAGGTCGTCGCGGCCGTCCTGGTTGAAGTCTCCGCCCGCGAGCGCCAGGCCGAAGAGATCGCCCGACTTCGGCGTGCTGAAGAGCCCGCCGGCGCCGATCCGCCACTTCTGCGGCAAGGGTGCGTTGCCGGTCGTCAGGCCTTCCGTCGAACCGTAGATGACCATCACCGTCCCGGCGTCGACGAGGAATCCGATGTCCTCGCGCGGAATGCCGATCGCCAGGTCGTCGAAGCCGTCGCCGTTCCAGTCGCCCGCCGCGAGCACCGAACCGAACTCGTCGCCGAGCTCGCGGTCGCTCTGGCCGGTCACCGGATCGATATCCTTGAACAGGACGTCCCTAGCGGCGGTGACGCCGATGGCCTCCGAATAGAGGACGTGGACCGCGCCTTCCTTCTCGCCGGTCAGCGACTCGTAGTCGCCGATCGCGAGGTCGTCGCGGCCATCGCCGTCGAAGTCGCCGACCGCCTGCGCCAAGCCGAAATTGTCGTTGCTGAAGGCCAGCCCTTCGAGCCCGCTGCCGAAGCTGTCCTGCAGCCGCTGCGAGCGCACGCCGAAGAGGTCTCCCATGAGGAGACCCGGGCCCGCGGCGGTTCCCATCACCATCGCTCCCAGGATCAGAAACCGGCTTCCCACTGTCGCGCTTCTTGTCCTCATCTCCGCCCTCCGCTCTCGAGTCCGCTGCGAGTGATTCCGCACGAATCACTCCCTCTTAGGCGAGAGGGCCGAAAAAACGGGGCCGTGCGGGAGAAGTCCGGCCCTAGCCGGGGGTGCCGAGCAGGCTCCGCAGGCCGCGCGCGACGCCGCGGACCCCGCGCGCTTCGGCTTCGGAGAGGAGCTCGCCGGCCAGGCGGCGCGCCTCCCGGCGCTCCCCGGCGCCGTGGAGCGCCCGGACGAGGCCGTAGCGTTCGGCGATGAGCGGCCCGGCCATCTCCAGCTCGATGGCCATTCGGACCGTCTGCCGCCGCAGCTCGACGGCCCGCTGCCAGTCGCCTGAAGCCTCGGCAATGCGCGCTTCGAGGACCAGCGAAGAAAAGGACGGCGCCGCCGGCGCTTCCCCCGCGGCGCGCCGCAGCGCCGCCAGACGTTCGTAAGCCGCGCTCCGGTTTCCGCGCCGCGCCTCGACCCAGGCGAGGACGCCCGAGAGCTCCACGGCGTCGCCGAGCTTTCCCACCGCCTGATGCGCGGCGATGGCTTCGACGGCGCGATCCGCCGCGGCGTCGGGGCGATCGGCGGCCACCTCGACCCAGGCGAGGTCGCCGAGGTAAGTCGCGATCGAGATCGGAACTTCGGCGCGGCGCGCCTTGTCGAGCGCCGCCTCGTAGCGCTGGCGAGCGAGGTCGTGGGCGCCGCGCGATTCCTCGAGATAGCCGTAGGCGCGATCCAGTCCAGCGTCCGCGAGCCGATTGCCCACCCTTTGCGAGAGATCCGCCGCTTCGCCGAGATAGGCCTCCGCCCGATCCAGCTCGAGGCGCTCGACCGCCCCGAGGGCGAGGTTGTTGAGCGTGGCGAGCAGGGTCTGGCGATTGGCCGACTCGCGCAGCGCCCGCAGGGCCAGGCCCTGCGTCTCGAGCACCGTCCTGGCATCCTCGGCCCAGTTCGCCAGCGCGAGACAGCCGACCAGCGCCTCGCCTTCGCTCCAGCGATCGCCGATCTCGCGCGCCAGCGCCACCGCGCTCTGCGCGAGCGCCAGGCTCGGGGCGAGGTCGCCGCCCTTCGAGCCCTGAAAGGCGAGCGCGACGAGGGCGCCGACCTCGCCGGACCGATCGTCCGCCGCGCGCAGCCCGGCGAGGGCCCGCTCCAGCGTCTCGTGCGCCCGTGCGTTGTCCGCGGTGCGGGCCAGGATCTTGCCGAGCGCCAATCGGCTCGCGGCGGCCTCGCGGTCCATGCCCGCGGCCGCCATCTCGCCCTCGAGCCGGGTGAGCTCCGTCTGCGCCTCCTCGCGCAGGTCGAGCCTGGCGATCGCCTCGGCGTGCAGCCGCTCGGCGCGCAGCCGGATCTCCCCGACTCCGTGCGCGAGCGCCCAGTCGCGGGCGCGCGCTGCCGCGGCCGCCGCTCGCTGCTGTTCCCCGAGGCGATAGGCGGTCTCCGCCTCGGCGAGGTCGACGCGCGGATCGCGCTCCGCGCCGCCCGCCTGTGCGAGCACCTGCACGATCCTGCCCAGGGTCGCATTCGCTGCCTCGGTCTGTCCCGAGGCAAGGAGCGCCGCGACCAGATCGAGGCCGAGGTCGACCCGCGCCGGTGAGCGGCCGAACAGACGGTCGAGCGCCGGGATCGCCCGCCCCCAGGCGCGCTCGGCGGCGAGACCGCGGGCGACGATGCGTTCCCCTTCCGCGGCGGGGAGTCCCGCCATCCGCCTCTCCACCTCGGCGGCGCGACGCGCCGCGCGGGCGGCCTTGCCCACTTCGCCGAGCAGACCCTCGGCCCGCGACAGGCCGTCCCAGGCGAGCGCTTCTTCCGCTCGCCCGGGAAGCAGCGACGCCGCGCGGGTGAAACTCTGGCGCGCCGCGAGCGCATCCCAGCGGCGCAGCTCGCCGGCCCCGGCGCGCAGCGCGGCGCGGGCCTCGGAGCTGCCCGGGCGGGCAGCGGAGTAGCTCGAGAATTCGTCCGCCGAGCGCCGCACCAGAAGCGGCAGAAGGAGGCGCTGGCGCAGCTCGGGGAGGGCGACGACGGCGACGGCCGCGGCGAGGACGGCCGCCATCATCATTCGCTTCCACTGCCGGCGGAAGAGCTTCGACAGGCGATAGCGCCGGTTCGCGCCGCGCGCGGCCACCGGCCGTCCGGAGAGCACGCGGCGCAGATCCTCGGCGAGATCGGCGGCCGAGGCGTAGCGCGCCGCCGGATCCTTGCGCAGCGCCCGCAGCACCACCGCGTCGAGGTCGCCACGCAAGGCGCGAAGCCGCCGGGAAACTTCGAACCGGGCGCGCTGCCGGGTCGTGGTGCGCGCCGAACGGGTGAACGCCGTCGACGGCGGCTCCGGATCCTGGCGACGGACCGCCTCCTCGAAGGTCTCGAAACGGACGCCGTCGATCTGGTAGGGCAGAGTCTCGGCCAGGAGCTCGTAGAGCACGACGCCGAGCGAGTAGATGTCGGAGGCGAACGTCACCCGATGTCCCAGCACCTGTTCGGGGCTGGCATAGGCCGGGGTCATCGCCCGGCCCAGGGTCCGGGTCTCCTCGTCCTCGCCTGGAGCGGCGATGAGCTTGGCGATGCCGAAGTCGAGCAGCTTCGTCTCGCCGCGCTCGGACACCAGGATGTTGGCCGGTTTGAGATCGCGATGCACCACGCCGGCGCGATGCGCGAACTCGACCGCGTCGAGAACGTCGAGGAAGAGAACGAGCCGGTCGGCGACCGGAAGGTCCCGCAAGCTGCAGTGCTCGACGATGGACAGGCCCTCGACCCGCTCCATCGCCAGGTAGGGATGCCCGGTCGGGGTCACGCCGGCGTCGTAGAGGCGGGCGATTCCGGGGTGCTCCAGTCTCGCCAGGATCCGGCGTTCGTCCTCCACGCGGCGCAACGAGCTCGGGTCGAGGACGCGGTCGACGATCTTGATCGCTACCGCGCGCGTGAACTCCGGGCGCACCTGCTCGGCGAGGTAGACCGTTCCGCTGCCGCCGCGGCCGATGCGCTTCAGCAAGCGGTACCCTTCCACCCAGGGCAGAACTTCGGGCAGCAGGAGGCTCCGCAGGTTCTCCGCGAGCGTCGTCGGGTCGGCGCCGGGAAGCGCCGGGCTGTCGAGAGGCGACGACGTCAGATCCGCCGCCGCGAGCAGGTCTCGCACCGCGCAAGCGAGGCCTCTCCCCGCTGCTCTCCCGGAGCTCTTTCAGAGCCTCCTCGCGCTCGCCGGGTCGCAGGATCTCCAGACGGTGAAAGTGCTCCTCCAGCCGATCGAGCTCGGTGCCCACGTCAGGAGAGGGGCAGGCCGAGCTCGCGCAGCAACCAGGCGCGCGCGAAGACCCAATCCCGTTTCACCGTCCGCGGCGAGCACTCGAGCAGCACCGCGGCCTCCTCCACGGTCAGGCCGCCGAAGAAACGGACTTCGACCAGCCTCGCCAGCCGCGGCCGTTCCTCTGCCAGGCGATCCAGGGCGCGGTCGAGATCGATCAGTATCGCCACATCGAGAGCCGCGGCACTTTGGCCTTCGAGGCCCTGGATCCAGTCGATCTGCACCGCCCCCGCGCCGCGCTTCGCGGCCAGGCGACTCCGGGCATGGTCGACGAGGATGCGGCGCATGATTCGAGAAGCAAAGGCGAAGAAATGCGCTCGATCGTGCCACCGGATGGAGCGCAGGTGGCGCAGCTTCAAATAGGCCTCGTTGACCAGCGCTGTCGGCTGCAACGTGTGTCCCGGCCGCTCGCGGCGGAGCTGGCGGCCGGCGATCGCCCGCAGCTCGGCGTAGACCATCGGCAGCAGCTGCTCGAGCGCGCGGTCGTCGCCCTGCTTCCAGGCCTCCAGGACCTGCGTGACCTCCGGTCCCTCGGGCTGCTCGAGCACTCCGTCGGGCGAGGAGCTCTCGTCGTCGCGCATGGTGTCCGAAGAGATACTACAGGGACTCTCGCGGATGAACGGGATGTGCGACCTCGACGTGATCAGAGGTCGGTGCGGGGAACGGCCGGCGGCGCCGCGTGGTCGAGTACTCCGCGGCAATTGCGAATGACCTCTCCCAGTCCGAGGCGCTCGGCCTGCGGCAGGAGCTCGGCCGCGAGCGCCGTCGCCGCGCTGCGCTCGCCGGCGCGATCGAGCGCCAGCGCCAACTGGGACCGCTGATTCATCGCCAGCCCCGGGAGCTCGAAGCCGGCGGCGATCTCGACCAGGCGGCGGCGCAAGGCCACCGCGCGCGGCAGTTCACCCAAGATCTCGGCGACCCGAGCCTCCGCGATCAGGACGACGAATCTCGCCGACTCGGAATCACTCTCGTCCGCTCCTTTGGTCAAGGCGGCGAGCCGCTGGCGGGCGCGGGCGACGCGACCGCGCGCGGCGTCGACGCAGGCGAGGACCGGCTCGGCCTCGAGTGCCCCGCGCTCGTCGCCGCCGCGGCGGTAGAGCTCGACCGCCTCTTCGGCGGCGATCGCCGCGGCGTCGAAGTTGTCGTCGTAGAGCTCGAGCCAGGCGAGGTCGTTGAGGTAGACGGCGAGCACCGAATCGACCGCGGCCTCGCGCCCGGCGGCGACCGCCGCGGCGTAGCTCGCCCGCGCCGCGGGCCTGTCGCCGCGCTGTTCCTCGAGGTAGCCGCGGGCCCGCAGGATGGCGCCGCGATGACGCGGGCTGCCGAGACTGCGCGCGATCGGGTCGGCCTCGGCGATCGCCGCTTCGGCTTCGGCGAACTGGGCGCGCTCGGTCCGCTGTATCGCGGTGTTCGCGAGCACGGTGAGGAGCTGCTCGCGATCGCCGGAGAGACGCAGGCGATGCACGGCGAGCCTGCCCACCTCCACCGCCGCCTCGTCGTCGCCGCTCCAGTTGAGCAGCGCCATCTTCATCAACAGCGCGCTCGCCTCGGAGGCGACGTCGCCTTCCTCGCGCGCGAGCGCCAGCGCGATCTCGAGCGTCGCGAGGCCCTGATCGACGGCTCCCGACTCGGCTTCGAGACGGCTGCGCAGGATGAGTGTCTCCATCTCGAGGCGCTTTTCGCCCAGCGCGCGCGCCCGCGGCAGCGCCTCGGCGACGAGGCGCCCCGCCTCCGCCGCCTGCG
Source organism: Thermoanaerobaculia bacterium (assembly GCA_963719555.1). GTDB lineage: Bacteria > Acidobacteriota > Thermoanaerobaculia > Multivoradales > JAGPDF01 > JAGPDF01. The sequence continues at coordinate 606,747 of CAVRCL010000005.1, read as the reverse complement.
CCCCTTTGCGCGCCGCGACGGCGCGCACGACCAGCGCGGCCACAGCCGCCCACTCGTCTCCCGAAGCCTCCGCCTCGGTGAAAAGCTCGGCCATCCGGCGATTGGTCTCCTCCGGCGTGCTCAGCCGCAGCAGCGCGCGCGCCTGCGCGATCTGCGCCCGGCGGGCGAGCGCCGCGTCCTGCGCGCGCAGGGCGCCCTCCTGCGCCAGGCCTGCCGCGGAGGCAGCGCGCTGGTACTCCGAAACGGCGAGCGCCGCCTCGGCTTCGGCGAGATCGATACGGGGCCCCTTGCCGAGCTCCCCGGGGAGCTGGCGCAGGCGCACGACCGCGCCCATCGCATCGTCGCCGCGTCCGGCGGCGAGAAGGGCCGCGATCAGCTCGAGACCGATCTCCGGACGGTTTGGGTTCTCGGCGAAGCGCGCCGAGAGCTCGCCAATGCGCGACAGCGTCGGCCGCACGCCTGGCGGCGGGAGAGGCGCGCCAGCGGCGCTGGTCGATCCGCTTTCCGTGGCGCGCACGACGAGGAGAACGAGCGCCGTGGCGCAGAGCGCCGCCGCCGAGGCGACACCGACCGTGACCCGATGGCGGCGCGCCAGCTTCGACAGACGGTAGGAGAGTCCACCGCGATGGGCCGCCACCGGCAGGCCGGCGAGAAAACGGTGAAGATCGCCGGCGAACGCCGCCACCGAGGCATAGCGCTCCCGAGGCTCTTTGCGCAGGGCCTTGAGACAGATGGCGTCGAGATCGCGGCCGAGGCGGCGCGAGGCGTCCGAAGGGGTATCCGAAGCGCATGCGCCAGAGACAGCCTCGCCCGTCGTCGCCCGTCGCGCCGCCGTCGATGGCGGCTCGGGATCCTGCTCGAGGACCGCGCGTTCGAGCTCGCGCGCGTCTCCCGAGATGGTCTGGAACGGTCGCACCCCGGAGAGCAGCTCATAGAGCACCACCCCCAGCGAGTAGACATCGGAGGCCACCGTCACCGGTCCGCCGCGAATCTGCTCGGGGCTGGCGTAGGCAGGCGTCAGGGCGCGCAGCTCCGTCTGGGTCGTCGCGGCGTCACCCGCTTCGGGGTCGACGAGCTTCGAGATCCCGAAGTCCAGCAATCTCGGCCGGCCGTCAGCTCCGACCAGGACATTGCCCGGCTTGAGGTCGCGATGCACGATGTTGCGTGCGTGCGCGTACTCGACCGCTTCCAGCATCTCGAGGAAGAGACGCAACCGGTCGTCGACCGCGAGCCGGCGCTCCCGGGCGTGAGCGAGAAGATCCACGCCTTCGACGTACTCGAGGGCGAGGTAAGCGCTGCCGTCGTCGGCGCGGCCACCGTCGAGAAATCGCGCGATCCCGGGATGCTCGAGCGCCGCCAGGAATTTCACTTCGTCGCGAAAGCGGCGCTCCGAGAGCGGCGAAGCCTCGCGACGATCCAGCCGTTTGATCGCCACCTGGCGCAGGAAGCCCTCTCCGCGCTGCTCGGCGAGATAGACCCGCCCCATGCCGCCCCGTCCGATCTCGCGCACGATCCGGTACGGTCCGATCCTGCCGGGCGGGGCCTCAGCGGCGTCGAGCCCCTCGAGACCGTAGGGCGAGCGTTCGAGAACGGAGCCCTCGCGAGCGTCGATCCGCAGCAACTCGGTGAGCTCCTGCGCCATCGCCGGCGAATGCGCTCCGACTTCGGCGAGGAAGGCGTCGCGATCGACTCCGGAGAGCTCCCGGGCGCGGTCGAAGGCGTCGCGGATCGACTCCTCCGTCATGCGCCGAGTTCGAGCTCGCGCAGCAGCCAGGCGCGCGCGAACGCCCAGTCGCGCTTCACCGTGCGCTCGGAGACCGCCAGACACTCGGCGATCTCGACAACCTCGAGGCCGGCGAAGAAGCGCATCTCGACCACCTGCGCGAGCCGGGGATGCTCCGTCGCCAGCCTCTCCAGGGCGCGATCGAGGTCGAGGAGCTCTTCGGGCGAGGACATCGCCCCGAAAGGCGAGGCGGTGAGGAGGTAGCCCTCCGGATTGCGCTTCGCCGCGGCGCGCGCGCGGGCCCGATCGACCAGCACCCGACGCATGCAGGTCGAGGCCAGGCCGAAGAAGTGCGCCCGGTCGCGCCAGTCGACCCGAGTCTGCGGAATGAGGCGCAGGAACGCCTCGTGCACCAGGCCGGTCGCCTCGAGCGTCTGCCCGCGGCGCTCGCCGCGCAGATGCGCGCCGGCGATCTTCTTGAGCTCGCCATAGACGTGCTCGATGAGGCGCTCGCGCGCCACCTCGCCGCCGCCGCGCCAGGCGCGCAGCAGCCGCGTCACCTCACCCGGCTCGGGGCCGGAGTCCACTTCCTTCGGGGGCACGAGGAAAGTCTAGCGCTTCCTGGCGCGGGCTTCGGTGGCGCCCGCAACCGGGACGGACGGGTGGCGGCGCGCCCGCCTCAGTCGGCGGCGTAGAGGATCTCGAGACGCCGGGCACGGCGGGAGGCGAGGAAGAGGAGCACCGTGGCGAACGCCATCAGGCCGAGGAGGGCGAGCGCGGGGGGAGTTGGTTCGGCGGGCAGGGCGAACGGGCCGTGCGGCACCGGCACCGGGCAGAGCGACTGCAGGTAGTGGATGACCGAGATCTTCTTGAGCGCCGGCGGCAGGAGAAAATTGAGCCACTCCCAGCCGAGGAAGAGCGCCGCCGGAATCATCGGGTTCTTCACCAGCATGCCCAACGCCAGAAAGACCGCGCCGTAGCCGACGACGGCCAGCACGGTGACGCCGAGATAGGTGAGCGCCTGCCCGGCGCCGGGGCCGCCGAGCAGGTAGGCCCTCCCGCCTTCGCTCATCGGCGAAAGGAAGCAGAGCGCGAGCTGCAGCATCACCGAAAGCCCGAACAACGCGCCGCCCGCGACGACGCCGGCGAGGTACTTGCCGACCACGAAGACGTCACGCCGCAGCGGCGCGAGGAAGTAGAAGTGGAGACTCCGTTCGAGCATCTCGCCGCGGATGAGGTAGGTGAAAATACCGAAGCAGCCGAAAAAGACGACGAGGCGCAGGAAGAAGAGCTGAAAGAGGACACCGTAAGTCTGCGCGACATCGCCGGCCTGCTGTACCGGGAGCGCCTCGAGTTTCGTCGCCAGGACACGCACCGCGAGCAGCAGCACCGGCAGCAGCGCCACCAGCACGACCGGCAGCGCCCGCGGCCGCAGGAAGGTCTTGCGCAGCTCGAGCCCGAGCATGGCGCGGACCTGACGCATCCAGCGGCGGAATCCGCTCGCCTGGGATCCGGTCGACGCTTCGCTCGGCACGTCTCTCTGCAGTTCACTCAAGGCCGGGCTCCCTCTAGCTCGCCGTCCCGGCGGGGGCGCCGATCAGGTACTGGTAGACCGCCTGCACATCCTCGTCCGCCGGGACCACCGCTTCGATCTCGACGAGGCCCTCTCCTGCCAGCCGGTTGAGCAGCAGATAGAACTGCTCGGACGCTCTCGTCCGCACCAGCAGGCCGCGCCCGTCCGGGTCGATGCGCGCCTCGACGACATGATCTTCGGCGAAGACCCGGGCTGCCAGCACGCCGGGCCGGTCGCAGCGCACCAGAACGGCGAGCGGCCGCTCCGCGGCCATCTCGTCGCGCACCCCGGCGATGGCGCCTTCGGCGACGATGTAACCGCCATGTACCAGCACCACCCGGTCCGAGAGCTCGTCCACCTCGTGCAGGATGTGGCTCGAGACGACCACCGTCCGCCCCTCGGCGGCGAAGCTGCGCAGCAACTCGATCACTTCCGAGCGCGCCAGCGGATCGAGCCCGTTCAACGGCTCGTCGAGGAGCAGCACCTGCGGGTCGTGGGCGATCGCCTGCGCCAGCTTGATGCGCTGCTTCATCCCCTTGCTGTAGCCGGCGATGCGGCGCGACGCGGCGTCGGTCATCCCGACGCGAGCGATCGCTTGGCGGGCGCGCTGCGCCGCCTGGCCGCGCGCCAGCCCGTGGAGCTCGAGGTAGAGGTAGACGAAGTCCCATCCCGTAATGCCGCGCGGATAGGTGTCGAACTGCGTGCAGTAGCCGGCCGCGGCGAAGAGACGCTCCGGATCGGAAGGTGGAATGCCGAGCACCGAGACCGTGCCCTCCGTCGGCGCGAGCAGGCCGGTGGCGAGGTTCATCAGTGTCGTCTTGCCGGAGCCGTTCGGCCCGACGAGGCTGGTGATGCCCGGGCCGATCTCGAGATCGATCCGGTTCACCCCGAGCACCTCGCCGTAGAACTTGGAGACGTTCTCGAACCGCACTCCGGTCGGCGCGGCGGCGGGCGTTGCGGAGACCGGGTTCATCGCGAAACCTCGCAGGCGCGCACCTTGCGATGCAGCATCCAGACCGCTGCGCCGAGGATGAGCGCCAGCATCGTCCAGCAGGCGGCGAGCGGCAGCGGATTCGACGGGTACTCCTGGCCGAGGAAATCGATCCCCCCGAAGAGACTCGCCCAGATCGTCTGCACGACGTCGTCCATCGCCAGGAGCTTCCCCCAGCGGAAGCCGGCGATCTCTTCGATCGCCTTGCCGAAGGCCTCACCGAGGATGAACAGGCCGAACAGCATGCCGGTCGCGACTGGCCGCCACTTGACCCAGGCCGAGATGGCGATCGCCAGAACCGCGAGCAGCAGGATCCAGATCCACGACCCGAGGACGACCGCCGGCACCAGCCGCCAGTGCTCGCCGAGCCAGCCGGGGCCGGCGAGCGAGGTCTGCAGACCGAGGAGAAGCAGGCCGGGAATCCAGGTCACCGCCGAGAGCGGCACGAGGAGCACCAGGAGCTTGCCCAGGATGTAGTCGGAGCGCGACAGCGGGCGCGACAGGTAGAGCGGCAGCGCGTTGTGCGCGAGGTCGGGCGCCACCAGAGTCGGGCCGATGAACGCCGAGAGGAAGAAGGCGAAGCTCGACTGCCAGACCAGGAACCAGAAGAACGGCTCCTTGTCGATGGCCATCCAGCTCGCGTCGACGCCTTCGCCGGCGACGTTGAAGCCGACCGCCGTCAGCATCTCGACGTTGCTCGCGAGGTAGATCATGCCGGCGAAGAAGAGCGGCGGCAGCAGCGCCACGATGAACAGCAGCAGCGCCAGCCGGGACTTCCACAGGTCGCCGAGCGCGAAGCGCGCCACCGTCCAGATGCGGAAACGCCCAGTGCGGCGCTCGCCGCTCCAGCCGCGGTAGCGGTGGTCATAGACCGGCACGAGGTACCTCCGGTTCGGTTGCCGCGGCAACGACGGCGGCCGCAGGGTCACCGGCGTCGCCGGCCTCCATGGCGCGCAGGAAGAGATGCTCGAGCGAATTGCGGCTCGACGACAGGCGGCGCAACTGGACGCCCTGCTCGGCCGCGACGTTGTAGAGCATGCGCACGTCGACGGTCGCTGGGAGCACGACCTTCAGCTTGCGGTTCGAGAGCTCGGCGACCTCGCAACCGAGCGCCGCGAGACGGGAGGGGTACTTGCCGTTCTCGCCGCCCCGAGTCTCGATCTCGAGGAAGCGGCGCTGGCTGGCGCGCTCCTCGGCAAGGTTGGCGATCGTCGCCACCTTGCCGTCCTTGAGCACGATGACCTCGTCGCAGCAGCTCTCGACATCACGCAACAGGTGGGACGACAGGATGATGCGCACGCCCGACGCGGCGATCTCGCGCACCAGGCCGAGCATGCGCTGGCGCGCCGAGGGGTCGAGACCGTTGGTCGGCTCGTCGAGGAGAAGCAGCTCCGGCCCGTGCGCGATCGCCTGCGCGAGCTTGGCGAGCTGCTTCATGCCGAGCGAATAGGTTTCGAGCTTGCGATAGCGCGCTTCGCCCAGACCGACGTAGAACAACGCCTCGTGTGCCCTTTCGAGCGCCGCCCGAGGCGGCAGGCCCGAGAGCTCGGCCATCATGCGCACGAAACGCACGGCGGAGAGCCCGGAGACGAACGACTCGCTCTCCGGCATGTAGCCGAGGCGCGCGCGCACCGCGCCGGCATCGGTCGCGATGTCGCGGCCGAGGACGCGCGCGCGGCCCGCCGCCGGCGGATAGAAACCGAGAATGGTGTTGAACAGAGTGGTCTTGCCGGCGCCGTTGGGCCCCAACAGACCGACCACCTGGCCGGAGAGCGATCCCGTGAGGCCCTTCAGGATCGCGCGCCCTGCCAGGTGGACTTCCAGCCCTTCGAGCTCGAGCAGCGGAGATGGCATCGACACCCGGAACTCTACGCCTGGGGGCCGGCCGGGGTTTCGGCCGCTACCGCGGCCGTGCCGTTCGCCTCCCCGTCCTCCGCCTCTCCCATCCCGCCGAGCAGACCGCCGACCGCGAGCAGACTCTCGAAAGAGATCCCCATCGGGCCACCGGCGCCGCGGGTCGAGAGGGTCAGTCCCTGGCGCTCGCCGTAGGCCACCGCGAGGCTCGGTCCGGCTTCGCCGGCGAGTGCGCTCAGGCGTTCACGCGCGGCTTCGGGGATGCCGCCCTGCCGGCCGAGGAGGTCGCCGAGCGCCCCCACCGCCCCGCCGAGATTCTGGTAGACGACGCCCGAGTAGTTCGCCTGGCCGTCGTGCGGCAGGAGGTCGAGGAAGCCCGACGAGGCCGCCAGAGTGATTCCCGCGGCGCGCTGCGCCACCGCTTCGACCAGCAGGGCCCGCGACGGCCCGACGACGAGGTAGCCGTCGACGAACAGGAAGTGCGCGAGGTCCATACCGGCCGAGGTCCGCAGGTCGTAGACGACATGGCCGTCGATCGCCTCCTGCGACAGGACGAGGGTCGGGCGCGGCTCCTCCGGCTCGATCGGCGTAGTCGCCGCGGTGCGATTCCATTCGTCCACCAGGGTCACGAGCGTCGACTGCAGGCGGCCGGCATCGTTGACCTCGAGCACGAGCTTCCACGAGGGCGTTGGCAGCCACGGGCCGTCGAAGGCGAAGGCGAAGTCGCCCCCCAGCGTCGCGGCGAGGTCCTCGCGCAGCGACAGTCCGTGCTCGGCTTCGAAGTCGGCGAGCTCGCGCAGCACCGAGTGCTCACCGGTATCGGAGCCATCAGCGCCATTCGAGCCATCCGCCTCGACGAGCGCGAACAGATCGTCGAGCATCGCCGCCGGCTCCTTGAGAACGCCACCCACCGCGAGGTGCGCGGCGGGCGAGACGAAGTCGAGAGCGCCGACAGGTGTCGGCTCGGCGAGCCAGGAGGCCACGCCCCGGCGCTCCTGACGGAAGGCGACGTGGGCGCGGCTCTGGCTCTCTCCGGCGGAGCTCCGGCTGTCGAGGATCAGGAACTCGGCGTCGGCGAGGCCGAGACGCTCGAGCATGCGCTCCGGGTCGGGACCGCCGGGCGCGGAATCCTCCTGGTGCGCCGCGGCCCGGGCGACGATCGACGCCAGGTCGACGCCGACCAGCCACTCCGTGCCGCCACCGTAGACCGCGGCGAGGCGCTGGTGGAACGGCGTGCCGACGAAGGCGTTGGCGCTCGTCGCGAGCTCGGCCTGGACCGCTGCCAGCGGCCCCGCGGAGGGCGAGGCGAGGAGCAGGTCGCCGGTCAGCCAGACGAGGAGCTCGTGCTCGCTCGCGGTCTCGCTCGCCGGATCGGTGATCCGCCGCAGCTGCGGCTGCGGACCGCTCTCGCCGGTCGGAGACGGCGGCGGGAGGGAGTTCAAGCGGGCGATCTCCTCGTCGAGCAGGGGCGAGAAGCGCGCCGGATCGGCCACCTCCGCGAGCAGCAGCGGGCCGTGTCCGGCCGCGTCGTCGGAGGCATCGGCACCACCGTCGGTCTCGGCGACATCGACCGCGACGACGATCTCCGCGCCGAGCTCGCTGCCGAAGCGCTCGAGCTCGCCGATCGCCTGCGAGATCTCGGCTGCGGCCTCCGGGGTAGCAAAGTGCTCGCTCCACCACTCTCCGAGCACCGGATTCTCGGTCACCCGCTGCTGCACGAGCTGCCAGGCATTGCCGAGCGACTGCGAGAGATTGGGCAGCGCGACGTAGATCCCGGTCCCGGCCGGCACGAGGTCGAGGAGGCGCGTCGAGTTGCGCGCCGACTCCGGCGCGAGCGCGAGGTCGAGCTCGTGGCCAAGACTCTTGAGCGCCGCCAAGCGCTCGCGATAGCGCACGGCGTCGCGGCTCCAGGAGATTTCGTCCGCCACCGCGACGGCGGCGAGGCGATGGCCGGTCGCGAGCTGCTGCCCGGGGAGGAGAACCGCGAGCCTGGCGCCCTGACGGACGTGCACCTCGCCCTCGATCACCGAGACGCGCGAGCCCTTGGCGCCGTGGTTGACCGAGAAGATCGTCCCGACGACCGACACCCGGCAGTCGCCGGTGTCGACGTAGAGGTGGCCGCGCCGCTGTTCGGCGGCCTCGACGATGAGGCTGCCGCGCTCGAGCGCGAGGATGGTGCCATCCCACCGCCGCCCGAGGCCCAGCTCGGAGCGTTCGGCGAGCTCGATGCGCGAGCCGTCGGCGAGCTCGAGCACCGCGCCCGAGCCCTGGGCGGTACGCACCAGTTGCGAACCGCCGATGCGCTCGCCAGCGACCGCCGGCCGGACTTCGCCGCCGGCGACGACGGCGAGCTCACCCGAGATCGAACGCACGGTGACCGCGGGCGCCGCGCCGAGATAGCCGACACCGGCCTGGCGAACGAGGAAGCCCGAGAGCAGCGCCACGCCGGCAAGGCCGGCGGCGAGCGCCCAGCGCCGGACCGGGCCGCGAGCGCGCACCGCTCGCGGCTGCACGGTCACCGTATCGCGGCCGCGGCCCGCGGACTTCGTCGACCCAGAGGCCGCGCGTCCGCGCGTCTCGCGCGCGGCGGCAAGCGCCCGGCGGCAGGGAAGACACTCGCGGGTATGGTCTTCGAGGAGGACTTGCTTGGGCTCGGCGAGGGCGCCGGCGAGAAAGGCCGGCATCAGCTCGCGGAAACCCTCGCAGCCGAGAATACGGTGCGAAACGGCGCCGGGGGAATCGGTGCCGGCGTCGGAGCCAGCGGTGCCAGCGGCAGCCACCTCGTTGGCGAGGCGGGCCCAGACCCGCTCGCCCGCCGCTTCGACGGTGCGCGGATCGACGTTCTCATCCCGGACGGCGGTGACGGCCTGCTCGAATCGCTCTTCGGACTTCATGACGCTTCTCCCATGAGGCTGGTGATCTCTTTGCGCAGACGGTAGCGGGTGCGATGGAGGAGGACGGCGACGACGCCCTGGCTGCTCCCCAGAAGGCGGGCGATCTCCTGATTGCCGAGCCCTTCGAAGTAGCGCAGGGCGAAGACCTCCGCGGCGCGGGGCGAGAGGCGCGCGATCGCGAGCCTCAGGGTCTTCCGCAGCTGCTTGAGGCGCCGCTCGCGTTCGGGCTCGAACTCGGCGCCGGCAAGGGCGGCCGCGGCGGCGCGCGGCAGCTCGGCCTCCTCGAGCGGCGCCCAGCCGGCGCGCTGCCGGGAACGCACGACGTCGAGGGCGGCGTTCACCGCCGAGCGGTAGAAGTAGCCGGCGGCCTCCTCCCCCAGCGGCGAACTCTCCTGCCGGCGGGCGAGGCGCAGGAAGACCGACTGCAGAACGTCTTCGGCGTCCATGACGTTGCCGGTGATCCGGTAGGCGGCGCGGAAGACCTTGTCGTAGTGCTCACGGAAGAGCTCCGCGAGCGCTTCGACCGGGTCGGGCGGCGCGCCTTCCGGGGGTGCGCTCCCCCCGGCAGTGAGTCGGAATCTGCCTGCCACGCTGTCCTGCGGTTGCGGTCGGCCTTGCACGGTCGGGATCTCCTTCCCTCTTCAACCGTACAACGCTCCGCGGGGGAGTTTCTTACAGGCCCCCCGAACGGACGAACGGCCGCGGGTCGGGGACCGACCCACGGCCGCTCAACTTCGGGACGCGGAACGCCGGAAAGGCGTCAGCCGCCGAGCGAGGCCGGCGGCACTTCGATCTCTTCCTTGACAGTCAGGACCTTGTAGAAGCACCAGCCGGTCAGGCCCCAGACGAAGGCGGTCGACGAGAGGAGGAAGATCCAACCCAGGGTGGTCATTTCGCGTTCTCCTTGTCAGTCGTTCGGGGCATGCTTGCCGTCGATGTCGAGGCCCGCGGCGCGCCAGCGCTTCGTGCCGATCCAGGTGCAGATGACGAGGATCAGCGCCGTCGCCAGAATAAGCCCGATCGCCCCCTGCCGCAACGGCTCGTCGGCGACCGACTTCACCCAGCTGCCGAGATTCTGCCAGCAGAAGGCGATGAAGACGACCAGCAGGTAAATCGGCGTCACGTACTTCATGATGAATTTGTAGAAGCCCGGGATGCGGATCTGCGCCCCCATGTGCGCCTCCTTCCACGCCCTTCTCGATGCCGAAGACCCAGCTGAAGGCGATGATCTGGATCATCGCCAGGACGAAGATCAGGAAGGTCCCGACCCAGTCGTCGATCGTCGACCAGAAGATGCCGCCCTTGCTGTAGTACATCACCAGGAAGGAGCCCACCAGGCAGATGCCGACCATGAGCGAGGTCGACTGCTTGCGTCCCCAGCCCAGCGCCTCCTGGAAGAAGGCGAGCGACGGCTGGTACATCGAGATCGAGCTGGTGATGGCGGCCAGGAAGAGCATGAAGAACCAGATCGCCCCGACGATGTTGCCGAACGCCCCCATGTGGGCGAAGACCACCGGCAGCGTCGTGAAACCGAGACCGAACGTGCCGCCCTGGACGGCGCCGATCATGTTGGCAGTGCCCAGGAAGACGAACGAGGCGGTGAGCGTGATCAGGCCGCCGAAGCCGACCTCGAAGAGCTCGTTGGTCGCCGAGGCGGTGAGCCCGGAGAGCACGACGTCGTCCTTCTTCTTCATGTAGGAGGCGTAGTTGATGATCACGCCGAAGCCGACCGAGAGCGAGAAGAAGATCTGGCCGGCGGCGGCGAGCCAGGTCTGCGGGTTCGACAGCGCCTCGAAGTTCGGGTTCCACATGTAGCCGAGGCCGTTGATCACGTTCTGGTCGGGATTCGCCGGATCGGGCGTGCCGAGCGTGAGCACGCGCACCAGGACGATCAGGGCGCAGACCGCCATCGCCGGCATCGCCCAGCTGAGCAGAACTTCTCGATTCCCTTCGAGATGCCGCGGAAGACCAGCCAGATGTTGATCGCCGAAGGTGATCACCCAGAAGACGAAGGTCTCGATCGAGCCGCCGGTGAGGACGCCGTTCTCCTCGCGCCCGGTGAAGGTGTTGTAGAAGGCGCCGGCCGAGGCCGCCTGATCGGCGACCGGCGCCGCGGCGTCCACGCCGATGCCGCCGGTCAGGTAGTGCCAGAAGTAGCCCAGGCACCAGGCCTCGATGTAGGTGTAGTAGAAGGAGACGGCGAGCGGGATCAGGACGCCGATGACGCCCAAGTAGCGGAACGTCCCGCCACCGCCGAAGACGCCCATGATCGCTCGGCGAGGAGTGCAAGCCCTTGCGGCCGCCGTAGCGGCCCATCGTCCACTCCGCCCAGCCGATCGGGATGCCGAGGAGGAGCAGCGCGCAGAAGTAGGGGATCATGAAGGCGCCGCCGCCGTTCGCGGCCGCCTGACCCGGGAAGCGGAGGAAGTTCCCGAGCCCGACCGCCGAGCCCGCGACGGCGAGGATCACCCCCAGCCGCGTGCCCCATTCCTGTTTCGCCTCGTGCTTCGTCATGCGACCTCCCTCTCCAGGAAATTCGGCGGCACCGGTTCTGCGAACTTCTGCGGTTGGAAAACTGGCGGAGGCTACCACTCGGCGCCCGAAAGCCGAAGGGCGGCGGGAACCGACCCTCCCCTTTCGGGGGCGCTCGCCTCGCCCTCCCGCTTTCAGCTAGAATTCCTGCGTTCGAAGCCCATAGACGGGCCATCGCGGAGCCTCGGCTCTGCGGATTGCAGTGCGATCCCAAGGATTATCGAAGCTGGTGCGGCTCGGTCCCGAGTCCGACCCGGAAACTTCCGCTCCGCTCCCGGCAAGGGGACGGGGCAGTCTCGAACGGAGGAGTCATGCATTCCTGGATGAGTCGGTTCCCGCGAGGGGGAAGGGCCCTACTCGCCCTCCTCGCCCTGGTCGCCGTTTTCGGCGCCACTCCTGTCCACGCCAGCGAGGCGGAGCTCAAGCTCCCCGACCTGGGGAGCGTCTCGTTCCTCGGCGTCGCGGGCTCGACGCTGCTGCTCTTCGGCCTCTTCGTCTGCCTCCTGGGCCTCCTCTTCGGCCTGGTGATGTACACCCAGCTGAAGAACATGCCGGTCCACAAATCGATGCGCGAGATCTCGGAGCTCATCTACGAGACCTGCAAGACCTACCTCCAGACCCAGGGCAAGTTCATCATGATCCTGTGGGCGTTCATCGCCACGATCATCGTCGTCTACTTCGGCTACCTGCGCCACTTCGCCTTCAATCAGGTGGCGTTGATCATCGCCTTCAGCCTGATCGGCATCGCCGGCAGCTACGGCGTCGCCTGGTTCGGCATCCGGATCAACACCTTCGCCAACTCCCGTTCGGCGTTCGCGTCGCTGCGCGGCAAGCCCTTCCCGACCTACGCCATTCCGCTCAAGGCCGGCATGTCGATCGGCATGCTGCTGATCTCGACCGAGCTGGTGATCATGCTGGCGATCCTGCTCTTCGTCCCCGGTGACTTCGCCGGTCCGTGCTTCATCGGCTTTGCTATCGGAGAGTCGCTCGGGGCAGCTGCCCTGCGCATCGCCGGCGGCATTTTCACCAAGATCGCCGACATCGGCGCCGACCTGATGAAGATCGTCTTCAACATCAAGGAAGACGACGTCCGCAACCCCGGCGTGATCGCCGACTGCACCGGCGACAACGCCGGCGACTCGGTCGGTCCGACGGCCGACGGTTTCGAGACCTACGGCGTCACCGGCGTCGCGCTCATCACCTTCATCCTGCTGGCGGTGTCCAATCCGGTCGTCCAGGTGCAGCTCCTGGTGTGGATCTTCGTCATGCGCATCCTGATGGTCGGCACCTCGGCCGTCTCCTACTGGATCAACGAGGCGATCGCCAAGGCCAAATACCAGAACGTCGACAAGATGAACTTCGAGGCGCCGCTCACCTCGCTCGTCTGGCTGACTTCGATCATTTCGGTCATCGTCACCTACGTGGCTTCGAAGGCGCTCGTTCCGGAGCTCGCCGGCGACAGCACGCTGTGGTGGAAGCTCGCCACGATCATCACCTGCGGTACCCTCGCCGGGGCGATCATCCCGGAGCTGGTCAAGGTTTTCACCTCGACCGAGTCGGCCCACGTCAAGGAGGTCGTCATCGCCTCGCGTGAGGGCGGCGCGTCGCTCAACATCCTCGCCGGCCTCATCGCCGGCAACTTCTCGGCCTTCTGGATGGGCCTGACAATCGTCGCCCTGATGGGCGTCGCCGCCTGGATCGCCACCATGGGTCTCGGCATCCTGATGATCGCCCCGGCGATCTTCGCCTTCGGCCTGGTCGCCTTCGGCTTCCTCGGCATGGGTCCGGTGACGATCGCCGTCGACTCGTACGGCCCGGTGACCGACAACGCGCAGTCGGTCTACGAGCTGTCGCAGATCGAAGCCATCCCCGGCATCGAGGCCGAGCTGCAGAAGGACTTCGGCTTCAAGCCGCAATTCGAGAAGGGCAAGGACTTCCTCGAGGCCAACGACGGCGCCGGCAACACTTTCAAGGCGACGGCGAAGCCGGTGCTGATCGGCACCGCGGTGGTGGGCGCGACGACGATGATCTTCTCGATCATCGTCATGCTGACCGGCCACCGGCTGCCGAGCGGCCTGGTCGAGCTCGATCCCTTGAAGACCGCTTTCCTCTCGGTCCTCCATCCGCCGTTCCTGCTCGGCCTGGTCATCGGCGGCGCGGTGATCTACTGGTTCACCGGCGCCTCGATGCAGGCGGTCTCGACCGGCGCCTACCGCGCGGTCGAGTTCATCAAGAAGAACATCAAGCTCGACGCCGGCGCCGGACGGGCCTCGGTGGCCGACTCGAAGCGGGTGGTCGAGATCTGCACCCAGTACGCGCAGAAGGGCATGCTCAACATCTTCCTGGTGATCTTCTTCTGCACCCTGTCGTTCGCCTGCTTCGAGCCGTTCTTCTTCATCGGCTACCTGATCTCGATCGCCGTCTTCGGCCTCTACCAGGCGATCTTCATGGCCAACGCCGGCGGCGCCTGGGACAACGCCAAGAAGATCGTCGAAGTGGAGCTCAAGGAGAAGGGCACGCCGCTCCATTCCGCGACGGTCGTCGGCGACACGGTCGGCGATCCGTTCAAGGACACCTCGTCGGTGGCCATGAACCCGGTGATCAAGTTCACCACCCTCTTCGGCCTCCTGGCCGTCGAGCTCGCGGTGGAGATGACCGCCGCCGGCCAGCACACCCTGACGCAGTTCCTCGCCGCGGCCTTCCTCGCCGTAGCGCTGTTCTTCGTCCACAAGAGCTTCTACGGTATGCGCATCCACAGCGGCCAGAAGGAAGTCACCAGCCACTGACGCGCGCCGGTGTCAGATGCAGCACCCCGCCCCGCACAAAAGGCCCCGGAGCGCTCCGGGGCCTTTTCTTTCTGCAGCAGATTCTTTTCGCGTTGCGCTCGGGCGCAGCCGAGCGCGAGCTCAGGGCGCGATCGGGGCGGCCACGGGCCAGCGGCACAGCGAGCCGCCTTCGAATTTGTCCGCGAAGACGCGCTCCATCCTGCCGAGATAGGCACGGTCGAAATCTGCCGCGAACAGCGATGGGCCCGGATCGTCGAGAGCCAGCACCGAGAAGCGAACGGCGGCGGCGTTCGTCGACGTCACCGCTACCGCGCGCCGCGCCACACTCCACTCCTCGGACACCGCGAACGAAGGACCGAGCTCGCCGAAGAAGGGCGTCGTGCAGTCCGCGCCGGCGTAGAGGATCAGATAGAGATGGACTGGCCTCTCGGCGCGATAACGAACCTCGAGGTACCAAAGGTCGCCCGGCTGACTGGGAATGCAGTCGCCGCCGGTGGCGCGCACCACGCTCGGCGAGCCGCTCCCCGAAGTCTCGCCCCTGAAGGCGAACGAAGCCGGGCAGGAGTCGGCGTCCGCGGTCACGGTCGAAGTCTGCGCGGCGCCGGTCATCCAGGCGCCGATACCGTCGTCGAAGTCGGGATCGGCGAGGAGGAGGTTGTCCGCACCGGCGCTCCGCGAGAGGGACCAGACGCTGGCGAGCGCCACCGCGACCATCGCCGCCCGGAAGCAAGCCCTCATGGCTGGAGCGCCGTCCAGCGGTCCGTCGAGCCGACCCCGAAACCGTCGGCGAAGAGGGCGCCGTAGAGCACCATCTCGCCGCCGGTATCGCTGATCGGTCCGGGTTGATCGTAAGCGGGGTCGCCGATGGCGAGGTCGTCGTACCCGTTGGCGTCGAAGTCCCCCGCCGCGAGCGCCCCGCCGAAGGCCTGTCCGCCCTGGATCTCGCCGGGGAGGCCCTCCCAGCCCGGATGCAGGAGCCGATGCCGGCTTCCGAGCTGCCCTCCGAACGCACCCATGAGCACGCTCACGGCGCCGGTGTTCAGTCCTACCGCGGTGTCGAGGTCATTCGGATGCCCGACCGCGAGGTCGGAGAGACCGTCGCTATCGAAATCGCCGGCGGCCATCGCCCAGCCGAACCGCTCGCCGGCGCGGTTGGCGCTCGGGTCCTCGGGGTAGAGCGTGCCTTGATGGAACGGGATCGTACGTGCGAGGTCGAATCCGCTGTTCGATCCGAAGGTGACGACGATCAGTCCAACATCCGGGACCTCGTTCAACATCCCCAGATCCTCCGACGGATCGCCGATCGCGAGGTCCTCGTAGAGATCCCCGTCAAAATCCCCCACGGCGAAAGCGAAGCCGAAGCGGTCGCCATCCTCCGGCACTTGTCCCACCGCCCCCGGTGCCCAGAGGATGTTCTCGGCGAACAGAAGTCCCCACTGGCTCCCGAAGAGGATCTGCACGATGCCGTGGTTGTTCTCGCCTGGGACGCCGATCGCGAGATCGTCGTAGCTGTCGGGGTTGAAATCGCCCGCGGCGATGGCGCGCCCGAACTGATCTCCCGCTTCCGCGACCTCCTGGATATCGACTTCGTCCTGGGAGATCCGGTAGCCGGACCAGGGCAGAAGGCCGAAATCCTGGCCGTGGGCGACGTACACCGCACCGCTTCGCTTGGGAGCTCCGAACAACACATCGCGGCCGAACCAGGCACCGATCGCGAGGTCGTCGTAGGCATCGTGGTCGAAGTTCCCGACGGCGAGCGCGCTGCCGAACTCGGCTCCGTAGGAGGTGTTCCCGAGGCCGCCGGCGATCTCCTCGGTGATGTACTCGGAGTGCTCGGTCTGGAAGCCGGTCGACCAGCCGTAGTAGATCTGCACCGCGCCATAGACATTGGTGGACTGGATGATGCTCGGGACGCCGACCGCGAGGTCGTCGTAGCCGTCGCCGTTGAAGTCGCCGGCGGCGAGCGCCGCGCCGAAACGATCGTACGTCGCCGGCGGGTCGGGGCTTCCAGCCAGCGCCTGGTGGAGCACCGTCGTGGCGGGGCCGGCCGCGAGGCCTTGGCCGGGCACGCCCCAGCGCACCACGACCCTGCCGCAGTCTTCGGCGCCGGAGTCGATGTCCTCGTCGTCTGGAATTCCGGTCGCGAGGTCGGCGGCACCGTCACCGTTGAAGTCGCCGGTGGCAAGCGCGGCGGCGAAGTGATCCTGCGCGTCGGGGCCATAGAAGTCGAGACTCTCGTTGTCGAACCACTGCGCGCGCACTTCGGAGAGCCCGATCGGAGCGAGCTGCGGATAGGCAGCGGTTGCGAGCGGCAGGAGGAAGAGGCAGGCTCTGAAACGGGTTGGGATTCTCATGACCGGTACGCGCCGTTTCGGGTTCGGACTGCTCATAGCGTCTGCCTGCAGCGCGCGTATGCTTGCGTCCATGCTCCGGCCGGTGGATCTTGCCGAGGAGGTGACCGGGCTGCTGCGGGCCTGGCGGCAAGGGGATGTGGCGGCGCGCGACCTGTTGCTCGACCGCGTCTATGCGCACTTGAAGCGGCTCGCGGCCGCCCAGCTCCGGGGCGAGCGCGCCGGGCACTCTCTCCAGCCGACCGATCTCGTCCACGAGACCTACCTCCGGTTGATCGACCAGACGCGGGTCGACTGGCGGGACCGCGCGCACTTCTTCGGCCTCGCCGCGACCACGATGCGCCGCGTGCTGGTCGATCGCGCGCGCCGCCGGCGGCGCAAGAAACGCCAGGTGGACGAGGTGCGGACCGGGATCACCCTCGTCCCCTCCCCGGCGCTCGCGACGTCGGAAGTCGATCTGCTCGACCTCGACCGCGCCCTCGAGCGGCTCGCCGTCGAGGCGCCACGCGCCGCGCGCGTCGTCGAGATGCGCTATTTCGCCGGCCTCGAGCTCGAGGCGGTCGCCGCCTGCCTCGAGGTCTCGCCGGTGACCGTGCGGCGCGACTGGGATTTCGCCCGCGCCTGGATGAAGGTCGCGCTCGGCGGGGCGCGTTGAGCGACACGCTGCAGGACCGGTTCGAAAGAGCGCGCGAGCTCGCCCCGGCGGAGCGGTCGCAATTCCTCGCCGAGCTCGAGCGAACCGACCCGGTGCTCGCGGCGCAACTCCGTGCGCTCCTCGCCGCCGCGGAGGAGGGCGACTCGCCACTGGACGCGGACCCTTGGGCGGCCGGCAGTCATCTGGAAATGGACGAGGCCGACGAGGCGGACGAAGCGGGCGCGCCGCTGCCGGAGAGTATTGGTCCCTATCGGGTCCTCTCGGAGATCGGCCGCGGCGGCATGGGGCGCGTCTATCTCGCCGTTCAGGAAGGCGAGGGCTTCGCGCGCCGGCTGGCGGTCAAAGTAGTCGCGCCGGAGGGCTCGGGGTCCGAAATCGAGCGGCGCTTCCGCGAAGAACGGCGAATTCTCGCAGCGCTCGAGCACCCTGGCATCGCGCGCTTCCTCGACGCCGGGCGCGACCGTGACGGCCGTTGGTACCTCGCCCTCGAGTACATCGATGGCGCCGGCCTCATCGAGCACGCGCGGGCGCGAAGACTCTCGACCGAAGAGCGCCTGCGGCTCTTCCTCGCGGTGCTCGAGGCGGTCGCCTTCGCCCACGCTCATGGCGTCGTCCATCGCGATCTCAAGCCGGCGAACATCATGGTCGGTGCCGACGGCCGGCCGCGGTTGCTCGACTTCGGCATCGCCAAGTTCCTCGACTCCGAGGACGCGGCCGCGACGACCCAGACGCGCACTGCGATGCGCGCCCTGACCCCCGCCTACGCCAGCCCGGAACAGTTCCGGGGCGAACCCGTGACGCCGGCCTCCGATGTCTTCTCGCTCGGCGTCCTGCTGTACGAGCTTCTCGCCGGCGTGCGGCCGTTCGGCGGCGAAGGCCTTTCGCAGGTCGCGCTCGAGCGCGCGATCCTGGAAACCGATCCCGACCCCCCCAGCACCGCTTCACGGCGGGCGGGCGTCCATCCGGGCGGTGGCCCGGGCGCTGGCTCGCGGCAGGTTTCCGCCAGCCGCCGGCTGTCGCGGGATCTCGACGCGATCTGCCTCAAGGCGCTGCGCAAGGATCCGGGCGCACGCTACCCCTCGGCGACGGAGCTCGCCGCCGACCTCGAGCGCCACCTCGCGAGTCTGCCGGTGATCGCACGCGGCGAGGACCGCCGCTACCGCGCCGCGCGCTTCCTGGCGCGCCACCGGGCGGCGATCGCCGTCGTCGCGGCTCTCGCGGTCGCCGCCGTCGCTGTCGGGCTCGCCATCGGCGCGGCGCGCCGCGGCGACCTCGCGGTCCGCGCCGACCCCGCCCCCCAGCCGTTTCGCTTCAGTGGCATCAGCGGCAAAGACGTCCCGGAGCTCGAAGCCGCCTTCACTGCGGCGCCCGCCGACGTCGAGGCCGGGGCGAGGCTCGCCCTGGCGCTCGAGACGGCCGGGCGAATCGGCGACGCAGTGCTGATTGCCAATCGCCTGCGGCAGATCCCTGGTCACGCCGAAGACCCGCTCGTCGACTACATCGAGGCCACCATCGCCGTCACCGACAACCAGCAGCAGCGCGCGCTCGTATTGTTCGGCATCGGTCTCGACCGCGCGGTCGCCGGCGGGCGCGGCGACCTCGTCGCACAGATCCGCGCGGCGCGCGGCCGGCTGCTGTTCGTTCTCGGCCGTCGCGACGAGGCGCTCGCCGACATGGAGAGCGCGCGCAGCAGCTTCGAGACGGCGAACGATTCGGCCTCGCTCGCCCGGGTGCTCAACGATCTGGCGCTCGACCGGCTGGTGAGCGGGCGCCTCCGGGAGGGTGAGGCGCTCCTCGAGCAGGCGTTGACCGCGAGCCGGGCTTCGGGCAGTGCCGGCACCGGAGTGATCGCAATGAATCTCGCGTACGTCGCCATTCTGCGCGGATTCCCCGACGGCGCCGAGCCCCGGCTCCGCGAAATCGTGGCGGCCTACCGCGCCTCGAAAAGCCGCCGGCTCACCCAGGCGCTAGTCAACCTGGCGACGGCGCTTTTCGAGCTCGACCGCCGCGACGAAGCCTTGCGCGAGCTCACCGAACTGTTCGATCTCCTGGCGACGACGGCGGCCGAGCGCGATCTAGCCTACGCCCTGCGCTTGCGCGGCGAAGACGAGCTGCGAGCGGGCGAGCTCGAGGCGGCTGAAGCCACCGGCGACGAGCTGGAAACGGCGGCCAGGAGCTCCGCCGACCGCTTCGCTCTGGGCTTTTCGAATCGGTTGTGGGGCGAGATCGCCGCCGCCCGGCGCGAGCTCCCCGAAGCGCGGCGGCGGTTCGCCGAAGCGCGGCTTCAGCTTCTCGAAAACGACGAGTTTGACGAAGTGCGCGACCTCGACGCCGTCTGGGCCGAGATCGAGCTCGCGTTCGACGAGCCGACCGCGGCGCGAATCCACGCGGCCCACGTGCGACCCGATCCGGCTGCGGAGATCGAGACGACCAGCCAGTTTCGAGCCGAGGCGGTCCTCGCGCGCGTCGACGCCCGCGAAGGTCATCGTGACGCGGCCGTGCGCCGGCTCGCGAGGCTCGAATCGGTGGCGGTGGGAAGGACTTCCTACCGCTGGAAGCGCGCCCTCTCGGCGGCACGTGCCGCTCTGGCTGGCAGCCCGCACTGACCGGACCGCGGCGGCCTGGCTTAGGCGGGGCTAGAGCGGACCGACGTTGTTGATGCAGAGCATCGGTCGCGTCGCGGGAAAGAAGTAGCCGATCCCGACGCAGTTCTCGTCCGTCTGCGGACTGTTTCCGGCGTGAATGGTGGAACCGGTCGGGTTGTCGTAAACGCACTCGTAAGTCATCCCGGAGGCCGAGAAAGTGTAGGCGGCCGGCGGCGGAAAAAGCTGAATCGCCGGATGCTCCCAGTCCGAGGACTGAACGAGAGGACCCGGTCCGTCCTTCACCGTCGCCAGGGTGGCGCGGAGATGAGTACGGGTGGTGAGGAACCAGAACTCGACGCCCGCCGGGGCGGCGCAGGTCCTGGTTTCGGTGTGGCCGCCGGAGCCCGCCGGGATCGAGAGGCTGGTGTTGTAGGTGAAATAGCTCGCGGTCTCCGCGTAAGCCGTGCCGATCGCCAGCGCTTCGGCGTCGAGCCGCACGGTATTCGCGATCGTGGCGCCTGTCGGGTTGATGAAGTGCATCTCGAGGAACATCGGCGCGCCGGCGGGAATCTCGACCGCCAGCGGACTGCCGGCACCATCGTCAGCGGGCAGGACCAGCTCGGCGAAGGCATCGTGCCCGGCATAGAGCCAGTTCGCGATCGTGCCCGTGGTCGCCGAATCTTCGAAGCCGCAGTCACTGGCAGAGAGCGTGCCGTCCGGTTGCCGCGCCGTGGGATTCTGCGCGCCATCGTAGGTCGCGTAGAGGGTCACGTCGTGCGCCACCGATCCGAGCGTCAAGGCCCAGCGCTTGACGCCGATCGTCTCGGCGTTCGGGGTCTCGAAGTAGTAGCAGTAGGTGATCTCCTCGCCCGGGCCGATGAGCACCTCGGGCGTGTCGATCTGGAATCCCGGACCCAGGCAGGACGACGGGCCCAGGCTCCAGGCGCAGCTGTCGCCGGTGTTGAAACCGTCGCTGAAGATCAGGTTTCCGGCCACCGCCGGCGGCGCTACGGGGAAAATGACCATCAGCGCAACGATGGGCAGCCACCTCAGGGTTCGCGAGCGCATTTGAGTACCTCCCCTGCAACATAACACCGACGGCGGATCTCACTCCGGCCAGAGTGGCGCCCCGCCCCGCAGATGCTCGAAGACCAGCGCGGTTTCGAGATGTCCGACCTCCGCGCGGGTGGTGAAGGCGTCGATCGCGAAATCGCGCAGGTGATCGGCGTCGCGTGCGCGGACATGGACCAGAAAGTCGTTGCCGCCCGCCATGTGGTACGCCGCGACGACCTCGGGCAGCGTCTGTACGTAATGGCGAAAGGCTTCGAACTGATCGCGCGAGTGCTGCTTCAGGCGGACCGAGATCATCGCCTCCAGACCGAGACCGAAGGCGCGCGGGTCGACGTCGGCGTGGAAGCCGCGCAGCCAACCTTCGCGCGTCAGGCGCCGGAAGCGTTCGAGCGCCGAGGAGGGGGCGAGGCCCACTCGCGCCGCCAGCTCCTTGTTCGACAGCCGTGCATTGTTCGACAGCGCCACCAGAATCTCGCGGTCGATTCGGTCGAGCCCCTCCGGATCGGCTCGCTTCCGCACAACATTCGATGGACTCTCCGTTCTCCGTGCTTTACTCTGTTCTCTGTCCATGGAGGCGAATTCTATGCGGTTTTCGAGCGATTCGATCGACACTCTCGCCGCACACGCGGGCCGCGACGGCTTCGCCGCCCTCGGAGTGCACGCACCACCGATCGACCTGTCGTCGACCTATCCCTTCCCCGACCTCGACCAGGCGACCGGCGCCCTCGACGCTTTCGCTGCCGGGGCCGCCACGGCGGCGACGCCGATCTACGGCCGCCTGCACAATCCGACCGTGGCGCGCTTCGAGGAGGCCCTCGCGGCCCTCGAAGCTGCGGAGCAGGCGGTCGCCTTCGGCAGCGGCATGGCGGCGATCACCGCCGTCCTCCTGGCCGCCTCGACCCACGGTCGCCACGTGATCGCCGTCCGGCCGCTCTACGGCGGGACCGATCACCTGCTCGCCTCGGGGCTGCTCGGCCTCGAGGTGAGCTTTGTTCAATCCCACGAGGTCGCGGCGGCGCTGCGGCCCGACACCGCATTGGTCCTCATCGAGACGCCTGGCAATCCGACCCTCTCCCTGGTCGACATCGAGCACATCGTCCGCCAGGCGGGAACCGTTCCGGTCGCCGTCGACTCGACCTTCGCAACTCCGGTTCTGCAGCGGCCGCTGGCCCACGGCGCCACCTACAGCATCCACAGCGCGACCAAGTTCCTCTCCGGGCACGGCGACGTCATCGCCGGAGTGGTGGCCTGCGGCGCGACGGCGGCGGCGGGATTGCGCCAGCTGCGCATCCTCACCGGCGCCCTGCTGCACCCCTGGGCGGCCTACCTGCTGCACCGGAGTCTGCCGACCCTGCCGCTCAGGGTGCGCCGCGCGCAGGAGAGTGCAGGCCTTGTTGCCGTGCAACTCGCCGCCCATCCCGGTGTTCGCCGGGTCCTCTACCCGGGCCTTCCCGGGGCCGACCCCCTTGGCCTCGTGGGCCGTCAGATGAGCGGGCCAGGGGCGATTCTCGCCTTCGAGGTCGCGGGCGGCGCCGCGGCGGCGCGGCTGGTCATGCAGAACCTGCGGCTCGCGACGCCGGCGGTCTCGCTGGGCTCGACCGACACCCTGATCGAGCACCCGGCGGGCCTCACCCACCGTCTGGTCGACCCCGCGGCGCTCGCCGCCGAAGGCATCACCCCCGGACTCCTGCGGCTCTCGGTCGGCATCGAAGATCCGGCTGACATCTGGCGCGACCTCGAGACGGCGCTCGTCCTCGCGGCGGCGGGCAGCAGTACCACCGCGGCCGCAACCACCACGCTGACGACCGGCGGGTGAACAGGTCGGCCAGGTTTCCTGGCGGCCTTGCGGCGAACGACGATTTCCTGCACCATCCTTGCGTGATCCCGGGTGTCATGACCACGGTGACCGGCGACGACCGGCGACCCAACGAGCCCCACGGCGGCGCGGCGCCCAACAGCCTGCCCCGGCTCTGGGGACGGCGCGCCTTCTGGCAGATCCGGTTGCGCTGGGCGGTGGCGCCCCTGATGGTCGCGGGCGTCCTCGCCGGCCAGACGCTCGGCTTCGAGCTCCGTGCCGCACCGATCCTGTTCATCGCGCTCGGCAGCCTGCTCTACAACGGGGTCTTCGCCTGGATCTACGGTCGGTGGGAGCGCGAGCTCGCAGCCGATCCATGGCTCGAGCGGCGCGTGGTGATCCTCGAAGTGCTCGCCGACTACACCGCGATGCTGCTCCTCGTCCACCTGACCGGTGGCGCCTCGAGCCCGCTGGCGCTGTTTCTCCTCTTCCACGTCATCGTCGGCGCGGTGCAGTTCTCGCCCGGCACCGCGCACTTTTTTGCCGCCCTCGCGGCGGCCGGACTCTGGGCGATCCATGGGCTCGATCTCGCGGGCTGGCTTCCCAGCCACGGGCTCGCCTTCCGTGGCCAGCCGCTCCATCAGCTCGACCGTCCCGAGCAGGCGACGGTCTTCCTGCTCGTTCTCACCGCAACGCTCTTCCTGACGGCGACGATGGTGTCGCGCATCATGCGACAGCTCCGCGGTCACGTCGCCGAGCTCGACGCCGCCTCCGCCGAGCTGGCCGACCTCAACACTCGCCTGAACGGCCTCTACGCGATGGTGCGCGCCATCGGCGCTGAACGCCATCTCGCGCCCAAGCTCGAAGCCGTGGCGCGCGAGCTCGCCCACGTGACCGACGTGCCGGCGGCCGCGGTGAAGCTCCTGTCGGAGGATGGCAAGACCCTGCGCTACGTGGCGGCCCACGGATTGCCCAGCGAACTGGTCGCGAAGACCGTCATCCGGCTCGATCAGAGCCCGCTCAACCGGCGCATCCTCGACGGCGAGACCCTGGTGCACGGCCGCATCGGCGGCGATCCCGCACAGCAGCACAAGAGCGAGCTCGCCCCGCTCGGCTTCCGCTCGGCGGTGCTGGCGCCGCTCAGAGTCGGCTCCCGGGTGATCGGGACGCTCGGCGTCTATGCGCCGACCGCCGACCGCTTCAGCGACCGCGACTCCGAGTTCTTGAGGCTCGCCGCCGACCTGGTCGCGCTCGCCATCGAAGACGCTCAGGCCAACGAAGCGATCGAGCACCTGATGACGGAGCGGACGCAGTTCATGCTCAAGGCCGCCCACAACCTGCGGGCACCGCTTTCGGCGGGCCTCTCGATGCTCGAGCTGATCGCGGGAGGACTGCTCGGACCGGTCACCGCGGCCCAGGCGGATCACCTGCAGCGGATCGACGAGCGGCTGCGGGCTCTCGACCGCGCGATTGGCCAGATGCTCACCATCGCCCGCACCCGCGACGTCAGCCGCGAGATTCCCGACGTGGTCGTCGATCTCGCCGACCTGGCCCGAGGGACCGAGCGCACCTTCCGCGACGAGGCCGACCGCAAGGGGATCGCCTTCGCGGTCACCGTCGAGCCCGACCTGCCGGTCGTGGCGAGCGGCGTCGATCTGCTCAAGGAGCTGATGGAGAACCTGGTCTCGAACGCCATCAAATACACGCCTTCCGGCGGCGATGTCCGGGTGCGCTTCGAGCGCGGCGAACCGGGCGAGGTGCGCCTCCGGGTGCGCGACACCGGCATCGGCATTCCGGTGCGGGAGCAGGGCAGGCTCTTCCAGGAGTTCTTCCGCGCCGCCAACGCCAAGCAGCACTCCCCGGCGGGCACCGGCCTCGGCCTGGCGCTGGTCAAGCAGACTGTCGACCGGCACTCCGGCCGCATTCGGATCGACAGCGCGGAGGGGCAAGGCACCAGCGTTACCATCGACCTGCCGGTGCGCCGGTTGAGCCGGCCAGCGCCCGCGCCGCCGGCGTCGGCCGATGCCATCGATCCGACCTCGCCTGGCGATCCGGGCGATCCGATCTCCGCTCTCGACCCGCCCGCGCGGACGGTCCCGCCGGTCTCGATTCCCGGCTGAAACCTCAGCCGACGCTCCTCAGGCGGGCCGAGCCTCGGCGAGCGCCGCCGCGAGGACCGACAGCAGATGCTGCCGCGCCAGCGGCTTCTGAAAGACGCCGGCCAGGCCGAGCGGCGTGTAGTCGGTGAGCAAGTTCAGGCTGTCGCCGACGGAGCTCAGCAGGAAGATCGGCACCCGGCTGCCCGCGGCGCGCAACTCCCTGACGAACCCGGTACCGGAGTCGACCTCCTCCATCATCAAGTCGACGATGACCGCGTCCACCGCCGCGGCGCGGAAGGCGCGCAGTCCGGCCTCGGCGCTCTCCGCACCCAGATACGCGTATCCCGCAGCTTCGAGCACTACCCTGAGGTACGACAGGATGTCCGCATCGTCGTCGACGCAGAGAATCAGCGCTTTCTTTTCGGACATGGTCATCCTCGCGTGGCCTCCTCGAAGTGAGCAGCGGTGGCGAATAGCTCTCGCCCGCCGCCGTCCGCTGCGAGAGCGTCGCGAACGAAGCCGACGGCTGCCGTGAGATTGGCCCGCGCTCCGGGCGTGAGCCCTTCACCGAACTCGTCGAACTCGTAGCCGCGAATGCCCATCAGCCACGCCTCCGGCTCGGCGCCGAACAGGTCGCGGCTGAGCGAGAGCAATCGTCCCGGAGCGATGCTGTGACTCGTGAAGCCGATTCCCCCCACCGACGGTTCCAGCCGCCGAACCCAGAACGGGCTGGCGCCGCCGCGGTCCGCGTCGACGAAGAGCACCCGCCCGTGGCGCGCCACCTCGGCGGCGTCTTCCACCTGGAGCTGGTAGTTCGACTCCACTTCGACACCAGCCACCGCGAGCTCTCCAAGGGCTTCGGCCAGCGCCGGGCCGAGGCCGTCGTCGCGCCGGCCGGGGTTGCCCCAGGCGAGAACGAGGGTCGAGGAGATGCTCACGACGGCCTCGTCATGCGATCGATCTCGGTCCCGTCGACGCCGGCCAGCGTCACTTCGAGCGGCATCTGGCCGAGCGCATGCGTAGCGCACGAAAGGCAGGGGTCGTAGGCCCGGATTCCGACCTCGATGCTGTTGAGCAGGCCCTCGGTGATCACCGGCTGGCCGGAGAGCCTCTGCTCGGCGATGCGGCCGACTGCGCGGTTCATCGCCTCGTTGTTGCACGTCGTCGAGACGATCAGGTTGGCCATCGTCACCTGGTCGTTGTCGTCGACCCGATAGTGGTGGGTGAGCGTGCCGCGAGGCGCCTCGAGCATGGCGACGAATTCGGCCCGGCGCTCCCCGGCGGGCGCGACCAGATCGTCGCCCTGCAGGTCCGCATCGTGGAGGAGGCCGTCGATCACCTCCGCCGCGTGCAACAGTTCGATCATCCGCGCCCAGTGATAGGCCATCGTCACGTTGCTCGGCTGGCCGCCGCTCACAGCGAGGAAGTCGCGCCGGGCGAGCTCGGCTTCGGGCGTGTCGATGAAATCGCAGACGTTGACTCGGGCCAGCGGCCCCACCCTGAACCAACCGTCGGCGGCGCCGATCTCCCGGAGATAGGGGAACTTCATGTACGACCACGGGCGAACCTCCTCGGCCAGAATGTCCAGGTAGGCCGAGGGCTCGACCTGGTCGAGAATCTTGGCGCCCTGGGCGTCGATCGCGCGCAGTTTGCCGTCGTAGAGATCCATCGCACCGTCGGCGCGCACCAGCGAGAGATGATTCGAGTCGAACGAGCCGAAGCCCGACATCTCTTCGAAGTTGCGCAGCGTGTAGTCGCGGGCGAGCGCCACCGCCTTGTGGCTCCACTCGAGCATCTCCTGCAGGTCGGCAAGCAGGGCGTCGCGCTCCGCCAGGGAGAGGTTCTTGTTGATGCCACCGGGAATCGCGCCGGTGCCGTGCACTTTCTTTCCCGCCGTCGCCTTGATGATCTCCTGGCCGAACTTGCGCATCTTCACGCCCTGGAGCGCGAGCTCCGGGTGCTCGGCGATGACCCCGATGATGCTGCGCTTCTCGACCGGCGCGTCGAAACCGAACAGCAGATCGGGCGCGGCAAGGTAGAAGAAGTGCAGGGCGTGAGACTGGAAAATCTGACCGTAGTGCATCAGCCGGCGCATCTTCTCGCCGGTCGGTGTCAGCCGGTCGATGCCGAGAATGCCGTCGACCGCCTTGGCGGCGCACAGGTGGTGACTGACCGGGCAGATGCCGCACAGACGCTGCACCAGCACCGGCACTTCCCAGAACGGGCGGCCCTGGATGAAGCGTTCGAAACCCCTGAACTCGACGATGTGGAGGCGGGCGCTCAGCACGTGGTGGCTCTCGTCGAGGAGAATGGTGACCTTGCCGTGCCCTTCGACCCGGGTGAGCGGTTCGATCACGATGCGCTTGGTAGTGGGGCTTTCCATGGGCTCTCCTCTCCGCTTCAGTCGTACTTGACCAGCTCGTAGGGCAGCTCGGGAGCGTGGCCCGCGAGCAACGCGTTGAGTGCCGCCCAGAGCGTATCGGCCGAAGGTGGACAGCCCGGCAGGTAGGAGTCGATCTTGACGACTTCGTGCGTCGGGCAGACTTTGTCGAGCAGCAGCGGAATCTCTTCGTCGTCCGGAATGCGGCCGCCCGGATTGTCGACGCTCGGACCGGAGACGTAGGCCTCCTCCAGGCACTCCGCGAGCGGCACCATGTTGCGCAGCGCCGGAACGCCGCCATGGATGGCGCAGTCGCCGACCGAGACCAGCACGCGGCAGTGCTTGCGGAACTCCCGCAGGACCCGAACATTCTCTTCATTGCAGCAACCGCCCTCGATGAGACCGACATCGACCATGCCGGCGAACTGCTTGATGTCGTTCACCGGCGAGCGGTCGAAGTCGACCCGTTCGACCAGCTCGAGTATCCGTTCGTCGATGTCGAGCAACGACATGTGGCAACCGAAGCAGCCGCAGAGGGACACCGTCGCAATCCTGGGTTTCGCCATGAAGCGCTCCCTACTTCTCCGCCGCCGGCGGCTCGATTTTCGAACCGATCGGGAGATGGTCGAAGAGCCGCCGGCCGACCGGCAAGGCGAAGCCGACCCGTTTCGCCATCAGCGCTCCAGTCGGACAGGCGGCGACCGCGTGATCCGCAGCGTCGGCATCGGTGCCGCCGAGGCCCTCCGCCGCGTTGACCGCGACCGACTTACCCGTTCCGCGGCCTGCGAAGCCGAACACCGACTTGCCGTCGAGCTCGAGCGAGGCCCGCACGCAGCGGGCACAGAGGACGCAGCGGTCGCGATCGAGCAGGATCCCGGTGTGGGAGGCGTCGCGCGCGCGCTGCGGAAAGGCGAACGGGTACTTGGGCGCGGCGATGCCGAAGCGGTAGGCCAGGGCCTGAAGCTCGCAGTTGCCACTCTTGGCGCAGAACATGCAAAAGTGGTTGCCCTCGACGAAGAGCATGTCGACAAGATCGCGGCGCAATTCGCGCAGCTCCCCGGTGTCGTTTTCGACCACCATGCCCGGAGCGACCGGCTGCGTACAGGCCGCTTGTGGCCGTCCATTGACCCGCACCGTGCAGACGCGGCAGCTGCCAAACGGCAGCAGCCCTTTCAGCCAGCAGAGCCGGGGAACATAGACGCCGGCCTCGTCCGTCGCTTCGAGGATGGTCTGTCCCGGTCGCGCTTCGATCCTGCGCCCATCGACTGTCAGAGGGATCGTCGGATCGGTCATTGCGGTTCTCCTCCGGCCTCGAGAT
This sequence comes from Thermoanaerobaculia bacterium, assembly GCA_963719555.1. GTDB lineage: Bacteria > Acidobacteriota > Thermoanaerobaculia > Multivoradales > JAGPDF01 > JAGPDF01. Next base: position 578,140 of record CAVRCL010000005.1, on the reverse strand, counting down.
CGACCGGCCGGCGGCCGGCAAGCCTGCCAGCCTCGGCGAGCCGCGCCGCGAGGTCGAAGCCGGCCTGGCGGCCCTCAGCCGGCATCGTCAGACGCGCTTCGTACAGGGGACGGAAGCTCCTGAGGGTCGAAAGCACCGGGTTGGGCGAGGTCTGACCCAGGCCGCAGCGACTCGCGGTCTTCACGGTTCCGGCGAGCGACTGCAGGTAGTCGAGGTCTGCGGCCTCGCCGCGTCCGGCCAGCACGCGGTCGAGCCGTTCCTTGAGCAGAACGTTCCCGACCCGGCAGGGCGTGCAGTAGCCGCAACTCTCGTGGATGAAGAAGGCGAGGTACTGCGAGGCGATCTCGAGCGGATCTCGCCCGGCGCCGAAGACCACCAGCGCACCGCCGGTCGCCAGGTCGTCGAAGCAGATCTGGCGAGCGAAGTCGGACGGACCCACCATCTGACCGCTCGGGCCTCCGACCTGCACGGCGAGCGGGTCCTCGGCGCCGCACATCTCGAGAACCTCGGCGAGCCGGATCCCGAACGGCACCTCGTAGACGCCACGCCGCGTGCAGTCGCCCGAGACGCTGAGCAGTTTCGTGCCGGTGCTCTTCCGTGACCCGATCGAGGCGAACCAGGCGGAGCCGCGCTCGAGAATCGCCGGGACACAGCAGAGCGTCTCGACGTTGTTGACCGAGGTCGACATGCCCAGATAGCCGCGCTGGGCGGGAAAGGGCGGCCGGTTCTTCGGCTCGCCACGCAGTCCCTCGCAGGAGGAGATGAGCGCGGTCTCCTCGCCGCAGACATAGGCGCCAGCGCCCAACTGGATGCGGATGTCGAAGTCGAACCCCCGTTTGCCGCAGACGCTCTTCCCGAGCAACCCCGCGGCGCGCCGCGCCGCCAGTGCGCCCTCCAGGTAGTCGCGCAGGTAGGCGTACTCGCCGCGCAGGTAGAGCAATCCCTGGCTGGCGCCGATGGCGAAGGCAGCGATCGTCATGCCCTCGAACAGCAGGTCGGGCCGCTCGGTCAGGATCACGCGGTCCTTGAAGGTCCCCGGCTCGCCCTCGTCGGCGTTGCAGATGAGGCACCGCTCGGCGCTCGCGGCGGCGCGGGTGAACTCCCACTTCATTCCGGTCGGGAAGCCGGCGCCGCCACGCCCGCGCAGCCGGGCGGTCTTCACCTGCCGAATCACCTCCGCCGGGCTCATCGCGAGCGCCTTCCGGAGGCCGACGTTGGCGTCGCGCTCGGCGAAGATCACTTCACCCTCCCGGCGCAGGTTGTTCTTGACCGCCGAACGCACCAGGTCGTGGCCATTCTGCCCGTCGCCGTACTCGCGCACCAGGTGCCGGCGCAGATCGGCCGCGCCGCATGCCTCCGGATGCTGACGGATCTCTCTCACCAGGCGCCGCGCGGTGCCGGGGCCGAGGCTAGGCACCACGATGTCGTTGAACATCGCCGCCGGCGCCTGGTCCGACATACCGATGCAGGGGGCGTGCTCCAGGCTGAACAAGCCGTCGGCAGTCGTCTCGCCGAAGCCGATACCGAGCTCCTCCTCCAGCCCCTCGCCGACCTGGTCGGCGCCCAACATGCGGTCGGGTACGTCGTTGCACAGGCGGATCACGACGCGACCCCGGGGTCTCGCGCTCAGGAAGGAATAGAACGAAACGACGCCAGCGACGTCGACCCTGGGCACGCCCAGCTCGGCGGCGATCTCATCGATGGTGGCTTCGTCGACCTGTCCGAGCTGCCGCTGAACAGTCTGAAGGATGTCCAGGAGCCGCGTCCGATCGTGGCCGAAGCTGGCGCAGATAGGTGCGACGGCCTTCTCAGCTGTCTTCGTCATGCAGTCCCCTCGAGGAGGCCCCCGAGGCTCGAACGGATGGAGAGCGGGGTGGCAAACCCGGGAGCACTCCGTCGCCTTCCATTGTAGGGAATCGGACGCGAGAACCCCCACCTTTCGGGGTCGGGCGCCGGCCGGTTCTGCGGGACAGACTGGGTCGTCTATATCCGGTTCAGCTGTCGCTCGTATAGAGCTTCTCGATGCGCTCGGCGAACTTCTGGCGCACGACCTTGCGCTTGAGCTTGAGGGTCGGGGTGAGCTCGCCGCCGTCGACCGAGAACTCGGTCGTGAGCACCTCGAACTTCCGCACCGTCTCGAAACGCGCCAGATCTCCATTGACGCGCTCGATCTCGCGTCCGAGAAAGGCCCGGAGCAGCGGACATCGGGCGCCATCGGCGAGCGAGCGCGCCGGCGAGCCGAGGCGCTCGGCGAGGGTCGGCAGAGCCGTCGAGTCGAGAGTGAGAAGGGCGGCGACGAAGTTGCGCTGCTCGCCGACCAGGACGGCGTGCGCCACTCCTTCGATCTCGCGCAGACGGCTTTCGATCGGCGCCGGCGCGATCTTCTTCCCGCCCGAGGTGACGAGGAGCTCCTTCTTGCGATCGGTGATGCGAAGGAAGCCCTCGGCGTCGAGCTCGCCGATATCGCCGGAGTGCAGCCAGCCCTCGGCGTCGAGCGCCGCCGCGGTCGCCTCCGGATCCTTGCGATAGCCGCGGAAGATGTTCGGGCCGCGCATCAGGATCTCGCCGTCGTCAGCCAGCCTGATCTCCATTCCGGGCATGGCCGGGCCGACCGAACCGGTGCGGAAACGCCCCGGCGTCGAGATCGTCCCCGGACCCGAGGTCTCCGACAGGCCGTAGATCTCGAAGATCGGCACTCCCAGCGAGAGAAAGAACTCGAGCGTGCCGAGAGATATGGGCGCCGCTGCCGAGGCCGCGTGGCGCACGCGGTGGAGGCCCAGCCGGGCGCGCACCTTGCCCAGCACGAGGCGGTCGGCGAACGCCGCCGCGAGCGCGATCTTCTCACCGCGTTGCGTCGCATACCCGGCCGCGAGCGCCTGGCGGCGCGCCCAAGCGAGGATCCGCCGACGCAGCGGCGGCGCCTCGGACATCGCCTTCCCGACCGCCGACTGGAACTTCTCCCAGACTCTCGGAACGGCGAAGAAGATCGTCGGTCGCACCTCGCGCAATGCCTCGGACACGCGATCGAGCGTGGCCACGAAGTAGGTGCAGCCGCCATGCTGGAGTGGCAGGTGCAGGGTCAGCATCTGCTCGGCGATGTGCGCCAGCGGCAGGTAGGAGAGCTGACGATCGTCGGCGTTCATGCGGATCGTCTCGTGGGCGCCGCACCAGGCCGTCCAGACGAGGTTGCGGTGGGTCAGCTCGACGCCCTTGGGCGATCCGGTCGTCCCCGAGGTGTAGATGAGCGTCGCGACGTCCTCTTCGCGCTGTGCGGCAACCCTCTCCAGGACCTCCGCCTCTCCGGCCGCGGCACCGAGCTCGAGGAGCCGCCGCCAGGAGACCAGAGCCGGCTGGTCGGCGGTGGCGGCGTGCTCGGCGCTCTCGTCCAGGTCGAAGACCACGATCGTCGCGAGGCGCGGTGCTCCACCGCGGGCGGCCAGGAGCTTGGCGACCGCCTCGGCGTTGTCGGCGACCGCGACGGTCGCTTCGGTGTGGTCGAGCACATAGGCGCATTGCTCCGGCGTGTTGGTGACGAAGATGCCGGTGGGGATCGCCCCCGCCGTGATCGCCGCAAGGTCGGCGACCGCCCATTCCCGGCGGTTGGCCGAAAGGATGGCGAGCCCGGTGCCCGGCACGACGCCCAGGTGAACGAAGCCGGCCGCGGCACGAAAGATCGCGTCGCGATAGTCGCGCCAGGAGGTCGTCTCCCAGCCGACCGCGCTCCGCTCCGCCAGCGCCGGGCGCTCGCCGAATTCCGCCGCAGCGCGCTCGAGCGCCGCCATCACCGTTCCCTGCGAGCCTCTAGTCATCTTCTGCGGACTCCTCGCCAGTCGATTCTGGCGCGTTGGGATCCTGTTCGAGATAGACGGGGAAGCTCAGGACGGCGGGACCTCAGCCGCCCCTGCGCGCCCGGTAGGCGAGGTAGAGGAGGAGGAGGATCCCCAGCGCGAGCGCGATCCGCGCCGCTCCCATGAGGTGGGTGCGGGCCACAGGTCGCGTTCCGCGGGCTTTGATGCCGGTCACGGCCGCGATGGCGGTGATGAGCACGGCGAGGCCGAGCCAGGTGAGCCAGGTCATGGCGAGAGACCCTAGCAGACCAGGGAGTGGTTGCCCTTAGGGATCTTCAGGGCTTGCCCGGGCATGCGACATCCGCGCGCTCAGGCTCGCAGAGTCTTGATCTCGCGACAGCCGAGCAGGCGTTCGTCGGCGGTCACGAGCGTCAGATCCAGGGTCTTCGCCGTAGCGGCGAGAAACCGGTCTGCCGGGTCGTCATGGGGCAGGTTGATGCGCCGGTTCGCGATGGCGATCTCGATCCCGATCGGCGCGATCGTAACCACCATTGTCGCGATCGAGCTGCGAATCCACGAGGGCGCGTCCGGCAGGAGCTGAAGCCTTCCTCGATCCGCGAGCTGCAGCAACTCCCAGGCGCTGATGGGAGAAAGCCAGAGCTCGTTGCCAGGATCTTCGATCCGCCTTCTGGCCCCAGCGGTCAGCCGGCCAGGATCCAGCCGCGTCCAGACCCAGACATGGGTGTCCAAGAGCAGTTTCACTTGTGTTTCCGGATCGCCGTCGCACCTGCCAGCGCCTCCCAGATCTCCGCTGGCGCTGCCGGTTCGATCAGATCACCGAGGATCTCCGCCGTCCCGGCGAGATCGCCCAGCTGGCGCTTTCCTGCCCTCACGGCGCGCGGCGGCGAGACCTCCGCGATCGCCTTGCCGAACCGGGTCACCAACACCGGCTCGCCGGTCACCCGCACCCGCTCCAGCACCGCCAGGCAGGTGGCTTTGAACTTGGAGATCGCGATGGTTTCCATGGCGCAATCGTACCATGGTCCAAGACTATGGTCTAAGTTCGGGCGGGCGGACGCGCTCAGAACGCCAGGATTTCCCGCGCCGCGGCGAGGAGTTTGTCGCGGTCGGGGAAGAGCGCGTGCTCGAGAACCCGCGAGTAGGGGCTCGGGCGATCGGGGTAGGCCACCCGCTTGACCGGGGCGTCGAGGAAGGCGAACGCCCGGTCGGCAAGGCGCGCCGCGATCTCGCCGCCGAAGCCGCCGGTCAACTGCGCCTCGTGCACGACGATCGCGCGGTTGGTCTTCTTCACCGAGGCGAGCACCGTCTCTTCATCGTAGGGGACGAGGGAGCGCAGGTCGACGACCTCGGCCTCGACCCCCTCTGCGGCCAGCGCCTCGGCGGCATCCATGGCAATCCAGGTCGAGGCGCCGTAGGCGACGAAGGTGAGGTCGGTGCCGGCGCGCATCACGTGTGCCTTGCCGATCGGCGTCAGGTGTTCGCCCGCCGGCAGGGTCGCCTTGACCCGGCGGTAGAGGAACTTGTTCTCGCAGAAGATCACCGGGTTGGCGCCGCGCAGCGCCGACTTCAGCAGACCCTTGGCATCCACCGCGGTCGCCGGGCAGAGCACGGTGAGGCCCGCGACGTGCGCGAACCAGGCCTCCGGGTTCTGCGAGTGGAAGGCCCCGGCTCCGACCCCACCGCCCGCCGGCAGACGCACGATCACCGGACAGGGGCGCTCGAAGCGATAGAACAGCTTGGCGATCACGTTGACGATCTGATTGAAACCGCACGACACGAAGTCGGCGAACTGCATCTCGACCACCGGCAGATACCCGAAGAGAGCCGCCCCGGCCGCGAGGCCGAGCGTGCCGCTCTCGGAGATCGGCGTGTCGAGCACGCGATCCGGCCAGCGCGCATGCAGCCCCTTGGTGACGCGAAAAGCGCCCTCGAACTGCGCGATGTCCTGACCGAGCAGCACGATCGACGAATCGTGCTCCATCTCCTCCTGCAGGGCCTGGTGAATCGCGTCGAGGTAGGTGACCTCGCCCGCCTTCGTCGGACCGACTGCGCCGCCGGTGAAGGCATCCATGGCGGTCGGGACGTCGGGGTCGGCCAGGGCGATCATGGCGGAAGCGGCCTCCACTTCTCCCGCATCGGCGTCCGCCGCCTCGCCGTGCGCGGGGTCGAAGGACCTTCCCAGCAGATCGGTGAGATCCTCGACCAGGCCGTCGTCAGCGCCCTGCGCCGGGGTCTCCGGCGAGCGCACCGGAAACGTCGGCGAGACGCAGCGTGGGAAGAGCCGCGCCGCGGGCTCGGCGAGGACCGGCCGGAAGGCCTCTTCCGGCGCCGGCGGCGCCGCCGCGAGGGCGCGTTCGATGGCGGTTTCGACCAATTCCGCGACGCGCATGTGCAGCCGCTGTTCGGTTTCGGGGTCGAGCAGGCCTTCGCTCGAGAGCCTCCGGGCGTAGACCGGCACCGGATCCTGGGAGAGATAGAAGTCGAGCTCCTCCTGCGGCACGACCTTCATCGAACCGTCGCCTTCGGCGTGGCCGCGCAGCCGCCCGACGACCGCCTCGATCAGGGTCGGCCCACCGCCCGCCCGCGCCCGCGCCACCGCGCGGCCCAGGGTGTCGGCCATCTCGTCCGGATCGTTGCCGTTCACCGTCAGGGCGGGAATTCCGTAACCCGGTCCGCGATCGGAGAGCTGCAGACAGGCGTACTGATGCCGCGCCGGGGTCGAGAAGGCGTAACGGTTGTTCTCGATTACCAAGACCAGGGGCAGCTTCCACACCGCAGCGAGGTTCATCGCTTCGTGGAAGTCGCCCGTCGAGGTGCCACCTTCACCGATGAAGTTGATCGCCACGCGGTCGCCACCGTTGCGCTTCATCGCGAAGGCGCAGCCGGCAGCGACCGGGATCATCGCCCCGAGGTGGCTGATCATCCCGACGTGCGAGATCCCCGCGGCTTCGTCGAAGTGACCGTAGTGATACGAACGCTCGATGCCGCGCGAGAAGCCCTCCGCTTTCCCGAGCACCTGGCAGGCGAGCCGGTAGAAGAGCGCCTCGGGCTCCGGCCGGCGGCCTTCCGGAGCGCCAAAGCCGAAACCCGGGAAGGCCAGGGCCGGATCGAGATAGAAGGCGAGGATCGCCCCGACGTCACGGTGCAGCGAACAGAGGACATCGCCGGCCTCGAGCGCGAGGCCGGCGGGGACGGTGATGCCCTCGTTGCCGATCGCGCTGTACCACTTCGAGATCCTGCCGGTCAGCAGCATCGCCTCGAATCGCGCGTCGAACTCGCGCGCGAGCTTCATGAAGGCGTAGGCGCGGAGTCGGTCCTTCGGACTGTTCACGATCGCCGGAGTCTACGGCGCACACCTCGGCCCCGGCAAGAAATGGCTGCGGTCAGCGCCGGAGACTGTGGATCCGGGCCTCGAATTCGGCCCGGCGCGGGTAGTCCGGATCCATCTGCAGGACGATCTTGAAGGCCAGCTCGGCCTCGGCGCGCTTCTGCAGGCGGAGAAAGTTCTCGAGCTGCAGCACTCCCTGTTCGATTCCCTGGTGACGGCGATGCACCTCCTCCAGCCGGCTGATCTCGTTGAACAGCAGCGTCGGCCGCGGGCTGTCGGGAACCGTGCGCCCGAAATCGAGCACGACGTTGCGCGCCGCATACCAGTCCTTCGCCTGGACCTTCTCCTTGTAGAGGCGCTCGAACTCCTGCGACTTCGACTCACGCTCGGCCAGGGCGGCGATATCGGCGATGCGTAGCCGGTAGTTTTCGACCGAGACCTTGGCGAGGCCGGTCGCCGACAGGCGCGCGAGCTCGCGCTCGGCCTCCTCGAGCCGGCGCGCTTCGAGCAGCGACTCCAGATTGTCGCGCCGGCGGTCGACTGCGGCGTCGCTCGCGGCCTGGTGCTCGGCGCTCTGGATCGAAGTGCGCAAGGCCTCGGAGAGCTGCAGGGTCGGATCGGATTTCTCGAGCTGATCGAGCTTGCGGCGCGCCGCCACCAGGTCGCCGTGCAGGACGGCGTCCCGCCCCTCGGCGAGAATGGCTCCGGCGATCTCCATCTTGCCGCGCTCCTCGCCCATGATGCCGACGGCGCGCGCGAAAAGATCGCGCCGCGGGTGATGAGGGTCGAGCTCGACCAGGGTCTCGAGCGCGAAACTGGCGAGCGATTGCCTGTTCTCCTGCAGGTACTTGACCAGAAGCCTTTCGGCTTCCGCGACCTTCGCCGCGTGCTCACGCTGCTCGGTGGTCGGCTCGGTGGGAACCGGACGAACGGGAGCCGCGCGCGGCGCAGCGGCCAAGGCGGGTGCGGGAGCCGGCGCCGGCGGAGGCGCGGGGATCGGCTGCACGGGAATCGGGGTGACTGGAGCGATCGGAGCGGTCACCGGGGCCGGTGTTGCGACCACCGCGCGCTCAGCTAACGGGGCCGGAGCGGAAGTCACCCCACGCGCGGCCGCGCCCGGCTTCGCGGGCAACGCCGAGAACGCCTTGCCGACCTCGGCGAGCTGCTCCTTGAGTTGCGCCACCGCGGGATTGCGCGGCGAGACCGCCTCGAGCTGGGTGACCAGCGCGGCGGCGTCGTCGTACCGGCGGGCAGCGAAGGCCTGCTTCGCGAGGTCGGCGAGCCGCGACGACTCGCTCACCTTCTTGGCCGCGCGCTCGATCTGGGCGAGCAGATCGATCCGCTCTTCGCGCGACAGTTCGCTCGCCGAGCCGCTGCGCGAGGTCGCCCGGGAAGAGCTCGCCGGCGCCGGCTTGGCGGCGCCCCGGGCCAGGGCCGGCAACTCGATCTCCTGCGTCGCCACCTGGCGCAACTGCTCGGCCATGTGCACCAGCGCCTGGAGGAAGGAGAGCGCCTCGGGATAGCGCAGCTCGCGATCCTTCTCGAGACCCCGCAGAACGAGGTCGTTCAGCTCCTGCGGCACGCGTACTTGCGGGTTTCTGCCGGTCAGCGGCTGGGGCGGTTCGGTGAGCCGTTTGAAGACGAAACCGTGTTGATTCTCGGAATCGAAGGGCGGCTTGCCGGTGATCATCTCGTACAGCACCGCGGCGAACGAGTAGAGGTCGCTGCGGTGGTCGAGCGGCGCGTCCTTGATCGCTCCCGCCTGCTCGGGCGAGCAGTACATGAGCTTGCCCATGAAGATGCCGGCCTGGGTGATTTCGAGGCCGGCCTGGACTTCGAGGTTCTTCGCCAGACCGAGGTCGATGAGCTTCATCTGGTAGCGCCCGCGGCGATCGCGGGTGATCATCATGTTGTCGGGCGAGATGTCGCGATGGATGACGCCGGCGGCGTGAATCGCCTCGAGCCCGCGCAGCGCCTGGATCCCCAGGTCCACCGCCAGGGGCAGCGGAAAAACCCCGTGGGCCTTCAGCCACTCGTGGACGTTCTCGCCCTCGATGTGCTCCGAAACCATGTAGAAGCTGCCGTCCGGCAGACGGGAAAAGTCGTAGAGGATGGCGACGTTCGGGTGCTTGATCTGGGTGGCGATGCGCGCTTCCTGGGCGAAGCGCTGCAGGGCGTGCGGGTCGGTCGCCCGATCGGCGCGCAGGATCTTGATGACCCGCAGCTCCTGCAGATGGACGTGGCGCGCACGCCAGATCTCGCCCATGCCACCTGCGGCGAGGCGGTCGAGGATCTCGTACTTGCCGTCGAGGATCGTCCCGCTATTGCGTTCGGTCACCGCAGATCCTGGCTCCTTGGTCCTTCAGTTCGTTGAATTCTGCCCTATTCTAGCTCGCGCCGCCGCATGGCAGAATCTCGCGCCGCCCGAAAGTTGGCGAGGCCCCCCGAATGATGCCCACTCCCGACCCCGACTCCGGCGCCGCCACTGCGGCCGCCTTCCGCGCCGGCGCGCGCGCGACGAGGCTCGCCTGCGCCTGCCTCTTCGTCGCCATGCTGAACCTGACGCTGGTCGTCGCCGGTCTCAAGGAACTGGTGGTCGACGAGCTCGGCGGTTCGGTCACCGACGCCGCCCTCTTCTTCACCGTCGAAATGGTCGCCTACCTGCTCTTCGCGCCGCTCTGGGGGGCCCTCTCCGACCGCTTCGGGCGGCGGCAGCCGTTCATCGTCGGCAGCTTCGCGGCGAGCGGCCTGCTCTATTTTGCCTACCTGCGGATCGACTCGATTCCGCTGCTGCTCGCGTTGCGCCTCCTGCAGGGCGGAGCCGCGATCGCCGGCTGGTCGACCACCCTGGCGCTGCTGTTCGACCGCGCCGACGCCCTCTCCGCGGCCCCCGCGCCTCGCCGGTTTCGCCGGCGCCTCGCTGATCCTCGGCGTCGGACTCGGCGCGCCGCTCGGCGGAGTGGTCACGCAGTACTGGGGCGCGCGGGCACCGCTCGCCCTGGCAGGAGCCCTCTTCCTCCTGCTCGCGCTGCGGTCGCGCTGGCGCTGCGACGAGGCCCCAGGTCGGCACATCCGGCCCCGCCTGGCGGAGATCGGCCGCGCGCTCGCCTCGCGGCCGCGCCTGCTCCTCCCCTGGGCCTCTACGCGATGGAGCGCTTCACCGTCGGCCTCTTCGTGATCGTCTTCCCCCTCTGGCTCCTCGAGCAGCACGGCGCCGACCCGGCGGCGCGCGGCCGCGCGCTCGCGGCCTTCCTCCTCCCCTTCGCCTTCCTGCAGCTCGGCACGTATCGCCTGGCGCGCCGCTTCGGGCCGTTCGTCCTGCTCGGCGCTCGGCTGTTCTCGGCTACGCCGTCGCCTTCGCTGCCCTCGGCCGCATCGGCGCCGGCACCTACTACCCGCTCCTCGTCGCCCTGGGCGCCCTCGCGGCGATGATCTTCCCCCCCACCCTCGCCCTCACCGCCGAGTGGACCGCCCCCGAAACCCGCGCCAGCGCCCTGGCCGGCTTCAATGTGGCAGGTTCCCTCGGCTTCGCCCTCGGCCCCATCGCCGGCGCCTGGGCGCACCAGAATGTCGGAGGCGGCGGCGGCAGCTTCACCGCCGCCTTCGACCTCGCCGCCGCCGCGGCCCTCGCCGGGTCGCTGGCAGCCGCGATCGCGCTGCGCCGCGCTCCCCGCGGCCGCTGAGCCAAGTACGGACCCGGCGCTCAGTCCGGCGAAGGGCCGGGGCGGGCGGGCGTCTGAAGGGTTCGGCGGAGAGGGTCGAGCGCCGCGAGCTCGCGTTCGGCGGTGGCGGTGCGGGGGTGGGTGGGGCCGTCGTGGGCGCGGTAGCGGGCGAGCGCTTCGGTCAGATCGCGGCGCGCGGAGTCGGTGTCGCCGCGGCGCAGGGCGATCCTGGCGGAGGCGAGCAGGAAGTCGTCGAGGCGCGGGGCTTCCCGGTCGAGCTTGCGGACGACAGCGATGGCGATGGCGAGCTCCCCGGCGGCGTCCACCCACGACGCGGCGTCGCCCATCGCCAGCAGGTCGAGGGCGATCTGGTAGCGCGACGCGGCGATCGCCAGATGCTCGTCCTTGCCGTAGACACGGCGCTCGATCTCGAGCGCCCGGCGGTGGTGCTCGAGCGCCACGCCCGGGGTCCCGAGCTCGCGTTCGGCTTCCCCCAGATACTTGAGCGCCGCCCGCAGCGTCAGGCTCTGCGAATCCTCCACCGCTTCGACCACCACACGTTCGAGCAGCGACTTCGCCTCGGCGAAGCGGCGCGCCTTGACCAGCGCCCAGCCCTGCGACAGGCGCGCCGCACGCTGCAGCAGACCGTCGTCGCCGAGGCTCTGCCGGAAGAGGCGCTCCGCCTCCACGAACAGCGCGTAGGCGGCATCGAAACGCTCGCGCGCCATCTCGACGAAGCCGAGGTAGCGCAGCGCCGAGCCGGCATCGTAGTGCCCGATCGCCTGCAGCACCGTCGCCGAATGCCGGAGCACCCGCTCGGCGTCGTCGTAGCGCCGCCGCTCGCTCCAGTGATAGCCGAGCTTGATCTCCCACAGGGCGACTTCCGGGTGATCGGCTCCGAGCGCCGAGCGGTAGAGCTCGAGACCGGAGAGGAGCCAACGCTCCGCCTCGTCGTCGTCCCCCAGCACGTCCAGCATCTCTCCCGCCTGGAGGCGCGCCGAAGCGAGCCGCAAAGGGTTTCGTCCTTTGGTTTCGGCGAGCGCCGGCAAGGCATCGCGGACCAGCGGCTCGGCCTCGGTGACCCGGCTGCCGTCGATAGCAAAACCGGCAAGAGCGAGCCGCCAGTGAGCGACGTCGAGCCCATCCACCTCCGGGCCGGCGAGCGCTTCGGCCAGAGCCCGCCGGCCCAGGCTCTCGGCCTCGGCGAGATCGATCTGCTGCCCGAGGACCGAGGTCCGTACTTCGATCCACCGCCGGCCGAGCGGCGTCGCCAGCGAGTCGAGCCCGGGCGCGAGGTGCAGCGCCTCGTCGAGGAGGCTCAGCGCGGGCTCGAGCTCGCCTGAGTCGTAGTGGATCTCGGCCCGCGTGACGAGGCTCGCGGCGAGCTCCAGGCGGGAGCCTCCGCTCGCCACCCGGCGCAAGGCGAGGACCAAGTCGGCGCGCCGGGCCGCCGGTTCGAGCAACCCGAGATTCCGCTCCACCTGAGCGATCGCGTCGAGGAGCTCGGCGCGCACTGCCGGCTCGTCGACCAGCTGCTCGTCGAGGCGGCGAGCGCCCTTCTCGAGGATCTCGCGCGCGGTGATCGTTTCGCCGAGAGTCTGCGACGGATCGGCCTCGCGGAAGAGCTCGATGAGGAACGACTTCACCCGGTCGGCGCGGCGCGCCTCGCCGCGGGCGACTCCGGCCTGCCAGAGGACGATCCCGACGCCGGCGACGAGCGCCGCCAGGATCACCGCACCGGCGGCCACCGCCAGGCTGTGACGGCCGATGAACTTGCTCGCCCGGTAACCCGCGCTGTCGGGCCGCGCGCCCACAGGGCGCCCGTCCAGAAACCGCCGCAGGTCTTCGCCCATCGCGGCGGCCGACGGATAGCGCCGCGCCGGATCGCGATTCAGCGCCTTGAGCGCGATGGAATCGAGATCGCCGGCGAGGCGCGGCGCGAAGCTGCGCACGATCTCGCGCTCCGGCTCGCGCTCGTCAGCGCCCGCCGCGACCACCGACGGGCGCTCGAGGGTTTCGGAATCCACCGCGCGCACCAGCGCGGGGAGCGGCCGTCCAACCCGGTCGAACGGCGGCCGCCCGGTCAGCAGCTCGAAAAGGAGCGCCCCCATCGAGTAGACGTCGGTGGCGGTCGTCACCGCCTCGCCGAGGATCTGTTCCGGCGCAGCGTAGGCGGGGGTGAGCGGCTGGCCGCCGAGCTGCGTCTGGCGCTCGTCGAACGCGTCTGGCTGGAGAAGCTTGGCGATGCCGAAATCGAGCAGCTTCACCCGCCCGCTCGCAGTGACCAGAATGTTGGTCGGCTTGAGATCCCGATGCACGACGAGCTGCCGGTGCGCGGCATCGACCGCGTCGGCGACCTCGATCATCAAGCGAATGCGCGCTTCGAGCGTCGCCGAGCGCTGCTCGCACCAGTCGGTGATCGGCACTCCCTCGACGTGCTCGAGGACGAAGTACGGGTCGCCGTCTTCGGTGCTGCCACCGTCGAGGAGATGGGCAATGCCCGGATGGTCGAGCCGGGCGAGGATCTGGCGTTCACGCAGGAAGCGCTCGGCGATCGCCCGGGAGTCGAGGCCGGCACGAATCCGCTTCAGCGCGACTCGCTGCTCGAACTCGCCGTCGGAGCGTTCGGCGAGGAACACCTCGCCCATGCCGCCCTCGCCGAGGCAGCGCACGAGCCGGTAGGAACCGATGGTTTCCGCTTCCTCCGCGCTCGCGGCACCGGACTCGGCGGCCGCGGCGGCCGCGTTCGCATCCAGCCTTGCGACTCCCGATTCGAGCGCCGCAGCGACGAACACCGGGGCGCGCGCCAGGATCGGCATCCCGACGAGCGCCTCCTCCGTGCGGTCCGCGGCGAGCAATCCGGCGACGAAGCGCGCGAGGTCGGGGTCGCGGCCAGCGATCTCCGCCAGCCGCGCCGTACGCACCTCCGCGCTCTCCTCGACCAGCTCGTCGAAGAGGCTCTCCCAGGGCTTCTGCACTAGGACGTTCCGGCAGGGGCCGGCGCGCCGCCCGCGAGCGCGGCGCGCAGGAAGGCCTGCGCCCGCCGCCAGTCGCGCTTCAACGAGCGCTCGCTGCGCGCGACGATCGGGGCGATCTCTTCGAGCGCGAGACCGGCGAAGAAACGCAGCTCGACCAGGTGTGCGAGCTCGGGGCTGGCGCGCTCGAGCTCGCCCAGGGCGCGGTCGAGCGCCAGCATCTCGATCGACAGCGTGCCGCCCGGATCGGCCAGCTGGTGCGCCGCGTCCTCGAGCTCGATCGGCACGACTCCGCCACCGCGCTTCTCGGCGTCGCGGCGGCGGGCGAAGTCGACGATCACGTGGCGCATGACGCGCGCCGCCAGGTTGAAGAAGTGCGCCCGGTCGGCGGGCGCGGCACCCGCCGGCCCGGCGAGCCGCAGGTAGGTTTCGTGGACGAGAGCCGTAGTGTCGAGGGTGCGCCCGGGTCGGCCGTGGACCGAGAGCTGCACGTGGGCGAGCCGTTTGAGCTCCGCATAGACCCGCTCGTAGAGCGCTTCCGAAGCCTGCCGCTCACCGCTGCGCGCCGCGGCGAGGAGCGTCGTCACGTCCGACGCCTGGGATCCCGCGATCCCGGCGGTTCCGGTGGACTCAGGCTCGAACATGAAAAGGGACTCTACTCCAGGTGCGGAGCAGAGCCCGATGTTTGCGAGCTGTGGGATGCCGGTAGCGGAAGGCGCGCGGGCTAGTTCTTGGCCCGCCGCAGGAGGACGTCGCCGTTGAAGGTCTTGAAGAGGATCTCTGGACCGCCGCCGTTGATCTTGCCGACCATTTCGCGCGACACGATCACATGGAAGCGGCCCTTCTCCTTCCCCTTCTTCTCTTCGCTGCCCCGAATGTTCTCCGTCGTCACGTCGACGTCGAAGTCGGAGTAGATCTCGCCGTTGTCGGACTGCAACCGGACGGTCGCCTTCAGATCGGCCGGAAAGGTGACGTCGACGTCGCCGTTCAGGGTCGAGAAGGCCATCGGCGCCGCCACCATCGCACCGCGGAAGACCACTGTCACGTCGCCGTTGACCGTACTGGCCGAGACCGGACCGCGCACGTTCCGCACGGTGATCGCGCCGTTGGTATTGCTGACCTCCACCTCACCGTCGATGTTCTCGACCTCGATGTCGCCGTCGTTCACCGTCGACAGCCGCACGGTGCTCCCGACCGGCACCTGGATTTCCAGATCGACCGCCCGCGACCAGGACTGCGCCGAGATCGACACCTGATTGTTGTCCTCTTCGGCCTCGAGTCCGATGGCGGTGTTGGGGATCCGCCGCATTCCCGCGCGATCGCCCGAGCGGTCGCCCTCGCGGTCTGCTGGTTGGCTCTCGAGCTTCTGCATCTCGTGCTCCTTCTCGGAACGCGAGCTCGCTTCGATCACGACCTCCCTGGTCGCCGCTCCAGTGACCTTGATCGATCCCATCACCAGCGAGACCTCGAGCTCCGCCGGCTTCGCCGGATCCGACAGCGGCACCACCAGGCGTTCGGCCTGGGCCGTTGCAGCGAAGGAGCTCCAGGCCAAAGCGACCGCCACCACCGCGACGCTCGGCATGCCGAAGAAGTTGTGCTTCCGCATCGTGCGCATTTTGTTCATCTTCTCTCTCCCAGAAGCGGGCGTCAGGAACGCTCGCGAATCGTGATGTCACCGTTGACCGTCTCGCAGGCGAGGTCGATTCCGCCGCCACCGATGATGGCCGCGGTTCTCCCACCCAATCCGTGATGATTCTTTCCCCCCGACTTCGAGCGTTCACTCGTCGCCGGGAGCTTCCCCAGTTCGAACGGGAAGTCGGTGAAGACCTCGCCGTTCAGCGTCGCGAAGGAGAGCTCGGCGCCGAGCCCCTTCGGAAATGCCAGATCGATGTCGCCGTTGACCGTTCCGAATCGGCAGTCGCCCGCCGGCAGTGCCGCGAAGTCGACCTTGAGCTCGCCGTTGACGGTGCTCGCGTCCACTTCGCCCGCCACCCGGACCAGGGTGACGTCGTCGTTCACATGGTCGACCGAGAGGTACCCGACGATGCCGGTGATGCGGATCGCCCCGTCGTTCACGCTGTCGACTTCGAGGTCGAGGTCGCGCGGCACTTTGAGCGTCCAATCGAAGCGCACTTCGTAGTTCCGGTCGTCGTGGTCGCAACAGCAGTCGCCCCGTTTGCGATCCTCTTTGCGGTCGCGGCCGTGGCAACGCCAGGGACCGCCCTGGACGAGCTCGAGCCGGCCGGGATTCTCGGTGACCTGGAGCACGACCTCCTCGCGGGCGCGCACCATCTCGGCGGCGTTCCGGGCGATGAACGTCTGCTTCAGGGTCAGCTGGACGATGTCGCCGCTCGCGGCCTCGATGTCGATCGAGCCACTGACGTTGTCCACCACCAACGTCCGCTGGCCGGAGACGGCAGCGAGGGTGAAGGTTCGGGTGACCGTCTCGCTCTGCTCGAGCGCCGCGAGCGGCGGCGCGAAGAGAAGCGCCCCGAGGAGACCGGAGAGACCGGCGAAGGCTGCGATGGCGGAGAGGGAAATCGGCCCTGCGGGTGCGGCGAGGCGGAAGAGGTTCATCAGGCGCTCCTTCCGAGGCGGTCGCGGAGATAGCCGCGCACCACCGGGTCCAGTTGATCGTTGGTCAGCAGTTGCTCGAGATCGTGGCGTGCCGCCGGAGTGCCCGACTCGATGAGGAGATCGATGAGCGACAAGGCGACGAGCGGCGACTCCTGGCGGGAGACCGCCTCCACCAGGCGGCCGCGATGGTCGGCCCGGTTCGCGGTCGGGCGCAAGGCCTCGAGCGCCGCGAGCCGGACGTTGACATTGGGGTCTTCCAGCAGGCGCGCGAAGAGCGCCGCGACCACCTGCTCGCCCGGCGCGCCCAGCGCGCCCAGAGAATGCTCCCGGCTGTAGGCGACGCCCTGGAGGCGCTCGGAGACTGAACCTTTCTCGAGCAGCGAGAGCGCCACCATCGAATGCAGGTCCCCCACCTCGCGCCGCAGGAGGGCGACATCGTCCCCCCGCCGGCCGAAGGTCAGGTAGCCGAGGCCGAGACCGAGGAGGAGCATCGCCGCGAGCGGCAGGAAGCGGCGGAAGGCGGCGGGCCGTGAAAGCGCGGGCGACGCCAGCGAACGCTCAGGCTCGGAGTCCGGAGGCACTGCTTCCCGGCCCTGGAAGGCGAGCGGCGCGCGCGCCGGTCTCTCCAGCTCGGCCGCGAGCGCCGTATCGAGCCGCGCGCGCATGCGCTCCGTCGGCACGCTTTCGCCCGGCGCGGCGAGGCCGCCCCAGAGCTCGGCGACGAGCGCCGCCTCGGCGGCGCAGCTCGCGCAGGCGGCGAGGTGGGACTCCAGTTCGCGCAGCTCGGAGGGCGGCAGCGCACCGCTCAACCGCGCTGTCACGCGCTCCTGCATCGTTTCGCAATCCATCGTCCGGCTGGTCATTCGATCTCCCTTGCCGGGCTCTCCGGCCCGGCCGGAGCCGCCCGAGGCGTGTCGGCGAGATACGCCTCCTTGAGCTCCTTCATCGCGCGGTGAACGCGTACCTTCACCGCCCCTTCCGAGATGCCCAGCAACCCGGCGATCTGCTCGTACTTGAGCTCCGAAAAGCGCGCCATGAGCAGCAGCTCCCGATTGGCGGGACTCAGATGTCCCAGTGCCCGCCGGAGCTTCGCCTCCTGCTCGGCGCGTTCGAGCCCGGCGATCGGATGCGGCAGGTCGGCCTGCGGCTCCGGTGCGTCCGGGTTCTCGGGCAGCTCCTTCGGCTGCGCACGGTAGAGATCGGTCGCCGCATTGCGCGCCAGGGTGAACATCCACGGCACGAAGTCCGACTCGCTGCGGAAGGTATGGCGGTACTTGAGCATGCGGACGAAGACCTCCTGCACGAGGTCCTCGGCCGCCGAGCGGCTGCGCGCGAGGCGCAGAAAGAAGTGGAAGAGGCGCTGATGATGGCGCTCGAAGAGCTCCCCCAGCACCGCGACGTCGCCATCCCGCACCCGGCCCATGAGCTGGCTGTCGCCGGGAGCCGGCGGCGCCGGCGGTGCGGGCGGGCTGGGGGGTGAGTTCACGGCGGCGGTTCCGTAGCTCATGCTGCCCGGAACTACCGCGGCAGCCGGGAAAGGTTACCGCGGCGGGCGGGGGCCCGTGAGTGGGTGCAGTCGGCCCGGCGCTCCCTGGGTAGGCGAGCAGCTCGCTTCCTACATCTCCCCTTTTGCTTTCGGGCACTTGGCGCACGGCAGGGCGTTCGCCTTTGGGCGGCGGAAGAGGCGGCGCAGCACGAGCGCCAGCGCGACGCCGGCGGCGGCGGTGACGATCCAGAACTGCGGGTCGGACGCGGGCAGGCTCATCTCAGGAGATCCCGGCGAGCTTCAGTCCATGAAAGGCGACGAAGGCGCCGATCCACGCCACGCCGGTCATCCAGCAGAACTGCAGCAGCGGCCACTTCCAGCTCTTGGTCTCCCGGCGCACGGTGACGACGGTCGCCAGGCACTGCATCGCCAGAACGAAGAAGACCAGCAGCGAGACGGCGGTCGCCGGCGTGAGCAGCCGCGACCCGTCGTCGCGCTTCGCCGCGTGGATGCGCTGCAGGATGCCGGCATCGCCCTCGTCCGGCGCGCCGACCAGCACCGCGAGCGTCGAGACGAAGACCTCGCGCGCCGCGAACGCCGTCAGCACGCCCATCGTCAGTCGCCAGTCGTAGCCGAGCGGCGCGAACAGCGGCTCGACGGTCCGGCCCAGCCGGCCGGCGAAGCTCGCCTCCTGCTGATGCGAGAGGGTCAGTCCGGCCGCCTCGGCGGCGAGGCGCTCGGCGCCTTCGGGCGACACGGGAGCGAGCGCCGCTGCCCGCGCCGAGAGCGCCAGGGCCGCGGCCGGCGGAGGGACCTTGGGATAGGCCGAGAGCCACCACATCACGAAGCAGATCGCCAGGATCACCGTGCCGACGGTGCGCAGGAACGACCAGCCCTGCTCGAAGGCGTTGGCGAACGCCACCCGCAGCGAGGGCCACTTGTAGGTCGGTAGTTCGAGCACCATCGGGCGGGACTTTCCCGGCAGAAGTGTCCGCCGCACGAGGAAAGCGCTGGCCATGGCGGCGAGCGCCCCGAGCAGATAGCAGGCCGCGAAGGCGATGCCGGCGAAGAGCGGCTGGTCGGCGAACAGGAAGTTGGTCAACAGGACGTAGACCGGCAGGCGCGCCGAGCAGCTCATGAATGGCGCCACCAGGATGGTCGCGAAACGATCGTGGCGATCCGGAATGAGCCGCGTCGCGAGGATGCCGGGAATCGCGCAAGCGTGCGACGAGAGCAACGGCACGAAAGCGTACCCTGGCAGGCCGAAGCGGCAGAGCAGCCGGTCCATGACGAACGCCGCGCGGGCGAGATAGCCGGTGTCCTCGAGGATCGTGATGAGAAAGAAGAGCAGGCAGATCTGGGGCAGGAAGACGACCGTGCCGGAGACGCCGCCGATCAGTCCGCCGACCAGGAGGTCGCGCACCGCGCCAGCCGGCATGCGGGCTTCGAGGAAGCCCCCCAGGTTCGAGAAGATCGCCTCGATCAGGTCCATCGGGATGCTGGCGACGGCGAAGATCACCCAGAAGAGCGCCGCCATGACGAGGTGGAAGATGACCAGACCGGCGATCGGATGAGTGAAGGTCTCGTCGAGGCGGTCGAGCAGCGTGTCGCTGGAGCTCCCCACCGCGCCGACACCGCCGACGCTCTCGGCGACGACGGTCTCCGCCCACAGCTCGAGCTCCACCGCGGAGACCGGGGCCCGGCGCTCGGTCGACGCAGCCGACCCTTGCGCGGCGCACACTTCGGGCAGGACGGCCAGCAGCCGGTCGATGCCCTTGCCGCTCCGGGCGGCGATCGGAACGACCGGCGCGCCGATCGCCCGCGACATCTTCTCGAGGTCGAACGAGAGGCCACGGCGGTGGGCGAGATCGATCATGTTGAGGGCGACGACGAACGGCACCGCCTCGCGCGTGAGCTCGCCCACCAGCATGAGGTGGCGCGAGAGATTGGTCGCATCCGCGACCACGATCGCGGCCGCCGGGCGCGCGCCCTCGTGGCCGGCGACCGCGTTGGCGGCGACGGTCGACTCGGGCAGATCGAGCTTCAGGCTGTAGAGCCCCGGCAGGTCGACGACCTCGAGCGTCTCGCTCGCGCCGCCGGCGAGCGGCATCTGCAGGCGCCCGACGCGCAGGTCGGTCGTCGTCCCGGGGAAGTTCGCGGTCTTGGCGCGCATGCCGCAGAGGCGGTTGAAAAGCGTCGTCTTGCCGGTGTTCGGGTTGCCCAGCAAGAGCAGGCGGCGCGGCGCAGCACTGCGGCTCGCCCCGGCGTGGAGGGGAGACGCCGGGCTCGCGACGCTCATTGCGGCTTCGCCGCCGTCTCGCCGTCGTCCTCGACGACCAGGCGCACGGCAACGCTGCGGGCGAGTCCGATGCGGGTCGAGCGCACTTCGACGATGCACGGGTCGCCGCTGGTCCGCACGGTGAGCCGGCAACCCTCGGTCATCCCCATCGCCGCGAGCAGACAGGCTTCGCCTTCCGAGAGCTCGCGGCAGGAGAGCCGGGCAACGCTGCCCACCGGCAGGTCGGCGAGCCGCTGCAGGACGGGCAAACGCGCGGGGATCTTGCCGTTGAAGTCAGGCATGGAGGTCCGCCCCCGCGACCGCCGGTTGCACGGGTTCACTGGCCTGGTGATTCGCCTCGGCGCAGGAGCGGCAGACGCCGAGAATCTGCAGCTGGTTCTGCCGCCCTTCGAAGCCGTGCGCACGGCAGATCTCGCCGAGCAGGGCGGTGATTCCCGGGCTGACGAACTCGACCATCCGGCCGCAGCAGCGGCAGGCCATGTGGTCGTGGCGCTGGCCGGAGTGCAGGTGCTCGTAGAGGTAGCTGCGTCCGGAAAGCCGCACCTTGTGGGCGAGACCGGCCTGAACGAGGAGCTCGAGGTTGCGATAGACCGTGGCGCGGGAGATGGCCAGACCGCGGCGATGCACCGCGGCGAGAATGGAGTCGGCGTCGAAATGCCCGTGCTGTGCGAAGATTTCGCGGATGAGCGCACGCCGTTCGGCCGTTGCACGCAGTCCGCGAGAGCGCAGAAAACCGAGAAACTGTTCCTCTTCGAGCATCGCTGTCCTGATCTTGAGACTTTATCTCAATAAGCAGAAAGAATTCTGGACGAGTTCAGTCCTGTTTGTCAAACCGCAACGGGGTGGGCCACGTAAACTTGGGCGCCGATGACGATCCGCACCCGTCTGCCGCGCCACCACCGCTCGCCGTTCAAGCGTCTACCGCTGCCGACCTGGCTGCGAGTGATCGTGATCAGCGTGGGTTGGCTGATGATCCTCGTCGGAATCGCCGGCCTCTTCCTACCCATCCTGCAGGGCGGCCTGATGCTCGCCCTCGGTCTCGCCCTGCTGTCGATCGGCAGCCAGACGATGCATCTGTGGTTTCGCAGCGTGATGGGTCGCTGGCCGCGGATCTGGAAACGGCTCGAGAAGTTCCGCCGCAAGATCCATTTCCGGCTGCACAAGGCGAGCGGGAGCCCGAAGCGCGACGCCGGCGGCGAGACGGACTCCGCGCCTCCCGAGTAGCCGCGCCCGGCGGATCTCGCGCTCCTCCGCCGAGGGTCGACCTTTCTCTCCGGAGGCCGGCCCGCAGCTTCCCTTTCTCGTTCTGTCCCCTGAAGCGTCGCCCGGCGCGTAGTAGGGCAAACAACCGCTGCGCTGCACGACGGTCGCAGCAGGGGGAAGCCCGATGGCCATTCCGTTCCAGAACCCGCCGTTGCGATGCCGCAGCTCCCGTTCCTCGCTGCTCGCTCGCGCGCTCGGCGTTGCGCTCGCTCTGCCCGGTGGACTCGCGAACAGCCCGCTGCTCGCCCAGGGCCTGTCGTCGACGGGCTCGCAGCTGATCTACGAGACCGCGGCCAATCCCGTTCATCCACCGGGCGTCGGCGATGAGCTCGGCGCCGCGGTCGCGGTCGGCGACTTCGACGGCGACGGCGTCCGGGATCTGGCCATCGGCCTGCGCAGCGACGACAGCCCGTTCTCGGCCTTCGCCGACATCGGACAGGTGCAGATTCTCTTCGGCAAGCGCGATGTCGCGCTCGAGTTGCCCGCCTTCGCGAAGTACCTCTGGCAGGGCGGCATCTCCTCCGTCGACGAGCCCGAGGAGGGCGACCAATTCGGCCATTCGCTGGTGGCCGGCAACTTCGACGGCGACGGTTTCGACGACCTCGCCATCGGCATTCCCGGCGAGGACGTCGACGGATGGAACAGCGCCGGCGCGATCGAAGTCCGTTACGGCGACTCGAATCGAGCGGACGCGCTCGAGACCTTCCGGCAGTTCTTTCACGAGAACACGACCGGAGTTCCCGACGCTGCCGCCGCCGGCGACGAATTCGGACACGCGCTGGCCGCCGCCGACTTCAATGGCGATGGCCGGGACGATCTCGCGATCGGTGTGCCGCTCGAAGGCGTGGACGGACAGAACAACGCCGGACGGGTGATCGTGCTCCCCGGCTCCCCGACCGGAATCGTCGTCGCCGGCGCCCAGGGACTCGACATGAACACTCCCGGTCTCGGCTTCCACAGTCCGTTTCTCGACGCCCGTTTCGGCCGGGCGCTCGCGGCCGCCGACTTCGACAACGACGGCTTCGCCGACCTGGCGATCGGCGAGCCCATGCTCGCGACCGCGTGGGGCCTGGCGTTCGTGGTCTATGGCACGGCCGCGGGCCTTTCGGGGACCGGCGCCTTCGAGATTTACCAGGGAGTGGGCGGGCTCGACGACAACTCCGAGCCGGGCGACGCCCTCGGCTACTCGCTGGCGGCCGGCCACTTCGACTCCGGCCCCTACGCCGATCTGGTCGTCGGCGCGCCGGGCGAGGGCGTTGCGAACGGCGGCCCCGAGATCCCGGGCGCCGGAGCCGTGCACATCGTCTACGGCTCGGCGAGCGGCATCTCGTTCGCCGGCTCGCAGCGCTTCACCGCCTTCACCTTCGGCATTCCGGGCGACCCGGAGGAGAATGACTACTTCGGCCTAGCCGTCGCCGCCGGCGACTTCGATCACGATCACTTCGACGAGTTGGTGGTCGGCGTGCCCTACGAGCAGAACTTCCTCGGACCGGAGGAGGGCGACGTCGTCGTCCTCCCCGGCAGCCCCACCGGACCGCAGGCCGTCGGCGCGCGCACCTGGAACCTCCAGGCGCCGGGAATCCTCGGCGACATGAACCCGGGCGACCATCTGGGCTGGAGCCTGGCGGTCGGAGACTTCGACGACGACCTGCACGCGGACCTGGCGGTGGGAGCGCCGTACGACGGCGGCATCGGCGGCGTGCTGGTGCTCTACGGCGCGCTCTTCGCGGACAACTTCGAAACCGGCACGACCGCGCTATGGAGCGCGGCCGTGCCTTGAGAGCGATCGCCGGGGTCGGCTAGCGCTTGTCGACCGGGACGAAGGGGCGCTCGGTGGCGCCGGTGTAGATCTGTCGCGGACGGTTGATGCGCGTGCCCTGGTCGCGCATCTCCTTCCAGTGGGCGATCCAGCCGGGGAGCCTGCCGAGCGCGAACATCACCGTGAACATGTCGGTCGGGATGCCCATGGCGCGGTAGAGGATGCCGCTGTAGAAGTCGACGTTCGGATAGAGCTTGCGCTCGACGAAATAGGAATCCTTGAGCGCGATCTCCTCGAGACCCATGGCGATCTCGAGCATCGGATCCTTGATGCCCAGCTCTGCGAGGACGTCGTCGGCCACCCGCTTCAGAATCCGCGAGCGCGGATCGAAGTTCTTGTAAACCCGATGGCCGAAGCCCATGAGCCGGAAATTCGAGTTCTTGTCCTTCGCCAGATCGATGTACTTCTTGTAGTTCCCGCCATCCGCCTGGATGTGCTCGAGCATCTCGATGACCGCCTGGTTGGCGCCGCCGTGGAGCGGGCCCCACAGGGCGCAGATCCCGGAGGACATCGAAGCGAAGATGTTGGCTCCCGACGAGCCCACCATGCGCACCGTCGAGGTCGAACAGTTCTGCTCGTGGTCCGCATGCAGGATCAGCAGCAGATTCAACGCCCGGTCGAGGGTCGGCGAGACCACGAAGGGCTCGGCCGGCACGGCGAACATCATGTGCAGGAAGTTCTCGGTGTAGGAGAGGTCGTTGATCGGGTACATGAACGGCTGTCCGATCGACTTCTTGTACGAGAACGCGGCGACCGTCTTCGCCTTGGCCAGCAGGCGCACGATGTTGAGATCCACGTCGTCGGCTTCGGAATAGTAAGTCGAGAACGACGCCACCATCGCCGAGAGGATCGCCATCGGATGGGCGTTCGGCGAGAATCCCTCGAAGAACTTCTTCATGTCCTCGTGGATGAGGCTGTGCCGCGTGAGCTTCTCTCTCCAGGCCCCGAGCTCCTGCTTGTTCGGCAGGTGACCGTAGATCAGGAGGAAGGCGACCTCGGTGAAGCGCGCCTGCTCGAGCTCCTCGATCGGATAGCCGCGATAGCGCAGGATCCCCTTGTCGCCATCGATGAAGGTGATGGCGCTCTTGCAGGAACCGGTGTTGCCGTAACCGTCGTCGATCGTGATCGCGCCGGTCTTGTCGCGCAATTTCGAGATGTCGACGCCGACCTCGCCCTCGCTCCCTACGACCACCGGGAGCTCATGCTCCTTGCCTTCCAGAATCAGTTTCGCCGTGCTCATCGCTTACCGCCTCTCGGGATTCGTCGCTCCGTCGCTCCGTCGCTTCGGCACTGCCGCGAGAATATGCCGCGGCGCGGCATATTCTATCTTTCGCCCCCAAACGGGACAAGGATACGTTCACCTGAGGCCGGGGCTTGCCGCCCGAAAGGAGAGCACCCGGCCCACTTTGCCGCCGGATGTCACGGCAGCGAGGCCACCTCGGCGAGCGCGGCATCGAGACGGTCGAGCAGCAGATCCGCATCCGCCGCGGCGAAGCAGAGAGGCGGCCGGATCTTGAGCACGTGGTGATGCGACCCGTCGGTGCCGAGCAGCACTCCGAAGTCGCGCATCCGGTTCGCGACCTCGGCGGCTTCCTCCCCCGCCGGCTCGAGTGTCCCGCGATCGCGCACCAACTCCACGCCGAGGAAGAGACCGGCGCCGCGCACATCCCCGATCAGCGGGTGACGCTCCGCGAGGCGCTGCAATCCGTCCAACAGACGGCAGCCGACCGCGGCAGCGTTGGCCTGCAGGCCTTCCTCTTCGGTGACCTCGAGCGTCGCCAGGGCGGCGGCGCAGGCCGCGGTCGAGCCCCCGAAAGTGCTGAAGAACTCCATGCCGTTGGCGAACGAGCGCGCCACTTCGGGGGTCGTGATCACCGCCCCCATCGGGTAGCCGTTGGCGATCGGTTTGCCGAGCACCACGATGTCGGGCACGACGCCGTAGCGCTCGAACGCCCAGAAGGTCTCGCCGGTGCGGCCGAACCCGGTCTGGACCTCGTCGGCGATGCAGAGCCCGCCGGCCGCGCGCACCGCGGCGTAGACGCCGGGAAGGAAACCGTCGGGGAGAACGATCTGGCCGCCGACCGAGGGCAGGGTTTCCGCGAGGTAGCCGGCGATCTGCCGTCCACGAGCGCGCGCCGCCGCGATGACCTCGGCGACACGCGCGGCATAGCTGGCGCCGGGGGCGCCGGCGGCGCCCTTCTCGCGGGAGCCAGGGCCGCCGGCGCGGAACTCGCCGCGATAGGTGTCGGGCACCGGCGAGACGTGCACCCAGTCGGGCGCCCCTTCGCCTCCCGGGCCGTCGTGCTTGTAGGGGGAGAGGTCGATCAGCGAGGTCGTGTGCCCGTGATAGGCGCCCGCCATGACGACCAGATCGCGATGGCCGGTGTGCGCCCGCGCGAGACGCAGGGCGAGCTCGTTCGCCTCGCTGCCGCTGGCGGTGAAATAACAGACCCGCAGCGGCGCGGGCAGTTTCGCGGTCAGTCGGCGCGCGTAGCGCAGGATCTTGTCGTGCAGGTAGCGCGTGTTGGTATTCAGCACCGCGAGCTGCTCGCAGACTGCACGCACCACTCGCGGGTGGCTGTGTCCCACCTGAGGCACGTTGTTGTAGGCGTCGAGGTAGCGCTGTCCGTCGGCATCCCAGAGCCACTGGCGGAAGCCGCGCACGAGATGGAGCGGTTCGCGATACGAAAGACCGAGATTGGCGCCGAGCAGCGTCTGGCGCTCGCCCAGCAGGCGTTCGACGGACGGCGGCACGGCGGGGAGAAGCTCCTCCGGCACGCGCGCGATGAGGTTCGGGTCCGGGCAGAGGCTCAACCAGAGGGCGCGCTCACTCGGCAGGCACGAACCGATGAAATCGCCGCCGCCGCCGAGCATGTCCAGAACGATCTGCAGGTGCAGGTGCGGCGGCCAGTTGCCGTTCACCGGAAAGTCGCCCAGCGTCGCCAGAGGCTCTCCTTGTCTCACCGGTTGCCCGACCTCGAGCCCGGCGATCGACTCGGCGCTCAGGTGCCCGTAGAGAGTCTGGAAGTGCAGCGCGCCTTGCTCGTCTTCGACCCGGTGCGCGAGCACGATGCACGGTCCGTAGTCGAACGGCGCGGCGTTGTTGGCGAAACTGTGGACGACGCCGTCGAGGGGGGCTCGCACGACCGTGCCGGCGGGCATGAAGACATCCAACCCGAGGTGAACCGTGCGCCACTCGTCGCGATCGTTGCCGCGATGGCGAAAAGCCGCGCCTGCGTAGACCGGCCGGGCCTCGTCGTAGCCGCCGATGGCGGCGGAGGCTCCGGCCTCGCGCAGCCGTGCGCAGAGCCGCGCCGTCCACGCCGGGAGGTCGGCGCGCTCCGCCGGGGACCCGAGCTCCGGGCTGCCGACGCTCCAGTCCGTGTAGATCAACCGGGCGGTTGCGAGATCGGGCTCCACGAGCGGCGCGAGCCGCTCTCGATTGCCGCGCAGCCAGGCGACGACGCGCGGCGCATCGGGATGCGCCGGCAGGCCGCAGGCCGCGCGCCAGGCGTAGAGCGCCCGGCGCGGATGCACCGCCGAGAGCTCCTCGAGCAGGTCCCAGGCGCGCTGCTCGCTGATCGCGAGGTAGCTGTTCCCGGGCTCGACCGTTTTCTGGAACGCCGAGTTGGTCACGCTGACGCAGAGCCGCATGCAGACCAGGGCATGGAGGACTTCGAGCTCGGCCTCTTCGAGCGGCCAGGCGCTGTGGTAGCCGGCGAGGAGGCGCCCGATGCCGGCCACAGGATCGGCGAGGCCCATCGCCGCGTAGGCCGCGGCGATCGCGGGCTCGCAGACGACGTTCGTCCGGCAGAGATCGCCGAAGTCGATGACTCCGGCGACAAGCGGCGCGAAGCGCTCCCCGCCGACGACGATGTTGTGGTCGTTGGCGTCGTTGAAGATCACGCTCTGGCGCAACCGGTCGAGGGCCGGCCTGACCCGCCCGTCGAAGTCGGCGAGCCAGCGCTCCACGAGCTCGCGCCGGCTGCCGGCCTCGAGATGGTGCAGGTAGTCGCGAATCCAGCCGGCCCGACGCAGATCCCACTTCAGGTCGCGGCGGACGGCGGGCAGCCGGAAGTCGGCGAAACCGCGATCGATCGCGCCCAGCGTCGCGCCGAGGCTCTCGAGCAGCGGCGCCCGGGGGGGGCGCCGGGCGCTCACCTCGGACCACAGACGCCCCGGGAGAAACGTGAGCAGGCGCACCCAGTGCCGCCCTGGCGGCCCGCCGGCGGGAGCCTCCACCTCGACAAGCGTGCCGCCGTCGAGGGCGGGCACGGCGTGCTGCAGGGTCAGGCCGGTTTCCCGCCGCGCCAGATGCGCCAGTGCGGCGTGCTGCAACTCGAGGTTCTCGCGCGACTCTCCGGAGTGCGCAATCTTGAGCACGTAGCTCGCGCCCGCCGAATCGATCCGGAAATTGAGGTCGCGCTCACCCGGCAACTCCGCGACGTCGCCGCCGATCCCGAATCGCGCGCGGGCGATCCGCGCGGCATCGGCCAGCGAGAAGACGGGCCGCGGGGAATGGATGATCGGCATCGCAGCCGGATCTTAGCGTTGGCGGGCGCGGGCGCGAGGCGGGTGCGGGCCGGGTGACGCCGGCGCACCCTCGGTCCGGCTCAGTCCGGGTTGGTGTCGATGCGGATCACGAGCTTCTTCGCCTTGTCGATACCGTACTTCAAGGTCGACAGCGTCACCGTCTGCTGCTCGTGGCGTTTCTCGCTGTCGAGCCCTTCGTCGCCCTCGTAGCCGTCGACGACCTTGCCGTCGCCGTCCAGCCACTCGATCGCGAACCGCGCCTCCCAGTCGTTGGTCGAGTCGTTGGTGAACTCGAGCTGGATCTGGACGTCGGCCAGGTACTTGTTGTTGCCGGGTCGCATGAACGACGACTTGGTGACGCCGCCTTGGCGGACGATGCGCACCCGATGGAGCGTCACCGGCCCGTCAGTCGAAGCGAGCTCGATCCACTGGTCGAGCTTGAACGGTACGTTCTTCTCCACCGTGCCGGCGAACGTGGCGAGCGGCAGGAGGAGGACGGCGGCGAGAGCGAGGCGGAGCGGGCGAACGTTGCGCATGGTTTCTCCTTGGGGACGGGCGGATTCTAACCGCGGGGGAGTCTCGGGGATTCCGGGGGCTCTATGCTTCGGGGGTCGCTGGGGCGTGAGCTCGGGGTCCTGTCTGGTCCGTATCCCATGGGGTCCTCGCGCTGAAGAAGCGCGCTCCGGGCCCCATGGGAGCCCTCGGCCCAGCCACCCCTCGTCGGGAGAGCTGAGAGAGAAGCGGTTGTCACCGACGTGCCGAGGCTCGCCCAACTACCGGTATCCGGCGATCGGGCTCCGAGCCCCTCAGAAGGGGCAAGCAGCGCAGAGCCCGAGGAGGGAGGAGAGGGACCCCCGAGGGGCGAGCAGCGCAGGAGCCCGATCGCCACTACCACCGACGTCTCGGGGCGAGCCGTCAACTAGGGCGAGCCTGCGAGAACGCCTGAAGCCAGCCTGTATCTACGCCTCGCGAAGAGCCGCCGTCACCGGCAGGCGCGCCGCCCGGATCGCCGGCAGGAGGCCGCCGACGAGGCCGAGGACGAGGGCCAGGATGGCCCCCTGGACCATGAGCGCCGGCGTGACCTCGAAGGCGAAGGTGACCTGGCTGAAGCTGTCCCAGTTCAGCGTCGAGGTGCGGAAGCCGTCGAAGAAGACCCAGGCGCCGACGGCGCCGATCACGCCGCCGGCGAGCGCCAGCAGCACCGCCTCGGCGAGCACCGAAACCACCACGGCACTGGCGCCGAAGCCCAGGGCGCGCAGGGTCGCGATCTCGCGCGTCCGGCTCGCCACGGCGTTGTACATCGTGTTGAGCGCTCCGAAGACCGCGCCGATGCCCATCAGGATCGAGATCGTGAAGCCGAGGCCGTTGATGATGCCGTTCAGCGTCCGGCCCTGGTTGGCGAAGTACTCGGTCTCGCGCAGCACCTGGACGTCGAGGCGCGGATCTGTAGTCAGGGCGTCCTTGAAGCGGTCGAAGGCGGCCGGCGACTCGAGCTTGGCGATCACGGTCTGGAAAGAGTTGCCGCGGCGGTAGGCCGGCTGCAGCACCCGCGCATCGGTCCACAGCTCCGACTCCCAGAGCGCCCCGTTGGAGGAGAAGGTCCCCACCACCGTCCACTCGTTCTGGCCCCACTTCAACTTCGTGCCGACGTCGAGGCCGGCGAACTGCTTCAACGCGCCTTCGCCGACCAGGATCTCGTTCTTCCCCCATTCGAACTTCCGGCCGGAGGTGAGCTTGAAGTCGGGCCGGGTGGAGAAAGCCGCCGGCTGCACGCCGCGCAACGGGACGTTCGCCGGCGAGCCGGTCGAGCGCTTCGGCAGGTCGACGATGACGAAGAGCTCGCCTGAGGAGAGCGGGGTATCGGCGCCGGCCCCGTCGACCGGGCCGCGGGCGATGCCTGGGGCCTGGGCGATGATCTCGATCGTGTCGCCGAAGAGAGCGCTCATCATCTCGCTGTCGCTGCCGGCGCGCAGGACGAGCGCGTTGTCGGGCGAGCCCGCCCCGCGCAGCGTCTTGCGGAACCCCTCGCCGATCGACAGCACCGCCACGAACACCGCCACCACCAGCGCGATGCCGATCGTGGTCGAGAGCGACGCTCCGAGACGCTGCGGAATCGTCCGCACGGCGGTCGAGGTGACGGCTCCGACCTGCAACATCCACCTGCCGAGACTCGTCACGGTCAACCCCTCCGCAAGGCATCGACGATGCGCAGCCGCATCGCCTGGAACGCCGGAATCGCCCCGGCCACGAACCCGAGCAGGACGACGTAGAAGATCCCCAGTGCCAGATCCTTGCCGGGGAAGTAGAAGATCGGCAGGAAACCGCCGGTGGGATCCCCGGCGCCGACCGCGAGAGAGCCCAGGAGCAGCCCCACGCCGCCGCCGAGGATCGCGAACAGGCAGGACTCGGCGAGCACCAGGCCGAGGATGGCGCGATGCGAGAAGCCGACGCTCTTCAGCACTCCGAGCTCGTTGGTGCGCTCGCGTACCGACTGCATCATGGTGTTGCCGGCCACCAGCAGGAGAGTGGCGAAGACCGCCGCCAGCACCCAGCCGATGATCGCGCCGATGTCGGCGATCTGGTCGGCGAAGCTCTGCGCGAGCGCTTTCTCGGTAACCGTCTTGGTCTCGTACTCCGAGTTCTCGAAGCCGGCGTCGATCCGTCGGCCGACCTCCGCCGCCTTCGCGGGCTCGGCGATCCGCACCACGAACCAGCCGATGATCCCCTTGCCCCACTGCCGCGCCTCGTCGAAGTAGTCGTAGCGGAAGAGGAACTGGGTGGTGTCGGTGCCCTTGTGGGCGCCGTCGTAGATCCCCACCAGGTTGAACTCCCACAGCGGCGAGTCGTTCTTCTTGCGGTAGATCGAGGCCTGCACCGGAATCCGGTCGCCCACCTTCCAGCCGTAGCGCTCGGCGGTCTTCCGGCCGACGATCGCGCCCTCGCGATCGGCGAGCCAGGCGGCCTTCTGGTCCGCCGGCAGGAGGAACTCCGGGTACATCGCGAGGTACTCCTCCGGGTTGACCGGCGACTGGAAAACGCCCTGGAAGCCCTTGTTGGGATTCTGGTAGATGCCGCCGAACCAGTTGTTGTGGGTCACCGCCACGACCCCCGGGACGCGCGCGATCTCCTGCTGGTAGCGCTCCGGCAGCGGCAGGATGATCGCCGTCTTGTGGGTGGTGAAGAGGCGGTCGGCGCCCGCGACGTCCACGCCGGCCCGGAAGGCCACCTTCACCGCCGCGAGGTAGGCGAACAGGATGAAGGCGATGACGATCGAGAGCAGAGTGAAGAACGTCCGCGCCTTGCGGCGTTTGAGGTTCCCCCAGAGCAGCGGCCAGTACTTCATGCCGCCGCCACCAGCACGCCCTTGTCGAGGTGGAGCGTGCGCGTCGCGCGCTCCGCGGCGTGCGGATCGTGGGTCACCATGATGATGGTCTTGCCCTGCTCGCGGTTGAGCGTCTGCAGGAGGTCGAGCACCTCGTCGCCGGACTTGCGGTCGAGATCGCCGGTTGGCTCGTCGCAGAGCAGGAGGGTCGGGTCGGTGACGATGGCGCGCGCGATGCCGACCCGCTGTTCCTGGCCGCCCGAGAGCTGCCGCGGATAGTGCTTCATGCGGTCGGCGAGACCGACGACGGCGAGCGCGGTGGCGACATTCTTGCGGCGCTCCGCGCCGGAGAGCGCGGTGAGCAGTAGCGGCAGCTCGACGTTCCTCTCGGCGGTGAGCGCCGGCAGGAGGTTGTACATCTGGAAGACGAAGCCGATGTGGCGGGCGCGCCAAGCGGCGAGCTTCGCTTCCGAAAGCTGGTCGATGCGCACTCCGCCGACCTCGACTTGGCCTGCGGTCGGGCGGTCGAGGCCGCCGATCAGGTTGAGCAGGGTCGACTTGCCGGAGCCCGAGGGCCCCATGAGGGCGAGGAACTCACCCCTGGCGATCCCGACCGAGAGTCCCTGCAGGACGTCGATCTTCTCGTCGCCGCGGGTAAAGGTCTTGTGCACTTCGCGGATGTTGACCAGCGTCTCCATGCGTCCCCCTGGCTGGAGCGAGCGCCCTCTGCGGACGCCCCCTCGTTTCAGTTCCCGGCTTCCCGAACTTTCGCGCCCGCCGCAAGGTCGGCGGGTCCTTCGGTGACGATGCGCTCGCCCGCGGCGAGGCCGGCGATCACCGTCGCCGGATCGGAGGCATCGGCGCCCAAGCGCACGGCGCGGCGCTCGAGGAGGCCGCCGGCCGTCACCACCAGCACGTTTTCGCTGCCGGCGCTGCCGCGGATCGCCGCCCGCGGCACCTGGATCGTGCGCCGCGGCGCTCCCGCGGCCCCGCCCTCGCCACCGTTTCCTCCGCCGGCGGGGTCGCTCAGGAAGGCGACCTTGACGCCCATGTCGGGGAGGATCCGCGCGTCGAGCGCGTCGAAGCCGATCCGCACCTGCACGGTCGCCTTCTCGCGATCGGCCGACGGGATGATGGTGATGACGCGCGCGGCGTAAGGTTCGTCGGGATAGGCGTCGAGCGTCGCGCGCACTTTCTGCTCCGGGACGACCCGTTGCAGATAGGCCTCGTTGACATCGACCTCGATCTCGAGCGAGCTCATGTCGACGATGGTCGAGATGCCGGTGCGGGTGAAACCGCCGCCGGCCGAGACCGGCGAGACCATCTCGCCCGGCTGGGCGTCCTTGGAGATCGCGACGCCGGCGAACGGCGCGCGGATGATGGTGTCGTCGAGCAGCTGGCGGAGGATCGCGGCGCTGCGCCGCGCGACCTCGACGTCCCCCCGCTGGCGCGCAAGGCGCGCGTCGAGACCGGTGGCCTGCGCCTCGGCGGTGTCGAGCGCCGCCTGCGAGGAGACGCCTCCTGCGGTCAGCTGGCGGTTCCTCTCGAGGTCCTTCCGCGCCAGGTCGAGATTGGACTCGGTCTCAGCGAGCGACTTCTCGGCGGCGCCGAGCTGGGCGAGGGCGAGCTCGAGCTCGAGCCGCGCCTGGCGGTCGTCGAGCCGGGCGAGGACCTGGTCGGCCTCGACTTTCATCCCCTCTTCGACCAGGACCTCGGCGACCTTGCCGGTGATCTTCGACGACACGGTCGCCTGGCGCCGCGCCGTGACGTACCCCGAGGCGTTCAGGACGGAGGCCGCACCCGAGCTCGCCGCCGCCTCGACGGCGACCGCCGTGCGCACCGGAGTGGCGCGCGGCCGGAGAAAGAAGACCGCCAGGGCTCCCACGATCCCGAGCCCCACGACGACCCAGATCCAGGTCCTGCCACGACCGCCCGCGGGTTCGTCCGCGCCGCTGCGATCGATCTTGAGTGAAGCAAGCTGATCCTTCAGATCCTGCGTCATGCACATCCTCCGTCGTGCTGGAGCAACCTACGATAACGCACCCGATTCGTCCCTCCCGAATCGGTGAACGCCGGTCCAGCACCGGCAAGCGGCGGTTCGACAGGCAGTCGGCAGCCTTGGGGACACATTGCGGCCACTCCCCCCTCGCGCCGACCCGAGGTCCTACCAGCCGCTATGTGTCCCCTTCCCTGTTTCGCTGCGTCCGTGGCCGGCTCGCCCTGCGACGCCAGAGGTCTTGGCGAGCGGGCTCCTGTGCTGCTCGACCCTCGGGGGCCCCTCTCCTCCCTCCTCGGGCTCTGCGCTGCTCGAAGCCCGCTCGCCGCTACCGCTGGTGGAGGGGCGAGCCGGGCATGGCTTGTGGGAGACGCGCCAGACGGGACCCCAATCCCCGCGCTAGTCTTCCCCCATGCGCCCTTCGTCCCTACTTCTCGTCCTCACCCTCGCCGCCCCCTCTGTCGCCTCCGCCGCATTCGACCCCTGCGACCTCCTGATCCTCAACGGCAAGATCGTCGACGGCACCGGCGCCCCCTGGTTCCGCGGCGACCTCTGCGTCACCGACGGGCGGATCACCGCGCTGCAGTCCCCCGGCAAGCTCGCGAACCGCGCCGCGAAACGCACCATCGACGCCACGCAGCTCGTGGTCGCGCCGGGCTTCATCGACCTGCTCGGGCAGTCGGAGTACGCGGTCCTCGTCGACCCGCGCGCCGCATCGAAGATTACGCAGGGAATCACCACCGAGATCACCGGCGAGGGCCACTCGATCGCCCCGGCCAACGCGCGCCAGATCGCCGAGGGCGACGACATCTGGAAGCGCTACGGCGTCCGCCCCGACTGGACCGATCTCGAGGGCTACTTCCGCGCCCTCGAGCGCGCGCGGCCGGCGATCAACCTCGGAACGCTGGTCGGCGCGGGCGGGATCCGCGACCTGGTGGTCGGCAAGGAGAACCGCCCGGCGACGGCCGCCGAGCTCGCGCAGATGGAAACTCTCGTCGACACGGCGATGCGCCAGGGCGCCTTCGGCCTCTCGACCTCGCTGCAATACGTGCCCGGCCGCTACGCCTCGACCGCCGAAATCGTCGCGCTCGCCAAGATCGCGGCGAAGTACGGCGGCGTCTACTTCACGCACCAGCGCTCAGAGCAGCGCGAGATCGACGCTTCGATGGACGAGGTGATGACGATCGCGCGCGAGGCGGGGATCCCGACCAACATCTGGCACCTGAAGACCGCCTGCCGCGAAAACTGGGGGCGGATGCCCGAAATGCTGCAGCGCATCGCCGCGGCGCGCGCCGCGGGGCTCGACGTCGCCGCCAATCAATATCCTTGGCCCGCCGCCGCGAACTCGCTGGTGGCGAACCTCCCGCCCTGGGCGCAGGAGGGCGGCACGGAGCCGACGATCGCCCGTTTGAAGAACCCGGCGACGCGGGCGAAGATCAAGGCGGCGATGCGCAGCGAAGACCCGTCGTGGGAGAACCAGTTCCGGTGTTCGGGAGGGGCCGGCGGCGTTCTCGTCGCCGGCGTCTTCGCGCCGGAGGTCGCCGCCGCCTCGGGCAAGACGATCGCCGATCTCGCCAAGGAGAAGGGTGTGGATCCCGAAGACGCGCTCTTCGACCTGCTGATCGCCGACCGCCTGAACACGACGAACATCCTCTTCATCATGGACGAGGGGGACGTGGACGCGGCGCTCGCCTCCCCGCTGGTCGCCTTCTGCACCGATTCGCCCGCCAGCGCGACCGACGGCAAGCTCGCCGAGCCCGGCTCGCACCCGCGCGGCTGGGGCTCCGCGGCGCGCATCCTCGGCCACTACGTCCGCGAGCGCAAGCTCCTCTCGCTCGAAGAGGCGGTGCGCAAGATGACCTCGTTCCCCGCCGCCCGCGCCGGGTTGAAGAGCCGCGGCATCCTGCGCCCCGGCATGCGCGCCGACCTGGTCCTCTTCGATCCCGCAACCGTCGGCACCCGCGCCACCTACACCGACCCCAACCACTATGCCGACGGCATCCCCTACGTCGCAGTGAACGGCGTGCTCGTCGTCGACGGCGGCAAGATCACCGACGCCCGCCCAGGACAGGTATTGCTGGGGCCCGGCTACCCGAACTGAAAGGCATCGGTGGTGGGATCGCTACAGCAAATCCTTCTCACCTGTACCGACGAGGGGTGGCTGGACCGAGGGCTCCCATGGGCCCGGAGCGCGCTTTCTCAGCGCGAGGACCCATGGGAAGCGGGCCAGACAGGACCCCGAGCACAACCACGTTCGCATGAATCGGGTCGGCCTAGACTCCCCGAGTGTCCTTCCCCCAAAGAATCTTGTGCTGCTGCAAGGTGAGCCGCACCGGCAACCGATCCGCGAGGATCCAGGCTGCCAACTCCGCCGGCGGGCACGACTCCCAAACCGGCGAGAAGTGCAACGGACAGACCCCCGCGAGCCCGCGCTCCGCGATCACCCCGCAAGCCCAGTCGTAGTCCCCGCGATCCGCGACGACGAACTTGATCTCGTCGGTACCGCGCAGCCCAGCCAGGTTCTCCCACCGATTGTTCCCCGACTCGCCACTCGCCGGACACTTGATGTCCAGAATCCGCCGAACGCGAGGGTCGACCGGCGCAATATCCAGCCCGCCCCCCGTCTCGAGCAGCACCTCGTACCCCGCATCGCAAAGCGCGGAGAGCAGCGGCAGACACCCCGGCTGCAACAACGGCTCCCCCCCGGTCACCTCGACCAGCGGACACCCGAACGCCGCGACCTTGGCCAGCACCTCATCGAGCCCCATCCAGGCCCCGCCATGAAACGCATACTCGGTATCGCACCACGAGCACCGCATCTGGCACCCCGTGAGCCGCACCAGCACGCACGGCCGCCCGGCAAACGTGGATTCGCCCTGAATGGAATAGAAGATCTCGTAGATCTTGAGTCGGACTTCGGTCATGTGGAGCGAGAGTAAATCAGAAGAAGCGGCCTGCGGGCGCTGCGCTCAGCCAGCCTCATAGATCGCGCAGGAGTTATCGGTCTCCCAGATCTCGACCTTGGTGAGCTCCCGCCCCACCGGCAGGCGCGTGCGAATCTCCTCGAAGATGTACTGCGAAAGCAGCTCGGCGGTGGTATTCCGCTCATTGAAAGGTGGGATGTCGTTCAAATACTGATGGTCGAACGGATCGACCACCGAAGCCACGATCTTCTTGAGATCGGCGAAGTCGATCACCATCCCCAACGCGTCGAGCTCCCGCGAGCGCACGAAGACCCGTACACGGTAGTTGTGCCCGTGCAAGTTCTGACAGCCCCCCGTATGCCCACGGATCTGGTGGGCGGCGGAGAAGGAGAAGTCTTTGAAGACGGTGAACATTATTGGGAATGGCCGCCTATGGGCTGACGAACTCAAGGATATCGCGCTTGCGCCTACGAGGAACGGGTGACGTTCGGGTTCGTGTGCGTCGCACTGTCGAAGCGGTCTGCGTGCGCTCCTTGAGTCTGAAAGTGACTTCAGCGGGTTCGGAGCTCGGGCTGGTCCATGAGAAGCTCGAAAGCACGAGGAGTTTCCCATCCCAGGCTCTCGCGCTGGTGCTACTGATGACACTCTCTCTGGCGTCCGTTTCGGAGGCTGTCTGCATCGCTTCGCGATCTCCGGATCGGGATCTTTGGATCGAGGTCGTCTCGTGCTCCGACCATGTGCTGCAGGAGGTTTCAGATGAGCTCTTCCTGCAGGCGCTCGTTCGCACGGACGAGGACTGGACGCGCCATTGCGTACCCAGTGCCGCGAAGCTCCTTCGCGAGAGGCCCGGTCTGCTGATCGTCGCGCGCGAGCATGCTTTCGCGGATTCGGGGTTGGCTTTTTCCAAGAGAACGCCGCGCGGGACTTACGAGGCCGCATTCTCCGGTCGGCCCGGGGAGTGGCAGAGCTCGGGGGCGCAGCCTGAGCGGCGGTTCTTTCTTCAGACGGCCCAGGCGACCTGCTGGAGTCCCGGCTGCTGGTTGTGCAAGAGGTCTTCCGCTGCTGTGACACCGGTCGCGGGCCGGAACTGGGGTGCATCCTTCAAGTGTCCGAGTTGATCCCGAGCGCGAAGGCGCCACCGACGCCTTCGGAGCTCGCCGCTGCCGCTGAGCCGGCGGAGCGCGCGCCAGCGCCTTGAGAGTCCGCAGGCCTACCCACTTGGAGAGTGACTTCGCGGCCACCGCATGACCTGATGCTCTGGTCTGGAGGACAGGAATGCCCATGTTCCGAATGCGCAGCCGCCCGGTTTCTCACGGGTACGGCTGGCCGGTACAGCGAAGAGGGCGGGGCAGCGCGTTTGGAGTCGCGCTGCTTGTGTCCCTCCTCGCACTGCAGGTCCACGGGCCCGGGCTGGCTCAAGTGGTCGCAAGGCAGGGCGTAGAGGATCCGAACCGTATCCAGACCTTTCATTCGCCGATGATTCTCGAGTTCCCCGCTTCCGAGTTCGTTCAGCCCGCTGCCGGGGCGGCGTGGCGCTTTCGGGGGATCGAGCGTTTCGCTTGCGATGGCGCGTACTTCGAGTTCGTCAGCCTGGCGCGGTCCGGCAAGGTGAAGAACGGACTCTCGATGCAGATCGAGGGTCGGTTGGCGGTCGGACCCTCGTTCGATCGGGAAGCCAAGGTCATCGTCGAGATACTCGTCGACGGGAAATCGATCGGTCAGGGTTCCAAAGACAAGATCGATGCGGAGGAGCGCAAGACCAAACCGTTCCGATTCGCGTTCCGGCTCACGCCGGAGGCATCGAGACTCCTGGAGGAGTCCAAGAATACGGTCGTGCGCGTGACTCTCTTCGTCTGGGAGGCATGAAACGCAGCGCGGTCTGGTTCGCTGGCTGACGGCCGCGCCCGGGTGAGGTGCCCGGGTGAGGTGCCAGCCACTTCCCACTATGGCGAGGAATGCAAACGGCAGGAACCCGGCTGGCGCTAGCGCGCCTCACGGGAAAGCGGCACCCTCCTCCGGACCGGCGGCAGACGTCGCGTGCAAGGCACGATTCGGATCGCCCCCTGTCGTCTTTCGTCGCGCCATTCCGATCTCTAGAGCACGAGGCCCGCACCGTCGCGAGTCGTATCCGGCGGACGAGCCGGGTCGCCCTCGGTGGACCCCAAGGAGAGGACATGCACGCCGCCCAGAGACTTCCCCGCCGCTGCACCCGTGCCAGCGCGCTCCATTCCGACGATTCCGACGTCTCCGGCGTCCCGCACGTCCGCAGCGTCGACGGCGTCTTCGGTGTCTTCGCCAGGCCCGACCCGTGCTACGACTCCGCCGACGAGCAGCTCCCGAAACGGCGGAGCTCCGATCGCGGTCGCGTCCTGTGGGGGCGGGTTGACGCGGGAAGGGCGGGAAGGGCGGGAAGGGCGGGAAGGGCGGGTCGGTGGACGTTCGCGCTGCTCATCGCGGCGACGCTCTTCACGGCTGGGCTGGTCGAGGGCCAGAACCTGGCCCCGAACGCGGAGTTCGACACCGACGTCCCGCCGTGGAGCACGGTCCTCGGCGACGCTTCGGTGGTCTGGACGGGACTCGATCACGATGGCTGCGACGCGGCGATCTCGGGGGCCGCGCTCGCGACGAACAACGCCGCCAACGCGACGCAGGGTCGTGGCATCTTGGTCTGCATCTCCGACTTCGTTCCCGGCGAGGTCTATACCTTCGGCGCCGATCTTCGATTTCCGCCCGGGCAGGCGCGGACCGGTTCCGCGCTCATGAAGCTCGTCTTCCTGGCGAGCGACGATTGCACCGGCTTCAGCCGAATGAGCGTCGATTCGGCCCCGCTCGACACCTCGAACCTCGGAAACTGGGTTCGTCTTCAGTCGACCGGCGTCCCGGTGGAGGACGACGGCAGCATCGCCCTGGTCGCGAGACTCCTCAAGAACGAAGCTGGCGGTTCCCTCCAGCTCGACGTCGACGGCGCGTTCTTCGTCCCGGGCGATGGCTTCCTCTTCGCCGACGGCTTCGAGCGCCAGTCGACCTGCCACTGGTCCACGACCAGTTCCTGATCGCCCGCCGTCAGGTGAGCGAGCTCGTGCCGAGCCCGAAGAAGCCGCCGACGGCGGAAGAGATCTCCGAAGCCAGCGTAGCGGCGGCCCGATCGACGGCGGGGCAGGTTGTCTTCACCTGAAACAGTACTTGCGGCTTTGCGGGCGCCGTCGACAAAGCGCGGCATTCAAGGACTCTCCCTGTGCCTACAGACCTGCTGTCGCCCTCGCCTCAGCGGTAAACCTCACGCCGATGGCCGATCTTCAGGACGACGATCCGGCGCTCGGCCTCGACGACTTCATAGAGGACGCGGTAGTCGCCGTGGCGGATCCTGTAGGCGTTCTTGCTGCCGGCGAGCTTCTGGGCGCCGGGCGGGTCGGGCTCGCCAGCCAGGGCGCGGATGCGCTCGATGATCTTCCGGCGCAGCGTCTGTGGCTCGATGCCCTCGAGCTCGCGCGCCGCCGAGCGCCGGATTTCGAGGCTATAGGCGGCCACGCCGCTCGAGATCGCGGACGACGCTCTCGAAGCTCTGCGCAGGCTCCTTGGCGCGCTTGCGCACCGCCTCGAGATCGGCGGCGTCTTCAGCGAGCGCCTGCCGTACGGCGTCGTTCACCATGGCCGAGACCGACTCGTCCGATTCCGCCGCGCGCAGACGCAGTGCCCGATGCAGGTCGGCGTCGAGATAGATCGTCGTGCGACGGGGTTCGCTCATGGATTTCATTGTAGCGTTTTGACGTCATGACGCCAAGAGACGCGATTCGACCTCCCCGCAAGCACCGAGCGCTGGTTGGCGCGGTGTCTCCATTCCTCTCCCGAGGAGACCGGCGTTGTGCAGGCCCGCGCTCTACCTCAGCGGGCCGTCCGGCGAGATGTCAGCTCGCCTTCGCGA
Organism: Thermoanaerobaculia bacterium; assembly: GCA_963719555.1. GTDB lineage: Bacteria > Acidobacteriota > Thermoanaerobaculia > Multivoradales > JAGPDF01 > JAGPDF01. The sequence continues at coordinate 538,225 of CAVRCL010000005.1, read as the reverse complement.
GCGAGATCTTGGCGAGCTCACGGGCCAGGGATCGTTCGGCGTCCCACAGGTCGACCTGCTGCTGCATGCGGAGCCACAGGCCCGGGCCGTTGCCACAGAACTTGCCCAGGCGCAGCGCCATCTCGGCAGTGACCGGCGACTTCTCGGCGAGGATCTTGTGCAGTGTCTGGCGCGAGATGCCCAAGCGCCCGGCCGCCTCCGTCACGCTCATCTGAAGGTCCGGAAGGACGTCTTCGCGCAGGATCGCGCCCGGATGGGTCGGTCGTCGTCGGCCGTGAGTGCTCTCGATCGTCATCGCTTTGCTCCTAATGGTACTGTTCCAGGTCGACGTTCCAGGGCTCGCTTTCGATCCACTCGAATGTGATCCGCCAGGGCCCGTTCACCATCACGCTCCACCGCTTAGGCCGGCCCCGCAGGACATGGAAGCCGAAGCCAGGAAGGTCGAGGTCGCCGGGCTCGAGGGCACGGTCCAGCGCGTCGAGCCGCCGCAGGATCCTGGCGATCTGATCCGGTCGGACCTTCCGGCTCTTCCCGGATTCGAAGAGCTCCTGCAGACCCTTGCGCGCGAAGCTGCGGATCACGACGCGGAAAGTGTAAAGTCTTTCGCGTCGCTTCGTCAACTATGGATTGACATTGAATCGGCTCGGTTGCGGACGCCCGGCCTGACCCGGCGCCAGGAGCGCGCCCTGCTCCGCGCGCTCCGTCGCGCGGATGTCACGCGGATGCGCTAGAACTCGCGCATGCGCCCGCGATTCCTGAACCTCGTCCGCTTCGCTCTCGTCTCGTTCGTCGCCCTCGCCTCGGCCGCCGTCGCGGAGGTCGACTCCGAAAGGGGGCCGGCCGCCGCTGCACCGACCGCTGCGGCGCCGGTTCGGCATGTCGTCGTGGTGTCGATCGACGGCATGTCCCCCACCGCCTATCTCGACCCTGACGGCGCCGGGCTCGAGGTGCCGAATCTTCGGCGCCTCGTGCGTGAGGGCGCCGCGGCGCGCGCGCTCGTGGGCGTCCTGCCTTCGGTCACCTACCCTTCCCACACCACCATGGTGACCGGCGTCCCGCCGCGCGAGCACGGGATTCTCGCCAACCGGATCTTCGATCCCTCAGGGACCTCCAACAGCGCCTGGTACTGGTACGCCGAGGAGATCCGCGTGCCGACCCTATGGAGCGCGGCCAGAGCGGGGGGCCTTTCGGTCGGCGCCGTCTCCTGGCCGGTGACGGTGGGGGCGCCGATCGACGCCCTCGTCCCCGAGGTCTGGCGCAGCGGATCGTCGAACCCGGCCGACCTCGGTCTGCAGCGCGCGCTGTCGACGCCGGGCTTGGTGCAGGCGGTCGAACGCAATCTCGGTCGCGCTCTCTCCTGGCCGGTGTCGGACGCCGACCGGACAGAGCTCGCGCTGCACATCCTCCGCACCTCGCGCCCGAACCTCCTGCTCCTCCATCTGGCCGAACACGATCACTTTCAGCACGAGAACGGCCCCGGCTCGGCCGAAGCGAAGGCGGCGCTCGAGCGCGACGACCGCGAGCTCGGCAGAGTGCGCGCGGCGCTCGCCGAGCTCGGTCTTGCGGACCAGACGCTCCTCGTCGTCGTCTCCGATCACGGCTTCCTGCCGACGCGCTCGGCGATGCGGCCGAACGTGATCCTCGCCCGCGCCGGCCTCCTCGAAACCGACGCCGCCGGCAAGGTGAGCTCGTGGCGCGCCCAGTTCTGGACCCAGGGCGGCACGGCGCTCCTGCGGCTCGCCGACCCCAAGGACGCGGAGACTCGCGACCGCGTGCGCGCGCTGTTCGCGGCCCGGCAAGCGGAGGAGGGCTCCGGCATCGCGGCGCTCCTCGACGCCGAGGCGATTCGCGCCCAGGGGGGCGATCCCGAAGTCACGGCGCTCGCTCTCGATGCCGGGAGCGGCTTCTGCTTCGAGGGCGAGGCAACCGGCGAATGGCTCGGCGAGTGTGACGATCTGGGCGGTCACGGCTTCTCGCCGCTCCGCCCGGAGCTCCGGGCTTCGTTCCTGATGGCGGGCCCCGGCGTCGGCGCGCGCTCGGACCTCGGAACGCTGCCGATGACCGAGGTCGCGCCGCTCGTCGCCCGCGCCCTGGGGTTCGCCTTGCCTCGGCCCTGAGGCAGGCGCGCGCGGGGTCAGGGCGACGTCTGGCTCCACTCGAACGTCGATCCGCCCTCGAAGCCGTCGGAGAAGAAGGAGCCGTAGAGCACCGTCTCTCGCCCGCTGTTCGCGATCGTGGGTTCGTTCCAGTACGGGATGCCGATGACGAGATCGTCGTAGCCGTCGTCGTCGAAGTCGCCGACTCCGAGTGACCGGCCGGCGTCGGAGCTGTTCTGCACCGCGGGCGGGACACCCGAGTTCCCGATCGAGAGGAAGCGATAGGCGCCGTAGTTGCCCGCCACGTTGAAGCTCGTGAGGACCGCCACGCCGCCGCGGTCGGCGCCGCCGACGTCTTCGAGCGGAATGCCCATCGCGAGGTCCGCCGCACCGTCGCCGTTCCAGTCGCCCGCGGCCAGAGCGTGGCCGAAGTTCTCGTTCGGGCCGTCGTACGACGGCAGACCGAAGATCGAGCTCTGGAGGTACTGCTTCACGCGCGTCGGCGTCAGGGCGTCGGCCGAACCGAACGAGAGGAGGACCATGCCGGTATTGGCGCTCGCGCCGATGTCTTCCAAGGGATCGCCCATCGCGAGGTCGTCGTAGCCGTCGTAGTCGAAGTCGCCGGCCGCGAGCGCGTGACCGAAGCGGTCGCCGGGCTCGCTGGCACCGGATCCGAGGAGTAAGTCCTCGGTCCACAGGGCGTTCTGGGCGAAGTCGAAGCGGGTCGAGCTGCCGACGAAGATCTGCACCGCGCCGAACCCCTCCTCGCCCGGAACGCCCACCACCAGATCGTCGCGAAAGTCGTGATTGAGATCGACCGCGGCGAGCGCCGCGCCGAACTCGTCGCCGAGCTGGGCGCTGTCGTGCACACCCGGAGTCTCCTGGTTCACCTGCTGGCGGTCGGTCGGGACAAGACCACCGAAATGACCGTAGTAGACGAGAACCCGGCCAGCGCGCTGCCAGTTCGAGCCGTCATAGACGTCACTCTCCGGTACGCCGACCGCAAGGTCGTCCCAGCCATCGAGGTCGAAGTCGCCGGCGGCCGGGTGGTGGAAAGGGTGGGGGTGGGAGCTGGTTGTTTCGAGGTGCTGTTTCGAAGTGTGTTTCGAGGTGCCAGCCGCTTCCCTCAGCTTCCCTCATGGAATCCGAAGCCCGGAAGATCAGATTTCCCGGTTCGTTAGCGCCGTCCGCTATCGCCGCGGCAATGCCGAAAGCTGACCGGCCCCCCACTCAAGGGAATCCAGCACTTCGAGCTGAACGACGTCCCCTTCTTCGAGGCCCCTCGGAAGGGGGACGCACCCTTTGTCGGACTCCGAAGGCTCGACGGGCCCTCCCATCTCGATCTTCTGTTCGCCGGCTCGCCACCAGAGGAGTCGGAGCGGACCGCGGTCTCGCGGATAGGCGAAGCAGAGCGCCGGTTCGATCGCTTTGGCTGTTTCCGCAAGGCGCAGTCGGAGGGGGGCTCCTGCTTGAGCGTCCAAGGACTCCACGGCGGTGAGCAGCCGCGAGACGCCGAGCTCCGGGGGAGTCAGCGACGCGGCCCAGGGCAGCGCCGGAACGGAACGGCCGTCGCCCCCGAGCCAGACGACCTCGAGCCGGCGCAGTTCCGCACCGACGGTGGTTGCATCGCGCACGACGAGCGGCCGCCGGTTGCGCAGGCGCTCGGCGAGCCCGGCGACGCGCAACGGATCGCCCGCGAGGGCGCCGGAGGTCGCGCTGGCCACCATCGCCATCGGGCGGAGCCGGATTTCCGTGGCGAGATCCAGCGCGCGCGAGAGATTCAGGCTCTGCCGCGAGCGCATATGCCGACTGCCGGCGCCAAAGAGCCAGGCCCGCAGCTTCTTGAGGGGGCTGTCGTGCCTCGTTGAAAGTCCCAGCCCGCTTTCCAGGAACTCTCGACTCTGGTCTTCGCGCGCGGGAATCCGCAGCTCTTCGGCCGGACCTCCACTCTTCGCCCAGACCGGGAAGAGCACCCAGCCGAAGCTCGCGAGGATGCGGGAGGTCCTCTGCAGAGCTCCGAGCGGGGTGGGGGCGAGAGTCTCTTCGGCACCGGAGCGCAGAACCTCTTCGAACACGCGGGGGTCCACCGCCCACGGTTCGGCGGCGAGCCAGAGAGCTCCGAGATCGCCGCTCTTGTAGCGGGAGACGCTGACCGCCATTCGATTCAGCGCCGAGATCCGCCGCGCGAGCGTGGGGGAGGCGTCCCCGGTCGTCGATTTCCGCGCGGCGAAGCGCTGGAGACGGAGGATCAAGTCGGCTCGCGAGAGGCTCTCCTGGATGGGCTGCGCCTGCCGGTCGGCCTCGACGATCGAGAAGCTCTCCGTCTCGGGGAAGAACTGGAAGGCGGTGGCCAACAGATTCGCGGCCGCGGTGAGGGAGGCGGGCGAAGCCAGGTCGGAATCCAGCCAGACCAGGTGCGTGACGTTGGGCGGATCGTCCGCAGCGGAAGCGACGAGCTCGGCCGGAGAGCCGTCGATCCGGACGAGAAAATCCGCGCGCGAGCGGCGAAAGGTCGAATCCATCCGAGGAAGAGCCCGGGCGTCGACGTAGACCGTTCTCTCGCTCACGATCAGCTTCTCGGAAAAGACCTCGTCGGACTCGGGTTGGCTGAACGCGACGCGAGATCCAACGAGGCACAGAAGACCGACGAGGGCGGCGGAGCGCAGGCACCGCAGCCACCGGGGAGACCCATGCGGGAGATGTCGAAGGAGCTCCGGGGAGAAAGATCGCACGGATGGAAGGGAACCTCGCGGCAGAACTACTTCCAGCGCCACACCACGCCGGCGAAGATGCTCAGCGTTTCGACGCCGAGCTCCCCGGCTCCGGCATCGGCGCGGAAGTTCAGGTAGGAGACGCCGAGCGCCAGGCCCCAGTTCTTCTGCATGGAGATGTCCATGCCGAACTGCGCCGTCCAGGTTAGCTCCGCGTCCACCGAAGTCTCGTCGGAGTTGCCCCGCCCCGAGAAGTCGCCGATCGTCACATACGCCACACCGGCGCCAAAGAATGGGTCGACGCGTTCCGAATCGCCGAAATGGAGGTTCCCTGCAAGAGTCAGCGGCGTCAGTCGGAAATCGGAGGTCCGGGGCACTCCGTTGACGATCATGAGGACGTAGTCGTGCTGGGAGGTCGCCAGACCCATCTCGAGACCGAACCGTTCGGTGAAGAGAACCTCGTAGGAAAGGCGCCCTCCGAGCGCACTTTTGGCGCCCAGGCTCACATCCCCAGGCAAGAGCTCGGTCGGCGAAGCGACGTAGCCGAGCTGAGCGCGCAAGCGCTGGCCGTCCGCGCCGAGCAGGAGCGAGGATCCACCGAAGGCCAGGATGAGACCGCAGAGGAGTCGACGCATCGATCTTTCCTCCCGCTGAAGACACGACTCTACCCCCCCCGCCTCCACCTCGCCCGCTGGGGGAGGGGCAGAGCCGCAAGCCGACCCGCCCCCGCGTCAGCGAATCCATTGCTTCGCGTTGGATGTCGCCGCCGACGCCCGGCCTGCGTTTAGAGGCCAGAGACCGGCGCGAGTCGCCGTGAGTCGCCGTGACTCGCCGTGACTCGCGACGAGGCACAGCCGGCGCAAAGAACCGAGGAGACCTGCCATGGACCATCGACGATCCGGAAAGTGCTTCCTCCGCACCGCGGGAACCGCCTGGAGGGTGCTGGCGCCGCTCGCCCTTCTGCTCTGGAGCGTGCAGCTGCAGGCGCTCCCTGCGGAACCGAAACCGGGCTGCGCGGACCTGTTGACCCCCTCCGAGTTGAGCGCGATCTCGCCCGGGGCCGAAGAGATGGGCGCGAACGCGCGGGGCGACGGTCATTCGGAGTGCTCCTGGTCGGTGCGCGGCGGTGGGGGCGCGACCACCCTGACCCTGACCTTCTGGAAAGCCTCGGGGATGGCGGACGCGCTCGTCCCCGCCGACAGCCCGGAAGAGTTCTTCGAGATCTACGTGAAATCGGCGGAGCAGGTCCGCGGCACGCCGCGCGAAGCGCTGAAAGGGGTCGGCCTGCGCTCCGCGCTCTTCCGCGACGGGGCGCTGCGCGAGCTCTACGTTCTCACCCGCACCGGCGTCGCGCACCTTCTGACCGACGGCTTGAACGACGCCCAGATCGCCGCGGTCGGGAAGGCGGTCGGATCGGGGACTCCCTGACCGGCGGTCCTCGAGCTCGTGCAGCGCCCCGGCAGCGGAGGCGAATGCCAGCTCCAGTCTTGTGACAGCGGCGTGCACCTTGCATGGCACGATCCTTCGAACGGGCACCAGGATCGGGCGCTCGCGCGCCCCCTGGCCCAACGAAGGGAGACGAGATGCATGTCGTCAAGCTCGCAGCCTTCTCCGACGGCGACACCGGCGGCAATCCGGCGGGAGTGGTCGTCGCTCCGGAACTCCCGTCGGCGGAGGAGATGCAGGGCATCGCCGCCGAGGTCGGCTTCTCCGAGACGGCGTTCGCGGCGCCCATCCCGCCGATCGCTCCCATCGCTCCCATCCCTCTGACACCCGGAACCGAAACCGCGCCGGACACCCGATACCGGGTGCGCTACTTTTCGCCCGAGTCCGAAGTGCCGTTCTGCGGCCACGCGACGATCGCCCTCGCGGCCGTGCTGGCGCGCGAGAAGGGCGATGGACTTTTCCAGCTGCAACTGAACGACGCGGCGATCACGGTCGAAGGGCGCCGCGAAGGGAGGCTGTATCACGCGGCCCTGCAGTCGCCGCCGACGCGCAGCGTCGTCGCGCCGCGGGAGTTGGCGCAGGAGTTTCTCGACCTCTTCGGGTACAAGGGGGAGGAGCTCGATCCGCGCCTCCCGCCCGCGGTCGCGCACGCTGGGGCGAATCACTTCGTCATCGGTCTCGCGACGCGCGCAGGCCCTTGCGCGGATGAAGTACGACCTCGAGGCCGGACGGCTGCTCATGAACCTCGAGGGGGTCGTCACCGTCGTCCTCGCCTGGGCGGAGACCCCGCAGCTCTTCCACACCCGCAACCCGTTCGCCTCCGGCGGCGTCTACGAGGACCCGGCGACGGGAGCCGGCACCGCCGCCCTCGCCGGCTACCTGCGCGACCTCGGCTGGCCGGCGATCGCCGGCGCCGGGCGGCAAGATCGAAGTCGTGCAAGGCGAGGACATGGGGATGCGCTCCCGCCTCACCGCCGAGCTCACCGACGTCCCCGGCAGCTCCATCCGCGTCTCCGGCACCGTGCGTTGGCTCGCGCCCTAGAGTTGCGCGACCCGCTACCGCAGTTTCCGCTTCCGGCGCCCGAACGGGCCTATAGTGGTCTGCGAGGGCAGCGACTCTCGCTGGAGGTGGAGGGCCCATGACGACCTGCATTGGGATGCAGCCATCCCGCTCCGCGAGCGAAAGACTCGGCACCGTGGTCAGGTCTCCGGCGAAGGTTTGCCTGGCGCTCCTCGTAGCCGTGGTCCTTCTGCTCTTCGCCACAGGCACCGCGATGGCCCTGAGTTGCGCGGCGGGTCCGGAACGACTGCGCTTCCCTCCTCCCGGCGAAATCCCTCCCAATCCGGTCTTTGTTCTTGAGGGCGATGGGTGGACGGGAGACGGCAAGGGGCTCACCGCCGACAGTCTCGACATCAGCTTCATTGGCGGTCACTCCCGCGTGCGCATCCTCGAACGAAGCGACGGCGTTCCCACCTACGTCACCTTCACGCCCGTCAAGCCGCTGCGAGAAGGACCTTTCGATCTGAGGATGCGCCGGACCTTCGAGGGGCGGTCGGTGGAATGGACTCACCTGGGGACGTTCAAGGTCCGCGGGCCTGCCGATGAGAGAGCTCCCACGCTTCTCCAGCTCGAGGATCACGTGACCGCACGAGTTCAGGCTTCTTCGTGGGGAGAGAGCATCACCGTCGACCTCCCGGTCACCGCGGATGAATCTCCCGTGTACTGGCTCGCCACCATCGCCGCGAGCGAGGCGGGCATCCCGCCAGGCCGGCCGGTCACGATGTTCCTGCCCGCCAGGGGACCTACTTTGTACACCGGGCCCTGCGGTGGAAACTACCCTCTCGCGCACGGCAAGCAGTACCTCGTCGACCTCACTCCCATCGACGCTGCAGGTCATCGCGGCAAGGCCACCGCGCAGTCCATCCTGGTCGAGATTCCCTGACGAACCGATCCCTTTCTGCTGCCTCCCATCTGCAATGGGTGGCGGTTGGTGATTGGACCTTTCATGCAGCCGACTGCTTGTCGACCTCGGCCTCACCGGCGCCTGTGGCGGACACTACACTCGTGTACACTACTTCCGCGTACACGGAGGCCGCGATATGAAGAACATCACCCTGAGCGCCGACGCGGGATTGATCGAGGCGGCGCGCGAGCGCGCACGAGCCGAGCAGACCACGCTCAACGAGCAGTTTCGCCGCTGGCTCGCCGACTATGTTCAGAAAGAGCACCGCGTCGAGCGCTATCACGAGGTCCTCCGCAGTCTGCAGGGAAGGCTCCGCACGGGAGGGCGGAAGTTCACCCGCGAAGAGATGAATGAGCGCTGATTTCCTCGACTCGAACCTCTTCGTCTATCTCTTCGACGAGACCGACGCGCGCAAACGCGCCGTGGCGACGCGCCTCGTCGCGGAGGGGATCGCGTCGGGAGAGGCATGCATCAGCTTTCAGGTCGTCCAGGAGACCCTCTCGATCGTCACTGGCAAGCTGAAGAAACGGGCTTCCGAGAGCGACGCCCGAGAGCTCTTCGAGAACGTGCTGGCGCCGCTCTGGCGATCGATGCCTTCGCCGGCGCTCTATCTGCTCGGGCTGAATCTCCAGGCGCGGCACTCGCTCTCCTACTACGACTCGCTGATCGTGGCGGCGGCCCTCGAGGCGGGCTGCACCCGTCTCCTGACCGAGGATCTACAGGACGGGCGGAAGTTCGATCGCCTGAAGATCGTCAACCCGTTCCGTCCCGGAGCGGCCTGAGTCGAGTCGAGGGCGGGGACGGCCCCGAGTAGTGCGCTGCCAGGCGCCAGCCGGGGCGCCCGTCGAAGCCGCTCGGCCTGGACGTAGTCCGGGATCTAGCCGCAATCTCTCACAGCAGAAGTAGAAAAGAGCTGCATCCAGTGGTAGAAGGGCCTTTGTCCAGAAGGGCTTTCGACCACACGAGAGGAGGCAGCTCTTGGGTACAGACTGTAAGGTCGATCAGCTAAGTTTTCAAGGGTGGGGAGCGGGTCGCCGCCGGGAGGTTCGGCTGGACTTCTCAGGTGGCCTTTTGAGCTCGGATGGCGGCGCAGTGCTGCTGTCAGAGACGGAGCGTCGTCGCGGGATCCTGACGTCGTCTTGCCGAGTGTTTCGTGGATCACCGCGACCCTGCGCTGGTCGAGCACGAGGTTCAGACGTTGGTGTCGCAGCGCGTTCTCGGTCTTGCACTCGGCTACGAGGATCTTGTCGACCACGAGGAGCTTCGAGCCGATGCCGCTGCTGGCAGCGGTGATCGGAGTTTCGGATCCTTTGGGAGCAAACGGCGTCGGCAGCGCGACCAGGGCAAGCCTCTGGCGGGCAAGAGCACACTGAATCGCTTCGAGTGGGGCGCGGTGAGCCAAGCGGCCGAGGACCGCTACAAGCGGATCGCGGTGGACCCCGAGGCGGTCGAAAATCTGCTGGTCGATCTATTTCTCGAAACTCAACCGAGCAAGACGAAACGCTTCATCCTAGATCTCGACGCGACGGACGATCCTGTTCACGGCGAGCAGGAAGGCCGCTTCTTCCACGGCTACTACGGTCACTACTGCTACCTGCCGCTCTACATCGTCTGCGGCGACAGCGTGCTCTGGAGCGAGCTCCGACCTTCGAATATCGACGCCTCGAAGGGGGCTGAGGAGGCGCTGGAGCGGATCGTTGCGAGGATTCGGCAGCGGTTTCCAGCGGTGGAGATTCTTGTGCGCGCGGACTCGGGCTTCGCGCGCGAGAAGCTCATGCGCTGGTGCGAGGCCAACGGCGTCGACTACCTGCTGGGCCTGGCTCGCAACGCGCGCCTGGAGAGGGCCATTCGCAAAGAGCTTGCGCGTGCGACTCGGAAGTACGCGCGCACGAAGCGACCCGCGCGCTGCTTCAAGGATTTCCGTTACGAGACGCGGGCTACCTGGAGCCGCAAGCGGCGCGTCGTTGGCAAAGGCAGAAGTGTTGGCGAAAGGACCCAATCCACGCTTCGTCGTGACCTCGCTGAAGAAAGCCGACATCGACGCCGAGACGCTCTACGATCTCTACTGTCAGCGCGGAGAAATGGAAAACCGCATCAAGGAGCAGCAGCTCGATCTGTTCGCCGATCGCACATCCGCGCACTGGCTGGCGGTCAACCAGTTGCGGTTGTGGTTTTCCACTTTTGCTTACACGCTGCTCTCCGAGCTCCGCCGCCTGGGCCTTTCCGACAGCGCCTGGGCGCGCGCGCAGTGCGGCACGATTCGTCTGAAGCTGCTCAAAATCGGCGCACGAGTGCGGGTCAGCGTGCGGCGACTCTGGATCTCGATGTCTTCCGCCTACCCCTGGAAGTCCACTTTCGTCGGCGCGTTGTCGAGGCTCAGAGCCTCACCCGCCTGATCGCCCCGGGAAACCTCGAGTAGCAGAAAACGAAGCCCCGCAGCGGAAGTGTCCCCAGATCGTCCGCCGAAGACGCTCACGCGCCCCAGAGCACACCCTTTACCGCGCCTTTCGCATCCCAGATCTCACAAATGGGCGCCACCGCGGACCCTCTGCCTCCTTCACGCTCAAGAATCAGAAACTCCGACCCCGCGGTGAGAGGGTCGGGCTAGCTTCGTCCGGTCCTCTCCCCAGCAGGTGGTCACCGGCCCTTTTCTGGTATCGACTGGCTGGGGGACGAGCTGGGAGCACTGACGCGGGGCCTCAGCCGCCGCTCAGGAGTCGAAGCCTTCTCAGGGCGCCGCCGACCAACAGCACCGAGAAGGCGACGAGCATCCCGGCGGACACCGTCGGAATCTGAACGATGGTGGGAGGGCCGAGCTCGGCGATGAAAGCGTCGTGCTGACCGGCCGGGTTGATCCCCGAGCCGGCGATCGTGAGGTTGTCCGCCGCGACACCGGCCCCATACTCGAAGGTCCAACCCTCGATCTCTTGTGCGAGTCCGGAATCGAGCAGCACCTGCCGCAACTCTCGCATTCCGTGAACACCGTCCCAGATCGTGGCGGTGCGCCCGTTCACGAAGGCGTCTCCCACGGCGACGGAGCCGTCGGCGGAGAGGCAGCAGACACGGTTGCCACCCGACCCCGGAAGGCCGCCCAGATCCTCCATTCCGGTGGCGGCGGTCCAGCGAAAGGCTCTCGCCACCTGAGTGGCGTACTCAGTAAATCCGATGAGGACCGAGCCGTTCGCGGAGATGTCCAGTCCATAGCTGGTCGGATAGGGCTTGCCTTCGAGGCTGCCCAGGGGAACCATCCCGTCGAGCGCCGTCCAGAGGAAGATTTCGTGCCCCTCCGCGGTGGACGCCGTGCCGGTGATCGACGTCCCGTCCGCGGACACTCCGTTGGCGAAGCTGTAGTCGAAGCCGTTCGACGTCAGCACGCCGAGCCCTACCATCCCCGTCGCCGCCGTCCAGCGGAACGCCTCGCCGAACGAATTCGGGGCCAGCGCCGAAGTGCTCCGCCCCACGATGACGGAGCCGTCCGCCGACACTGCGGTCGCGGTACTCTCGGAATAGCCGCCTGGGAGGTCTCCCAGTCCGATCATGCCCGTCGAGCGCTCCCAACGGAACGCCTCCCCATAGTCTGAGCCCGGAGAGGTACTCGCGCCGACGACCACGGATCCGTCCGCGGAGACGGCAAGTGCGTAGCTTTCCGGGTATTCGCCGCCGAGGATGCCGAGGCGCTCGAGCCCGGCTTCGGCGGTCCAGCGGAACGCCTCCCCGCGAACCATCCCGGGCATCCTCAGCTGGCCTACGACGACGCGGCCGTCGTCGGAGATGTCATAGGCCTCGACGCGCTCGGGAGCGGCTCCCACCGAACCGATGAGTCCGTGAAAGGAGCTCGCCGCACCGACGGACGGCAGCGTGAGCGACGCCAGGCCAAAGAGACCGGCCCGGGCCATCCACTGTCTCGTCGTTCGCTTCATCGGCACACCCTCCGCTACCGGCAGGGGCTGAGCATAACTGGCGCGAGAATCGCCGCCGAAAGTGCGTACTGCGTTCGCCCAGCCGAGTGCTCGCGGATTCGCCTAGACGTTGAACTTGAACAGCATCACGTCGCCGTCGGCGACCAGGTACTCCTTGCCCTCCTGGCGGACCTGGCCGCCTTCGCGGGCGCGGGCCCAGCCGCCGACGCGGACGAAGTCGTCCCAGCCGATCGTGTCGGCTTTGATGAAGCCGCGCGCGAGGTCGGAGTGGATGACCGCGGCGGCCTCGGGTGCCGTGTCGCCGGCGTGGATGGTCCAGGCGCGGGCCTCCTTCTCGCCGGCGGTGAAGTAGGTACGCAGGCCGAGCAGATGGTAGATCGAGCGGATCAGCGTGCCGACGCCGGACTCGGCGACACCGTGCGCGGCGAGGTACTCCTTGGCCTCCGCCTCGGGGAGCTCGGCGAGCTCGGACTCGATCTGCGCCGAGACGGTGACCGCCTCGGCGCCGTGGTGGGTCGCCACCCAGTGCCGGACCTCGGCCACCAGCGGGTTTGCATCCGCGGTCGCAAGGTCGTCCTCGGCGACGTTGCAGGCGTAGAGCGTCGGCTTCATCGACAGCAGGAAGAACGGCTGTGCGACGACGCGCTCGTCGGCCGTCATTTGCAGCGTGAGCGCCGGCTTTCCAGCCTCGAGATGGGCGAGGAGGCGCTTCGCGATCTCGATCTGCGCCTTGGCGGCTTTGGCAGATGTGTCGCCCCCTTGGCGACGCGCTCGAGGCGCTCCACCTGGCGGGCGAGCGACTCCAGGTCGGCGAGCATGAGCTCGGTCTGGATGGTCTCGATGTCGGCGATCGGATGGAGATGGTCCTCGACGTGGACGATGTTCGTGTCCTCGAAGCAGCGCACGACCTGGACGATGGCGTCCACCTGGCGGATGTGGGCGAGGAACTTGTTGCCCAGCCCTTCGCCGGCGGCCGCCCCTTTGACCAGGCCGGCGATATCGACCAGCTCGATGGCGGCCGGGACGAGCGTGGGCGTGCCGGCGACCGTCGCGATCGGCTGCAGGCGCTCGTCGGGGACGGTGACGATGCCGACGTTCGGCTCGATGGTGCAGAACGGATAGTTCGCCGACTCGGCCTTGCGAGTGCGGGTAAGGGCGTTGAACAGCGTCGACTTGCCGACGTTCGGCAGGCCGACAATGCCGGCACGGAGCATGATTCGGATCCTTGGGTTCGGGGTGAGAACTTGCGCGTCACTGCCGCGCTCGGGAAGAAGGAGCCTATCATCCGCCGATGTGGCGGCTCAGACTCTGCGCACCGGACCGGAGTAGCGCGCCAGCTGTTCGTCTTGGGTGAGGAGGGTGATCCCTTCGACGAGCGCCTGGGAGAGGAGCAGGCGGTCGAACGGATCTTTGTGGAGCGGCGGGAGGGCGTCGATCCCCACGGCGTGCTGGCCCGTCACCGCGAGCTCGAGGTAACCGTTGTCCAGCAGACCGCGGCGGAGAATTCTGGGGTCGACCCTAAAGTCCTCGCGGCCGAGAGTGTTCTTGATCGCGATCTCCCACAGGCTCACGGCGCTGAACAGCAGCTCGTTCCCGGGGTCGGAAAGGAGCTTCCGCGCTTTCGCGGAGAGCCGATCCGGCTGACCGGCGGCCCAGAGCAGAAGGTGGGTGTCGAGCAGGAGTTTCAGCTTCCCACCCCAAATAGCGCTGCTATCTCCGCCTCACCCATCCGATCGAAGTCGTCGGGGACGGCAATCTCGCCGGCCAGAAACCCCAGACGGCGCGGTGCCGAGAGCGCGGTAAGTGCGGTCACCTTGACCAGCGGCTTTCCCGCCCGCGCAATCACGAAAGATTCGCCCTGGACAGCCTGCTCGATCAGCTTCGACAGCTGCGTCTTCGCTTCGTGGATGTTGACCGTGACCACGGGAAGATTAGACTAAGTCCTATTGACTAAGTCAACCGCCTTCAAGGCTGCACTCCGGACTATCGGCGAGCGGCGCCTCTGTTGCGATCGGGCCTCTCGGCCGACGCGTCAACCGACTACGGCGGCCCGCCCTCGCCGGTCATCTGCCAGCGGAAGAGGGAAACCGGAATCATGCCGGCGGCGTTCACCTCTTCGAAGAAGGTCTTCATGGTGAAGGCGTCGCCGAGCTGGTGCGAGCGCACGCGGATCAAGTCCTCGAGCAGGAACTTGCCGGTGACGTAGCTCGTGCCGTAGCCGGGCTGGCGCAGGTAGAGCTGCTGCTCGAAGCCGAGGAGGTCGAGGTCCGGCCGCATCCAGCCGCGCGGGGTCCATTCGACCTGGAACGCCTTCGCCTGGGCGATGTCGAAACCGGCCCCGACAGCTGTCGGGTCCGGGCTCTCGTTCGCCTGCAGGTAGAGCGAGGCCAGGCCGCGGGCGGCGCGTTGCGCCAGCATGATCCAGACGATCTCACGCGAGCGCGGGCTGGCGTCGAAGAGTCCGGCGTGGAGCAGGAACTCCTCCATCGCCGTCGCCATGCCTTCCGACCGGCTATCCCAGATGTTGTAGCGCAACGCGCCGCGCCTCACCGGGCTCTGGTGCGGCTCCTCGCGCATCCGCGCGGTGTCCCACCAGTGCGTGGAGTGGGTGTAGAGGGTCAGCGGGTCCTGATGCATCGCGATGGCGAAGAAGTTTCGCGACTCGAGCGGGACGAAGGAGCCGAGATGATCGCGCAGCGCGGGGTCCATGTACTCGCGCATCGGGTAGAGATTGCGGTCGCGGAGGAAGGTGATCAACCGGGTCACCGCCGCGTTGGCGCGCTGCTGGTATTCGGCGTCGTTCGCGACTACGGGGATCTGCGGCAGGGAGCGGTTCCTCTCCTCTTCGAGGCGCAGCGCCGCATGCGATCGCGCGAGCTCGCGCTGCAGAAGCTCGACCTCCTCCTCCCAGGAGAGCGGGACGAGATGCACGTGGCGGAGGTTCCAGGTGTAGTTCTCCTTGCCGACGCCGGACGGCCCGGTCTTGGAGGGCGCCTGCGCTTCGAGCCAGACGACGAAGGCCTCGGTCGCCCGGCGGGCCGCGGCGACCGCCGCGCGGAGCTCCGCTGCGGCCGACACCACCCTCGCCTCGAGATCGGCGAGGCTCTTCACCTGGGCGCGCACCGTCTCGGTGCCGGTCGTCCAGAGATCGCGGGCGTTGCCGTTCAGATTCGTCCGCGCCTGCTCGAGGAGCGCCGGGATCGGACGCAGCTCACTCGTGAGCCGGCTCTCTTCCGCGGTCGAGAGCGGGAAGGAGTAGGTCCAGAGATCAACGATGCCGTGCGGCGTTGGCCCCTCGTGCGCCGGGGTGTCGCTCTGCTCCTCCCACACCGTGGCGTAGTAGGCGGGATCCCGGACCCACGGCTGCAGCACCCGCACGTCGAAGTCGAAGCCGTTCATCTCGGCCCGCACGAGCTCGAGATCCACCTTCTGCTCGACGGACCAATCGGTCGTGTCGATGGCCGCCAGCCGCGCGCGATAGCCCGCGAGCTCCGCATGCCGCCGGGCCACCGTGGCTGCCGTGAAATCGTGAGCGCCATCCCGCAGCGGCGGCTTCTCGAACGCCCGCCAGTCGGCGAAGAGCGCCAGCAGCTCCGGATAGCCAGTGACCGGCGGGGCCTGCGCGGCCTCCGCCGCGCCGGAAGTCGCCGGCACCCCGAAAGCTGCCACTGCGACGACAAGTACAGGCCAGCGCATTCCGCAGCGAACTCTCATGAGATCTCCTGACGTTGTCGAACGAGGACAACAATACCCGCATGCGCAGAGGCTCGCACGTGAGCCGCACGCTGCAGGGAGACTTCTAGGAAAGTGACTTCGCCGCCTCCTGCTTGCGCAGGTAGTCGAGGGTGATGCTCAGGCCCTCCTCGAGGCCGCGCGGCTTCCACCCGAGCTCGGTGCGGGCACGGGTGTCGGCGAAGTTCCAGTGGCGGTCGAGCGACTCCAACTGCTCGAGCGGAATCGGCAGCGGCCGGCCGGCGAGCTTGAGGAGCGGGCCGGCGATGCGAAAGAGGAGACGGGCGGTGCCGACCGAGAACTCGCGCTTCGGCGGCCGGACTCCGGGCGCGCCGCCGAGCGCGACGACGCGGTGGGCGAGCTCGCGCACCGTCCAGGCCTCGCCGGCCATGAGATAGCCGCGGCCGGGCGGGGCCTGGTCGATGACCCGGACGATGCCGTCGACCAGGTCGTCGAGGAAGACCCAGCTGGTCTTCTTCTCCGGCGCGATGAGCGCCGGGAAGCGGCCGAGCATGAGCGCCCGCAGCAGCGTGTTCGCGCCCTGCTTCTTGCCCGGCGGGCCGTAGACCAGCGACGGGAAGACCGTGTTCACCTTGAGCCCCTGCTGCGCCCAATGCTGGACGCGCGCTTCGCCCGCTGCCTTGGTCAGGCAGTAACGCGTCGGGAGCGGCAGCTGGGGCGGCGAATCCTCGTTCGCCGGCGTGCCGTCGCTGGGGCTCCCGCCCCAGGCGGCCATCGACGAAATCGAGAGGAAACGCGGCACGCCGAGCTTCGCGGCGAGCGAGGCGACGTTCTCCGAGCCCTCGACGTTGGCCGCCGTCATCGTCGCGTCGGCCGCCGTGAGATCGAGCTCGGCGGCGGCGTGGATCACCCAGTCGGCCCCCGACATCCCTTCGCGCATCGAGTAGCGGTCGCCGAGGTCGCCGACGAAAGTGGCGACGCCGATCTCGTGCAGGAGCCGGACGTCGCTCGTGGCGCGCACCAGCGCGCGCACCTCGTGACTCTCCGCCCGCAGTCGCAGGCAGAGGGCCCTGCCGATGTAGCCGGTGGCGCCGGTCAGGAAGAGGCGCATCGCGTTCCGCGCTCGCCGCCCCGCGCCGTCAGCTCGCGAGCAGCTGCCGCAGCACGTACTGCAGGATGCCGCCGTGGCGGTAGTACTCGACCTCCTGCGGCGTGTCGAGGCGCACCCGGGCGGAGAAGTGCACCGCCCGGTTGTCAGCGGCCAGGGCTTCGACCTCGACCTCGAGTCCGGCGGAGAAGCCGCCGGCGAGCGCCGCCGCGAGGCCGCGGATGGCGAAGGTCTCGAAACCAGTGACGCCGAGGGAGGCGGCGTTCTGGCCGGCCGGGAACTCGAGCGGCACGATGCCCATGCCGATGAGGTTCGAGCGATGGATGCGCTCGTAGGACTCGGCGACCACCGCCCGCACACCCTGGAGCGCCGGCCCTTTGGCCGCCCAGTCGCGCGACGAGCCCGAGCCGTACTCCTTGCCCGCGAGGACGACGAGCGGCACACCTTCCGCGGCGTACCTTTCGGCGGCGTCGTAGATCGACATCGGCGTGGCCTCGGGCAGATGCACCGTCGCGCCGCCTTCGATCTCCGGCGTCATCCGGTTGCGGATCCGGACGTTGGCGAAAGTGCCGCGCACCATGACCTCGTGGTTGCCGCGCCGCGAGCCGTAGGAATTGAAGTCCGCCGGAGCGACACCATGCGCCTCGAGATACTTGCCCGCCGGGCTGCCCTTCTTGATCGAGCCGGCGGGTGAGATGTGGTCCGTAGTGATGGAATCGCCGAGCACCGCGAGACAGCGGGCGCCGGCGATGTCGGTGAGCGGCGCGGGCGTGAGCGTCATGCCCGCGAAGTAGGTGGGCTTGCGGACGTAGGTCGAGTCGCCCTGCCAGGCGAAGGTCTCGCCCTCCGGCACCGCGAGCGAGCTCCAGGCCTCGTCGCCGGCGAAGACGTCGGCATATTGGTGGCGGAACATCTCCGGCTTGACCGCCGTCGCCACCGCCCGCTCGATCTCCTCCTGGCTCGGCCAGACATCGCGCAGATAGACCGGTTCACCGTTCGCGCCCAGCCCGAGCGGTTCGGTGGCGAGGTCGAGATCGATCCGCCCGGCGAGGGCGTAGGCGACGACCAGCGGCGGCGAGGCGAGGTAGTTGGCACGTACGTCGGGGCTGATCCGCCCCTCGAAGTTGCGGTTGCCGGAGAGTACCGCCACCGCCACCAGATCGTGGTCCTGGATCACCTGCACGATCGGCGGCGGGAGCGGCCCGCTGTTGCCGATGCAGGTGGTGCAGCCGTAGCCCACGGTGTTGAACTTGAGGCGATCGAGATAGGTGTCGAGCCCGGCCTCGCGCAGGTAGTCGGTCACCACCTTGGATCCCGGCGCGAGGCTCGTCTTGACCCAGGGCTTGGTGCGCAGGCCTCGCTCCACCGCCTTTTTCGCCACCAGCCCGGCGGCGAGCATCACCGACGGGTTCGACGTGTTGGTGCACGAGGTGATGGCGGCGATGACCACCGAACCGTGGCTCAGGCGGCAGAGCTCGCCGTTCCAGTGGGTCTCGATCGCGGTCACCGGCGCAGCGGCAACGGCCGCTCCGCCGCCCTCGGCCTCCCATCGGCCGACTGTTTCCGCCTTCGGTGCCGGCGCCGCCTTGCCGGAAAGGAGCGAGGGGAGCTCCTTCAGGAAGCTGGCCTTGACCTGGCCCAGAGCGACCCGGTCCTGCGGCCGGCGCGGCCCGGCGAGCGACGGCTCGACGGTCGCGAGGTCGAGGCCCAGGGTGTCGGAGTAGACCGCCTCCGGCGTCGCCGCGGTGTGGAAGAGCCCCTGCTCCTTCATGTAGGCCTCGGCGAGCGCGACGCTCTTTCCGGAGCGGCCGGTGAAGCGCAGGTAGTCGAGCGCTACCGCGTCGACCGGGAAGAGGCCGCAGGTCGCGCCGTACTCGGGCGCCATGTTGGCGATCGTCGCGCGGTCGGCGAGGCGGAGATTCTCGAGGCCGGGACCGAAGAACTCGACGAACTTGCCGACGACCCCCTTCTGGCGCAGCATCTGGGTCACGGTGAGGACGAGATCGGTCGCCGTCGCCCCTTCCGGCAGCCGGCCGGTGAGGCGGAAGCCGACCACCTGCGGAATCAGCATCGAGACCGGCTGGCCGAGCATCGCGGCTTCCGCCTCGATACCGCCGACGCCCCAACCCAGGACACCCAGACCATTGATCATCGTGGTGTGCGAATCGGTGCCGACGAGGGTGTCGGGATAGGCCCAGCCCTCCTCCTGCATCACCACCCGCGCCAGGTACTCGAGGTTCACCTGGTGCACGATGCCGGTCGCCGGCGGCACGACGCGAAAGTTGCGGAACGCCTTCTGTCCCCAGCGCAGGAAGAGGTAGCGCTCGTGATTGCGCTCGAACTCCTTCCGGCTGTTGAGGAGCAGCGCCGCCTCGCTGCCGTACTCGTCGACCTGCACCGAATGGTCGATGACCAGCTCGACGGGCTGCAGCGGGTTGATCCGGTTGGGGTCGCCCCCCATCGCCACCATCGCGTCGCGCATCGCGGCGAGGTCGACCACCGCGGGGACGCCGGTGAAGTCCTGCAGCAGGACGCGTCCCGGCATGAAGGCGATCTCGCGCGACGGCGCGGCCGCCGGGTTCCAGCGGCAGAGGAAATCGATCTCCTCGGAGGAGACGACTCTTCCGTCCTCGCGGCGAAGGAGATTCTCGAGCAGAATCTTGAGCGCGTAGGGGAGGCGAGAAAGGTCGTAGCCGCGCTTCTCGAGCGCGGACAGGCGGGCGATCTTGAAGCTCTCCCCGGAGACGGCGAGGGTACCGTGACTGGCGAAACTGTCTTGCATGGGGTGGGCTCCCTTCCCGAAGCGGCTGCCACACGAACGATATCGTACGCTCGCAAGTAGACTCCTCGCGGGAGCTTTCATGTCCGAATCGCGCTCGACCCGGCCCCATCGCCCGGCCCGCCCGCCCCGGCAGTCTCCGCGCTATCGCCGGCTGGTGCGCTGCGCGGCCTGCCTCCGGCAGTTCGACGCCGGCAGTCTCGCCCCCGGCGAGAAATTCCGCTGCGCCTGCGGCGCCGCGCTCACCGTACCGCGTACCGCCGCACAGGAGGCTCCGGTGGTGCGCTGTGCCTCCTGCGGAGCGCCGCGCGCCGCGGGAGCGGCGAACTGCACCTTCTGCACCGCGCCGTTCATGCTGGGCGAGGGTGCGCGCAACACCCTGTGCCCGGTCTGCGCCTCGCGGCTCGGCGATAGCCAGCGCTTCTGCCACAGTTGCGGCACCCCGATCGCTCCCGAAGCTCTCGCGGGAGGAGCGACGGATCTCGCCTGTCCGTCCTGCAAGCCGCCCCGACGGCTCTCCAGCCGGCAACTCGCCGATGCGAAGACGCCCCTCGCGATGCTCGAGTGCGGGCGTTGCGCCGGCATCTGGCTCGGACACCGCACCTTCGACACCTTGCAGGAGCGCGCCCAGCGCGAGGTCACCCCCGGGTCGTTCGCCCGCCCGGGCGCGCCGAGCCGGCCAGCGCCGGACAAGGGCGACGCGGTGCAGGTGAGCTATCGCCCCTGCCCGGTCTGTCAGAAGCTCATGGTGCGACGCAACTTCGCCGGCGCCTCCGGCATCGTGGTGGATGTCTGCGGCGCAGACGGCCTCTGGTTCGACGCCGAGGAGCTCGACGGCGTCCTCGCCTGGATTCGCGGCGGCGGTCTCGGACGCGCCGAGGCACGCCTCGCGGAGGAAAGCAGGGAGGTCGCGCGCCGCGAGGCGATCGCCAAGCGCTCCGTGCAGGAGGAGCGCGACGATGAGACTCCTCAGGGCCATTGGCTCGACCTGCTCGGCAATCTCGTCGACTTGGTGCTCGGAGCCACCGGCCGCTGGCGCTGAAAAGCGCCCAGGTCGGACTCGAAGGGGCGCGATCCCGCGCCACCGCGAGCGAACGGTCCGGAGCGGGTAGAATCTCCGGGTGCCGTCGCCGTCCGCTCTGGCCCCGCCCCTCCTGCTCCTCGCCATGCCCCAGGTGGCCGACCCGTTCTTCCGCAAGAGCGTCATCCTGCTGCTCTCCCACGAAGACGAAGGGAGCTTCGGCTTCATCGTCAATCGTCGGACCGAGCTCAAGGTGGCGGAGATCCTCACCGATCTCAAGCTCGCCTGGGGCGGGGACGAGGAGGATCTCGCCCAGTTCGGCGGACCGGTGCAGCCGCAGGTCGGCACTGTCCTCTACTCCGGCGCGGGCGACGAGTTGCCGCCGCTCGAGGCCGCGACCGAGGTCTTTCCCGGCATCCACCTGACGCAGCACATCGGCGAGCTGGCGACCCTGGCCGGCCGGCCACCGCATCGCTTCCGCCTCTTTCTCGGCTACGCCGGATGGGGCGAAGGGCAGTTGGTGAGCGAGATCCTGCGCAACGACTGGCTGATCGCACCGGTCGACCCTGAGCTCGTCTTCGGTGGCTCGACCGAGGCGGTTTGGGAGGCGGCGATCTCGTCGGTCGGGGTCGACCCCTCGACTCTCCCCGCCTGGACCGCAAACGAGCCCGAAAGTCCGGCGAACTGATGACCACGCCGCCTCACCTGCCAACCGGCCGGCCGCCCCTGGGAGGGCCCGCTGTCACCGCAGGGGCCTCAGGGACCGCCGGGACCGACGGTGCCGCCGGGACCGACGCGACCAACGCCCTCGATCCGCTCGCCGAATTCCAGACGCTCTTCGCCCGCATCTCGCAGGACGCTCCGCACGATCCGACCGCGGTGGCGCTCGCCACCGCCGATGCGAGCGGCGCGCCGAGCGCTCGCATGGTGCTGCTCAAGGGGATCGACGCGCGCGGCTTCCACTTCTACACCAACTACGACAGCCGCAAGGGCCGCGAGCTGGCGGAGAATCCGCGCGCCGCCCTGTGCTGGCACTGGGACTGGCTCGAGATGCAGGTGCGCGCCGAGGGGGCGGTCGAGCGCCTCTCCGCCGCCGAGTCCGACGCCTACTTCGCCACCCGCCCGCGCGGCCATCAACTCGGCGCCTGGGCCTCCTTTCAGAGCCAGCCGCTCGACTCGCGCTTCGCACTCCTCCGGCGCGTCATCGCGACCGAAGCCCGCTATCTGGGCCGCGCGATTCCCCGTCCTCCTCATTGGGGAGGCTTCCTCCTGCGGCCGGAGCGCATCGAGTTCTGGCAAGGGAAGAAGAGCCGCCTGCACGAGCGCCGGCATTTCGTCCGCGAGCACGGGATCTGGCGCTGCGAACGGTTGAGCCCGTGAACCGGCCTGCGACCTCGATCGAGGTGAGCGAGCAGCACTCCGCGGGCGGACTGGTCGTCCGCGGCGACGAGGTTCTGCTGATCGCCACCGCCGGCGGCCGGCGCTGGCAGCTGCCGAAGGGTCACCTCGAGCCGGGCGAACTCCCGGCGGAGGCGGCAGTGCGCGAGGTGCGCGAGGAGACCGGGGTCACCGGTTCGATCGTCGCCCCCCTCTCCGGGGTCGACTACACCTTCATCGAGCGTGGCATGCGCCGGATCCGCAAGCACGTCGACTACTTCCTGCTCGCCTACGAGAGCGGCAGCGAGACCGACTTCGAGCCCCGCGAAGTGGTGGCCGCGCGCTGGTTCCCCTGGGCCGACGCCATCACCCGACTCTCCCACGCCAACGACCGCAGAGTGGCCGAACAGGCGTGGCGCATCGTGCGCGAAGGACAGGTCGAACTTCCCACTTCTGGAGCAGAAAAATGAGCCTGCTGATTCGCATCGCACTGAACGGTTTCGGTCTCTGGGCGGCGGCGCAACTGCTGCCCGGGATCCACTACGACGGCGGGTGGCTCTATCTCCTGCTCGCCGGCTTCGTCCTCGGGGCGGTGAATCTCCTGGTCAAGCCGATCGTGACTCTGCTCTCGCTGCCTTTCGTCGTCCTGACCCTCGGCCTCTTCTTTCTGGTGATCAATGGCCTGATGGTCTGGCTGGTGGACTTCTTTCTCGCCGGCTTCCGCGTCGACAGTTTCCTCTGGGCGATGGCCGGTGGACTCTTCCTGGCAATCTTCAACATGATCCTGCGGGCGCTCTTCGACAAGGAGTGACCCTGTCCAGGCCGACGAAGGGCGCCGCCAGCTCCCGTCCGCAGCGCCGCCGCGAGTCGGCCGCCGAGCTCGCGTCGCGCGCCGGCGAGCTCCTGGCGCGCCTCAAGGCCGCTTATCCGGCAGCCCACTGCGCCCTCGACCACCGCAACGCGCTCGAGCTCCTGGTCGCAACGATCCTCTCGGCGCAGTGCACCGACGTAGCGGGTGAACCTGGTCACTCCGGCACTCTTCGCCGCCTGTCCGACAGCCGCCCACTACGCGGCGATCCCGATGGAGGAGCTCGAGGCGATCATCCAGTCGACCGGCTTCTTCCGCAACAAGGCAAAATCGCTGTCGGGACTCGGCCGCGAGCTCGTTCTGCGCCACGGCGGCGAAGTGCCGCGCAGCATGGCGGAGCTGGTGGCCCTGCCCGGCGTCGGCAGGAAGACCGCCAACGTCGTCCTCGGCAACGCCTTCGCGATGAACGAAGGCATCGTCGTCGACACCCACGTCGGACGTCTCGCCGGCCGCCTCGGGCTCTCCAAATCGACCGATCCGGTGAAGATCGAGGGCGACCTCGTGCCGCTCTTCCCGCGCGCAGACTGGACTCTCCTCTCGCACCTGCTCATCGACCACGGCCGCAAGATCTGCAACGCCAGAAAACCGCTCTGCGCGAGCTGCCCGCTCGCCGATCTATGTCCCTCGGCGCAACTCTAGGGCGAAACGGTTCACCGCCGGATCGCCGGCCTTCGGGTAAACTTTGGCCGCGATGAGCGGCGGCAACCAGGCGCGAGTGGCAGTGGTGACGGGCGCGAGCTCCGGGTTCGGCGCGGCGACGGCGCGGGCGCTCGCGCACGCGGGCTTCGCGGTCGTCCTGGGAGCGCGGCGAGTGGATCGACTGGCGGCGGTCGCGGAACCCCTTGGCGCCCGCTGGGCGCCGCTCGACGTCACCGACGACGCGAGCGTCGCGGCATTCTGCGCGGCCCTCGACCGGGTCGACGTGCTGGTCAACAACGCCGGCAACGCCTTCGGCGCGGAGAGTCTCGCCGCTTCGGTCGACGACAAGTGGCGGGCGATGTTCGAGCTCAATGTCCTCGGGGTGCTGCGCATGACGCGCACCCTGCTGCCGAAACTCATCGCTTCCGGCGACGGGCTGATCGTCAATCTCGGCTCGATCGCCGGCGTCGAAACCTACCCCGGCGGCGGCGGGTACGCCGCCTCGAAGCATGCCGCGCACGCTCTGACCCGGACGCTGCGTCTCGAGCTCCTCGGCCAGCCGGTGCGGATCACCGAGATCCTGCCGGGACTCGCCGAGACCGAGTTTGCGCTGGTGCGCTTCGACGGCGACCGCGAGCGGGCGAAGAAGGTGTACGAGGGAATGACGCCGCTCACGGCGGAGGACATCGCCGAGGCGGTTCGCTGGGTGGCGACCCTTCCCGCTCACGTCGACATCGACGAGATCGTCATCCGTCCGCGCGATCAGGCGACGACGATGCTGGTGCACCGGCGGCCGAAGGAGTGACCCGATGAACGCGACTCGTGCCGCAGCCCAGGCCTCGATCCTTCTGCTCGCGACCCTCGCCGTTGCGGTTTCGGGCTGCCAGATCTTCGAGCCGAAGGATCCCGGCGAGCGCATCTATCGCAGCCAGTGCGCCTCGTGCCACGGCGTCGACGGGCGCGGCAACACCACGCGGTTCATGGGCAACGAGTGGGCCGACCTGACCGACAACAGCTGGAGACAGTACGGCGACGACGGCTCCATCGAGACCGTCATCCGCGAGGGCGTCTTCGGCAAGATGCCGGCCCGCAACGACCTCACGCGCGACGAGATGCGCGCGCTGCTCGACTATCTGCGCAAACTCCGCGGAGAGGCCGCCCATTGAGCGGCGATGCCTTCCGGCGCGCGCGGCGCCCGCAACGCTGCGGACACCGGTTCGGAGTTTCGGCCGGCGCCTTCGCGGGCGCCATCGCGGCGGTGAGCGTCGCCGCCGTCACCTTCGCCGGATGCGGGCCACCCACCTCCGGCCTGAGCGCAGCAGAGCTCTACGGTGAACACTGCGCACGCTGCCACGGTGACCAGGGCCGGGGAGACCCACGCGCGCTCGGGCTCTCGCCGAACGTCGATCTTTCGCGATCTGAGCTCCTCCGCAAGCGCTCGCGCGGTCAGGTCTTTCTGCGCATCACGCAAGGCTACGGCTCGATGCCGGCCTTTTCCCACAAGCTCGAGCGCGGCGATGTCGAGCTCCTCGTCGACTACGTTCTCGAGCTCGAAGCGCACTGAGAGCGAGGTAAGGGTATGGACCCAAAACGCCTCAAGGATGTGCATGATCGGCTGGAGTCCCTCGACGACCGGCTCTCCTACAGGCTGCGCGCGCGCGGCGCCGGACCCGGTCGCGCCAGCCTCGAGCAGATCGAGGACCGGCTGCGCGACGTCACCGAGTACACTCTGGAGCTGCGCACGCTGGTGCAGGATCTGCTGCTGGGCCTGGTCGCCAAGCCGGACCCGGATCCGCCGGCGCGCTAGGAGTTACCGGCGCGCAGCACTCTGAGCAGCTCGCGGTCCGCGGCGAGTTGCTCGCCGTTCGCGCCGATCGTGCGATAGCCGGGGTGGTTGGCCGTGAGCGCCTGCCGAATCGCGACCGCCTCTTCGAGCAGGGCAATTGCCCCTGTGCGGCCGCCCGCCTCAACCTCCCGTCGTGCGGCTTCGCTCAGGCACTCCGCCAGCGCCTCCTGCCAGCGCACGTTCTCGGAGTCGGTCTCGACCAGGCGCCGCCAGCGCGCGAGCGCCACTCCTGCGGGCGCCCGCGCCTCGCGCGGACGATCGAGCGCGGTGAGCGCCCGCGCCACCTGAAAGGAACTTTCGGCGGCGTCATCGATGGCCCGCGCATCTTCCGGCTCGGCAGCCAACAGGCGTTCGCGCAGTTCGCTGGCGCGCGTGTGGGCGGCGAGTGCGTCGGCGGGATCGCCCGCGGCGAAGGCATCGGCGCCGAGGCGGGAGAGATCGGTCCCCAGGTCGCGCGCGAGCTCGGCGTTCTCCGGTTCCCTTCGCAGGAGCTCTTCGTCCACGGCGAGGGAGGCGCGATGATGGGTGAGAGCCAGCCGCCAGTCCTCGAGCTCGGCCGCAGCATCGCCGAGCCGTTGCTCGACAACGCCCTCCTGGCGCGCGGCGGGCGTCGATTCCGGCGCCATCGCGCGCGCCCGGCGAGCTGTCGACCGAGCCGCGCGGTAATGGCTCGCCGCGCCGGCGATATCGCCGAGCTCCCAGACGTCGTCGCCGACCGCCACCTGGACGACCGCGAGCTCGAGCAGGTCCTCGAGCGAGGGCGAGCGGCCGGCCAATTCCTCCAGGGTGGCCGCCGCCTCGCGGTGGTGCGCCAACGCCTCCCCGGTCCGGCCGCGGGCCGCCAGGATCGATCCGAGGCGGGTGAGCAGGCGCGCCTCGGCGCGCCGCGCCGCCGCCTGCGGCGCGCCCGCGCGCTCGGCCAGGCGGCGCAGGGCGAGCGCCTGCGCGAAGCTGGCGTGGGCGTCACCGGTGCGTCCCTGGCTCGGCCACTCGGGCACACCCTGGAGCTCGCCGATGCGCTCGTAGGCGGATGCGAGCTCGTCGAGCAGTTGCGGTTCGCCGCCGGCCTCGCGCGCCAGATCGTCGAGGTAACGCAGCGCATTCTCCACCAGCAGCCGGCGCGCCGCGAGCGCCCCGGAGACATTCACCAGTGCGTCCTGCACTTCGAAGAGGACGACGTTGGCGAGTCGCCGCACGTCGTCGAAACGCCCTTGCGCGCGCTGTCGCTCGCGTTCGGCGATCTGCGCTTGCCGCAGGCTGAACCCGGTGGCGGCGACGAGACTCACGGCGACCAGGAGCGCCGCCGCGGCGGCGGTCCGGTGGCGTCCCAGCCACTTGCCGAGGCGGTATCCCAGCGCATCCGGGTGCGCCCCGACCGGCAGGCCACCCAGAAAGCGGTCGATGTCCGCCGCGAGCTCTGATGCCGTGGCGTAGCGCCGCGCCGGATCGGGGTCGAGCGCCTTGCGCGCGATCCGATCGAGGTCGCCGCGCAGGCGTTGGCGCTCGACTCCCGGCGCCGCAGCGGCAGCGACGCTCCCCACCAGCGTCGGCCACGGCGAATTCACGATCGCAGCCGCGAACGACGCCGCGGACTCGCCGTCGCAGCGGTGCGGCCGCCGCCCGGAAAGCAGGACGTAGAGCAGCACGCCGAGCGAATAGACGTCCGAGGCGGTCGTGAGCGGCTCGCCGCGCAACTGCTCGGGGCTCGCCCACTCGGGAGTGAGCGGCTGCGCGAGGCCAGCCAGCGTCAGATCGGCTTCTGCCGGTTCCGGAGTGAGCAGCTTCGCGATGCCGAAGTCGAGCAGCTTGGGCTGGCCCTTGTCGTCCACCAGCACGTTGGCCGACTTGATGTCGCGATGCAGCACCAACTTCTGGTGCGCGTGATGCACCGCCTCGCAGACCAGGCCGAAGAGGCGGAGCCGCTGCTCGATCGAGAGCGCCCGCGCATCCGCATAGACGTCGATCGGCTCCCCCGCCACATGCTCGAGCACGAGATACGGCGCGCCGTCGTCGGTGTTGCCACCATCGAGCACGCGCGCGATGTTCGGATGCTCGAGGCTGGCGAGAATCCGGCGCTCGGCGAGGAAGCGGCGCCGCAGCATCTCGGAAGACAGCTCCGGCCGGACGAGCTTGATCGCCACCATCTGTTCGAAGGCGCCGTCTTCGCGGCGGGCGCGATAGACCGTGCCCATCCCGCCGCGGCCGATCTCCTGCTCGATGCGCCAGGGACCGATCCGCACCGGCTGCAGGGATCTCTCCCCGGCCTCCGCCTCCGCGCCCTCCCAGGCGCTCGTCGCGGGAAGCAACTGCGCGGCAGAGCGCTCGAGAAAGTCGCCGGACCCCGGAGCGCCGAGCAACGACTCGACCTCGGCGGCGAGCACGCCATCGCGCAGCCGCAGACGCTCGAGGGCCGCGACCTGCTGCGGGGCGGAGAGCTCGAGCAGCTCGATGAGCTCGAGCTTGACTGCCGACCAGGGAGGCCGCGTCACGATGCCGCGAGCTCGCGACGAAGCCAGGCCTTGGCCACCGCCCAGTCGCGCTTCACGGTGATCTCGGCGACGCCGAGCGCCCCCGCCGCCTCGCCGTGCGAGAGGCCGCCGAAGTAGCGCAGCACCACGACCTGCGCGGCGCGGGGATCGATGGCGGCGAGCCGGTCGAGCGCCTGGTCGACGGCCAGGAGCTCCTCGAGCCGGCCGGTGTCGATGGCGAGATCGTCGGGCAGCTCGACCGGTTGCACTCCGCCACCGCGCTTCGCCGCGGTGTGCGCGCGCGCATGCTCGGTGAGGATGCGGCGCATCACGAAGGCCGCGACGGCGAGGAAATGCTGACGGTTCTCGAAGCGCGCGCGCCGCTGACCGACGAGCTCGAGGAAGGCCTCGTGCACCAGCGCGGTGGGCTGGAGCGTGTGCCCGGCGCGTTCCTGGTGCAGCTGGCGGTTGGCCAGCCGTTTGAGCTCAGGGTAGAGAATCGGAAACAGCCGGTCGAACGCCGCGGCATCGCCGGCACCCCAGGCCTCGAGCCAGCGGGTGACATCGCCCGGCTCGTCGGAGCGCTCTGCTGCCGAGACCTCCTCTTCGTTCATCGCCGGAAACCTGCGGGCGATTGTGCCACGGATGCGCCGGCTTTGGCGGGCGGCGAACCGGGTGCTTCAACTGCGGCCGGTCGAGCCGAAGCCGCCCTCGCCGCGTGCGCTCGCCGGCAGCTCATCGACCTCGATGAACAGCGCCCGCGGAGCCGGTGCGACGACGAGCTGCGCGATGCGTTCTCCGCGGCGCACGGTGAACGGCTCGGCTCCGAGATTGACCAGGAGCACGCGGATCTCGCCGCGGTAGTCGCTGTCGATGGTGCCGGGCGAATTGAGCAGCGTCAGGCCGAACTGGACGGCGAGGCCGCTGCGCGGCCGCACCTGGCCCTCCCAGCCGGACGGAATCTCGACGCTGAATCCGGTCGGCACGAGGGCGCGCTCCCCCGGCGCGAGGATGAGCTCCTGGCTGACCGCCGCGCGCAGGTCGGCTCCTGCGCTGCCGGCCGTGGCCGGCTCCGGCAGCGGCAGATCGCCGGCGTGGGGCCAGCGACGAAGGCGCACGGCGGGGACGGCGGGGGGCGAGTCGCCGCTCATTGCTTGTCGCCCGGCTGCGGGTTCGGCGGCCGAGGGCGCAAGTTGGGCTTTTGGGTCGGCGGCGTTCGGGGGCCGCCGGGGGCACCGGGGACGCCGGGGCCAGGGGGGCCACCGGCGGGCGGCCGGTTCAAGCCGGGATTCTGCGCTCCGGGGGCGATCGCATAGCGAAAGGGACGGCCCAGCGTCAGTGCCGAGACGCGTGGAATGCCGTTCTCCGATGGCGCCGCGCGGAAGCGGGTGAACAGATCGGACCGGAACTCCCAGCTCGAGTAGCTCGCCTGATCGAGGAACTTGTGAAAACCCTCGCCGGTCGCCCGGCTGCGGACGCCGCGGATGGGGCCGATCGGTGGCGGCAGATTCTCGTCGTCCGGCGACCCCGACGGAGTCTGTGGGTCGCCGGACCCGGGCGGAAGCGGTTGCCCGGTCGCCGGGTCGATGGCGGGCGCCCCCGGCGGAGCGCCTTCGAAGATCAGGACCCAGTCCGCCTTGCCGGTCATCGGGTCCTCCCAGAGTCGGCGGATCGACCGCGGCTCCACCTTGACGAGCTCATCGAGCTGTACCGGCAGGCGTCCGAAGCGGCGCTGGAAAACCCGGATCGCCTCGGCGTACTGCAGGCCGCGCGAGATCAGCTCCTCCTCCTTGTCGCGCCGGATCATGCCGCTCCACATCGGCGCCGCGATCGCCGCCACGATATTCATCACGGTGATGAGCATCACCACCATGACCAGGCTGTAACCGTTGGCCGCCGCGCCGGCGCAGCGATCCGCCGGCCGCCTACCAGGTCGCATAGGGAGTGCCGTCGAGCGCGACCAGCGGCGAGCCGGAGCGCACGTCGATGATCCCCGGCTCCCCACCCTCGGGGACGTCGGTCTCCGCGGGCTCGGCGAGCGGATCGGGCTCGTCGTAGACCAGCGCCCAGGTGCCTGCGCTCTTGGTCAGCGGATCGAACGGCACCATGCGCACATAGCCTTTCTCGACGAGCACATCGAGGCTCTCGGGATAGTGGCCCTGGTCACCATAGTACTGGTCGATCAGGTCGCGGATCGTACGCAGATTGGTCTTCAGGACCGCCTCGTTCGCCCGCCGCGGCATGTCCTTCAACGCCGGCATCGCGATCGTCGCCAGAATTCCGATGATGGCGATGACGATGATCAGCTCGAGCAGGGTGAAGCCGCGCTGCCTTCTCGAGATCACCATTGCGAGTAGGGGATCCCATTCAATCCCGTGCCTCCGGAGAGCGAATAAACATCGTAGACGTTCTCGCCACCCCAGCTCGTCGAGTCGACTTCGTCCTGATAGCTGCGCAACCCCCACTCGTCGTCGCCGGTCATCGGGTCGACACTGATTCGGCGCAGGAAGCGCGCCTTCTTGTCGATCTGTCCGATGACATCGACGCCCTCGACCAGCACCTCGAGATCCTTGGGGTAGCCGTCGGTGCCGAACTCGATCGGCAGGAATCCGGCGTCACTGTAGCGCTTGAACTCATCAATCGCCGCCCGCATCTCACGCAACTGAGCGTGCAATTCGATCTCCTTCATCCGCTTGCGCGTGTACTTGACGGTCGGAAAGGTCACCCCGGCGAGGATCGAGAGCACCGCGCAAACGACCAGCAGCTCGGTCAGGGTGAAGCCGCGACTCGATTTCATGAACCCCCGTCCGGCTCGTCCACCGGCTCGACCACGGTTTCGACCACCGGGAGAAGCGACGTCCCGGAGTCCTCGCCGAGGTGGATCTCGACTTCGCTCGGCGGAGACGCCACGGCCGCGAGCTCGTAGCGCTCGGCGTCTTCGACGCGCTGCACGGTGACCGCGACGGTCGCGATGCCGATACCCAGAGCGCGGAAATGGACCCGCGCCAGAGCTCCGTGCCCGGCCACGCCCGAGGCTCCCGCCACGCGATGGGCCTCCACGACGAGCTCCCCGGGAGTCGTGGCGTCACTCGCGAACACCGCGTTCTTGTTGCTGCCGAGGAAGTCGCCCCAGACGACCTTCTCCAGTTCCAGGAGCTCGGGGTCCCACGAGACCGTCAGTGGAACGTGCGCCACCGCCGCGGTCGTGGCGATCTCGACCTCCATCTCGAAGCTCTCGCCCGGCGCGACGGCGATCGCCTGCGGCAGCAGGCGAAGACGGGCGCTCCCGGAAGCGGCCGAAGCCGGCGCTGAGGTGGCGATGAGGTCGAGCGGCGTGCCGGAGACCGTGGGCGAGTCGAAGCTCGCCGAACCCCCACCGTCCGGCGGCTCCTGATCGCCGGGTTCGGGCTTCGTCGGCGGCGTCGCGAAGGGGTTGGATGGCGCTCCTCCCGGCGCGAGATTCACGCCGCCGGGCGGCTCGGCGGCCGCCGGCCCGGATCCGGTCACGCCGTCCGAACGCAGCCCTCGCGGCAGGCGCTGGACCTGCTCGCGGATCTTCTCCTCCGCGTCGCCGGACGACTGGCCATCGTCGAACGGCCCCTCAGCCTCGGACTCGACCCGCGGCGTGCCGCCGCGGAACGAGATGTTCGACTCGGTGCCGACCCAGATCGGCATGAGGTCGCCCTCGGTGATCTCGGGAGTGCGGATGATGTGCGGTGTCAGCGTCAACATGACGTCGCTGCGTTTGATGTTGCTCGTCGTCTTGCCGAACAGTCGGCCGATGATCGGAATGTCCGACAGGCCGGGAATGCCGGTTTCTCCCTGGACCTCGTCGGTGCGGATCAGGCCGGCGAGGAAATTGGTCTCGCCGTCCTTCAACCGGATCGTCGATTCGATCGTCCGCGTTCCGATGATCGGCTGACGCTGCCCGCCGCCGCCGTCCTGGTAGCCGGTGATCTGGCTGATCTCGATCTGGAGCTTGAGCGTGACCTCCTTGTTGTGATGCACGCGCGGCTCGATGTCGATCTTGATGCCGACGTCCTGGTACTGGAACGAGGTGATCGGAATGATGTTCCCGCCCGAGGTCTGCGCGGAGTTGAAGCTGGTCACCGGAATCGGCACCCGATCGCCGATGTGGACCTTGCCCTTCTCGCCTTCGCTGATGCGGATCTGCGGCTTGGCGAGGAGTTGGGCGTCGGAGTTGGTCTTGACGAAGTCGTAGATGATCGACGGAATCGTCAGGATCCAGCTGCTCTGATTCAGATACTTGAGATCGGAGAGATGGACCTTGGCATCCTCGCCCAGATCCAGCGTCTGGGTGATCTGGTTCTCGGACAGGCTGACGCCGAGCTCGCGAATTCGATTCGTGTCGACCTCGATCAGCTCGACATCGACGATGACTTCCGAACGCGACTTGTCGATACCCTCGATCATCCGCTGCGCCACCTTGACCTTGTCGGCGGTGTCGCGGATCGTCACCGCGTTCAGCTCCTCGTTGGTCGCGATGTTCTTGGCGCCGATGAGACTGCGCAGCAGAGTCAGGACATCCTTCACCTCGGCGTTCGAGAGGAAGAACGTCTGGATGACCAGGTCCTCGTAGTTCTTGCGGTTCTGTGGATTGTCCGCCGCGATGATGATCGAGTGCTCGTCGACGACCTTGTAGAAATGCCCGGCCGCCCGCATCAATGTCTCGAGCGCGGACTGGGCGGTGACGTCGCGCAGCTCGATGGCGAGATCCTGGTCCTTGAGCGCCGGATCGAAGAGGATGTTGACCCCGAATGCCTTGCCGAGCGCGCGATAGATGTCGAAGATCGACACCGGCTTCGGGAAGTCGAGCGAGATCGCCTCCTTCGAGCGCGGCGAGAGCACCGGCGGCTGCGCCGGCTGGTCACGGGCCTTCTTCTTGAGCTCATCGAGCGAGAGCTTCGAGCCGCCCCCCGCCGCCCTGGCCATCTCGCTCCGTAGCTGGTCGAGCTCGACCTGCGCGTACTGGTTGGTCGAGTCGAGCTGCACGGCCTCCTGGAACTCGATCAGGGCGCGCTCCATGACTCCCGCCTCGCGGAAGCGCTGGCCTTTGCTGAAGTGCTCCTGGGACGCCTTGAGGCGGGCGCGCATGAGCGCGGTCTTGAAGCGCACGTTGGACGGCTGGAGCTCGACGAGCTCGAGATAGCGCTCCACGGCGAGATCCCAGTCGGCGTTCTCCTCCGCGAGGGCTGCCTGATGCGCCAGGCGGTAGGTCGCGCACCCGGAGACTCCAACCCAGAGCAAGACGAGAAACAGTGCTCCGGCCACGCGAACTCTCCGCTTCATGACTTGTTCTCCCGCCAAACTAGCCCCCGATCGGCAAGCGCTTCGCCGGCTCGTCGGGAAAACCGACGAACTTTAAGTCGACCGACTCGTAGCCGATACGATCGACGATGAATTTACCCTCGACGGTCTCACCGACCCTCACATTGTAGAGATTCTCGCCCGCGGCGTCGGCGAATACCGCGATGCGACGCTTCTCCGTGCCGAAGCTGCCGAGGTAGACCAGCGTCACCGGCGGCGGTTTCGGAATCAGCGCCTCCGCTGCCGCGCGCTCCGCGGCCAACCGCCGCGCCTCCTCCTGCTGACGGAGCCTTTCGAGCTCCTGCTTCGTCGGTGGCGGTGGCGGGGCGGCGGCGGGGGCGCGCCGAAGCGGAAAGGATCGCGCCCCACGGTCAGCGCGTAGGGCTGACTCGCGGGTTCACCCAGATCGAGCTCGACGATCTCCAGCGGCAGCTCCGCCACTGCTCGCCGCGAGCTCCTGCCGAAGGCCGAGCGGCCCGCGCCAGCGGGTTGGCCCGCCAAGGTTTCCAGCGCCGCCTCCGGCATTTCCGACATACCCGGCGACCCCGAAGCCACCAGCGCCCACAGGAAGCGCAGTCCCGCCAGACCGGCCAGGACGGCGAGGGCGAGGAGGAGCTTGCGCTCGCGCGGAGCGAGACTCACGAGCGCCCCCCGGTCGCCGGGCGCGCAGCGGCGGGGGCCACCCCCTGGGGCACGGAAAAGAAGGTGGAGAGCCGCAGGGATACGCCCAACCCCTTGGCGCCCGAGAGCTCGCGCAGCTCGATCTGATCGACGGTCACGTAAGAGGGCGAGAGCTCCAGCAGATAGAGGAAGGCGCGCAGGTTCGCATAGCTTCCCTGCACGCTGAAGATGAAGGAGCGGCGCACGAGACCGAGCTCGGCGTACTCCTCCTGGGGGTATCCGATGTCCCGAGGATCGAGGCCGGCGTGCTCGGCGAGCTGCTTGATCTCCCGGATGAGCGTCGTCAGCCGGCCGCTCTCGGTGGAAAACTTCTCCCCCATGAGGAGCTGGATCTGCTCGCGCGTCGCTTGCGCGGCGCCGGCGAGCTTCTCGAGCTTCTCGAGGCCCGCCTGGGCCTCTTGATGCTGGCGCTGCGCGACTTCCAATCGCGCCTCGAGCTTCGCGCCGCGCGCGCGCACGCCGCGCTCGAGGTAGACCAGATAGACCGTCGCCGCGAGGAGCGCCAGCGCGGGCGGGAGCCAGATCCAGAGCTGGCGGCGCCAGAGCCCGTAAGAGCCGCTCACCGTCCACCGCCTACTGCCGAAGCGTAGGGTCGGAGCGGTGTCGGCATCACGCTCGCCGGAAACCTCGTCCCGCCGGTGGCGCCTGGCGGGACGCCGGGTGCCACCGAACCGGGTCGCGCTCTGCCGCCGAACGCGCCAGCCGCGGCCGCCGGATCGCCGGCGGATTCGTCGGCTCCCCACGCCGACGCCGCGCCGCCGGCTGCCCTCTCCGCGCCGGCCGGAGCCGATCTCCCGACTTCATCTGCCGGCCGCCGGGCGCTCCCGGCCGCGAGCTTCGATCCCGCCGGCCCACCGCCCTGGACCTGCCCTGGATCGGCGGCCGGGACACCACCCTCCGACCCCGCCGTCCCGGCGGCGATGGCCGCCACGGATGCAGCCGATGCCCGGCCTGACGCCGGTGCGCCTGACCCCTGCTCCGCGGATCCGTCCCCCGCCGCCGCCAGCAGCTCCGGCTGACCCGCGATCTGCGGCAGATAGTCGACCGTCAGATCGAACTGAATCTTGGCGTCCTTCCTCTCGCTCTCGCGGGAGAGGTTGGGGCGGTCGAACGCCGGGTGCTCGAAAAGCCGGTCCACGAACTCGAGCAAGGCCTCGGTCTCCTCCGCCTCGCCGGCAATGCGCAACGCGACCCGCGTCGTCGCCGGCGTTTCCACGTTGGCGATCTTGCGGCCCCGTTCGCGGGCAAAACCCTCCGGGGAGAGCCCCATCAGGCGAACGCCGCGTGGCATCACGCCCGCCAGCGTCTCCAACAGGCCGTTCCACGAGAAGGTGCGCTCGGCGAGGCGCCGGTTGAGGAACTCCGCGTGCTCATTCTGTGCCGGGAGATCGGCCCGTCGCAGCTCGGCTTCCAGGGTCACGGCACGCTCGCGACTGCTGATCGTCTCGGAGTTGAGGCGCGCCAGCTCGGCGACCCGCGTCCCGGTTTCCCGGCGAATGGTCTGCGACAGCCAGAGGCTCGCACCGCCGACGATCGCGAACAGCACCCAGAGCGCGATACCCAGGCGCCGCACCGGACGCTCGTTGACGAACGGCGCCCGCGCGAGATTCGGCTCCTGCCAGCGCGCCGCGCTCACGCGACCTCCCGCGAGGCCGCGCCGGCCAGCGGCGCGAGCTCGGCGAAGGCTTCGCCGAAGCCCTCACCGGTGAGGGAGAGGTGTTCGAGCGCCAGGCGCGTGGGCTGGCAATCGAGACCCTGCCCCAGCACCTGCAGCCAGAACGGTTCGACTGCCCGGGGCGCCGCGAGGTAGAGCGCACCGAGTGCCTCGCCGGCAAACCGCTCGGAGAGGAAGGTTCGCGTGAGGCGCAACTCGGAGGTGAGAAGCCGCGCGCGATCGGCATCCGAGAGGCCCTCGGAAAAACCCTTCTGGCGCCAGACCACCGGAACTCCGGCCCGCACCAGCACAAGGCTGAAGCCGTCGGCGTCGACCAGCGCGAGGCCGAAGAGGCCGGCAGCGAGCGCCCCCCGGTTCACCGCCTGGAGCGTCGCCAGCGTCGCGCCCGAAAGCTGGCCGATACGGATGCCGCGACGCGAGAATCCGTCCTCGATCATCGTGCAGACCGCAGCGTTCGCGAGCGTGATGAGGCAGTGCGCCGCTTCGCCGGGCCCCGGGCCGCCGGGCGGTCCGGGCGGTCCGAGCGGGCCGGGCGGGCCGATGGGCACCGCCTGGATGCGCAGGTCCTCGACACGATAGGGCACCATCCGCTTGATCCTGAACCGCAAGACCTCGAGCCGCGCCTGGGGCTCTGCGGGCAGGTCTCCGAGCTCGATCACCATGCTGCGTACCCAGGCGTCCGGAAGCACGACGGACGCCTCCCGCACCGGCCGCGAGGCACGGGCGACGATGGTGCGAACGCTGTCGGCAAGCGCCTCGGCATCACCGGCCGGAACGCCCAGAGGGCCGACGCCGAAGACCCCCTCCGGGAGCGGCAGGGAATGGAATTCGGCGAGCTCGAGCCCGGATCCCTTCGCCTCCGGGCGCGAGAAGGCGGCGAAGCGCAGCTCCCGCCGGCGGACCGCGAAGACATGCGGCGGAACCGGCCTGGGCTGGCGCCCCAGGGCGCGCTCAATCCACGAAGGTAAACCGATTGATTTCACGTAGCGTCGTCGATCCTTGCAGTGCCTTCTCGAGCGCGGATTCGCGCAGGAAACGCATCCCTTCTTCCTTGGCCGCTCGCTTGATTTCCGACCCCGGCCGCTTCTCCAGAATCAGCTCTCGAATCCGATCCGACAGGTCGAGCAACTCGGAGACCGCCAGACGTCCGAGGAATCCCGTTCCGTTGCACTCCAGGCATCCGGCACCCTCGAAGAACTGGTGATCGCCGTAAACCGCCGGAGAGAGCCCGGAGTCCTCGAGCAGCTGCGGGCTGACCGCGGCCTCGCGCCGGCAGTGCGGGCAGATTCTCCGCACCAGGCGCTGCGCGAGAACGCAGTTCAGGGCGGAGACGAAGTTGTAGAGATCGACCTTCATATTGAGAAAACGCCCGAGCACGTCGACCACATTGTTCGCGTGCACGGTGGTGAACACGAGATGGCCGGTGAGCGCCGACTGGATGGCGATGGAGGCGGTGTCTTCGTCGCGGATTTCGCCGATCATCACCTTGTCGGGGTCATGGCGCAGAATCGAGCGCAACCCGCGGGCGAAGGTGAGTCCCTTCTTCTCGTTGACCGGAATCTGGGTGATCCCCTTCAACTGGTACTCGACGGGATCCTCGATGGTGATGATCTTGTCTTCCGGCGACTGGATCTCCGACAGGCAGGCGTAAAGCGTCGTCGTCTTGCCGCTGCCCGTCGGTCCGGTCACCAGCACCATGCCGTAAGGCTCGCGGATCGACTTGCGCACCTTGCGCATGGTGTCGTCGTCGAAACCGAGGATGTCGAGCCGCAGATTCGAGAACTCCGCCGACATCGACTCCTTGTCGAGGATTCGAATCACGCAGTCTTCGCCGTGCACCGAGGGCATGATCGAAACGCGAAAGTCGATCGTTCGCCCCTTCAGCCGCAGCTTGAAGCGCCCATCCTGGGGGACGCGCTTCTCGGCGATGTCGAGCTCCGACATGACCTTGATCCGGCTGATGATCGTCTGATGGTGGCGCTTGTCGATCGGCTCCATGGCCTGGTAGAGAACACCGTCGATGCGGTACTTGATCACCACTTCGGTGTCGCGCGATTCGATGTGGATGTCGGAAGCGCGGCGCTGGATGGCGTTGAACACCGTCGAATCGACCAGCTTGATCACCGGCGACGAATCGGCGGTGATGCTGTCGATCGAGAGAATCTCTTCGCCCTGATCGTCCTCCTGCACGAGCTGGATGCGGAAGTCCTCCGTCGCCTCCTCCAGCACGCGCTGGGTCGACTCGGACTTCTGGAGGATCTCCTCGATCGCCGACGCTACACCCACCCGCACTTCGATCGGTTGACCCAACAGGAGCTCGAGCTCGTCCAGCCGGGCGACGTCTTTCGGATCCTTCATCACCAGGGCGATCCGGCCGGGGAGCTGCATCTGCGGAATGAAGCCGTAGCGCAGCATGAGCTCGAACGGAATCGTGTGGAAGAGCTCGTTGTCGATCCGGAAGTGGTCGAGATCGACGAAATCGAGGCCGTGGAGGGAGGCCATGCTCTCGGCCGCGCGCCGTTCGTCGGCCGAGCGCAACGCGCCGTCCGCCGCCAGGAGCTCGGCGCTCGGAGAGCGGGTCGCCGGTGCCGTGCTCACGCGATTCCTCCCATGGCGTTGAACATCGGCATGTAAACCGAGATCAGCAACGCCGCCACCAGGCAGCCCATGATGACCAGCATCAGCGGCTCGACGAGCGAAAGGATGCGCTGCATCCGGAGCTCGACCTCCTCGTCGAAGAAGTCGGCGATGTTGGTGAGCATGACATCGAGCGAACCGGTGGCCTCGCCGACTTTGACCATATCGATGGCGAGGTCGGTGACGATTCCCGTTCCGTCGAGAGCCTCGTGGAGGGCCTTCCCTTCCCGCACCTGCTGCACCGTCGGGGAGATCTTCTCGCGCACATAGAGGTTGCTGACCGCGCGGCCGGAGATCTCCATCGAGGGCACGAGCGGCATTCCTCCGGAGAGCAGGGTCGAGAGCGAGCGGCAGTACTCGGCGAGCAAACAGATGCAGCACCGGGCCGAGCAGAGGAACACGCAGCCGCCAGTGGTCGAGCCGAACGGCTCCGGTCGGCGTGCCGGCCCACCTGCGCACCGCAACCACCGTGGCGATGATGCCGGCGAGGATGTAGAGGATGTTGTCGCGCAGGAAGACCGAGACGCCGAGCGTGATGCGCGTCAGCAGCGGCAGCTCCATGTCCATCGAGTCGTAAAAGACCGTGAACCGCGGCATGACGAAGATCGCCATGACGAAGAGCATCGCGATCGAGAGCCCGACGAGGACGGATGGGTAGACGAGCGCCGAAACCACGCGCTTGCGCGCCTCGATGACGAGCTTCAAGTAGCGGATGAACCGGCGCAGCACCTGTTCGAGCTCACCGGTGCGCTCGCCGGCCTTGAGCGTGGCGGCGTAGAGCGGCGGAAAGACCGGGCCGAACGAAGCGAAGGCGTCGGAGAGCTCCTCGCCGCCGCGTACCCGGTCGCGCACCTGCGTCAGGATCTCCCTGAAGTTCGGTTCCTTCAGGCGCTCGAGCATCAGGTTGAGCGCCTGAAGGAGAGGCAACCCGGCCTTGAGCAGCGCCGCGAGCTCCTGATTGAAGACCATCAGCGTCTTGTAGGGGATCTTGCGCTTGCGGCGGAAGCGCGCCAGCAGCTCCGTCGGCATGGCCAACCCCAGACGACGCTCGATGGCGAAGATCCGCAGGCCCTGACGCTCGAGCTCGGCGCGCAACACCGTCTCGTTCGCGGCGGCGCGGGTCTC
This sequence comes from Thermoanaerobaculia bacterium, assembly GCA_963719555.1. Taxonomy (GTDB): domain Bacteria; phylum Acidobacteriota; class Thermoanaerobaculia; order Multivoradales; family JAGPDF01; genus JAGPDF01. Next base: position 498,843 of record CAVRCL010000005.1, on the reverse strand, counting down.
GCGCACCACCCGCCCTTCGGGCGTCCCGAGATGACAGACGAAATCCACTCGCTACCGCCCTGCCGCGGCGACCGTCGGGGTCGAGGCGCCCTGGTAGCGCAGGACGAGCATCAGCGCCCGATCCGCGGCCTCGTCCCGGGTCAGTCCCAGGATCAGCGGTTGGTCGAGCCCCAGGTGCACTACGGTGCGGACGAGCTCATGCTCGGTCTGACCCGGCAGATCGCGCACCATGCGGAACCCGGCGAGGCGGATTCGCTTGCCCTCGGCGATCGAGCCGACCTCGAAGCTCAGCCGGTAGCCCCGCGCCATCTCGTAGACCACCGCTTCGCCCTCGCGGCTGGTGATCTGGCTCTGGGCGAGCAACGAGAAGTGCTTGAAGTTCAGCAGCTGCCGCAGTCGATCGAGCAGCTCCCTGGAGATTCCGGCATCGGACGGCACCGGCGAGATCTTCGCCGTTTCGGCGAGGATCAACTGGACGTCGATCCGCACCGGCTGGTTCTCGCGATCGAAGGCCCGGATCGCGGTCGCCACACGGCTGAGCGCGGCGAGGTTGTCGCGCACCGAGATCGTGTTGTGGGTCGGGTCGAGCTCGACGGAGCCCTGCACCGACAGCAGCGGCCGCACCACGGTGAGGGCATCGAAAACCCGCTGGCGTTGCAGGCTGAAGACCATCAGGCGCACCGCGGCAGACTCGCCCGGCGCAGCTCCCGGCGGCGTCACCACCGGCTGCGTACGCAAGCGGGGAGGCGGCAGCGGCTTCGCAATCTCCTGCCGGGCTGCCGGCGGGGGCGGCGGCGACGCTGGCGCCGCTTGCGCCACCGCGGCCCCGGCCAACCCGGCCAACGCGGCGCCGAACGCCGCGAGGAGGACCAGCGTGCGCGCCAAGGCCGACAGGCGCCGCAAATCAGACATCCAGGCTCGCGTCGACGATCATCACGACCGCCATGTCGGCCTGGGGAAGCTCGTAGATGCGGACTCCCGGGCGATCGAGCTCCTCGACCGCCGATTGCACCGGCGAGGCGCCTTCGAACGCAGCTTCGAGTCCCTGCAGAGCGCTGCCTTCGGCGGCCAGATCGGCGAACCCCCGGGAATGCGGACGCGGAGCGCCGGAGAGAGCCAGCAGCGAGCAGATGCCAAGCGCCGCGACGAGGCGCGAGAGGGAACGCCAGCCGGACGCGGCGGAGATCGGCTGCGCCGCCACCTGGCCGCCCCGACCGACACGGCTGGCGCGCACCAGCGAGGCAACCGCCGCCTGCATGCCGGCGATCTCGTCCGGCGTCACGGTGCGCTCGGGCAGGCGTTCGAAAAGCAGCAGCGGCTCGGCCGCAAACGCCGCGCTCCGACAATGCGGGCATTCGGCTGCGTGGCGGCGGGCTTCCACCCAGGCCGGCAGGTCGACCGCAGAATCGGCGTCGCGGGCCGCAGCCAGGGCGCGCCAGTCGGGACAGCTCACTTGCGGGGCTCCATGGCTGAATCCGCGCCCCTGGCGCCAGCGTGCGCATACTCCGGATACCGGTCGATGAGCTTCTGGCGCAGGATCTTGCGGGCGTTGAACAGGTGATTGCGCACCGTAGATTCCTCGCAGCCGGCGATCTCCGCCACTTCGCTGGAGGAGAGGCCCTCGGTTTCGCGCAGCAGGAAGATCAGCCGCTGCTTCTCGGTCAGCTCGGCCGCGAGCTCGATGAAAATCCGCTCGACCTCGGCCTCCTTGAGCTCGGCCAGGGCCCCGGTGGGACGGCTCTCGGCGGCGCGCAGGAGATGCAGGCGGACCGGCTCCCCGGCCTGGTCGCGCGACCGGCGGGACCGCCAATGGTCGATCGCCAGATTGGTCGCGATGCGGTAGATCCAGGTGTTGGGGCTCCACCGCGTATCGTACTTCGCCCGGCTCTCCCAGATCTTCAGGAACGCGACCTGCACGACGTCCCGGGCCTCTTCCTCGTCGCGCACGATCCGGGCGGTGACCTGGAGGAGCGCCCGGGTCTTGCGCACCACGAGCTCCGCCAGTGCCAGCTCGTCGTCCGACTTGAGCAGGCACAGGAGGTCGCGATCGCTCCGCTCGGCGAGCTTCAGTCGTTCGCGGTTCTGGGAATAGACCAACTCTGGCATGAGCGTTTCCACTGGTTTCTACGGACGGCCGGCTCGCGCCGTCCAAGTCCCGGCAAAGAACCGCGGCAATCGGACAGGCGCCGCGGACCGCACCCGGTCGAGACCGGGCAAAACACTGAAGCGCTTGATTATACTGCCCCCATCCCGATGTGGTGGATCTATCAAACCCTGGCCGCCCTGGCCCTCCTGGTCGCCGGCCCCTGGTTGCTCGTCCTGCGCCGCCGCCACTACCTGCCGACGTTGCGGGAAGACTCGGCGGCTCTGCGCCCGACTCCGGCGACCCGGAGTCCGCCGCCCGCCACCCGGGAGCGTTCTGGATTCACGCCGTTTCGGTCGGCGAGGCCGCCCTCGCGGGCGCCCTCGCGGCGCGCCTGCCGGGCGATCTGGCCGTTCTGGTGACCACCATCACGCCGACCGGGCAGGACCAGGCCCGGGCCGCCGCCGCCCGTCTTGGGACCGCGCCACCGTGGCCTACCTCCCGTTCGAGCTCGCCTTCGCGATCCAGCGCTTCTTCCGTCGCTTCGCTCCATCCTCTCTGGTGCTGGTGGAGGGCGATTTCTGGCCCTCCTGCTGCGCGCCGCCCGCGCGCGAGGGATCCCCATCGCGGTCGTCAACGGCCGGGTGAGCGACCGCAGCTTCGCCCGCCTGCGGCGTTTCCAGTGGTTGGCGCTGCCGCTCTTCTTCGCTCCGATCGGCCGCTTCGGCATGCAAACCGCCATCGATGCCGATCGCCTGGTGGCGCTCGGCGTGCCCCGCGAGCGGATCGCCGTCACCGGCAACCTCAAGTTCGATTCCCCGGCGCCCGCCGGCAACCCGGAGCTCGCCGCGCGTCTCGAACGGCTCGCGGCGGGCCGCCCGATCGTCGTCGCCGGATCGACCATGGAGGGAGAGGAGGAGGAGGTCCTCGCGGCGTGGCGCCGGCTCGGCGACGACGACCGACCGGCCGGCGAGCGGGCGATGCTGGTCGTCGCCCCGCGCCATCCGGAGCGCTTCGCGGCGGTCGCCGAGCGCCTCGCCACCGCCGCCCCCGGTTTCGTCCGCCGCAGCGGCCCCGACCGCGCGCGGCCGCCGGTATTCCTGCTCGACTCGATCGGCGAGCTGGCGGCGACCTACCGCCTCGCCACCGCCGCCTTCATCGGCGGCACGCTCCAGCCCGACCGGCGGCCACAATCCCATCGAGGCGGCGCGGTTCGGCGTGCCCGTCGCGGTCGGCCCTTCGATGACGAACTTCCGCGAGATCGCCGAGATCTTCGACCAGACCGCCGCCTGGGCGCGCGTCGCGTCCGGCGCGGCGCTGGGAGAGCTCTGGGCGGCCTGGCTCGCCGATCCGCCGGCGGCCCGGGCGATGGGCGAGCGCGGGCGCGCGCTGGTGACGGCGAACGCCGGCGCGCTCGACCGGACGCTCGCGCTCCTCGCCCCGCTCGTGGCAGCGGCGCAAACGCAGCAGCGGCAGGATCGACGATGCCGTTCGCCGCCGCCGCCCCGCCGCGCTCACCCTGGCAACTCTTCTACGGCGCGCTCCTCGCCCGCCGGCGCCGGCGGGCCGCGAGACCGCCGAGCGGCTCCCGGTACCGGTCGTGAGCCTCGGGAATCTGCACTGGGGGGGCGGCGGCAAGACCCCCTTCACCGCGGCGATCGCCAGCGACCTCGCCGCGCGGGGTCTCGCAGTGGCGATCCTCTCGCGGGGCTATCGCCGCACCAGCCGCGGCCCGCTCGTCGTCTCGCTGGGCGCCGGGCCTCGGGTCGCCTGGAGCGCCGCCGGCGACGAGCCGTTTCTCCTCGCCCAGGCGCTCCCCGGCGTCGCGGTCGCCGTCGGCGAGCAGCGCGTCGCGGCGGCACGCCTCCTGCTGCGCGAGTTGCCGCACTCGCCGGACCTCTTCCTGCTCGACGACGGTTTCTCGCACGTTGCGCTGGCGCGGGATATCGACTTGCTGCTCTTCCCCGCCGCCGACCCGTTCGCCGGCGGACGGCTGGCGCCGGCCGGGCGCTTGCGCGAGCCGCTGGCCGCAGCTCGTCACGCCGATGCCGTCGTGCTCACCGGCTGCCCGGCGTCCGAGATGGCGACTGCCGGCGCGCGGCTCGCGACGGCGCTCGCGCCGCACGGTTTCCGCGGACCGGGTTTCGCGAGCGCGAGCGCCTGTGGCCCGCCACGGTCGGGGGTTGGTGCCCTGGGAGCCAGCGGAACCGGCGGAACCCTCGAGACGAGCGGCGGGATCGGCGGCACCGGCACAGCGCTGCCCGCCGGCACGCGGGTGGTCGCTTTCGCCGGTATCGCGCGGCCGGAGGTCTTCTTTCGCGACGTCGAACGGCAGGAGGTCGAGATTGCCGCCCGGCTCGCCTTCCCCGACCACCACGCCTATCCCGACGAGAGCATCGCCCGCATCGAAGGAGCCTTCCGCCGCCATCGTGCCGGCGCCCTGCTGACCACCGCCAAGGACGCGCTCAAGCTTCAGGGCAGGCTCTCTCCGGCGCCCGCGGTTCTTCCCATCGTGGCGCGCCCCGAAGCCGCTTTCTGGGAGTGGTTCGACGAGCGTCTGGCGCGGGCCCTCAATGAGACGCCGATGAGACGCCGGCGATGAAGAACGCGCCCTTTCGCCACGCCGTCGAGTTCGCTGCCTTCGCCCTCTTTCAGGGGATCGTGCGCGCGCTGCCCCATCCGGCCAGCCGGACGCTGGGCGGCACGCTCGGCGCCCTCGCCGGCCGGCTCGATCGCCGTCGCCGGCGCACCGCCGACGCCAACCTCGCCGCCGCCTTCCCCGACCTCTCCGCCGGCGAGCGCGCCCGGATCACGCGCGAGTGCTTCCGCCACTTCGGCGCCTCGTTCTGCGACGCGCTCTCGAGCCTGCGCTTCGACGGCCCCGAGCTCCTGGCCCGTCTCGAGTTCGTCGGCTGGGAGAACTTCGCCCGCGCCGCCGAGCGGGCCAACGGCAAAGGCACGATCGTCCTCGGCTCGCACTTCGGCAACTGGGAGGTCGTGCCGGCCGCCATCGCGGTCACCATCGGACCGATGAGCTCGGTGGGCCGGCGGGCCGACAATCCCCATTTCGACCGCGTCATTCAACGCCTGCGCCATCGCTACGGCAACCGTTCGCTCGACAAGCGCGGCGCCGTGCGCGAGATGTTCCGCCTGCTCGAGAAAGGCGGGCGCCTGGGACTGTTGCTGGATCAGCGAGTGCGCGCCGAAGAGGGCGTTGACGTGCCGTTCTTCGGCCGCCCGGCGCTCACCAGCCCGATCGTCGCCCGGCTGCAGCAGCGCACCGGCGCCGCTGTCGTGCCGGTCTTCGGCGAAGAGCTCGCCGGCGGGCGCTACCGCGTCGAGGCGCTGCCGCCGATGTTTGCGGCCGAGGGTGACGACGATGTCACGCTCTCGCGTCGCTACCTCGCCATCCTCGAGGCGCGCGCCCGCCAGCGGCCCGAGCTCTGGCTCTGGCTGCACGACCGCTGGAAGCGGGACGCGAGATGACTCGCACCCTCGTCGTGGCGCCCAACTGGGTCGGCGACTGCGTCATGGCCGAACCGGTCTTTCGCGCCCTCGCGGCGAGCGGCCGCGAGCTCACCGCGCTCGCGCGGCGGCCGCTGCATCCGCTGCTCGCGCTGTTTCCCGGCGTCGCGGCGACACTCGAGAAAGGCCGCCGACGACGTGACGCTCGCGGCGCTCGCTCGCGCCCCGGGCGCCGCCGGAGCGCTTCGACGAGGCCGTCATCCTGCCGAACTCGTTCCGCGCCGCCTGGCTGCTGGCGCGCGCCGGCATCGCGCGGCGCTACGGCTACCGCGCCGACTTCCGCGGCCCGCTGCTCGCCCCGGCGGTCGCCCGGCCGCGCGGCCGCCGGCCGCAGATCGAGGACTACCGCGAGCTCCTGGGGGCGATGGGAGTGGCGCCCCCCGAGACCTGGATACCGCGCCTCGAGCTGCCGCCGGCGCTGCGTGCGCGCGGCCGCGAGCGGCTCGCGCGGGCGCAGCTCGGCGCCGGCGCCGCTGCCGGAGGGGGCCCGCTCGTCGGCCTCTCCCCCGGCGCCGAATGGGGACCGTCGAAGCGCTGGCCGATGCGGCATTGGGCCGATCTCGCACGCGAGCTGCGGCGCCGGATCCCGGCCGTCGAAGAGGCGATCTTCGTCGGGCCCAAGGAGATCTGGCTCGGCGTACGCGTGCACGAGGAAAGCGGCAAGATGCATCCGGTGCTGGGTCCCGACCTCGATCTGCCGGGCCTCGCGGCGGCGCTCGCCCACCTCGATCTGCTGGTGACCAACGACTCCGGACCGATGCACCTCGCGGCGGCGCTGGGCGTACCTTGCGTGGCGCTCTTCGGACCGACCGATCGCCGCCGCACGGCGCCGGCGGGGGGCGCCGACGCCGGCCACATCGTTCTCGATCGCGGGCTGTGGTGCTCGCCCTGCCTGCGGCGCCGCTGCCCGCTGCTCCATCACGGCTGCATGCGCGGCATCGGCGTCGACGAGGTCGCGAGCGCCGTCGAGAAGGCGCTCGCGCCCGCGGTGAGCGCGCCGGACGAGAGCGACGACTCGGTCTAGACGAACAGGCTTAGAGCTGCGGAACGGCTAGGGCGCCGTTGCGGTCGCCGGGGCCGGCAGCACGATCACGACATCCTCGGGCCGCACCAGCCCGAGGCTCTCGCGCGCCACGCGATCGAGCGTCACCGGGTCGTGTCTTCAGGCTCTCGATACGGCGCTTGAGCTCGGCGATGCGTTGCTCGGTGCCGGCGATCTCGGCGATCAGCACGTGCTCCCGCCCGCGCACCGCCGCCAGTTCGCGGTAGCTCTTGAGCCCGAAGGTGGCGAGCAGCAGGACGAGGAAGACCACCACCGCGACGAGTAGTGAACGCAGCGGATGGGGGCGCGGCTCGTCCGTTGGAGCGAGCGGAGGGACGGCGGTCAAGCGCGGAATCGCGGGAACGCAGCGGCGCCGGGATAGATCGCCACCTCGTCCAGCTCCTCCTCGATGCGCAACAATCGGTTGTACTTCGCCACCCGGTCGCTGCGGCAGGGGGCGCCGGTCTTGATCTGCCCGGCACGCGTGGCGACGGCGAGGTCGGCGATCGTCGTGTCCTCGGTCTCGCCGGAGCGGTGGCTGATGATGTTGGCGTAGCCGCGCGATTTCGCGAGATCGACCGCCGTCAGGGTCTCCGAAAGTGTCCCGATCTGGTTCACTTTGACCAGCAACGCGTTGGCGACTCCGTCGGCGATGCCGCGGGCGAGAATCTCCGGGTTGGTGACGAAGACGTCGTCGCCGACCAGCTGCACCTTGGAGCCGAGCGTACGCGTCAGGCTCTTCCAGCCCTCCCAGTCCCCCTCGGCGAGACCGTCCTCGATCGACACCAGCGGGTAGGCGCCGACCCAGTCGCGATAGATCGCGATGAGATCCTGCGCCGTCAGGCCTTTCTCGCCTTCGCCGGCGAGAGCGTAGCGGCCCGGCGCGCCCTCTTCCACGAGCTCCGAGGCGGCGACGTCGAGCGCCAGGGCGATGTCCTGTCCCGGCTTGTAGCCGGCCTTCTCGATGGCGATCATCAGCAGGTCGAGCGCCTCGCGGTTGCTCGCCAGATTCGGCGCGAAACCGCCCTCGTCGCCGACCGCGGTGGCCAGACCCTTCTCCTTCAACACCTTCTTCAGCGTGTGGTAGACCTCGACCCCGGCCCGCAGGGCTTCGCTGTAGCGCGTGAAGCCGATCGGCACGACCATGAACTCCTGGATGTCGACCGTGTTGTCGGCGTGCGCGCCGCCGTTCAGGACGTTCAGCATCGGCACCGGCAGCACCGTCGCGCCGGGTCCGCCGAGATAGGTGTAGAGCGGCAGCCCGGCCTCCGCGGCGGCGGCCTTGGCGACCGCCAGCGAGACGCCGAGAATGGCGTTGGCGCCGAGGCGCCCCTTGTTCGGCGTGCCGTCGAGGTCGATCATCGTGCGATCGACGAGCGCCTGGTCGCGGGCGTCCATCTCTTCGAGCTCGGGGGCGATCTCGTCGTAGATGAAGTCGACCGCGGTGGCGACGCCCTTGCCGTGGTAGCGCGTGCCGCCGTCGCGCAGCTCGAGCGCCTCACGGCTGCCGGTCGAGGCGCCGGACGGCACCTGCGCCGTCCCGACCGCGCCGCCTTCGAGAGCGCAGTCGACCTCGACGGTCGGATTGCCGCGCGAGTCGAGCACCTCGCGCGCGACGATTTCTTGGATCAGGAACATGGGTGACTCCCCCAGGGGATGCGAACGTGCAAACCGGAACTTTTCGAGCCAGAGACTTCGCTGCCGCATTCTGGTGCGGCTTCAAGGGTAACTCGAAGCGCGCGATCGGGCAAGCCGCTCGCGGGCTTCGAACGCTCTAGGAGTGCGGCTGCCAGCCGAGGGTGAAGAGCAGCAGGAAGAAGCCGGCGACGTAGGCGACGGTGACGTGCCAGCCGTTCTTGAGCCAGGACCCCACCGAGCGCGCCTCCGGATACATGCTCGAGATCGCGACCCCGGCCGAGGAGCCGAACCAGATCATCGAGCCGCCGAAGCCGACCGCGTAGGCGAGCATTCCCCAGTCGTAGCCGCCCTGCGCGAGCGCCAGCGCAGTGAGCGGGATGTTGTCGAAGACCGCCGACAGGAAACCGAGCCCGAAAGCCGTTTGCCAGGCCGCCGCCGGCAGCTTCTCGACCGGCATCATGGTCGCGGCGAGGACCAGCGAGAGCAGGAAGCACGCCCCCTTGAAGGCGCCCGGGAGGAGCGACCATTCGGGTTTGCGGATCAGCGCGGTCACCAGGATCGCCAGGCAGACCGCGACGCCGATGAACGGGAAACTGTCGGCGTGCTCGGTGTACTGGACGTTGATGAAGACGTTGGTCGAGATCGCCGACGACGAGGATGAAGGCGACGATCGCCCACCCGCGCCCAGTCGATCCGCACGCCGGGCGACGCATCCTTCAGGATCGGCGAGTGCTGGTTCTGCTGGATCGAGGCCGGGATGCCGCAGACCACCAGCGCCAGGCCGGCTGCGACGTAGGCGTGGAAGACCGCGCTCGGCGGCACGCCGTGGATCCACATCATGGTCGTGGTGGTGTCGCCGACGACGCTCCCCGAACCGCCGGCGTTCGAGGCCGCGACGATGCGCCGCGATGTAGCCGATATGGACCTTCTTGTTGAACAGGGTGTGCGCCATGGCGCCGCCGATGAGCGCCGCCGCGATGTTGTCGAGGAACGACGACAGCACGAAGACCAGCACCAGCAGGACGAACGCCCCCTGCCAGCTCGTCGGGAGGTAGCGTGGCAGCACCTTCGGGATCTCGCTGTCCTCGAAGTGCCGCGCCAGCAGGGCGAAGCCGAGGAGCAGGCCGAGGAGGTTGAAGATCACCACCCAATCGTGCCCGAGGTGGGCGACGAAGCCGGCCAGGCCGGCGCCCTCCTTGAAGCCGGTGAAGACGATCTTGTAGAGGGTGATCACCGTGACGCCGGTGAGCGCCACCTGGAGCGTCCTGGAGTGGAAGAGCGCGACCCCCAGGAGCGTCAGGGCGAAGAGAATGAACTCGAGCGGGATGCCGGCGACCTCGATCGGCTCGGGCGCGGCTCCAGCCCAGGCAAGACCTGGCAACACCAGCGCCAGGCCGAGCATCCACAACAACGACCTTCCCCAACGCATCCCTGCCGGCATGGCGACCCCCGGTTCCCGCAGGTCGCGATTCCGGACTCGAGAGCGGGCCCGCGACGGCTGCTTCGGCTATGGGCCGCATCCTACGGGAGGGCGGCGCTCCGGCCCCACCACCCCAAGGGGTCGTTCGACTCCTCCCCAAACCCCCTAGTGCTGGAAGGCGTAGGAGAGCTTGAAGAAGGCCTGGCGGCCGAGGGGCTGCAGGTCGCCCTCCGGATCCTGGGTGCGCTCGTCGCCGACGCCGAGGAAAAAGACGGTCTGCCAGTTGAGCTTGTAGGCGAAGACCGCCGAGCCCGCGAAGTCGCCGCTCGTCGGCCGGACGTCGAAGGTGTAGAGCGCCGGGTTGCGCTCGGTCTCCGCCCATTCGCCGATCAGCCGCAGCCAGCTCCTGGCGTTGAAGGTGTAGACCGCGCGCAGCCGCGCGAGGTCGGCGGTGAAGAGGCGCCCGGCGAGCCGTGCCCTGCTCGACGTCGCCACGTCGAGGATGCGCCGGGCCGCCGAGAGCCCCAGCGCCAGGTGGTCGGTCGGCTGCAGGTCGGCGGTGAGGGTCGCCGCGCCAGCCATCGGCCGGGCGATTGTTGGCGAAGTCGACGTCGTCGCCGTAGACCGCCTGCGAGCGTCACCTGCTGCACGACCTTGCCAGGGCGGATCTCGAGGTGCGGGCGGAACTGGAAGCGGTCGAAGGTCACCCCCTGGTTCACCACCTCGTCGAAGGCGAATTCGAAGCGGACGAACGAATTCCAGCGTCGCATCCATCCCGACGCCGGGCACGAACTCTTGAGACAGGAGCTCTCCCCCCTGGGTCTCGGCGCGGTCGGCGATGCCGAAGAGCCGGACGCGCGACACCTTCTTCTCCACCGGACGCCAGGTGCGCCCCGATTCGACGTACAGCATCCGGTAGCCCACCTGCGGCACGAAGCCGTTGTCGGCGCGGAACTCGTCGGAGAAGTCCTCGTACTGGCCGAAGAGGTCCCAGGTCTCGGTGGCATGCTGGGCCCAGAGCTTGGCGGCGTGGCCCTCGAGCTTGCGGCCGTCCCATTCGGTCGGCGAGCTCGGGCCGGTCGGGCGTCTCGCGTCCAGGAGTAGAGAAGCTGCCCGGTGACCGTGTCCTGCGGCGTCGGTCGCCACTCGAAGTCGGGACCGCGCGACGCGGTTCGAGCCGCCGCCGTCGGCGCTCGCGTTCTCCCGGCCGGTGTAGAGGAAGCTCGACGAACGACCTTCTCGAAGTCGTGGCGCACGCGGGCGACCGCGACGCAGGAGGCGAAATCCTGATCGGCGAACCCGGAGCCTTCGGCGCCGGGGAGGATCACCGAACCGCCGCCGCGGTCCTGGCCGACCAGGGCGGTGTACTTGGTCGACTCGCTGCCGCCGGTCGCCCGCAGGCCGAAGCGCGGCGAGGTGAAGGTGCGGGTGTAGACCGCCTGGATCGGCGTCGGGAGGAGATTCGACCCCCTCGAGGAAGAACGGCCGCTTCTCGGGGAAAAAGAGCGCGAAACGCTCGTTGGCCGTGATCTGGCCGGCGTCCGATTCGATCTGCGAGAAGTCGGGATTCACCGTCGCGTCGATCGCGGTCGACGGATTCGGAATCCACTTGGCGTCGACGCCGCCGTCGAATTCCGCGGCGTCGCTCGCGAGGGGGCTGCCGAGGCCGCTCGCGGCGCGGCCGCCTGGTTCGCCGCGACGTAGGGCGCCACGACGTAGTGCGAGCCCACCGCGAGTCCGGCGAGTCCGACGAGCGGCCGCGAGTTGCAGATGAAGCAGTTCGAGTCGCGCGGCAGGCGCGAGGTGAACATCTGGTAGCGGAAGTCGCGCGGCCGGTTGCGGTAGAGCAGGATCCCCCACTGCGCCGGATCGGGATCGGTGTAGCGCAGGGAGGAGAAGGGAATGCGGATCTCGAGCACCCAGCCGGTAGCGGTGATCTTCGCCGCGCTGTCCCAGAAGTAGTCGGGCGAGCTCGTCCTCGCCGGAGGCGTCGTTCGAGAGCGCGTCGTACTGGATGCCGCGGGCGTTGGCGAGGAAGAGCTGCGCCGTGTGGCCGTCGTTCTGCGAATCGAGGATCACGCCGCCGTAGTCGGTGTAGGAGCGCACGTCGTCGCGGTCGCCGAGCGGCGCCCGGATCGTCCCGGGATCGGGCTCGTCGAACTCGAAGGCGGCGTAGAGGAAGTCGTCGTCGTAGGCGAGCCAGGCGACGCTCCGCACCTTGGGCGGGATGTTGTCGCCGGGGTTGGTCTCGAGCCAGTCGGTGATCGGCTCGGCCGCTTCCAGGCCGGGTCGGCGAGCTCGCCGTCGACGACGATCGGCGTCGCGGTGCGGGCGATGCGGATCTCCGGACCCATGGCGGCGAAGGCCGCGGAGCCCGACGCGAGAAGAACCGCGAGAGCGCAGGCGACCAGCCCGGCGAGAATCCCGCGGCGCAGTCGGATAGCCGGGCTCCCGGATGGGTGCTGCGGGATCATGTTGACCTGATACGCCGGAAGCGCCCGCCGGGTTACCGGGGAGGGGCGTTGACTCGCGCCGTGCCGGCGGTTTGACCTCGAGGCCGCCGCTGTGGCATCCTTAACGACCCCGGCAGCCTGCTGCCGGGCACTGACGCGGGGTGGAGCAGCCAGGTAGCTCGTTGGGCTCATAACCCAAAGGTCGCAGGTTCAAATCCTGCCCCCGCAACCATCGAAAATCAGAAAGGCCGGGTGTCGCCACCCGGCCTTTTCTTTTTTATCCCTCGCCCCTTCGAAGGGTGGGGAAGGGGTCAGTTCGGCAGCAGAACGCTGTCGACGACGTGGATGACTCCGTTCGACTGGTTGACGTCGGCGATCGTCACCGTCGAGCTCAGCGCCCTTCTCGTCCTTGAGCACCACCTTGCCGTCGACCAGCATCGCCGAGAGCGAGGCGCCGGCGACCGTCTTGAAGCTCGTCGTGCCCTTGCCTTCGCCGATCATCTTGACGAGATCGGCGGCCATGACCTTGCCGGCCACGACATGGTAGGTGAGGATCTTCGACAGCGTCGCCTTGCTCTCGGGCTTGAGGAGACCCTCGACCGTGCCGGCCGGAAGCTTGGCGAACGCGGCGTTGGTCGGCGCGAAGAGGGTGAAGGGACCGGCGCCCTTCAACGTCGTCACCAGGTCGGCGGCCTTCACCGCGGCGACCAGCGTGGTGTGGTCGGCCGAATTGACGGCGTTGTCGATGATGTCCTTCGTCGGCAACATCTCCTTGCCGCCGACCATCGGGTTCTTTGCGTAGCTGCCGGCGAAGGCGACGGTCGCGAGAGCTGCCAGGCCGAGCGCGGCGACGAACTGCTTTCCGTTGCGCTTCTCAAGTTTCCTTTCGAGTAGGTGAAGCCGGTCGCGCAAACGACCGTTCGAAAGGATCTACGCCGCTTCGGGATCGGCGGATGATCCTTCTGCGGTTCAACCGGGCCGGCCGGCGCGTCGGCGTGCAGTCCGCCGGCGAAGACGAGGGTCGCGAGCGCCAGGCCGCACGAGATCCAGAACGGCGCGCCGGGACCGAATCGCTCGAAGGTGAATCCGGCCCACATCGGACCGACCAGCCGCGCCACGCCACCGTAGGCCTGCTGCACACCCATCGTCGCGCCGAGCTCGTGGCGCTGGGCGAAGCGCGAGACCAGGGATGACGAGGCCGGGAAGAGCAGCGCTGTGCCGACCGGAATCAACAGGATCGCGGCGAAGAAGACGAGCAGGCTGGGCGCGACGGCCTGCGCCGCGAAGCCCGCGGCGAGCGCCGCGAGTCCGATCCGCATCACCCCGCTCTCGCCGAGACGGCGCACCGCGGGCCCGAGGAGAAGGCTCCGCATGACCAGCGAAATCGCGCCGACGAAGGTGTAGATGAGTCCGAAGGACTTCTCGGTGATCCCGAAGCGCTGCTGGAGGAAGAGCGCCAGCACGGCGTTCATCGCCATGAACGCCATCATGCCGACCGCATAGATCCAGATCAGCCGCGCCACCGGCCGTTGGGGATGAACGAAGACGTCGAGCATCCGCCGGCGGAGCGACCCGCGCCCCTCGACCTTCGCCTGCGCACGCGCCTCCGCGCTCGACGACTCCGGCAGCCAGCGCTTGACGAACAGGAGATTCAGCAGGCAGAGAGCGGTCGCCACGAGCCCGGGAGTCGCCGGACCGCCGAACGCCGCCAGTGATCCCAGCGCCGGCCCGAGCATGACCCCCGCCGAGGTCGCGGCGGAGATCCAGCCGAGCGCCTTGGCGCGCTCTTCCGGAACGATGGCGTCGCCGACGTAGGCCTGCACGACTCCGGTCGTCGCACCGCCGGCGCCGGCCACGAAGCGCGAGACGAAGATCAGTGCGATCAGCCAGCCGGGCGAGATGCGCGCCATCGCCCACTCCGAGCAGGCGAGCGCCAGGAGGAGGAAGGCGACGGTGGCGATGCCGATGCCGAGCATCAGCGTCGGCCGACGGCCCCGGCGGTCCGAGAGCTTCCCCCAGTAGGGCGCCACCAGCAGCTGCGCCAGCGCGAACGCGGAGACCATCAAGCCGATGACGAACGGCGAGGCGCCCAGGCGATCGGCGTAGAACGGCAGCACCGGCATGACCATGAGGAAACCCATCATGTCGACGAAGACCGTCGCCATGAGCGCCCAGAGGCGCGCCAGCGAGACTCGCTCGGTCGCCATCAACGCACCTCTCGCTCGCGGCCCCAGAGCAGAAAGGCGGCGGCCGAGAGCGCGGTCAAGAGGACGCCGTAGACCGCGGCGACGCCGGTCTCCTGCAGGCGGAGGTTGGAGAGGATCTCGATCGAGATCGGGCGGGTTTCATAGGTGTAGAGGACGATCGAGACCACGAAATCGCCGAAGGCGGCGAGAAAGGCGAGGCTCGCTCCGGCGGCGAGCGCCGGCCGTACTCTCGGAAGAGTTACGCGGACGAGAGTGCGAAGTTTACCCGCCCCGAGCGCCGCTGCGGCCTCTTCGAGCTGCGGATCCATCTGCTCGAGCGCCGCGATCGCCGCTTGGCCGGTGGCGGGCAGGGCGCGCGCGAGGTAGGCGAGCGGCAGGATCGCCGCCGTGCCGACGAGCAGAAAGCGGCCGGAAGCCGGCGCGTTCACGCTCATCGTGGTGGCGAGCGCCACGGCGAAAGCGGTCGCCGGCACCGCCCAGGGAATGGCGACGAGGAGGCCGATCGGGCGCGCCCAGAAAGCCCCGCCGGGCCGCCGGTCGACCGCCCGCCGCGCCGCGACGAAGCCCAGGACGAGCGCTCCCGCAGTCGCGGCGAGCGCCATCCAGAGCGAGTTCGCGACCGGCCGCGAGCGCTTCGGCCGTCTCTCCCAGCGCCCGGTAGTTGGCGAGCGAGAGCACCGGCGGGAAGAGCTCGGTCGTCCAGCTGGACCGCGGTACGAACGAGATCAGGATCAGCGTCAGGTGCGGCAGCAGGAGGAGGAGCGCAAAGAGCCAGCCGGCGAAAGTGAGCGCCAGCCGGACCGCCGGCGAGCGCACCTGGCGGCGCTCCGGCGGCGTGCCGCGCTGTGTCGCGGCCCGTCGCCCGAGATGCCGGCGCTCGAGCGCGCGGGCGATGAGGAGGCCCGCGATCGCCACCGCGATGAGGAAGAAGGTCTCGACCTCGGCGATGTCGACGTCGCCGTTCTGGCGCGAGGCGAGGATCTGGGTCGTCATCACCCGGAACGAGCCGCCGAAGATGTAGGGCGCCGAGAACGAGCCGAGGGCGGTGAGGAAGGTCAGGATCGCCGCCGCCGCGAGCGCCGGCGCGAGCCCCGGCAGGACGACCCGGGTGAGCGTGCGCCAGACGTCCGGCGCCGAGGGACGCCGCCGCCTCGAGCTGCGCGCCGTCGAAGCGCGCCAGCGCGGCGCGCGTGAAGAGATAGAAGTAGACGTACATCGAATAGGTGTGGACGAGGAGGATCGCCCCCGGCCCGGTCAACCGCCACGGCGCCCCGGTCGACCCCACCAGATTCCCGACCAGCCGGGTGGCCATGCCGCTCTCGCCATAGAGATAGAGAAAGGCGATGACGCCGACGAGCGGCGGCAGCGCCACCGGCAGGGCGAGGAGCTCACCCAGGACCCGCCGCCCCGGGAACTCGGCGCGCGCGAAGAGGAAGCCGAGCGGCACGCCGACCGCCCCGGCGAGTCCGACCGACGCGAGCGAGATCCACAGGCTGCGCAGGAGCGCCGGTCCACTCGTCCGGCCGGTTCACGAACTCGGCGAAGGGTGCGCTCGCGCCGCCACCGGCGCCCGCAACGGCGCCGGCCTCGGGAACGAACGCGGCGACGGTGGTGACGATGAGCGGATAGCCCACCAGCCAGGCGAGCAGGAGGAAGATCCCCGCCCCGATCCACCACCGCCGGGCGGCAGCGCTCACGCCGACCCCTGCGCGAACGCGGCCGCATTGAAGGAAAAGAGCTCGGGCCTGGCATCGTCGCGCAGGCGCAGGCCGACCGACGGCTTCGAGCGCAGGCACTGCGCCCGCGCACATCACTTCGAGCTCTTCGCCACTCCCCAGCCGAACCGTCAGATAGCTCACCGGCCCGCTGAACCGCACCGCGACGTTTCTTCCAGTAAAGGTAAACGCTCCCTCGGCAAGCGTGGCGAGTCTCCAGCATCTCGGGCCGCAGCCACAGACTCTGCTCTTTCCCCTTTACCGAAACCACGCTGCGCCAGCGACAACGTCGCCCCCGGCGCGAGCGCCGGGCCAGCGACGGTGGTGGAAAACAAGCCGTCTTCTCTTGCGGGTCCGACCTCCTGGACGATGACCGGCAGAAACGAGGCGCGGCCGATGAAGCCGGCGACGAAGCGCGTCGCCGGCTCGCGATAGAGCTCGTGCGGCGTGCCGAGCTGCGCCAGCCGCCCGCCGTGGAGGAGCGCCACGCGGTCGCCGAGGTCGAACGCCTCCTCCTGCTCGTGGGTCACCAGGAGCGTCGTGATGCCGATCCGCCGCAGGGTCGCCGCGAGCTCGCGCCGGGTGCGTTCGCGCAGCGTCGGGTCGAGGTTCGACAGCGGCTCGTCGAGGAGCAGCACCCGCGGCTCGGGCGCCAGGGCGCGCGCGAGGGCCACGCGCTGCTGCTGGCCGCCCGAGATCTCGGAGATCCGCCGGCGCTCGAAGCCGGCGAGGTCGACGCTGGCGAGCGCCGCCGCGACGCGCTCGGCGACCTGGCGCTTCGGGAGCCTCCTCGCCTCGAGCCCGAACGCCACGTTCTCGCCCACCGAGAGGTGGGGGAAGAGGGCGTAGTGCTGGAAGACCATGCCGAAGTCGCGCCGCGCCGGCGGGAGATTCCCGATCTGTTGATCGCCGACGCGGATCGTGCCGCGATCGGCGGTCTCGAAGCCGGCGACGATACGCAACAGGGTCGTCTTGCCGCTTCCCGAAGGCCCCAGCAGGGCGAGAACCTCGCCCGCGAGGCACACTGAAAGACACGCCGTCGAGGACGAGTTTGTCGCCGAAACGCTTGCCGACGTCGGCGAGGACAAGATCCGACGCCGCGCTCATGGTGCCGCGGGCGGCGCCGCGCTCGCCGCGATCGCCGCGCCCTTGCCGCGCACGGTGCGATCCCAGAGCGCCATCCACTCCTGCCCCTTCGCCGCGGCAAGCGCCTCGTCGTACACCGCCGGCTGCATCGCGGTCAGCACCTCCTGCGCCCAAGCCGGCAACTTCTCGCGCGCAATGTCGGTGCGCGCCGGAATGCGGAAGGCGCGCTCGGCGGCGAGCGCCTGCGCCTCGACCGAACCCACGAACTCGAGGAACTCGAGCGCCGCGGCGCGGTGCGGCGCGCCGGTCGCGAGGGCCACCGCGTCGTCGATCACCGGCGTGCCGCTGGCCGCGAAACGGTAGCCGAACGGCACCCCCTTCTGGCGCTCGAGCAGGATGTCGGTGAGCTCCCACATCGTCACCTCGCCCTCGCCGCGCATCACCTTCTCGTGCAGGAGGGCCGGGATTGGCGACGTACTCCTTGGTCTGGGCGTCGAGCCGCGCCAGCCAGTCGAGGCCGCGCGCCGTCGAGCCGGTCTCGCGCTCCGATTTCGCCAGCACCATGGAGAAGATCGTGCGCATGACGCCCGAGGCGATCGGGTCGCGGATCAGCACGCGGCCGGTGAAGCGCGGCTGCAGGAG
Source organism: Thermoanaerobaculia bacterium (assembly GCA_963719555.1). GTDB lineage: Bacteria > Acidobacteriota > Thermoanaerobaculia > Multivoradales > JAGPDF01 > JAGPDF01. Next base: position 481,032 of record CAVRCL010000005.1, on the reverse strand, counting down.
ATCGTCCCAGTCGCGCGGGGCTTCCGAATCCGAAACGAGCTTCTCGTTGTAGACGATGACCGGCAGGGTGCGGAATGTGCCGAAGTAGAGGTCGCCAGCGCCGCGCGAGCTCTCGGGAACGGCGTCCGCCCACGACGGCCGGTACGGCGCGAGGAGGCCCGCCGCCGCGGCGCGGGCGAAGATCGCGTCCGGCCCGCCGAACCAGACGTCGCACTGCGGATTGGCCCTCTCCGAACGGACCCGGTCGTAGACCTCCTGCGAGCCCATGTCGAGCCAGCGCACGTCGAGCCCCGGGTTCTTCGCCTCGAACGCCCGCTCGAAGAGCAGCAGCAGGTCCCGCCCATGCGGCGAATAGACCATCACCGGCGTCCGCCCGTCGGAGCAGCCGGCGAGACTACCCAGACCGACAGCCGCCATGCCGGCAATCCAGAAACAGGTCCCTCGCTTCATCCTGCGGACTCTAGCCCAAGCCACCAGCGCCCAGAGGCTCGACGGACCCGCGCGGTGCCTATCTTGCGCCCGCTACCTTCGCGACGCGCTCGGCTTCGCGCCAGACGCGCATCAGGTTGCCGCCGGCGATCTTCTCGATGTCGGCTTCGCTGTAGCCGCGTTCGAGGAGGCGGGCGAAGAGGTTGGGGTACATCGAGACGTCGCGCAGGCCGTAGGGCAGGCTGTCGCCGACGCCGTCGAAGTCGGAGCCCAGGCCGACGTGGTCGATGCCGGCGATCTCGACCACATGGTCGATGTGCGCCGACGACGTCGTCGAGGGCGGCGCGCGGCAGCGGGTTCTCCTGCTGCCACTTCGCTTCGAACGCCTTGGCCTCCGGCGAATTCTCGGCGATCCCCTTCTCCTTCACCCAGGCGGCCTGGGCGAGCAAGCCGTCGAGCGCGTTCTTGTTCGCCGCGGCGGTCAGGAACGACGAGCCGAAGTTGATCTGCAGCACGCCGCCCTTCGCCGCCAGGGCGCGGATGCGCGCATCGTCGAGGTTGCGCTCGAAGCCGGGGGTGAAGTGCCGGCAGGAGGAGTGCGAGGCGAAAGGCGGCGCCTGCGAGAGGGCGAGCGCCTGGTCGAACGCCTCGTCCGAGACATGCGAGAGATCGACCATGATTCCCAACCGGTTCATCTCGGCCACCACCTCGCGGCCGAACGGCGACAGCCCATGCCACAGGCGATTCTCCGACGTCTCATAAGACGAGTCGCAGATCAGGTTGTTCTTGCCGTGGGTCAGGGTGATGTAGCGCACGCCACGGCCGTGGAAGTGGGCGAGGTTCGTCAACTGGTCTTCGATCGCCGCGCCGTTCTCGATGCCGAGCGCGAACGAGAGCCTGCCCGCGGCACGGTTCGCCAGCGCCTGCTCCGGCGTCGCCGCCATCGCCCACTTCGCCGGCGCCGCCGCGACGATCCTCTCCACCATGTCGATGAGCTCGTCGGCGAGCGCCTTGCCGCCGCCCGACTCCTGGAGCTTCGCCGGGATGTAGATCGACATGAACGTCGTGTCGAGGCCGCCGACCACCGCGCGCGGATGATCGAAGTCCCCCTTTGCCGTGCGCAGGGAGATGTCCGCCATCTCGTCCTTCAGCCGATAGGGAACGTCGATGTGGGTGTCCACGACCAGGAAGCGGTCGGCGAGCGCCTGGCCGCGCGCCGCGAACGCCGCCTGGCGCTCGGCGCCGCTCCTGCCGAGCGCCAGCAGGTTCGCGAACAGGCGGTAAGCGCCCGGCACGCCGGCCGGCAACTGACGGAAGAAGGCGAGTCCGGTGTAGACGTAGGTCCCCTTGCCGAGCCCCGCCACCAGCAGCCCGCCGCGTTGTGCCGGCTGGTCGGGGTCCTGGAACTCGAGCAGCGGGCGTGTAGGCCGCCTCCCAGGTGCGACGGCATGTAGAGAGCGCGCTCCTGCACCCAGCCCTCCCAGTCGGCCGGACCGATCCGGTTGGGGGTGGTGAACGCGGGGTGATCCGCGACGAGGAGCTTCACCGGCGCCAGCTCGTCCGTGATCCTGCCGTGCGGGCGCGAGATCTCGAGCAGGTGGGGCGCGAACTTGCCGTCGATGAACGGGTACTGCTGGTACTGGACGATCGCGAGCCCACCGGCGCGCACGTAGTCGAGGAGGCGCCCGTTCGCTTTCTGCAGGGCGCGGTCGGTCTCGTAGGCGCGGCTCCCGACCACGATGGCGTCGAAGCGCGCCAGATCGCCGTTCTCGAGGTCGGCGGCGCTCAAGACCTGGATCGGCACGCCGATCTCGGCGAGAAGCTCTGGCACCTTGTCGGAGGCACCTAGCACGTAGCCGACGCGGGCGAGCTGCGGCAGCCGGATATCGGCGCGCACCAGCTCGAAGCGGTCGCTGCCGCGCAGCGGCGACGGCGGGACGTGCGGGTAATCGAGGAGCGGCGCCGCGGCGCGCGAGCGCTCGTCGCCCGAGGTCGCGGTGACCGTGAGCGCGAGGCGGGCCGTGCCGTCGGCGGGACAGTCCGGCACCGCGACGCGGAGGCTCGCGCTGCCGCGGGCTTCGTCGATCCGGAACGGGATGGCCGCCGGAGGCCGCGCACCACAACTTCCAGCGAAGGGTGAGCTCGCCGGCGAGCGGCGCCGCGACATGCGAGGCGAGATCGATCGGCGATCTCCGGCGCCGGGCCGCCGTTCGGCCAGATCGCCACGTCGGGAGAGACGCTGAGCTCGAGACGCGGCACGACGACGACCGGCCGGCGGATCTCGCCGCGCGCCTGGTCGGCGTAGCGGTAGACCGCCTCGCGATCGAACTTCGACCGCGCGGCCGCCGAGCTTGAGGGTCGACCCGGCCGGCGAGCGCCGGTGCGCCGAACGGCTCGCCGCGATCGTCCTGTGCGGCGGCGCTCCAGTCGTAGAGGCCGTCCGCGCCGCGGGCGCTCGAGGAAGTAGGGTCGCGACGCGCGCGCGGCGGGCTCACCGTCAGCGTCTGCTCGAAACGGACGAGCTCGCCGGCGGCGATCTCGGCGTGCGCGGCGAACTGCTCCGCGAAGCCCGCCGCGGCGGGAAGGGTGCGGCCGAGCGTCGCCGGCCGTCTCGAGGCGCAACGGCTGCACCGGCTCGGGCCGGCGTTCCACAGCGCGATGGAGAGCTTCACCGGCTCGCCCGGCACGAGCTCCGTCTGGTCCACGAAGACGTCGAGCGCCACGCCGCTCGCGATGAGCAGCGCCTGCTCGCCGACCGCGACCTTCTCGGCGAGGAGCTCGGCGACCGGACGGGCCTCGGCGAGCGCGCTCTTCTCGCACGCCCCGCGGGCGCGGTCGAGCGCGGCAAGCGCTCGAACGATGGGCGCAACCGCGTCGGCCAGCCGGTCGGGGCGCAGGGCGGCCGCGCGCCGCCGCGACTTCGAACGCCGGCGCTCTCGAGCTCCCGCCGGACCTCGGCGGCGAGCGGCCCGTCACCGAGCGTCGCCGCGATGCCGGCGAGCGAAGTGTCGATGCCGGCGAACAGATCGTTACCGGCCGCGCCGCCCGGTCCCTCGACGAAGGTGTACTTGCCGTCGCGCGGCCCGAGCTCGAGGAGCCGCCCCATGTCCTGCGAGCGGTGCTGGCCCGCGCGACTTCATGGCGAGCTGCACCGTCGACATCCCGCTCCACGGGTCGATGGCGCCGAGCGGCCGCGAGACCGTCGCACTCTCGGGCGCGAACCAGGCAGCGCGGATAGAGCGCCTGCGGCCTTCCAGGGCGCCGCCGTCTCGGCCGCTCTGCTCTAGGGCGGGCAGCGGCTCCGCCGAGCGCGCGAAGGCGAGGAAGGCGGTGTGCCCGGCCGCCTGGTGCTGGCCGTGCCCGCCCGAGCCGTCGTTGCCGAAGACCGAGAGGATGACCTGCGGCTTGAAGCGCCGGACGACGCGCACGGCGTCGGCGAGCAGGGCCTCTTCGGGCCACTTGCCGAGCGTCTCGGGGAGCGACCGGGTGTAGCCGAAGTCGAAGGCGCGGGTGAAGTACTGGCGAGCGCCGTCGACGCCGCGCGCCGCCAGGAGCTCCTCGGTGCGCAGAACGCCCAGCGCCTCGCCGAGGTCGGGTCCGATCAGGTTCTGCCCGCCTTCGCCGCGCGACAGCGAGAGGTAGGCCGCCTCGCCGCCGAGCTCGCGCGACACCAGCGCCAGCGCCGAGGTGTCTTCGTCGTCGGGGTGGGCGCCGACGACCAGCAGCCGGCGATGGGTCTGGAGCTTGGCGAGCGCCCGGTCGAGCGCCGCGTAGCCGCCGGTCCCGGCCGGCTCGTAGACCGACGGCAGGACGTTCGCCGCCGTCGCCACGAGCGGCGCCGCGGCGACGACCGCGAGAAGAACGACGCCGGCAGTGAGCAGTGAGGTGCGTCCGTTGAGGCGAGTGGCGCGATTCGGGCGAAGCGGGGGCAGACGCGACATGCCTGATTCTAGCCACGTCCCGCCCGCATTCAGCCTGCGAGGGTTGCGGAGCGGGATTCTCCCATCGCCGACACCTGCAACACGTTGTTCGACGCCTTTCGCCCGTTCGGGCCGGAAGGCGCCGCGATTGCCGACCGGCACGACGCTGACGGGGGGCCTCTTTCAGCCCTATCTGACCTTCTCTGCAGTGAGAGCCGGCCGAAGGGGAGGGACCACCCCGACAGGCCACGCTCCGCCTCCCATCCGGCAAACGGCAAGCGTCACCTTGGTAGCATGCCTGCGCCCCGGCAGGCCCGAGGCAGCGGATGTTTTGGGGGGATGGCATGCCGGAGACCCGGATCTTCGTTGGTTCGTCCTCGGCCGCGAAGTCGCAGGCGCGGGCGATCGTCAAAGCATTCTCGAGTCCGACGCTTACCTTCCTCCCCTGGTGGGAGGCGTTCACCGCCGGTCGGACGCTGCTCGAGGACCTCGACCGGGTGCGCACGCGCGTGGACGGCGCTCTCCTCCTCTTCTCCCCCGAGTCGACGAGCCGCATCCGGCGCAAGAGTTACGAGGTCCCGAACCTGAACGTCCTGTTCGAGTTCGCCTACTTCTACGGCCACTTCGGCCGGCAGAAAGTCGCGATGCTCAAGTACGGCGAGTTCTACCTGCCCTCGGATCTGGGCGGCTACATTCACCTCTTCGGCAGCAAGTTCTTCAGGCGCGGCGCCGTGGTCAAGGTCGGGAAACGCACCACCACCGAGTTCGGACGATGGATCGCGCAACTCTAAGATGCCATCGCGCGCTTCGACCAGGTGCGCAGCGAGCATACCGAAGTCGCCGCCCCCCTCCGGCCCGGAGCTGACTCGCAATGAAAGTGCTCGAGCTCAAGATCCCGCCGGTGTTGCTGTTTGCCCTTTTCGTCGCTGCGGCCTACGGCTTCTCGCGGGCCGTCCCGGCGCTGGGGTGGCCGCTCCCGGGCGCCAAGGTCGCCGCGGCGGTGCTCGCCTTCGGCGGCGCGGGCATCGCCTTCGCTGGTGTCGCCGCGTTCCGCAAGGCCCGTACAACCGTCAACCCGCACCGACCGGACAACTCCTCGGCGGTCGTCTCCGGCGGCGTCTACCGCTGGACGCGCAATCCGATGTACCTGGGTCTCCTGCTGCTGCTCGCAGCCTGGGGCCCCTATCTGTCGCATGCCGGGGCGGCGCTCCTGCTGCCGGCGTTCGTCGCCTGGATCAACCGGTTCCAGATCGAACCCGAGGAACGAATCCTGACGAAGAAGTTCGGCCCTGCATTCACCGACTACATGACTTGCGTCCGCAGATGGCTCTGAGATCGGAAGCGTGCGCTGCGATCAGAGTAGAATTTGCGACCGTAGTGAGATTCTCGCCGGGTCCGGTGCATTCACCAGGGTCGAGTGCTACTTTGGCCAGGGAGGCCCAGGAATGAGCCGCTGCGTGCGTCGGACCGCCGCCTGGATTCGATGGACGTCGCTGCTGCTCTGCTCGGCGGCGCTACCGGCGGCGATCGGCGATCCCCCGCCGTCTGCGGATTCCCAACGCTACCGCGCCAAGGCCGCAGTCATCCTCGAATTGACCCGTTTCGTCGAGTGGCCGTCGGGGACCTTCCCGAGCCCCGGCGCGCCGTTCGTCATCGGTGTCCTCGGCGATCGGCTCTTCGCCGAAGAGCTGCGCCGCGAAGTTGCGGACGAGAAGGTCCAGGGTCGCGCTGTCCGTATACGGAACTTCCGCAACCTCGACGAGGTCGACCCGTGTTCGATTCTGGTCGTGGGTCGCGAGAAGGCGAGACTCCTGCCGGTCATCCTCGACTTTCTGGCGGGCTGGAGCGGGGTTCTGACGATCGGGGAAACTGCCGACTTCGCCGAGCTCGGAGGCGTCGTTCGCCTCGTCGAGCTTCCCGATCGAATCGGTTTCGAGATCAATCGCGACGCCGCGGTCCATGCCGATCTGCGGTTGGGCGCGCAACTCTTGCGTCTCGCCGACCGGTTGCTGCCGGAACGCGGCGAGGCTGCGGAGCCATGAAGTCGCGGCTGCGCACCTCTCTACGCACCAAGGTAGTCCTCGTGATCTTCATGACCAGCGCGATCGCGCTCGCGATGGCGTGTGCCGCCTTCGTGGCCTACGAATTCTCGAGCGTCCGCAGCCGGATGGTCTCCCAGTTGGGAGCCATGGCGGGAATCGTCGGCGAGAACTGCAAGGCGGCGCTCGCCTTCGGCGACCGGAACGACGCCGGAAAGACCCTTGCGGGACTGCGCGCTGACAACCGCATTCTGGCGGCCGCGGTCTACTCGCGGGACGGAGGCCTCTTCGCCACCTTTGCCCGGGTTCCCGGGGACGCCGTCATTCCACCCTCGCCACCGCGCCAGAATGTCACCATCGGCGAGCGGCACGTCGCCGTGGCGAGTCCGATCGAGGTAGATGGCCGGTCGGTCGGCAGCCTCTATCTGGTGGCCGACCGCCAGACCTTCGAGGACCAGTTCCGCGAGTTCGCGCGTGCCGGAAGCGGTGTGCTGCTCGTCGCGCTGCTGGTGGCGGCGCTGCTCGCCTACCGCCTCCAACGGGTGGTCGCCGACCCGGTGCTGCGTCTTGTGACGGCGGCGCAGACCGTGGCCGAGCATCAGGACTTCGCGGTCCGCGTCGCTCCCTCGGACAGCGACGAGTTGGGACTTCTCGCCGACACCTTCAACGGAATGCTGGAGCAGATCGAAGGGCGCGACACGGCGCTTCGCGAAAGCGAGGCGCGATACGCCCTCGCCGTTCGCGGTGCGCAGGATGGCCTGTGGGACTGGAATCTCGAGTCGGATGAGATCTACCTCGCGCCACGCTGGAAGGAGATGCTCGGCTATGACGACGCCGAGCTCGTCTCGAGCGTCGAGACCTGGCTGGACCGCGTCCATCCCGAAGACGCCAGCGGATTCCGCGGCGCGCTCGACGCGCACCTCTCGGGAGCGACGCCTCACTTCGAAGCGGAGTACCGGCTGCGGCATCGCGACGGCAGCTGGCTGTGGATCTTCTGCCGCGGGCTGGCGGTTCGCGACACCACTGGAAAGGCGATACGTTTCGCCGGCTCCCAGACGGATATCACCGCCCGCAAGGGTCGCGACGCCACGACCGGCCTGCCCAATCGCCTGCTCTTCGTCGACCGCATAGAGAGCGCGCTCAAGCGGGAGATCGCTCCGGACGACACTCCCTTCGCGGTGCTCACCGTCGCGCTCGAACGTCTCGACCTGATCAACGAGACGCTGGGCGGAAGCGCCGGCCGAGCTCTCCTGCTCGCCGCCGCCGACAGAATCCAGGGAACTCTGGGGCCTCGCGACACCCTGGCCAGCCTCGAAGGCGGGGTCTTCGCGATTCTGCTCGAGAATCGCGAGACCGCGCATGCCGCGCGAATCGCTACCGAAATCCACTCCGCGATCCTCCCCGCATTCAGGATCACGGAGCAGGATCACTTCAGTGCGGCGGCGATTGGCATCGCCTTCAGCAACACGGGCTACGAGCGCGCCGAAGATGTCCTGCGTGACGCGCTCGCGGCGCTCGCGCGCGCGCGAGATCGCGGCTGGAAGCAGACCGAAGTCTTCGACGAACAGCTGCGTGCGCGTGCCTTTGCCCGCCTCGAGCTCGAAGACGCTCTACGCAGGGCCCTGGATCGCGGCGAGCTCGAGCTCCACTATCAGCCGATCATCGCCCTCGACGGACGTCGACTCGTCGGCTTCGAGGCGCTCATTCGCTGGGAAGGCGGTCCAGGGGGATCAACGCCGCCCGAACAGTTCATCGGCCTCGCCGAAGAGACCGGCCTCATCCTTCCGCTCGGACGATGGGTCCTGCGCGAAGCCTGTCGGCAGATGCGGGACTGGCGCGCCGGGTTTCCGAGAGCCGGCTGCCTGTCGATGAGTGTGAACATCTCGGCCCATCAACTCGCCAGGATCGAGCTCCTCGACGAGGTCGAGAGCGCCCTCGTAGAATCCAGCATTCCGCCGCAATGCCTGAAGCTCGAGATCACCGAGAGCCTGCTGATCGAGCATCGCGAACCGGTCGGCACAGTTCTGCGCGAGCTCCATCGCCGCGGCGTAGGCCTCTGGCTGGACGATTTCGGCACCGGCTACTCGAACCTCTCCTATCTGCATCGCTTTCCGATCGAAGCCATCAAGATCGATCGGAGCTTCGTCTCCCGGCTCGACGTTGGAGACGAGCGTCGGGAGATCGCCGAAACGCTCGTCTCGCTGGCGCGAAACCTGGGAATGAAAGCCATTGCCGAAGGAGTCGAGACGCCGCGCCAGCTCGAACGGCTCGCGAGCTTCGGCTGCGACTTCGTGCAGGGCCACGCGATCTCGCACGCGCTGCCACCCGCGAGCGCCACGCAGCTCCTCCGACAGCACTTCACCTGAGCGGATGCGCTCCACGCCCCCCCAGGAGGCGGCGATCGGCCGCTACGGCACGGCCCTGCGCTGCTCTTTCGACGGCCGCGTCGACGAGCTCGAGGTCTGGCGACGCGCCGTGAAGGCGAAGAGCTCAGGCTCGTGCGTGCGCCCTACCTGTTTCGCGACAGATTCGAATCGGCGACGACGGAGAGTACGACCGTTCGGTCGGGCTTGTGCGGGAACCGAGCTGACAGCAGAATGATGATGAGGGCGAGGTGGAGCGATGGCTGATACGACCTTCAGCGCAGATCCTGTGGATCCAGTTCCGGCGGCGATGCCCGAGGCCGCCCGCACACGCCTCGCGGCCTGGCACGAGCTGGTGCGCACGCGGAGCGCTTCCGGCCTCGCCGCGCTGCTCGCCGACGAAGTCGTCTTCCACTCGCCGGTCGTGCACACGCCCCAGCGCGGCAAGGCGCTCGCTCTCCAGTATCTCCTCACCGCCTTCCAGGTCTTCGGCAACGAGAGCTTCCGCTACGTGCGGGAGGTTGCCGGCGACCGCGACGCGGTGCTCGAGTTCGAAGTCGAGATCGACGGTATCCAAGTCAACGGCGTCGACATGATCCGCTGGGACGACGCCGACCAGATCGTCGACTTCAAAGTTCTCGTCCGCCCGCTCAAGGCGGTGCTGGGGATCCAGCAGCGGATGGCAGCGATGCTCCAGGCGAAGTCCTGACGGGCGCACCGGTCGGCGCGTGCGGCAGAACTGTCGCTCCGCAAAGGAGTCTGCAGAAATGCTACTGACGAGCCTCCTGAACCGCACCGTCAACCTCGCCGAAAAACTCGCCACCTTCAGTGAGCACTGGCAACCGCGCGTCGTCGCGCAGTACAACGGCAACGACATCATGGTGGCGAAGCTCCAGGGCGAGTTCGTCTGGCACAAGCACGACGACACCGACGACTGCTTCCTCGTGCTCGCGGGGAGGTTGACCATCCAGTTGCGCGACCGCGACGTCCATCTCGGTCCGGGCGAGCTCTTCGTGGTTCCGAGAGGAGTCGAGCACCGCCCGATCGCGGTGGAGGAGGTGCACATTCTGCTCATCGAGCCGACCGGCACCCCCAACACCGGCGACCCGGCGACTGCGGCGCCGCGCAGGGTGATCTCCTGAGGCGCCGCGGCGCGGCCGCGGATGGACCGATCAGCGCGCGGTCGTCGCTTCAGGGCACCACGATCGTCCAACCTGAGGTGTTCCCCGCCTCGAAACCGTTGGCAAACAGGACCGCCGTGTTGCGGTAGATCGACACCGTGTCGGAAGACTGGTTCGCGCATCCAAGGTCGAGCGCGCCGTCGAGATCGATGTCGGCAACTGCCAGTGCCTGCGGATTGCTTCCGGCTGCGAGCGGAATCGCCGCGGCGAAGCTGCCGCCGCCGAGATTGCGCAGCACCGTCAGGGTGGCGGAGTCCTGATTGGCCAGCACGAGGTCGCGGCCGCCGTCGCGGTCGAGGTCGACCGCCACGACCGTACCGGGGTTGACGCCGCCGGCCGCGAAGCCGGTGGCAGGACCAAAGGTCGCCCCGCCCAGGTTGAAGAAGACGGTGGCGAAGTTCAAGCCGTTGCCCGAGGTCGCCGTGACGACGTCGCGGTCGCCGTCGCCGTCGAGATCCTGGATGTCCACGCCGTCGGGCCGCAACTCGGCGCCGACAGAGAGGCTCGGTCCGGTGGCGAAGATGCCGGGCGAGGACGGGATGTTGAGGAAAACCGCGAGGGCGCGAGCGTCGCCGCTCGCCGCGACGATATCGGGCAGCAGGTCGCCATCGACATCGCCGATGGCGACGCCGCGCGTGTCGCCGCCGACGGCGTAGAGCGCCGGCGCGCCGAGGACGCCGCCCGAATTGAGCAGCACTGCGATGTCGCCGGAGTCCCGGTTCGCCGTCACGACGTCGGCGAAGCCGTTGCCGTCGAGGTCCGCCACCGCGAGAAAGCGCGGCTCAGTGCCGCCGACACCCGTGCTGACGCCGGCGGCGAGCACGCCCGCGGTGTTGATCAGGAGGCGCACCTCATTCGTGTTCTTGAGCGTGACGACGAGGTCGAGATCGGCGTCGTTGTCGATGTTCACCACCGCGAGCGAATGCGGCCCGCTACCTCCGCCGACGGGCACGGGGACCGGCGCTCCGAAGCTCCCGCTGGCGGCGCCGGCCCGGATCTCGACCCGGTCCGGTCCTCCCATGGTGGCCGCCAGTTCGGGTCGCCCGTCGCCGCTGAAGTCGCCGAAGGCAACGCCGTCGGGTTGCGCGACCGCGGGGTAGGTCACTTGCGGATCGAAACTGATCTGCGCTTCGGCGCTGGCGCCTCCTAGAGCAACAGCGAGCGCGGCGGCGATGGCGGCGGTGACGGCGGTGACGGAAGCAGTCGAGCGTGGCATCACGAGTCTCCCTTGAAGTCGATGCTGGTGGCGCCCAGGGTGCGGAGTGAGCGGCATACGAACAGTTGGACAGGCGCGCGCGGCGCGCGGAACAGTTCTCGGGGAGCGATATAGTTCTCCGTCCATGACCAAGGGGACTTCACAGGCGGCGCACGGGTCGCGAATACTCGAATCCTTCAGGCGCTGGGGATATCTCGCCGCCGACCTCGATCCGCTCGGCAGGCTCCCGCCGGCAGGTCCGCCGGAGCTCGCGATCGGCGGCGAGGAGGCGGAGGCGGCGCGCACGTTGTACTGCGGCACGCTCGCCGTCGAGTTCATGCACCTGCCGGAGCCCGAGCGGAGAAGTTGGATTGCCGCGCGCATGGAGGCGCCGGCGCCAGCCGGTCGATCAGGAGGGTCGGCGGCGGATCCTCGATCAACTGGTGCGCTCCGAGGTCTTCGAGGAGACCATCCAGACGCGTTACATCGGTTCGAAGCGCTTCTCGATCGAGGGCGTTGCGGCGCTCATCCCGTTCCTCATCACCGCCATCGAAGAGTGCGCCGAGCTCGGGGCCGAGCAGGCGATGGTGGCGATGAGCCATCGTGGCCGGCTGAACGTCATGACCCAGATCATCGGCCGCACGCCGGTCGAGATCTTCGCCGGCTTCGAAGACGTCGATCCCCGCAGCGTCCTCGGCTCGGGCGACGTCAAGTACCACCTGGGCGCGACCGGCACCCTGATGACTCCGACGGGCAAGACCGTCCGCCTGCACTTGAACTCCAATCCGAGCCATCTCGAAGTCGTGAGCTCGGTCGCCATGGGGCGCATGCGCGCCAAGCTCACCCGCCTCGGCGATGTCACCGGCCGCAAGATCGTGCCGCTCCTGCTGCACGGCGACTCGGCTTTCGCCGGCCAGGGGATCGCCGCCGAGACCCTCAACTTCGCGGCCCTCGACGGCTTCGAGGTCGGCGGGGCGCTGCAGATCGTGGTGAACAACCTGATCGGCTTCACCACCGAGCCCAAGGCCTACAGCTCGACGCGTTACGCCACCGACATCGCGCGCCGTCTGCCCGTGCCGATCTTCCACGTCAACGCCGAGGATCCGGAGGCGGTGGTGCGCGCGGCGCGTCTTGCCATCGACTACCGCTACGCCTTCTCGAGCGACGTCGTCATCGACCTCATCGGCTATCGCCGCTACGGTCACAGCGAGGTCGACGATCCCACCGTCACCCAGCCGCTGCTCTATCGCAAGATCAAGGCGCGGCCACAGCTCTGGAAGAGCTACGCCGAGCGCATCGGCGTGCCGCTCGCGGAGGCGCAGGCGGCGGCCGAGAGCTACAAGCAGACCCTCGTCGCGGCGCAGAAGGAGGCCATGGGGCTCACCAAGACGCCCGTCCTGCGCGAGCTGCCGGCCTACTGGACCGGCTTTCACGGTGGCGCCTACGATCCGGCGTTCGAGGTCGACACCGGCCTCGCCGCCGCCGATCTCGACCGGCTCGGCCTCGGCGTGACCGCGACCCCGCACGGTTTTCACCTCCACCCCAAGGTCGAGAAGCTCCTCGACGAGCGCCGTCGCATGTCGGCCGGCGAGAAGCCGATCGACTTCGGAATGGCCGAGGCACTCGCTTTCGCCTCGCTGGTCGAGAACGCCGTCCCGGTGCGACTCGCCGGCCAGGACACTCGACGCGGCACCTTCAACCATCGGCATGCCGCGCTGATCGACGTCGAGAACGAAGCAGTGCACATTCCGCTGGCGGCGATGGCCCACGCCGGCGCCTTTTTCGAGGTCTACGACACGATGCTCTCCGAAGCCGCCGCGCTGGGCTTCGAGTACGGCTTCTCGCGCGACTATCCGGAGGCGCTCGTCCTCTGGGAAGCGCAGTTCGGCGACTTCGCGAACGGCGCCCAGATCGTCATCGACCAGTTCCTCGCCGCCGCCGAGGACAAATGGCAGCTGCTCTCCGGGTTGGTGCTGCTGCTGCCGCATGGCTACGAAGGCCAGGGCCCCGAGCACTCCTCGGCGCGCATCGAGCGCTTCCTGCAGCTCGCTGGCGAGGACAACCTCCAGATCTGCCAGCCTTCGACCGCGGCGCAGTACTTCCACCTGCTGCGCCGGCAGGCGCTGCGCAAGTGGCGAAAGCCCTTGATCGTCTTCACCCCCAAGTCGATGCTGCGCTCCGCCGACGCGGCGTCGCCGCTCGAAGCGTTTGCCCGGCCGCGCTTCGAGAACCTGCTGCGCGACCGCGAGGTCACCGCGGCGCGCCGGCTCCTCATCGCTTCGGGCAAGATCCTCCACGAGCTGCGTGGTGAGCGGAAACGCCGCCACATCCACGACATCGCCATCCTCGGCCTAGAGCAGATCTATCCCTTCCCCGAGGCCGAGCTCGAGACCGAGCTCGCGCGCTACGCCGCGGCGCGCGAGGTGCTCTGGGTGCAGGAGGAGCCGGCCAACGCGGGCGCCTTCAGCTTCGTCAACCCGCTGCTCGACCACGCCGCCAGGGGACGCAACGTCCGCTCGGTCAAGCGCACCGCCTCCGCCTCCCCGGCGACCGGTTCGGCGAAGGCCCACGCTCTGGAACAGAAGACGCTCATCCAGCTGGCGTTCGCGTAGCAGGCTGCATCAGAGACCCTCCGAGGTCCCCAGGAGTCGGCAGCGTGCCGACCGACTAGCCAGAAATCGAAGGGGAGTCCTCGAACGGCTCCATGTGCACCAGCACCCCGATCACCGTCGGCTCCACGGCGCGAATCGCCGACTTCACCCGCCCCGACAGGACGTGTGCGTCATGGAGCGACAGCGCCGGATCCGCCTGGACATGGAGATCGACGTAGAGCGAGAGCCCGGCGCGGCGTGCCCGGAGCTTCTCGATCGCCAGCACGCCGGGGACCCCTGTCGCGGTCTGGGCGATACGCTCGATCACGGCGCGCTCGGGAGCCTGGTCCATGAGCTCGGCGAGAGCCGGCCGCAGGATCAGCACTCCGTTGATCGCGATGACGCCCGCCGCGACCAGCGCCGCCCAGTCGTCCGCTTCGGGGATCTTCGTCCACAGCGCCACCGTGATGCCGACCGCCGCCGCGCCGGAGGTGATGGCGTCCGAGCGGTGGTGCCAGGCGTCGGCGCGCACGGCGCCGCTTTGAACCTGAGCGCCGACCGCGAGGACCGAGCGGAAGAGCGTCTCCTTGACGATCACTACGCCGAGCAGCACGATCAGCGTGAACGGCGCCGGCAGGTGGTGCGGGGTGCGGATCTCCTGGATCGATTCGAAGGTGATGAGGCCAGCCGCCACGACCAGCATGAGCCCTACCGCCGCCGCGGCCATCGGCTCCGCCTTGCCGTAGCCGAACGGATAGCGCTCGTCGGCCGAGCGCGCCGAGACCCGGAGGCCCCGCCAGACGAAGATCGACGAGAAGACGTCGCCCGAGGACTCGATGGCGTCGGCGATCAGGGCGTAGGAGTGGCCGAAGATGCCGGCGAGGAGCTTGATGACCGCCAGGAGCGCGTTGACGAGCAGACCGAGCTTGGCCGTCCGGGTGCCTCGATCGAGACGCTTGGCGAGCCCGTCGGTGGTCATCGCGTGGGGCTGCGCTTCATGCTCAACTCTTTGTGATTCACGAGGTTACCAGTCCGGAAGGAGGATGGTTGGGACGCAGGGATTCGAACCCCGATTCTGCGGTTCAGAGCCGCATGTCCTACCGTTGAACGACGTCCCAAACGCCGGAAGAGATTAGCCCGCGGGGGCGAGGTCGGTCAAGCTGGAGACCCGTCCTTAGCCGCCGTGCTCTGGGGCTTGTCTGGCCCGCTCTGCCCAGCACAAGCCGCTGGCTCGGGGTCCTGTCTGGTCCGTATCCCATGGGGTCCTCGCGCTGAGGAAGCGCGCTCCGGGCCCCATGGGAGCCCTCGGCCCAGCCACCCCTCGTCGGTACAGCTAAGAGCAAAGCTCCTCGTACCGCCAGGGGCGCTCTGGCGCTCGGGATCCAAAGTGGGCGACCACGCTTCAAATAGGAGCCCACTTTGGATCCCGAGTGCCGGAGTGACCCCAACCACCAACGCTACAGCTGACCCGAAGCGAACTCGCCGCGAGCGAGCCGCGCCTGATAGGCGGGGTCGTCGTAGCGGTCGAGGCGGAAGTCGGCGGCGTACTCCGGCAACTTCTCGCCGGTGACAGTCGCACCCAGCAGCTCGGCGGCGGCGGCCGCCGCCATGATGCCGTAGCCGGAGAGGCCGCACATCAGCTGGAAGCCGGCGACCGGCGTCGGGCCGACGAGCAGGCGGTTCTCGGCCGTCTTGCAGTAGTAGCCGCCGTCGACGAACGGGCGGCGCATCCTGTCGCGGAGATAGACCTCGAAGCCGGGGACCATCCGGGCGGCGGCGCGCAGCGCGACCTCCGGGTACCAGGGGTCGAAGCTTCGGCGGCCAGACCGGCGTCAGGGCGTCGAGGTGGTAAGTGAAGAGCAGCAGCAGCATCCGGCTGTCGCGGCCGCCCTCCGGCCGGAAGTGCACGCCGCCGGGGAGCGGCCGCGTGAGGTAGGCGAGTTCGGGCTCGGCGGCGAGCTCGGAGCGCTCCTCCTCGCCCCAGTCGAGGGTCACCGGATCGCACCAGATCATCAGCGGCAGCTCCCGCGGCACGACGTGCTCGGCGTCGTCGAGGTAGACCTTGCCGTGGAGCTCGTTGAACAGCGGCAGGTCGAGCCCCGCGAGGCGCCCAACCTCGGGGGCGAGCGGGCCGGCGGCGTTGACCAGCGTGCTGGTGGCGATCCGTTCGAGCCGGCCGCCGGGGCGGGCGATCTCGACCCCGCTCAGCCGCCCCGACTCGACGGCAACCGAGGTCAGGCGCCCGTCGACGAGCTCGACGCCGGCGTCGCGCGCCTGCTCGAGCATCCACATGCCGAGCTGCTGCGCCGCCAGCCAGCCGCAGCGCCGCGGCAGGAGCGCCGCGACGGTCGCCGGGTTGAGGAACGGGTAGCGGCAACGGATCGTCTGCGGATCGAGGAGGAGATCGGCGCCGCCGATCGACGGGTCGAGCTTGTCGTAGGGCGCTTCGGGGAAGAGCGGGTCGGACACCTCGCCGCGATGCACGCGCAGGTCGCCGGCGCCCAACGCCGAGATCTCGCGCGCCGTGCGCTCGAGACTGGCGGCGCGCTCCGGGTCGGCGGTGAAGTAGGCGTAGCCGTTGCGATTCATCGCCAAGCGGTCGCCGCTCGCCGCCGACATCTCCTCGAGGAGATCGATGCTCCGGTCCATGAGGCGGACCATCGTGGTGCCCGGCCCCGGCCACCAGTTGCGGTAGCACTCGGTCGACTTGTCGCTGGTGAGGGTGAGCGGCGGCAGCGGGTCGACGAGGACGATCTTCTGCGACCGCCCGAGGCCGCGGCGCACCGCGAGCTCGTAAGCGGCGGCGACGCCGCCGATGCCGGCCCCGCAGATGACGATGTCGGCGCTGCGCGACGTGGTCATGCCAAGGGAGATCTTACGGCAGCTGCGGAAAAGCCTCGATGTCGCCGTTGCTGGCGAAGGTGCCGGAGGGATTCTCGCGCGTCCAGCTCTCGCCGCTCGCGGTGTCGACGACGGTGAGCGTGAACTCGACGTTCGACAGCGAGCCGTAGAAGACCCAGTAGGCGTTGTTGGTTCCCCGCCCATCGATCACCTTCACCGCCAGCTCGTGGATCCCATCGTCGAAGAACCAGAACGAGCCGGTGTCCGGCGTCAGGACGAGCGGCGTGCCGACCCCGGTCCGCCCGGCGAAGTCGCGCCAGGTGACACTCGCCGCGAAGCGCCCGTCCGAGAGACAGAGCGTCGTGGCGTTGGGCACACAGGCATTCGCCGAGCGGGCCGGCGCGGGGCGCGAGCGCAGCGGGGCCATCAACGCTGCGGCGAAGCTCATCGGCGAGACCACGCTCTCCTCCTGCGGAAACGACAAGATGTCGCCCTGACTCGCGAACCTCCCGCTCGGGTTGAAATAGCCGTGCTGCGCTCCGGTCGCCGTGTCGGTCGCGAGCAGCGTGAACTCGACGTTCGACAGCGCCCCGTAGAACGTCCAGTAGGCGTTGTTGAAGTCGACTCCGTCGATCTCCTTCGCGAACAGCTCCAGATTGTCGGGATCGAAGAACCAGAAGGCCCCTGTGTCGGCGGCGAGCGGGACCGCCTGTCCGACGCCGGAGTTGCCGGCGAAATCCCGCCACAGGCTCTCGATCTTGAACCGGCCGTCGGTGATGCACAGCGCCGTCGCCGAGGGGACGCAGGGCTCTGGGACCTGAACGTCGTACGCCAGGATGCCACCACCGGCCGCCGAAACGTAGAGACGATTGGGCGTGACAGGGTCGATTCGCAGAGCGCTAAGTTTCCATCCGCGGAGGCCCGACGAGAGCAGGTCCCAGCTAACTCCGCCGTCGATGCTCCGCCCGACTTCGGAGCCGGCGGAGAGAACGTAGATATTCAATGGGTGGATGCGATCGACAACGACATCTGACAGCAAGGGAAGCGGCGGAAAGCCCTCACTGACTGGACCCCATGTCGCGCCGCTATCTCGGCTCACATAGAGTCCGGCTCCGAACTTCGCGGCGTAGGCGATCTCTGCCGTTGCCCATTCGACGTCCATGAATGGTGAAGTCAAGCCCGGTCCGATCGGATTCTCCTCGACTAGCGTCCAGTCGTCGCCGGAGTTCGAGCTCCGGTAGATGCCACGAAATCCCAGGGCGAGGACTTCTCCACCTCGGTGCGGGTTCGGGGCAAGCTGCCGGATCCTGTCAGCGAGTGGGGCGCCGATGCATTGCCAGCTCGCCCCCAGATCGTCGGAGCGGAATGTCACGCAGGATGCGCCACACGAATACTGATCTGGGGCTCCCACAAGGTAGAGCCGCTCCTGAGCAAGCGGATCAGGTACGAGATTCTGAAGATAAAGACAGGAGAACGGCGCAGGATGCGGCGTCCAGGTTTCGCCGGCATCCTCGCTGCGGAGCACCGCGTCGCCGTAGAAAGTCGTCGCGAAGAGGCGACGCGATTGATTGGGATCAACGGCAAGGTCCACCGGCATCGCGGACGCAAGCGGCTCAGGGGGAACCAGCGTCTGCCATGCGCCCCCACCGTCGAGAGATCGGAATACGCGAAAGGAGTGCAGGTAGTAGTTGCCGTCGAGGGCAAACATGGATTCCGGATTCTGGCGGTCGAGTTCGACCCCGGCGAGTTCGGCTCCGAGCAAGCCGGCCGTCGACTCCTGCCAGGTGGCGCCGTCGTCGGCACTGCGAAAGATCCCTCCGCGGCTTGTTGCCAGAAGTGCATCCGGGTTCGCGACGAGGCCCGAGATCCCCAGCACCGGAAACATCGATGGGGTGCTGCTCAGCACCTGCCAGGTATCACCCCGGTCGCCTGATCCAAGAATCTGTTTGACGGCGGCGTCCAAGGTGTTCTTGAACGCGAACAGGGCAGAGTCCGACCGCACCGCAAGAAACGAGATCCCGTCCGCGAGACCATAGATGTTGGAGAGGACTTGCGACCAGAGGGCTCCGCCGTTCTGCGTGCGGTAGATCCCGTCGAGGGCCAGGAGGTAGATGACGGAGTGATCCGCCGGGTCGAACACGAGCTTCTTCGCGTCCAGAAAGGGCGGGAGGCCCTGTCCGACCGGCGACCAATCGTCACCATAGGTCGTGCTGAGGAAGAGTCCCTGGTTATAGGTGACTGCGAAGACGCGTCCGGCTCGCAGCGGATCCACCGCGACTTCGAGCACGTTCGCGATTGTGGGTTCTCCGCCAGTCAGCCAGATCTGTTGCCACGTCTCCCCACGATCCCGACTCCGATAGAGCTGACCAAGGCTGACGATCAGCAGGAAGTTCGGATCGTTCGGATCGACGGCAACCGGCGACCTTGCGGCCAGGACAGGAAGTCCGGCGCCGCCCTGCTCCCAGGTCGCACCACCGTCGAAGCTGCGCTGAAAGGTCTCCGTATAGCGAATGCTGTAGATGCGGAGCGGATCGGCAGAATCCACAGCGATGTCGCAGCCGAAGGAATCCGCTGGCGCCGAGCGCGTCACCCACGTCTGACCGCCGTCGTCGCTGCGGAAGAATCCGGTCGTCTGCCCGGCCCCGTAGCCGACGGCATAGACGATCAAAGGGTCGGAGGGCGCGACCGCGATACCGCACAAGGGTCCGCCCTCGGGTCCGATCTGCGTCCACGTGTTGACTCCAGCGACAGCAGCGGCCGGAAGGATCAGGGTGAGCGCAGCGGCAAACGCTTTCGCGGCGGGAACGAAGCGGCGGATCGACGATGGCATCGCGCAGCGCATGGGATGGGTCTCCCGGAGAAAAGTGAGGAGCAGGTCCTCAACCATTGTACGGGCACGGGAGGCGACGCGTCGCACGGCATCGAAGACGAACCCTGCCCGAGGCGGCTCGCGGCAAGACGGTGCGCCGCGCATTGCGCGATGCATGGGCTCTGATTCAGCCGACTTTCGGCTCGTTCTTCTGCACCTTGGCCCAGGTGTCGCGCAGCGTGGTGATGCGGTTGAAGACCGGGCGCCCGATGCCGTTGCTGGCCGGAGCGTGATCCTTCTGGTCGGTCACGAAGTAGCCGGTGCGCTCGAACTGGACGCGGGTGCCGGGGGGAGGGCGGCGAGCGACGGCTCGACCTTCACCGCCGCGAGGATTTCGAGCGACTTCGGGCTCACCATGGAGAGGAAGTCGGTGCCCTCCGGCACGTCGTCCGGGTCAGCCTGAGAGAAGAGGTGGTCGTAGATGCGCACCTCCGCATCCACCGCGTGCCGCGCCGAGACCCAGTGGATCGTGCCCTGGATCTTCCGGCCGTCCGCCGCCGTGCCGCCGCGGGACGCCGCGTCGTGCGTGCAGCGGAGCTCGACGATCCTGCCGCTCGGCGTCCTTCACCACCTCTTCGCAGCGGATGATGTAGGCCCAGCGCAGCCGAACCTCGCGGCCGGGGGCGAGGCGGAAGAACTTCTTCGGCGGATCCTCCAGGAAGTCTTCGCGATCGATCCAGAGCTCGCGCGAGAACGGCACCAGGCGCGTCCCCGCCGCCGGATCCTCCGGGTTGTTCACCGCCTCGAGCTCGTCGACCTGGCCCTCGGGGTAGTCGATCAGCGTCACCTTCACCGGATCGAGCACCGCCATGCGGCGCTCCGCCGACTTGTTGAGCTCCTCGCGCACGCAGTGCTCGAGGAGCTGATAGTCGACCACCGATTCCTGCTTGGTGACGCCGATGCGCTCGCAGAAGTCGCGCAGCGAAGCCGGCGGAATGCCGCGGCGGCGGATGCCGGCGAGGGTGGGCATGCGCGGGTCGTCCCAGCCGGAGACGACCTTCTCCTGCACCAGGCGCAGGAGCTTGCGCTTCGACAGCACCGTGTGGGTGACGTTCAGGCGCGCGAACTCGATCTGGCGCGGCGGGTAGATGCCCAGCGCCTCGACGAACCAGTCGTAGAGCGGGCGATGGTCCTCGAACTCGAGGGTGCAGATCGAGTGGGTGATCTTCTCGAGCGAGTCCGACTGGCCGTGCGCCCAGTCGTACATCGGGTAGATGCACCACTCGTCGCCGGTGCGGTGATGGCTCGCATGCAGGATGCGATACATCACGGGGTCGCGCAGGTTGATGTTGCCCGACGTCATGTCGATCTTCGCCCGGAGCACCCGCGTGCCGTCGGGGAACTCGCCGGCGCGCATGCGCCGGAAGAGGTCGAGGTTCTCCTCGACGCTGCGGTTCCGGAACGGGCTCTCCTGACCGGGGGCCGTCCAGACACCGCGATGAGCGCTGATCTCCTCGGCGGAGGAGTCGTCGACGAACGCCTTGCCGGCGACGACGAGCTGCTCCGCCCAGGCGTAGAGCTGCGCGAAATAGTCCGAGGCGTAGAACTCGCGCTCGCCCCAGTCGAAGCCCAGCCAGCGCACATCCTCGCGGATGGCGCGAACGTATTCGTCCTCCTCGGTCGTCGGATTGGTGTCGTCGAAACGCAGGTTCGTCAGGCCGCCGTGCTCGGCGGCGAGCCCGAAGTTGAGGCAGATCGACTTGGCGTGGCCCAGATGCAGATAGCCGTTGGGCTCGGGTGGGAAGCGCGTCTGGATGGTGGTGTGCTTGCCCGAGGCCAGGTCGGCCTCGACGATGTCGGCGATGAAGTGTTTGCCCATCGGGATCAACTCGCTTCCGGGGGATTCGGGGTCGCCGCGAGCACGCGGAGGGTCCGCGCCAGCCGGGCGAGCACGCGCTCTCTGCCGAGCAGAGCGAGGATATCGAACAGGCCGAAGCCGACCGGTTTGCCGGCGACGGCGACACGCACCGCGTGGACGATGGCGCCCAGGCCGAGGCCGCGCGCGGCGACGAAGTCGTTGAGGAGCGTCTCGACTGCCGCGGCGTCGAAGGCGCGCGTCGGCCGGCAGGGCAGCGATCACGGAGGCGAGTTCCGCGAGGAGCTGGGGCGCTCCGGCCGCCGACCGGATCCGCTTGTCGAACGCCTTGCCGTCGTAGGCGAGCGCCTCGTCGGCGACGAAGAACTCGTCGTAGTCGAGGATGTCGCCCGAGACCTTGATGCGGTCGGAGGCCGCCGCGACGATGCCGCGCACCTTCTCGCGATCGGCTGCGGAAGCGGGCGCCGGAACCCAGCCCGCCTGCTCGACGTAGGGCAGCGCGAGACGCAGGCGCTCCTCGACCGGCAGTGCCTGCATGTAGCGCTCCTGGAACGAGATGAGCTTCTTCGGATCGAAGCTCGCCGCCGCCTTGTTGACGCGCTCGAGCGAGAAGTGCGCGATCTGTTCGGCGGGCGAGAGCATCTCGGTCTTGTCGTCGAGCGACCAGCCGAGAAGGAGCAGATAGTTGAGGATCGCCTCGGGGAGGAAGCCGGCGATGCGGTAGAAGTCGGTGATCACCGGGTTGAAGGTCTCGGGAGAGACCTCGAGGCCCAGCCGGTCGGCGATCCGGCGGCCGTGCTGATAGAGCTCGGCGAACTCCGGGTTCTTCAGGTACTTGTCGAGTTTGCGCTTCGAGAGCTTGACGCGGCTGCCGGGCTCCGCGACGACCGGAAGATGCGCGAACGCCGGCAGAGGCGCTCCCAGGCCTTCGAAGATGAAGATCTGGCGCGGGGTATTCGGCAGATGCTCCTCGGCGCGGATGACGTGGGTGATCCCCATCTCGACGTCGTCGACGACGCTCGCGAGGTGGTAGAGGCAGGTGCCGTCGGCGCGCTGGATGACATGGTCGGCCTCGGCGGACCACTCGCTCTCGACCGTGCCGCGCACCAGGTCGTCGATCCGGCAGACCCCTTCGCGCGGCATCTTGAGCCGCACGGCGGAGGTCCGTCCTTCGGCTTCGAAGCGCGCCCGGTCGGCCTCCGACTCGGCCGCCCAGCGGCGGCTCGCGACGTAGGGGCGCTTCGCGGCCTCGGCTTCGGCGCGCTCGGCCTTGAATCTCCTCGGGCCGCGCATAGTCGCGGTAGGCGAAACCGCCCGCGAGGAGTTTGTCGACCGCCGCCTGGTAGAGCGCCAGGCGTTCGGACTGGTAGTAGGGAGCGTGCGGCCCGCCGACTTCGGCGCCCTCGTCCCAGTCGATCCCGAGCCAGCGGAAGCCGTCGAGGATCGGCGCCAGGGCGTCGGCCAGGTTCCGCTGCGTGTCGGTGTCGTCGACCCGCAGGATGAATTTTCCGCCGTGGTGGCGGGCGAAGAGCCAGTTGAAGAGCGCCGTCCGCACCCCGCCGATGTGCAGGTAGCCAGTCGGCGAGGGGGCGAAGCGGACGCGGGGAGCTGCCGAAGGCGGAGCGGAGAGGGTCACGGCCGGGCTCTTTTCAGTCGCATGGAGCCCGCTCGCGTCCAGCCGGCCGGGCGGAGCTCGGAGAATTGGCGGAGAGGGGGGGATTCGAACCCCCGATACAGGTTGACCCCGTATGACGGTTTAGCAAACCGTTGCCTTAAGCCACTCGGCCACCTCTCCGCACGCCGGACTAGGCCCGCGGATCTTATGGGGTGGCGGCAGGTCGAGTCAAAGAACTCGCGGGTCGCAGATCGGCTGGTACCTTGCTCGGAGTCCGCTCGGGGTCCTGTCTGGTCCGCATCCCATGGGGTCCTCGCGCTGAGGAAGCGCGCTCCGGGCCCCATGGGAGCCCTCGGCCCAGCCACCCCTCGTCGGAAAAGTTGAAAGGAAGGCGCTTTCTACCCGGCCTCACCGCGACGCGAGGGCGCTCGGGATCCAAAGTGGGCGACCACGCCTCAAATAGGAGCCCGCTTTGGATCCCGAGTGCCGGAGCACGCGACCACGGTTGCAAGCCGCGATCGAATAGACTTCACCCCTCATGTCCAGCACCCCTGCGCGCGACGGCGACGTCGACCAACTCGCGATCAACACGCTGCGTTTTCTCGCCGTCGACATGGTCGAGAAGGCGAAATCGGGCCACCCTGGAGCGCCGCTCGGCCAGGCGCCGATGGCCTACCTGCTGTGGACCCGGTTCCTCCGCCACGATCCAGCCGATCCGCTCTGGCCGAACCGCGACCGCTTCATCCTGTCGTGCGGCCACGCCTCGGCTCTCCTCTACGGCCTGCTGCATCTCGCGGGCTACGACTTGTCCGTAGCCGAGCTCGAGCGGTTCCGCCAACTCGACTCGAAGACGCCCGGCCATCCGGAGTTCGGCCACACTCCGGGCGTCGAGACGACCACCGGCCCGCTCGGCCAAGGCTTCGCCAACGCCGTCGGCATGGCGATCGCCCGCGAGCAGCTCGCGGCGCCGCTTCCGCGAAGGCGACGGCTCCGCTCTTCGACTTCCGCACCTGGGTGCTTGCCTCCGACGGCGACCTCATGGAGGGCGTCGCGAGCGAGGCCGCCTCGCTCGCCGGGCACCTCCGGCTCGGCGGCCTCAAGGTGCTCTACGACTCGAACCGCATCTCGATCGACGGCTCGACCGACTTGGCTTTCACCGAACAGGTCGATCGCCGTTTCGCTGCCTACGGCTGGCACGTGATCGAAGTCGCCGACGGCAACGACCTCGCCCGCGCTCGACGCGGCGATGGCCACCGCGGAGGCCGAGAGCTTCCCGCCCGACGCTCGTCGTCGTGCGCACCCACATCGGCTTCGGCAGCCCGAACAAACAGGACAGCGCCGAGTCGCACGGCGCCCCGCTCGGCGCCGAGGAGACCCGGCTCACCAAGGCGGCGCTCGGCTGGCCGGCCGAGCCGGCCTTCCTGGT
Organism: Thermoanaerobaculia bacterium; assembly: GCA_963719555.1. Classification (GTDB taxonomy): domain Bacteria; phylum Acidobacteriota; class Thermoanaerobaculia; order Multivoradales; family JAGPDF01; genus JAGPDF01. The sequence continues at coordinate 456,747 of CAVRCL010000005.1, read as the reverse complement.
TCCAGATGCGGCCCGCGCTCCTTTCGCCGCCGCGGCTGACCGCGGCGCGGCGCTGTCGCGGACCTGGAACGAGCGCCGCAGGCGCTTCGTCGCCGCCGAACCGGCGCTGGCGCGCGAGCTCGATCGCCGCGCCGCGCGCGCCCTGCCCGAGGGCTGGGCGGAAGCGCTGCCGCGCTTCACTGCGGCCGACAAGCCGGCTCGCCACCCGCGCCGTGTCGGGCAAGGTCCTGCAGGCGATCGCACCCGTCCTGCCCGAGCTCCTCGGCGGCTCGGCCGACCTCGCGGAATCGAACAACACCCTGCTCGCCGGCGAGGAGGACTTCTCGACGGCGCACCCGGCCGGCCGCAACCTGCGTTTCGGCGTGCGCGAGCACGCCATGGGCGCCATCCTGTCCGGCCTCTCGCTCACCGGCCTCTTCCGGCCGTACGGCGCGACCTTCCTGATCTTCTCCGACTACATGCGCCCGTCGATCCGGCTGGCCGCGCTGATGCGGCAGCCGGTCGTCTACCTTTTCACCCACGATTCGATCTTCCTCGGCGAAGACGGTCCGACCCACCAGCCGGTCGACCAGCTGGCATCGCTGCGCGCCATTCCCGGCCTGGTCGTCCTGCGGCCGGCCGACGCCTGCGAGACCGACGGCCGCCTGGCAGGTGGCGGTCGAGCGCACCGCCGGGCCGACGGCGCTCGCCCTCAGCCGGCAGAAGCTCACGATCCTCGCCGAGACCGCCGAGCGCGCCGCCGCCGGTGTCCCGCGCGGCGGCTATGTCCTCTACGAGAGCGCCGGCGGCCCGGCGGAGCTCCTGCTCATCGCCACCGGCTCCGAAGTGGAGTTGGCGCTGGCGGGGCTGAAGCTGCTGGAGAGGGAGGGGCGGCGCGGCCGCCTGGTCTCGATGCCGTCGTGGGAGCTGTTCGCCGCGCAGCCCGAAAGCTACCGCGCCGCCGTTCTCCCCCCCGGAATCGCCGCCCGCCTCGCCGTCGAAGCGGCCTCGCCGCTCGGCTGGGAGCGCTTCGTCGGTCTGGACGGCGCCGTCCTCGGAATGGACGGTTTCGGGGCCTCCGCCCCGGCCGAGGAGCTCGCGCGCCACTTCGGCTTCACGCCGGAGAGGGTCGCTTCCCTGGCCCGGGAGTCTATGCGCCCGCTCGGCCGCCCGAGAGGCCTGAGTCCAGCGAAATCACCCCTATTGTGCTATCCTTCACCCGTCCGCAGTGAGCAGGGAGGTCGGTTCCCGGGGCCACTCCGCCCAGCGCGCAAAATTCGAACCGCCGGAAACCCAAAGCAACATCAATCTTCAGCAACTGACTCAGGAGGGAATCAAGACCATGCGTAACACGAAGCTGGCACTGTTGGGAGTCGCCGTATTCGCCATGACCTTGGCCACCGGCTGCGCGAAGCCGCCGCAGGTCGAGATCGACGCCGTCAAGGCCTCGCTCGCCGGCATCGAAGGCGATGCGGCGAAGTACGCCGCCGATGCCTGGAACAAGGCGCAGCAGGCCGTCAACGCCGTGAACGCCGAAATCGAGGCGCAGGCGAACAAGTTCGCCCTGTTCCGCTCCTACACCAAGTCGAAGGAGCTGATCGCGGCCGCCAACCAGGCGATCACCGAGGCCAAGGACGCCGCCGCCGCCGCCAAGGAAGCCGCCAAGAACGCGGCCAACGAGGCGCTCGCCGCCGCCAAGACCGCGCTCGACGCCGCCAACACCGCGATGGCCGACCTCGGCAAGTGCCGCCGTCAGCCCAAGGACTTCAAGAAGGACATGGAGATGATGAAGGGCAACTACGACGGTCTCGCCGCGCAGGTCGCTGGCATCGAGAGCGCCATCGCTTCCGAGGACTACCTCGGCGCGAAGGCCCAGGCCGACTCGCTCAAGAGCTCGGTGGACACGCTGGTCACCGACCTCCAGGGCGCCAAAGTCAAGATTAAGTGCTGATCGCTTTTCGCCTCCGCTTCAAACGACCGGCGACGGGTTTCCGTCGCCGGTCGTTTCTTTTCGGGGCGATGGCCTCGCCGTCGCCTTCGCTGCGCCGCGCGGTTCTTCCGCAGGGCGCTCGACCCGCCGTTCGACGCCACGGCTCCGCGCGCGCGCGGCGTTCCGGGCGGTGAGCGTCCTGCGCGCCGAGATGCCCGCCGCCGCCCGCCAGGTCGACCGGCTGATCGCCCAGGCCGAAGTGGTGACCGCCGACGAGCGCACCGCCCCTGTCTGGGAGCAGGCACCCGGCCGGGTGGAGACCTCCTGGCTGCGGGTGCTCTACGACCGCGCGCTCGGCGGTCGCCGAGCTCAGGTCTGCGCGACAACGCCAGCGAGAAACGCTGGCTCGATCTCGCACCCGGACTCGCGACCGACGTGCGACGCGCCCTCGTGGAGTCGAACGAGGCCGGAGTCGGCAGGCGCGAGATCGCCGCCGCCAAGCAGGCCAGCATCAAATGGGAGCTCGCCCAGCACTTCGCCGCGCGAGGGCGCCTACGACCGGGCGCTCAAGGAGGCCGAGGCGGCGCGCGCCTTCAACCATGTGGTCCGCACGAGCTTCGACTCGCTGCACTCCCGCTTCGCCGAGCCGAAGAACCTGCGGAATTGGCGCGGCTGGTCGCCGAGACCATCGCCCGCTCGAAGGCCGAGGGCTCGACGGCGCTGATCGTCGACAAGCTCAAGCGCAAGCTCCACGTCTACGCCGCCGGCAACCGGATCGCCACCTTCGACGCCGAGCTCGGCGCCAAGGGGCTGAAGCAGAAGCTCCACTCGGGCGACCAGGCGACCCCGGAAGGGCGCTACCGGGTGACGGAGGCGCGCGGGCCCGGGCGGACGAAGTACTACAAGGCGCTGCTCATCGACTACCCGAACGCCGAGGATCGCGCGCGCTACGCCTGCGGCAAGAAGACCGGGCAGGTCCCGCTGCGCGCCGGGATCGGCAACCTGATCGAGATCCACGGCGACGGCGGCCAGGGCCGCGATTGGACCGACGGCTGCGTGGCGCTCACCGACCGGGACATGGACAAGGTCTTCGCCCGCTCCCGCGTCGGCACGCCGGTGACGATCGTCGGCACGTTCTAGATAGGATCCGCCCCGTGATCTCGAATCCGACGCCTCCGAGCGCCTTCCGACGCCCGCATCCCTCCGCGGCCCGGAACCGCCAGCCGGCAGGCCTCCCGGCCGCGGCTGGCGCTGGCTGCGGCTGCTCGGGGCGCTGGTCCTCGCCCTGGCGATCGTCGGCACCGGCACGGCGTTGGGGCTGGCGCGCTTCGGCGGCGCCTACGCCGCCCACGCCTTCGCCACCCGCCTCGAGCTGCCCGATCCGGCGACCGATCAAGGGCGATCCGGCGGCCAAGGCCGAGAAGCTCGAGACCCGCCTCGCGGCGCTCGCCGCCGAAGGACGTCTACGTCGTCGTCGACACCCACCACAACCGGCTGCGGGTCTACGCGGCGGCAAGCTCCTGCGCGACGCCGTCTGCTCGACCGGCTCCGGCATCATGCTGCGCGACCCGCGCGACGGCAAGGAGTGGTTCTTCGACACGCCGCAAGGCGAGTTCCAGATCCTGCGCAAGCAGAAGAACCCGATGTGGATCAAGCCCGACTGGGCGTTCATCGAAGAGGGCTACCTGCCGCCCAAGAACGCCCGCGACCGGGTTCGACGACTTCTCGCTCGGCGACTACGGGCTCTACATGCGCGACGGGTACATCATCCACGGCACCATCTTCAAGACGCTGCTCGGCAAGCGGGTGACGCACGGCTGCATCCGGCTCGGCGACGAGGATCTGAAGTTCGTCTTCGACACGGTACCGACGGACGCGCGTGTCTACCTCTTCTAGATTCATCGCCGCCGTCGCGCTCACGCTGGCGGCCGCGGGCGGCGCGCTGGCCGCAACGCCAGCCGCCACCCCCGATCCTTCGGCGCTCCTGCGCCTGCGCACCGCCGAATTCGAGACCGCTCTGGCGCGCGAACCAAGATCTACCTCGTCCTCGATCCGCGGGCCAGGCACCTCGACATCAAGTCGCGGGCGATGGTCCTCGAGCGGGTCGAGCTCGACGCTCTCCTCCTGCTCGAGTTCGAGCCGCTGTTCTCGCGGGCCGAGAGCCCCGAGTTGAGCGCACCGACGCTGTGGAAGGTCACCCAGGGGCCCGGGCGACACCGACCGCGAGACGATCGCTCCGGTCGAGCTCCGGCCCTACTCGGAAGAGGAAGAGAAGGTCGAGCCGGCGGCGCCGGCGCCGCGCCGGCGCCACCGCCGCGCCGGCGAAGAAGAAGCCCGACGAGACCGACGATCCCGACCGAGCTACCGCGCCACGCTCGACAATGGCTGGCAGCTCTACGTCACCGCCGAGCCGCCGCAGTCGAGCTTCTTCCGGCGCTTCGCCGCCGCGGTCCGCGACGGCTGGCAGCGCCTGCGCGGCGAGGAGCCCCGACACCCGCCGCTCATCACGCTGGTCGCCGCCCCCGGCCGCCGTCCAGCGCCTGCACCACCTCTTCCGCTCCGGCACCGAGATCCTCGTCCTGCCGTAGCCCGGGATGTCCGGTCAGCGGCCAAGAAGAGAGTCAGGCGATGGAACTGCGGTCTGGCGGAGGGGGAGGGATTCGAACCCCCGGGACCCGTGAGGACCCAGCGGTTTTCAAGACCGCCGCGATCGACCACTCTGCCACCCCTCCGTCCGGGGCGGTCAGTCTGGCTCTGTCTCGCGGCGTTGGGCTCGCTCGGCGATCGCTCAACGTACAGAAAGTACGTCTCGCGATCTCCTCGCTCGCCCGCCTTGCGATACAGGCCATCCGGACCGCCCTGTAGCAGTGGAGTCTAACGGGTAAGCGCCCGCCTTGCGCTCGGACCCGTCCGGACGGTCCACTCACGACATCGAGAGCCTTGCGATACAGGCCATCCGGACGGTCCGACGCAGGGTCTACGCATCGGGAGGGCCGTGGCTCAGCCTTCCTTGACGATGCGCTCGAGGCCGGGGAGGTAGGGGCGGAGCTTCTCGGGGACGAGCGATCGAGCCGTCGGCCTGCTGGTAGTTCTCCAGGATCGCCACCAGCGTGCGGCCGACGGCGAGGCCGGAGCCGTTCAGGGTGTGCAGGTAGCGCGGTTTGCCCGCCCTCGGTGCGGCAGCGCAGGTTGGCGCGCCGCGCCTGGAAGTCGCCGCAGTTCGAGCACGAGGAGATCTCGCGGTAGGTCTTCTGCGACGGGCAGCCAGACCTCGAGGTCGTAGGTCTTGGTCGCCGAGAAGCCCATGTCGCCGGTCGACAGGCAGATCACGCGATAGGGCAGCTCGAGCAGCTGCAGGACGCGCTCGGCGTGCGCGGTCATCTCCTCGAGCTGGGCGAAGCTGGTCTCCGGCGTCGCGAGCTGGACGAGCTCGACCTTGTTGAACTGGTGCTGGCGGATGAGGCCGCGCACGTCCTTGCCGTAGGAGCCGGCCTCGCTGCGGAAACAGGGCGTGTAGGCGCGTGTAGCGCAGCGGCAGAACGGCTCTCGTCGAGCACCTCTTCGCGATGCAGATTGGTGAGCGGCACCTCGGCCGTCGGCACGAGGTAGTAGTTGGTGCCCTCGAGATGGAACAGGTCGGGCTCGAACTTCGGCAGCTGCCCGGTGCCGATCAGGCTGTCGCGGTTGACGATGAACGGCGGCAGCACCTCGCGGTAGCCGTGCTTGCCGGTGTGCAGGTCGAGCATGAAGGAGATCAGCGCACGCTCGAGGCGCGCCGCCGGCGCCGTAGTAGACCGTGAAACGCGCGCCGGTGATCTTGGCGCCGCGCTCGAAGTCGAGAATGCCGAGATCGGTGCCCAGATCCCAGTGCGGCTTGGGCTCGAAGTCGAACGCCGCGCGGCGTGCCGACCACCCGCTCGACGCGGTTCGCGGTCTCGTCGGTGCCGACCGGCACCGAAGCGTCGGGCAGATTGGGGAAGCGGAATTCGAGCGCGGCGAGCTGCTCGTCGAGCCCCGCGAGCGCGGCCTCGAGCGTCTCGAGCCGGCTCTTGATGACGCCGACCTCGGCCATCAGCCCGGCGGCGTCGCCGCCCTTGCTCTTCAGCGCCCCGACCTCGCGGCTCGCCTCGTTGCGGCGGCGCTTGAGCTCGTCGATCTCGCCGACCGCCGAACGGCGCTCGGCGTCGAGTCGCTGCCACTCATCCAGTGTCGCCGGACCCTGTCCGCGGTCGACGAAGGCACGCCGGATTCGCTCGGGATCGCTGCGCAGAAGATCGCGGGACAACATGATGGCGGGAGTTTATCAACGGCCCCGGCTTCCCGCTCGTAGACTCCGGTAGATCGAACCGGAATCGCCGCCGCACGAGCGACGAAAGGCTAGGATCGCGGCAGGATCGCCACCCTCAATGTGTCCCTGACCGCGCCATGAACCCGACCATGAGCTCGCTGCTGGAGCGGCGCGCGCAGCGGCACGCGCTCCGGCGCACGGTCGCTCGCCGGCGCTCGCCCTGCCCGCGCGCCATGCTGCCCGCGGCGCTGCTGCTCGCTGCGCTTCCACGGTGCTCCCGTCGCGGCGGCCGCGGAGACGCTCTTCCTCGCCCTCTGGGCGGCCGCCGTCTTCCTCCCGCTGTCCTTCCTCGACACCGCCCGCCTGCCGGTTCACGCCGCGCTCGCCATCGCGGTGACGGCTTCTCGTCACCGCCTTGCCGCGCTCGGGCGGGCTGCGGCAGCGGCCGTCGCCGCCGCCCTCGCGCTCTCCGTGCTGATCCTCGCCGGCCTCGCTCGGCGCGCGGCGTCCGGCCTTCGACCTGCGCCACTGCGCGGCGCTCGCCCTGGCGATGGCGCTCGTGCTGCACGGCCACCTGCTCTTCCTCGCACGGCCTCGCGCTCGCGACGGTCACTCTGCTCGGCCTCGCTGCCGGCCGTCGCCGCGGCGCTCGCGGCGCGGCTCGCGGCCAGCGGCCGGCGGGGTGCCGGCCTGGTCGCGGCGCTCGCCCTCCTCGCCGCGCCGCAGCTCGCCTCCGAGCCCTGGTGGGTCGCGCTCGCCTTCGCCACCGCCGGCTTCGCGGCCAGCTTCGGGATGGGAGCGGGGGCGAGGCTCGCGCAGCGCTGCCTCTTTCTCTACGCTCGCCGCGACGCTTTTCGCCGGCGGCTTCCCCTGGCTGCGTGCGGCGCCGGTCGCGACCGTTCTCGGGACGCTGGCGACTCTCGGCGCGCCGCTCGCGGAGACCCCCTTGGGCGACCGCGTCGTCGTGCTGACGCAAGCTGCGCCCCGGCTCGCTATCGACCTCTCCGGAGTGCCCGTCCGCGCGCTGGTTTTCGACTCCTATCTCACCCACGGTGTCGAGCTCGCCTGCGGGCAGGAGCTCGCCGGAATCGAGCTCACCGGCATGGAGCTCGAGCCGGCGGCGGTCGCGGTGGACGCGGCGGTCGCGCGCCAGCCCGTTCCGTCCCGCTGGCATTCGGCGCTGGTCGCCGGGCGCGACAGCACGGAGTGGGCGGCCGGCCGGCCCGACGTGCGGGCGCAGCTCGCCTGCCCGGCGCCCACACCGTGGATCTCCTGGATACCCGGCCACCGGTCGCTTCCTCGGCCAGACCACCCGCGCCCGCTTCGCGCTCGAAGCGCCCTACGGCGCCCGCCGCCTCGTCCTCGAACGCCATCCGGGGCTGCCCGCCGAGACGACCCTGGCGATCTTCTTCGTGGCGACCGAGCGATGAAACGAACCGCCTACCAGGTACTCGCCGCCTGCGCCGGCGAGCTTCGCGCTCGCGCCGCTCCTGCCTGCGCTGCCGCTCGGCGGCGTGCGCGGCATGCTCGTCGTGCTGCCGGTCGTCGCCGCGCTCTTCGCCTCGGTCGGCCGCTGCGGCCGGCGGGAACCGTCCGGCCGCGGTCGAAGCCGCGGTCTGGGGAGGCTGGATTCTGCTCGCCCTGCAGCACCCTGCGCTGGGAATCCCGGGTGCCTCGGAAGTCGTCGTCGCCGCCGGTCTCGCTCTCGCCGGGCCCGTGCGCGCGCGCTCGCAGTTGCGCCTGCGCCGCCAGATCGGGCAACCGGTTCTCTGGCCGTTCTTCGCCCTGCCGCTGGCGCTCTATCTCTTCGCCTGGCCGTGGACCACCACCGCCCGCGCCGCCCGACGGCGACGAGCCCTACTACCTTCTGCTGACCCACAGCCTCGCCGACGACGGCGACGTCGACCTTGCCGACGAGTACCGCGAGGCGGCCTGGCGCAGCTTCACGACGGTGCCGGTCGCACCCCAACCCGGCGATCCGACGGGCACGCACGGCGAGATCTACTCGCGCCACAGTGCCCTGCTGCCGCTCGCTGCTCGCACCGCTCTATCGCCTCGCGGGGCCTTTCGGCGCGCAACTCGGCATGCTGGCGCTCGCCGCCGCGGCGGCCACCGCTGGACTGGCGGCGGCGCGCTCGCGCTTCCCGGGAGCGGCCGCGCGGCGCACTCGCGGCCTGGGCGATCCTCGCCTTCGCCCCGCCGTTGATGCTCTACGCGGGCCAGCTCTGGGTCGAGGTCCCCGCCGCCCTTCTGGTGGCACTCGTCTGCTGGTCGCTCACCCACCTCGACCGCCAGGAAAGCGCGCGCGCCTCTTCCACGACCCGCGGCGCTTTTGTCGTTCTCGCCCTGTCGCTCGTCGCCCTGCCGCTTGCTCAAGCTGCGCTTTCTCGCCCTCGCCTTGCCACTCGGCGCGCTCGCCGTCGCGCGTCTGCGCAGCTCCGCGAACCGGCGGCGCGAGCTCGCACTGCTCGCCGCCGCGACACTGCTCGCGCTCGGGTCTGTGGAACTACTGGCGCTACGGCAACCCGCTGCGCATGTACGCCGGTCAGCGACCTGGCGATCTTCGGGGTGCCGCTCGCCGCCCAGCTGCGCGGCGGCTTCGGCCTCTTCTTCGATGCTCGCCTTCGGACTCTTCGCCCTGGCGCCGATCTGGCTGCTGCTCGTGCCGGCGATGCCGCTCGCGCTGCGCCGGCCGCCGCCGACAGCCCGCGACAGGAGGTCGCCCGTGCGCCGCGGCCGAGCTCGCCGCTCTCACTGCCCTACCTCCTGCTCATCGGCATGCGCCGCGAGTGGTACGGCGGTTGGTCGCCGCCCTTTCGCTACGGCGTCGTGCTGCTGCCGGCGTTGGCGCTGCTGCTGCCGCCGCTGTTCGCGCGCGAAGCGTCCCGGCTCCGGGCCTGCGCTGGCTCTGTGCGCTGGCTCGCCGCGCTCTCGTCGGCGGTCGCGCTCGTCTATCTGGTGCATCCGGCCTGGGCCTACAGCCTCGCCAACGGCTCCAGCCGGCTGCTCGACGAGCTCTCGCGCAACTTCGCCGGTCGATCTCGTGCGGCTCCTCCCTTCGATGGTGCGCCCGCGCCCAGCGACCTGGATCGTGCCGCTTGCCCTCTCTCTCGCGGTGATCGCTCTCGCCGGCTCCGTGGAAGAACCGCGCGCGGTGCGCGACCTCGCGCAGTGCGGCCGCGGCGCGGCTCCTCTGGCACTTCTCGGCGGTCGTCCTGCTGCTCGCCTGGAGCGGCCTCCTGGTCGCCGCTGCCCGGCGCCTCCCGACCTCGCGCATCGAGTTCGAGGACGCCTGGGTGACCTCACCAGCGCGGCGCGCTCTTTCCCGGAGCGCTGGACGGCCGACCGCACGCGCTTCGACGGCGGCTGGGCGCTCCGGCCGGATACCAGCTCTCGCGCGATACCGGTCGCCGGCGGCCGTCCTGCCGCCTCGCGCCTCCGTGTTCTGCCGGCCGGCGAGCCCGGCGGCCCCGCTGACGCTCGAGGTGCGTGCCGCCGAGCGGCTCGTCGCGGCTTTGCCGCTGCCGCCGGCCGCGAACGGCCGGGGGAGCGCGGGGGCGGAGGAGCGGTGGCCCCGAGGGCTCCCCTGGGTGACGCTCGAACCGGACCGTTCGCCTTCGCCGCGGCGAGCGCTGCGCTTCCGCGCCGTCGGTCCGGCCGACCGAGGGGCGCGCAGTTTCGTCGTGCTCGATCGCGCCGAGGTCACCTGGAATGGCGCGACGCGCCGGGAGCTCTCTCAGCGCGATCGTCCCTCGCTCGGCCGCTCGCCCTGGCAGAGCGAGATGCTCGCCGCGCTGCGCGCCGAGCTCGCCGGATGGCCCGCGGAGCTCATCTGGGTGCACCAGGGCGCCGCACCGGCGCCGGAGCTCTCCGGAGCCGCGGGAATATTTCGTTCTCCTGCCGGCGCGCCGCCGGCTTCGCCGCCGCCGCCAACCTCGGACTGGCGGCGGCCGACCCGACGAGCGCCGCCATCGCCATCGTCAACGACGACCTCGTCGTCGCCCCGGGGTGGCTCGCGGCGCTCATCGGCGAGCTCGCCCGCCGACCGCGCGCCGCGGCGGTGCAGGGGGTCCAGCTCGAGATCGACCGGCCGCAGGTCGTCGAGGGCTGCGGCCTGGGATGGAACCGCTCGTGGCAGGCGGTACAGGTCGGCGCCGGCGAGCCGCCGCCGCCGCTGACCGCGCCGCCGTTCGAGCTCTTCGGCGTCTCGGCGACCGCTGCCCTCTACCGGCGCGCGGCGCTGGCCGCCGTGGCGGGGACCGCGGCGAGCTTCTTCGACGAACGCCTGGGCAGTTACTACGAGGACGTCGAGCTCGCCGTGCGTCTGCGCGAGGCGGAGTGGGAGAGCTGGTGCGTGCCCGCGGCGGTCGCCCGGCATGCCGGCCAGGCGACCACCGGACGCGCGCCGCTCCGCGCGCTGGCGAGTCGATCCATCGCAACCGTCTGCTGGTCCTGCGGCGCCTCCTCGGCGGCGGATTCGCCGCCACCCTGCCGCGGCTCGCCGCCCGCGACGCTCCGCGACCTTCTGCGCGCGGCTCTGCGCCTCGACCTCGCCCGCGCCCTCGGGGTGCGTCATCGGCTGGAGCACGGCGCTGCCGCGGCTCGCGGCCTTCTCGCCGCGCCGCGCGCCGCGGGCAACCGCGCGCGCCCTCGCTGCCGCCGAGCGCTTCCGGATAGGCTCCGACGGCGTGACGACGACCGGAGCTCTCGACCATCGTCGTCGCCTGGCGCGCGGCCGACGATGTGGCCGAGCTCGTCGCCGCGTGGCCGCGTGACCGCCGTTTCGAGCTCGTCATCGTCGACCAGGACGGCGACCTGCCGCAGCGTCTCGCAGGCTTGGGAGCGCTCCCCGCGAGCATCCGGGTGCTCTCGCCCGGCAGCAATCTCGGCTTTGCCGGCGGCTCGAATCTCGGCGCCCACGCAGCCCGCGCCGAATACCTGCTCTTCCTCAATCCCGACGCCCGCCCTGAAGCGGGATGCCCTCGAGGCGCTCCGGCTCGCTTTCGACCATTGGCCGCAGGCCGCCGGCCTGGTGCCACGCCTGATCGGATTCGACGGCGCCGAACAGGCGGGTTGGCAACTGCGCCGCCTGCCGACAGCCGCTCGCGCTCCTGGCGCATGCGCTGTTCTGGAATCCCGGCAGCCGGAGACGCCCGCGAACCGGCTGCGGGCACGCCGATCGAGCAACCGGCAGCGGCGGCGCTCGCGCTGCGCCGCAGCGTCTTCGAAGCGGTCGACGGTTTCGACGAGCGCTACTTTCCCGCCTGGTTCGAGGATGTCGACCTCGCGCGACGATTGGCCGATCGCGGCGAACGGATGCTCTATCTTCCGACGGCGCTCTGCCGTCATCGCCAGGGAAGCTCGGTCGGCGCATTGGGCTATGGCGGCCTTCCTCGCCGCCTACGATCGCAACCTCTGCCGCTACCTCGACCAGCACCACGGCCACGGCTGGTCGCTGGCGTTTCGCGCCCTGGCCGGGCCGGCCGCTCTGGCCCGCCTGCTCCTCCTGCCGCTGCGCCGGCCGGCGCGCGCCGCGAGCCGCGCGGAGGCCGCCCGGGCGCTGCTCGAGGTCGCCCGCGGCAGCCTCTCGGGCTGGGCCCACCGCGGCGCCATCGGGAGCCGTCGGAGCCGTCGGCGTGAGGCCGCTGCCGGTCGCGCTGCTCGTCGTCACGCACGACTCCGCCGCCGACCTGCCCGCGGCCTCGCCGCCGTCGCCCGCCTCGATCCCGTGCCCAGCCGAGCTCGTCGTCGTCGACTGCGCGAGCGCGGACGCGAGCGTCGCCGAGGCGCGCCGGAGCGCCCCCGACGACGATTCCGACGCGCGTCGAGGCGCTGTCGCAGAACCTCGGTTTCGCCGGTGGCATGAATCGGGCGATTGCCCTGTCGACGGCGCCCTTACCTGCTGACGCTGAACGCCGACGCGCTTGTCTCGCCCGGCTTTCTCGCGCCGCTCGTCGCGCGGCTCGAAGATCCGCGATTCGCGCGGGTCGCCGCGGTCACCGGGCGCCTCGTGCGCAGCGGATCCGGGCCGGCGACTGGCGGAGACGCCTCGGGCGCAGCGGCGGAATCGTCCGCGGCGACGCGCCGTCTCGACGCCTGCGGCATGCAGCTGTCGTGGACCTGGCGGCACTTCGATCGCGGCTCCGGGGAGCCCGACCGCGGCCAGTATGCCGCCGCGGTGCGCGTCTTCGGCGCCACCGGCGCGGCGACCCTGTGGCGGCGCGAGGCGCTCGCCGACGTCGCGATCGCCGGGCAGATCTTCGACGAGCGCTACCACTCCTTCCGCGAGGACGCCGAGCTCGCTTTCAGGCTGCGCGAGCGGGGATGGGAGATCCTCTACGAGCCGGCCGCCGTGCGCCGAGCCACCGCCGGCGGGTCCTGCCCGAACGCCGCGCCGCGCTGCCGCCGGCGGTGAACCTGCACTCGCTCAAGAATCGCTATCTCCTGCGCATCGATCACCAGACGCTGGGCAACTTCTTCTGGACGCTGCCCGCCACCCTGACGCGCGATCTCGCGGCGCTCGCCTGGGTGCTGCTGCGCGAACGCAAGCTCGCTGCCGGCGTACGCCTGGCTCTGGCGTCACCGGCGGGAGCTCGTCGCCCACCGCCAGCTCGTCCAGCGCCGGCGCAGCGTGCCGACGCAGGCCATCGGACGCTGGTTTCTGCGCCCGGCGGAGCCGCTGTGAGGAAGCTGCGGGTGGCGCTCGTCGGCTCGCGTGGCATTCCCGGGCGCTACGGAGGGTACGAGACGCTCTTCGCGGAGCTCGCGCCGCGGCTCGTGGCGCGCGACTTCGAGGTCACGGTCTACTGCCGCACGCCCCCGCCGCCGGCGCGGAGAGCGCGCGCCGACGCGTCGCGCGCGCTACCGCGGCGCGCACCTCGTGCACCTGCCGACGATCCGCACCAAGCACCTCGACACCCCGGTGCATACGTTCGCCTCCTGCCTGCATGCGGTCGGCGAACGATTCGACGCCGCGCTGGTCGTAAACTCCGCCAATGCCCTCTTCCTCCCGCTGCTCGCCGCCGCCGGGACGCCCTGCGTCCTGAACGTCGACGGCATCGAGAAGCGCCGCGCCAAGTGGGGCCCGTTCGGGCGCGCGGTCTACGCGCTCTCCGAGCGCCTCGCCTGCTTCCTGCCCGACCTTCTGGTCACCGATGCCGAAGTGATCCGCGCGCACTACCTCGCGCGCTACGGTGCGCGCTCGCACATCGTCACCTACGGCGTCGCCGCGCGCCCGCTCTGGCAGAGCGGAGTCCTGCGCCGCCTCGGGATCGAGAAGCAGCAACTACTTCCTCTACGTTTCCCGCTTCGAACCCGAGAACAACCCCCACCGCGTCGTCGAGGCTTACGGGCGGGTCGGGGGCGAGATCCCGCTCGTGATGGTCGGCGGCGCCCCCTATGCCAGCGCCTTCATCGCGTCGTTCCGCGCAGGCCGCCGACCCGCGGATCCGCTTCCCCGGCCCGATCTACGGCCGCGGCTATCGCCAGCTGCTCTCGCACGCCCTGGTCTACATCCACGCCACCGAGGTCGGCGGCACCCATCCGGCCCTCGTCGAGGCGATGGGCTACGGCAACTGCCTGGTGGTCAACGACACGCCGGAGAACCGCGAGGTGGCCGGCGACGTCGCGCTCTACTTCCGCGCCGACTCTCCCGCCGCCGCTGGCGGCGATTGCTCGATCGGCTGCGCGCCGATCCCGGCGAAGTCGCCCGGCGGGGCCGCGCCGCCGCCGCCCGCGCGGCGGTGCGCTACAACTGGGAGACGATCGCCGACCAGTACGCCCACCTGCTGCGCGCGGCCGCCGGAGACACGGCCGGCGCCAGGCGGGAGACGACGGCAGGGATCGGCTAGACTTCCCGCGGCCCGACCGATGCTCAAGCAGCAAGCCCGCCTCATCGCCACCCTCGTCTTCCTGCTCGATCTCGCCCTGATCTCGGCGGCGTTCTTCCTCGCCCACGCCCTGCGCAGTCATCTCGCTGCCGGCACTCGGCGGACGCTGGATTCCCGGCGCGCTCTATCCCGTCGAGCGCTATCTGCCGCTCCTGCCTCTCGCGCTCGTGCTCTGGTCGCTGCTGCTGTGGTCGTCGGGCCGCTACCGTTCGCACCGCACGGTGCCGGTGCTCGACGAAGCGAGCGCGATCGTGCGCATCACCGCCACCGCCTCCATTCTCTTCCTGCTCATCGTCTGGGCTTTTCGCCTCGACGAGCGGCTGCTCGACGACGACCGCCTCAGCCGGATCTGGATCGCCCTCTTCGCCTTCCTCACCGGAGCGCTCCTGCTGTGCGAGAAGCTCGCCCTGCGGGTCAGCTCGCGCTACGTCCGGGCGCACGGCTTCAACTACCGCACGGTGCTGATCGTCGGCGCCAACGAGGCGGCGCGCTCGATCGCCGCGTCGATTCTCGGTCACCGCTTCTGGGGCTATCGCGTGCGCGGGTTTCGTCGCCGACGACGACGAGCCGATGCCGGACACCGCTGGGCGGCCTGCCGGTGCTCGGCCGGGTGAGCGAGATCCGGCGAATCGTCGAGGGCACAGGTGATCGACGAAGTGCTCTTCGCCATCGACCGCCGCGACTTCGACCGCTTCGAGGACCTCTTCCTCGCGCTGCAGGAGCAGGGCATCATCACCCGCTTCGCGCTCAATTTCTTTCCCCATGCCAAGGCCAGCGTGCAGCTCGAGGACCTGGACGGCGTTCCCCTGCTCACCTTCTCGACCGGGCCGACGAGCGTCGGCGGACTGCTCCTCAAGCGGACCTCGGACATCGTGCTCGCGGGCGTTCTCCTGGTGCTCGGCGCTGCCCGTCCTGGCCGTCCTCGCCGCGCTCATCCGGCTTTCGTCGAGCGGCGCCGTGCTCTTCCGGCAGACCCGCTGCGGCAGGAACGGGCGCCTCTTCACGCTCTACAAGTTCCGCACGATGACCGCCGATGCGGAAGGGCGCCGGCGAGAGATCGAGCACCTGAACGAGATGGACGGCCCGGTCTTCAAGGCGAGGAACGATCCGCGCGTGACCCGCTTCGGCAGGTTCCTGCGCAAGTTCAGCCTCGACGAGCTGCCGCAGCTGTGGAACGTCGTGAAGGGCGACATGAGCCTCGTCGGGCCGCGCCCGCCGATCCCCGAGGAGGTCGCGCAGTACGAGCGCTGGCAACGCCGGCGCCTGGCGATGAAACCCGGCCTGACCTGCCTCTGGCAGATCTCGGGGCGCAACGAGCTCGACTTCGAGCAGTGGATGAAGCTCGACCTCGCCTACATCGACAACTGGTCGCCCTGGCTCGACCTCAAGATCCTCCTGCGCACCATTCCGGTGGTGCTCTCGGGCAAGGGAGCCTCCTAGGATCGGTGGCGAATCGACTCCGGCGCTCTCGACCCGGTTGCGCCCCTTCGACTTGGCGCGATAGAGCGCGAGATCGGTCTCGTGCACGAGGGTCGCGGGCCGCCGGATCCCGGCGCTCGCTGCGCGACCCTGGCCACCATGATCCTGCCCTAGCCCTCGCTGTGCCGCCGGCGCGGGAGCTCGCCAGAGAGGAGCTTGAGGGTTGTCGCCACTACCGCGCTCATCGGCGCGGCGTCGGCCCGGCCGGTGCCGGCGATGGCGAAGGCGGTACCGTGGTCGACCGAGGTGCGGACGAAGGGCAGGCCGAGGGTCCAGTTGGTGGCGAGACCGAAAGACGCGCTCTTGACTGCGATCAGCCCCTGGTCGTGATACAGCGCCAGGACCCAATCGAACTCTTCGCGCGCCAGGCGCGCGAAGAGCGAGTCCGCGCTCTCCGGCCCCCGGACGTCGATCCCCCGCTGCCGGGCTTCGGCGACCGTGGGTACGAGGACCGCCGTCTCCTCGCTGCCGAGCAATCCGCCCTCGCCGGCATGCGGATTGACTCCGGCGAGGGCGATGCGTCCACCGGCATGGCGCTCGAGGCAGGCGAGCGCTTCGAGGACGCTCTCCCGGCCGATCCTGTCGAGCGCCTGGCGCAACGGCAGGTGAACCGTGAGCAGTGCCACTTGCATTCCGGGGGCGAGGAACGCCATCAGGTAGTCGCGGCCGTAGCGTTCGAGACCGCAGGCGGCAGCGAGATAATCGGTATGCCCGACGAAGCCGGGGAGGAGATGGGTGGCAATCGAGTCCTTCGCCACCGGCGCCGTGACGATCGCGTCGACGGCACCGGCGCGGGCGAGCGCGATACCGGCGTCGAGAGCCGCCATGGCGCCGTGCGCATCGGCAGCGCGCGAACGGCCGAGCTCGATCCGGCGTCGGCTGCCGACCGGGTCGAGCAGGGCGATCTGCCCGGCGAGCCGCGCGAGCATCGCGCGGTCGGGGGATTGGACCTCGACCAGGCGATCCCATGGAAACTCGGGAACGAGCTCCGCCACCGCCTCGAGAGCGGCCCGTTCGGCGATCAGCAGGGTGGAATGGGTGGGAACCTCGGAGGCAGCGGAGGTAGCCGAGCCGGCAGCGGTGCGCGCGGCAACGCTTCGCAGCAGGATTTCCGGTCCGATTCCCGCCGGATCGCCCTGGGTGAGGGCGAGGATCGGGCCTGCCACTACTCTTCGCTCTCGGGCCCGTTCTCCGTCGGCCCGGCCGCTTCAGGGATCGGCCCGCGTTTGCCCGGCGGGGCACCGGATTCCAGAGTTTCGGAGGTGCGGCGCCGGGTGCGCCGCAGCTCCTCCTCCTTGAAGAGGTAGCGGATGTTGTGCTTCGGGATGAGCAGATTCGGTCCGGCGGGGCGGTTGAGCTTGATGGCGCCCTTGTCGTACCACTCGATCCAGCCGTGCAACTGCTCGTCGTTGGTCAACACGACGACCATCGGCGTGCGCGCCGACATCTGTTTGAGGTAGTAGAACTCCTCGGCGTTGGTCTGCTCCGGGGGCGAGAGCTTCCGCCGGGTGACCACGCGCGGCTCGGAGCCGCGCTTCTCGGAAATGTCGGGGCGAATCAACTTGCGCTGGCTCATACGGCTACCGTCACCGGCGGATCGTCCTTGGGGCGCTTGGCGCCCTTGTACTGATCGTCTTCGTAGGCGAGACAGCAGAGGAGCCGCCCGCACTGACCGGAGATCTTCGACGGATTGAGGGAGAGGTTCTGGCGTTTGGCCATCTGAATCGAGATCGGCCGGAAGTCCTTGAGCCAGGTCGAGCAGCAGAGTGTCTGGCCGCAGACCCCCACGCCTCCGAGCAGCGCCGCTTCGTCGCGCGAGCCGACCTGCACCATCTGGATCCGGGCGGCGAAGCGCTGCGAGAGGTCGCGCACGAGTTGGCGAAAATCGATCCGGTGCTCGGCGGTGAAGTGCAGGGTCGCCCGCTTCCCGGAAAGCGCGAAGTCGACCTTGGAGATCTTCATCTCGAGCTTGAGCGCCCGCACGCGCTCGAGGCAGAAGAGCTTCGCCGTCCGCTCGCGGTCCAGCTTGGCCTCGAAAGCCTGTTTGTCCTCGGCCGTCGCCGGGCGCAATATCGATCTCGCCGAGCTCTTCTGACAGGGCTTGAAAATCGGCATCGGCGACTGCTCGACGCGGCCGTAGGCCGGTTCGCCCTCGACCTCGACGATGACCCCGGCGCCTCTGCCGAGGATCTCGCCACCGGTCCCGCAGAGGGTGAGGTTGGTTTCCTCGCCGAAGCGCACGCCGACATAGGCGGTCTCGACCGCCGTCGACATTCCCTTGTACGAGCAACCGCCGCAACCGGACATGGCTAGCTCACCAGAATTGCACGATCAATACCAACGAAACCCGCCAGAAGCGGCGAGGAAGGCCGATCCAGCTCCCCTCTGGAGCGTCCGGCGGGCATGCGAACACGATCCTGCGGCCATGATGGCACCCCCCCCAGGGGCTGTCAACGCAACGCAGCGGCTGCCCCCGGCGCGCCGCACCGCCGCTACGGCGCGACTTGCGCGTCAGAGAGCGAGCCAGCGACGACCAGGAGCCCAGCGCGCCAGCACCCAGAGGAGAGCGAAATGGAGCCCGCCGGCGAGCGCGAGGCGCGCCGGGTGGCCGTAGAGAGCGAACGGCAACCACGGGCCCAGGGAGAGAAAGAAGGCGTAGGTCACGGTGTGGGCGAGAAAAAGGTAGAGGGCGTTGCGTCCGAACGGCAGCAGGAGCCAGCCCGCGGCACGCCGGATCGGCACGAAGAAGCGATCCACGAGCGCGAACAAGAGGAGCGCGGCGCAGACGAGGTCGAGAAGGCGCCCTGGCCCGAGTTGCTCGCGTCCGAAGAGCTGCGCGATCGTCTCCGCCTCCCACCCGGACCGACCCGCCGTGTGCGCCACCCCCAGGGCCACGAAGGCGGCATACAGAGCCGTCGGGAGGGCGATCGTGAGGACGGCAGGGAGCGCGCGCCAGACTCTCCCGACTTTTTCGCGATGATGGCCGAGCGCCATGCCGCCGAAGAAGAGCAGTTGCCACGAGAGGAGGAGGAAACCGCCGGGCGGTCCATGCTCGAGGTAGGGCACCGCCAGCCGGCCCCCGTGCGCCAGAACCAGGGTCCACAACCCGAGCGAGACCGCGACGAGCAACGCCGTGCGGCCACTGCGCAGGCAACCGAGCGCCATGGGCGCGCACAGGAGAAAGAGAGCGTAACGCGGCAGAACCTGCAGGAAGTAGGGCTGATTGAAGTCGAAGAGCTCGGCCACCGAGAAGCCCGGATGGCGAAACTGGCTGAACTGCAGGATGCGCGTCGTCTCGGCAGCGAAAAGGACAAAGACGAGGACGAGATTCAGCAGATAGAGCTGCACTCCGCGGCGCGCGAGACCGCGGGTAGCGAAGGCGAAGCCGCCGCTTTCCGCACGCCGGCCGAAGACGATCCCCGTGGTCGCGCCCGAGATGAGAAAGAACCCCTCCGCTGCCGAAACGAAGCCGAAGAGAGGCTGCAGGTCTAGCGGCTGCGGCCAGAGGTGGGAGAGGACCATCTTGAGGAGACAGAGACCGCGCAGGAGATCGAGCCTCTCGTCGCGCCCCTCGCCGGGGGCGACGGCCGAATAGGTGTTGGACCGGGAAGCCAGAGGCAGGCTCCTCGCCGCTGCCAGTTTCAGGAGTCGGCGGGAGGCGGCAGGCGAAAAACGCCACTCTCGCTGCTGACGATTCCCTGTTCGAGGGCGCGCCGGCCGATGTCCTTGCGCAGGATCTTCGCCGGCCACTGAATCTCGTACGCGGCGGCATAGGCGCTCTTCAGCGCCTCGGCGAGCGTCGATCCGGTGGCGCCGACCGAGAGGACGCGCCCGCCGGCGGCGACCACGACACCGTCGACGAGGGCGGTTCCGGAGTGAAAGATCTCGACGTTCGGCAGCGCCGCGGCGCGGTCGAGACCGAGGATCGGCTCGCCCTTCACCGGCTTCTCGGGGTAGCCCTCGCTCGCCAGGACGATCACCGCCGCGACCTCCTTGCGGAAGTGCAGGCGGGCGACACCGAAGTTCCCGGCCGCCCCGGCGGCGAGAATCGGCAGCAGATCGTCCTCGAGGCGGAGAAGAAGCGCCTGCGCCTCCGGGTCGCCGAAGCGGGCGTTGAACTCGAGCACCTTCGGGCCGTCCTTGGTCAGCATCAGGCCGGCGTAGAGCACGCCGACGAACGGCCGGCCTTCGGAGGCGATGCCCCGGATCGTCCGGTGCATCACATCCTCGAGCACCTTCGTCGCCTCGTCTGCCGACAGCAGGCCCGAGGGGCTGAAGGCCCCCATGCCACCCGTATTGGGACCGCGGTCGCCGTCGAGCAGTCGCTTGTGGTCACGCGCCGTCGCGAAGGGCAGGATGCGCTCGCCGTCGGAGATGGCGATGAAGGAGACCTCCTCGCCCTCCAGAAACTGCTCCACCACCACCCGGTCCGCGGCCGCCGCGAAGCGCCGATCGTCGAACAGGCTGACGAGCGCCGCTTCGAGCTCGCGGGCGTCGGCGGCCAGGATGACGCCCTTGCCCGCCGCCAGCCCGTCGGCCTTGAGGACCACCGGAAAACCGAACCGCGCCGCAGCGGCAGCGGCCTCGGCGCGATCGTGCACGATCTCGAAGTCGGCCGTCGGAATCGAATGCCGGACGAGAAACTCCTTGGCGAAGACCTTCGAGCCCTCGAGCTCGGCGGCGTGGCGCTTGGGGCCGAAAATTCGCAGCCCGCGCGACTGGAATTCATCGACGATACCCAGGGTCAGGGGTAGTTCGGGCCCGACGATCGTGAGATCGATGCCAGCCTCCAGCGCGAAATCGGCGAGCGAGTGGATCTCCTCCGCGGCGATCGCCACGCAGTCGGCCACCGCCGCGATTCCCGGATTCCCCGGCGCGCAGTAGAGCTCCGTGAGCAGCGGGCTCTGCCGCAGTTTCCAGCACAGTGCATGCTCGCGGCCACCGCCGCCCACCACGAGTACCTTCACTGGGTGCTCCTTTCGTGCGCCTGCGGGCGTCCCGATTGCGGCGTGCCGTGCGTGCCGCCTGCGCTCACCGCGGCCGCCGCCGCGACGGTCATGACGTCGACCACATCCTCGACCGTGCAGCCCCGGGAGAGATCGTGCACCGGACGGGCAAGGCCTTGCAAGAGCGGCCCCAGGGCCCTCGCGCCGGCGAGCCGCTCGGTCAGCTTGTAGCCGATGTTACCGGCATCCAGGTCGGGAAAGACGAGGACATTGGCGCGGCCTTCGAGACTGCGGCGGGCGGCGCCGTGCGACTTCCTCGCCGCGACCTCCGGCACCAGCGCGGCGTCCGCCTGCAGCTCGCCCTCGAAAGCGAAGTCGACCCCCCGGCGCCCGAGAATCGCCGCTGCTTCGGCGACCTTCTCGGCCCGCGGGTGGCGGGCACTGCCATGGGTCGAGAACGAGAGCAGGGCGACAAGCGGCTCCTCGGCGAGAAGCAGCCGGCAGCTCGCCGCCGCCGCCACGGCGATGTCGGCGAGCTCTTCGGCGCTCGGGTCGGGAACCACAGCACAGTCGGAGTAGACGAGCGAGCGTCCGCCGGGAAGGGTCATCAGAAAACAGGAAGAGACGCGGCCGACTCCGACCCGGGGACCGACGGCGGCGAGCGCCGCCCGCAGCGTCGCGGCGGTCGTCGCCTCGGCTCCCATGACCGCGCCGTCGGCGGCGCCGCAGGCGACGAGCGCGCAGGCGAGATGCAGGCTGTCGGCGAGCCGTCGCTCGACCTCGTCGCGAGGCAGGCCGCGCGCCGCAATCCGCGCGCCGAGGAGATCGCGGGCCGCAGCCAGCGCCGTCGGCGACACCTCATCGAGCCAGATCGGCACGCAGAGCGTGCGGCGGATGCATTCGTCCGCCGCGCGGCGGATGCGCGGATCGCCAGCCTCGGGCAGGACAATACGCACCCCTCGCCCGCGCACCGCGGCACGCAGCCGGTCCAGCGGATCGCTCACCGGCTCACGCCGGCCCGCCCGGCGACGCGAGGCGGGCTATGGCCGCCTCGACCTCGTCGACGACGTAGTCCGGAGTCGATGCGCCGGCGGTGATGCCGACCGTCCGGACACCTTCGAACCAGGCGGGATCGATGTCCTCGGCCCCCTGGATGAGGTGACTCGGCTTGGAACGGGCGCAAATCTCCCAGAGATGGCGGGTGTTGGCGCTGCGCGTGCCGCCGATCACGAGGATCAGCCCGATCTCCGGATCGCGCCCGAGCTCGTGCGCCGCCTCCTGATTCTCCTTGGTGGCATAGCAGATCGTATCCGCCCGTGTCGCCGGAACCTGTTGCTCTATGTACCGCGCCAGATCTTCGAAGTCGTCGGCATTGAGCGTCGTCTGATAGAAGATCTTGACCTTCGAATAACGCGACCAGTCGATCGCGCGAGCCTCTTCGACGGTCATCAGGATATGGAAGCGAAGCGGATCGAGGTCGCGGGTGTATCCCGCCACCTCGCGATGATGCGGATCCCCGATGAAGACCAGGTGGGCTCCATCCGCCAGCGCGACGCTCGCTTCGTCATGGATGTCGTAGACGAAGGGGCAGGTGGTGTCGAGGATCTTGAGCCCGCGCGCCTGGGCGCGCGCGTGAAACGAAGGCGGAACACCGTGCGCCGAGAAGATGATGGAGCCCGCCGCGGCCTCTTCGAAGTGCTGCACGGTTCCCACGCCGAGCTGCGCCATCTCGTCGACGACGCGCTCGTTGTGCACGACCTGGCCGAGGATGGATCCGCGGTTGCCCTCGCGGGCGAATTTCTTGACCTTCTTGTCGGCAATTCTCACGCCGGCGCAGAAACCGTACTTCGCGGCGCGTCGAATCTTCATCGATTGCGAAAGTCTACCAAAGCGGGCTCCGGCAGGCGGCTGCGGACGCCGGCAGTGTTTCCACCGCGCCGGACGCGGTTGGCGATGGGCTCCTAGCCGAGGATCCGCTGCAACGCCCCGCGCCAGCCGGCAAAACGCACCTTGCCGTCCAGGCGAAAGAGCGTCCAGCACGGGTCACCGTCGAGGGTGTCGGGACCGTGACTCGATCCGGGCGCGTAAGCCGCGTAGTCCCCGGCGGCGAATTCCCCGCGCTCGTCGGTATATCCGCCGGCGAGGACCGTGACTTGCTCGAAACCCAGGTGCTCATGACGCGGAAAGCGCCGCCCACCGGGCATCTCACCCAGGCAGAGCAGCGACTTCGAAACCGCGTCCTCGAACAGCACCGCCACCCGGCCGCCGTTGAGGCCCAGCGACCACCAACGCGGCCGCGGCTGGCCGGCGAATTCCTGGCGCAGCGCGAGCGGCAGGGGCAGGTGGGCAGCGAACGGATCGACCGGCGCGGGCGCGCCCACCTCGCGCTCGAGCTTCTGCCAGAGCTCTCGCGACGGCGCTTCAGACGGCAGCTGCGCGAGCCACCAGCCGCCTGGGGCCGCGAGCTCACCGACTCCTTGCCGGCAGGCGGCGCAGTGCTCGAGATGCGCCTCGAGCACCAGTTGGTGGGGGCGATCCAGCTGGCTGGCAGCCAGATCCAGGAGGGTTTCCTCGGGCGGATGGGTCAGGTCTCGGCTCATTCTCGATTTCCTAAAGACTCGACGAGCCGCTCTCCGAGAGCACGCCCCGCATCAGGGCGAGTCCGGCACGGATTCTGGATTTGAGCGTCCCCACCGGCAGCTTCAGGCGTTCGGCGGTCTCTTCGTAAGTCAGCCCGCCGAAGTAGGCAAGCTCGAGCGCCTGGCGCTGTTCGAGCTTGAGATCGGCCATCGCCTTGCGCAAGCTGATCGAAACCACCCGACTTTCGGCCTCGGGCCGCTCGGAGAGCGCGGCCAGAGATTCCTCACTGCTCTGGTCGGAGCCCGTCGGGAGCTTGCGCCACAGATCCACGACCTTGTTCCGGGTCATGGTGTAGAGCCAGCCGGCGACGTCGCCGCGCTCCGGCCGGTAGGTAGCGGCCTTGCGCCAGACGGCGAGAAAGACCTCCTGCACGACGTCCTCCGAGGCGTCCCGGCTTCTCCCCAGGGAGCGCACGTAGGCGAGGACCTGGGGCGCATGGCGATCGTAGAAGAGCCGGAAGGCGTCGCGGTCGGCGAGCGCAACGCGCTGCAGGAGATCGAGATCGGAGGGATTGAGGGTCATCCTGAATGGGCGGCGCCAGGCCCGCGGGCGCACCGCCGCGAAGGGCTCCTGCAGGGCTGTTGCCGACGACAAGCTCATCCTCTCACGCTCTCCCGAAAACCGCACTCTTAGTGATACGCCCGGGTCCGGGAAAACGGATGAAGGGAAGGCGACGGCGGATCAGGCCGGGCCGACCGCCTCCTCGTAGCGCCGACCGACCACCATCCAGTCGGCGACGGAGAAGAAGGCCTGGAGGTACTCGGCACGGCGATTCTGGTACTTGAGGTAGTAGGCGTGCTCCCAGACATCGATGCCAAGGAGTGGGGTCTGGCCGGAGGAGAGCGGCGAGTCCTGGTTGGGCAGGCTCCCGACTGCGAGCCGCTTGGCGCTGTCGAGCGTCAGCCAGGCCCAGCCGCTGCCGAAGACCCCCCCGGCCGACTTCGTCAGCTGCTCGCGCAGGCCGTCGAACGAGCCGAACTGCGCCTGCACGGCGGCCGCGAAGCGCCCCTGCGGCGGGGCGACCGGAGCTCCGGCAGCGGGCCGCATCGAGGTCCAGAACAGGGTGTGGTTGGCGTGTCCACCGCCGTGATTGCGCGCCGCGATGCGCACCGTCTCCGGTACCCGCGCGAGGTCGCGCAGCAGCTGCTCGACGCTCTTACCGGCCAGCTCCGGCGCGGCCGCGACGGCTTCGTTCAGCTTCGCGACGTAGGTGGCGTGGTGCTTGCCGTGGTGAAGCCGCATCGTCTCGGCGTCGATATGCGGCTCGAGCGCCTCATAAGGATAGGGCAGCGGCGGCAGGACGAAGGGCCCCGCCGACGCGACGGCTGGCGGCGCCGGCACGGTGCCGGGGACCGCCGCCGGCGACGACCCGGAGGCCGCCAGTCGTCGCGCCACAGCGAGTCCGGCGAGCGCCACGGTGGAGCCTTGAAGCATCTCTCTCCGATTCCACATCTTTCTCTCCTTTCGGCCGAATTCAACCGGTCAAGGCGCCTGCGTGAGCTCCAGCCGCACCCGCGCCGGCGACCGGGCGACGAGGATCTCGACCGGCGTTGCTTGCGGGTCGCGGGCGAACCAGAGATCGAGCTCGCCCTTCCATGCCCGGCGCTCGGGACGCACCAGGGGGCGGATCGAGTAGTGGAGCGTCGGCACCGCGCGGCCGCCGATCTTGCGGGTGGCTGGGCCGACCGGCTTCACCAAGACAGGGTAGAGCTTCCCATCGGACCAGATCTCCAGCTCCTGTGAGCTCTCGGGCAGAGTCCGGCGCAGCAGATGGATCGCCGACGCGACATCGACCGTCTCCGCCTCGGAGATCTTGCCCGCCTTGTCCTTGCGTTTGCCCTGCCAGAGCTGGCTCGACCGGGCGGAGATCGTGCGCCCGGAGGCGCGGTCGATCTCGGCCTCGTAGAGGAAGAAGCTCGCGTCGTCGTCCTCCTTCGAGGTGATGAGGAGCGCACTCTTCAGATTCCCGTCCGCGGTCGTGGTTTCGATCAGGCTGCCTTCGCCGCGGCTGGGAAAGAAGAGGCCGGCAAGGGCGCCGAAGAAGCCTTCGATCCGCCAGGCGTAGTTCAGGGTCTCGTCCGCCCGCGCCACGGCCGGCAGGAGCAACGCAACCACGAGGACCACTGCCAGCCGGAGTCGTCCAGCGGGCGGGAACCGTCGCGCACGCGTCATGTTTCGAATCATACGGTTTCCGTCCTGCGAGATTGCTGCCACATCGAAGACGGTGAACCAAAGTGCTTGCGGCACCCTCTCGCTTCCCCGGATCGCCGCCAGGCCGGCGAACCAGCGAGACCGATCGGGCGAAGGCGATCGGATCACCCGTCTCCTTCCCGCAAGAGACCACGCGCAGCTTGACGGTACCATGCCCAGCCGCAGCGCAGGAGAGAGAGCGTCTCGTGGCTATTCGGTCGACACCTTGCCGCCGCCGGCGAGCGCCGCGAGCAGGGTATGCCAGGCGAGCGTGGCGCACTTCACCCGCATCGGAAAGTCCTTGACACCGCAGAGCACGGCGAGCTTTCCGAGCGGCTCGACATCGGCGGTCGGATCGCCGGTGACGGCTTTGCGAAACTGCTCGAAGAGCGCGCCAATCTCGCTCGGCGTCCTGCCGGCGACCGCCTCGGTCATGAGCGACGCGGAAGCCGTGGAGATGGCGCAACCGGCGCCCTCGAAGGCCACACCCAGCAGCCGCTCGCCCGCGACTTCGACCTCGACGGCGATGCGGTCCCCGCACAGCGGGTTGTGACCCTCCGCGCGGCCCGTCGCGCTCGCCAGACGGCCTCTGTTGCGGGGGCTGCGATAGTGGTCGAGGAGCACTTCCTGGTAGAGCGTCTGCAGCTCGTTCATGTTCCGCCTTGTTCGTTTCCGCCGCCGCGCCCGCCCGCTGCAACTCCGCCGAAGATGGCCTGCGCCGCCGCGATCGCGCGCAGGAGCGCCGCGACCTCCTCGCGGGTGTTGTAGAGCCCGAACGAGGCGCGCACGGTGGCCGGCACACCATAGCGTTGCATGAGCGGTTGCGCGCAGTGGTGACCAGCGCGCACGGCAACCCCATGGTGATCGAGCACGGTACCGAGATCGTGAGCGTGGATGCCGTCGAGGACGAACGACACCACGCCGGCCCGCTCGCGCGGCCGGCCGATCAGGCGCAGGCCGACGATCGCCTCGAGGCCCGCGACCGTCGCCTCGACCAGTCCGGCTTCGTGGCCTTCGATCGCCGGCCAACCGAGCTGGTCGACATAGTCGAGCGCCGCCGCCAGGCCGATCGCCTCGGCCGCAGCCGGCGTGCCGGCCTCGAAACGGCGCGGCGGATCGTCGTAGGTCGTGCGCTCGAAAGTGACGCTGCGGATCATCCCGCCGCCGCCCTGCCAGGGTGGCATCGCGGCCAGGATCTCTTGCCGGCCATAGAGCACGCCGATTCCGGTCGGGCCGTAGACTTTGTGGCCGGAGAAGGCGTAGAAATCGCAGCCCAGAGCAACGACGTCGACGGCGAGATGGGGAGCCGCCTGCGCGCCATCGACGAACACCGGCACGCCGGCGGCGTGCGCGCGACGGACCAGTTCGGCCACCGGCAGGACGGTGCCGAGCGCGTTCGAGACATGGGCGAAGGCGGCGAGCTTCGTCCGCGGCCCGAGGCGCTGTGAAAACTCGTCCGGGTCGACTTCGCCGCGGTCGTCGATCGGCACGACGGCGAGACTCGCGCCGCGCTCCTCGCAGACCCTCTGCCAGGGGACGATGTTGGAATGATGCTCGAGCTCAGTGACGAGAATCTCGTCGCCGGGGACGAGCCGCGGGCGCGCGAAGCTGGCCGCAACGAGGTTCGCCGCTTCGGTCGTGCCGCGCACGAAGACGATCTCGTCGGGCGAGGCGGCGCCAAGAAAGACGCCGACCCTGGCCCGCGCCGCCTCGTAGGCCTGCGTCGCCTCGGCCGAGAGCTGATGAACGCCCCGGGCGACCGAGCCGTAACTCTCCTCGTAGAAGCGCTGCATGGCGGCGAGGACCGCACGCGGCTTCTGGGTGGTCGCCGCGTTGTCGAGATAGCAGAGCGGCGCCTCGCCGATGCGGCGGGCGAGGATCGGGAAGTCCGCGCGCAGGCGCTCGACGTCGAGCGGCCCGGCGGCGATCTCAGGGTCGCTCCGGTGGAGCTCCCCGCGGGAGAGAGCCTCAGACGGCGTCGCGGACGACATCACCCTGCGGAATCCAGTGGAAGAGGAACTCGCGCAGCTCGCGCGCCAGCGCCGGCACTTTGGCCCGCTCCACCAGGTCGCTGGCGAAGGCATACGTCAGCAGGCTCTTCGCCGCCTCGGCGCCGATACCGCGCGACCGGAGATAGAAGATGGCGTCGTCGTCGAGCTGCCCGACGGTCGATCCGTGGGTGCACTTGACGTCGTCGGCGAAGATCTCGAGCTGGGGATTGGTGTTGACCAGGGCGTCGTCCGAGAGCAGCAGGTTGCGGTTGGTCTGCTTGGCGTCGGTCTTCTGCGCCCCCTTGTGGACGAAGATCCGGCCGTTGAAGACCGCCCGCGAACGGCCATCGAGAATCCCCTTGTAGAGCTCGTGGCTGGCGCAGTGGGCGGCGACGTGGTCGACCCGCATATGGGTGTCGCAGACCTGCCGGCCGTCGACGAGATAGAGGCCGTTCAGGGTCGCTTCGCTACCCTCGCCGCCGAGTCGGGCCTGGATGTCGTGGCGGACGATCGCCCCACCGAGCGAGAACGAATGCGTCGAGACGGAAGCACCCCGGGCTGTCGCCAGCGCCAGACCGGAGAGGTGGAAGGCGGCGCGGCTGTCGCGCTGGAACTTGTAGTGGTCCACGACCGCCGCCGGATCGGCGACGATCTCGGTCACCGGACAAGTCAGGTAGACCGCGTCGGCGTCGCCGGCGAAGCTCTCGACGATCGTCGCCTGGGACTGCTCGCCGGCGTGGATCAGGGTGCGCGGAAAGCTCGCGCCGGGAGTATCCTGCGCTGTCGAGTAGAAGAGGAGATGGAGCGGCGCCTCGACCACCGCGCCGCGCGCCACTTCGACGAACGCGAGCTCCTCGAAGAGGGCCGTGGAGAGCGCGGCGAAGGGACGCGTATCGATGCCGGCGACGCTGCCGAGCAGGGCGTCCGCCCGGTTCGCGTCCCCCGTGCCGGCGACGCCGGCGATACCCGCGATACCGGCGGCAGGCGTCACCGTCAGCCCGGCTGGCAGCTCGGTCGCCGAGAGTGCGGCGTCGAAACGCCCGTCGACGAAGACGAGCTCGATGGTGCCGGCGAGCCGGAACTGATCGACGCCGGCGGCGAGCTTCTTGCGGTCGGCCGCGGCCGGGCGACGGAACGTCGTCTTCGCCACCGGCGCGACGTTGGTGAAGCGCCACTCCTCCTGCTGCAGCGTCGGAAAGCCCTGGCGTTCGTAGTGCTGCCAGGCGCGGTCGCGCAACGCCCTTCGGTTGGGGGAGGTCTCGGCGCCCTTCACCCGCGCGAAACTGGCGGCGAAGAACTCCGTCGCGGCGTGTGGGGTCGGCAGCGGAGTTGCCGCGCTCGCGGAGCTGGTCTCGGTCACGGAGCTCATCGCTACCATCGCCTCAGGACCGCGCCCCGACCGCAACTTCGTCTTCGAGCCAGGAGTAACCCTTCGCTTCGAGCTCGAGGGCGAGCTCCCGCCCGCCCGAGCGCACGATGCGGCCGTCGAGCAGGACGTGCACGAAGTCCGGCACGATGTAGTCGAGCAGGCGCTGGTAGTGGGTGATGACGACGAACGAGCGTTCCGGGGAGCGCAGGGTGTTCACCCCCTCGGAGACGATGCGCAGCGCGTCGATGTCGAGGCCCGAATCGGTCTCGTCGAGAATGCAGAGGCGCGGTTCGAGCACCGCCATGTGGAAGATCTCGTTCCTCTTCTTCTCGCCGCCCGAGAAGCCCTCGTTGACCGGGCGCTGTAGGAGCGAGTCGTCGAGCCCGACGAGCTTGACCTTCTGCTTGACCAGTTTGAGGAAGTCGATGGCGTCGTACTCGCTCTGGCCGCGGTGCTTGCGCACGGCGTTGACCGCCGCCTTGAGGAAGTAGGTGTTCGACACACCGGGGATCTCGACCGGGTACTGGAAGGCGAGGAAGACGCCCTCGCGGGCGCGCTCTTCGGGCGCCATGTCGAGCAGGTCCTTGCCGTCCAGCAGGACCTTGCCCTCGGTCACATCGTAGGCGTCGCGGCCGGCGAGGACCTGGGCGAGCGTCGACTTGCCCGAGCCGTTGGGACCCATGATGGCGTGGACTTCGCCGGGCTTGACCTGCAAGTCGATGCCGCGCAGGATCTCGCGGCCTTCGACGTTGGCGTGCAGATTCTGGATCTCTAGAAGCATGTTGTCCTCATTCCCCGTTCACTCGCAAGAAACTTTCGCTTCGCCCGCGCCGTCGACGTGGCTGTGATTTCTGGATCGCCGCTTCGCGTGCTGTGGCCGCTGACGCGTCGATCCAGAAATCACAGCCACGACGCCGGCGCTCCGGTGTCGTATTGCCATGCAGCCATTCAATGCCGGTGAGCGTCGCAGGCGGTTCCAAGAATCCGGAATCGACGCGTCAGCGGCCACAGCACGCGAAGCGGCGATTCCGGATTCTTGGAACCGTCGGCGGCGCGTGCGAGAAAACGTCAGCCCACGCTGCCCTCCAACGATACCGAAAGGAGCTTCTGCGCCTCGACCGCGAACTCCATCGGCAGCTCCTTGAAGACCTCCTTGCAGAAGCCGTTGACGATCATCGACACGGCGTCCTCGGTCTCGATGCCGCGGCTGTTGCAGTAGAAGATCTGGTCCTCGCCGATCTTGGAGGTCGAGGCCTCGTGCTCCATGCGGGCGGTCGGGTTCTGCACGTCGATGTAGGGAAAGGTGTGCGCGCCGCACTTCTCGCCGATGAGCATCGAGTCGCACTGGGAGAAGTTCCTGGCGCCGTCGGCGCCGGCGAGGATCTTCACCTGGCCGCGGTAGGTGTTCTGGCCGTGACCGGCGGAGATCCCCTTGGAAACGATTGTCGAACGGGTGTTCTTGCCGATGTGAATCATCTTGGTGCCGGTGTCGGCCTGCTGGTAGTTGTTGGTCACCGCCACGGAGTAGAACTCGCCGATCGAGTGGTCGCCCTTCAGGATCACCGACGGGTACTTCCAGGTGATCGCCGAGCCGGTCTCGACCTGGGTCCACGAAATCTTGGAGCGCGCCCCTTCGCACTTGCCGCGCTTGGTGACGAAGTTGAAGATGCCACCTTTGCCTTCCTTGTCTCCCGGGTACCAGTTCTGCACCGTCGAGTACTTGATGGAGGCGGAGGCTAAGGCCACGAGCTCGACCACCGCGGCGTGGAGCTGGTTTTCGTCGCGCATCGGCGCGGTGCATCCTTCGAGGTACGAGACGGACGCACCCTCCTCCGCGACGATCAGGGTGCGCTCGAACTGCCCGGAGTTCCGGGCGTTGATCCGGAAGTAGGTCGAAAGCTCCATCGGGCACTTCACGCCCCTGGGAACGAAGACGAACGATCCGTCCGAGAAAACCGCGCTGTTCAGGGTGGCGAAGAAGTTGTCGGAGTAGGGAACCACCGAGCCCAGGTACTTCTGCACCAGCTCCGGGTGCTCGCGCACCGCCTCGGAGAACGGGCAGAAGATGATCCCCATCTCGTGCAGCTTTGCCTTGAAGGTCGTCGCGACGGACACCGAATCGAAGACCGCATCGACGGCGACGCCGGCGAGCGCGGCGCGCTCGTGCAGCGGAATGCCCAGCTTCTCGTAGGTCGCGAGGAGCTCGGGATCGACGTCGGCGAGCGACTGCGGCCCGTCCTTCACCGACTTCGGCGCCGCGTAGTAGACGATCGACTGGTAGTCGATCGCCGGATAGTGGACGTTCTGCCAGGTCGGCTCGGTCAACGTGAGCCAGTGGCGATAGGCCTTCAGACGCCACTCGAGGAGCCACGCGGGCTCCTGCTTGAAGGCGGAGATCTTGCGCACGGTCTCTTCCGAGAGGCCGGGCGGCAGGGTCTCCTGCTCGATGTCGGTGACGAAACCGAACTTGTACTCCTGGGTCGCGAGCTGCTCGATGGTCTGGGTATCGGTGGTGGTCATCTGTTCTCCAACTTCCTTCAGTGCGACTCGACTCTGCTGCCGGCGTCGATCCGTGTGCGCGTCCCGGGAATGCCGGCACCGAGCTTCACCAGCCGCGGAGCGGTTTCGCCGGCCAGTTCGGCGAGCGTCACGCCGGCCAGCGCCTCGAAAACCGCCTTGTTGATGCGCTGCCAGGGTCCGCGCACGGTGCAGAAAGGCTCGCGGTCGCACTCCCCGGGCGAACCCTCGACGCAGACCGTGAGCGCGACCGCCCCCTCGAGGGCGCGCAGGATCTCGGCGGCGTGAATCTCGGCCGCCGGACGGGCCAGTGCATACCCTCCCTTGACTCCCCGGTGTGACGCCAACAAACCCTGTCTTACCAACAGTTTAAGTATCTTGCTGACCATCGGCAGCGGCAGCTTGGTCTCGCCCGCGAGGTCCGGGGCGTTCAGGGCTCTACCCGGCTCTACGGCCAGCCGGGTGAGCAGGACGAACCCGTAATCGGTCTGCTTGGTCATCCGCAGCATGGTGGGCGCCTCTAAGAATCAGGACTTGGACAGTCCGGTTTCAAGCCAATGATACGGACCGGCCAGCGAAAGTCAAGCGCCCGGCGAGAGCGGATCGAGCGCCGGCGGATTGTCGCCCGCGGCGGAGTCGGGCTGGGAAGGGTCGCCCTGGGCGGCGGTGTGGGTGTTTTCCCCCGCATCGAGAAGGATCGCGACCCACCCCCAGGTCGTACTGCGTTCGAGCAGGATCTTGATGGTCACGGTGAGCGGCACGGAGAGCAGCATGCCGACGGGCCCCCAGAGCCAGCCCCAGAAGAGGAGGGAGAGAAAGACCACCAGCGTCGACATCCCGAGCCGCTTTCCCATCAGCGCCGGCTCGGCGAGGTTGCCGAGGACGGTCCCGATGACCAGATAGCCGGCCCCCACGACGAGCGCCTGGATGAGGTCGAACTGGATGAAGGCGAAGAGCATGGCGGGCGCCGCCGCCAGGACCGCTCCGATGTTGGGGATGAAGTGGCAGACGAAGGCGACGAGGGCGAGGAGCACCGGGAAGTCGACCCCGAGGAAGGCCACCCAGAGCCCGATCACGATCGCGATGAGCGCCGACATCGCCGTCTTGATGAGCAGGTAGCGCTGGAGCTCCTGCGAGACCGCGCTGAATCGCAACAAGGGTTCCCGCAGATGAGTCGGCAGGCGCGCCAGCTTGCGCGGCACCACCAGCGCCTCGAACAGGATGAAGACCAGGGTCAGCAGCACGATCATGCCCTGCGAGGTGAGGTGCAGCAGCCCCTTCACCGTTCCGCCGGCGAGCTCGGCCAGGGTCTGCGGTTGCCGCCACTTGAGCGGCACCCAGTCGAGGATCGCGATTCCCTTCGCCTGCCACCACTCGACGGTGTAGGAGAGCCGCTCGTTCAGCTGCGCGTAGTAATGCGGCCCAACCTCCCGCAGTTCGCCGACCGACCCGAGAAAGAGCAGCCCGAAGAGCGTCAACACCGCGGCCAGCAGCAGCATGGTCACCAGCACGGCGAGAAAGGCCGGCCAGCGCCGGGTGACCAGCCAGCGCAGGAGCGGCATGGCGAGAATGGCGAGGAAGAGGGAAAACGCGAGCGGTACGAGAAAAGGCGCGCCGAGCTTCAGGCCGGCCACCACCACGACGCCGGCGGCCATGCCCATTAGCGGCCCGAGGCCGTGGCGCTCGCGCATGGGCGGACTCGTCATGGGGCGAGTGTATACCTGCGGGACGGCGCGGCTAGAGGCCCGGAGGCACCGCCACCGACTTCTTGCTGCCGATCAGCACTCGACCCCTCCGGCGGACCTTCCCGGTGGCCGGCTCATCCCAGCAGTTCCTTCAACCGCGCGTGTCCCGCGCGCGAGACCGGAATCCGCGTGCCGTCGGCGAGGATCGCGATCCAGCTGTCCTTGGCGTAGAGCTCGAGGCGGGCGAGGCGCTCGATGTTCAGGAGGTAAGAGCGATGGACCCGCACGAACCGCCCGCCGTCGAGCTGCGCCTCGAGCTCACCCATGGTTTGCTGCTTCTGCAGGCGCTTGCCGGCCACGGCGAACGACAGGTAGTCGTCCTTCGCCTCGACGTAGTCGATCTTGGCGAGCGGCAGGACGTGGACCCTTCCCTCCTCGCGGATCAGCACCCGCTCGAGCGCTCGCCCGGGCGGGCGCGCCGCCGCCGCGACTGCCGCGCCCGAAGGTCGCGTCTGGTCGAGCGCCAGGCGCTGCGCGGCGCGCTCGATCGCCTCGCCGAGGCGCGCCGGCTCGACCGGCTTGAGCAGGTAGTCGACCGCGTGGACCTCGAACGCCTTGAGTGCGAATTCGTCGTACGCGGTCACGAAAACGACGGCGATCTTCTCGCCGACGAGCTCCATCACCTCGAAACCGGAGAGCTTCGGCATCTGGATGTCGAGGAAGAGCAGATCCGGCGCGAGCTCTTCGGCGAGCTTCACGGCCTCGAAGCCGTTTCCGGCCTCGCCGACGATCTCAACCTCCGGGTGCGCGGCGAGGAGCTCGCGCAGGACCGCCCGGGCGAGATCCTCGTCGTCGACGATCAGGGCGCGCATCGGGTGAATCTTCTCACTCCCGGGCTCCCCCGTACCCCCTGATTCCCATCCCCGGGCGCCCGACTCTCAGACGGCCGGAACCGCGGGCAGGAGAAGGCGGACACGATAGCTCTCGTCCAGCGCTTCGACGTCGACCCGGGCACGATGCCCGAAGAGCGCCTCGAGGCGCGCCCGCACATTCCCGAGCCCGACTCCGGCGCCGCGCGAAGCCGGGCGGTCGGGATCGCACGGATTCTCGATCACCAGTTCGAGATGCTCGCCCACCCGCGCAGCGGCGATCGTCAACTCTCCGCCTTCGACGAGGTGGGCGATGCCGTGATGCACCGCGTTCTCGATCAGCGGCTGGAGCACGAGCGGGGGCACGGCGAAAGTGAGCGTCTCTTCCGCGACGCGGAAACGGGCCCGCAAGCGCGCGCCGAAACGCACCTCTTCGATCGCGAGATAGGTCTCTGCGAGATAGATCTCCTCGGCGAGCGCGATGCGCTCCTTCTGGCCGAGCCCCAGGCTCTTGCGAAAGAACCCGGCCATCAGGTAACACATTCGTCTCGCCGCGGGCGGGTCCGAGCCGATGAGCGCCGAGACCGAGTTGAGACTGTTGAAGAGGAAATGCGGGTCGAGCTGCGCCTTGAGCGCCTTCAGTTCGGCCTCGCGGGCGTGGACCT
Organism: Thermoanaerobaculia bacterium; assembly: GCA_963719555.1. Taxonomy (GTDB): domain Bacteria; phylum Acidobacteriota; class Thermoanaerobaculia; order Multivoradales; family JAGPDF01; genus JAGPDF01. Next base: position 422,310 of record CAVRCL010000005.1, on the reverse strand, counting down.
CGCGCTCGAGTCCCCGGCGCTCGGCGTCGCGCGAGCGCTCCACCACGACGAACAGGAAATGAACCAACGTCGCGAGGACGAACAGAAAGACGCCGACCACGAAAAGGAGCGGCAAGGCGGTCGCGAACCGCGCCGGCAGCTCGGGGAAGCCCGTTTCGCCGAGGAGGCGCGCCCAGAGATGGCCTACCGCCGTCCAGATCGCCGCCGAGACGAACGACGCCGCGGTCAACAGGAGGACGAGGCGAGGCGCGCCGGCGCGACTCGCGGGGAGCTGGCGCACGGGGTACCACACCGAGAGGCACTGGAAGGCGTAGACCAGCGCCAGCGGCAGGCAGAGCGCCAGGGAGCCACGCAGGCTCCCCGGCGCGATCGCCTGCACCAGCAGCGCGAGCAGCGCCCCGAACATCGCGGCGACTCCCAGATAGGCGACGAGGCGGACCGGACGTTCGATCATCGGGTGCATGAACGGGCTCTCAGTTCGACACTTCGACCCCGCCCATGATGGCGAAGCCGCGAATGATCAGCGTGCCCTCGACGGCGCCCGCCTTCGGGCGCGTCTTGTCTTCGAATCCACCCATGAGCGGAATCACTTCGCCGCGTACCTGCCAGGTCTCCGGCACCTTGATCTCGATTCCCCCCCAGAAGGCGAAGGTGTCGACGACCGCTCCCTCGGGCGTCATCTTCGCCTGGCGCAGGTCGAGCGTTACGCCGCCCATGAAGGCCGCGAGATCCCCGCCGCGGAAGGTCGAGGCGATGCCGCGGCGCTCGTTGCCGCTCATCACGGCGAAGGCGCGCACGTAGCTCGCCGGGTCCCCGGGCCCCGGTGCGGTCGTCTGCGGCCGCACGAAGGTGCGGTAGACGAGCGCGCCGCCGACCAGGAGGAGCACGGCCGGCAGGAAGAGCTGGAAGAAGTTGACCTCGACGAGCTCGAGCCTTTCGCCCAGCATCCACAGACCGCCGACGATCCAGACCCAGCCCCAGATGCTGCCCTGCACGAGCACCGACAGGCCGACCGCGAGCAGGACGCCGGGAAAAAAGTAGCGATAGACCGGATCGGCTTCGATCAGGTTGAGGTTGTCGAGCAGCAGCAGGCTGCCGAGCACGACGATGGCGAGACCGAGGATGAGGCGCGGCGAGAACCAGGCCACGGCCTCTCCCCCCGACCGCAGATGCCGCTCAACCGGCATGATCGACCCCCTGCGACTCGGCGTCGCTGCCGCCGGACCCGCGACCGTGGGCCCCGCCCCGCCCGCAGACGACCGGCTTGAAAATCACCGACAGCCCGCCGGCGATGACGAAGATCGGCCATGCCGTGGCCCAGGTGAGCCCGCCGATGTTCCAGATGCTGATCCAGCCGTAGAGTCCGCCGAGGATCAGCCAGAAGCCGTCGCTGTCGCGGCCGAAGATCATCCTAGCCGCCCCCATGGCGAGGACGAGAAACGGCCAGTAGTTCCACACGCCATGCGGCAGCTCCATCCCCAGATTCACCGCCAGCAGCATGCCGCCGATGGCGATGAGGAAGAGACCCCAGATCAGTCGATTCACCGTCTCCATTGCGAGTTTGCCCATCCCGTTCTCCTCGGCGCCCCCACTCCCCGGCGCTCTGCGAGGAACTTACGTCGCCGGGCGGGCCCTGTCAGCGCTCTGTCGGTGGACGGCGGCGGGTGACCGGTGAATCCCGGCAGATCCCGCCGCCGCCCACCGCGCCGTATCGGCTAGCATGCAGAGGTCCGATGCGCCCGGCCTCTTCCATCCCAGCCACCTCAGACGCTTCCACAGCCGGTCCGACAACGCAGCGGCCGGAGCGCCTCCTGGTGGTCCGCCTCTCGGCGATCGGCGACATCGTGCACACCCTGCCGGTGGCGGCGGCGCTCACGGCCTCTGGCTACGAAGTCGCCTGGGCGGTCCAGCCGGCGGGCCGGCCGCTCGTCGCGGGCAACCCCGCGGTCACCTCATGCCTGACGATTCCGCCCAGCAGCCCCTTTCGTCCGGCAGCCATCTCGGCGGCGGTAGCGGAGCTGCGCGCGGCGCGCATCGACATCGCACTCGACCTGCAGGGGCTGTGGAAGTCGGGCTTCTGGGCGCGCGCCAGCGGAGCGCCGCGACGCATCGGCTTTGGTGGCGCGGCGCGCCGCGAGCCGCTGTCGTCGTTCCTGCTCACCGAGCGTCTTGCCCTGCCGGCCGGGGTCGTCCACGTTCTCGACAAGAACCTGGCGCTGCTCGCAGCGCTCGGTCTCGACGCCGTCGGTCGGCGCGACTTCCCGCTGCCACCGTTCGAGCGCGAGGCGGCCCGGGTCGACCGCGAGCTCGCGGCTCTCGGTCTCGAACGCCCGGTGATCGTGCACCCCGGAGGCGGCTGGAGCTCGAAGCTCTGGCCGGCCGAGAGCTACGGCGAGCTCGCCTCGCGCCTCGCCCGGCGCGGCATCGCTACGCTCGTCACCTGGGGACCGGGTGAGCGAGCGCTCGCCGGGCGCGTCGTCGCCGCCTCCGGCGGCACGGCCGTCGCGGGCTTCGAGGCGACGCTCCTCGATCTCGCGGCGCTCGCCCGGCGCGCGCGCGCCATCGTCGCCGCGGACACCGGACCGCTGCACCTCGCCTGCGCGGTGGGAACGCCCGCCGTCGCCCTCTTCGGTCCGACCGACCCGGCGAGGAACGGCCCGTGGAATCCGGCCGACGTCGTGCTTCAGCGGCGGCCACCCTGCTTTCCCTGTCACCACCGCGAGTGCGCGAGGCATCGCGGCATCCTCGCCCAGATACCGGTCGCCGAGGTCGAGCAGGCGCTGCTGGCGCGGATCGGCCTGGCGGACGCCGGATGAGCGCGCCGGCGGCCGGCAGTCGTCGGTGAGTGAAGCGGCACGCAACGTTCTCCTGCGGCTCTTCGGCTATCCGGAGTTCCGCGGCGAGCAGGAGGCGATCGTCGACACGCTCGTCGCCGGCAGGAACGCTGTCGTCCTCCTGCCGACCGGCGGCGGCAAGTCGCTGTGCTACCAGATTCCGGCGATACTCCGACCCGGCACCGGCATCGTCGTCTCGCCGCTCATCGCGCTGATGCAGGACCAGGTCGCGGCGCTCGCCGAGCTCGGCATCGCCGCCGAGTTCCTGAACTCGAGCCTCGACGGTCACGACCAGGCGCGGGTCGAGCGCCGCTTCCTGGCCGGCGACCTGGACCTGCTCTACGTGGCGCCCGAGCGCCTGCTGACCGAGCGCTTCCTCGACCTCCTCGGCCGGGTGCCGCTGGCGCTTTTCGCGATCGACGAGGCGCACTGCGTCGCCCAGTGGGGGCACGACTTCCGGCCCGAATACCTGGGGCTCGCCATTCTCGCCGAGCGCTTCGCCGGCGTGCCGCGGATCGCCCTCACGGCGACCGCCGACGCGCCGACGCGGCGCGAGATCGTCGAACGCCTCGAGTTGCGCGACGCGCGGATCTTCGTCGCCAGCTTCGACCGCCCCAACCTGCGCTATCGCGTGGTCGACAAGGACGACGGCGGACGCCGGCAACTGCTCGCTTTTCTCGCCGACGAGCATCGTGGCGACGCCGGCATCGTCTACCGGATCTCACGCGCCAAGGTCGAGGCGACCGCGGCTCTCCTCGTCGAGAAGGGGTGGAAAGCGCTCGCCTATCACGCCGGCCTCGACGCCGAAGTGCGCCGCCGGGTCCTGGCGCGTTTTCGCGCCGAAGAGGGCGTAGTCGTCGTGGCGACGGTCGCCTTCGGGATGGGGATCGACAAGCCGGACGTGCGCTTCGTCGCCCACATGGACTCGCCCAAGAGCCTCGAGGCCTATCACCAGGAGACCGGCCGCGCCGGGCGGGACGGCCTGCCGGCCGACGCCTGGATGGCCTATGGGCTCGCCGACGTCGTGCAGCTGCGCGCCATGATCGAGCGCGGCGAAGCTTCCCCGGACAGGAAGTCGGTCGAGCGCCGCAAGCTCGACGCGCTCCTCGCCTACTGCGAAACGACCGCCTGTCGCCGGTCGGTGCTGCTGCGCTACTTCGGAGAGGAACTGGTCGCCGGTCCCCGGGGATGCGGCAACTGCGACACTTGCCTCGAGCCGATCGCCACCTGGGATGCGACGATCGCGGCGCAGAAGGCACTTTCGTCAGTCGTCCGCACCGGCCAACGCTTCGGCGCTCTGCACTTGATCGACATCCTGACCGGCGAGAGAACCGAGAAGGTCGAACGCTTCCGCCACGACCAACTGCCCACCTTCGGCGTCGGCGCCGAGCTCGACGTTCGCCGCTGGCGCGGTGTCTTCCGGCAGCTCGTGGCGCGCGGCTTTCTCGTCACCGACAGCGAAGGCCACAACACCCTCGCCCTCACGGAGCGCGCCTCGCCCGTGCTCAAGGGCGCCGAGAAGGTCGAGTTCCGCTTCGAGCAGGAGCCGGCGAAGAAGGGCCGGAAACTGCGCGCGGCGAAAGGCCGTGCAACACCGGCGACCAGCGAGGACGGCGGCCTCTTCGAGCGTCTGCGCGCTCTGCGCATGGAGCTCGCCAAGGCCGCCGGCGTCCCGCCCTACGTCGTTTTCCACGACAAGACGCTGCGCGAGATGGCGCTCCTCAAACCGACCACCCTCGCGCAACTCGCGCAGCTCCCCGGCATCGGCGAGAAGAAGCTCGAACGTTACGGCCCCCGCTTCCTCGAGCTCCTGCGCACCTCCCAGCGCGACACCTGACTTTCCGTGAGAACGCAGCGCGGTGGCGCGCGCGGAGCCAAAAGACGAGCGGACGCACGCCATGTTCGCGCTCGAAAACGCGTCTCGCGCGTCGCGAGGCGGGTCGCGCGCAAGAACAAATCGCAAGAAACTTTGACGAAACTCTTGCATCTCGCGCGAAAATGTTGACAATGAACAACAAATCAACGCTCTTCCGGAGCCTCTTTCCGTTTTCGTCTCCTGCGAGAGAACGGAAAGTGCAGCTCGAGGACCGGAAGGGAGCGATCGCAAGATCGCCTAACCGAGGGAGGTAGCGAATGGCAGCGAAGAAGAAAGCCGCGAAGAAGAAGGCGACCAAGAAGCCGGTAGCGAAGAAGAAGGCGACCAAGAAGGCCACCAAGAAGCCCGCCAAGAAGAAGGCCACCAAGAAGGCCACCAAGAAGAAGGCCGCCAAGAAGGCCACCAAGAAGCCCGCCAAGAAGAAGGCCACCAAGAAGGCCACCAAGAAGAAGGCTGCCAAGAAGGCCACCAAGAAGCCCGCAGCGAAGAAGGCCGCACCGAAGAAGAAGGCGGCACCCAAGAAGAAGGTAGCGAAGATGGCACCGCCGGCTCCCATGCCGATGATGCCGTCGCCGATGATGTAAGCCGCTTCGGCGGCCTACCGGTTCAAGCGGCCCTGGCGTGCGAAGTCACTCTTCGAGGCCAGGGCCGTGCTGTCTCGGAACGGGTTGAAGCGTCACCAGCCGCCGCCACCGCCGCCGCCCGAGCTTCCACCACCGCCACCACCACCGCCGCTGCCACTCGAGCTGGGCGCCGACACGCCCGCCGACATCGCTGTCGCCGCCATCGCCCAGGTCGCGGACGCACCACCGCCGCCGAACGCGCCACCGCCACCGCTCCAGCCGCCCGATCCGCCGCCGCTGCTCGTTCCCCCGCCCGCCATCGAAGTGTAGCTCCCGGCGCTCGCCTGCGTCGCCGCGCCGAAGCGGCGGAACCAGCGCTCCATCTTCGGCGCCAGACCGAAGGCGAGGAGGTAGGGAAACCAACGGTCGTCGAGCTGCGGCCGCGCCTTCGCGAGCTCGGCGGCGAAATAGTCCCGCGCCAGAACGAGCTCGCGGCGGCGCGCGAGGCTCTCTGCGCTTTCGCGCGTCGCGAGGACGTTGGCGTGCGAACGCGCCAGCGCGAGCGCGAAGAAAAGGCCGCCGAGGAGGAGTCCGCCGCTGGCCGCGGGCCATCCGGAGAAGCCCCAGAGCGTACCGGCCATCGCCAGCCCGGAGAGCAGCAGACCGAAGTGCGGTCCTCCCAGCCCGCCGACGCGTCCCTGCCCGGCGAGCGCACCGACCCAGCCGGGGATCGCAACGAGAGCGAGCGCGATCGGCAGGCCGATGCACAGCGCAATCACTCCCGGCGCCGCGCCGCTCCACAGTCCGGCGGCGGAACCGAGCGCCACCAGAACCAGGGTGCCGGCGCCGGCGAGGAGCAGCAGCGCCGTCGGCTTCCAGGTTGGCTTTGGACTGCCGTCGGCGAAGCCGCGCACCCGCTTCAGCCGGGCTTCGACGCCGGCGCGGATCTTCGCCGCTGGATCGAATCCGCTGCTCTTGTAGCGCTTGCGGATCGCCTCGGTGTCGGTGACGCGCGCGCCTCCGAACAGTCCGTCGATGAGTTTCGCCTCGTAGTCGGTCAGGCTGGCGCGGTCGGCGATCAGCTCGAGGTGGAGGTTCTCGCTCTTGAAGATGCGGCCCGAGACCGTCACGTCGGTCTTCAGTTTCCCCTCCTGGGTCAACCGGGCGAGCGTCGCCGCCACCTCCGCGCTGCCGACGGTGCGATCCCAGAGCGCCCCGACGACCTCCGGCGGCAGCGAGAAGACGTGCTCTTCGAGCCAGGCGCCATCGATCGTCTGGCGCTCGACGGGTGCATAGCGGCCGAGCGCGCGGTCGCGGCGGCGGGTCGTCCCGTGGAAAAGCAGCGCGCCGACGACGAACGCCGCCACGACGGCGAGGCGCATCCACAGGGGAAGCTGCGGCGGCGGCGCGTTCGCCGGCAGACCGGCGCCCTCGAAGGCGAAGTCGGTGGTGAGGACGAAGCCCTCTCCCGGCGCGAGCGGTCCCAGCTCCCACGAGACCGGCAGGCCGCTCGCCGAGCGCCACTCGGGTGCGAGCGCAAGGCGGACGACGAGCCGCTCGATGACGCCGTCGCGTTCGGTGAAGGCGAACTCGTGATCCAGCTGGTAGGCGCGCTCCCCGATCTTGCGCAGCGCGCCGGTGAGCCGGTAGTCGAGCCGGTAGTCGAGCTCGCTCGCGTCGAACGGCGGATCGGAGGGCAGGCGGCTCCGCCAGCGCAGCGTGTCGCCGGCGGCCCAGTCGTAGCGGTCGACCTCGTCGAGGTTGCCACGGACGAGCTCCCTGCCGGCCGTGCTGCCCGGCTCGAGTCGCACGAGCCGGTCGAGGGTCAGGCGCTGCCCCCTGCCGAGCCGGAACTTGCGCTCGCCGCCGTTCCAGTCGCCGGTGAAGACCATGCGCTGGACCTCGGAGATCGCGAGCGTGCCGTCGGACTCGAGGCGCGCCTCGACCTCGAGCGCCTTCCAATACAACTCTTTGGCCCGCGCTCCGGGGGCGATCGAGAGCAAGGCGACTGCGGCAGTAACGAGGATGCGGGTGCGGCTGCTGGCCATCGGGCCTCCGGCGGTGTCGGGTGTCTTTTCATATAATACGCGGCGTTAGATTTCCGATCCCCTCCCGACTGCAAGGAGACGCTCGTGAACCGAACCTCTGCCCTACTCGCCGCCGCCCTGATCGTCAGCTCCTCCTCCCTCGCTTTCGCCGCCGCCAAGCCGAAGGCGCCCTTCGAAGTCGTCGTCACCACCCCCGAAGGCGCGCCGGTCGCCGACGCGGCGGTCGAGATTTCGAGCGCCGTCACGGTGCCTCCGTACACCTACTCGGCCATGACCGATGCCACAGGCAAGTCGACCGGCGAGCTCGCCGACTTCACCTCCGCCTACTCCGTCAAGGTCACCAAGGAGGGCTACAAGCCCTTCACCCAGGAGCTCGACTTTGCCACCTCGAAGCTCAAGAAGGGCCAGCTGGCGACGCTCAAGGTGAGCCTGCCGCTGATCACCGCCGCCGAGTACTACAACGAAGGCGCCAAGGCACTGCAGGCGAAGGACCTCGCCCGCGCCTCGGCGCAGCTCGAGCTCGCGATCGCCACGGATCCGAAGCTCGCCCAGGCCTACAGCGTCCTGGCGTTGATCGAGCTCGAGCAGAGCCAGTGGGACAAGGCGCTGGCGCACGCCGATCAGGCGCTGGCACTCGACCCGGCCGACATGCAGTCGCTGCGCAGCCGCTATGACGCCCTGGTCGGATTGGGCGACAAGCCCGGCGCCGACGCGGTTCTGAACGAGCTCGCCGCGAAGGACCGCACGCCCGATGTCGCACGGCTGCTCTACAACGCCGGCGCCCAGGCCGGCAACGCCAAGGATGTCGAGGGCGCCCGCATGCGCTTCCAGGAAGCCCTGGCGATCGATCCGACCCTGCACCAGGCGCATAGCGCGCTCGCCGAGCTCGCCATCAAGGAGAAGAAGTACCCGGAGGCCGTCGCCGAGCTCGATCTCGCGATCGCCGCCGCGCCGCGCAACTTCAAGGCCTACGACCGCAAGATCGAGGTGCAGAAGGCGATGGGCGACAAGGCCGGCGCCGAAGCCACCGAGAAAGCGCTCGCCGCGCTCAAGGCCGGCGGATAGCCGGCTTGGCCGGTACCGGCGGTGTCTCCACGGGATGCCGCGGCAGGCGCGACCACTCTTCGAACGAGCCGTCGTAGAGCCGCACCTCGTGGCCGAGGAGGCGGGCCGCGAAGAGCACCGCGGTCGCCTGCTGCCCGATGTGGCAATAGGCGATGACGACGTCGCCGGGCGCCACCCCGGCGGCCGTGAAGAGCTCGCGCAGCTCCTTCTCGGAGCGCAGATGGAGGTCCTCGGTCGTGGTGTTCGAGAACGGCAGGCTGCGGGCGCCCGTGATGTGGCCGGTGCGATGCGGGTGCTCCGGGGCACCACCGGTCTCGACGCCGTTGTAGTAGTCGGCGTCGCGGGCGTCGATCAGGGCGAAGCCGGGGGAGTCGCGGTGCTCGAGGACAAATTTCGCATCGACGATCGAAGGCTGCAGCCGAAGGGGTGAGAGCTTGCCCACCGGGGGCGCAACCACCTCGGCAGTGACCGCTTGCCCAGCGCGGACCCAGGCGGGCTGGCCGCCGTCGAGGAGCGACGTCCGCGCGCCGAGGCCGGCATAGTCGAGCGTGAAGAGCAGCCGCGTCGCCGGCGAGACCCAGTCCTTGCCGAAATAGACGACGATCCGCGAGTCGTCCGAGATGCCGAGCGCCTCGAGGCGCTGGCGAAGCTCCTCCGCCGGCAGCATCTCCAGCCGCAGGGCGTCGGCAGCGCCAGGCGCGCCGGGAGCAGGGGGTGCGACCGAGACGTCGCGCAGCGCGACGAAACGCGCCCCCGGCAGGTGCGCGGCATCGTATTCGGCCCGGTCGCCGACGTGCAGCAGCAAAATCCGGGGATCGGCGAGGTGCCCGGCGAGCCAGTCCGTGGAGACCAGCAGCCGGTCTCTTTCGGCGGCCGCGAGCGGGAAGGCGGCGAGCGTCAGGGCGAGGGCGAGGAGCGTTGCGGAATTTCTGGCCATGGCAGTGAAACGCACGGCGGGACGGAAGGTTTGACGAGGCCGGCACGACGAACCGCTCGCCGGGGTCGTGCACCTTTTCCCGCGGTACTGTAAGAATGGTCGCTGCGAGGAGGAGCTCCCATGAATGTCTTCGTGACTGGCTCGACGGGTTACATCGGCGCCGCCGTCGCGGCGGCCTTTCGGCGCGCCGGACACCGGGTCTTCGGCCTGGCGCGCAGCGCCGAGAAGGCTCACGCCCTGGCCCGCGCGGAGATCGTGCCGGTGTTGGGCGACCTCGCGGCGCCCGACAGCTTCCTCGCCGTCGCCCGGGGTTGCGACATCCTTGTTCATTGCGCCTCGGAGAATTCGAGCTCCACCGTCGCCCTCGATCGCGCCGCGATCGACACTCTCCTCGCCGCTTCGCGCGATGCGACCAACCCGCGAGCCTTCCTCTACACCTCCGGAGTCTGGGTCTACGGCGACACTGGCGGGTGCACGGTCGACGAAACCTCGCCGCTCGCGCCGCTCGACCTCGCGCGGTGGCGCGTCGACCACGAGCAGCGAGTCCTCGCCGCGACGAGCGCGCAGCTGCGCACCCTGGTCCTGCGCCCCGGGTGCGTCTACGGCGGCAATGGCGGGCTCACGGTTCCCTGGTTGGCCTCCGCCCTGGCCGGCGAGGTGGAGATGGTGGGAGACGGCGCCAACTGCTGGTCGACGGTGCACGTCGTCGACGCCGCGGAGGCCTACGTTCTCGCCGCCGAGCGCGCCCCGGGCGGCGAAGCGCTCAACATCAGCGACGGCACCAATCCACACGTCGGCGAGATGGTCGCCGCCGTCGCGGCGGCGGCCGGCATTCCCGGCCGGATCTCCTCGCTCACGCCGGAGGAGGCCGCCGAACGGTTCGGTCCGCTCGCCGAGGGCTTGAGTGTGCATCAGAAGGTCGCCAACGCCCGCGCCCGCGCCGCCCTCGGCTGGCATCCGCGCCACGCGTCGTTCGTTTCCGAGGCCGACCTCTATCTCGCGGCCTACCGGGCCTACCAGAGCTGAGGAACACCGATCGTGAACAGCCGGCTGACCGAGTTCGCCGAGCAGTACTGGGGTGAGTACCTGGGGAAAATCGAACAGGCGATCGCGCCGCTGTCGCAGGAACAGTTCTGGTGGCGCGGCAACGAGGCGAGCAACAGCATCGCGAACCTGCTCCTGCACCTGCACGGCAACCTCTCGCAATGGGTTCTCGCCGGGCTCGGTGGCCAGCCCTTCGAACGCCACCGCAGCGAGGAGTTCGCCGCCCGCCCGGGCCCCGGCGGTCGGTCGAAGGAAGAGCTTTTCGCCGGCCTCGCGGCCACCGTGACCCGGTGCCGGGAAACCATCCGAAGTCTCTCGGCAGACGAGCTCGCGCGCGTGCGCAGGATCCAGAAATACGAGCTCGACGGCTACCGCGCCCTCTTCCACACCGTCGAGCACATGAGCTACCACACCGGCCAGATCGTACTGCTCGCCAAGCTCCTCGGAGCCAACCTCGACTTCTACCCGCAGCACAGGGGGGAGTAGGCAGCCAGTCGCGACGCCTTGAAGTCGCAGGCTGCTGCGGCGCCTCGCTACGAACGCTGGTGAGAAATGCGGGCTAGCTCTTCGGTCCGGCGGCGCGGACGGCGGGCGTGACGCCGGAGGCGTACTGCTCGAAGTTCTTGACGAACATCCCGGCGAGTTTTGCCGCCTGAGTGTCGTAGGCAGCGCGGTCCGGCCAGCTCTCCCAAGGGCGCAGGACCTCGCCGGGCACACCGTCGACCGCTTCGGGAATGGCGAGACCGAAGACCGGGTCGGGACGCGTCCTGGCATTTTGGAGCTCGCCCGAGAGCACCGCATCGACGAGCCGGCGCGTCAGGCTGAGCTTCATCCGTGAGCCGGTGCCGTAGGCCCCGCCCGTCCAGCCGGTGTTCAGCAGCCAGACGCGTGCCTTGTGCTGCGCGAGCTTCTCGCCGAGCATCGCGGCATAGACGCCGGGATGACGCGGCAGGAACGGGCTGCCGAAGCAGGTCGAGAAGGTCGCCGAGGGCTCCGTGATGCCGCGCTCGGTGCCCGCGACCTTGGCGGTGTACCCGGAGAGGAAGTGGTACATCGCCTGCTCCTCGGTGAGCCGGGCGAGCGGCGGCAGCACGCCGAAGGCGTCGCAGGTGAGGAAAACGACGTCCTTCGGATGGCCGGCGATTCCGGCCGGGTCGCAGTTGCGCAGGTGGGTGATCGGATAGCTCGACCGCGTGTTCTCGGTGAACCGGGTCGACTCGAGGTCGAGCTGCCGCGTCTCGGGGTCGAACTCGACGTTCTCGAGAATCGTCCCGAAACGGTGCGAAGCCTCCCAGATGTCGGGCTCGCCGTCGCGCGACAGCCGGATCACCTTGGCGTAGCAGCCGCCCTCGATGTTGAACACCCCGTCGTCCGACCAGGCGTGCTCGTCGTCGCCGATGAGCGTGCGCCGCGGATCGGCGGAGAGCGTCGTCTTGCCGGTTCCCGACAGGCCGAAGAAGAGCGCGACGTCGTCGCGGTCGGCGCCGTAGTTGGCGCTGCAGTGCATGGAGAAGATCCCCTTGCCCGGCAGCACGTGGTTCATCACGGTGAAGATCGACTTCTTGATCTCGCCGGCGTACTCCGTGCCGCCGATCAGCACCATGCTCTCGGCGAAATTCACCAGGATGAAGGTCGACGTGCGGGTGCCATCGACCGCCGGATCGGCCTTGAAGCTCGCCGCGTCGAGGACGACGAAGCCGGGCTCGAAGTGCGCGAGTTTCGCCGGGTCGGTCTCGCGCACGAACATGTTCGAGGCGAAGAGCGCCTGCCAGGCGGTCTCGGTGATGATCCGCACCGGCATCCGGTAGCGCGGATCGGCTCCGGCGTAGCCGTCGAAGACGAACAGGTCTCTGCCGCCGAGATGATGGCGGACCTTGGCGAGCAGCAGATCGAAGGCGGTGCTCGAGATCGGCTTGTTGACCTTGCCCCACCAGATCTCCGCCGACGTCCCCGGATCCTCGACCACGAACTTGTCGTTGGGCGAGCGGCCGGTGAACTCACCCGTGTGACAGATCAGCGCTCCGTCCGCCGAGATGTGGGCCTCGCCGCGTCGCACCGCCTCTTCGTAGAGCCGCGCCGGCGGCAGGTTCCAGTAGACGTTTCTGGCGCCCGAAAGACCCTGCTCCTCGACTCCGTGACGGCTGTGGACCGGTCCGTGATTCTGCATCGCGCACCTCGGGAATTACGGGCCGGCTACGCCCAACTGGGATCGGAAAAGCGCCCGCATTGTACTTGAAAGGGGGGGCTTTCTTCCCGTCCGCTGGTGCGGTTCGAGGCGGCCGCCGCTACCGCCCGCGCGGCTCTTGCCGGGAGTGGAGAAAGGTGGAAAGCTGGCGCGGTTTGCGATCGTTCCACACCATTCCGGCCGGCATCATTGCGCCAGCGAGGGGATTCGAGAATCATGAGCGAAATCAGCTTCTTTGAACAGGTCAACGCCAATTTCGACAAGGCGGCCGCCTACACCAAGCACTCCAAGGGGATGCTCGAGCAGATCAAGGTCTGCAACAGCGTCTACCACATGGCCTTTCCGGTCGAGAAGGACGACGGCTCGATCGAGGTGATCCACGCCTGGCGCGCCGAGCACTCGCAGCACAAGCTGCCGACCAAGGGCGGCATCCGCTACGACTACCGGGTGAACGAGGACGAGGTCATGGCGCTCTCCGCGCTGATGACCTACAAGTGCGCCATGGTCGACGTGCCGTTCGGCGGCGCCAAGGGCGGCATCCGCATCGACCGCCGAAACTACTCGCGAAGCCGAGCTCGAGCGCATCACCCGGCGCTACACCTACGAGCTCTTCCGCAAGGGCTTCATCGGACCGGCGGTCGACGTGCCGGCGCCCGACTACGGCACCGGCCCGAAGGAGATGTCCTGGATCGCCGACACCTACCAGGCGCTGGCGCCGCAGGACGTCAACAGCCTGGGCTGCGTCACCGGCAAGCCGATCGCCCAGGGCGGCGTGCGCGGCCGCACCGCCGCCACCGGCAGGGGCGTCTTCTTCGCCATCCGCGAGGCCTGCAACGACGCCGCCGACATGAAGCTGCTCGGCTCTCGCCCCCGGTCTCGCCGGCAAGACCGCGGTGGTTCAGGGCCTGGGCAACGTCGGCTACTACGCCGCCAAGTTCCTCGGCGAATCCGGCGTCAAGCTGGTCGGCGTCGCGGAGCGCGAGGGCTCGATCGCCTCGCCCGCCGGGCTCGACCTCGAGAAGCTGATGGCCCACCGCGCGGCGACCGGCTCGATCCTCGGCTTCCCGGGCTCGACCGACCTCAAGGACCGGATGGCCGCTCTCGAGCTGCCGTGCGACATCCTGGTGCCCGCGGCGCTCGAGAACCAGATCACCGAGGAGAACTGCGATCGCATCCAGGCCAAGATCGTCGCCGAGGGCGCCAACGGCCCGACGACCGCGGTGGCCGGCGACAAGCTGTACGCCCGGGGCGTGATGGTCATCCCCGACATGTACTGCAACGCCGGCGGCGTGACGGTCTCCTACTTCGAGTGGCTGAAGAACCTCTCGCACGTCCGTTTCGGCCGCATGGAGAAGCGCTTCGAGGAGCGCGCCTTCCGCAACCTTCTGCAGACGGTGCAGACGATGACCGGCAAGTCGCTGTCCGAGGACGAGCTCAAGGGGCTGTCGGCCGGCGCCTCGGAAGAGGATCTCGTCAACTCCGGGCTCGAGGAGACGATGGTCACCTCGTACCAGAAGATCCGCGACATGCGCCGCAAGCACAACGACAAGCCGGACCTGCGCACGGCGGCCTTCATCGTCGCGATCGACATGATCGCGGTGACCTACAGCGACCTCGGCATCTTCCCGTAGGAAGAGCCGAAGTTTCGGGAGTCGATTGACAGCCGGGCTGTCGAGGTTCAGACTCCCGCAATTCGCTCCGCACCCCGACCCCGGGGCGGCGGCGGTCTCTTCGGAGTTCGGACGGCTCCGGAGACCGGGTGGGGTGGGTCCCACCGCTCGACCGTGACGTCCAGAAAAGGAGGTGATCCAGTGGGTAATGGCAAACGCGGCTCGATGGGGGCGGCGTCCTCCTAGGGGTACCTCCTGGGGCGAAACGCAGTGCGCCACGGGCAGAAGCGAAGGGCATCTCGCAAGGGATCCCGCTAGCAGGCTTCAACCCAGCGCCGTCCGCATCGAACCCCAAGGCCCCGGATCTCGCGAGAGGTCCGGGGCCTTTTTCGTTTCCGCCGAGCCGGTTCGGCTCAGAGTGCCAGGTCGGCTTTGGCGGCGAGGATGAAGTCGCTCTCGGTAAGGCCTTCGATCTTGTGCGTCCAGACGGTGATCCGTACCTTGCCCCACCCGAGGTAGATGTCGGGGTGGTGCCCCTGCTCTTCGGCAACGCTGCCGACCCGGTTGACGAAGGCTAGGCCTGAGGAAAAATCGCCAAAGGTGTACGACTTTTCGAGGTGATGGCCGGAGATCACCTGCCAGCCGTTCGGCCCCAGGCGAGCGAGAAGCTCCTCGAGCGCTTCGCCGGCAAGCGGCGGAATCCCGCCCTTGCAAGGGACGCACTGCTTTGTGGCGAGTTCGGACATGCCTGCCTCCTGTCGCGAAGGTTTCCGAGCCCGCGGGAGCCCGGGGGGCCGGTTCAGCCCCTCGACTTGTTCTGCAAACGCGCGACCAGGGCGCGCATGGCCCCCTGGGTCTCAGCGCCGAACCAGTCGTCCACGAAGCGCTCGTAGGTGTCGCCCTGTTGGCGATCGAACGCCTCCACGAGGCCGGCCCGGCAGAGGGCGCGGGTCGTCGCCATGGCGCGCGGCGGGAGCTGCAGGAGGTCGCGACAGCACTGGAGCGCCCGCTCGACGACCGCTTCGACCGCGACCAGTTCGTCGACCAGTCCGATGCGCAGCGCCTCGCCGGCCGGTACGAGGAGCCCCCCGACACCGAGGCGCTCCGCCTGGCGCTCGCCGACCACCCGCACCAGCGCGGTGTGGATCACCCGCGGCAGCGACAGGCCGACCTGGACCTCGTTCAGGCCGATCCGGAAGTCACCCTCGGCCATCACCCGCGCATCACAGAAGATCGACAGCACCGCGCCGCCGGCCGGAGCATGGCCGGTGATCGCCGCGACGGTCGGAATCGGCGAGGCGGCCAAGGCGCGCATGAGGCGGAAGAAGTCGCGCAGCGTCTGTTCCAAGCCGGCGCGGTCGAGGGTGAGCAGCGACGGCACGTCGAGCCCACCCGAGAACATCCCCGGCCGCCCGGAGAGCACCAGGGCACGCGCTCCCGTGGCCGGTGCCGCCTCGATCGCCGCGCCGAGCGCCGCGATCAGCGCCGCATCGAGCGCATTCGCCGGCGGGCGCGCCAGCCGCAATTCCAGGATGTCGCCATGTTCGGTCCGTTCGAGCATCGGGAGGCCTCCGGCGCCGATCCTACCTGCTTCACCGCGCCCCATGAGCCTTTCCCTGGGCCTCCTGCGCGTACTCTGCATGAAGCTACCTGCGCTCACGATTCTGGGCAAAGACTCGACCTTCGCGGCGAGCGGGCTCGCCACGGCCCTCACCCTGGCGGGCCTCCTCGCGCCCCCGCTCTACGCGGCTGCGGTCAGCGTCGGCCTCTCGCCGGTGCGCAGCCAGCTGGTCCAGACGTTTCCGTTCGGTTCGGGCGGTCCCGATCCCGAAGACAGCTTCGGAATGCGCCTCGCGAGCGGCGACTTCAACGGCGACGGCATCGCGGACCTCGCCAGCGGAGTGCCCTACGACGCCGTTGATTTCGGATCGGGAACCGTCGCGGGTGCGGGCTCGGTCTACGTTCATCTTAGGCGCCGCGGGTGCGGGCCTCGCGTCGGCGAGCGGCTGGTTCCGACTGTCGCAGGCCTCTGGGGCGAATACCCCGGCCGAGGATGAGTTCTTCGGCTCCGCCCTCACCGCCGGCGACTTCAATAACGACGGTTTCGACGACCTCGCCGTCGGCGTGCCGCGCGACGTCCAGGGTGGCGTGGCGAAAGGGGGCGTGCAGGTCTTCTTCGGCTCCGGCAATCCGGACGGTCTTCGGGCCGGGCCTCGTCCTCGGGATCGGTGGGTCGCTCGACGACCTCATCGGCATGGCACTCACCGCGGGCCATTTCGACGACGACATCTACGAGGATCTCGCGGTGGACATCCCGGGCAGAGACGCGGGCGCCGGCGCCGTCTTCGTGATCTACGGCGAGAGCGGCGGGCTGGGCACCGGTGGCCAGTTCCTGCAGCAGAGCAATCCCGATATCGAAGACAACGGGGAGCCGCAAGACCTTTTCGGCTGGGCTCTCGCGGCGCACGACTTCAACGGCGACGGCCGCGACGATCTCGCGGTGGGAGTGCCGCAGGAGAACGGCTACGGCGCCGTGCAGCTCTTCTTCGGCGGCGAGAGCGGACTCGACCTCGTGCACGACATTCTGTGGACCCAGAACAGCATCGCGGGCACCAGCGAACCCGGCGACTACTTCGGGTCCGCGCTCACGACCGGAGACTTCGATGGCGACGGCTACGGCGACCTCGTCGTCGGCTCGTACGGCGAGGACTTCGGGCTCGCCGGCGAGATCACCGATGCCGGAACGGTAGCCGCTGTGTTCGGCGACGCGGCCGGCTTCGACCTCTCGCGCACCGTCGCCTGGGGCCAAGGCGGCTTCATCGGTCTCGATGTCCCCGAGCCCGACGACATGTTCGGCTACTCGATGGCGACCGGCGATTTCGACCACGATGGCTTCGAAGACCTGATTGTCAGCCATCCCGGAGAGGCCTGGAGCCAACCGGCGAAGGCGCCGTCACGGCGCTTCTCGGCGGCGCCAACCCCTTTCAGCAGAGTCGCAGCCGGCTCTTCGCCCCCGGCCGCGATGGTGTTCCGGGCTCGACCACCCAGCCCGGCGCCTTCGGCTTCGCGCTGGCGTCCGGCGATTTCGATGGCGACCACTATGGGGATCTCGTGATCGGCGCGCCGAACTACGGCGCCGATTCCACACGGCGCCGAGATCGTGCTCTACGGCGGCCTGGTCGCGGACGGCTTCGACACCGGCAATGCAACCTACTGGTCGGCGGTGACGCCGTGATTCGCCGCCCCGCGGTTCTTCGCCGCCTTCGTGGCGCCGCACGCGTGGCGATCCTCACGGCGGCGCTGCTCCCTCCGGCGGCCGCGGCGGCGGGTTCGGTCGGCCTCTCCTCGGTTCGTGGCGTCACGATCCCGAACTTCGCGCTTCCCGACAACCCGGTCGAGGTGTCCGATCGCTTTGGATTCAGCTTCGCCACCGGGGACTTCAACGGCGACGGCGTCGCCGATCTCGCGACCGGCGTCCCACACGATGGATTGGGCATCCGTGGCCGATCTCCCGGGGCTCCGTCTTCGTCCAGCTGGGAACAGCAGGCGGTGGACTGAACGCCGCCTCGCCGAGCCTCTATCTGGTGGACCTCCTCGGGAGGCATTTCGGTTGGGCCCTCGCTGCCGCCGACTTCAATGGCGACACCATCGACGACCTCGCCGTCGGCTCCCCGGAAGGAACAGGCATCTTCGGCGGCGACATCTACGGCTTGGTCTGCGTCTACTACGGCTCCGCGACGCCGGAGGTCTTCGGGGAGGCCGTCTATGTCTCGAATATCGGCGTCCAGCATGAGGCGCGGACCGGTTTCGCTCTCGCGGCGGGCGACTTCAACGGCGACGGCTTCGCCGACCTCGCCATCGCGAGTCCCGGCCTCAACACCAACGCCGGTGGATCCGAATCGCCTACGGCGAGCGCGAGCGGGCTGGCGGATCCTGGCAGCGTGATCGACCAGGACACTCCCGGCGTCGAGGACGTGCGCGAGGCGCACGACCTCTTCGGTTACTCTCTCGCCGCCGGCGATTTCGACGGCAACGGCGACGACGACCTCGCGATCGGAGTCGTCAACGAGAATCAGGTCGGGTCCGTGCAGGTTCTCTTCTCGACCCCCTCCGGCATCGACCCCGCCCTCGACCTCCTGCTGTCGCAGGACGCGGTGGCGGGAAACGGGGAGCTCAACGATCAGTTCGGCTTCGCGCTCGCGGCGGCCGATTTCGACGGCGACGGCAAAGACGACCTCGCGATCGGCTCGCCCGGTGAGGCCCTCGGAATCTCGAACGAGATCACCAACACGGGGATGGTCGTGGTCGTCTACGGATCGACCTCGGCGAGCTTCGATCTCGCGCTCACCCAGGCCTGGGGCCAGGGCGGAATCTTCAGTGTCGACACGCCCGAGGTCGGCGACCGCTTCAGCGCCGCACTCGCCACCGGCGACTTCGACGCCGATGGCTACGCCGATCTCGCGATCGGCCAGCCGGAAGAGGACGTGACGGGCATGAACGACGGGGCGCTCACGGTGCACATGGGAGGCCCGAACCGGTTCTCGCAGCTGCGTGCCCGCTTCCTCGCCGCCGGCACCGACGGTCTTCCCGGACCGATCCAGGCCCACAGCAACTACGGCTTTGCGGCTGCGAGCGGCGACTTCGACGCCGACGGCTTCGCCGACCTCGTGATCGGCGCGCCCTACCACAATCAGGATGCCGCGATCCTCGATTCCGGCCTGGCGGTCATCCTCTACGGCGGTCTCTTCTGCGACGGCTTCGAAGATGCCGCGAGCGGTTTCTGGTCGAGCTCGGTGCCTTAACCCTGGCGGCGCGGAAAAGCCGCGAGCTCGCGCGCGAGCTCGCGCGAGCGCAGCTTGCGTCCCGCGGCCTCGGCGCTCACAAGCGCAGCCTCGAGATCGCGGCGGGCTTCGGCATCGTGCCCGACGGCGCGTGCCCAGAGCGCGCGGGCGCGGAGATAGCTCAGACGCCGGTTCACACTCGGTGAGCTCGCGGCGGCCTCCCCCAGAGTGTCGAGGCGCCGGCGTGCTTCCGCGAGCCTGCCCGAACGCGCGTCGATTCCGGCCAACAGGGCCGTCGCCAGAAAGGCCGTGGTGCCTTCGGCGCTCGCCACCCCTCCTGCCTCCCGCGCCCGCTCAGCCAGCTGGGCCGCGGCTGCGAGCTCGTCGAAGTCGAACTCGACCTCGGCCAGCTCCAGCTCGGTTTCGGCCGCCCCATCGGCCTGGCCGTTGGCGAGCAGCAGGCGACTCGCCTCGGCAAGTCCCTGGCGCGCCGCGGCGCGTTCGCCCCGGGCGGCCGCCGCGAGACCGCGCAGCCTCTCGGCATAGGCGAGCGTCGGGCGATCTCCCGTCGTTCGCGCCACGCCTGTCAGTTCGGCCACCGTCGCGTCGACTCGATCGAGCGCGGCAGCGTCGAGCTCGGCGCCGCCGCGATAGAAGAGCGCGATGGCGTAGTCCGAGCCCGCGGGGCCGGCGGCGAGAAGCGTGAGCGCTTCGGCGAGCGTGGCGTCCGCTTCCGCCACCCTCCCCAGCTCCCGCAGCGTCTCGGAGAGATCGGTCAGCGCCCAGGAGAGCCGGCGGCTCTTCGCTTCGCGAAAGATCTGCACCGCCTCGCGATGGCGCGGTTCGGCGAGGTCGGGGCGGCCGCGCTGCATCGCGATACCGGCGAGGTTGCCGAGGATGACGCCGCCGCCGCCCGGACCGACGGCCCGGCTGGCGGCGAGCGCCTGCTCCAGGAGGCGTTCCCCGGCGAGGAGGTTGCCGCGCTGCAGCTCTTCGATCGCGAGGTCGTTGAGCACCCGCGCCAGCGAGGCGGTGTCGCCGGAGGCCTCGAAACCGGCGCGTGCGGCCTCCATGTCCGTTCGCGCCTCTTCGCTCCGGCCGAGAGTCGAGAGGAGTCGACCTCGCGAGGCCCGGGTCTGCGACACCAGGTCGCCGCGCCCGGCGGAGAGCGCGCGCTCGAGTGCGGTCGTGAACAACACGAGCGCTCGCTGCGGCTCGGCCCCACTACCTGCAAGCGTCCCTTCCGCGTAGTCGATGAGCGGATCGGCGCTGCGGCCGGGGATCTGGCGCAGGCGGGCGACGATGAGCTCCGCCTCGGCTCGCCGGTCGCCCTTCGCCAGCGCGATCACGAGGTGGGCGCCGGTTTCGACGCTGCCGGGTTCGGCGGCGAAACGGCGTTCGAGCTCCGGGGCGTCGCTCGCCGCGACGCCGGAAAAAGGAAACCTGCGCGGCGTCGGTTCGGCGGCGACGGCAGCGTCGGAAACGAGGGCAGCGCGGGCCACCCGGCGGCGGGCAACTTCGCTGTAGCCGAGGGCCGCCACGAGCAACCCGAGGACGGCGGCCGCCGCGACGGCCGGCCGGTGGCGGCGATAGAAACGGGAGAGCCGGTAGCCGCGCCCGCCGCCGCGCGCGGCGACCGGGGCTCCGGCGAGGTAGCGTGCAACGTCCTCGGCGAACTCGGCCGCCGAAGCGTAGCGGTCTTCCGGGCTCTTTTGCAGCGCCTTGAGACAGATGGCGTCGAGGTCCCGCGGCAGCCTTCTCGCCGCCGGCCGGCCTGACGGGGGCTGTCCGACTCCGCGGTCTGTCGCCGTCTGGGCGCGCCGGCGGGCGGTGCTCGGAGGTTCCGGGTCCTCGCCGAGGATGGCGCGCTCCATCTCCGCTTCGGTTCCCTTCGGTTGGAAGGGACGCACGTCCGCCAGGAGCTCGTAGAGCACCACTCCCAGCGAGAAGACGTCCGAGGCGGGAGTGACGGCAGCACCGCGAAACTGCTCCGGACTCGCATAGGCCGGCGTGAGCGCGCGCGTCCCGGTGCGGGTGACCGAGCTCCCCGGGGCTGTTTCCGCCGCGCCTTCGGCCAGGAACTTGGCGATCCCGAAATCGAGCAGTCGCGGCCTGCCGTCGCGGCCCACCTGGATGTTCGCCGGTTTGAGGTCGCGATGGACGACAGCGGCGGCGTGCGCGTACGCCACCGCCTCGAGGACGGCGAGGAAGAGACGCAGTCGCTCGACAATCTCCAGGCCGTGCTCGCGAACGTGGTCGATGAGATTCGAACCCGCGACGTACTCGAGCGCGAGATACCAGCGCCCGTCCTCGGCGCGGCCGGCGTCGTAGAGGCGCGCGATCCCGGGATGCTCGAGGCGCGCGAGGATCCGGCGCTCTTCGCGGAAACGGCGCTCGATCTCGCCGACGCCACTGCCGCCCGGCGCCACGACCTTGAGCGCCACCTGGCGGTGAAATCGGCGCCCAACTGCTCGGCGAGATAGACGCGGCCCATCCCGCCACGCCCGAGCTCCGAGAGAATCCGGTACGGGCCGATGCGCTCCGGCGCCGGCTCGGGGCCCTCCTCCTCGATTCGCGCCCATGGATCGCCGTCGAGAGGCGACTCGGCGCTCGGGTCGGCGGAAGCGAGCAGGCGGCCGAGCTGCGCGCAGTGCGGACTTCCGGCGGACGCGAGAGCGGCGACGAAGCGCTCGCGCTCATCGGCAGGCAGCTCCACGGCCTGGTCGTAGAGGTCGCGCAGCGATCGACCGACGCCCTTGGGCGACCCTGCGCTGTCGCTCATGCCGGCTCGCGCAACTCCGCCCGCATCCAGGTACGAGCGAACTCCCAGTCCCGTTTGACGGTCGCCGGCGAGATCTCCAGGCACTCGGCAACCTCGTCGATCTCGAGGCCGGCGAAGTAGCGCATCTCCACCACCTGGGCGGCGCGTGCGGATTCTCCCGCCAGGCGCTCGAGGGCGCGGTCGAGATCCAAAAGGTCGACCTCGGGCGCCACGGATCCGGCGATCGTCAGAGCGGGGGCTTCCTCTGCGTGCTGACGTTTGCGACTTCCCCGCCGCCGAGCGTGGTCGATCAACACCCGGCGCATCGTCGCCGCGACGAGACCGAAGAAGTGGGCGCGGTCGCGCCAGTCGACTCTCGCCTGGTTGATCAGGCGAAGATAGGCCTCGTGCACCAGCGCGGTCGGCTGCAGGGTGTGGCCCTCCCGTTCACCCCGCAGCTGTGCCGCGGCGATCCGCTTGAGGTGGGCGTAGACGCGCTCGAGCAGCTCGTCGCGCGCCACCGCGCTGCCTTGCCGCCAAGCCTGCAGCAGGCCCGTCAGATCCGCGTTGCGCTCGCCGTCGCCCGACATGGGCATCAAGTGTACCTTCTGGCCCGGCGCGTGAGCTCGAGAACTCCAGAGCCCCGCCGCCAAAGCTCGCGAGCTATCTCTTCGCCGGCAGCGGGAACCCGCGATCCCGCATCAGCGCCTCGATGCCGGCATCCTTGCCGCGGAAGGCGCGGTAGGCCTCGTCAGGGTCCACGGTGTTGCCGACCGAGAAGACGTGGGCGTGGAGCTTCTTCGCCACGCCCTTGTCGTAGGCGCCGCCGGCCTCGACGAACGCCTCCCAGGCGTCGGCGGTCAGGGTGTCGGCCCAGAGGTAGCTGTAGTAGCCGGCGGAATACCCGTCGGAGGAGAAGATGTGCGAGAAGTGCGGCGTCCGGTGGCGCATGACGATCTCTTTCGGCATGCCCAGTGCCGAGAGCGTCTCGCGCTCGAACTTGTCAGGATCGATCGCCACGCCGCCGCCCGCGGCCGCGAGGTGGAGCTTCATGTCGATGAGCGCGCTGGCCAGGAACTCGACGGTCGCGAAGCCCTGGTTGAAGGTCCCGGCGCGCTCGATCTTCTCGACCAGCTCGCGCGGCATCGGCTTCCCGGTCTCGACGTGGAGCGCGAAGCGGTCGAGGACTTCTGGCGTCGACAGCCAGTGCTCGAGCAGCTGCGACGGAAACTCGACGAAATCGCGCGTCACGCTGGTGCCGGCGAGCGAAGGGTAGGTCACGTTCGACGACAGGCCGTGGAGGGCGTGGCCGAACTCGTGGAAGAGCGTTTCGGCGTCGGTCCAGCTGATCAGGATCGCCTCGCCGGGCTTGCCCTGCACGAAGTTCGAGTTGTTCGAGACGATCGTCTGGATGTCGCGCTCGAAGCGCTCCTGGCTGCGGTAGGCGTTCATCCAGGCGCCCGAGCGCTTGCCCGGCCGGGCGTACGGATCGAAGTACCAGAGACCGACCAGCGCCGAGGCGTCGTTGGTCACTTTCCAGACCCGGACATCGGGGTGATAGACCGGCACGTCGGCGACCGGCGTGAAGCGCAGGCCGAGAAGCTCTCCCGCCACCCAGAACATCCCCTCGCGCAGCTTCTCGAGCTGCAGGTACGGCTTCACCTCGTTCTCGTCGAGGTCGTAGCGCTCCTTGCGCACCTTCTCGGCGTAGTAGCGGTAGTCCCAGGGCTCGATCGTCACCTTCGGGCCGGCGATCTTCTGCATGTCGGCGACCTCCTCGTGGACGCGCGCCACGGCCGGCTTCCAGACCGCTTCCATGAGCTCGAGCGTGCGCTCCGGAGTCTTCGCCATCGAGTTCTCGAGCCGGCGGTGGGCGTGGGTCGGATAGCCGATGAGCTTCGCCCGCTCGCCGCGCAGCATCAGGATCTCGGTGATGCCGGCGTTGTTGTCGCGCGCGTCGCCGTTGTCGCCACGGCTGAAGTAGGTGCGCCAGACCTTTTCGCGCAGATCGCGGCGATCGGAGTAGGTCAAGAACGGCTCCATCGACGAGCGCGTGTTGAGGATCGCCCACTTGCCCTTGTGCCCACGCGACTCGGCAGCAGCGCTCGCGGCGGCGCGGAGCGTTGGCGGCAGACCGGCGAGATCGGCCTCGCTCCCGAGGACGAGCACGTAGTCGGTCTCGTCGGCGAGCACGTTCTGGCTGAACTGCGTGAACAGGGTCGCGAGGCGCTGGTTGATCGCCGAGAGACGCTGCTTGGCGACGGCGTCGAGTTTGGCCCCGGCGCGCACGAAGTTGGTGTAGTCGAGCCAGACCAGACGCTGCTGTTCGGGGGTGAGGCCGGAGCTCTCGCGCGTGCCGTAGACCGCCTCGATGCGCGCGAAGAGCTTCTCGTTCTGGAAGATCCGGTCGGCGAAGGCGGCCAGTTTCGGCGCCATCTCGCGCTCGACCGCCTGCACCTCCGGGGAACTCATCGTGCCGCTGAAGACCTCATAGATCGTCCGCACGCGATCCATGGTCCGGCCGGCACCCTCGAGAGCGGCGATCGTGTTGGCGAAGGTCGCCGGCTCGGGGTTCTCGGCCAGCGCCGCGATCTCGGCGAGCTTCTCGGCCATCGCCGCCTCGAGCGCCGGCTGGAAATGCTCGACCCTGGCGGCGGCGAACGGCGGCACGCCGCCGTAGGGACCGCTCCACGGGGCGAGCAGCGGATTGGCGGCGGTGGCCGCAGCCTGGGAGACGACGGCGGCTGCGGATGCGCTGGCGGAGGCGCCCGCGGCGGCGCTTCCGGCAAGCAGTGTAGCCAGACCGATTCCGGTCAGCAGGGGGTTGGACATGTCGTCGGTCTCCATAATCTCCATCGATCTCATCGCGAGGGCCGCAGGTCCTCTGCGGCGAAGGCGTTCTATCTTAGGACAGCGGGGCGAGCTTGGCTTCGAGCTCCGCCCAGCGGGCGTAGAGCCGCTCGACCTCGGCCTGGGCGGCGGCGAGCGCCGCGAAGCGCTCGTGGAGCTTCGCCGCGTCGGAGGCGATCGCCGGATCCTCGGTCGCGACCCGGAAGCGCTCGAGCTCGCCTTCGGCGGCGAAGATCATCGCCTCCATGGTGTCCCACTCGCGCTGCTCCTTGTAGGCGAGGCGCTTGGCCGGCGCCTTGGGACCGCTGGCTCGTCCGGCGGGTCCGATTCCTGGGCGATTGCCGCCGGCAGCCGTCGCGGCTCGCGCGGCGCTCTCCTTGTTCCGGATGGGTGACGGCATCCCGAGCTCGGCGGCGTGCTTCGCCCGCCGCGCCTCTTCCCACTGTCCGCTGTCGGTGTAGTGCTGGGCGCGGCCGTCCTCGATCGCCAGGATCCCGGTCGAGACCCGGTCGAGGAGGTAGCGGTCGTGGGTCACCAGCACCAGCGCGCCCGGAAACTCGAGCAGGCTCTCCTCGAGCACCTCGAGCGTCGCGATGTCGAGGTCGTTGGTCGGCTCGTCGAGGATGAGCAGGTCGGCCTCCTGCAGCATCAGCCTCGCGACCAGGATGCGCGCCTGCTCGCCGCCGGAGAGACTCCCCACCGGCGTGTCGAGCTGTTCGGTGCGGAAGAGGAAGCGTTTCGCCCAGGCGGCGACGTGCACCACCTCGCCGAGATGAATGACCGAATCGCTGTCGGGCGCTAGCGCGCGGCGCAGGGTGACCTTGCGGTCGAGCGTCTCGCGCCCCTGCTCGAAGCGGATCATCCGCAGGAACGGGGCGCGCTCGATCTCGCCGGCGTCGGGCGCCAGAGTGCCGTCGAGCAGTGAGAGAAGCGTCGTCTTGCCACTGCCGTTCAGGCCGAGGAGCCCGAGCCGGGTGCCCGGGCCGAGCAGGAGGTCCACCCCGGAAAAGATCGTGCGGCCGTCGAACGCCTTGGCGATCCCCTTGGCTTCCAGGAGGCGCTTGGTGCCGCGGCCCGAAGCCTTGAAGTCGATGCCGGCGCGCGGCCCGGTGGCGCGACCACGGACGTCGGCGAGCTCGCCCAGGAGATCGTTCGCGCGGTCGATGCGGGCTTTCGACTTCGTGGTGCGGGCCTTCGGACCCCGGCGCAGCCAGTCGACCTCGATCCGCGCCCGGTTGGCGAGCGCCTCCTCGTAGTCCTTCTGGTTCTTGAGCACCTCGTCGCGTCTCACCAGCAGGTCGCTATAGGTGCCGTCGACGGAGAGGATCCCTTCCGGGTAGACGCGGTCGAGCTCGAGCATGCGGCGGGAGACATTCTCGAGGAAGTAGCGGTCGTGCGAGACGACGACGAACGCCTGCGCCGCCTCCACCAGCAGCTCCTCGAGCTCGAGGATCCCCTCGAGGTCGAGATGGTTGGTCGGCTCGTCGAGGAGCAGCAGGTCGGGCTCGCGGGCGACCTCGCAGGCGATCGCCAGGCGCTTCTTCCAGCCGCCGGAGAGGGCGCCGACCGGCAGCTCGCGCTCGCTGCGATCGCGGAAGCCGAGCCGGCCGAGGGTGCGCGCGGCGCGCGCCTCCTTCTCGTACTCCTCGAGCGGCTCGCCGGCGAGCGCCGCGATGACCGCCTCCTCCGAAGTCGCTGCGGCCGGAAAGCGGTTGTCCTGCTCGACGTAACCGACCCGGACCCCCTTCTTCAGCGACAGCTGGCCATGATCGGGCTCGAGGCGCCCGGCGAGGATGCGCAGCAGGGTGGACTTGCCCGAGCCGTTGGGGCCGATGAGCCCCACCCGGTCGCCCTGAAAGAGTCCAAACGAAAGATCCCTGAACAGCGGGCGCGCACCGAACTGGTGCGACACCCCCTCACAGGAGAGGAGCAGCGGACGGGAGGAGGAACTGACGGTCACAAAGCATTATCTCGCGAAACGGGGGTCGGGCGCCGTTTCGCTGCCCCCGCTTCGTCGACCGATGCCGGATTCGCGGTCAGTCGCGCCTGGCGGCGATACCCGCTGCCACCCGCCGATAGGCCTCGCGGAAGGGGATCCCTTCGGCCACCACCAGCCGGTTGGCCTCCTCGGCCGCGAACAGCTCGGGCGGAAGGTCACCGGCTTTCGCCAGGAAGCGCAGGCGGGGGAGGGTCGAGGCCAGGAGCTCGGTCGTGGCGCGGGCGAGGTCGCAGGCCTTGAACAGCGGGGCTTTCAGGAGTTGCAGGTCGCGGTGGTAGCCGGAGGGGAGTTTGGCGGGGATCGCCAGGGCTTCGACGAGCAGGCCCAGGGTCGTGGCGCCGCGGCCGCGGACGAGCTCGAAAAGGTCGGGGTTTCGCTTCTGCGGCATGATCGAGCTGCCGGTGGTCATCTCCTCCGGCAGCTCGACGAAAGCGAACTCGCGCGTTGCGAAGAGCACGAGGTCGGACGCCACTCTTCCGCAGTCGCTCAACAGCAGATGGATCTCGAACAGGAGCTGGGCCTCGGCCTTGCCGCGGGCGAGCTGCACGGCGGTGACCGGCTCCTGGGTGGTCGCGAAACCGAGCGCCTTGCGGGTGGCTTCGCGATCGATCGCGAGACCCGGGGTGCCGTAGCCAGCCGCCGAGCCGAGCGGGTTCTGGTCGATGCGACGCAGACACCCTTCGAGCCCCTGCGCGTCGTCCTCGAGCGCGGCCGCGAAGCCGCCGGCCCAGAGCGCCACCGAAGAGGGCATCGCCGGCTGGAGATGGGTGTAACCGGACAGGGCGAGCGCCGCGTGCTGCGCCGCGACCTCGCCCAACGCCGCGGCGACCGCGCGGGCGCCGGCGGCGAGGGCGGCGACCTCGTCCTTCATCCAGAGACGCAGCGCCGCGAGCACCTGGTCGTTGCGCGACCGCCCGAGGTGGACCCGCCCGCCCGCTTCGCCGATGCGCTCGGTCAAGCGGCGCTCGAGCGCCGTATGCACGTCCTCGTCGGCGAGCTCGACCCGCCAGAGGCCCTGCGCGTGCTCGGCCGCGAGCGCGGTGAGGCCGGCTGCGATCGCGGCGAAGTCGGCGGTCGCCAATAGCCCCTGATCGCGCAGCATCGCGGCGTGCGCGATTGACGCCCGGACGTCGCACGCGACCAGGCGATTGTCGAACAGCGCGTCTTCGCCGGCGGTGTAGGCAAGCACCTGCTCGTCGAGCGGCTTGCCCTTGTCCCAGAGACGACTCATGTGGCGCTCCGCATTCCCTGCGCGATTTCGATCAACAGCCGTTCGTAGAACTCCGCCCCGTCGACGATCTCCTGCTCCAGCACGAACTCGTCCGGCCGGTGCGAGCGCTCGCTCTGCCCCGGGCCGACCTTCACCGCCGGGATGCCGCGGAAGAAGGTCAGATCGGAGAGCGTCGCCGAGCCGTAGAGACGGGCTTCGGGGCGCGCCCGAAGCGCGGCGGCGACGAGCGCCGACGAGGCGTCGGTCGCCACCGGCACCAGCCGGTCGGAGAGGACGACCAGCTCGCTCTCCACCACGCCGCGCAGACGCGCGAGCAGCTCGGCCGGGGATTCGGCCGGCACGGTGCGGCAGTCGAGCACGGCGCGCGCCTCGGCCGGCACGACGTTCCTCGCCGAACCACCCGCGACGACCGTCGGCTCCACGGTGGCGTGCCCGAGGTACGGATCGAGCGGGCCGTTGGGCAATGCGGCAATCGCGGTAAGATCGCGCGCCAGGCCGACGATGGCGTTGCGCGCGCCGAGTGTCCGTGAATGGGCGGCGTGCGCCGCCTCGCCGCGCGCCACGAGCTCGAGGACCAGCAGCCCCTTCTGCGCCACCGCGAGGTCGAGCCCGGTGGGCTCGCCGACGATCGCCAGGCTCGGCACGAGACCGCGCCGCGCGAGCTCCTCGACGACCTCCGCCGTCCCGACGCTCCGGGTCTCCTCCCCGCGCACCAGCGTCAACGCCAGGGCAAACGGCAAGTCGACGCCGGAAACCGCAAGAAAGGCGGCCGTCATCGCCGCCACCGAGGCCTTGGCGTCGTTCGCACCCAGCCCGAAGACCTTGCCTTCGGCGCTCGACGCCTGATGCGGCTCCCGCGTCCACCCCGGCGCAGGCGGCACGGTGTCGACATGCGTGTTCAACACCACCAGCGGCGCGCCCTCCATGTCTCCCTTTACCGGAGCCTTTCCTGCCCAGGCCACGAGACTGCCTCCTACACGCTCGATCGTCGCGCCTTGACCTTCGAAAAAAGAAGCCAACAGCGAAACGATCGCGACTTCGTCGCCGGAAACCGACGGTGTCGCGACCAGCTCGCGATGCAGCGCCAGCAGCGCCGCGCGCTCGAGTCTCACGCCCCGATCACCGGCAGGAACTCCGGCGCCGCCGCGAGCGCGGGCATCGAGGGCACCACCAGCGTGCCGATCCCTTCATTGGTGAAGAGCTCCGCGAGGAGCGCGTCCGGGGTCGCGAACGGCACGAGGTGAACGCGCGGCACGCCGCCCTCGAGTGCGCGCACGATCGCCCGCGACTTGGGGAGCATGCCGCCGGTGAGCGCGCCCCTGGCGTCGAGTCCCGCCAGCCCCGGGAGATCGATCAGCGAGACCAGCGAGCGCGGATCGTCGGCCCGCTCGAGGAGGCCCGGGACCGCCACCGCAAAGAGGAGCTTCTCGGCCCCGAGCGCCACCGCGAGCTCGGCGGCGATGGTATCGGCGTTGACATTGAGGATCGCTCCTTGCGCGTCGGCGGCGAGCGGCGCGACGACCGGCACGTAGCCGTCGTCGAGGAGCTTCTGCACGACGCGCGGATTCACCGTCACGACGTCGCCGACGAAGCCGAAATCGACCGCCTGCGCAGCCGCATCTCCGGCGGGCACAGGCGGACGCTTGCGCGCCTCGATGAGATCGGCATCGACCCCGGAGAGGCCGACCGCCGCGACGCCTGCGCGGCGGCAGATGGCGAGGAGCGCGGTGTTGACCTTGCCGGCCATCGCCATGACCGCCGCTTCGAGGGTCGCGGCGTCGGTCACCCGCCGGCCGTCGATCTTCTGCGTCGCCAGCCCGAGGCGGGAGGCGAGCGCGGTCGTCTGCGGGCCGCCGCCGTGCACCAGCACGACGCGGATGCCGAGGCGGTGCAGGACCTCGATCTGCTCGAGGAAGAGCACCAGGCGCCCCTCTTCCTCGATCGCCTCGCCCGAGAGCTTGACTACGAAGGTCTTGCCCTGGAAGAGGCGGAGGTAAGGCAGCGCATGCTTCAGCCCCGCCACTTCGGTCATCCGGTCGCTGCGCTGTCCGACGTCTTTCATCGCATCTCCTTCGAGGAAATCGTTCTGTCGGCGGAAAGCGCTCTCCGGCTCTCGCCGGCGAGCAGGCGATGCAACACCGCCATCTGCGCCCAGAGCCGGTTGTGCGCCTGACGCACCACGACGCTCCTGGGCGAGTCGAGCACGGCGTCGGCGACGACGACGTTGCGCCGCACGGGCAGGCAGTGCATGAAGCGGGCATCGGGCGCGGTCGCGAACCAGCTCTCCTCGACGCACCAGCTCGCTAGCCCGCCACGGAGCTCGCGCTCCTTCGCCGCGTCGCCGTAGTGCGCCGCGGAAGACCACGACTTGGCGTAGAGGACGGCCGCGCCCGCGAGCGCCGCGTCGCGCTCGGCGGTCTCGCGGACGCTGCCGCCGGAGCCTGCGGCGAGCGTCCGTGCCTCGGCGAGGAGCGGTTCGGGCAGCGCATACTCTTCCGGGCGCAGCACCACCACCTCCATGCCCCGCTGCGCCGCCATCCGCAGGACCGCGGCTGGCACCGCCAGCGGCAGCGGCCTGGGGTGGTTCGCCCACGAGAGAACTAGCTTGCCGTGGCGCGCGACGCCGAGCTCATCGAGCGTTTTCCAGTCGGCGAGTGCCTGGCAGGGATGATCGATCGCCGACTCGAGGTTGACCAGCGGCTTCGGCGAGAGCGCCGCGATCGCCCGGAAGTTCGTGTCGGCGAGATCGGCAGCGAGGTGGTGGCCGGAGGCGAAGGCGCGCACACCGAGTACGTCGGCGTAGCCGGCGAGCACCGGGATCGCTTCGCGCACATGCTCCGAGGCTTCGCCGTCCATGATCACTCCGGGGGCGGTCTCGAGCTTCCAGGAGGAGCTCCCGGGCGTCACGACGAAGCTCGTCCCGCCGAGCCGCGCCATCGCCGCTTGCATCGAGGCGAGGGTGCGCAACGACGGGTTGAAGAAGAGCAGACCGAGAATCTTTCCAGCGAGCGCCTGCGGATCGCCCTCCGATTCGAGTCGCGCGGCCAGGGCGAGGAGGTCGACCACCTCTTCGCGCGGCAGCTCCGCCAGGCTCAGCAAACGCTTCACGGCGCGAGCTCCGCGAGCGCGGAGGCGAGGAGCGCCACATGCTCGAGACCGAGGACGAGGGGCGGCAGCAACCGCACCACGAACGGATCGTCGCTCGTGCCGACGAGGATGTCGCGCGCCAGGAGCTCGGCCTGGATCTCCTTCGCCGGGCGCCGGGTGCGCAGGCCGATGAGGAGTCCTTCCCCCTGCACGCTCACCACCGGCCCGCGTCCGGCGAGGGCGAAGAGCGCCCGCGAGACGACTCGCACCCGCGGCATGAGCCCCTCTTCGGTGAGCGCGCCGAGCGTCGCTACGATCGCCGCACTAACGAGCGGGCCGCCGCCGAAGGTGGTGCCGAGGTCGCCGGCGGCGAGCGCCGGCATGGCCTCCGGCCGGACGAGCAGGGCAGCCGCCGGCAACCCGCCTGCCAGACCCTTGCCGACGGTGAGGATGTCGGGCGTCACGCCATGGAGCCGTGCCACGAAGGGCGCGCCGCATCGCCCGAGACCGCATTGAACCTCGTCGAAGATCAACAGGGCGCCCGCCCGGGTGGTCGCCTCGCGAGCGGCGTCGAGATAGTCACGTCCCAACGGATAGGCGCCGGCCAGACCCTGGACCGGCTCGAGAATGAGCGCGGCCGTCGTCTCGTCGATCGCCTGCTCGAGCATTCCGAAGTCGCCGCGCGGCACGAACTCGACATCGAACGGCTTCGCCGGGAAGCCGTACCAGCGCTCCGAACGCCAGGAGACCGCCGCCGCCGCCGCGGTGCGGCCGTGAAAGCCGCCCTCGATCGCGACCACCTTGGGGCGCCCGGTCCGGCGAAAGGCGAGCCGCAGTGCATTCTCGTTCGCTTCGGCGCCACTGTTGACGAAGAACGCCTGCTCGAGGCCGTCGGGCGCGAAGTCGACCAGCGCTTCTGCGGCCTGCCCGCGCACTCGGTTGGGCACCGCGTTCGACTGGAAGTGAAGCTCGCGCGCCTGCTGCCCGAGGGCAGCGAGAAGCCGCGGATGACCATAGCCCAGGAGCGCCACGGCGTGGCCACCGTAGAGATCGAGGATGCGGCGGCCCGCCTGCGTTTCGAGCCAGACGCCTTCGCCGCGCACCGGCTCCACGGGCAGGTGCTTGTAGACCGGCAGAAGGTAATGCGCCTCGAGCTCGGCGGCACTCGGCCCCGCACTCTCCTCCCTGCCCGGCCCTCTTCCTGCCGCCGCCAACGGACTCGAGATCATCGCTTTGCCTCCCGCATCAGAACCAGCCCAGACTCGCGGCTTCGAGGCCGGTCGTCTCGGCGAAACCGTGCATCCGGTTGAGCCACTGCACGGCGCCGCCGGCGGCGCCCTTGACCAGGTTGTCGATCGCCACGGTGACGGCGATCGACTGCCCGGCGCAGGCGACACCCAGCCGCGCGCGATTGGTCCCGACGACGTCGGTGAGTGCGGGCGCCGTGTCGGCGACCGCCACGAACGGGCTCCCGGCGTAGAAGTCCGTGAGCTCGGCGACGATCTCGGCCGCCTTCGCCTGGCGAGCGAGCCGTCCATGGACCGTGGCGTAGATGCCGCGCGCCTGCGGCCCGGAGAGCGGCACGAAGTCGATCTCCGGCTGGACACCCGAGGCCGCGGCGGCTAGCGCCATCATCTCGGGCGCATGGCGATGGGCCAGCGGCGCGTAGGCGGCGATGTTGCTCCGCCGCGCCGGATGGTGGGTCTTCTCGGAGAGTCCGCGCCCGCTGCCGGTCGAGCCGGTGATCGCGGTCACCGCGAAGCGCGCCTTGGCGAGCCCCCGCGCGAGCAGCGGCACGACCGCGAGCAGCACCGCGGTGGTGAAACAGCCCGGGTGCGCGACGCAGCTCGCCGTTCCCGCCCGGGCGTGTTCCGGCAGGGCGCGCACGAAGCGCGGGAGCAGCCCGGGTGCGGGATGGGCAGAACCATAGATTGCCGCGTAGCGGTCGGCGTCGCTAAAACGAAAGTCCGCCGACAGGTCGACGACCGTCAACTCGACGCCAGCGCTCGCTGCCAGCGTCATCGCCCGCGCCACCAGCGGCGCCGAGGTGCCGTGCGGCGCGGCCGAGACCAGCGCGACGCGCGCCTCGCCGGCGAAGCGCTCCGTGAGCGCCTCGAAGTCGACGAACCTCAAGCCATCGATCGTTCCCGCGAGATGCGGGAAGGCCTCGACGACGGGCTCGCCGGCGCGGCTCTCCGACACGATCGCCGCGAGGTCGAAGCCGGAATGCCGCGTCAGCAGCCGCACGCACCTCGCCGGCGACGTAGCCCGAGCCACCGAGCACGATCACCGGGACCGGTCGGCTCACCGCGACTCCTCCTGCGCGGCCACGAGCGTGGCCAGTTCGGCCCTCGTCCGGTCGATTCCGAGGCGCGCGAAGACCATCGCCGCGAGCGCCTCCGGCGAGGTTCGGGCGTTGGCTGCCGGCACGCCCATGCGGTCCTCGATCAGCCGCACCCCAACCGCGTTGTCGGTCGCCGGCCCGGTCACGGCTACCGGCTCGATGCCGTAGTCCCGGCGCAGAAGCTCGATTCCTCCCCAGGCGGCGACGGGATCGTTCGCCGCCAGGACGACGGCCGTGAAGGCGGAGCGCAGCTCGGGATCGCCCAGAATGGCGTCGACGCCGTAGGCCCCCAACAATCCGTCACCGAGCTCGAGGACGATCAGGTCGGCGCGATGCGCCGGGAGGGCGGTCTGCGCCGCGAGCTTCGTCAGCAGCATGCGCGTCGCCTGCGCCGAGTTCTTCGCCGTGGTCGAAACCACGCCGAGGTCGGTGAAGATCGCCGTGGCGCGCGCGCCGGCATCCTCGAGCGCCAGGATGTCACGCCGCAGCGAGACGCCGGTCGCCTTGAGGCCGTCGACGCGCAGACCCTGGTGGGCGAACTCGCGCACCAGGGCGCAGGCCGCGGCGGTCTTGCCGCAGTTCATGCAGCTGCCGACCATGGCGACGACCGGGATGCCCTGCAAGTCGAGGAGCGGCTCCGCCGGCAGCGGCTCGCCGCCGATCCGCGCCGGGCGCCCGATCCGCTCCCCCAGCACCGGGAAGGAGAGCACCGCGCCGAGCACTTCGCACTCGAACGGCTTCCCGAGGTCCGGATTCACCGAGTCGCAGATCCCCAGCACGCCGCCGAGGTTGAGCAGGTGGACGATGTCGCCCGGGGCGAGGCGCTGCGGAATCTTCCCGGAGTAGCCGAAGAGGGCGTGCCGATGGCCGAGGCAGCCGGCCACGATGTCGCCGCGCTTGACCTGCGCCATGCGGCCGGAGGGCAGCTCGATCTGGTTGTAGGTGCTCTTGTCGGTGAGCACGCGCACCGCGACGACGATCCCCTCCTCGCACGGGATCTCCTTCGTCAGGCGCACTTCGCGCTTCAGGCCGACGCTCTTGGTGACCGAGGCGATCTTGTCGAGGACGATCGTCTTCATGCCGGGCCTCCCTTCGTTGCGACGGTCTCCTGCTCCTGTTCCTGTTCCTGCTTCGAACCCGCGCCCTGCCGCCCGACCCGGGCGTGCAGCTCCCCGGGGAGCGCCGCGAGGCGCGCGAAGCCGCGCGCGTCGGCGGCGGTCCATTCACCGGCCGCTTCGCCGTATGCCCCGCGCGACGCCGCGAGGAGCGAGAACGGCGAGGCCACTCCCTCGACGAAGAGCGCCCCGGGACGCAGCAGCAGGTGCACCTCGCCGCTCACCCGCTGCTGGGACGAGGCGAGAAACGCTTCGAGATCGCGGCAGACCGGCTCGAGGTGCTGCCCTTCGTGGACGAGCTCGCCGTACTGGGCGGCGATCCCCTCCTTGATGCGCAGCTGGCGGCCGGTGAGCACGAGCTTCTCGAGCTCGCGGTGGGCAGAGAGGAGGACCTCCGCCGCGGGCGCTTCGAAGGCGACCCGCCCCTTGATGCCGAGGATCGTCTCGCCCAGGTGGATGCCGCGCCCGATGCCGAACGCAGCGGCCGCGGCTTCGACACGCTCGATGAGGGCGACCGGAGAGAGCGCTACGCCGTCGAAGGCGACCGGCACGCCCTGCTCGAAAGTCAGACGGTGGCGCGCCGGCGGCAGCGGGGAGTCGAAGGCGCCGCGCGTTGCCACCCAGGCGGCCTCGGGCAGCGGCAAACCGCTCGACTTGGTCTCGCTGCCGCCGATCGTCGTGCCCCAGAGGCCGCGATTGACCGAATAGGCCGCGCCGTGCGCCGGCACCGGGAGCCCGCGCTCCTCGAGAAAGGCGACTTGCGCCGCGCGCGAGACCAGCGAGTCGCGGACCGGGGCGAGGATCTCGAACTCCGGCTCGAGCGTGCGCAGCGCGACCTCGAAGCGCACCTGGTCGTTGCCTGCCGCGGTCGAACCGTGGGCCACGGTGGCGCTTCCGAGCTCGCGCGCCGCGATCGCCACGCCGCGCGCCTGGATGCTGCGTTCGGCGCCGACCGAGAGTGGATAGGTGCCGCCGCGGCGGACGTTGCCGAAGACGAGGAAGCGCAGCACGCGCTCGAAGTACTCGGCGCGGGCGTCGAGCATGCGGTGGTGGACGGCCCCCAACGCCGCGGCGCGCGCCGCCAGATCCGCCCGCGCCGCGGCGTCGAAGCCGCCGGTGTCGACGGTGACGGTGGCCACCGGCCGCCCGGTCGTCCCGGCGAGGTAGGGAATCGCCCAGCTGGTATCCAGGCCGCCGGAAAATGCCAACACAATGGGCTTCATCGTCACGTTTCTCCGCTGTTTCCTAATGAGTGCCAGTGAGTTTCGGGAACTCGGCCTGGAATCAGGCCGTACGTCGCCGGGCTGGGCCGGAGACTTCGGAAAGCAGGTGGCGCAGGCGCTCGAGGAGGCGGCGCTGGAGCGCCGCCGAGGCCGTCGCGGCGAAGATCGTGTCGTCGCCGGCAACGGTGCCCGCGAGCTCCGGGAAGCCCGCATGGTCGAGCGCGATCGCCACCGTCTGCGCCGCGCCGACGGTGGTCGAGATCACCGCGAGATAGGGCCCGGCCGGCCGCACGTCGCGCACGAAGTGGACCACCTCGCCGAGCGCGTCGCGGGTCTCCGGGCCGAGCTCGTCGGCGAGGACATAGCGTCCGCCGGCCTTGCCGACGCCCAGATCCCGCAGGTCGCGCGACACCGACGGCTGCGTCGCCTCGAAGCCGCGCGCCGCGAGCTTCTCGCGCAGCTCCTCCTGGCTCGCGATGCGCGATCGGCGCACCAGGTCCACGATGGCCTGGCGGCGGCGGTCTCTCTGTTCGATATCGGTCGGCATCTCGTTTAACAGAAGATGCGCATAATCATGCATATGGTCACGAATGTCAATAGACCTGCCAAAGAAAGCTGGGGGACATATTGCGGCCGCTGGCGTGTGGCGCCGCCCAGCGACTCTTGAAGCCGCTATGTGTCCCCTCCCGGGTGCGCCGTGCGGCGCATAGACTGGCGGCAGCCCGACCGGAGAGATCGATGCCCGAGAACACCACTGCAAGGCCGACTTACGCCGCGCTGCATCTGCCGACCGTGATCGCCATCGCGCTCGTCGCCTATGCGCTGACGAATGTCGCGCACGAGGGCCTCGGGCACGGCGGCATGTGCGTCGCCCTGGGCGGGGAACCGCGCGTCCTGAACGCGGTCTACTTCGATTGCGGCCGCGGCGGCGTCACGCGCTGCCGGCAGCCGGTGGATCTCGGCCGGCGGCACCCTCACGAATCTCGCCTTCGCCGCCCTCACGGCGCTGCTTCTGCGGCGCGCCGCGTGCGCGCCGCGACCGGCCGCTACTTCCTCTGGCTCTTCCTGACCTTGAACCTCCTGCAGGCGTTCGGCTACTGGATGTTCTCGGGGCTCGGCGGCATCGGAGATTGGAACGCGGTCGTCGCGGGCTGGCCGCACTATGCTCTCTGGCGCGTCGCCCTCGCCGTCGTCGGCACTGCCGCCTACTGGTTCATCGCGGTGCCGATCGCACTGCGCGGCCTCGGGCCCTTCCTCGACGCCGGACACCCTGAGACCGGCCGGGGCGGCTGGCGCGCGCCGTGCGCCTCACGGTCTTGCCGTACATCGCCGGCGGGGTCCTTTACGTCGCGGCGGGCCTGCTCAACCCCGAGAGCCCCATGCTGGTGCTGATCTCGGCTGCCGCCGCCTCGTTCGGTGGCGCCTCGGCGCTCGCCTGGATGGCCCAACTGCTGCGCAACCGCGAGCGCTACCCGCCGGGCGCTGCGCCCGCCGAAGGTATCGCCAGGAGCTGGCCCTGGCTGGTCGCCGGTGCGCTCACGGCGCTTCTCTTCATTGCCGTGCTGGGACCTGGGATCACCCTCTCCGCCAGGCACTGAGGGCAAGAGCTGGGTGGGTCCCGCGAGCGCCGCCGCTCAGCGCAGTCGCTGGCGGCGACCATTCGCCCGCCGGTAGACCCGGATCTCCTCGCTCTTCACGTCGTCCGAGGTCGGTTCGTAGACGACCGTCCACTGCCTGCCCAGCTGTTCGAAAATCCGGCTCAGGGCGCGCTGCCAATCGTCGGGATCGTCGACGAAGAAATGACCGCCACCGGCTCTGCCGATCAAGGCGGAGAAGCGGAGGCGCTCTTCGGTCGAAGGGGAGGCGGCCGTACTTTCCGCGATGGACATCGACCGGACGCTCACCGTTGAACCTTCGCTGGAGAGTTGGCGTTCCAGCCTGGGCGCTTCGGCGGGCGAGCAGGTCCACTTGCCGGCGGCGTCGAGCGTGCAGACGGTGTTCCGGCAGTCGCTCCGGTTGGGCATGAGCAGGAAGACCGGAATGGCGAGATCGCGCGCCCGTCGCGCCACCGACGTCGCGCTCGAGATCCCGCCCGCGGTGTCGCAGCCGTCGGAGACGACGATGAGCGCCGCGCGCTCCTCGGCGTTCTCGAAGAGCTGGAGTGTGCGCGTCAGGGACTCGAAGAGTGCCGTCGGGCGACTCGCGAGCTCCGGGCTCGTCGGCAAGGCAGTGAGCACGCGCAGCGCGGCGCCGCGCCCTTCGGCGAGCAGGCGGGCCTCTTGCGTGAAAGCGACCACGAAGAGACGATCGTGCTCCGAGAAGCCCCGCTCTACGAGCTCCAGGGCCGCATGGCGCATCGGCTCGAACGCGGCGTGCATGCTAGCCGAACGGTCGACCGCGATGCCGACCTCGAGCGGATCGGCGGCGCCACCGACCACCCGCAGAACGCTTTGAGGCTGGCGCTTCCAGAGAACCTCGAGCTCCTCGGCCCGCGGCGCGGAGGCGCCGCCCGGAAGCGTCACCCGCACGAAGCCGGTGCGCACGTCGATCCGCTCACCGAACTGCTGCGGCTCGGGGGACTCCTGGCCCAGGACGCACGCTGCGAGCGCGAGGCCGCAAAGACCGAGGACCCGCGCCCTGCCCATCTCCCGGGTTCGGATCGTCATGCCCTCAGATGCCTGCAGAGTCTGTGCCGCACCCCCCGAGGCACAGGCCCGGCTCCCCTCGGCCGCTGCCGGCGATTCCGGACTACGGGGCGGCGCGCTTGAGGTCGAACTCGAGGAATTTCGTCCAGGTCTTGCCGTCGGTCGACATCTCGCCGATCTCGTACCAGCGGTCGGCGACGGTCCAGTCGACGACGTAGCGGATCTGCCTTCCGGGAGGGGCGGGCGGACTCCAGACGAACTTGCCGTTCTCCCACTGGCCGCGCGCCTCGGCGGCGCGCCCGTCGGCGAGGTAGGTCTCGAGGCGGTGACCGCCGGCCGGATCCGCGGAGATGGTCGCCAGACGCGTGATGCACGACGCTGCCGGCGGTGCCGTCGGCGCTCTTCGAGTGGTGGAGTCCTTCGATGACCAGCACGAGGCCCTCGAGCCGGGATTCGACTTTCTCCTCGCTCGCGGTGCGCTGCGGCTCCCCGGGGCCCATCTGCATCCAGCCCTCGCCGCGCCAGTTTCCCACCGCCGGCAGGAACGGCTTCATCGCCTCGCGCAGTTTCGCGGCATCTGGTGCGGGCGGACGTCCGGGCTGAGCCGTCGCGGCGGGAGCGGACGGCGGCGTGCTGGCGGGCGCTTGAGCGCGAAGCGGGGCGCCCGCAGCCAGGGTGGCGAGGGCGACGAGGGCGGAAAGGCGAGCCGCGCGAGGCGTGGACATGGCAGTTCTCCTTGAGTTGGCCAGACTCTAGTCGCTGTTCCCGCTTATGTCTTGAACGAATCGGCCAGTCCGCAGGCTCGCCCGCTGACGGTGGTGGTAGTGGCGATCGGGCTCCTGCGCTGCTCGCCCCTCGGGGGTCGCTCTCCTCCCTCCTCGGGCTCTGCGCTGCTCGGAGCCCAATCGCCGGATACCGACCGCGTGGGCGAGCCCACGAGCTTTTCTCTCAGATCTCCCGACGAGGGGTGGCTGGGCCGAGGGCTCCCATGGGGCCCGGAGCGCGCTTCTTCAGCGCGAGGACCCCATGGGATACGGACCAGACAGGACCCCGAGCAAGGCAGCAGGAGAACTTACGTGCGCTGCAGGTCGCGATGCGCGATGCGGGCGAACTGGCGGGCGAAGGCGGAGGGCGGCCGTCCGAGCAGATGGCGGAACTCGCGCACGAGGTGCGCCTGGCGACACGGAGGGGAAAATGGCTCCTGGGGAGGGACTTGAACCCCCGACCAATCGGTTAACAGCCGATCGCTCTACCACTGAGCTACCCAGGAATGTTGCGGTCCGCACCCGGCGGGCGCGAAAAAGGGATCGTAACGCACGACGGGGACACGATCAAGATCGTGCCGGCGGTCGGGGGACACGATCCAGGTCGTGTCCCCGCAAGTCACTTACAGGCCGGTGTCCAGGAACGGCTTGAGCTTGCCGGCGCGCG
Organism: Thermoanaerobaculia bacterium; assembly: GCA_963719555.1. Classification (GTDB taxonomy): domain Bacteria; phylum Acidobacteriota; class Thermoanaerobaculia; order Multivoradales; family JAGPDF01; genus JAGPDF01. The sequence goes on along the minus strand of CAVRCL010000005.1, from coordinate 382,681 downwards.
ACGGATGGCGGAGCTTGCGCAGCGCCTTGGACTCGATCTGGCGGATGCGCTCGCGGGTGACGTTGTGGATCCGGCCGACCTCTTCGAGGGTGTGCTCGGTGCCATCGGCGAGACCGAAACGCTTGGCGAGAACCTCTTCCTCGCGCGGCGTCAGGGTCTTCATGACGCGCTGCACCTCTTCGCGGCGGGAGGTCGAGATCACCGAGTCGATCGGCGAGACCGCCGTCTTGTCTTCGATGAAATCCCCGAGATGCGAATCTTCCTCTTCGCCGATCGGCGTTTCGAGCGAGATCGGCTCCTGCGCGATCTTCATGATCTTGCGCACCTTGTAGGCCGGCAGATCCATGCGCTGGCCGATCTCCTCGGCCGAGGGCTCGCGGCCCAGCTCCTGCACCAGCGAGCGCGAGGTGCGGGTCAGCTTGTTGATCGTCTCGATCATGTGCACCGGGATACGGATGGTGCGCGCCTGGTCGGCGATGGCGCGGGTGATCGCCTGGCGGATCCACCAGGTGGCGTAGGTCGAGAACTTGTAGCCGCGGCGGTACTCGAACTTCTCGACCGCCTTCATCAGGCCGATGTTGCCCTCCTGGATCAGGTCGAGGAACTGCAGGCCGCGGTTGGTGTACTTCTTGGCGATCGACACCACCAGGCGGAGGTTCGCGACGATGAGCTCTTCCTTGGCGCGCTCGCACATCGCTTCGCCTTCGCGGATCTTCTTGATCGTCGTCGCGACCATGAGATGCGTCGTGCCGTAGCGCTCCTCGATCTCGATCGTGCGCAGCTTGTACTTCTCGATGCGCCGCTTCTGCAGGTCGCGCAGCTCCTTGTTCGACTCCTTCTCGTAGGCGGTCTTGGCGCGGCGCACATCCTGCTCGAGGGCCGAGAACTGCCGGTCGAGGTTCTTCAGGTAGTCGACGAGGCGGTTGCGGGTCTGGAGGGAGAAATCGATCGACCGGATCTCCTGCGCGATCTTGCCGACCACGCGGTCGACCTCGCGCGCGAACTCCTGATAGCGCGCGCCGCCCTCCTTGTACTTGCCCTGCTGGCGCTTGAGCTTCTGCACCTCGCGGTCGAGCTTGGCGATCTGGTCGAAGATACGCAGATTGCGCTTGATGCGGTCCGCAGCCTTCGGATCGAGCGGCTCCTCCGGGTCGTTGCCGGCCACCAGCTCGCGCAGCACCTTCTTGTCCTTCTGGGCGAGCTCGTTCAGGCGCAGGAGCTCGCGCAGGACCAGCGGGTTCTCGCACAGTGCTTCGTAGATCAGCCACTCGCCCTGCTCGATGCGCTGCGCGATCTCGACTTCGCCCTCGCGGTCGAGGAGGGGGACCGTGCCCATCTCGCGCAGGTACATGCGCACCGGGTCGTTGGTCTTCTCGTGCTCGTCGACCGCGTAGACCTCGTGCTCCTCGCTCTCCTTCTTGTCGAAGTCGATCGGCGCCGCTTCGATCTCCTCGCGGTTGGCGTAACGCTCCGGCCGGTCGAGGACGAAGATCTTGAGCTCTTCGAACCGGCGGTAGATGGCGTCGACTTCCGCCGGGAGCCCGATGACTTCGTCGGGCAGCACTTCGTAGATCTCGTCGTAGAGCAGATAGTGCTTCTGCTTGCCGAGCTCGATCAACTGCTTGACCGAAGTGTATTTGTCTTCGATGTGAACGATTTTCAGTCGCGCCACGCGGGGGCCCTCGAAACGCTCTTCAAAAAAAACGGCGCCGAGCTCGTCGCTCGCGCTACTCGGCAGAAAAGGGCGCAGCGGAGTACCGCCTCCGCTTGAGCGCCTCCAACTCTTTGAGGATCTCTTCTATCCTGTGCTGGTCACCGGAGATTTCGATCCGCCGCAACTCGCGATTCAGATCGGCACGCTGACTGTCGAGCCAGCGCTCCCACAGCCCCTTGAGGTGCATTTCGGGAGCGGGCTCGCCAACCGAATCGGCCGATTCTAGCAAAAGCATTGAAGCCCTGTCACTTATGCCGTCTCCGTCGGACAGCCGCTGGCGCAGATCCGCCGTTCCGGGCAACTTCCCCGATTCACGGTAGAGAGCAAGAAAAAGGGCGTAGATATTCCGCAGCTGCGGATCCTCGAACGCGAGCTCGGGCGGCAGGGCCTCGAGGCCGGGCGCCGGGCGCTGGGCATCGCCGATCCACAGCAGACAGCGCAGCAGAGCCTCTTCCGCCCCGCGGCCCGGCGACGCCCCGCCAGCCGCGGACGGCGCCGGCGAGGAGGAAAAGGCCTCGGCGAGCGGCTTGGGACCGACGCCGAGCCGCTGGAGAAGCAGGTGGGCCGGGAGCCCCAGACGCTCGGCGGCGATCCGGCCGTAGCTGTAGCGCAGCACCGTGTCCTTGACCGGCGCGAGGAGCACCATGACCTCCTTGGCGGCCTTCGCCCGCACGTGCGGGTTGCGGTGGGCGTCGGCGGGCACCAGGCGGTCGAGCTCGAGCAGGATCAGGTCTTCCGCTCCGGCGACCGCCTCGGCGAGGGCACTCTCCCCCCTGGCGAGGCGCAGCGAATCGGGATCCTCGCCCTCGGCAAAACGCGCCCGGCGCACCGCCAGTCCCTCGGCGAGGAGGATCGGCAGGGCGCGCCGGGCGGCAGCTTCACCCGCCGCATCGCCGTCGTAGCCGACGACGACCTCTTCGGCATGGCGGGCCAGGAGCTTGGCCTGCTCCGGGGTGAGCGCGGTGCCCATGCTGGCGACGGCGGCCTCGATGCCGCTGGCGACGGCCGCCAACTGGTCGAAATAGCCTTCGACGAGGAAGACCTTGCCGCTTTCGCGCATCGCCCGCTTGGCGCTGTCGAGCCCGAAGAGGATCGAGCCCTTGTGAAAGCGGTCGGTCTCGGCGGTGTTGACGTACTTCGCCTTGTCGTCGCCCAGCGTCCGTCCGCCGAAGCCCACCAGGCGGCCGGTACCGTTCTTGATCGGGAAGATCAGCCGGTTGCGGAAGCGGTCGTAGGGCTCCCCACCCCCCTCCGGACGCGCCACCAGGCCGGCATCGAGCAGGTCGGCCATGGCGATCCGGGGATGGAGCGCGGCGGTGAGGTTCCGCCAGCCGTCGGGGGCGAAACCGAGGCGGTAGCGCGCTGCAAGCTCGTTCGGGATCCTGCGCTCCTCGAGGTAGCGCCGGGCGGCCGGGGCTTGGGCGAGCGCGGCGGTGAAGAACTCGGCTGCCGCCTCGAGGACCGCCTCGAGGTCGCGCGGGGCGTCGGACTTTCCTCCGCCGCCGGCACGGCGCGGCGCCGGCGCGGGAATCGGCACGCCGAAGCGGCGCGCGAGCGCCTCCATGGCGGCCGGAAAATCGTCCCCGGTGAGCTCCATGTGGAGCTTGATCGCGTCGCCGCCCTTGCCGCAGCCGAAGCAGTAGTAGAGCCCCTGGTCGGGGTCGAGCTGGAACGACGGGGTCTTCTCCTTGTGGAAGGGACAAAGCGCCTTCCACTTGCGGCCGACACGCTGGAGCTTGGCGTGCGCGCCGGCGATCTCGAGAATGTCGACCGCTTCGCGCACCGCCTGCACGAACTGGGGGTTGAGCTGAAGGTTGGAGAGCGCCATCGGACCGGGAAGCCGGACCTCCGACTCTACGACAGGCGCCGGCGCGAAGCGGGACCCGAGCCAGCGCAACGTTGTCCAGGGTCGGTCGAGGCCGGGCCGGCCGGCGGCCTCGCCCGTCAGCCGGAGACGCCGAGCCGCTCCGCGAGCTGCTGCGCCGCTTCGAGCGGCCCGGTGGCTTCGCTCCCTTTGGCGCGCAGCAGCGGCAGGAGGCGACGAACTTCGGCGCTCGCCTCGGCCGTGCGGCCGACCGCCTCGAGGGCACGGGCGCGATTGAGCTGCACTGAGTAGTTGAGGATGTGATCTGGCGGCAGCAGTGCCGCATGCCCGGCGACGCACTGCTCGAAAATCTCAAGCGCCTCGGCGGCCCGACCCTGCTTGAGAAGGACGGAGCCCAGCAGGGCGCGCGATTGCGCAGCGATGAACCGGTCGCGCCCGTCGCTGATCGCCAGCGCTTCGCGCGCCGCCGCCTCGGCTTCCGGGAGCCGTCCGAGCTCGAGCAGGATCCGGGTCAGCTGGCCTAAAGTCGACGCGGTCTCCTGATGGCGCTCGCCGAGAGCCTTCCGCCGGATGGCGAGCGCCTTGCGCGCCTCGATCTCGGCCTCAGGCAGGCGACCGCTCTGGCGCAGCAGCCCGGAGAGGTTGCTGTGCGGATAGGCGACACGCGGATCGCCCGGCAGCAGCAGCGCGTCCAGCGTCGCGGCGCTCGCCCGGTAGGCTTTCTCCGCTTCGGCGAAGCGCCCGAGCTCGTTCGCCACCACGCCGAAGTCGGAGAGCGAAAGTGCGGTCCGAACGTCCTGTTCGCCAAGCACGGCGCGATAGGTCGCCAGGCGGCGCTCGACGATCGGCAGTGCCCCCTGCGGCCCTTCAGCTCCGAACAGCAGCTCCATCAGCGGCTCGCGGGCGTCGGCGGCGGTGAGGCTCTGCGGGCCCTCCTCGCGGTCGAGGACCGCGATCGCATGCTCCAGCCGCTCGCGCGCCGGCGCGAAATCGCCCTGGTTCGCGAGCACCCAGCCGAGCGTCCACTCGCAGCGCGCCGTCTGGATCGACTCGTCGCCGAACAGCCGGCGATGCTCCGTGAAGGCGCGCTCGGCGAGACTCTTCGCCCGCTCGAGCTCGCCCAGCTTGCGGTAGAGGCCGGCCAGGAGCTCGAGGAGCTCGGCGTGGAGCTCGGGCTCTTTGGCGAGCTCGGCGTCGATCCGCCGGGCGCCTTCGTCGAGGAGCGTCCGCGCTTCGACGGTCTCGCCGCGGGCGCGCGCCGGGTCCGCGGCCTCGAAGATCGACACCAGGAAGGCGCGCACCTGCTCGGCCCGCGATGCCTGGGCCTGCGCCACCTTGGCCGCCCGCTCGGCGCGCCGGGCCTGCCAGAGCGCGATCGACAGGCCGGCGACGAGCGCCGCGATGACGAGCGCCGCCGCGACGACCGCCAGACGGTGGCGGGCGACAAACTTCCTCGCCCGATAGAGGCCGCTGTCGGGCCGCGCCCGCACCGGCCGCCCCTCGAGATAGCGCCGCAGGTCGTCAGCGAAGGCGGAGATCGAGCCGTAGCGGCGCTCTGGTTCGCGCGCCAGGGCCTTCACTACGATCGTGTCGAGATCGCCGGCCAGGGCGCGCGCGGCGCGCGCGTCCCCGGCCTCGGCGACCACCCGGCTCGGGCGCGTGAGGGTCTCGCGCTCGACCTCCTGCGCCAGCCCGTGGTGCGAGGTCGTCGAACGCTCGTGCGGCAGCCGGCCGGTGAGCAATTCGTAGAGCACGACGGCCAGCGAGTAGACGTCGGTCGAGGTCGTCGCCGGCCGGCCGAGGATCTGCTCCGGCGCGGCATAGGCCGGCGTCAGCGCGCGGTCTTCGAGGCGCGTCGACTCGCCACCCTCATGGTCCGAAGCGAGGATCTTCGCGATCCCGAAGTCGAGCAGCTTGACCGTTCCCGAGGCGTCGACGAGCAGGTTCGAGGGCTTGAGGTCGCGATGCACCACCAGGTTGCGATGCGCGAGGTCGACCGCTTCGGCGACGGCGATCACGAGGCGCAGCCGCGTGGCGAGATCGGCGCGCTCCTTCCGGCACCATTCGACGATCGGTTCGCCGGCGACCCGCTCGAGCACGAGATAGGGCCGGCCGTCCGGAGCCAGTCCGCCGTCGAGCAGCCGCGCGATGTTGGGATGCTCGAGCCGCGCCAGGATCTGGCGCTCGCGCAGGAACCGCCGCAGCACCTCTTCGGAGTCCATGCCGCGCTTGACCAGCTTCAGGGCGACGATCTGCTCGAACTGGCCGTCGGCGCGCTCGGCCTCCCAGACCTCGCCCATTCCCCCCCGGCCAAGGAGTCCACGCAGCCGGTAGGGGCCGATGCGATCGCCCGTCGCGGCGCCACCGCGGGGCTCCGCAGAAGCGAGAGCCTCGCCGACGAGTTGCGGATCGAGCGCCGCCGCGCCGCCGGCGAGGAACTCCTCGCCCGCCGCGGCGTCTGCCGCGAGCAGCTCCGACACCGCCGCGGCGAGGTCCGGATCGCTCGCCGCGAGCGCGGCGAGCGCCGCAGCGCGCGGCCCGGCATCGAGCTCCGCGATCTCCTCGAAGCGGGCTCGCGCCGCGGCGAATCGAGCGGGGTCCGGGCGCTTCACCTCGCGGTCGTCCCGCTGTCGGAAAGCAGCGTCGAACGATCGAGCTCGCGCTCCAGTTCGAGCAGCTTGGGACTTCCCGGCAGCAGCGCGGAACGGTAGAGCGCAAGGGCGGAGGCCGCCGCCGCTCGCGCCTCGGCGCCCCGTCCGCTGCGCTCCGCGACCACCGCGACCGCGCGCCGGGCCGCCGCTTCGCCGAGCCTGCGATACTCGCGCCCGGGCTCGCGGGCGGCGAACTCCACCGCCCTTGCCGCCGCTTCGGCGGCCGCGGCGAGATCTCCCAGCTCGAGATCGATCGCGCTCTGCAGCAGCTCGAGCCGCGAGCGGCGCGCATCCGTGGCCGCCGCTCCGGCTACCCGCCCGGCGACCGCCGCCAAGCGGTCGCGCGCTTCGGCCGCGGAGCCTCGGGCGAGGGCGATCTCGCACTCGAGCAGACCTGCCTCCACCAGCCAGGGGCTCGGCTCGCCGTAGCGCGCGAGAAGGAGCGGCTCGGCGCGCGCGAGCTGCTCTGCGGCGGCCTCGGCCCGGCCCGTCCCGAGCAGCGCACGGGCGAGGAGCCAGGCGACGATCCCGCCGCGATCCTCGAGCAGACGCGCGTCGGTCGAGAGGTCGCGATCGAGTGCGGTCACCGCGGCGAGCGCGGTCGCGAGATCGCCGGCGTGAAGTCGCGCCTGGGCGAGAGAGAAACGCGTCGACACCGACAGCGTATGGAGCGGTCCCAGTCGGGCGAGGCGATCCGCCAGGGCGCGCTCGAAGAGCGGCAACGCCTCCACCGGGCGGTCGGTGGCATCGAGCAGACGTCCCAAGTCGTTTCCCGCCTCGAGGGTCAGCCGATGCTCCTTGCCGGCGAACTCCTCGAAGACCGCCATCGCGCGGCGAATGCTCTCCTCGGCGCCGGCGAACTCCTGCATCGCCGCCTGGGCGCGCGACAGCTGCTGGTAGCCGCCGGCGACGACCGTGCGCGCGATGCCGGGTGCGGCTTCGGCGACGTCGATGCCGGCGCGAAAGGCGCTCCTCGCGCCCTCCGGGTCGGGCCGCGATTCGAGCACGCGGCCGAGGCCATAGTGGGCGTTGGCCAACTCGCGCGACGGTCCGTGCGGTGCGAGTACCGCGATCGCGGCCCGGAAGAGCTCTTCCGCCTTGCCGTCCGCGGAACCGGGATGGCTCCAATAGTGGTGGCCCAGGTTGTAGAGCAACCAGCCGCGCTGCACCGAGGTCGTGTCTCCGGCGCCATCGAGGATGGCGAGCGCGCGCTCGAAGTCGAGCCGCGCCTTGTCCGCCCCACCGATCAGACTCGCCGCGATGCCGCGGCTCACCAGCACGTCGGCGAGGCGGGCGTCGGGCGCCCGGGTCTCGAGCTCGGCGGCGAGCGCGGTCCACAACCGCACGGCCTCCTCGTGCAGGCCGAGATCGGCGAGGAGGTCGGCGATCGTGCTCTGGAGCTCGGCGTGCACCTCGCGCTGCGCCGCGGTCGCGGGCGCGTTCTTCTCGAGCTCCACCACCGCGAGCTTCAGCAGCCCCTCGGCGGTCGTCTCGCGCGCCTTGGCGCCGTCGGGGTTGCGTACCCGGTTGACTTCGAAAAGTCCGAAAACGAACTTCTGGATGGCGGTCGCCTTGGCGGCTTCGAGCCGGGCGATCCGCGCCTGCCAGAGCGAGACGGCGATGCCGCCGATCAGGGCGAGCACCACCAGGGCTGCGGCGCCGACCACGACACGATGCCGCCCGACGAACTTCCCGACGCGGTAGCCGAGGCGGTCGGGGCGGGCGAGCACCGGACGACCCTCCAGGTGACGCTCCAGATCCTCGGCGAGCGCGGCCGCGCCGCCATAGCGTCGTCCGGGCTCGCGGGCGAGCGCCTTGAGCACGATCGTGTCCAGGTCGCCCACCAACTGGCGGGCGTCGCCGCTCGCCGCCGCGATGCGGCTCGGACGCACCAGGGTCTCGCGCTCGACCTCTTCGGCGAGAGCGACGGCAGAACCGGTGTCGCGGCGATGCGGCAGCCGGCCGGCGAGCAGCTCATAGAGCACCACCCCGAGGGCGTAGACGTCGGTCGCGGTGGTCACCGGCTGGCCGAGAATCTGCTCTGGCGCGGCGTACGCCGGAGTGAGCACGCGCTCTTCCAGGCGCGTGCGGTCGGCCTCCGACTCCTCCCCTCCGGTGAGCAGCTTGGCGATGCCGAAATCGAGCAGCTTCACCCGTCCGTCGGTATCGACGAGAATGTTGGAGGGCTTGAGGTCGCGGTGCACGATGAGACTGCGGTGTGCAGCGTCGACCGCTTCGCAGACCGCGATCATGAGCCGCAGGCGCTCCGCCACCGGACTGTTCCGCCGCCGGCACCACTGCTGGATCGGCTCGCCTGCGACGCGCTCGAGCACGAGGTAGGGCCGGCCGTCCGCGGCGACGCCGCCGTCGAGGAGCCGCGCGATGTTCGGATGCTCGAGCCGCGCCAGGATCTGTCGTTCACGCAGGAAGCGGGCGAGGACCGCCGCCGAGTCCATGCCGCGTTTGAGGAGCTTGAGCGCCACGACCTGCTCAAACTGCCCGTCGGCGCGCTCTGCCTCCCAGACCTCTCCCATGCCGCCGCGCCCGAGCAGCACCCGCAGCCGGTAGGGGCCGACGAGCGTGCCTTCGAGGTGGCCTTCCTGGCCGTCGGCCGCTTCTTCGCCCAACGCCTCCTGCATAAGGGATGGAGCGAAGCCGGCCACCGCCTCGCCCAGGAAACTCTCACCGGCCGCCGAGTCGGCGGCGAGGAGGCCATCCACTGCATGGGCGAGCTCGGGATCGATCGCGCGGAGCTCCGCGAGGCGCGCCCGGCGCACGGGCTCGTCGAGGTCGGCGAGCACCTCGAAATGCCGGCGCGCGGCGGAAAAGCGCGCCGGGTCCGGGCGCTTCACGTCGAGATGCCCTGTGCCGCGAGGTCCTGGAAGAGAAAAGCACGGGCGGTGCGCCAGCGGCGCTTCACGGTGCGGTCGGAAACATCCAGGAGCCCGGCGATCTCCTCGATCGAGAGGCCGCCGAAGAAGCGCCATTCGACGAGCTGGGCGAGGTCGGGGTCGGCGCTCTCGAGGCGCGAGAGGGCTTCGTCCACCGCCAGAAGGTCGGCGCCGCGCTCGGGGGAAGCGATCTGCTGCTCGTCGAGCTCCACCGCGACGCGCGCCCCGCCGCGCTTCACCCGGCCGCGCCGGCGCGCGTGATCGATCACCACGCTGCGCATGGCGCGCGCCGCCAGGGCGTAGAAGTGGCGACGGTTCTCCACCGACCAGGAGGCTTGCTTCGAGAACTTGAGATAGGCCTCGTGCACCAGCGCCGTCGTGCTCAGCGTGTCGGCCGAATAGGCTCCGCGCAGTTGACGGCGAGCGATGGTGCGCAGCTCCGTGTAGACCGCCTCGAACAGGCGGTCGAAAGCTCCGCGGTCCCCGTTCTCGACGGCGACCAGCAGCGCCGTGATCTCGGGCCCGCTCGGTTCGAGCTCGGAGGGCATCTGGCGCAATTGTAGTCCCTAGTCGCGCAAGGTCACGACGGTCGCCCCGTTGCCGCCCTCGTTGGGGGCTCCGGGCCGGGAGGCGGCGACCGCCGGATGCTTGCGCAGCCGCTCACGCAAGGCGTCGCGCAGCCGGCCGGAGCCGTGGCCGTGCACGATCCGCACTTCGCCCCTGCCGGAGAGCATGGCCTGGTCGAGGAAGGCATCCAGCTCCTCGAGCGCCGGCTCCACGCGTTGCCCGATCAGGTGGAGCTCCGGCGGCGAAGCGGCGCGATCGACTTCGCCGCCGGCGCGCTTGAGGCCGCTGCGGGCGCCGGGCGATCGCTGCGCCGGCTCGACGACCAGGTCGCCCGCCGCAAGGCGCAGGCGCTTGCCGTTCGCCAGCACCTCGACCTTGTCGCCGGAGAGTCGCTCGACGATGCCGCGCCAGCCGAGCGTCCCGTGGCGCACCTGCGCGCCCACGACGAGCGGCAGGTCGGGCGCCGCCTCCTCGGCGAAGTCGACCTGCGGAGCCTCCGCGAAAAGGCGCGCTGCCGCTTGCTGGGCGACGCCCTTCTTGCGGCCGGCGGCGAGCTCGGCCCGGATGCGGTCGGCTGTAACGGAGAGCTCGCGCGTCACCCGTTCGCGGAACTCGGCGAGCTCGCGCTTGACGCGGGCGCCGAGGGTGCGCCTTTCGGCTTCGAGCGCGGCGCGCTCGCGTTCGAGCCGCTCCGCCGTGAGCTCGGCCCCGGCGCGCTCGACGCGCGTCGCTTCGGCTGCGACAGCGAGCCTCTCGCGGGTCGCTTCGAGCTCGGCGAGGAGGCGGCGGAGGTCGCGGTGCTCGTCGCCCAGCAACGCCTCCGCCCGCGCGATCCACTCCACCGGAAGGTCCATGCGCCGGGCCAGGGCGAGCGCTTCGCTGCCGCCCGGCGAGCCGGGCAGGAGGCGGAAGGTCGGTCGCCCAGTCGACGGCTCGAACTCCATCGCCGCGCACGTCGCCCCGGGAAGCTCGAGGGCGGCCGCCGCGAGGCCGGTGAGGTGGGTCGTGATCAGCGCCAGGCCGCCACGCTCGACGAGCGTCTCGAGGAGCGCTACCGCGAGCGCCGTGCCCTCTTCGGGATCGGTGCCGGAGCCGAGCTCGTCGAGCAGCGCGAGACTCTGCGGCCCCGCCGCGCGGTAGGCCTCCGCCAGACGCGCCAGGCGGCCGGAGAAGGTCGAGCGGTCGGCGAGCAGGTCCTGCTCGTCACCCACCGTCGCCACCAGGCTGGTGAAGTGCGGCATCTCGCTCGTGGCCGCAGCCGGAATCGGCAAGCCGGCCTGGGCCCCGAGCGCCAGCAGCCCGAGCGTCTTCAAGGCCACGGTCTTGCCACCGGCGTTGGGGCCGGTGATCACCAGGGCGCGCCGCTCGGGAGTGAGCTCGACATCCAGGGGCTCGACCGCGCTCTCGTGACCGCGCGCGCCGAGAACCCGCTCGCGGCGGCGGGCGAGCCGCGGATCGAGCAGCGGGTGGCGCGCGCCGACCAGGCGCATGCGGCCTGGCGGCGCCAGCACCGGAAGGTGGGCGTCGATCTCGCGCGCCAGGCGGCGCGCCGCCTCGAGCGCGTCGAGCTCGCCGATCAGTCCAGCCATCTGCCGCACCAACGGACTCTCGGCCGCGAGATCGCGCAGCAGTTCGTAGAGCAACCGCTGGCGCTCGCCCTCGAGCTCGTCGACGGCGCCCTGCAGGGTGTTGTTCTCTTCGACCACTTCGAGGGGCTCGAAATAGAGGCTCTTGCCGGTCGCCGACCGCCCGTGCACGAGCCCGGCGAGCTTGCCGCGGTTGCCGGCCTGCACCATGAGCATCAGGCGCCCGCCGCGCATCGGAATCGTCTCTTCGCCGATCAGCTCGCGGTGCGCGCCGCCGATCGCCTCGAGCCTGCCGTAGAGCCGCTCGCGGGCGCCCTGAACCTGCCGGCGCAGGGCGGCGAGCTTCGGGCTGGCGTCGTCGCGCACCTCGCCTTTGCGATCGAGAATCCGGCCGATCTTGCGTACCAGCGGCTGCGGGTCGGCCAGATCCGCCACGGCGCGCGCGAGCTCTGCGCACGGCGGGTCCGTCCGGGCGATTCTCGCCGCCGCCTCACCGCCGGCCGCGAGGAGGCCCGCGAGGCGCAGGATCTCGCCGCCAGCGAGCGGGGGATCGCCGCTCGCCAGGCGGTCGACGAGCGCCGCCAGGCCCTCGCCGAGACCGGGCACCAGCGGGGCTTCGACGGTGAGCCGTTCGACCTCCTCGTAGCGCGCGCGCCGGCGGCGGAGCTCCTCGGGCTCGCGCGCCGGTTCGAGAGCGCGCAGCACCGCTGCGCCGAGATCGGTGCGCGCCTCGGAGGCGAAAAGGGCGAGGAGGGCGTCGAACTCGAGCGCGAGGCGAGTCGCCGGCGCGGCGACGGCGAGGCAGCGGAATCGATGGCGGGGAACGCGAGTGCGGGTCATCGCTGAAAAAACAGAAGCGGGGTCCGGGTTTCCCCGGCCCCGCTCGGTCGAGCGAAAGCCTGCTGCATCTGCTGCCGACCGAGCCCAGAGGGCCTAGAGGCCCATCCGGCGTTCTTCCTGCACCTTGCGCAGCATCTTCTTCTTCGCCTGGATGGCCTTGCGCTTGCGCTTCACGGAGGGCTTCTCGAAGTGCTGACGCTTCTTCAGTTCGGTCAACACACCGGCCTTCTCGCACTTGCGCTTGAAACGTCGCAGCGCGTTCTCGAAACTCTCTTCTTCCCGTACGTGCACGATCGGCACTGCTCGCTCACCTCGCTTTGGCTGCCAACATCACGGCCTAAGGACCGCAGGCAGAAGGACTTGTGATTCTAGACCCGGGCACGAGCGCAGTCAAGAACCCGGCGCGAGGCCAAACCCTAAACCCTTTCCGAAGTTCACTTTGCGGAGAGTATGCGGCTTGACGCGGGGGGCGTCTGTCTCGATAATGTGAGGTTTCGAGCGGTTCTGTCTCTTGAACGAGAGGTTGGAGGACTTCGCAATGGCCCTTCCTGAACATCTGGCGGAACTCGAGCGCAAGGTTTCCGAGCGCTTGAGCGAGGCCCTCGCGAAAACCCGCCAGGAGATGCGCCGGGCGGTCGCGGCCGAGGCGCAGCGGGCGAACTCCGCCATGCTGGCGGAGCTGGACGCGATCACCCCGCCCGCGGCGCCGGGCCTGCTCGCCCAGGAGGAGTTGGCGGAGATGGCGCGCGTGGCGGGTGGGGAATCGCGCCTCGCCTTTGCGCGCGAGCAGCGCGGCGCCTTCGTCGCGTTCGACCGCGCCCGCACGCAGGCGAGCGTCCTCGAAGCTCTCCTCGCGAGTGTGAAGTCGTTCGGCGACCACGCCGCAATCTGGCTGATGCGGCCAACGGAGCTCCTCGGCTGGGCCAGCCGGGGCTTCGCCGGCGACCCGATTGCCGGCCGTACACTGCCGCACGACGCTTCGCCGGCGCTCGCCCGCCTCGCGACGGGTACGGGCTGCGTCCTCCTGAGCGTCGCGGAGGCGGCGCAGATCTCCCACGCGCTCGAGATCGCGGCGCCGGCGCGCGCTCTCTTCATTCCGCTGGTTCTGCGCGACCGGATAGCTGCAGCGCTCTATGTCGATGCGGCGGAAGCCCGAGAGTTCGAGGTCGAGGCGATGCAGATGCTGACCCTCGTCGCGGCCCAGCGGCTCGAGCTCCAGGCGCTCGCGACGCGCACCTATACTCCGACCCTCTTTCTCGACGGCGAGGCTCCGGCGAGCGAACGTGGCCTTGCACTCTGGGATTCAACGGCTCCCGCCACGCCCGGGAGCCCCGCGAGCGCAGAACCGCAAGACTCCCTGCCCGCAGCGGCCGCGAGCAGCGTCGCCGCAGCGGACATCGCCTGGACGACAAGCCCGCAAGAGAGCGTTGTCGACACCCCGGGCGCCAAAGTCGAGCCTTTCGCAGAAGTCGAGGCCGAGGAAGAGCCGGCCACCCTCATCCAGGCCATGCCGACGATCGCCTCGAGCGCCGGGCGCGAAGCGCCCCCGAGCCTGACGGAATCCGCCGCGGCGGAGATCTCCTGGCAGATGGAAGAGTCCGCCGAGACCGCTTCGATGGGATCGGACGGCCCTGCCGCGACGCCGACCCAGGAGATCGCGTTCGCGTCGCCGGCGACCCCACCCGACCTCCCGGGGGCGCCGAGCTTCGACCTCGCGGCGGCTTCCGCGGCTTCCGGCTGGCGCGAAGCAGAGGAGGCGACAGCGCCCCACGCGACCTACTCGCCCGCCGCGACGCAGCGCTTCGCCATACCCGCCATCACCCACGAGATTCCGCAGCCGGAGATTGCACCGACGCCGGATTTCGCTGCACCTCTCAGCAGCACCGCCAGTACGATCGCCTTCGCACCTCCGGCCGCCTCTCCGGCCGAGCCCGTGGCGACCGATCTGGCGGACGACGCGACGGTGAGGATCCAGCGCGCGGATCTGCAAACGCCGCCCGTCGTCGCGGCGCCGACGCCTGCGCCGGCTGCGGTGGCTCCGGCGATCGCCCCTCTGCCCATGCCAGCGATGCCGGCGATGCCGGACGACGAGCCAACGGTCTCGCGCAGCGCCCGCACCACCGAAGTGGCTCCCCCGGCCGACCTGCAGGGTCCGGGTTGGGCCTTCTCGAGCTCGCGCTCGCCCCGCAGCGGCGGCGACAACGCACTGCACGAAGAGGCGCGGCGGCTCGCCAGGCTCCTGGTCTCGGAGATCAAGCTCTACAACGAAGATCAGGTGGAAGAGGGTCGGCACAATCGCGACATCTACCATCGGTTGAAAGACGACATCGACCGCTCGCGCCAGATCTACGAGGAGCGTGTGCACGAGAGCGTGCGCGGCACGACCGACTACTTTCAGCAGGAGTTGATTCGCAGTCTCGCGGCCGGCGATCCTCGCGCCTTGGGAATCTGAGGACGCCTTGCCGGTGAAGTGGCTCCGCCCCACCGTCCTCACACTGACGCTCTTTTCGGCGCTGCTCGCCGCGACTCCGTTCCTCCCTTCCCCACCGGCGGAGGCCGCGGCAACCTACCTCGAGCCGGCCGCCCAGTTCTCCCCCGGGCAAGCGCTGGCGGCCGACTACGCAGCCGCCGCGGGCACCGCGCGCACCGGCGGCTATCCGGCCGCCGCGCAGGCGCTCGCGCCAAGGCTCGCCGCCGCCGAGCCCGAGGCGAGTCGCGCCCGGGTCGTCCTCGGCCTCGTGGCCTGGGAAAAGGGCCGCACCGACGACGCGCAGCGTCTGCTCGCGCAAGGTCCCGGGCCGCTGGCGCTCGAAGATCTGCGCCTCTTCGTCCTCGCCGAAGGCAGTGCCGCCCGCGGCGCCACTGCGCAGGCGAGAGTGGCGCTCGAAGCGCTGCTGCGCACCACTCCGACGTCAACCCTGCGCTCGGCGAGCCTGCTCAAGCTGGCGGAGCTCGCCTTCCAGGAGACCCATGCTGCCGACGCTCTGGCTTTCATCGCCCAGGGTCGCGACGAACCGCTCTCCGCCCTCGAACGCGAGAAGTTCGACACTCTCGCCTGGACCATCGGACGAGCGACCGGCGACGAGACGGTTCAACGCGAGGCCGCCCGGCGTCTGCTGGTCAGCTCGCCGCTCGCCGCCGCCCGCCTCGACGTCGCCGGTGTCCTGGCCACTCGCCCGCAGGGGAACTGGCGAGATCTCCTCTCGGCGGAGGATCTGCTGGCGCGTGCCACCGCGCTGTTGCAGGTCGAGGTGCCCTTGGGAGCGCTCGTCACCCTCGACGCCGTCGCGCAACCGGCCCGGAGCTTCGAGTGGAGCCTGCTGCAGGCGCGCGCGCTGACCGCCGCGCAGCGCGGCAACGAAGCCCTCGCAGAGCTTGCCGTGGCGGGCACGGCGACCGCAGGCGCGGTAGCCGGCGGCAGCACTGGCGGCGTCGGAGCCAGCACCTTGAGCGGCGACCAGCGCGCGAGTGTCGAGCTCGAACGCGCGTACGCCGCTGCGGACGCCGGTGCGGTGCGCCGCGGACGGCCGGCGCTGCCGGCCGTCGAGCGCGCCCAGTTGCGCAAGGAGGCGCTCGCCGCTCTCCGGCGCGCAGCCGAGCTCGCGACCTCCCTCGAGCTCAAGGCGCTGGCCCTGCGCGAGCTCTATATCGAGCTCGAAGCCGCCGGTGAGATTGACGCCGCCATCTCGCTGCTGCACGAGTTGGCGAAGGCAGCGCCGCGCGATGCGCTCGGGGCACGGTCGCTCTGGGAGCGCGGCTGGCGCGAGTACCAGGCTGGCAACTGGAGCGGCGCGATCGGCTATTGGAGCGAATTGCGCGATCTCTATCCGGCGGTCTCATATGCCCGCAGCGCCCAATACTGGTCGGGGCGGGCTTTCGAGAAGCTCGGCGATCGCGAGCGCTCGGTGGCGGTCTTTGCCGCGCTCACGCGCGCCGACACCGCCGATTTCTACTCCCGGCAGGCGGCGCTTCGTCTTTCGGGCGCAGCGCCCACCGCAGCTCCCGAGCGTGACGCGCAGCGCGAGGAGTGGCCCGAGGACCGGCAGATCGAACGGGCGCGCTGGCTCTCCGACCTCGCGCTCGACAAGCTCGCCATCGACGAGCTCGATCGCGTCGCCGGCGCGGCGGACGAGCGCGCCGTAGCCGCGCTTCGGGGTCTCATCCTCGCGCGCTCCGGCGCCCGCCGCGAGAGCCTCCGCGAGCTGCGCCGGGCCTTCCCGCAACTCGCGACGGCCCATCAGGAAACCGTCCCGCGCGCCGCGCTCGAGCTCTACTATCCCCGTCCCTTCGCCGGCGAGGTGGCGCGTTTCGCGAGCGAGAAGGCGCTGCCTTCGTCGCTCGTCTTCGGCATCGTTCATCAGGAGAGTGGATTCGACCCGGCGGCAAAGAGCCGCTCCGGGGCTCGCGGCCTGATGCAGATCATGCCCGCGACCGGCAAGGAGGTCGCGCGCCGGCTCGGCATGAGCTTCACCACGCAACGCCTTTTCGAGCCCGAATACAGTCTGCGCCTCGGTACGACATACTTCCGCCAGATGCTGGGGATCTTCGACAACCGGGTGGAGCTCGCTTTGGCGGGCTACAACGGCGGACCGGGCCGGATCGGACGTCTCTGGCGCGAACAGCAGGCCACGGGCGAGGTCGACCGCTTCCTCGAAGGACTTTCGATCGTCGAATCGCGCAACTACGTGAAACGAATCCTTGTCTTGGCAGAAAGTTACCGGAGCCTGTATTCCGATCTCAGCTGACCCGGGAAAGCCCCATCGTGGGGCTTCGCTATACTGGCTTCGCCGCCTGTCGGGCGGAGTTCGTCCCGGGTCCATAGCTCAGCGGTTAGAGCAACCGGCTCATAACCGGCAGGTCTCTGGTTCGAATCCAGGTGGACCCACTGCATAAACCATGACCGACAAGATCTCGAAACTCGTCCAACTCAGTCTCTCCATGCAGTCTTTGGCGGCGGCCAGCGCACTTCTAGCGGGAGTTCCCGACAACATGCGCGCGCTGCACGAAGAGTTCACTGCCGCCAAGGCGGAGCTCGACACTCTCGACGCGAACGCGACCCAGGCCGCGCTCGACCGACGTCAGGCCGAGGCCGCCATCACCGACGCCCAGGAAAAACTCAAGCACTTCCAGCAACAGGTCTCCAAGGTGCGGAATCAGCGCGAGTACGGCGCTCTGCTCACCGAGATCGACACCGTGAAGCAGCAGACCAGGCTCCTCGAGGATGCCGCCCTCGCAGCCCTGACGCGTGCCGAGGAGATCGCCCAGGAGCTCGCGGAACGCCGCGCCCTGTTCGCCGATCTCGACGCGCGTTACCGGGCCGAACTGGTGAACTGGGAGGCCGAGAAGCCGGTGGTCGCCCAGCGCGCTGCCGCCCTCAAGACCGAGGTCGAGGCGCTCGAAGTCGGCTTGCCGCGCCCGATTCTCGGCCACCTGCGCCGGATCTTCGAGCGCTACAAGGGTGACACGGTGGCGGTCGTGCGGAAGGTCGAACGTCCCGGATCGCAGGCGATCTGGCACTGCTCGAGCTGCAACTACCAGATTCGCCCGCAGGTGTCGGTGGAGATCCGCACGCGCGGGACGATCGTCCAGTGCGAAGGCTGCAAGCGGTTTCTGCGCGTCGAAGACCAGGCCTGAACCAGGGGAACGTCGCGCACGAGGGCTCCGCCTTGGACGTCGCCTCTCCAGCCTTCCGCTACTCCGAGATCGAGCGCCGGATCCAGTCCGCCTGCGACCGCGCCGGCCGCGAGCGTACCTCTGTCCGGCTCGTCGGCGCGAGCAAGCAGCAGCCGCTCGCGGCCCTCGCCGCCGCCTACGCCTGCGGTCTGCGCTGTTTCGGCGAGAATCGCGTGCAGGAGGCGGTCACCAAGGCGCCCCTCCTTCCCGCCGACATCGAGTGGCACCTGCTCGGCCCCCTGCAGTCGAACAAAGTCCGCAAGGCCGTGGCGCTCTTCCGCGTCGTGCATGCCGTCGATCGTCTCGCGATCGCCTTCGAGCTCGATGAGGAGGCCGCCCGGCAGGGCCGCAGCATCGCCGGACTCATCGAGGTGAATCTCGGCGCGGAGGCGTCGAAACACGGCTTCCTCGCCGCCGAGCTGGCTGAGACCCTGGCGCCCCTCGCCGCTCTCGTTCACCTCGAGATCCGCGGTCTGATGGCCATTCCGCCGCCGTCCGCTTCGGCGGAGGATTCGCGGCCCCATTTTCGTCGCCTCGCCGGCCTGCGCGACGAGTTGCGGCGGCGCCCCGAGTGGCAGGCGCGTGGTTTCGCCGGCGAGCTTTCGATGGGCATGAGCGACGATTTCGAAGTCGCCATCGAGGAGGGCGCCACCCAGATTCGCGTCGGCAGCGCGCTCTTCGGCGAGCGCGCGGGCTAGGGAACGGCCGTCGTGTTACCCTCTGCCGTCCGGTGGCGAGTCGACCCCGGCGCCAGGAAACGGAGACCCGGAATCGATGAACTTCGTGCAAGGCTTCGGCTTCAGTCTCCTGCAGCTGCTCTTCGGCGTGATGGATCTCTACACCTGGATCCTGATCATCCGGGCGCTCCTCTCCTGGGTCTCGCCCGATCCCCGGAACCCGCTCGTCCAGATCCTCGTCCGCCTGACCGAGCCTGTTCAGAGACCCTTGCGCAAGCTCGCGCCACCGCACAAGCTCGGCGGGCTGGATCTATCGCCGATGCTCGCGATCCTGCTCATCCAGTTCGTCAAGAACGGACTCGTCTACTCGCTCGGCGGTCAACCGCGATTACTTTGAGGAGGCTCTCATGCCGATGCAGCCGCTCGATATCCAGAAGACCCGCTTCGCTCACAAGATGCGTGGCTACGACCCGGTCGAGGTGGAAAATTTCCTCGCCCTGGTCGCCGAGGACCTGACCCAGCGACTGGGAGAGATCGAGCGCCTCGAGCGTGACAATCGCTCCTTGCGCGAGCGCGTCGCGAACTCCGAAGAGCGTGAGCACCAGCTGCACGACGCCATCCTGCGCGGCAAGAAGGTCTCCGACGAGATGATCCACACCTCGCAGCGCGAGGCTCAGCTGCTGGTGCGCGAGGCGGAGATGACGGCGGAGCGGATGGTCGGGCAGGCCTCGGAGCGCGCCGCCGATGTCGAGAACCGCATCGCCGAGCTGCGGATGCGGCGCAAGGAGCTGCAACTCAAGTTCAAGGGCACGCTCGAGCTCTTCGGTCAGATCCTCGAGGCCGAGATGGAGGACGAGCGCACCGCCGCCACCGTGCACACGATGGCCCGCCGCACGAAGACCGGGGCGTGACCGCTCTGATCGCTCTGATCGCTCCGCTCGCTCCGATCACGCCGACCACCCCGATCGCCACCGCGCCCCGCCGGGCGATCGGTTCCGAAAACCGCAACCTGGTGATCGCGCAGATCCTCGAAGAGGGAGACCGCGCCGATCTCGCCTGGCTCGCGGCGACGATCGGCCGGGAAGCGATCGCCGCCTTCGTGCGCGAGCGTGGCGGCCGCAAGCTCTCGGCCCGCAACCGCCGCTTCTGGAGCCGCGCGCTCGCTCTGGCGGAGCCACCGTGCCACCCCCTCGCGGAGCTGCTCTGGCCGCTCGCCTGAGCCCTTCGCTCCTCGGGGCGCTCGCCCCCGAGAGCCGCGCGCTGCTGCCGCGGCTCGGCGAGCGGGCCTGGAGCGCGGATTTCTATCTCGCCGGAGGGGCGGCGCTGGCGCTCTATCTCGGGCACCGGACGGTGGCTGGTCTCGATCTGATGTCGCTCGCCAATCGGCTCACGCCCCAGGACCGGCGCGACCTGCTGGTGGATCTCCTGGAAATGGCCCCCGGGGCCCGGGTCCACACCGCCCGCGACGGTTACCTCGCCCTCGAGCTGCCGGGGGCGCTCGCGCTACGCTTCTACTACTACCCCTATCCTCTGGTCGAGCCCTTCGGCGGCGAGGGGCTAGCGGTTGCCTCGCCCCTCGACCTCGGCCTGATGAAGCTCGGAGCCATCATCAGCCGCGGGAGCAAGCGCGATTTCGTCGACCTCTTCATGCTCTGTCGCGAGCTGCCGCTCGCCCGTCTCCTCGAGCGCGCGCAGGAGAAGTTCGGACACGTCGGAGATTTCACCCTGCAGGCGATGAAGGGGCTCGCCGACACCGGTGCCGCGGCCGGCGAGCCGATGCCGGAGCTGGCGCGCGCGCTCGACTGGCCCGAGGTCGAGAGCTGGATCTCGACCGAGGTCGAAGCGGCCGGACGGGAGCTGCTGCGCGTGCCATGACCGGCCTGCTGATCGAGAACCTCGCCGAGATCGCGACGCCGCTCGGCACGACGCCCCGCCGCGGCGCCGAACAGGGCGCGGTGCTGCGCCAGCGCGCCGGCTCCGATGGCTCCGGTGGCTCCGATGCCTCCGGCATGGAGATCCTCTGCCGCGACGGCCGCCTCGTCTTCGTCGGCGCCCGCGCCGAGCGCGAGCGGCTGTGGGGCGAGCTCCCCGGTGTCGCCCGTCTCGACGGCCGCCGGGCCACGGCGGTGCCTGGCTTCGTCGACGGCCACACCCACCTGCCCTGGGCCGGTTCGCGGGAGGAGGAGTTCGTCCAGCGTCTGGCCGGGAGGACCTATCAGGAGATCGCCGCCGGCGGCGGCGGCATCCTCTCGACGGTGCGCGCGACGCGCGCGGCGGAAGCTCCGGCCCTTCTCGAGCTCGCCCTCGGGCGGCTCGCCTGGATGCTCTCCTGCGGCACCACGACCGCCGAGGCGAAGAGCGGCTACGGACTCAGCCTGGGCGACGAATTGAAGCAACTCGCGACCCTCCGCGCCGCCGCCGCCGCGCAGCCGGTCGAGCTCGTGCCGACTCTCCTCGCCGCGCACGAAGTGCCGGAGGAATATCGCCACCGGCGCGACGCCTATCTCGACCTGGTCTGCGAGGAGATCGTCCCGGCGGCCGCCGAGCAGGGGCTCGCCCGCTTCTGCGATGTCTTCTGCGAGAAGGGCGTCTTCTCGGCGGCCGAATCGCGCCGCGTGCTCGCGGCGGGAACGCGTTACGGGCTTCTGCCCCGCCTGCACGCCGACGAGTTCGTCGACTCCGGCGGCGCCCTTCTCGCCGCCGAGCTCGGAGCCTACTCGGCCGACCATCTGATGGCGGTCTCGCCGGCCGGAATCGACGCCCTGGCGGCCGCCGGCGTGACCGCGCTGCTGCTGCCGGGTACGAGCTTCTTCCTCGCCAAGCGGATCTACGCCCCGGCGCGCCGCCTGATCGCCGCAGGGGTACCGGTCGCGCTCGGCACCGACTGCAATCCCGGCTCCTCGTACACGGAATCGCTGCCGACCATCGCGCAGCTCGCCGTCTTCGAGCTCGGCCTGTCGATCGAAGAGGCCCTCACCGCCGTCACCCTCAATTCGGCCTGCAGCCTCGGGCTCGGCGCAGAGATCGGCTCGCTCGAAACCGGCAAGCGCGCCGATGTCGTCCTGCTCGACGCCCCAAACCTCCTCCATCTTGCCTATCATTACGGCGTCAACCCGGTCCGCAGCGTGATCAAGGGGGGGCGGGAGGTCTTTCGCGCCGGCAATCTCGCCGCCGCTGCCGGCCGACACGAACCGCATTCCAACCAGGGGAACCGCTCATGAGTCAGTCGCTCGCCACCTTCTCCAGCCTCGCCGCCCTCGCCCTTTGCGTCCTGCCGCTCGCCGGCCTCGCTTTCGCCACCCCTCCGAGCGATACCAAATCGGGAGTCACCGGGCCGGAGTGGAAGAAGAACGCCTCGGGTCTCGAATACCAGGAGATCCAGATCGGGGAAGGCGCCGAGGCGAAGGCCGGTATGACGGTCGACGTGCATTACACCGGCTGGCTCCTCGACGGCACCAAGTTCGATTCGAGCGTCGACCGCGGCAAGCGGTTTTCCTTTCATCTCGGCGCCGGCGAGGTGATCCGCGGCTGGGACGAAGGAGTTGCCGGAATGAAGGTGGGCGGCAAGCGCAAGCTCCGCATTCCGGCGGAGTTGGGATACGGCGCTCGCGGCGCGGGCGGGGTGATTCCGGGCAACGCCACCCTGATCTTCGACGTCGAACTCCTGGGCGTGAAGTAGCTCCCCATGCCTGTCCGGGAATGCCGCGGGGGCTGCAGACTGTTTCCATATTCTAGATGACGATCTCGATCTTCGGTCGCGAGGGCCGGCGGCGCCTCGCTGGGAAACGCCATGCGCCGCGCAAGGGGGCTGCGACGCAGCGGCCGGCGGCCCGGGTGCAAGACGGCGACTCGCTCCGCCTGATGTCGCTCAACATCGCCCACGCGCGGCGCAAGGCGCAGCATCAGGGCCTGCTCCGTGACACCACCATCCGGCGCAACCTGAAGCTCATCGCCGGCGTGATCGAGCGCGAACAGCCGCAGATCGTCGCGCTGCAGGAGGCCGACGGCCCGTCGTTCTGGAGCGGCGGCTTCGACCATGTCGCGGCGCTCGCCGGTCTGGCGGGATTTCCCCACGCCTTTCGCGGCGAGCACAATCGCGAGCTCCTTGCCCGACTCGACCTCTCCTACGGCACGGCGCTGCTCTCGCAGCTGCCGCTCGCCGCGACCCACTCGCAGGCCTTCCTCGACAACTGGCGGGACACCAAGGGGTTCGTCACCGCAACTGTCGCGCCGGACGCCCTCGATGGCGAGCCTGTCGACGTGGTGTCGATTCACCTCGACTTTCTCGCCGATCGCGTGCGGCGGCGTCAGGTCGAGCAACTCGTCGAGCGCTTCCGCGGCCACGATGGGCACCTCGTGGTCATGGGCGATTTCAACTGCGCCTGGAGTGAACGGCGGCGCAGTCTCGACCTCCTGCTGCACGAACTGAAGCTACGGCCCTGCAGGGATTCGGCCGCCGCGACTTATCCCGCCTGGCGACCGCTGGTCCGGCTGGACTGGATTCTGGTCTCCGAGGGGCTCGAGTTCTCCGCCTACGACACGCTGGACGATCGGGTCTCGGACCATCTCGGAGTGGTCGCCGAAGTCCACCGGCGAAGGTCGGCGCTGCAACCGCGCGAGCGGTCGCAGGTTCACGCCAGGCGCTTGCCGAGCGTGTCACTCGCATAGAGCACGAGCGCGCAACCGACCGGAAAGAACAGCTCGTTCACGCTCCGGGCCACGACCGTGGCCGCGGTGAGTTGCGGCATCGCCTGGAAGGTCAGGGCGAGCAACGGCCCACCGAACAGCAGGCCGCTGGCGAGTCCGACGCCGGCATGCGCCGCGACGCCACCCCAGGTCTTCTTGGCGATCCAGCCGATCACCAGACCGAGCACCGCGTACTGCAGGCCCTTGATGCCGGCGACCATCAGTGGCGACGGCCCCGGAGCCGCGGCGGCCACCAGCCCGAGCGCCTGCGAGGCACCCTTGTGTAGCCCGCGAGCGATCGCGAAACCGGCCGGGGCGGCGAGCAGCCCCGCAATCCCCATCACCACACCGGTCGCCCTCGACGCCGTGCGCGCCACGGCGAGCGCCACGCAGACGAAGAACGACCAGGAGACCTTCTGGACCAGGTCGGCGGTGAACGGCTTCGCCGTCAACGTGCCGCCCGCCAGCGCCACCGAGCCGAGGATGAGGGCTTCGATGGCGAAGCCGAGCGCGATGGCGAGCCAGGCGCCCTTGAGGATCGTCAGGTGTGGCGGCACGATCGGGTTGCCGGTCGAGCTCGGAATCGCCGGGGTCGGCGGCGGCGTGAGCGCGGCGCTGGCGGCGATCACCGATGGCGGCGACGCGGGGGGGGGGAAGGGTCGGCGGACATCGTGGGAGCGGCGGAACCTTATCGCACTCGCCGGTGCCTCCGGCAAGCGCCTTCAGTTGACCTTGCGGCCTCCCATCGGGTCGGCTGCCTCGGGAATCGGACCGAACGCCTCCTCGTAGCGGGCGAGGTTCTGCGCCAGCGCCTGGACGATGCGTTTCAAGTGCCCCGGGCTGGTCACGATGCGGGCGGTGACCATTCCTTGCGGCGGCACGAGGTTGACGAAGTCGAGGATGAACTCTTCGCGCGTGTGGGTGATGCGCAGCAGATTCGAGTAGCGCCCCTTCAGCTCCTCGTCGCCGATCTTGATGTTGAGGTTCTGGGTTCCGGCGTCGGATTCGCTCATGGAGTTTCCTTTCTGAAGGTCAATGCGCCCGCCGCGCTATCGAAGCGCCAGCGGTGTTCCGGCAGGTAGACCCCGGCGCCGCCGGCGGCGCTGGTGACCGAGAAGGCCAGGAGCTTCCGGCGGTAGTCGTAGGGCGCACCCGCCTGCGCGTGGGCGGCGACGTCCACCAGATACTCCCCCGGGGCGAGGCGGAGGCTGGGGCACTCGAGGGCCACCTTTGCCCGCCCCGAGAACCGCTCGCTCGCGAAGCCGTCGATGTCGGTATTGGTGCCCCACACCTCGACGCCGCGCGGCGAAAAGAGGCCGACACCGAAGACGACGTCGGCGATCGGCTGGGCGGCCTGCGCCTCGAGCTCAAAAGTGACCGCCTCGCCGCTCTCGAAGTGATAGCGCTCGACGCCGCCGGCATCGAGCAGCCGGACACCGAGAATCTCGGCCGCACCCGAGCCCCAACGCAGCACCTCTCCGGAGGCTTCGTTCGCGTCCGTCTCGGCGCTCGCGCCGACGTCGTCGCGCTCGCGCTCCTCCTTGGCTTCGCGGTGCTCGCGGCCCTCGGTCTCGGCGACAGCCTGGCGGTAGCCGTCGACCACCCGCCGCGGGTCGCCGAGCAATTGCACCCGGCCGCCATCCAGCCAGAGGACCCGCGAACAGAGCTCCTCCACCAGGCCGAGTGCATGGCTGACGAAGATCACCGTCCGGCCCGCGGCCAGAAGCTCCTCGATCCGCCGCAGGCAGCGGTGCGCGAACGCCTCGTCGCCGACCGCGAGGACCTCATCGACGAGCAGGATCTCCGGGTCGGTGTGGATCGCCACGGCGAAGCCGAGGCGGACGTACATGCCGGAGGAGTAGTTCTTGACCGGCTCTTCGAGAAAGCCCTCGAGGCCGGAGAACTCGACGATGCGTTCGTAGCGGGCGGCGATCTCGCGCTTCGAGAGGCCGAGGACGGCGCCGTTGATGAAGATGTTCTCGCGCCCGGAGATCTCGGGGTGAAAGCCGGCCCCGAGCTCGATGAGCGCGGCCACCCGTCCGCAAGTCTCGAGGTTGCCGGTCGTCGGCTTGAGGATGCCCGCGATCAGCTTGAGCAGCGTCGACTTGCCGGAGCCGTTGCCACCGACGATGCCAAACGCCTCGCCGCGCGCGATCTCGAAGGAGACGCCCTCGACGGCGGCGATGGTCTCGTCGCCGGCCAGCGCCTCCTCGCCTCGGCGGCCCGAGCAGGGCGCTCTTCAACGTGCGCAGCTGGAAGCCGCGCGCCGTGCGGCGATAGCGCTTGGCGACATTGGTCGCGCGCACCGCCCAGGTCACAGCGCCTCCACCAGGGTTTCGCGCAGGCGATCGAAGATCCAGCAGCCGACGACCCAGGCGACGAGGGCGACGGCGGCCATCTCGAGCCACAGCGCCAGCGGCGGAAAACGCCCGGCGAACAGCGCGTCCTGATAGGCGAGCATGAACGGCGTCACCGGATTGAGCCGCACCAGGTACCGCAGAGCGGGAATGCCGATCGCCGAGAGCGGGAAGAGCACCGGGGTGAGAAAGAAGAGCAGCGTCAACGCGCTGGTCAGCAGGTCCTTGACGTCCTTGAAGTGGGCGTGGAGCGCCGCGAGAGCGAGCGCCAGGCCGGCGATGAGCGGCAGCTCGAGGGCGACGATGGCGGGCAGCGCCAGCGCTCCCGGCCCGCCGACCGCGAAGCCCTGCCAGCGGCCGAGGGCGAGGCCCACCGCGAGAACCGGCACCGCCAGCACCAGATGCACGAGGTTGGCGAGCACCGGGACGAGCGGCAGGAGCTCGGCCGGGAAGACGGCGCGGCGGATGAGGCCGGCGGAGGCCACCAGCGAGGTCGTACCCTCGACGAGTGCGGTCGACAGCCAGATCCACGGGAAGAGGCCGCAGACCAGGAACAGGGCGTAAGGTTCGGCTCCCGCCGCGCGCGGCTGGAAGACGACGCTGAAGACGAAAGTGTAGACAGCGAGGAGCAGAAGCGGCTGCACCAGCGACCAGAAGAAGCCTAGGATCGACCCACGGTAGCGCGCCTTGAGCTCGCGCAGGGTCAGCGCGGCGAGGAGGCCCCGGTGGCGGAAAACCCGGCTGGCGATGTCGATCGATGAGGTCAAGTAGACTGTTCCTCGTGTCCGTGACCCGCAAGCTTACCGTGCGCTGCCCCGAGTGCGCGGTCGAAATGGTGGTGGATGCCGCCACCGGGACGATCCTCGCGCACAAGAAGCCCAAGGAGCCGCTCGCCGGCGGCAAGGACTTCGACTCCCTCCTCGCCGGCCTCGACGCCGGCAAGGCCCGCGCCGAAGAGCTCTTCGAGCGCGAAAAGGCGGCGCTGGGCGACCGCGAGCGCCTGCTCGGCGAGAAGTTCAACGAGGCCCTGAAGCGCGCCCACGAAGACCCCGACACCGGCCCCCCGAAGCGCCCGTTCGACCTCGACTAGCGCACTCGCAAGCGCTGGCTGGACTGACCCTAGTCTGCAGTACGTACGCGTGCGATAATCCGTTCGTACGGAGGCCGGACATGGTCAAGACGCTCACCAAGACCGGAAATAGCCTGGCAGTGGTTCTCGACCGCCCGCTGCTCGAGGCGACCGGCATCGACGCCACCACACCGCTCGAGATCTCGACCGACGGCGACGTCATCGTGATCTCGCCGCAGCGCCCGGCGAAACGAAATCAGAAACTTCGGCGAGTCGTCGACCGAATGCACGCGCGCTACGCCGGCGTCTTTCGCCGCCTTGCCGAGTAGGCCCGGTGAACCGCGAACCGGTCTTCCTCACCCTCGAGGAGGTTCTGGCGCTGCACGCCGATCAGATCGCACGTTACGGCGGCACGCCCGGTCTCCGCGATCCCGGCCTACTCTCGTCGGCGCTCGCCATGCCGCAAGCAAGCTTCGGCGGCAGATTCCTCCACGCGACGCTGCAAGAGATGGCAGCCGCCTATCTCTTTCACCTCACCCAGAATCACCCGTTTCTGGACGGCAACAAGCGGATCGGGCTGGCTTCGGCGCTGGCCTTTCTCGGCCTGAACGGCTTCGAGCTCGAGGTCGACGACGACGCGCTGATGGCGCTCGTCCTGGGAGTGGCGCAGGGAGTGCGCTCGAAAGCCGAAATCGCCGTCTTCTTCCAGGAGCATTGCCTGGAAAGCTGACTGCATGACGCCGTCGGAGAGGCGCTCCTACAGCGGGAAGCTCAGGTTGTAGGCGAAACGGCCGCGCTGGACGACGAGCAGCAGGCCACCGCGATCGAAACCGCGCAGCACTTCGCGCCCGAGCGCCTCCGCATCGGCGACCTCGTTGCCGTTCGCGCCCAGGACGACATCTCCCGTATCGAGGCCGCGGTCGAAGGCCGCCGAACCCCGCGCCACGCCGACCACGACCAGGCGCCCGCGCTGGAGCTCGACGCGCAGGCCGACGGAGCGCTCCAGAATGCGCAATCCCATGCCCACCGGCGGCCGGATCGCCGCCACCGCGAACTTGAGCGTCTCCTTGCCGCGCCTGAGCTCCATGAGCAGCGGGGTCCCCGGCGGCACCGAGTAGTAGGCCGTCGAAAGATCCTCGCGTGAGTTGACCGGCCGGCTGTCGACCGCGGTGAGCAGGTCCCCGGCGGCGATCCCGGCCCGCGCCGCCGGTGAGCCGTCGTCGACGCGGTCGACGAGCACGCCGTGCGCCACCGGGTAGCCCTCGCGCGCCGCGAGCTCGGGATCGATCGTCACCAGGCGCATGCCGAGCCAGATGGGCTGCAGCTCGCCGAAGCGCAGCAGGTCGTCGACGACGCGCTGCGCCCGGTCGGCCGGAATGGCGAAGCCGATTCCCGAGGCGCCCTGGATGATGGCGGTGTTGATGCCGATCACCTGGCCGTCGAGGTTGACCAGCGGGCCGCCGGAGTTCCCCGGGTTGATCGAGGCATCGGTCTGCAGGAAGTCGGTGAACAACGCCCGTTGGCCGCTGCCGCCGCCGCCCCCGCCGACGGTGCGTCCGCGCGCCGAGAGGACTCCGGTCGTCACCGTGTGGGTGAGACCGAACGGGTTGCCGATCGCCACCACGGTCTCGCCCATCAGCAGATTGGCGCTCTTGCCGAGCGGTGTCGCCGGCAGCCCCTTGGCCGCCACCTTGAGCACCGCGAGGTCGGCATCGCGATCGGACCCCAGCACCGTCGCCTCGAGCTCGCGGCCGTCGCGCAGGGTGATGAGGATCCGCGAGGCCCCTTCGATGACGTGCTCGTTGGTCACCACCAGCCCCGCAGGATCGACGATCAACCCGGAACCGAGGGACTGGCTCTTGCGCGCCCGGCTGCCGCCGAAGAAATTGCCGAAGAACGGATCGACTTCACGCACGATCGACTCGGCGGAGATGTTGACCACCGAAGGCGAGACCCGTTCGACGACCGCGACGACCGGCGTCCGGCGCACAGAGGTCGTCTGGGCGGAAGCAGTCGCCGGCAGGCCGGCGACGAGGAAAAGGAGGGCGAGCGGCAGAGGAGAGCGAGCGTTGCGCATGGCGGGGACCTTTCTAGCACGGCCGATGCCCGGCCGAATCGGCACCGCGCGCAGGGGGTCCAACCCTGCCCGTGCGCCGTGAGACCCCCCTCACCAAGGTGAGGCTCCGCACCTCACCGGCGCTCCTGTGGCGCCGCCCGGCCTGGCTCCAGACTCTCTCCAACCTGCAGAGGAGATCGACCATGGACTGGTTCCTGACTCGCACCGCGAAGCCGGCAGCACCCCCCGAATCCCGCGACCGCAAGGCCGACCCCGTGCGCGCCGAGCTCCTCCTCGTGCGCGCCCAGGAGCGCCGCGCCCAGGGCGAGCTCGTCGAGGCGCAGCTCCTCGCCAAGGAGGCCCTCGAGCAGGGCGTCCGCGCCCACGGCGAGCTCCACGCCGCCCTCGTCCCCTTCCTCCTGGTCTACGCCGGCCTTCTCAACCAATGCCTCGGCTGGGCCGCCGGCAAGCCGTTCTACGACCGCGCCCAGCGCCTGCGCGGGCTGATGACCACGCCGCGCTAGCCGGCGCGGGGTGCTCTCGACGCCGCGCTAGCCAGCGCGGCTTGAGCCGCGCCGCTGGGTTGTACGCCTTCGTCTCTTGTCCTCGCCCCGCGGTCATCAGTTCCCAGGGCAGGGCGACATCTCGACCGCCGACGAAGCGAACGGGGTGCACGGCTGCGCGCTCGCCGCGCATCGCTGGCTAGGTGTTTAGTGACCTTGTGCCGAGCCGCTGACTGGAGGACAATGAGCCAGTTGTCTTCCTGACCACACGGTCCTGGAAAGAACCTGCCCTTGAGAACATTCCTCGCCCGCCCTCGGCGCCCCGCGCCCTTGCTCGCGCTAGCGCTGATATCGATGGCGGCTCTCTTCAACTCGCCGAGGCCCGTCGCGGCTCAGTCCCTGACCGATTTCCACTTGCAGTGGGTCTGGACCGTCGGCGGCGGGCTCATCGGCGGCGGCGGGCTCGAGATCGTCGACCTGGGTGGCGCTGGCCGCCCGGAGATCCTCGCTACCGCGAGCCTGTCGTCCGAAGGCGGGTACTGGTACACCCTGCAGCACGACGGCAGCGAGCTCCTGCAGACAGCCAGTTCGCTGCCCCGCGAGGACGGTCTCGTCGGCGTCGCCGCCGCTAGCGAGGCGGGAGTCCCGCGGATCGTCGTCGTCGGCCGAAGAACCGTGTCGCTCTACGACGGCGCCAGCAAGCGCGAGCTCGCGACCTTTCCGACGATCTCGATCTTGAACCTCGCCGTGGCCGCGGGCGACCTCGACGGCAACGGGATTCTCGATGCCGTCATCTGCGACGAGAGCAACCTCTACGTCTACGAGCTGCTCACCGGTTCGGCTCGGATCCGCTACGGATTCGGCTGTCGCGACGTTGCGCTGGGACAGACCGACGGCGACCTCCAGCTGGAGATCGCCCTCGCCGGGAACACGGCCGGCGGATTCGTCCTCGACGGCTGGAGCCTGGATGTCGAATGGGCTGATCTGCGGGGTTTCGGCGAGCATGTCGACCTCGCGGATTTCGATGGCGACGGCCGGGACGAGGTTGCGGCTGCGCCTACCTACACCGCCGGCCTGCGCGTTCTGGACCCGGAGAGCGGAACCCAGCTATGGGAGACGCCGGGTGTCGCCGTCGATGCCTTGGCCGGCGCCAACCTCGACGGCGAACCTGGCGCGGAGCTGGTCTGGATTGACTCGCAAGCGGGCTCGGTTCACGTCCTCGATGGCGCCACCGCCCAGGAAATCCGGCAGATCCCCAACCCGACCCGCGGGGCCACCGCGCTCGCGATCGGCGACACCGATCAAGATGGCGTCCTCGATATCGCTTGGGGATCGGCGGAGATGGCGGCCGACGGACTGCATCTGTTCGTCGCAAGCAGCGACTCGCTGGCGGTCACGGCGCGATCGCTGGATTGGAGTGGACACTGCGCTGCCGCAGCCATCGGGGACTTTCTGGGCGACGGCAGCCGCGAGCTGGCCGGGGCCTCGCGCAGCAGTGACTACTTCGGCGGTGGCATCGCCTTCGTGCTGGACCTCGCGAACGGACGGCTGCGCCGGTCCGCCGCCCAGGACTTCCCCGGCAGCGGCTGGACGGAAGTCCAGGGCTTCGCCGCTGCGCAGCTCGACGGCGACGCCCAGCTCGAGTATTGCCTGATTGGCGGAGAGTCTCTCGGCTGTTTCGACGGCGCGAGCTTCGCCGAACAATGGCGGCTGCTTCTGCCGCGCACTCCTCGTGCAGTCATGGCGGGCGATCTGGACGGCGACGTTGCCGCAGAGGTCCTCGTCGCCACGGACGGGCGCCACGTCCACGCACTCGAGGGCGAGAGCGGCTGGCAGAAGTGGCGGTCGCCCGAGCTCGACGTCGTCTACCCTGGCTTCGACCGGATCGCGACTCTCGATCTCGGCAACGCTCATCCCTCGGTGGTCGCTGGCTCGTCCTGGGGCGACGGTGGACTGACGACCTTCGCCGGCGACACTGGAGCCCTCTCGGCCGGGCCATGGGCCACTTCTCTTCGCTCGATGTCGTCGGGTCCAGACCCCGTTCCTCCGCAATCTCTCGTCCTCGGGCGAGAAGACGGCACGGTGCTGCCGTTCGAGCCCCTGTCCGGCACCGAGGGCTCCGCCATCTCCGTCTTTCCGGAAGCCGTCGAAGCTCTTGCCTTCACCGACTTCGACCGCGACGGCACGCTCGATCTCGCCGCCCTGATGCCGCAGCGACTGGAGATCCGCAATGGTGCGACCGGGCTGACGATGTGGACGAGTCCCTATCTCGGCGAGTTGAACGACCCCAAAGGGCCACTCCTCGTCGGCGACTTCGACGGCGACAGCGTCCCAGAGCTTCTCGTCGGGACCTACTACGGCTTCGCCCTCTTCGAAGGCCCGCTCTTCGCTCTCTTCGCCGACGGCTTCGAGTCGGGCGACACGTCGAACTGGTGAAGTGCGCGAACAGGAGCGGTCCCGGCATGTTCTGCAAGCGTCTGTTTGATTTCCGTTGGAAAGGGATCGCCGTGGCCTCCGTGCTCCTGGCCGGGCTGAGCCCCGTTGGCGCGCTTTCCACCGGTATGGATACGGAGTTTCATCTCGAATGGGCGTGGTCCGTCGGGGGAAACAGCCCCGGCCTGAAGGGCTTCGAAATCGTCGATCTCGACGCGAATGGCCGGGCGGAGATTCTCGTCGCAGCGGACCCCGGAGACCTCGACGGCTACTGGTACCTGCTCGAGCACCGTGATGGAGAGCTCGTACAGACCTACAGCTCCCTTCCCCGCAAGGATGGGCTCGTCGGCGTCGCGAGCGGCATCGAGGCCGGCACGAACCGGATCGTCGCCGCCGGCCATTCGTCGCTGACGGTCTACGACGGAGCGACCCGGCGCGAGCTGGCGTCGTTTCCGACGGTCTCGCTCGACAACGCGGCCCTGGCGGTCGGCGACGTCGACGGCGACGGCATCCTCGACGCGGCGCTGTGCGATGCGACCGATCTCTACGTCTATGAGCTGCTCCTGGGGACGGTGCGGACCAGGTACGGGTTCGGTTGCACGAACCTGGCGGTCGGGCAGACCGACGCTGACCCGCAGCTCGAGATCGCCCTGGGCGGAAATCCGTTGGGAGGCTTCGTCCTGGATGGCGATTCGCTGATCGTCGACTGGGCCGACTTGAGCGGCTTCGGCATCCTCCTGCGTCTCGGCGACTTCGATGCCGACGGGCGTGACGAAGTCGCCTCGGTGGACGAGTGGGGTGGCGTTCGCGTTCGCGATCCGGAGACCGGTGGTCTGCTCTGGGAGGCCACCCTCGGTGCCGTCGTCCTCGCGACGGCGAACCTCGACAGCGAGCCCGGAAGCGAGCTCCTGTGGGCAGAGTGGTCGTCGGGCGGCATTCATCTCCTCGACGGCGCCACTCCCGCCGAATTGGGAGCGATCGAGAGTCCGGACGGTGGCGCGACGACGATCGCGGTCGGCGACACCGACGCCGATGGGATCCCGGACGTCCTCTGGGGGGCGGGGTTGTATTCCTCGGGCGAGGAGCGTCTTTACCTCGCGAGCAGCGATTCCACTACGCCCGAAGCTCATACCGAGGACTGGAACGGGCCTTTCTTCGGCACCGCCCTGGGTGACTTTCGCGGCGATGGCAGCCTCGAGGTGGCGACGGCCTCGATGTACAGCGACTCCGGCCACCGAGGCGGCGTCGCGTTGGTGCTCGATTTCGCGACCGGGCGCCTGCTGCGCGCGGCACCTCCCGATTGGGGTGGCGCTTCCCTGAGCTCCATCCGAGGAATCGCCTCGGGACAGACGGACGCCGACCCGGCGCTCGAGATGTGCTTCATCTCCGGCGACGGCGCGGGCTGCTACGACGGTGCCGACTTCGCCGAACAGTGGTGGGTCCAACTGCCGAACTCGTGCGAAACGCTCCGGATCGGCGAGCTCGATGGCGACCCGTTGCCGGAAGTTGCCGTCGGTACAGGCGAGGCGTTCGTTTACTTGCTGGAAGGAGAGAGCGGTTGGCTCAAGTGGCGCACGCCGCCGGTCGAGCCTTCCTACCCAGGGACCTACGTGCTCCGATTCCTCGATGTTCTGGGGGATGCCCGCCTGGAGGTTCTCGCCAGCTCGGTCAACGGCCCCGACACTCCGATCCGGACTTTCGATGCCACGTCCGGCCTGCTCGCGACCAAGCCTTGGAGCACGGATCATCGCTCGATGAATGCCGCTCCGGCCGGCGGTCCTTCCGGCCAACTCTTGGTGGGCCGGTCGAACGGCGAGATCGTCCCATTCGATCCAGTGACGGGGGCGACGGGAACGTCGCTCGCCCACTTTTCGGGTCCGGTCCGGGCCTTCGGCTTCGCCGACTTCGATCGCGACGGGACCCTGGACATCGCGGCACTTCTCGCAGACCACTTTGAGGTGCACGACGGCGACTCCGGGCTTACCCTATACGTCAGCCCTTATATCGGAGAGGTCGACAGCTGGGCGGATTCGTTTCAGGTCGGCGATTTCGATGGCAATACCGTGCCCGAGATCCTCATCGCCACCCGCGTCGGCGTCGCCCTGTTTGAAGCACCCCTGATCGTGATCTTTGCCGACGGCTTCGAGTCGGGGAGTACCGCGAACTGGTGAAGAGCTTCCGGAGGGGCCGAAGCAGAATGCGCATTCCACGCTCATCGAAGCGAGGACGGATCTCGATCGCCGCCTGCTGCTTGATTCTGGGAGCGCTGCATCCACTCTGGGCAGGTGGCACCGGGATCGAAACGGAGTTTCATCTCGGCTGGGCCTGGTCGGTCGCAGGCGAGGGCATCGGGTTGAGAGGCCTCGAAGTCGGCGATCTCGACGGCGACGGCCGGTCGGAAATTCTCGTCGCAGCGGACCCTGGCCCAGAAGACGGCTACTGGTACCTGCTTGAGCACCAGGACGGTGCGCTCGTTCAGACTTACAGCTCCCTCCCCCGCGCGGACGCGCTCGTGGGCCTGGCCAGCGGGCTCGAGGCCGGCAGAGCCCGGATCGTCGCCGCGGGCCACTCGTCGCTGACGGTCTACGACGGTGCCACCCGCCGCGAGCTGGCGTCGTTTCCGACGGTCTCGCTCGGCAACGAGGCTCTCGCGGTCGGCGATGTCGATGGCGACGGCGTTCTCGACGCGGTGGTGTGCGACTCGACCGATCTCTACGTCTACGAGCTGCTCCTGGGGACGGTGCGAATCAAGTACGGCTTCGGCTGTGAAGAGCTGGCGATCGGTCAGACCGATGCCGACCTGCCGTTGGAGATTGCTCTCGCCGGGAATCCCGCCGGAGGCTTCATCCTGGACGGCGCGTCGCTTACCGTCGACTGGGCCGAGCCGAGCGGCTTCGGCGGCCTCCCCTGCCTGAGCGACTTCGACGCCGATGGGCATGACGAGGTTGCCTCGCTGGTCGCCGGCGGAGGGATTCGCGTTCAGGACCCGGAGACCGGCGACTTACTCTGGGAGGCACCCGCAGACGGTGCTTTTGCCCTCGCCGCGGCGAACCTCGACGCCGAGCCCGGAAGCGAGCTGCTGTGGTCCGCGGTGCAATGGGGTCCCATTCACGTCCTCGACGGCGCCACCCCGGCGGAGCTTCGAACCATCGAGAGTCCAGAGTACGGCGTGATGAGGATCGCGGCGGGAGATACCGACGCCGACGGTCTGCCGAATATCCTCTGGGCTACGGGGTACTCCTCGTCGGGCCCCGACTATCTATACGTCGGGCGCAGCGACACCGGGACGGTCGAGGCTCGCACCGACGACTGGCGCGGCCCCTTTTTCGGCATCGGAGTCGGAGATTTCCTCGGTGACGGCAGCTTCGAGGTGGCGACGGCCGCTCACCAGCGAGAGTCCGGATACTCCGGCGGAGCCCCGCTAGTCCTCTCTTTCGCGACCGGTCGCCTGAAGCGCGCCGCGTCGCCGGAGTGGGGTGGCCAGCCAACCAACTATTTCCTCGGTGTCACCTCGGCACAATTGGACGCCGACGCCCAGCTCGAGCTCTGCCTCTACTCGGACAACGGTGTCGGTTGCTTCGACGGCGGTGACTTCAGCGAGCAGTGGTGGGTCCCGCTGCCGGGATGGAAGGACACCATCGCCATCGGCGAGCTCGAAGGCGATGGGTACCCGGAGGTTCTCGTCGGAAGCCGAGAGGCCCTTGTCTACGCCTTCGAAGGCGAGAACGGCTGGTTCAAGTGGCGCACGCCGCCGGCCGTTCCGACCTATCCAGGCATCTATCGCTTGAGCTTCCTCGACATCCTCGGGGATGTCCGCCCGGAGGTTCTCGCCAGTGCGGCCCGCGGTCCGGACAGCCGCGTCTGGGCGTTCGACGCCGGGTCGGGTCTCGTCGTCTCGGGCCCGTGGACCACCGATGTGCACTCGATGACTCCGGCTCCGTCGACGGGCCCGCCGTCGCAGCTTCTGTTGGGGCGCTCGAACGGCGAGATCGTTTCGTTCAATATGAAAACCGGCGCGGTCGGCGCCGCAATTGCCACCTTTCCAGGCCCGGTCCTGGCTTTCGGCTTCGCAGACTTCGATCGCGACGGCACTTTGGATGTCGCGGCGCTCCTCGAAGATCACTTCGAGGTGCAGGACGGCGAATCCGGCCTGACCCTTTACATCGGACCGCACCTGGGCTCCTACGGCGTCCAGGCCGAGTCGTTCCTCGTCGGCGACTTCGACGGCAACACGGTGCCGGAGATCCTCATTGGGACCGAATCCGGCGTGGCGCTTTTCAAAGCCCCTCTGTTCGTCCTCTTCGCCGACGGCTTCGAGTCGGGCGACACTTCGAACTGGTAAGCGCTCCGCTCAGACTGGTAAGCGCTCCGCTCAGCGGGTGGGCGGCGTGCGTTTGAGGCTCACGGCGAGGAGGGCCGCCTGGGTGCGGTCCTGGACGCCGAGTTTGTCGAGCAGGATCGAGACGTAGCCTTTGACGGTGCCTTCGGTGAGGCCGAGACGGTTGGCGATCTGGCGATTGCTCTTGCCTTCGGCGACGAGGTCGAGCACCGAGCGTTCGCGCGGCGTCAGGTCGTCGAGCGGCGACTTCTCCGGGCGCTTCATCAGGATGCGCTGCGCCTCGGGGTGGAGGGTCGGACGGTCGCGGGCGGCGTCGCGCACCGCGCGCACCAGCTCGGCACGCGAGACGTCCTTCATCAGGTAGCCCATCGCGCCGGCCGCGACCGCCTCGCGAATGGCGGCCTCTTCGGCCAGGCTGGTGAGCATCAGGATGCGCGGCGGGTGCGGCGGCGCAGGCAGCGCGAGCAGGCGGCGGGTCGCCTCGATGCCGCCCATGCCGGGCATCATGACGTCCATCAGGACCACGTCCGGGTGGCGCTCGGCGGCCATGCGGACGGCCGCCTCGCCGTCCTCGGCCTCGCCCACCACCTCGAGATCCTCCTCCTGTTCGAGGAGCGTCCGCAGCCCTTCACGCACGATCTCGTGATCGTCGACCAGCAGCAGGCGAAGGAGCGGGGCGGGGGTGTTGGGCATGGGGGGCATGAGCGGCCTCCGGGGCGAAGTCAACGAGGAAGCCGGGCCTCGACCGTAGTGCCGAGCCCCGGAGCGCTTTCGACGATCAACTGACCGAACTGGCCGCGAATCCTGTCACGCATCGACGCCAGCCCCATTCCGCCGTCGGTGCGCCCGCGCGCGGCCTCGGCACGCACGGTGCTCCGGGCGTCGAAGCCGCGGCCGTTGTCCTTGACGGCGAGTACCACCTCGCCTTCCAGTGACTCCAGGCGGACGGTCACGTTCCGTGCGGCGGCATGCTTGACGGCGTTGGCCAGTGCCTCCTGCGCCACCCGCAGCAACATCTCCTCGCGCTCGCGCGACTGGCGTTCGTAGGTCGAGGCCTCGAGGTGGGTGCCGAGCCCCTGCGCAGCGACCGTGGCGAGCTCGGTGCGCAGCGCCTCGACGAGACCGTGACGCTGCAGCATGACCATCGCCGGCGCGGGAAGCTCGCGGCTGGAGAAATCGGCTCCCGTGCCACCGGGGGCAAGCTCGCGCAGCAGTCCGCGCATCTCGCCGAGCGCCCGGCGGTTGAGCTCGATCAGGCGCTCGAGCTTGGGCGCCGCCTCGTCGATGCCCTTGCGCAACAGTCCGGGCAGCGACTCGGCGAGGAGCGTCGAGCTGAACAGCAGCTGGGTCACCGAGTCGTGCAGGTCGCGCGCCAGCCGCTGGCGCTCCTCGAGGACCGCGAGGCGGCGCTCCTGGGCGAAGAGGCGGGTGTTTTCGATCGCCACCGCGAGGGCGTCGGCGACCAGCTCCAGCAGCTGCACGTCGACCGCGGTGAAGGGCCGGTCGCCTTCG
This sequence comes from Thermoanaerobaculia bacterium, assembly GCA_963719555.1. Lineage (GTDB taxonomy): Bacteria > Acidobacteriota > Thermoanaerobaculia > Multivoradales > JAGPDF01 > JAGPDF01. The sequence goes on along the minus strand of CAVRCL010000005.1, from coordinate 345,302 downwards.
ACGTTGACCACCCCGAGCGGCCGGCCGGCATGCAGGATCGGCACCGCGAGCTCGGCCTTCACCGCGATTCCCGACGGCGGCTGCACGTAGCGCGGGTCGGCCGCGATGTCGTTCACGACCTGCGTCCGGCGCTCGCGCACCGCCGCCCCCATCACCCCGCGGGAGACCGGGATGCGGTCCTCGTGCCGGATGCGCTCCTTGTACGCGCCGCCGCGGATCCGCACCACCAGCGTCTCCGGGTCACGCTCGTCGACGAGCGGCAGGTCGACGTTCGGGTAGCCGAGCAGCTCGTGGATCGCGTCGGCGGTCTTCTGCAGCATGTCGAAGAGCTTGAGATCGGAGGCGATGATGCGCCCGACCCGCATGAGCAGCAGGAGTTGCTCTCCGGCGCGGGCGTCGGCGGTGGAGTCGAAAGGGGAGTTCACGGGCGCTCGACCCGGGACGGTACCGCGAACGAGCTTCATCGGTCCATCGTCCCCCGTCGGGCGCGCCCGCGGCCCCTGACTTTGGTCAGCTCCGGCTACCGACCATGGTCAGCGAGCGGCGGAGAAGAAATAGCGCGGCGAAGGGCACCAGCGGCGCGATTCGGCGGTGAGCGGGAGCTCGTCCCCATCGCGGTCGACGATGCGGTAGGGCTCCGATACCGCCGCTCGCTCCGCTGGCTGCGATACCAGCGGTCCGTCGATCGCCTCGGCGGTCGACCAGGCGACGACGATCTCCTCGCCTCCGCGGGTGAAGCGGTAGGCGCGCCCCCCGGTCGGCAGGGCGCTCGCCGGGAGCGGTCCGTGGCAGGTCGTCCCGGCGAGCTCCCGGATGAGGGTCGCCAGGGCGCGGAAGGACGGCCGCTCGCGCAGCTTCCCGTCGGGCTGCGGATCGCACAGGCCGTAGCCCTTGGCGACCAGTTGCCACCAGTCGATCCGTTCGACGAGTCCGCTGCCTCCGGCGAGCAGGAAGTAGCGCACCAGATAGTCGGCCTGCGCCGCCTCGTCGACCGCGACGCTCTTGCCGGCGGGGGAATGCGGACCTTCGCGCAGCGGCCAATTGACCTCCGAGATCCACTGCCGCGGCGACTACACCAGCCGCGCCGTGCCGGCGATCGCCGCCAGCAGCCGCACCTTGTCGCAGTGTCGAAACCGAGCTGCCGGTTCTCCGGCGCTCCGCGGCGATCGACGTAGAGCAGGCTCGCGAGCCCGTCGAAGCGCAGATCGGGAAGCTCCGCCGGCGGGCGCATGTTGACCACGGCCGCGGTCACATGGGCCTCGAAATCGATCACCGCCGGCCCGAAGAGCTCGACATCCGCGCCCGTCCCTCCGGCGGCGGCGCCTCGCAGGATCCCGGCGGCGCGCGCCGCGAGCCCCAAGTACTCGTCGTAATTCCAGATCCCCCACTTGCTGCGGTTGATCGCCTGCCCGATCTGAAAGCGCTTGCCGAGCGGCGCGAAGCGGCGGGCGAGCTCCGCGATCGCCGGCTTCCCAGCGCGCCGGATCGCGCACCAGATCACGGTTCTGCGGCAGCGTGAAGGCGAGCTCGACGCCGCGCCCGGCGAGCGCGCGGGCGAGCTCCCACTCGTCGTCGTGCGTCACCTGCCAGGGATGGAGGCGGATCATCGCGCGCCGCGCGCCGAGGCGATCGAAGGCCGCGAGCAGCGCCCGCGGATTCTCCGGCCAGGGCCGCAGTGCGACTCCCGGCTCCGGCCAGGCGAACGGCAACGGGCGGCGCTCGGCGCTCCTGCGCGGCGAGCTCCCGATAGCGGCGGCGGATGCGCGGCAGCGCTCCGGCGAGGGCGGCCCCCGCCCGCAGGTGCTGCGGCAGGTCGGTGATCCGGATGCGCGCCCGGGCGAGCCGCCCGGCGTGCTGATGCGGCTGGTCGGAGAGCCGGTCCCAGACCGCCCGATCGCGGACCGCCGCATTTTCGGGCGGCGGCGGGATGTGGGCATGAACACCTCGCGGCACGAGCCACGATCTTGACCTTCGCCAGCGCTCCGCGCAGGCGCGTCTTCGCCCGGTTCTTGCCGAGGAAGCTGCGGCGTGCGAGCTCGTAGCTGCGTCGCGCGGCCCCCGGCACAGCCGCTGGCGCGAAGTAGGCGGCGAGCAGCGCCTCGCGGTCGGCCTGGCGCTCGAGCGGCAAGCGGCAGAGATCGCGCATGCGCTCTCGCGTCCCGACGCGGCTCTGGTGGCGGCACCGGTTGAGATCGAGCACGGCGACGTCGGCGACCTCGTCCGCGGTGTTCCCCTCCTGGAGCAGAAGGTTGCCGATCGAGAAGTCGCGGTGAAAGAAGCCGGCGTCGTGCATGCGGCGGGCGTAGCGCGCCACCGCCGCAATCGCCGCCGCGGCGGCGATCCGCGGAAAGCTCTCGCGGTCGGTGCCGGCGTTTCTCGCCCGCAGGAGATAGCGCAGTTCGAGACGCCCTTCGAGACAGGCGGTGACGAAGATCGCGGTCGGGGCGCCGGCAATCGCCTCGGCGAACAAGAGCGGCTCGGGGGTCGAGAGCCCCGCCGCCGCGAAGGCCGACGCCATGCGGAAGCTCTTCGCTGCTTTTGACTTGCCGCGCCCCCGCAACAGCCGGGCGCGGAGACTCCGCTCGCGGAACTGCTTCACCGCCACCGTGGTCTCGCCCAGGGCGGTTGCGAGCGTGGCGCGGTAGATGTAGTTGCGCCCCCAGTGGAGCGTCGCGGTGGCCGCGGCGGGATCGAACAGACGAAGGGCGGCAGCCGGCAGGTCTTCGCCCGCCAGGTGCGACGCCGCCTCGCCGCGGAAGCCCGGCCAGGCGAAGGGGATCGAGGTCACACCTCGAGGATATCGAAGCTCGTAGGGGCGCCGTGAGGAGGGGTCACACTTCGAGGATATCGAAGCTCGAATGATGGAGCTTGGCGTCAGCCTGCAGGATGATGCCGACGGCGAGCTCGCGCTCGATCTCCTCGAGAACACCGCGCTCCTCGCGCTGGAGCATGCGCGCGACGTCGGGGTGGACCCGCACCAGGATCTCCTTCGAGATCAGCGTTCCGCGGAGAGCGAGCGCCGCGCGCCGGAGGGAGAGACAGATCGTCGCGACCGACTTGATCCGGCCGCTGCCTTCGCAGTAGGGGCAGGTCTGGGTGAGCAGGCGCTCGAGATTGGCGCGGCTGCGCTTGCGGGTGATCTGTACCAGCCCGAACTCCGAGATCGACAGCACCTTGTGCTTGCCCCGGTCCTTGCGCAACTCGAGCTCGAGGGCGTGCGAGACCTGCTCCCGATGGGCGGGCTCGATCATGTCGATGAGGTCGAGCACGATGATGCCACCGAGGTCGCGCAGGCGGATCTGGCGTACCGCCTCCTCCACCGCCTCGAGATTGGCGGCGAGCGCCGTCTCCTCGAGATTGTGCTGGCCGACGAAGCGCCCCGTATTGACGTCGATCGCCACCAGCGCCTCGGTCGGGTTGATCACCAGGTAGCCACCCGATTTCAACCAGACTTTCGGCTTGAGCGCGGCCTCGATCTCCTTCTCGATGCCGAAGCGCTCGAAGAGTCCGCGCTCCTCGCGATCGAGCTTGACGCGCGGCACCAGCTGGGGCTGCACCTGGTCGAGGAACTCGACGATGCGCTCATAAGTCGACTCGCCGTCCACCCAGAGGAGCGAGAACTCGGCCGAGAAGAGATCGCGCACCAGGCGCAGCGCCAGATCGAAGTCCTGGTGCATCAGCGCCGGCGCCACCGCCGTTTCGGCGCGCATGCGAACCGCGTCCCAGCGCCCGCGGAGGTAGGCCAGGTCGGCCGAGAAGTCCGCCGCACTCCTGCCTTCGCCCGCGGTGCGCACGATCACTCCGCCGGCGCCCCATTGCGAGCCGTTGCCGCGCGGAATCGACTCGAGGAGCTCGCGCAGGCGAAGCCGCTCGGCCTCGTCCTCGATCTTGCGCGACACTCCGACATGCGAGACCGTCGGCAGAAAGACCACGAACCGCCCGGAAAGGTCACCTGCGTCGTGACCCGCGCCCCCTTGTTGGGCAGGGGATCCTTGGTGACCTGGACGAGCAGCTCCTGGCCGACCTTGAGCAGCGCGTCGATGGTCGGCCCGGCGCCGTAGTCGGAGCGCGGGGCCTCGCCGGAGAGCGTGTCGTCTTCCTGCACGCTCGGCCCGAGGTCGGGCTCCTCTTCGCCCTGCAGCACGCCAGCGACGATCGCGGGATCGCCGGCATCGACAGTGTCGGCGGCATCGCGGCATCGGTCTCGCGGCAGGTAGACATCGGCGACGTAGAGGAAGGCGTCGCGCTCGAGGCCGATATCGACGAACGCCGCCTGCATGCCCGGCAGACGCGGATACCCGCCCCTTGTAGACGTTGCCGACGACGCCGCGATGGTAGCGGCGCTCGAGGTAGATCTCGGTCAGCAGATCCTCTTCGAGCACCGCCACGCGGGTCTCGTGCGGATCGCTTTCGATCAGCATCTTGTGGGCCAACGGGGACCTCCGTCGCCGATCTTACCCGCAGCGGGGCCTCGAAGCTCCTATTTCCCGGGCTCTCGCGCCCAGTCCTGGCGCCTAGAGGCCGTCGTCAGCCTCTAGGCCGTTCCGAGTCCCGGACAACGAAGGGGTGAGCGTACTAAGCGTCCGCGAGCGGCCACCGAAAGAAAGACCCATCGCCCCATAACGCCATGTCATCGGCTTCACTACACCATTTTCTTCGAATTCCCCCGTTTCATACGTTGGCGGGCTCGTCAAACCGGCCGTTGGTGCCGGCGCTTTCGGATAGCGAAGACGGTGTGGTGGAGCAGGTCTTGTCGAGGTCTCCCCAGACTTCGATCGGTCGTCCCCAGCCATCCACCAGAGGTATCGCTTCCATGAGTGGCTTCGATCCCGCCGGTTGGAGCAGTGCTTTCACCTGCGCCGTCGTCTAGCTGCTCGGGCCTCTCCGAAGTCCCGCCCTCGGGGGCAGCGGCTTCTTCAGTCTCTCGAGAAATCTGTTCATTGGTCAGTGTCGCCGGGTCTACCCACTCGCCGCGTTCCATCATTGGCCTTCTTCTGTGCTTGGACGAGCGCTTCTGCCTTGGCCTCCATTGCCGCTCGCTCGGCTGCGCTGAGACTTTCCGTGCGCGCCATGAGCCAGACCTCCAGTGCGGTGCCGAGCCGCCGGATGTCGTACAAAGTCTGTCTCCCCAGGCGACCGAGCCGACCTCCTCACCCGACGCCATCGCCGCGCATCCAAGAAGCACCAGCCCGAGTCCCAAGGAACGCATGCCCGACTCCTTTCTTCTTCGACTAGGTATTCCCGGAGAATGCTGCAAGAAATCTGGCGCTGCCGCAAGACCGCTACGAGTGGCAGAACTCTCAGAAGCAACAGGTAGGCTAGGCACATGTCCCTCCTCAAGGCGACCGAGAAGAAGAAGCTCGACAAAGAGGCGGAGGACCTGCTGTTGCTTGGCAAGTCCTGGGCGAGACCGACTTGGCCCCGCCCTCATCAAGGACCTTCAGTTCGAGGCGCCGCCTCTCTCTCGACGAATTTCCACGGGAAGACTGGAGCCCGTGCTCCCGCCGTTACGCTCGCGGCGTGACAACCAAGTCAAGGAGGAAATTCGCGAAGGCCCTGCCCCCCGCCACCCCTGGCGAAGCCATTAACCTCCTCGATTCGAGGAGCAGAATGGGACGCCTCTGTTCGCGACACGCCCTCTTCGCCGACAGACCCATTGGGAATCGGAGAGCGGTATGGCCCCAGCGTTTCGGCTGACCGAAGATGGGATCTTCGACTTCAAAGAAGGTAAGGCAAGAGGTTGGTCACCCTGACAGAGATGCCTCCGAGATCTTCTGGCTTCTCGACGATCAAACATCCGGGTTTGGAGACTTCAGCAATCTGCTCCAGCTTCATCAGCGGCGTCCAGGCACGGCGCTTCACACGACCGCCTCTGACAGGTGGCTGTGGGATTCCGTTATCGCGTGGATCCGCAATCCAGAGCTCGCCGAAAGATGCTCAGCCTCTCCCTGAGTCACTACCTTGAACGAGCTTTCGAAGGTGAGTCTGGCGACTGGGAATTCGGCGCTTCTCCTTCGATGGCGTTCAGCTGTCCGAGGACTGGGAAGCCGAGGACGAGCCGGCTTCACATCCCTGGCTCGGACAACAACTCGTCGACGGCCGGTTTATCACTCGGAAGATTCTGGAGTTGCTGCATCCTGGTCGCGATCCTGAGCTCTGCGTGAAGAACGAAGAGTGGCTCAGTTCCGATGGGTCACACCGCGCCCTTGTGGACAACTACGACTGGCTCCTCTTCTCCCCATGTGCCGGAGATCGTTACAGTGTGCTCGACGCTGGCATTCAGGAAGCCTCGAACCCGTGCGGCTTACTCTCCCTATTCGACTCCTCCGGTGCCCGGTTCGAGCACGCACCGTCGATTGTCAGTGCCCCTGGTGAAATCTGCGCAATTCTGATTCCGGTTCGGCCAGAATTCGGGTCTGATGATTGCCGCAGACCTACCGCTTTTTCTGAGCTTCCTCAGCCATTTCCACCGCACTACCAGGGTTTCGAGACGCTTCAACTGAACGCGGAGGGTAGCCGATTCCAGGCACTGTCGAAGCTAGCGCCCTCTTTCAACTAAAGAAGACCACCAAGGGGTCCCATTCAGACTTGGCCGGGGCGATCTTGACGTCGATTCGAAGGCTCGCACGGGCTCGTCGCGAACCAGACGCCCATGAGCAGCTGTTCTTGTTGGTCTCAGCCTTGGATGCGCTCCTAGTAGGGAAGCCTCCTCGGAGAGGCGATTCCCAGACGAAGCTTTTCACCCGGCGGTTTGCAAATCTCGTGAGGCTTGGCAGGGCCACTGAGCGCGGATTCGACGTTGAGAAGATCGCTCGCAAGGCCTATGACGAGCGCAGCACTTTTGCACACGGTAGCGACCTCAAGAAGAAGCTAACCCAGGTAGAGCGGGATCAGTTCTGTGTTTGGACAACCGAGATCGCAAGAAAGCTCTTTCTGGGTGCCGGGTCCTGGGAATCGCTGGAACAACTTCGCTCGCAGTTGGACGATGTCTCGGTCGAGAGCATCGACGCTCTGAAGTCTCTAGACGACTACGCGCATGTGATCTGGACCGACGAGGGTGAGCAAGCAAGCTAGGCAGACTTGGGAACCAGCTTGAGCGACTACCGATTGGCGAAGCGGCGGTAGTCGACGCCCAGGATCAGCCCGAGGCCGATGAAGTTGAGCAGGGTGAAGGAGCCGCCGTAGGAGAGGAAGGGCAGCGGAATGCCGGTCACCGGCACCAGGCCGATGACCATCGCCGAGTTGTAGAGCACGTGGAAGGCGAAGGTGCTCCCGAGGCCAACGACGAGCAGGATCCCGGCACGGTCTTGCGCCCGCATGGCGACGGCGGCGACGTTGGCGAGGTAGGCGGCGTAGAGCAGCAGCACCGTGCCGACGCCGACGAAGCCCCATTCCTCGGCGAGCACCGAGAGGATGAAGTCGGTGTGGCGTGCCGGCAGGAAGCGCAGCTGACTCTGCGTCCCCTGGCCGTAGCCGCGGCCCGCGAGCTCCCCCGAGCCGACCGCGATCTTCGACTGCCGCACCTGGTAGCCGGCGCCGAGCGGGTCGGTGTCGGGGGCGAGAAAGGTGAGCACCCGCTGGCGCTGGTACGGCTTCATCCCCAGGCTCCAGATCAGCAGCCCCGCCACCACGCATGCGGCGAGGGTGGTGAACAGGACCCGCAGCCGCACGCCGGAGACCAGGAGCATCCCCGCCGCCATCGGCACGAACATCGCCGCGCCGCCGAGATCGGGCTCGAAAACGATGAGCAGCATCGGCAGCGCCACCAGGCCCACCGCGGTGAAGATCTGGCGCAACGGCAACTGGCGCGTCGACGGTGCCGCGAGGTAGCGCGCCAGATAGAGCGCCGTGATCAGCTTGGCGAACTCGGAGGGCTGGACGCCGATCGACCCGAGCCGGAACCAGCCCTGCGCGCCGCCGGCTTCGTAGCCCAGGACCAGCACCAGCGCCAGGGCGACCAGGGAGAGGACATAGAGCGGCAGCGAGAAACCGAGGAGGGTGTGGTAGTTGAAGCTGAAGGCGACGACCATCGCCACCACGCCGACGCCGACCCAGACGAGCTGGCGCGAGAAATAGTCCGTGCCGAGCTCTGCCGAGGCGCTGTGGACCGTGGCGAGACCGATCACCGTCAGCGCGAGAGCCGCGGCCAGGAGTCCCCAGCGGATCGTCGCCAGGTGCTCGAGCCGCGGCCGCGCGTCAGGCAGCGGGAGCGGTGCGGAGATCGGACCGGAAGAGCTTTTCATAGAGAACCTTGGCCACTGGCGCCGCGGCGCGTGAACCCTGGCCACCGTGCTCGAGGAAGACCACGATGACTACGGTCGGATTGTCGAACGGCGCGAACGAGGCGAACCAGGCGTGGTTGCGCTCTGCGTACGGCCGCAGGTTCGAGTCCTCGAAGGCGGTGTGCGCCACCACCTGCACCGTGCCGGTCTTGCCGGCGATCTCGACCCCGGCCACCCGCGAGGAGGCGCCGGTGCCGCCGTCGTTGACGACTTTCCACATGCCGCGCCGGACCGGCTCGAAGATGGCCGGCGCGAGCTCGATGCGCCGCGGCGGATGGCTCTCGTCGCCGCGCATCAGATGTGGCGTCACCACCTTTCCGCCGTTGGCGAAGGCGGCCGTCATCACCGCCATCTGCAACGGCGTGGCGAGCAGCGCCCCCTGTCCGATCGCCACCGAGATCGTCTCGCCGGGGTACCAGGGATGTCGGCGCTGGCGCTCGCTCCAGGCGCCGTCCGGAACGAGGCCCCGCTTCTCGCCGTCGAGGTCGATGCCGGTTGGCGTGCCGAAGTCGAAGAGCCGGGCGTACCGGGCGATGCGCTCGATGCCGAGTTTCTGGCCCAGGGTGTAGAAGTAGACGTCGCAGGAGTTCTTGAGCGCCGCCTCGAGATTCATGAAGCCGTGCCCGCCCGCTTTCCAGCAATGGAAAGCGCGCTTGTAGAAGACCTTGGCTCCGTTGCAGAAGACGCCGTCTGCGGGCGTGATGACGCCCTCGGCGAGGCCGGCCGACGCCATCACCATCTTGAAGACCGATCCCGGCGGATAGGCGCTGGCGAGGGCGCGATTCTGCAGCGGCAAGAGCGGATCCTGGATCAGCCGCTGCCATTCGGCGACCTCGAGCCGCCGCGTGAAAAGGTTGGGATCGTACCCGGGCGACGACACCAGCGCCAGGATCTCGCCGTTCCTGGGATCGAGCGCGACGACTGCCCCCGCCTTGCCCTCGAGCTGGCGCTCGGCCTCCTGCTGCAGCTCCGCGTCGATCGACAGGGTGAGCTCGCCACCCGGGCGTCCGACCTGGCGCCCCAGCTCCTCGACCGACTGCCCGTGGCTGTCGACGACGACGACGCGTTCGCCGTCCTCCCCGCGTAGACGCGCGTCGTATTCGAGCTCGACGCCCCGCCGCCCGACCCAATCGCCGATCTTCAATCCCTTGAGCGGATCGGCGAGCTCTTCGGGACGGGCCTCGCCCAGGTACCCCAGGACGTGCGCCGCCTGAACTCCGAGGCGATAGAGACGGCGGTGGGAGACGTCCACCACGAATTCGGGGTGCGCCAACTGCTCGACTTGGAAGCGCGCCACCTGATCGAGCGTCAAGCCCTCCCCGAGGAGTACCGGCTGGAACGAAGGCACTGCGCGGTAGCGCTCGAGCAGGGCTTCGAGCTCGGGCAGCGGGCGCTCGAGGATCGGCGCGGCGAACTCGAGGCTGGCCGCGAAGTCGGAAGCGCGGCTCCGGTCGAGCAGGAGGTTGTAGCTCGGCAGATTCTCGACCATGACGCGGCCGTTGCGGTCGTAGATCGAGCCGCGCGGCGCCTTGATCGCCACCTTGCGCAGGCGGTTGTTCTCGGCGAGGTCACGGTAGTAGCTGCCGCGCACCACCTGGACGAACCAGAACGCCCCGGCGATCACGCCGAGACAGACCCCGACCACCCCCGACAGGACCCGCACCCGCCCGACCAGCGCCTCCTTGTGTTCCCCGACCCGCATCGCAAAAGGCTTTCTACCCTTGATCCGCCTCTTGCACAAGGGAGAGGCGGAGCCCGCCAAGCACGGCTAGGGGCTGACGGCGTCGCAGGTCGCGAAGGCGGAGATATCCTGAAAGGGGGGAAAAGGCGTGCCCAGGGTGACGTCGCGGCTCCAAGCCTCGTCGGTCCAGGTGTCCTCGACGTCGACCCGAACCGCCACGTTCGTCAGTCCGGCAACAAAGACCCAGAACCGGTCGTTGACCCCACAACCGTCGAGCACCTTCGTCGCGATCTCAATGTTCTCCGGGTCGAAGAACCAGAAGAGCCCACTATCGGCCGAGAAGGGTAGCGCAAGTCCTTCGCCTTGGCGGCCGGCGAAGTCCTGCCAGTGAACCGAGACGCGAAACCGTCCCTGCTGCAGGCAGTGGTGGGTCGCATCCGGTTCACAGGTGCCGCCCACTCTTACCCTGGTTCCGACCCCTGCGATGTCCTTGACTGCCTGGCGTCGGAGCGCGCTCGGAGCCGCCGAAGCGTCAAGGGGCAGCGCCCCGCAGGTCTCGAGCGACTCGATGTCCAGGAGCGGCTGGAAGGCCGCGCGCGGTGGATTCCAGTAAGAGCGGGTTCTCCCGGTCCAGCGGTCGAGGATTGTCAGGTCGACTCCGAGATTGGTCAGGCCGGCCGCAAACGTCCAGTAGGAGCCGTTGTAATCGCAGCCATCGACCGTCTTCGCCAGCAGCTCCAGGATGTCCGGCGAGAAGAACCAGAACCCGCCGCTGGTGGCTCGCAGGGGGGTCGGGCTTCCGTCGCCGAAGTTCCCCGCCAAGTCCTCCCATCGCGTGCAGAGCTCGAAACGACTGTCGTCGAGGGTCAGCGGAGAGCTCGCCGCGGAACAACCCCGCAAGAAGCGCCGGCTCATGAGAATGTAGTTGCTGGGGACGACACCGTTGAAGTTCACCCAGGCGACCCGCAGGCTGCCTTCGTCCGACAGGAGGATCTCCGACTGGTCGTCGACGTTGTCCGCCGAGAGCTCGTTGACGCGAAACTCGTCCGATGCCGGCGCACCGTCGGCGCGAAAGAGACGAGCGTAGATATCCTGGATTCGATCGTCCTGAAACTCGCTCGTCCAGCTGATCGCGATCTCCCCCGCCCGGTTCATGGACAGTGCGGGCCGCGAGTGCGTGTTGGGCAAGAATTGGTTCGCGCGCAGCTCGCCGGTCGCCGGCGCGCCCGCTTCATTCAGAATCCGATAGTAGATGTCGAAAGACCCGGAGTCCCCAGCAAACCCCTGCCAAACCGCCGCGCAGCGCCCTTCGAGATTGCAGCTGAATCCGCCCAGATACTGGTTTCCAGCGGTCGTTTCGGAGAGCACGATAGGCGGGCCGAGAGGTGACCCATTCCGGTCGTAGCGCCGGTAGTACACATTCTGGTCGGAGAACTCCGTGTCGACTTCGGCGCTCCAGGCGATGGTGAAGTTCCCGTCCCGGTCGCCACCCACCCGCGGCTCATAGTGGTAGAGGTCGTCGCGAGTACTCACCTGAAGGAGGCCAGTTAAGGGGACTCCTGCAGCGTCAAAGATCCGCAATGACACCTGCTGCGTCGAGTCATCGCTCGAGGTGTCAATCGTCGTAAAAACCAGCACGAAGCTCCCGTCTTCACGTACGAAGAGGTCGGAAAGCCCTCCCGCAAAACCGGGGACATGTGCCTGTCCAACGGGACCCACCAAGGATCCGTCGAGGCGAAAGCGCTGAAAGAACGGCCCCTGATACCCACCAAACGTCAAGACCGCTTGGCCAACACTATTCACATCGGCATCAGAAAACGTGGACTGCCCCCCGGAAAGCTCCAGCTCGGCGGTGCTCTCATCGAGCGGTAAGAGCGAACGGCCCTGTACACGCAAAGTGAGCGTCGACGTAGAGGTCCAGAGCACCAGCGCACGCTCCTCACCTGCTGAGAGTAGTCTTGTTCTGCTCTCGCCAACAGGGTTCGGACTGACGGGCGCCTCGCCGCCAAGTGGCTTCTGAGCCAGAACGATTACGGGAAGCCCAGAGATGAGTAACCAGGCTGCGATAGAAGTCCGGAAGATGCTCACTGAGCGTCTGCTTCCCATGGAGCCGCCAAGCGATATTCCCCCTGCGAGACCTCGCCCGCCCGAGCCCGGGCGGCGCCAAATTGGCCACGACTTTCACCCTCGAGAGTAAACGACTCCCACTCGAACACGGTCGTTCCATCTTCGCGGCTCGCGACGCTGGTCAGCCACAGGTCGCCTTCTGTGGTCTCATTGATTCGAAGGTCCGAGCCCACCGCTTCTCTGTTTCCATCGAGTCGCTGAGCGCGAATCTCCACCACTCGCGACTCCTCGTCGCGAACTTCCCAAGCGACCCAACATTGCCCGTCCGGCGCGCAAGCTGTCTTGGGTCGCCGGGGGCGCCCGGGAACGGTCGCTTGGACCTCGAAAATTTCGCCGTCCGCCCAGCCATCCTCTAGATAACGTTGGCCCAGAATGCTCGAGGAATTCTCTTGGAAATCGTTCTCCTCCCACACAACGAGAATCTTGCCCGCCGCGTCTGCCGCGACGCTCGGGTTGACCCGCTCGACCGTCGCCGATTGAAGTGGAATCTCCAACTCGCTCTCCTCGCGACCGACTCGATCCGTTCTGACCAATCGAATCGTGGCCGGCCCGGTCTGGCTCACGCGTTCTTCCCAGGTCACCAGGAAGCGGCCATTGCCGTCACGAGCTGCCTCGATATTTCCTGGAAGCATCCGCGAACGTGAACGACCGATCGTCGTCTTGGCCTCGACCTTTCCAAGGTGGTCGAGCACCTCCAAAGCTACGGCTACGCCTCCGGTGTCAAGGAAGTCGGGCCATGCCCGGATCGTCTTTAGGTCCTCCGGAGCCAAGCCGGCGCTCCAGGTCATCGGCGCTGAAGTCAGAGGGAAAAGACCCAGGACCCAATCGTCAGAACCGAGCGCCCCTGTGAGGCCGAAAGGTTGATAGTAGCTGTGCTGCCAAGTTTGGTGAGCCAAGATCGAATCTGGGTTAGTAAGTGGCTGGTTGATGAGCCTTGGATTGAAGAAGTGGGCATTCAAGGGGTCGATGTTCTTGCCGCCCGTGATCAGTTTGATCCGATCGTTGTGGGGCAGATAGCCCAGCACCAGGTCCGGGTCACGAGTGGTGACCATCTTCCTTCTATCAGTGAAGGACCCATTGTTTCCTATGTCACTCTGCTGATTCGAGATCAAAGCCCACCAGTCGGAAGCGCGCATGGCATTGCCCATGACGTTCATCTGGACCGAGGACGGTGCCGACATCGCCGTATTGAAGTTCCGGAAGTCGTTTCCAGTCGTTGACTGGGGAACCGTTCCTGCCGGCGGATCCGTGCAGGTGGCCGGATTCGGAATCGGCAACATGCTGCACATCCCCCACTCCCAGATTCCCGCGGCGCCGAAGGTGTAGCCGCTGGCGCCAGCCATCCAGCTCAGATAGCCGGTCTTGCGCGCCTGAAAGGCGTTGAACGCCTGGCTCCCGAGGCTCGCGCTGTCGGCATTGTTGCCATACCCGTAGTCGTAGATGGATTCGCCGTTGACCACGGGCTTCTGGATCGTCGCGAACGGCGTGAGTGCGGTGAAGCCGCGGAGCTCCTGCGGCATGACCCGAGCCTTGTTGGCGATCGTGTCGGCGTTACCGGCGTTGAAGCCGCTTTGAAAGAGATGGAAGCGGAGCCACGGCTCATCCTGCAACAACCCATAGTTGGCGGAGGCTTGGGTCCCGGAGTGGCTGGCCGTCATCATGTTGTCGTTGAAAAAGTAGATCTCCTCGCCGACGGCAGTCAACAGGGCTGCTGTCGTCGTCGTGATCTGGTCATCGAAGCCGGGCGACAAAACGACGTGGTATCCGGCGAGTCTAGCGGCGAGATTCCTCGCGAAGATCAGGCCCTCCGCCGGCGCAGGGAACTCCTCAACCGGCTGGGACACACCAGCAACGACCACCAGGAGGCCTTTCGTGTTGGCATAGTGCACCATGCCCTCGAGATGTCGCCAGAACTCCGAGACCCACCGGGATTCATTGTTCGGGATGAGTCCTGAGCCAGTTGCAATCTGCCGGAAAGGCGACAGGCGGATCGTTCCAAGAGTTGGAGATGTTACCTGCCGTCGACTCTGGAGTCCCCGAGAAGGGGCTGGCCGACACAGGACCCGCCCACTTCGGAGCGAGCCCCACTTGAACGACGGTGAAGCCGCGGCTGGCGCGATCGTCGACATACCTTTTCCATTCGTCGTGACAGGCGCGAAGCGTCGCCGCCCAGGCCGTGTCTCCCTGCCAGAGGAAGCGCGCGCCGCCAGCATGCTCGATCGGATCGTACTGGAAGATCCCTCCTGAACCCGTGTAGCCGCCTGCCTGCACGATATGGCCGAACTTGTAGAAGATGTTTGTCTCCGAACCCGGTACAGCGGAGACCGTCAGGGCTCCGCTGCCGATCAGTCCACCGGTCTCGTTAACGCAGCCGGACTCGCAGACGGAGGTCCAGGTCCAGTTTCCTGAATATGGAAAGAAGGTCCGAAATTTGAAGCGCTTCACGTTCGCGCCCGTCACGAGTTGATCGTCGTCGCCATCCCAAAACAGATATGCAGAATGGCGAAGGAGGCCGTTGCGATAGAAGTCGACCCGAACCTTCACGTCACGGTAGGCGTTGGTGTAGGTAGAGACGCTTGTCAAGGTCTTCTCCCAGCACCGATACATCGCGACGGAGCTCGAGCTCGAGCAGGTGGGAAAAACGTATCCGTCAAGGCCCGCGCAAGTTCCTGGAAGCGGGCCTGGAAGGGGCTGCGAGGATGCCAGAGTTACGAGAACAAAGGCGAGCATGAAACACAACACACCAATGTCTCCGCGACCACAGGGTCTTTCTAGATTCATGGCCGTCTCCAGGTATGGGCTCGATACGCACTGTGTAGCACAGTCAATCGTTGCTCCAAGCACGGCCCGGAGTGGGGTGTCGAGATGTCACTACCAGCAGCTGGGCGGGCCTGTTTCGGGCATCTGCCCGCGACTGGACTGGCGCTCGACGGGCGCTTCGGGCGCGAGTCGGCGAGTTGGGAGCTAGCCGGGGAGCTGGATCTTGGTGGCGCGGTTGGCGCGGCGGAACTTGAGGCGGCTGGCGAGGGTGTTGGCGGAGGCGGTCCAGGCGATGCCCAGGAGGGCGGTGGTCGCGACTTTCACCAGCAGCCAGAGCGGGTCGGGGAGCTCGGCATGATCGCGAAACACCAGCGCCAGCGCCGCGAGGAGCGCCTGTTGCGCCGCCGCGGCAGCGGCGAAGACGCCGACGAGCCCCGTAGTGCGCTGCACGACCAACTGCTGCGCCGCGAGCGCGATGCCGAAGCCGACCGCCGTGTTGGCGAAACCGAACATCCCGTAAGGACCGCCCGAGAGGCCGTCGGCGAGGAGACCCGCCGCAAGGCCGGCGAACATGCCGGCGACCGGGCTGCCGTGCCGGGCCTCGAGCGCCACCACCAGCAGGAAGAGATCGACCGCCAGCGAGAAACTCGGCAGCAGCCGGGCGCCGGCGAAATGCAGCAGGGCGGCGGCGGCGAGCGCGGCGACGAACTTAAGGAACCGCACGCTCGTCCCCGGAAAGCAGCTCGCTCGGCACCTGTTCGCCTTCCAGCAGGTAGACGAACGAAAGGCGTGAGAAATCGACCGCCGGCTTGACCACGATGCGATGGAAGACTTCGCTTCCCGGTTCGATCGAGGCGACGACGCCGACGCGAATGCCGCGCGGGTACACGCCATCGATGCCGGCGGTCAGCACCGTCTCGCCGACTTCGACCTCGGCCTGGCGAGGGATGAAGTCGAGCAGCAGCTCGCCGGGAGACGATCCGCGCACCACCCCCTGGCGGCGCGAGCGCTGCAGCTGGACTCCGGCCGAGGCGGCGCGATCGGTCAGCAGCTGCACCTTGGCGTAGGCGCCCGCCACATGGATGACCCGCCCGACGAGGCCGTCGTCCGAGAGCACCGGTTGGTTGCGATGGGCCGCTCCGGCGCCGACGTAGAGCACCAGCGAGCGCAGCCAGGAGCTGTAGTCCGCGTGCACGACCTCGGCGATCTTCAGCACCGTCGCATGGCGGCGCTGAAAAGCGAGCGTCTTCGACAGTCCCTCGATCTCCTGCTCCAGACCCTCCATGCGCAGCTCGCGGCGGCGCAGCTCGAGGAGCTCCTGGCGCAGGCGGCGGTTCTCCTCCGCCAGGTCGTCCCGCCGCCGGAGGCCGGCGCGCGCCGAAGCGATGCCATGCGAGCCGGCGTCGACGGCGCGCGCGAACGGCCCGAGACTGCGCAGCGCGGTGCCTTCGAGGAGGTTCGCGGCGCCGCCGCGGTCCGGCTCCTGCGCCGCGATCAGAAACAGCTGACCCACCAGCAGGAGTGCAAAGAGCAGGCGAACGCGGCTCGGGCTCACGATGGATCGAGGGTCTTCCGGGTCTCGATCAGCGGATCGAAGTGTCGCATGGTCTCGATCAGCGGATCGATACCTTCCGCAGCAAATGCATGTCCTCGAGCACCCGCCCGGTGCCGAGCACCACGCAGGCCAGCGGGTCTTCCGCCTGGACCACCGGCATGCCGGTTTCCGCTCGAATGCGCTCGTCGAGCGCCCTGCAGCAGCGCGCCGCCGCCCGACAGCACGATCCCCTTGTCCATGATGTCGGCCGAGAGCTCGGGCGGTGTCCGTTCGAGCGCCATGCGCACCGCGTCGACGATCGACGTTCACGGTCTCGGCGAACGCCTCGCGGATCTCCTCGTCGGAAATCGTGAGCATCTTGGGGATTCCCTCGACGAGGTCGCGCCCCTTGATGGCCATCGTCAGGCGGTCCTTGACGGCAACGCCGAGCCGAGCTGCCACTTGATGAGCTCGGCGGTGCGCTCGCCGATCAGCAGGTTGTACTTGCGCTTGAGGTAGTTGATGATCGCCTCGTCCATCTCGTTGCCGGCGACGCGCACCGACCGCGAGTAGACGATGCCCGAGAGCGAGATCACCGCGATGTCGGTCGTGCCGCCGCCGATGTCGACGATCATGTTGCCCGAGGGCTCGGTGATCGGCAGCCCGGCGCCGATCGCGGCCATCATCGCCTGCTCGACCAGAAACACCTCCGAGGCGCCGGCCTGCTGCGCCGAGTCCCGCACCGCGCGCTTTTCGACCTGGGTGATCTCCCCCGGCACGCCGATGACGATGCGCGGGTGGACGTACATCTTGCGGCCGTGGGCCTTCTTGATGAAGTAGCCGAGCATGCGCTCGGTGACCTCGAAGTCGGCGATCACGCCGTCCTTCATCGGCCGGATCGCCTGGATGTTGCCGGGCGTCCTGCCGAGCATCTCCTTGGCCTCGGCGCCGACCGCTTCGATCTGGTTGGTGAGCTTGTTGAGCACGACGATCGACGGCTCGCGCACCACGATGCCGCGGTTGCGGGCATAGACCAGGGTGTTGGCGGTGCCGAGGTCCATCGCCAGGTCGTTCGAAAAGTAGCGGAACATGGAACCAAAGGGCATGGCGTTCTTTCTGGGTCAGCGAGTCTGGATGCGAAATTGCTTCAGAGAGTTTCGACGAAGACGCGATGGCGAACCGTGGCCTCGTTGCCGGAAGGATCGATGGAATGCAGCTCGAGAAGGCTCCAGCCTTCCTGGGCAACGAGAACGGTCTTGGTGAATGTGCCGTTGGCGGCCACGGCCACCTGTTCGCCATTGACGTTCAGAGTCGCGCCGGCTTCGGTGCGGCCGGCGACGATGAAGATGTCGCCATATGCCTGGACCTGATCGACGACCAGCTCCGGCGGGGTCTTGTCGCCTTTTTCCCCGGACGCTCTGCCGCGAGAACCCGGAAAGTGCGCGGCGAGCTCCACGGACCCTGCAGGCCATCCGCGGTTGAGCGCCGCGATCCGCCATTCGAAGGTCCCCTCGCCCTTGAGACCCAGAGTGGCCTGAGGTTTAGTGCGCGCGTCGACGTCGATGACATTGTCGACGAACAGGCGGCTGCGAGAGACCTGGAGGGCGTAGCGCGTCGCGAGCTCGACCGGCTTCCACGCGAGCACCAGCGTCTTCACCGCGGCGAGCGAGACCTCGAGGTTGTCGCTCGGCTGCTCCGGCTCCGGCGCCGTCGGCAGGCGGCGGGGATCGGAGAGCAGATCGCCGGTCTGGACCACCTGCTCGAGCTCACCGACGGTGCGCTTGAGCCCGGCGTTCGAGGAAACCTCGAGCGAACCGCGAAAGGCCGAGAACCGCCCGGTCGACGACGCCTTGTCGTACGAAACGACGACGTCGGACTCGCGGCCGACGCAGCGCTTCGGCGCGCGGTGTCGTCACGCGCCCGCCGCGCTGCGCGGTGTTCAGGTTCACCCAGCCGTATTCCATCGCGATCTGCTGTTCGGTGGGGGCCACCGGCCATGCCGGGCTGGCGGGTGACGAGAAACAACGTGTTCGGGCGCACCGTGTAGAGCGTGCCGTCGAGAAAGACGATCTCGGCCGAACCGTTCGCGGAGGTCTTGACGTAGTCCCCCGACTTGAGAACGACGCGTGTGCGGGCCTGCTCCCATTCCCCGCGTTCGCCATGGCGAACCTCGACGCTCCCCTGGACGGCGATGAACTGCGCCTCGCCGGTCGAAGCCCGTGCCGCCGCCGAGTCGAGGATGGCGAGCAGCAGGGCCCGGCTTCGGCGCGCTTCGCTGACCGCGGTGGAGAACTCTCCGGCCGCGAAAGCCTCGACGGCGGTGGCGCGGCCGCGCCGCGCCGACTCGAGCTCCTCGACGAAAGAACCGGCCGGCTTCTCGCTGGCGGCGCGCGCCAGCAGGCCTTCGACATCGAGCAGAATCGCTGCCGCCTCCTGCTCGAGCGCCTTCTGCCCCCACTGGCGGTAAAGGCTGTATCCGGCCAGCGCCAAGACAGCGAACGAAGCGATGATCACGGCGCCCCGCACCGTGTCCACCGACACGGTGTACCAGCCCCGTGTCCTCTTGTTCAGCGGGTTGGACGGCACCAGGCGCTCCTTTTTCGCGTGCAATCGCCCTCCGGGCGACTCTCCGACGCCGTGACGAATGGCGAAGGAGGTTGATTCTACTTGAAGTTACGGGTCGCAGCGCGGCGCGCTTGCGCGGCCCGGCCGGGGTGGCCGTGTAGCCTCCGGTTGCCGGGCCGGCGCGCGGCTTGCTATCTTTGAACGTTCTCGCCCGGGTGCAAAGCGCCCGCGCCTCTGGAGTCTTCCATGCTCAAAGTCTTGCGCGACAACCTGAAGTACCTCTCCTGGATCCTCTGGGTCGTCATCCTGATCTTCATCGCCTTCGTCTTCGTCGACTTCGGCGGCGGGCTCGCCCAGGGCAACGGAGCTCGCGCTTCGGCGGCGACGGTGGGCGACCGACAAGATCTCCTACGCCGACTTCGAGCGCCAGTACCGCCAGCTCGAAGCGCAGTACCGCCAGGCATTTGGCGAGAACTTCACCCCCGAGATCGCGCAGCAGCTGCGCCTTCCGCTGCAGGCGCTCGACCGACTGGTCGATCAGCGCCTGCTGCTGAACGAGGCGGCCGACCGCGGCCTCGCGGCCTCGGACAAGGAAGTGCAGGAAGCCATTTTCGAGATCCCCGGCATGAAAGACGACTCCGGCGCCTTCATCGGCGAGGAGACGTACAAGCGCTTCGTCCGCGCCAACGGCTACACCGTGCGCGATTTCGAGGAATCGATGCGGCGGCAGATCGTGCTCACCAAGCTGAATGCGATCTTCTCGTCCACCCTCCTGGTCTCGGAGGCCGACGTCGAACGCTCCTACCGCGAGCAGGCCGAGCGCGCCGCGGTGCGCTACCTCGTGCTGCCGGCGACCGGATTCCAGTCCCAGGCGACGCTGTCGCCGGCGGAGGTCGCGAGCTATTTCGAGCGCCATGCCGACCAGTTCCGCCTGCCGCCGCAGCGCGTCGTCAACTATCTCCTGGTCGACACGGTGCGAACGCGAGCCAAGATGACCTTCGAGAAGGCCGACCTCGAGAGCTACTACAACTCGCACCTCGATGAATTCAAGCAGGAGGAGCAGGTCCGCGCGCGCCACATCCTGCTCAAGATCGACGATTCGCGGACGGCCGAGGCGGCCGAAGCCGCCATCCTCGCGGCGCGCAAGCGGATCGACGCCGGCGAGGACTTCGCCAAGCTCGCGACCGAGCTCTCGGACGATCCGGCCTCCAAGCCGCGGGGCGGCGATCTCGGATTCTTCGGCCGCGGCCGCATGATCAAGGAGTTCGAGGAGGCGGCGTTCAATGCCGAGCCGAATTCGCTGGTCGGACCGATCCGCACGAGCTCTCGGTTTTCACCTGATCCAGGTGCTCGAGAAGCGCGCCGCCGGGCAGAAGCCGTTCACCGAGGCCGAGGCCCAGATCCGCTCCCGCCTCGCCGCCGAGCGAGCCGACTCCCAGGCACAGGCCAAGGCGGCGGAGCTCGCGGCGCGCATCAGCGCGGAAGGCCTCACCAGCGAAGCGCAGTTGAAGGCGCTCGCCGACGACGACACCGTGATGTTCATCACCACGCCGCCCTTCGGAGTCGACGAAGTGGTCGCCGGGATCGGCCGTGGCACGCCGTTCTCCGCCGCCGCCTTCGCCCTCGAGGCCGGCAAGACTTCGGCGCCGGTCAAGATCGCGCGCGGCTTCGCCATTCTCGCGCTGGTTTCCGAGACCCCGGCGCGCCTGCCTGCCTTGTCCGAAGTCGAGGCCAGGGTTCGACCGGCGGCGCTGCGGGCCAAGGCCGGAGAGCTCGCCCTCGCGCGGCTCGCGCAGGCGCGCGGCGCCCTGGCGTCGGGCAAGAGCCTCGACGACGTCGCCAAGGAGCTCGCCGTGGAAGTGAAGGAGAGCGGCGAATTCGGCCGCGCGGGCACGATCGAAGGCCTGCCCGACTCCCGCGCCCTGGTCGCCGCGGCGCTGGCCGGCAAGACCGGAGACATCGGGGCGCCGATCCAGACCGAGCAAGGGGCGGTGCTCTTCCAGATCACCGAGCGCAAGGGCTTCGACGCCGTCGCCTTCGCTGCCGAGCGCACCCAGACCCGCGAGGCGCTCGAGCGCAACGAGGTCAACCGCCTGTTGGGCTCGATCATCGAGCAGCGCAAGCGCGAGGCGAAAGTGCAGTACGACAAGCCGCTGCTCGAGCAGTTCGGCATGCTCGGCGACGAAGCGAAGGGCACCTAGGGCGCTTCTCGGCCGCCGCCTGGCGGCCGGCGGCGCACGCAGCGCAGCTCGCGGGAGATAAGCTCTCCGCATGCGCTTCGAGACGATCGCCGTGCACGCCGGCGGAGAGGCCGACCGCGAGACCGGCGCGGTCGTTCCGCCGATCCACCTCTCGACGACTTTCCTCCACGGGCCCGAGTCCGAGCCGCTCCACGGCTGGCTCTACCAGCGCGAGGGCAATCCGACCCAGGACCGCCTCGAAGAGGCGCTGGCGGCGATCGAGGGCGGCGCCACGGCGCTCGCCTTCGCCTCCGGCATGGCCGCCGCGGCGACGCTTCTGCAGTCGCTACCCGCCGGCGCACGCGTCCTCTTCCATACCGACGTCTACTCGGGCGTTCGCCAGCTGGCGCTCGACTTCCTGCCGCGCTGGGGGATGGAGCCGGTCTTCGCCAACCTCGCCGAAGAGCGCGCGGTCGGCGCCGCCCTGGCCGCCGGCGCGGCGCTCGTCTGGGCCGAAACGCCGACCAACCCGCAGCTCGAGATCCTCGATCTCGCCCGTCTCGCCGACGCCGCCCATGCGGCAGGTGCCGGCCTCCTCGTCGACGGCACCTTCGCGACTCCAGCCCTGCAGCGGCCGCTCGCCCTCGGGGCCGACGTCGTTCTGCACTCCACCACCAAGTACCTGAGCGGCCACAGCGACGTGCTGGGTGGCGCCCTGGTCTTCGCCAGGGTCGACGACCTTTCCGCGACCGCCGACCGGGCCCGCCGGCGACTCGGTGGCACCGCCAGCCCGTTCAACTCCTGGCTCGTCCTGCGCGGCCTGCGTTCCCTCTCGTGCCGAGTGGAACGCCACTCGGCGAACGCTTTGGCGCTGGCGACAGCGCTTTCTGGCCACCCAGCCCTCTCCCATGTCCTCTATCCTGGCCTCCCCACCCACCCTGGGCACCAGGTCGCGGCCCGCCAAATGGCCGCTTTCGGCGGCATGCTGGCCCTGCGGGTGGCCGGCGGACGCGCGGCGGCGGTGGCGGTCGCCTCCCGCCTGAAACTGTTCGCCAACGCCACCAGCCTGGGCGGACCGGAGAGCCTGGTCGAGCACCGTGCCTCGAGCGACGGCCCGGGAACGACAACGCCCGACGACCTGCTCCGTCTGTCGATCGGCTTCGAGCACCCGGACGACCTCCTGGCCGACCTGCTGCAGGCGCTCGAGACATCGCCGACGGGGGCTCCGGGTTGAGGGAGCGATCCGCGGATAGGATCGGCCGATGATCGGTTGGCTCGCGGGCAAGGTCGTGCAGGCGGCGCCGGATCGCCTGATCCTCGACGTCGGCGGCGTCGGCTACCAGGTGGCGATCCCGCTCTCGACCTTCTACGAGCTCCAGAAAGCCGACGCCGGCGCGACGGTCCGGCTCTACATCCACACCCACGTGCGCGAGGACGCGCTCGCCCTGTACGGCTTCTGGACGGAGCGCGAGCGGGAGCTCTTCGAGCGCCTGATCGCGGTCTCCGGCATCGGCCCGCGCCTCGCCCAGGTAGTGCTCTCCGGCATGGCGCCGGACGAGCTCATTGCCGCGCTCGCGGCGGGCGACGTCGCAAGGTTGGTTCGCATTCCCGGCGTCGGCAAGAAGACCGCCGAGCGCATGGTCGTCGAGCTGCGCGACAAGCTCCAGGCGTGGGCTGCCCAGCTCCCCGCCGCGCGCGCCGCGGCGGCATCCGGTGGCAGCGACAACGACCTGGTCGCCGCGCTGGTCAACCTCGGCTACAAACCGTCGCTCGCCGAAGGCGCCGTCGGCGCCGCGCGCAAGGAGGCCCCCGAAGCCGCCTTCCACGAGCTCCTGCGCCTCGCTCTGCGCCGCCTGTCGCGGGTTTAGCCCGGACTTCTCAGCTAGTCAGCCTGCTTCGGCGAGCTTCGCGTGGCCGACGCGGCGCACGAGGTCGGCGAAGCGCGGGTCGGCGCGCAGGTCGTCGAAGACCGGATCCCAGGCGTAGAACGGCGGGAAGAGCGAGCGTTCCTCGAAGTCGCGCTCCAGCCAGCGCAGGGCTTCGTCGTTCTCGCCCAGCGCGGCGTGCACGATCGCGAGCCCCACGTGCGGGACGTAGCGCCCGGCCGACTCCGCGATCAGCTTCGCGCGCTGCTCGAGAGCTTCGCCACGCCGCCCGGCCTTGGCCAGGGAGAAGGCGAGCAGCGCCGTCACCCACGGGTCGTCGTCCGAGGCGAGGCAGATCCGGTACTCCGCGATCGCCGCGTCGTACTCCCCCGCGCATGCAGGGTCAAGCCGAGATGGTACCGGGCGACATAGAACTTCGGGTCGACTGCCAGGGTGCGCCGGAACTGCGCGATCGCCTCGTCGAAGCGCCGCGCGTAGAGCAGCGTCACGCCGGTATCCGAGGCGATGCTGAGCGACAGCGGGTCGAGCTCGCCGGCGCGGCGCTCGGCGGCGAGCGACTCGTCCCAGCGGCCCATCGCGAGAAGCGCGATGTTGCCGAGCCAGTGATACGCCGTCGCCGAGCTCGGCTTGAGCTCGATGGCGCGGCGCAGCTCACGTTCCGAGGCCGGTTGGTCCCAGGCGTAGAAGGAGAGATAGACGCCGAGCGCCGCATGCGCCTCGGCGAGGTCGTCGTCGAGCTCGAGCGCCCGCAGGGCCGCGGTCCGCGCCTTGGGCATGCTGTCGTGCGGCGGCGCCACGCTCAGCCAGGGGAAGAGCACGTAGCACTCGGCGAGACCCGCATGGGCGAGCGCGTAGCCGGGATCCTGCGCGATCGCCTCGCTGGTAGTACTCGGCCGCCTGCCGCACCGATTCGGCGGTGCGCTGGTTCCAGCAGAAGCGCCCGCGGAGGTAGAGCTCGTGGGCTTCGGCGTTCTCTGTGCCGCGCTTCAACGCCGCCGCCCGCTCGTCGCCGAACAGCTTGATCTTCAGCGCGTCGACGATGGCCAGCGTGATCTCGTCCTGGACATCGAAGATGTCCCGCATCTCGCGGTCGTAGCGCTCGGACCAGAGGTGGAAACCGTCGGCGGCGTTCACCAGCTGCACCGCGATGCGCATGCGGCCGCGCGAGGTTCGGACGCTCCCCTCGAGGACGGTCGTGACGCCCAGCGCGCGGCCGATTTCGCTGATCCCCGCCGGCTTGTCCCTGAAGGCGAAGGCGGAGGTGCGCGCCGCCACCTTGAAGCCGTCGATCTTCGCCAGCGCGTTCAGCAGCTCCTCGGCCAGCCCGTCGCAGAAGTAGTCGTTCTCGGCCTCGGCGGAGAGATTGCGGAACGGCAGCACGGCGATCGCATGCCGCGGGAGGGCGGCACCGGAGCCGGTCGAGCCGCGCGCCGGAGACGACGCGGACGCGCTTCTGGCGGTGGCGTCCGGCGCAGCGGAACTGGCGGGGCCGGCGACGGCCCCAGATACCGCGCTCCTCCCTGGCGATGCCGACCAACCGAGCTCGGCCTCGAACTGCAGGCGCTTCTGCGCGCTCTTCAGATCCGCCATGAGCTCCCGACTCGTCGCGTAGCGCGCGAGCCTCTCCTTCGCCAGCGCCCGGCCGAGGATGGCGCCGATCTCGGGAGCGAGCTCCTCCGCTTCGAGCGCGAGCTGCGGCGGGTCGCGATGGAGGATGTTCGCCAGCACGTCGGTCGACGACTCGCCCTCGAACGGCTGGCGGCCGGAGAGCATCTCGTACAACACGACGCCGAGACTCCACAGATCGGTCCGCGCATCGACCGTCTTGCCGCGCGACTGCTCGGGCGACATATAGGCGACGGTGCCCAGCACGACACCCGGGTGAGTGCGGCCGCGGTCGACGGTCACGCCCTGCGGATCGACCGCCTGCGGCTCGCTCCATTTGGCCAGTCCGAAGTCGAGCACCTTGACCAGGCCGTCGGCGCGGATCATCACGTTCTCGGGCTTGACGTCGCGGTGAACGATTCCGGCAGCGTGGGCGGCGCCCAGGGCGGCGGCGACCTGGATGGCGATCTCCAGGCAATCGGCGACCGGCAGCGCGCCGCGGGCGATCCGCTCGCGCAGGGTCTCGCCGACGATCAGCTCGGTAGCGAGGTAGTGGAAGCCTTCGCTCACGCCGATCTCGTGAATGGTGAGGATGTTGGGGTGATTCAGCGCCGAGGCCGACTTGGCTTCGCGGACGAATCTTCCGAGGCGCTCCGCATCGCCGGCGAAGGCCCGGGGCAGGATCTTGAGGGCGACGTTCCTCTCGAGCCGCGAGTCCTGGGCGAGGAAGACCTCGCCCATGCCGCCGGCACCGATCGGCGCGACGATCCTGTAGGCCCCGAGTAGCGTGCCCACTTCGAGCGTCATCTGCGGTGCCCGCGATTCGGCTCGGCCTTCTCCCAGGCTTCGTAGAGCGCGGCGAGCGCCTCGACGGACTGGGCGTGACGGCCCGCGGGCACGCCCTGGGCGGTCGCGAGGATCTTCTCCGCCGCGACCAGCTCCGGCTCGGCGACGGCGAAGCGGCCGAGGGCGGTCAAGCTCCGCCCCAGCCCCAGGCGGGCGATGCCGGTCCGCCAGAAGCCCGCACCCTGGGTACGTTCGTAGAGCTCGGCGGCTTCCGCG
Organism: Thermoanaerobaculia bacterium; assembly: GCA_963719555.1. Taxonomy (GTDB): domain Bacteria; phylum Acidobacteriota; class Thermoanaerobaculia; order Multivoradales; family JAGPDF01; genus JAGPDF01. Next base: position 319,620 of record CAVRCL010000005.1, on the reverse strand, counting down.
TAGAGCGGCTCCGCCGTTGCCGGCTCGCCGCGCGCGAGGAGGAGGCCGGCGAGATTGTTGAGGTCGGTCGCGATGCTCACGTGCCCCTCGGGGTAGAGGCGCCGGCGCATCGCCAGCGACTCCCGGAAGAGGGCCTCGGGCGCCACGAGATCGCCGCGATCCTGGATCACCAGCGCGAGGTTGTTGAGGCCGGTCGCGACGTACGGGTGGTCGCCGGGAAAGAGCCGCCGCCGCATCTCGAGCGTCTCGCGGGCCAACGGCTCCGCGCCCGCCAGATCGCCGCTGTTCTTGAGCACCACCGACAGGTTGTTGAGCCCCCCCGCCACCCGTGGATGGTCGCCCGGGTAGAGGCGCCGGCTCATCGCCAGGGCTTCGCGAAAGAGCGCCACGGCGCCCTCCGCGTCGCCCCGCCCGCTCTGGAGGTGCGCCAGGTTGTTGAGGCTCTCCGCCAGATCCTCGTGGTCGCCCGGGTAGAGGCGCCGCCGCATCTCGAGCGCCTGCCGCGCGACCGGCTCGGCGGCCGCGAGGTCCCCCTTGTCGGCGAGCACCTGCGAGAGATTGTTGAGATCGGTCGCCACCCGCGCGTCGTCGCCCGGGAAGAGCCGCTGGTCCATCGCCAGTGCCTCGCGATAGAGCGGCTCGGCGGCTTCGAGCTCGCCGCGGTCGTTCAGGAGCTGCGCGAAACTTCCCACCGCCTCGGCGGTCTCTTCGCTGTCGCCCGAGTGGAGGCGGCGCGCGAGCGGCACGGCAGGAGCGAGCATCTTCGCCGCCTCGTCGTAGAGCGCCAGCTCGCGAAAGGCGGTACCGATCGTGCCGCGCAGCTCGAGTTCGGCCTCCGGCGCCCGGGCGAGCTCGCCGCGCTCGATCCGCGCCGCGGCGGCGTTCATCATCTCGGTGAGCATCGTCGTGTCGCGCCCCCGCGCCACCCCCGGCTCGACGCCGCGCAGCATCTCGGCCATGAACTCGGCGACCCGCTCGGCCTTGTCGCGCTGGGCGCGCGCCTCCTGCGCCTGCCAGGCGATACCGACGACGGCCGCGACGAGGGCCGCGGCGACGAGGCTCGCCGCCGTCACCGCGGCGCGATGACGGCGGACGAACTTGCGGAAACGGTAGGCGGTGGAGGGCGGTGCGGCGGAGACCGGTTCGCCGGCGAGGTAGCGCCGGATGTCGGTCGCCAGCCCGGTCGCGGTCTCGTAGCGCCGCTGGCGGTCCTTCTCGAGCGCCTTCATCACGATCCAGTCGAGCTCGCCACGCAGCTGCGACGAGAGCTTCCTCGGCTCGGTGTGGCGGCGGGCGGCGACGCTGCCCAGGGTCTCGGCCGACTGGCTGAGGCGCGTGCTGGGACGCGGCGGATCGTCCTCGCGGAGGATCCGCTGCACCTCGGCGAAGGCGGCGGAGCGCAGGCGGCGGGAGTCGAACGGCGTCGTTCCGGTCAGCAGCTCATAGAGCAGGACGCCGAGCGCATAGACGTCCGTGCGCGTGTCGATGTCGAGGGAGCCCTCGGCCTGCTCCGGACTCATGTACTCCGGCGTCCCGATGAGCTGCCGGTGCTCGGTGAACAGGGTCTTCTCGGTCAGGTTTCCGGCGGTCGCCTTGGCGATGCCGAAGTCGATGATCTTGGCGTGCGCCTCGCCGTCCTGGGCGGAGACCAGGATGTTCGACGGCTTGAGATCGCGGTGAATGATCCCCTTGGTGTGGGCGTGCTGCACGGCGGCGCAGATCTCGCCGAAGAGCTCGAGGCGCGCTGCGATCGAAACCTTGTGCTTGTCGCAGTACTCGGTCACCGGCTCGCCGCGGACCAGCTCCATGACGAAGTACGGCCGGCCGGTATCGGTCGCTCCCGCGTCGAGCACCTGCGCTATCCCTGGGTGATCCATCATCGCCAGCGCCTGGCGCTCCTGCTCGAAGCGGGCGATCACCTGGCGGGTGTCCATGCCGGACTTGATCACCTTGAGCGCCACCCGGCGCTGGATCGGTGCGCTCTGCTCCGCCATGTAGACCGAGCCGAAGCCGCCCTCGCCGAGGAGCTGCAGGATGCGGTAGGGCCCGATCTTCAAACCCTGGCCGTCGGCGGTCGGCAGGTCAACCGTCTGCGCGGCATGGAAGAGCGCCGGCGAGTCGTCCTTCCGCCGATGGCACCCGCCCCCGGCACCGGGTTCGCCCGCTGCGCCTCTGCGCCTCGTCCTCGCTCACGGCAGTGTCTCCCTCGGGGTTGGCCCGATCCGCTGATCGTGCAGGAAATCGCTGCCGCGCCGCAAGCTCGCGACCTGGCATGTCGCCTTCGAAGAGGGCTCTCCGTTCTTCCTCTTGAGAAAGGAGGCCATCATGCCCAACCGCATCTTCCGTGTGACCCCAACCCTGAAGCTCACCTTCGTGCTCTTGCTCGCCTTCGCCGGCGCTCTTGTGCCGCCGACGGCGCGCTCGACCCGACCTTCTCCGATGACGGCAAGCTCACGCGTGGCTATCCCCTGGATCAGCCGGTGGCCGACGTGCGGCTCGCGGTCGAGGCCGGCGGCGGCCTGCTCACTTCGTCGCGCCTTTCGAGCTCGACGGTCGGGCTGGTCCGCTACGAGGCCAACGGCGACAGCGACAGCGCGTTCGGCACCCTCGGCAGCCGGGTGCTCACCCTGCGCACCCAGTCCGCCACCTGGGACGACCTCCCCGGCATCCACATCCTCGCCAGCGGGAACTTCCTGGTGGTCGGTTCCGAGAGTGCTGAGCAGACGTTCGCGCCACGCGTGGCGCGGTTGACTACGGGCGGCGACCTCGACACGACCTTCGGCGGCGACGGCTACGTCGATGTGACCGGCCTGCCCGGGACACCCGCGCCGGAGCGCGATTACGAGGTCCTGGCGAGCGCGCTGGACAGCCAGGGGCGGATTCTGATCGCTGGCAGCTGCAATCTCTGCCCGGCGAACGTCGACCGCGACGCCTGGGTCCTGCGCCTGCTCCCTACCGGCGCTCCCGATCCGGCGTTCGGCGCCGGCGGCTGGGCGATCTTCGATCCGACCGGCGGCGAGGACGACGCCGTCGAGCTCGAGATCGACGCCCACGACCGCGTTCTGGTGCGCGGCTGGGGGACGGTCCCGGGAACCCAGCCCTACGTCGCCCGCCTGGCCGTGAACGGTACGCTCGACGGCGGCTGGGGCGCCGGCGGCGTCTCGCTGCTTTCGCCCCTCGACATCGGCTTCAGCCCGGAGGCGATGGCCTGGGATCCGGCGACCGGCGGCGTCGTCCTGGCGCACTCCGCCGTGACGGTGAACGGTCGCCCCACCGGCCTCGCGCGGGTTACCGGCGCCGGCCTCTACGACCCGACGTTCGGCGACGCCGGCTTCGTCGACCTTTCCACCATCGACGAGGGGACTTATCTCTACGACGTCAAGCTGCAGAGCGATGGCAAGATCGTCGCGGTGGGCAGAATCGACGGCAACGGCGCGCAGCTCGGCGGCTTCTTCCTCGCCCGCACGCTCGCCGACGGCACACTCGACACGACCTTCGACGGCAACGGCGTCAAGCGGGTCGAGTTCGACCGCACGACGAACGCCCTCGACGAGGCGTATGTCGCCGGTCTCTCCGGCGGCCGGCTGGTCGTCGCCGGGCGCTCGACGGCGATCCTGCCGGAGGACCACTTCGCGCTGCTGCGCACCGAGAGCGCTCTCATCTTCACCGACGGCTTCGAGCGCGGCACGACGGGAGGCTGGCCGCTCGTGCCGTGAGCTGCGCCCGAGCGCGGTCTGAGGGGTCTCAGGGCGCCGTGCTGCTCCAGTAGATCGCCGAGTTGCCGTCGAGGCCGTCGGCGAAGAGCGCGCCGTAGAAGATCACCTCGGCGCCGACCTCGGCGCCGAGGCCGGCGACGTCGTGCCAGGGAGCGCCAAGCACCAGGTCGTCGTAGCCGTTGTCGTCGAAGTCGCCGGCAGCGAGAACCCTGCCGATCGCCTGGCCGTCCTGGCTGACGCCGGGAAAGCCCGAGAGGCCGGGCGAAAGAAAACGAAAGTAGTGCGCCAGGCCGTCCACCGAATCGCCGGTGAGGATCGTCACGCCCCCGCGGTCGAGACCGCCCAGGTCCTCGCCCGGGTGTCCGACCGCGAGGTCGTCGCGGCCATCGCCGTTCCAGTCGCCGGCGGCGAGGGCCTGGCCGAACCAGTCGTAGTGCTGAGTCGCCGTCGGACCGTAGAGATTGCCCTGGTGCAGGAACTCGGTGCGCGCCAGGTCGAACCAGCCGGGAGGACCGGCGCTCGAGCCGTAGAGCGCATGGATCGCGCCGCCATCCTGGTAGAAGTTGCCGGCGATCGTGAAATCGAGCTCCGGGTCGCCGATGGCGAGGTCGTCACGCCCGTCGCCGTCGAAGTCTCCACTCGCCAACGACGTTGCGAAGTTCGCGGCGCTGGCGGTCTGCCCCAGCCCGGTGCGGGTATAGATCTGATTGTTGATGAACAGCAGACCCCACTGGCTGCCGAAGACCACCTGCACGGCACCGAGCCCGTCCTCGATGGGCACGCCGATCGCGAGGTCGTCGTGCCCGCTGCCATCGAAATCGCCGGCGGCGAGCGCCAGACCAAAATACTCGCTGGACTCGGGGTCGCCGAGGATCTGCGGTTCCCCCTGCGAGATGGCGTAGCCGGCGAAGGGCAGCAGCCCTCCCGACCCGCCGTGAAAGACCACTACCGTGCCGGAGTCGGCGAGCGGTCCGTCGAAGATGTCGTTCGGTACCCCGACGGCGAGGTCGGCGTAGGCGTCACCGTCGAAGTTGCCGCTGACGAGCGAGAACCCGAACCGGTCGCCGTTCTCGGGCGTGCCGGGGATGCCGCTCACGCCCTGGCGCAGGAAGTGCTCTCCGACAAGCTGGATTCCACCGGCGCGACCGTAGTGGATCTGGACCGCCCCCGCAAAAGGGGCGCCGGTGCGATTCTGCGGAATGCCGATCGCCAGGTCGTCGATGCTGTCGCCGTCGAAGTCACCCGCCGCGAGCGTCGCGCCGAACATCTCGGCGAACTCGGCCGGATCCGGGCTTCCCGAAGCAACTGGTTGAGCACCGTGTCGGCAAGCCCGGTTTCGAGTCTCTCACCGGGCGCGCCATAGCGCACCACAACAGAGCCGCAGCCGGGAACCGGATCGCCCACATAGCCGCTGTCGAAAGGCATGCCGGTCGCGAGGTCGTCGATACTGTCGCCGTTGAAGTCACCGGCGACGACCGCGGCGCCGAAGAGCTCTCCGGCCGCCGGCTGGTAGAAGAGCAGGTCCTCGCTGGCGAACGCCTGCCCGCCGACCGACGACAGGCCGACGGCAGGAAGCTGGGCGGACGCCGGCGGCGGCGCGACGAGCTGGAGGAAAGCGGCGAGGACGAGCAGAGCGGCAGCGCGGGCAGAGTGGATCCACATGCCTACTACGCGGAAACCACCGGCCGCGCGGCTCACGCCGCAGGCGAGGCGCAACTCTCGCGGTCTTCAGCGGCGACTGGCGACCTGCTCGAGGTGATGGGCGTTGTGGTAAACGGTGAAGAAGAGCATCTCGCGCACCGTGAGCTTGCCGAGCAACGGATGCGGCAGGCGGTAGCGATCGAGGGCGCGCTCGCTCCAGGCCGGGATCCTTGCGGCGAGCCCCGAGACCGCACCGCGCCACGAGCCGAGGACGTCGCGCTGCCAGGCCTCGAGGTCGTCCGGCAGCGGGCGCGCCGACGGTGCGAACCGTCCGGCGGTGGCGCCGGTGACGCGCAGGCGCTGGCGATAGTCGTCGCGCAGCGCGGCGAAGCCGCGCGAGTCCGCAGCCGCGCGGCCGAAGCGCAGCCCGAGCAGGAGCTTCGGCAGCGCCGAGCGCCGGAACGAGCGGAATGGTCGATTTCGCGAGATGCCGGACATGGTCGGCGGGCGACCACTTCTCGCCCTGCGGCGCCGCGAACTCCGCCGCCGGAATGGCCGCGAGATAGCGTTCCGACTCCTCGTGCAGGCGCACCATCGCCGCCGCGATCTCCGTCCCGGAGAACGGCTCGCCGGTTGTGAACGAAGGGCTCACTTCGCCTCTGGAGGTAGAGGAGCGAGCGCCGGCACCTTGGTCGCCTGCCAGGTGATCGCCTGCCACATGCCGTTACGAAAGAGGAAGGTGCCACTGTTGCGGTAGTGCTGCGTCGTGCCGTCGGCGGCGCGGGCGACGAGGCGGAAGGTGAGCGCCGCCATCTCGCCCCGCTCGCCCCCCTCTCCGTAACTGCGCACGAGGATGTCCTCGGCGGAGTAGACCGGTTCCGATTCCGCGGGCGTGCCCGGCTCCGCTTTCGGCGCTTCGTCGAACGACTTCAGGATCTCCGCCTTGGTCGTCACCTTCCCCGCCGAGCTCGTGTAGACGAGATCGTCCGCCCAGAAGCGCTCGTGCGCGGCGCGCGTCGGATTCTGCCCGGGCGAGAGGAAGCTCTCGAGGAGCGCCGTTATCTCGGCGCGCGTGCGCTCGGCGGGGGTGGCAGGCCCGGCGGCGCAGATTGCAGCGCTCGCGCATGCGGCGAGGAGCGCGAGCGTCCAGATCGGTCGTCGACTCCGCAGGTGGCTCAATTCACGTCCCCTTTCTTTTCCAGCAGCGGCGCGAGGTAGGTGCGGGTGGCGGCGGCGATCTTCTCATCGGAGAGGTCGGGATCCGGCGCCTCGGGATCGGTGCCGCGATAGTTCGAGGCGGCGAGAAAGGCGGCGATCTCCTCGCCGTGCGCGGCGAGCGAGAGCCCCTCTTTCTTCGCCAGCCCGCGCGCCTCGCCGACCACGAAATAGCGCCCGGCCTCGGCGCGCACGAAGCCCGCGGCGACGAGCCGGGCGAAGCCGCCGCGCAACTCCTCGGCGGTGAAGAGGGCATCCCGGATGCCGTCTCCCAGACCGATGATGTCGGCGAGCTCGGCCCCGTCGGTCAGCCCGCCGGCGTAGAGCACCGACTGCAGCAACCAGGCATCCGCCGGATCGAATGGGGCGAAACCGGAGAGCGCAGCGAGCGGTGCCGACGGAGGGGGTCCGCTCACGGCGGCAGCCGCCGGGCAAAGCGCAGCACCGGCACCAGGGTGAAGAGCACCAGGGGCACCGGCGCCAGCGAAGCGAACAGAATGCCGGTGACCGTGGTCGGCGGCCAAAGCAGCACGCTCCCCCCGGCGAGCGCGAGAACGCCACCCGCCCCCGCCAGCCAACGGCCACCGACTTCGTTGATGGCGTACCAGTTCGCCTCGGAGGCAAACGCCTTGCGAATCCGCACCCCGTACCAGCGGTTCATCGCCACCTTCCGCCGAATCAACGGCATCGCCACCAGAACCAGCAGCAATCCCGTGAGCAGGTGCGACAGTCCGATGCCGAACGCGCCTTCGACCATGGAGGCTGCAGAATATCTCGCGGCGTTCAGTCCTCGCGCAGCTGCTGCTTGACGGACTTGATGAACTTGCCGAAGTCCTTCTCCTTCTTGCGCTTCTCGGCGTAGGAGAGCTGCAGGTACGCCGACTCGCTCTTGAGCTTGAGGAAGTTCGCGTAGTGCCTGGCATCCACTTCGCCGGACTCGAGCGCCGCACGCACCGCACAGCCCGGTTCGGCGGCGTGCGTACAGTCCCTGAAGCGGCACCCGGACGAAAGCGCGACGATGTCCGCATAGCTCGCCTCGATGCCGCTCTCCGCGCCCAGCACTCCGAGCTCCCGCATCCCGGGGTTGTCGATGACCAGTGCGCCGCTCGCGAGGACCAGGAGCTCCCGGCGCACGGTCGTATGGCGCCCCTCGCCCGTGCCGCTGACCGCCTTCGTTGCCAGGCGATCCCGGCCCAGGAGCCCATTGATGAGGGTGCTCTTGCCGACCCCCGACGAGCCGACGAAGCAGTACGTCTTCCCGGGGGCCAGCCCGGCGCTCAACTCGTCGACCCCCTCGCGGGTGACGTTGCTCAGGGTCCACACCGGTGCATCGATGCCCGCGCTGCGGATCTCGTCCAAATGACCGGCCAGCACCTCGGGCTCGACGAGGTCGGTCTTGGTGAGCAGAACGCAGGGCGTCGCTCCGCCCTCCCGGACCATGACCAGGTAGCGCTCGAGCCGTTTCAGATTGAAGTCGAAGTGGCAGGACTGCACGATGAGGACGACATCGACGTTGGCGGCGATCACCTGGAACTCGACGGACTCTCCCGCCGCCTTGCGATGCAGGCCGGTCCGGCGCTCGAGGACGGCGTGCACGACGGCGAAAGAATCGCCCGCCGCCTTCTCGACCCAGACCCAGTCGCCGACGCACGGCCGTTCCAGGGCGGCGCCGGCCGCGTGCAGGAGCTTCCCCGACAGCTTCGCCCGGAAGGCGCCGGCCGCGTCGAGGAGCAGCAATTGATCGCGATCCACCGCGGCTACCCGAGCCACGCCGCCTGGCTGGTTACAGCGAACCCTGGCGCGTGCTTCGAACCACTCATCCCAACCCAACGCTTTGAGCGTCGACTTGTTCATATACAGACCCGGCAACTACGATCGTTCCTGGGGCCTAGGAGGGCCGCTTGGCGGGGAATGAACAGTCGGCCACCGTCGGGCTCATGGCGGGAAAAGTACCCGGCCCAGCTGGTCGCTCAGGCGACCTGCAGGACCAGACGCTTGCCACACGCCTTGACGTATTTGCGCAGGGTCGCCACGGACGGGGAGTGCTTTCCCGTCGCCAACGCGCGCTCGAGTCTCGCGACGGCCGGCGCTTGGGTGCCCATGCGCTCGGCGACCTGGGCCTGGGTGAGCCCGGCTTCCTGCCGGGCCTTGAGCAGCAGATCGAGAAGTGCAGTCTCCTCGCGCTCCAGCCGTTCGACCTCGGCGCGTACGCCGGGCCGCTTCATCAGCTTCTTGACGACCTGATCATGGGTTCGCATTCTTGATCTCCTTCAGCCGAGCCTCGGCGATCTTCCTCTCCTTCGAAGGTGTCTTTCCTGACTTCTTCACGAAGCCGTGAAGCATGATGATGCGCCTGCCGACGAGCGTGCAGAAGAACACGCGGGCGATACCTTCCAGGCCCTTCAGTCTCAGCTCGAACAATCCGCCACCGAACGCCTTGGTGTGAGGCTCGCCGAGGTTCGGGCCGAGAACGACCATTCTCCGCGTGAGCACGATGTACCGGGCAGCGAGACTGTCTGGAAGATCCAGGATCTCCTCCTGGACAGACTCACCGTAGTAGGTGATCGTGAAAACCACGGCTGAAGCATAACAAATGTGTTACTTCCTGTCACCCTCCGCGGCCGCCCTGCGGAGCAGCGCACCGTTCGTTATCCCAGCCCAACCGAGTTGAGCCGCGGTTCGAACCGCATGGGGTGAGAATTGCGTCCGGCCTTTCGCGGCAGGGACTCGTCAAGAAGCAGCCGCATGGGCTATGAGCCACTCACCTGCCAGCTCCAGGGCGTCAACGGCCTGTTCCCGGCTGACGGTTGGAAAGTCGTTCAGGAACTCATCCAGGCTCTCTCCAGCCTCGAGGTCGTCGATGAAGTTGCGAATCGGGACCCTCGTGCCTGCAAAGACCGGAGTTCCGCTCATGACGTCCGGTGAAATGCTGACAACCTTCATCGCTTCGGACATGGCTGGCCTCTGCAATCGTTCCGTCTCCGCCTGCTCGTTGGAAACATGCCATCCGCTACGCCGAACACGCCCTGGGTCTAGAATGCCCCCATGCCGCCGTCACCGTCCGAGCGCATTCTGTCCGGGGAGTTGGAGGGGGCGGAGGCATCGGTCGAGCAGACGCTCCGGCCGCGGCATCTGGCGGAGTACGTCGGGCAGGACCGGATCGTCGAGAACCTGAAGGTCTTCATCCGCGCGGCGCGCGAACGCGGGGAGCCGCTCGACCACGTGCTGCTCTTCGGCCCGCCCGGGCTGGGGAAGACGACCCTGGCGCACATCCTGGCCAAGGAGATGGATGCGCCTCTCCGCACCACCGCCGGGCCGGTGCTCGAGCGCGCCGGGGATCTGGCGGCGATCCTCACCAACCTGCAGCCGGGGGACGTCCTCTTCGTCGACGAGATCCATCGCCTCGGGCCGGCGGTCGAGGAGATCCTCTACCCGGCCCTCGAGGACTTCAAGCTCGATCTCGTCATCGGCCAGGGTCCGGCGGCGAGGATCGTCCAGATCGACCTGCCGCGCTTCACGCTGGTCGGGGCGACGACCCGGGCCGGGCTCCTCTCGTCGCCGCTCCGGGCGCGCTTCGGCATTGTCCACCGGCTCGACTTCTACCCCCCGAGCAGTTGGCGCGGATCGTCAAGCGCTCGGCGGAGGTCCTGGGTATCGCCTCCGAGGCCGCCGGCCTCGACGAGCTCGCGCGCCGGAGCCGCGGCACGCCGCGCATCGCCAACCGGCTGCTGCGCCGGGTGCGCGACTTCGCCCAGGTCGACTCCCACGCCCCGGGGATCGACCTCGCGATGGCCAAGAAGGCGCTGGCGCTCCTCGAGGTCGACGACTTCGGCTTCGACGAGCTCGACCGGCGGATCCTTTCGGTGCTGATCGAGGTCTACGGCGGCGGCCCGGCGGGGATCCAGGCGATCGCCGCGGCGGTGGGCGAGGACCGCGGGACGATCGAAGATCTCTACGAGCCCTACCTCCTGCAGGAGGGCTTCCTGCAGCGCACCCCGCGCGGCCGCGTCGCCACCCAGAGGGCCTACCAGCATCTGGGCTATCCGCCCCCGGCGACGCCGTACACGCCATCCGGCACGCTTTTCGATCCCGAATAGCCCGGCCGCGGCGCCCCGCCTGCCGCCTGCGCGGGCGGGAGGACGAGCGCTAGTGCGCCATAGAATCGCGCCGTGCGCCGCGCTGTCCTGATCTGGAATCCCCGCGCCGGGCAGCGCCGGGCGCGGCGTTCCCTCCCGGAGATCCGGCGCATTCTCGAAAGCGGCTTCGAGCTCGCCCTGGAACCGACCGACGGTCCGGAGCATTGCCGGACGCTCGCCCGGCAGGCGCTCGCCGAGAGTCTGGATGTCTTCTTCGTCCTCGGCGGCGACGGGACGCTGCGCGTCGCCGCGAGCGTCCTCGCGGGGAGCGACGTAGCGGTGGGCGCCCTGCCGGGCGGCACGACCAACGTCGTCGCCGGCGCGCTCGGGTTGCCCGCGGACCCCGTTGCCGCGGCGCGCGCTCTGCTCGCCGCCGAGCCCACCCTGCTGGATCTCGGACAGTCGAACGGCGAGCCTTTCCTCATGCAGCTCTCCGGCGGGCTCGACGCGCAGGTCATGGCGCACGTGGATCTCGGCACCAAGAAACTGCTCGGTAAAGGGGCGGTGGCGATCGCCGGCATCCGTGAGTGGCTCCGCTATCGCTTTCCTCGTTTCGCGTTCGAGATCGATGGTGACACTTTGGGCATCGTCGAGGCGACCGGCTTCGTCGTCGCCAATCTGCCGCAATACGCCGGACAGTTCACCATCGTCCCCGGCGCCTCCGGCTACGACCGCAAGCTCGAGCTGCTGCTGTTTCACGGGCGACGGCGACGCGAGGCCGTCGGCTTCGCGGTCGCACTCGCCCGCGGCCGCCACCTCGAGCGCAGCGATGTCGAAGTGCGCTCCTTCACCAGCCTGCGTATCGTCGCGCCGGCTTCGCTGCAGCTCCAGGCCGACGGCGACGCTTTCGTCGCCGCCGCGCCGCTCACCGTCACGCTCGCGCCGGAGCGCCTGCAGATTCTCGCGCCGCGCGCCTGAACGCTCATCGGAGACTCCATGCACTCGCTCGACCCCGTCTTCACTCCCCGCACGGTCGCCGTCGTTGGCGCCTCGCGCTCGCGCGATTCGATCGGCTGGGCGATCGTCCACAACATGGTCGAAGCCCAGTTCACCGGCGCGATCTACCCCGTCAACCCGAAGGCGGCGGCGATCCACTCGCTCAAGTGCTACCCGTCGCTCGCCGCCATTCCGGACCAGATCGACCTGGCGGTGGTCACCGTGCCGCGGGCCCTGGTCCAGGGAGTCGTCGAAGAGGCGATCGCCCTCGGCGTCACCGCTTTCGTCATCATCACCGCCGGCTACGGCGAGACCGGCGCGGAGGGCCGGGCGCTCGAAGCGAAGCTCCGCGCCACCATCCGTGCCGCCGGGGCGCGGATGATCGGCCCGAACTGCATGGGGGTGATCAACACCGACGCGGCCGTCTCCTTGAACGCCACCTTCTCGCCGACCCCGGCGGTCGCCGGATCGGTCGGCTTCGTCAGCCAGTCGGGGGCGCTCGGCGTCGCCATTCTCAACGTCGCCGCGCAATTGGGCATCGGATTGACCCAGTTCGTCTCGATGGGCAACAAGGCCGACGTCTCCGGCAACGACCTCGTCGAGTACTGGGAGAACGACCCGGCGACCAGGGTCATGTGCATGTACCTCGAGTCGTTCGGCAACCCGCGGCGCTTCACCGAGATCGCCAAACGGGTGACGCGCAAGAAGCCGATCCTGATCGTCAAGTCCGGACGCACGGCGGAGGGCGCGCGCGCCGCCTCGAGCCACACCGGCGCGATGGCCGGCACCGATGTCACCGTCTCGGCCTTCCTCGACCAGTGCGGCGTCCTGCGGGCCGACACCATCGACGAGCTCTTCGACGTCGCGCGCGCCCTCGACCGCTGTCCGTTGCCGGCGGGCGACCGGGTGGCGATCGTCACCAACGCCGGCGGTCCCGGGATCATGGCGACCGACGCCTGCGTCAACCTCGGACTCCGGATGGCGGAGTTTGAGGAGGCGACGCGCGCCCACCTCGCAACCTTCCTGCCGGCCTCGGCGGCGCTGGGAAACCCGGTGGACATGATCGCCTCGGCTACCGCCGAGCAGTACGAGCGCACGCTCGCCGCGGTGCTCGCCGACCCGGGGGTCGACGCCGTGATGGTGGTCAACGTGACGCCCCTCCTGGGCGATCCGCGCGACGTGCTCGAGGCGGCCGCCCGGGTGGCGACCGGCTCGTCCGCGACCGCCGAGCCCGCCAAGCCCAGCAAGCCAGTCCTGGCGGTAATGATGGCGGTCGAATCGTTTTACGACGGCCTGAAGGGGGCGCACCACCTGCCGCCGGTCTACCGCTTCCCCGAATCGGCCGCCCGGGCGCTCGCCCAACTGGTGCGATACGCCGAATGGCGGCGCCGTCCCGAGCACGAGGCGGTGCCCGACTTCGACTTCGACCGCGAGAAGATCGCGGCGGTGCTCTCCCGCCCGGGCGAGGACGGCTACCTCGCCGCTGACGACGCCTTCCGCCTGCTCGAGACGCTGGGCGTTCCGGTCGCCCGCTGGGCTGTGGCGGCCGACCGCGCCGAAGCGCTCGCCGCCGCGCGGCGTATCGGCTATCCGGTGGTGGTCAAGGCGATCTCCCCCGGCCTGGTCCACAAGAGCGAGGCGAAGGCGATCGAGCTCGATCTGGCGAGCGAGGCCGAGGTCGCCCGCGCCTGCGATGCGCTCGCGCACCGCTTCGCCGCCGCCGGGCTCGCGATCGCCGGCTTCTTCGTCCAGGAGATGGCCCAGAGCGGGCACGAAACGATCTTCGGCGTCTCCACCGATCCCCGCTTTGGCCCCGTGCTGATGTTCGGTCTCGGCGGCAAGTACGTCGAAGTCTTCCGCGACGTGGTCTTCGGCATCACGCCGCTCGCCCCCTCCGAGGCGAGCGAGATCGTGCGCCGCATCCGCGGCGTGAAGCTCCTCGAGGGGGTGCGCGGCGACGCGCCGGCGGATATCGCCCTCCTCGAGGTGGTGCTGCTCAAGCTCGCCTGGCTCGTCCAGCACTTCCCCGAGATCGTCGAGCTCGACATCAATCCCTTTCTCGCGGCACCGGCCGGCGCAGCGGGCGAGCCGGGGGCCTCGAAGGCGGTCGACATCCGGGTACGGGTGCAAGCGGTGACGACGACCTGACGGCCGACTGTCCCCTGAAGGAGCGCAATCGCGGAATAGGGAAGGAGGGAACTCGCATGCACCCGACCACCCGCTCCGCACGCCGCTCCCCTTTCGGGTCGGCGCTCCTTGTCGCCGCCGCTCTCCTCGCCGCTGCGCCGCTCGCCGCCGGGGACGGCGATCTCGACCCGGGTTGGGGTACGGGCGGCATCTCCCTGGCCTACGCCGACGCAGTGGCGTTCGCCGGAGCGGTCTCGGGAGACCAGACCATGGTGGGCTCGGGAGTCAGTTTCACGCCCGCCGACAACAAGCTGGACTGGTTTTGGACCGAGGAGGAAGGGGACGGATGGGTGCACTGCCTGTCGGGCTTTCTCTTCGTCGACAATCTCGACATGCGCGACATCCTGTTCGACGGGTCCGGTCGCCCGCTCTTCGTCGGCCAGGCGACGGTCACCGGCACCGAGAGCGTGAAGCGCGCCTTCATCGCGCGCTTCACCGGCTTTCCGGGCTGCACTCTCGACTCCACCTTCGCCGGCTCGGGCTGGCAGATCCTCGACGATGCGCCGCAGTGCGACACGGAGGACTGCCGGTTGATCGACATCGAGGAGTCGGCCGACGCCACGACCCGCTACGTCGCGCTGCTCGAGTCTGTCCAGAACGCGCTGATCTCGGAGTATTTCCTCGTCGGTCTCACGGGTTCCGGAAACCTCGATCCGAATTTCGGCAGCGGCGGCTACGCGCCGGTTACCGCCGCCAATCTCGGCGTCCTGGCGAGCGACGGGGCCGAGCTCGTCATCGATGCCGCAAACCGGACGTACGTCCTGCACTCCTTCTTCGATCCGGATGCGAGTTTCGACCTCGACACCGGACTCACGCGCTTCCAATCGGACGGCGATCTCGACCCCACCTTCGCGAGCTCCGGCACGCGGTTCCTGCACTCCGTGGACAACCAGGACACCTTGCCGCGCGCCTTGGCCATCGGTAACGACGGCCGCCTGGCGCTCGCCCATTACAACGTCACGATCGAGGAAGCGACGCTCTTTGCGCTGCGGCCGTCTACCGGACAGGCGCTCAGCACCACCCAGAGCCCGCGCGAGCCGAAGGCGCTCGCCTTCGACGGACTGGGTCGGTTGCTCTACGCCTACGACTTTCCCGCTCAAGACGGCCTCGGGGTGGCTCGCTATTTGACGAACTTCGGCACGGGCTTCCCCGGCGACTCCACCTTCGATTCGCTTTTCCTCGACATCGACGAAGGCTCTACGCACGGCGAGATTCCGGTCGACATCGACACCGTCGCTGGCCGGCCGACGATCCTGATCGATTCCGATCAGGACGGCGGCGGCAGACAGGCCTTCCTCGTCCGCCTCCAGAACGATCTGATCTTCGCCGACGGCTTCGAGTGGGGCTCGACGAAGTTCTGGTGAGCCCGATCCGCCGGTTGTCCCCTCCGCGCACCGGATAACGGAGAATGTTCGAGGGACCGATCATGCGTCGATTTCCACTCCCGCTGTTACCGCACTTCTGGCTCACGAGCGTGCTCGCCGCCGTATTCGTGCTGTCCCTGGCCGCCGCTCCGGCCGTCGCTGCCGACGGCGAGCTCGATCCCGCCTGGGGGGGCGACGGGGTTTCGGACGGATATCCCAACTCCCAGCCCTGGGCCGGCGCGGTCGACGACCGGCAGCGCTACCTGCTCACCGGCGACATCGGCACGCTCGACCGGACCGAGATCGCGACCGTGACCAACATCACCGACGGCGGCGGCATCTGGGAAGGCTGCATCAACAGCGTCGCCTTTCTGGACAACTTCGTGATGCGGCAGGCGATCTTCGACAGCGCGAATCGGCTCCTGCTGGCCGGGGTCGCGACGGTCTTCGGCACGGAGACCACCGAGCGCGCCTTCGTCGCCCGCTTCACCGCCGCCGACCCCTGCATCTTCGACACCACGTTCAGCGGCGCCGGCTGGGAGATCTTCGACGCGCCGGCCTTCTGCGACAGCGAGGACTGCCGGCTGATCGATGTCGCCGAATCGGACGACCCGACGACGCGCTACGTCGCGCTCCTCGAGTCGGTGGTGAACGCGTTGCGCTCCGACTACTACCTGGTCGGACTCACCGCGGCGGGGAATCTCGACCTCAATTTCAGCACCGACGGCTTCGCGCCGGTGACCGGGCCGGGGCTGGGCCTGCTCGCCGGTGGCGGCGCGAAGCTCGTCGTCGACCCGGCGAACCGGATCTACGTGCTGCACTCCTTCTATGACCCCGTCGTCGCGCTCGACCTCGACACGGCGCTCACCCGGTTCCACTCCAACGGCGACCTCGACACCACTTTCGCCGACAGCGGCTCGAGCATCCTCTCCGCGGACGATGGCGACGACACCCTGCCGCGCGCCCTCGCCATCGGCCACGACGGCCGGATCGCCCTCGCCTTCCACGACATTTCAGGGACCGCCGGAAGTCTCTTTGCGCTGCAGGTCGCGACCGGGCAGTCGACGAGCTTCGCGGTGAACGGACGCGAGTTCAAGGCGTTGGCCTTCGACGGCCTGGGAAGGCTGCTCCACGCCTACGACGCCACCTCCGGGGACACTCTGGGCGTCAACCGGTACCTGATCGACTTCGCCGGCGGTGGATTTGCCTCCGACCCCACTTTCATTCCCGTCCTTCTCGACATCGACGACGGCGGCGACACTGGCGAGCGACCGGTCGACCTCGCGACCCCCGCCGGCCGACCGATGATTCTGGTCGACGTCGATCAGGTCGGCGGCGGCAGCCGGGCCGCGCTCGTCCGGCTCGAGAACAGCCTCATCTTCGCCGACGGCTTCGAGTGGGGCTCGACCAGGTTCTGGTGAGGACCGGCGCCGCGGCGCTGTGCGCTTCGAGGCGCTCGCGGTCGGCGACCCAGGCGGCGCGGGTCGCCGCCGGCACCGGCCGAAGGTAGCGCGCGAGCAAGAGGCCGCCCGCCAGGAGGGCAGCGACACCCGCGAAACGCAACCGCGAGCTCAAGCGGGGCAGGATCTTCATCTTTTTTCTACGTCGGTGCCGGCGCGGCGGTTCACGCCAGGTTCACGGCCAGCGCCGCTTCGCGGTCCACGGATCAGGCCCCGGAGCGGTCCGCGTACCGGGAAGTCCGGCGAGCGGTTACAATCAGCGCTCGATCTGAACGGAGGCCCCTTGCCCGCCCTCAACGATCCCAGTCTCCTGGCGGAGATTCCGCTTTTTCGCGGCATCCCGGCCGACCGCCTCAAGCGCCTGAACGACGTCATGCACAAGAAGAGCGTGCCGGCGGGGACGAACATGATCACCGCCGAGCAGCCGGGCGAGGTGGTCTACGTGCTGCTCGAGGGGACGGTCAAGATCTTGATCGAGCAGATGGACGGCCGCGAGGTCATCCTCGCCTTCCTGGGCGCCGGCGACACGGTCGGCGAGATGAGCCTGGTCGACTCGGCCGGGCGCTCCGCCAACGTCATGACGATGGAGAAGTGCAGCTTTCTGTGGATGGACCGCGCCACCTTCCAGGACTGTTTGAAGAACGTCTCCGAGTTCACCCAGAACCTGGTGCGGCTCCTCGCCGGGCGGCTGCGGATGGCGAACGAGCAGATCCAGTCGCTCTCCTCGCTCGACGTCGCCGGCCGCCTGGCGCGCCAGCTCCTCGCCTTCACCGAGCGCTACGGCAGCGCCGAGGAGGGCAACGGCGGCGGCGTCAGGATCAACCTCCGCCTCACCCAGACCGACCTCGCCGAGCTCGTCGGCGCCTCGCGCGAGCGCGTCAACCAGGTGATGGTCGAGTTCCGCCAGAAGGGCTACCTCTCCGTCGACAGCTCGCACCACATCCAGGTCCACCAGCCCCCGGCCCTCGCGCGGCTCTGCCGCTGACAGCGACCGAGGCACTGACTTTCCGCCTGCGAGGTAGAGGTTCCATGCGCCTGCGTTCCGCCCTCCGATTCGTTCCCACGCTGCTCTCGGCCGTCGCGGTGTTGGCGCTCGCGCCGCCGGTCGAGGCCACAGGCTCCGCCAAAGTCGACCCGTGGGTGCTCGACCAGCTGGTGCTCTCACCCTCCGGCGAGAGCGAGTTCCTGATCGTCCTCGCCGAGCAGGCCGATCTCTCCGGCGCGGCCGCCTTGTCGACCAAGCTCGCCAAGGGGCGCTTCGTCGTCGAGCAGCTGCGCGAGACCGCCGCGCGCACCCAGGCGCCGCTCCTCGACGAGCTCGCCCGCGCCGGGGTGGTGCACCGCCCGTTCTGGATCGCCAATTTCGTCTGGGCGAAGGGCGACGCCGCGGCCCTCGCCTCGATCGCCGCCCGCCCCGACGTCGCCTCGATCGCCGCCAATCCGCGGGTCGCCGAGGCCGGCCCGTTCGCGGGCGACGCCCCGGCGTCGAGCTTCGCCCCCGCAGCCGTCGAGTGGAACATCACCAAAGTCAACGCACCGCAGGTCTGGGCGCTGGGTTACACCGGCCAGGGCGCGGTCGTCGCCGGGCAGGACACCGGCTACGACTGGAGCCATCCGGCACTCCAGGCGAAGTACCGCGGCTGGAACGGCGCCGTCGCCGACCACGACTACAACTGGCACGACGCGATCCACTCCGGCGGCGGCATCTGCGGCGCCAACGCCGCTGCGCCTTGCGATGACGACAGCCACGGCACCCACACGATGGGAACCATGGTCGGCGACGACGGCGGCGCCAACCAGATCGGCATGGCGCCGGGCGCCAGGTGGATCGGCTGCCGCAACATGGATCAGGGCTTCGGCACGCCGGCGACCTACGCCGAGTGCTACCAGTGGTTCGTGGCGCCGACCGACCTCAACAACCAGAATCCCGATCCGGCGCTCGCTCCCGACGTGATCAACAACTCCTGGAGCTGCCCGGCCTCCGAAGGCTGCACCGACCCCAACGTCCTCCTGACCGTCGTCGAGAACGTGCGTGCCGCCGGCATCGTCACCGTGCACTCCGCCGGCAACAGCGGCGCCTCCTGCTCCACGGTCTCGACGCCGTCGGCGATCTACGACGCCTCGTTCACCGTCGGCTCCACGACCTCGACCGACGCGGCCTCGAGTTTCTCCAGCCGCGGGCCGGTGACCGTGGACGGCAGCAACCGGATGAAGCCCGATATCGCCGCGCCGGGGAGCAACGTCCGCTCCTCGTTCCCGGGGGGAGCCTATGGCTCGCTCAGCGGCACCAGCATGGCCGGACCGCACGTCGCGGGCCTGGTCGCGCTGCTCCTCTCGGCCGATCCGGCGATCCGCGGCCAAGTGGACCGGATCGAGCAAGTCATCCAACGAGGCGCCTTCCACCCGACCACCAGCACCGAGGTCTGCGGCGGCGTCGCGGCGAACGTCTTTCCCAACAACACCTTCGGCGCCGGTCGGATCGACGCCCTGGAGATGATCCAGAGCTACATCCTGTTTCGCGACGGCTTCGAGAGCAGCACGACCAACGAATGGTCTCTCACCGTCCCTTAGCCAGCGCTTTTTTCAGCCCGTAGGTCGACGCTGCAGCGCGAAGATACCGGCGAGAGCGAGCAGCGCCGCCGCCGCGGCGAGGCCGGCGCGGGAGAGCGCCGGGATCTCGACGATCCCCTGGCCGGTGACCGCGAGCGTCGCCTCGTTGCGCGCCACCTCGATCTCGATCGGGTCGCCGTGGGTCGTCTCGGTCCAGCCCTTGGTCACCGCGACCGCCCGCCAGGCGCGGCGGTAGAGGAGGACGGCGGTGACCTCGACCGTGCTCCCCGGCGCGGTGCCGGGCGGCAGGGCGAAGTCGACCTCGGTGGTGTCGATCGTGCCCGAGGGGATCGTCGTCAGCGAGTGGACGGCCTCGGCGTCGATGAACAGCACCGGCCGTACCACCGGACCCTGGCCGTTGATCCGCCCCTCGAGCACCTTGGCGAAACCCTTCCCCGGCTGACCGGCGAGGTCGCCGGGCTGGTTGCCCGGCACGTCGTCCGAGGCCCAGAACGGGATCGTCGGACCGGCGACCTGGGTGAGCGGCTGGCCGTCGAGCGTGGCGGTGATCCAGAGGATGGCGTTCCTGAGCGAGATGCCGGTCGGAAAGTCGTGCCCGGCGCCGAAGTTGTCGACCGCGCTCGCGACACGGACGTGGCCCGCGGCGGTCTCTGCGACCGTGGTGGTGAGGGCGATGTTGGCTGACAGCGTCGCCTGGGTCGAGCCGATGAAGGTGTGGGCGTGGCGCTCGGCGCTCTCCCGGTCCGGACCGCCGAACTCGCAGTTCTGGCCGACCCCCGGCATCGTCCCCATGTGGCAGTCCTGGCAGGTGCGGAAGCCCGGTCCCGGGGCGGCGTAGGGCGACGCCTGCCACTCGAGAAAGGTGTTCTGCCCGGGCGCGTCGGTCGTCGGGTTGTGGTACTGGTGACAGGCGGCGCAGATCTGTGAGCTGCGATGCAGCGGCGAGAACGACGGCCGCATCAGGCTGAAAGTGACGTCATCCATCGGCCCCCAGACGATACTGCGAGGTGTTCTCGCCCTGGCCGGCCTGCGGGAAGCGGAAGGTCGCCTTGCCGCGGTGATTGAGCGCGTTCAGGTGTGTCGCGTCGATCGCGTCCATCTGATGGCAGGCGACGCAGATGACCCCTTGAGAACCGTTCGGCGCCGTCGCCTCGTCGAGCGGCACCCCTTCGGGGCGCGGATCCTGGAGATCCTGCATCGGCGCGTGACAGGTGGCGCAGAAGCCGGTCTCGCCCGGGTCGTGGGTGTTCTTGAAGACGTAGCCGGCGGCGCCGCCGGGCGTGCCGGTGCCGGAGAAGAGATCGAGCACCCACTTGTTCTGCGCGGTGTAGGCGTGATGCGACGTCGACCACTGGGTGTAGCGCTCGAAGTGGCAGGCGCCGCACTCGGAGACGTCCGCCGGGATGTAGGCCGGATCGTCCGTGGCCGGCAGCAGCGCCAGGCGGATGTCGAGATCGGTCGTGCCATCCACGGTCGGCGTGCCGCCGATCAGGAAGTTCTCTGGCGCGGAGCGCAGATAGGGGATCGAGGCGGCGACGTAGACCAGGCCCACGGGATTCGCCACCAGGGTGAAGCTGCCGTCCGCCGCGGTGAACGTCCCCGGCGTCACCAGATCGGCCTGCAGGTGGACGTAGGCGCCGGCGATCGGCGTCCCCGGATTGCCGCTCCCCTCCACGCGTGACGAAGCCGGAGATGTCGGCCGAGGCGGAGCCGGCGCAGAGAGACAGAGTGGCGAATAGCGAGGCGGCAGCGGCAGAGCGGCAGGACATCAGCGATCCCTCGGGAAGAGTTGGCGGGTGCCCCATTCTCCGCCAACCCCCGCCTCAAGGCTAGTCCGGCTACAATCGCCGCATGTACGGCCGGATGCGCCGATGACGCTGCCAGCCGCTGGCTCCGCAGCGCCGACCCGGAAGCTCGCCCTCCTTTTCCTCGCCGCCGCGCTCGCCTGCGACGGCAGCTCTCCGACCTCGTCACTCGACGACTCGCGCTGCGGACCCTACCTCCACTTCGGAGTGCTCGGCCGCAGCGGACTGACGATCCTGGTCACCTTCCGCAACACCGAGCCCCACCCCGACGGGCTCCAACGGGGCCTCACCACCTCGCGTTCTGAGGGCGTGCGATGACCTCGAGGCGATGAGCACACCGCGATGCGTTGCCCCGGACTCTCCAGGCGCGGTTCGAGGAGAATGCGCAACGACATGCGCGCGTCGCCTGGACGGAGGTGCAGTCCAGCTCGAAGGCAACGTTTCGGTCTACTTCGCGTCTGCCGAGCGCGTTGTAGGCCACCGGCCGCCGGTCAGCCGGACGTCGATCGCATCAGGCGGGAGATTCGGCGCGACCTCATCTACTTTGACTGCTCGCCGGAAGTCCCGTCGGCCGCAGAAGCGTCTGCTACGATCGCCGAGTCGCGTCTCGGCGGAACCGAGCCCCACCCCGACGGCCCCGAGGGGCCTTACCTGCCGTCGATTTGGCGGCGGCGATGGGGATCGGACCTGCTGACCGAGGATGCAGTCATCGCGAGCTACATGTCGCTCGGCGAGTTCTACCACCCCGGCTTCGGAGTTGGATCTGGACGCCCGCGAGGTCGAGCCCTCGGCGGAGCCCTCTTCTGCGATCGCACGCTATGGCAAGGTCTTCGTCTACCAAACGCTGTCCCAGTCGTATTACGCTGCGCGAGGTCTTCACGCACGCTGCTTCGGGTGCGAATTAGGCCGCCGACCATGAGCGTGGATTCTCCAGCCCGTTCGAGCTGAACTGCTGGCGATGGCGGCCGAGGACCTGGTTCTTCGCGCGGAGCTCGCGCGCAGCGGCGCCCTTTTCGCGGGATACCATCCGCGGATGCGTGAAGTGCATGAGCGCAACGCGGAGCGGTTGGGCGCGATCCTGGAAGCGCATGGCTGGCCGGGCCGCTCTCTCGTTGGCGAAGACGCGTCTGCAGCCGCCTGGCTCGTCCTTCAACACGCGATTGGCAATCCCTCACTGCAGAGACGCGGATCTCACGTTGCTGAGCGCGGCGGCGGCGACCGGCGACGTTTCGCTCCTTCACGTTGCCATGCTGGAGGACCGAATTCGCAGTAACGAAGGCAAGGGCCAACGCTACGGTACACAGTTCGATTGGGATGAAGAGGGTCGGCTCAGCCCCCTGCCGATTGAAGATGAGCCAAACGTCGACCAGCGACGCGCGGAGATCGGCCTTGCTCCGCTGGCCGAGGACGTTCGAGGGAAGCGTCAGTCGGCACTGGAGCGCGGCGAGAGTCCGCCGCAGGATTGGCACGCTCGCCAAGCGGAAATCCGGCAGTGGCTTCGCTCTACGGGTTGGCGTGAGTGAGCCTCAGGTCATCGCCAGCGGCGAGCACCCGGTTGCAGCGCACGCTCAGGCATGAAGTGCCGCGGCGCGGGCCCGTCAGCGCACCGCCCGGGCGAAGTCCCGCGGCAAGTAGCGGTGCGCGCCGCCGCCTGTGGCCCGGTTCACTGCCGGTGGCCTCTTGGCGCGCCAGACTACGCGTAGTCCAATGATGAAACGGCTCTTCTGGGCAGCCCTGTGCTGGGGCACGGTGGGGGTGGGGCTCGCGCCGCCGCTCGCGGCCGACATCGGTCTCTCGCTCGCCTACGTCGACATGGGGGGGCCGGCCTATCTGCGCTTCAAGGACTGGGTCGACCAGGCGGTGGCCGGGAGCCCGGGCTACGCCTTCTCGGCCACCGACGCGGTCTACATGTACCGGTTGACTGGCCAGGCGCCCTACGCGACGCTGGCGATCGACTGGGTCGAGGACCAGGTGACCGCGGCCGAGGCGGCAGATCGCCGCTCGGCCAGCGGCCGGCGATCGCCGGCGATTCCTACCTCGACGTCGGACCGATGCTGCGCGACGTCGCGCTGGTCTACGACTGGTGCTCACCTCTCCTGACCGTCGCGCAGCGCAGTCGCTGGGAGGCCTACGCCGACCAGGCGGTCTGGAACGTGTGGAATCCCGAGGACGCGAGCTGGGGCGGGAACGCTTTCCCCTGGTCGGGTTGGTCGATCGACAATCCGGGCAACAACTACCACTACAGCTTCCTCCAGGCGACGATGTACTGGGCCTTCGCCGCCGACCGCCAGACCTGGATCGACTTTCTCGAGGACGTGAAGCTCCCGGCGGTGGTCGCCTACTATCAGGGGATCCCCGGCGGCGGGAGCCGCGAGGGGACCGGCTACGGCGTCTCGCTCGGGCGGCTCTTCGAGCTCTACCGGCTGTGGCGGGACACGACGCCCACCCACGTCGACCTCGCCGCGCAGTCGACCCACCTCGCCGACACGCTCGACTACTGGATCCACGCCACCGTGCCGACGCTCGACCGCTACGCGCCGATCGGCGACCTGTCGCGCGAGTCGTACCCCTGGCTCTACGACTACCACCGCCACCTGGTGCTCGAAGCGCGCACCCTCGCGGCGCCGGCATCGCCGGTCACCGCGCGCGCCAGTTGGTGGCTGCACCAGATCGCCGATCGACGAGATGACCGGCGGCTTCAACTTCCGCGACGACCTGCTGCCCGCCGGCGGCGCCGGGACGCAGCCGACGGCGCTCTTCCATCACGCGACCGGCACCGGCGCCCTGTTCGCGCGCCGCAGCTGGGCCACCGACGCCCTCTGGCTGTCGTTCGTCGCCGGGCCGTACGTCGAGTCGCACGCCCACCAGGATCAAGGGGCGTTCAACCTCTTCCGCAACGACTGGCTGGCGGTGACCGAGAACATCTTCACCCACAGCGGCATCCAGCAGGGGACCGAGATCCACAACACGCTGCGCTTCGTCAACGGCGCGACGACGGTGCCGCAGAACGAGAGCACCTCGTCGATGACCGTGAACGATTCGGCGGGCGTCCTGCACGTCGTCGCCAACCTGACGCCGGCCTACGCCAACTCCGGGGTCGTGAACAGCTGGCAACGCACTCTCGACCTCGACCCGCTGGGCCTGACGGTGAACGACGCCTGGAGCGTCGCGGGCGGCGTCACGGCGGTCTTCCAGGTCAACACGCCGGTCGCCCCGATCGTCGCCGGCGGAGTGGTGACCGCCGGCGCGCTGCGCATCGTCCCGCTCGTGCCAGCCAACCCGACGATCGCCGTCGTCCAGTGGTCGGCGGTCGAGCCGGGCGAGTTCCTGACCGGGTGGAAGGTCGAGCTCCGCGGCGGCACCGGTCAGTACCAGGTCCGCCTGGAGCTGCTCGATGGCCTCTTCGCCGACGGCTTCGAGAGCGGAAGCACTTCCGCCTGGGTCGTGCACCCCTAGCCCGGCAGCGGCTACTGCCGCTGCGTTCAGGCTACTCGGCGCTACTTGCCGTTGCGGCCAAACAACGCCGGCACGAGGGTGAAGTCGGCGACCACCGCGATCACGATCGCGACTGCCGAGAGCAGGCCGAAACGCGCCGTCGGGGCGAAGGCGGAGAGGGCGCAAACCCCGAAACCACAGGCCAGGATGACGCCGGTCAGCAGATAGGCCGGGGCGGTCTTCTCCATCCGGTCGGCGACCGCGCCGCGCGGCCCGAGCTCGCCGCGGAGCTCGCGGTAGTGCGCCAGGGTGTGAATCGTGTCGTCGACCACCAGGCCGAGGGTGATCGAAGCGACCATCACCGTCGCGATGTCGAGCGGAATGCCGAACCAGCCCATGCCACCGAGGATCACCAGCACGGGCCAGAGGTTCGGCACCAGGGCATAGAGGGTGCCCTTGACGTCGCGCAGCAGGATGTAGAAGGTGATCGCCAGCACCGGCAGGGTGAGGAGAAGCGACAGAGCGAGCGTCGAGAGCAGATAGCGCTGCATCGCGAGCAGCAGCGGATACTGGCCGGTGAGCTCGACGGTCGCGCCCGGCAGCGCCTGCCGCGCGACGGCGAGCGCCGCCGCCGCCAGTGGATCGACGCGGGCGAAACCTTCGGTTGGGACGAACAGCGTCAGGCGCGTCGCGCTGCCATCGGCGGCGAGAAAGCGCCCCAGGGCGCGGTTGCCCGCTGCGTCCGCGCGCAGCAGCGGCAACAGCCGTTCACGGAGCTCCGCCGGCGTGAACGCTCCGGCGAGCGGGCTCGCGCGCGCCACGTCGTCGAGCAGATCGGTCGCGCCGACCACCGAGAGGATGCCCGGGAGCCGGCGCAGCGCCTCGGCGAGGCCGGCGAGCTGGTCGAGCCGGCGGGCGGCGAGAAACTCCGCCTCGTCCCCGGTGGCGACAACCTCGAGCGCCGACAGACCGATACCGAGCCGCTCGACGTTCTCGATCCCGACCCGCACCGGGTGCTCGGGAGCGAGATAGTGCAGGGCGTTGCTCGCCACCTGAAGGCGCGGCAGGCCGGCGGCCGCGACCAGCGCCAGCCCGGCGTAGATCGCCAGCACCCAGGCGCGCCGATCGGCGGCGAACTCGGTCACCCGCCGGCCGAGATGCTGCACCCGCAGCTCGAAGGCGCGCTCGGGAAGGCTCGAGCGCCGGCCCATCGTGCGGGCGAGGAGACACGGGAGGAGGGTGAACGCGGCCAGCCCCGAGAAGGCGAGGCCGATCCCCGCCCAGAGGCCGAGGGTGCGGATCGGCGCCACCGGCGTCGCGGTGAGCGAGGCGAAGCCGGCGAGCGTCGAGACGGTCGTCCAGAAGAGCGCCCGCCCCTTGTCGCGATAGGTGGCGAGCGTCGCGATCATCGCAGCGATCGCAGCGCTCGCGTCGCCCTCCGGGGGCGCGCTCGCGAGGGCGTGGGCGGCTTCGGCACCCCCGCTCTCCGGGTCAGCCTCGATGTCGCGGCAACGCAGCATCAGATGCACGGCGGAAGCGAGGGCGATGACGAACAGGATCGGCGGCAGGATGGCGACGACGAGATTGACCTTGACGCCGGCATAGCCCATCGCTCCGAGCACCACGATCTCGACCGTCGCCACGAACGCGAGGGGGAGGGCAACCGCCCCGGCTTCGCGAAAAGTGGCCGCAGGAGGAGCGCCGCGAGCCCCAGCAGCAACGGGAAATAGACCCGCTCGACCTCGCGTCCCGACACGTTCAAGGCGCGCTGGAACATCGCCTCGCCGACCATCGTCGCCGCGACGCCGGGCGGCGACGCCGCGATGACGGCGCTCGAGGTCGGCGAGCACCCTCTCCTTGCGCTCGCCGGAGCTCGGCTCGAGCTCGAGCAGAATCGAAACCTCGTTGCCGCTGGCGGTGACGAAGCCGGCGGCGCGGTCGAGGGCGTTGCCGAGGAGCAGGACCCGGAACTCCCCCGGCTCTGCGGGCGGAAACTGCGGCAAGCGCGCTCGGTGGTGGCCGACCGGACCGCTCACGTTCCGCACGCCTTCGATCCGGGCCGACTCCGCTTCGAGGCGGGCGACGAAGGCGAGCCCCTCGGCGGAAAAGAGCCGCTCTCCGGAGAGCACGACGCGCAGTCCGGAGTCGGGTCCGAAGCGCTCGACGAAGGCGCGGTAGCGCGCGAGATCGCTCGATCCCGCGAGAAAGAAGACCTCCGCCGAGTTGTCGGTCTCGAGACGCGCCAGTCCCGGCAGCATGGCGACGACGAGCAGGGCGAAGAGCCCCTGCACCGCGCGGCGGCGGGCGAGAACGCCGGCAATGAAGGCGATCAAGTCGGGGTCATCCGGGTTGCCCGGGAACGCGCTCTCGAGCGGCCAGGCGAGGCGGCCGCAGAGTCGCAGCGCGCGCCCCATCAGGATCTCCCGCAACGGACGCCGGGCTCCAAGCAGGCCGAGGAGGTTGGCGAACAGGGGCAGGTCGGCGGCGAGGGCGGCGACCAGCCGCCGGCGCAACCATGGCCGGCGTGCCGCGACGAGCAGAAGCCGGGTCAGCCCGAGGGGCACCGCCGAATGCCGGGCGAGCGTTGCGGGTGAGGGTGCGAGATCACCCGCCGCGAGCGCCGCGCGAGCGCGAGCGCCGACTCGAAGCCGAGCGAAAGGCCCTCACCGGTCAGTGCATCGACGTAGCCCGCGGCATCGCCGACCAGGGCGATCCGCCCACCGCCGGCCACCGCCCCGCGCGTCGGCCGGTAGAGCGGCCCGGCACCGTGGTCACGGCCGAGGGTCTCGCCCGCCGCGAGCCGCGCGGCGACGGTCGCCTCGAAACGCGTCGCCGCGAGCTCGTCGAAGCCGCCCTTGCCGCCGCTCCACAGGATCGCGACCCCGATCTCGTCGGCGGCGAGCGGCGTGACGTAGGCCTCGGCGGCGCGGCCGAAAGTCACCTCCACGCGCTCCGACCAGGGCGCGAGGCGCAGGTGCCGCGCGACGCCGAAGCGCGCCCGCGGGCTCCACCTCCCGACCCCCGCTCCCGCTGCCTCGAGGCCTGCCGCAGCGCCGCACCCGCGAATGCAGACCGTCGGCGCCGACGACGAAGCGACAGGGGTACGACGTCTGCGCCGTCCGCACTTCGCCCGCCCGCACCTCCTCGACCCGCTCGCCCCACAGGAGGTCGACACCCACCTCTGCGGCGCGCGCGACGAGCGCGGCGTGGAGCTCGGTGCGACGGATGCCGCGGCCGGCGCCGGCCTCGCCACCGGGGAAATCCGCCTCGGCGACGACGCCGTCGGAGACGTAGCGGATCCCCCGGAACGGCATCGACCGGGCCGGCGGCGAGACGCCGAGCACCGCGAGCGCCGCGACGCCCGCCGGCATCAGACCCTCGCCGCAAGCCTTGTCGATCGGCGGCCGCTGGCGATCGACCACGCGCACCGAGAGTCCGTGGGCGCGCGCCGCGATCGCGGTCGCGAGCCCCACCGGCCCGCCACCCACCACGACGACGTCGGCCGGCGCGCTCGACGCGAGCGACGCCCGCGCCGGCAGCCTCGCGCCGGCGCCGTCCGTCCGGCTCACCTTCGCGGACTCGGATCGCCGGCAGAGGCCGAGGGAAACGACATCGGCGGTGGCAAGCGCAGAAAGTGGGCGCGGAAGATCCCCGTGCGCGCGAGAAACCCGGCCAGCGCGACGCGCAGCACGCCGAACCCGTAGCGCACCGAGGGGGCGAAACGAATCGACGAGGCCTCGGGAAAGTACTTCGTCGGGCAGGAGAGCTCGCCGACGCGATATCCCGCCGCGAACGCCTGGGCGAGGATCTCGTTGTCGAAGATGAAGTCGTCGGAGTTGAGCGCCAGCGGCAGGCGCTCGAGCACTTCGCGCCGGAAGGCGCGCAGGCCGGTGTGATATTCGGAGAGCTTCTGTCCGAGGAGGAGATTCTCGACCAGGGTGAGAAAGCGGTTCGAGATGTATTTGTAGAGCGGCATGCCGCCGACGAGCGCTCCCCGGCCGAGGATCCGCGAGCC
This sequence comes from Thermoanaerobaculia bacterium, assembly GCA_963719555.1. GTDB lineage: Bacteria > Acidobacteriota > Thermoanaerobaculia > Multivoradales > JAGPDF01 > JAGPDF01. Next base: position 291,139 of record CAVRCL010000005.1, on the reverse strand, counting down.
GAGAACGACGTCGTACTCGCCGTAGGCGATCATCGCCGCCATCGCCGGCACCAGCTGCGGCGTGTACTGATAGTCGGGATGGAGCATGACGATGATCTCTTCCGGGCCGGCGAGCGCCGCGCCGTAGCAGCTCTTCTGGTTCCCGCCGTAGCCGCGGTTCCGGGCGTGGATGTGGGTCTCGATGCCGAGCCGCCGCGCGACCTCGACCGTCTCGTCGGCCGAGGCATCATCCACCAGCAGGACGCGGTCGACGACCGTGGGATCGAGCTCGCCGAAGGTCCGCTCGAGGGTCGTGGCGGCGTTGTAGGCCGGCATCACGACGCAGATGCGTTTTCCCAGGATCATCGCCGGTACATTCTAGAGGGGTTCGGGCGCGGATCGCCCGGTACAACCGGAACACTCAGATGGCCCCGGGGTCGCCGCCCGAAACGCCGTGTTACGCTCGCGCCTCGTTTCGCGAGACCGGAGAGAGCCTTCAAAGTGAAGTCGTCGTGACTGCGACCGATCCCCGACTGGGGAGCCTCCTCGACCGGCGCTACCGGCTTCTCGAGCGCGTCGGAGAAGGGGGTGCGGGCGTCGTCTATCGCGCGCTGCACGAAGAGATGGATCGCCCGGTGGCGATCAAGGTGCTGCACCCCGAGCTCTTCCCCTCGCCGGTCGCCTTCGCGCGTTTCCGCCGCGAGGCCCGCGCCGCCGGCGCGCTGGTGCATCCCCACGCCGTGACGGTGTTCGACTTCGGCCGCACGGATGAGGGCGAGCCCTACCTCGCCATGGAGTACTGCGACGGCGGTGCGCTCTCCGATCGTCTCGCCGTATCGCGGGGCGCTGCCCGCCGCCGCGGTGGTGTCGCCTCCTCGCGGGAGTCGCCGCGGCGGTCGATGCGGCGCATCGCCAGGGGATCGTGCACCGCGACCTCAAGCCGGGCAACATCCTGTTCGCCGGCGAGGTCGCCAAGGTCGCCGACTTCGGCCTCGCCCGGATGTTCGGCGAGCGAGGACCCCGGACTGACCGGCGGGCATGCGATCGGTTCGCCGTTCTACATGAGCCCCGAGCAGTGCCAGGGGCGGCCGGCGGGCACGGCGAGCGACGTCTACAGCCTCGGTGTCATCGCCTACACCCTGCTCACCGGCGAGGTGCCTTTTCGCCGCGGCACGGCGCAGGAGGTCCTCCTCGCCCACCTCACCGAGGAACCGCGCTCCCCGCACACGCTCGCAGCCGGGCCTCGGCCGCGGCGCTGGCGCTCGCCGTCCTGCGGGCGCTGGCCAAGAATCCCGACGCGCGACCCGGCAGCGCGGGCCAGTTTCTCGCCGGCCTCGAGCAAGCGCTCGAGCAGCACACGCTCGAGGAGCCCGGTGCCGGCGCTCGCGGTGCCGCGCTCGCCGCCGCCCGGCTGCCGGCGCGGCGGCGAGCCGTTCCGGAACGGCACGGCTGCGGCGCGCGATGCGCGAGCGTTCGAGCGGTGTCGCACCGGAACCGATCGGGCGCGGCGAAGAGCTCGCGCTGCTCACCGAGCTGCTGGAGGCGGCCGCCGCCGGCAGTGGGCAGCTGGTCACCATCGCCGGCGAGCCGGGGGCCGGCAAATCGACCCTGGCGCACGCCTTCCTGCGCCGCGCGCGGCTCGCCTCTCCGGGGGCCCGCCTGGCGCTCGGGCGCTCGCCCGAGCACTTCGGGTCGGCGGAGGCCTACTCGCCCTTTCTCGACGCTCTGGGCAATCTCCTCGCGAGCAGCGAGCGCGAGTCGCTCGTGCCGCACCTCCTCGAGCTCGCGCCGACCTGGGCGGTGCACTTTCCGGGTGTCGCGAGCGAAGCCGAGGCGGGGGCGGGAGAGACCCTGGCCGGCATGCGTTCCCGCGACCGCATGCCGCGCGAGTTCGCGGCATTCGTCGCGGCGATCGCCCCGATCTCCGGCGGGCGGCCGCTCGTCCTGCTGCTCGAGGACCTGCAGTGGGCGGACCCGGCGAGCGTCGATCTGCTCGTCTACCTCGCGCCGCGCCTGGACAGTCTGAAGTTGATGCTGATCGGAACCTACCGCCCGGCCGACATCGAGTCCCAGCGCCACCCGCTGCGCGCCGCGCTCGCCAGTCTCGGCCGCGGCAACCTCCCGTGGAGCGAGATCGCCCCCGCGCCATTCGCCGGCGGCGAGGTCGCGGCGTTCCTCGAGCGCGAGCTGGGAGCCCCGCCACCGGCCGAACTCGTGGAATTCGCGCTGCGCCGCACGGAAGGCAACCCGCTCTTCCTTCTCAACGTGCTCAACCATCTCCTGCAGTCGGGGGCCGTGATCCGCGACGGCGACCGCGTCGTGCTCGCGCGCTCGCTCGACTCGATGGACCGGATCGTCCCCGAAGGGATCGTGGCGCTCATCCGCGAGAAAGTCGACCGGCTCGACGAGGCCGACCGGCGCCTGCTCTCCGTCGCGAGTGTCGAAGGGCTCGAGTTCACCGCCGCCGTGGTGGCGCGTCTCACCGAACGCGACGAGATGGAGATCGAGGAGCGGCTGCGCGCGCTGCAGGCCGCCCACCGTCTGGTCGAGCCGATCGGCGATCTCGAGCTCGCCGGCGGCCATTCGAGCCAGCGCTACCGCTTCGTGCATTCGCTCTACCAGCATGCCTTCTACGATGCCCTGGCGCCGAAGCGCCGGGCCGCGAAACACCTTCTGACCGCCGAGGCGCTCACCGATCTCCACGCTGGACGGCTGGAGACGGTGCGTGTCGCCCTGGCGCTGCACTTCGAGATGGGCCGCGACTTCGCGCGCGCGATCGAGCACCATCTGGCGGCCGCCGAGCTCGCCGCCGCGCGCAATCCGCGCGACGCGCGGCCTCTCCTTGCCAAAGCGCTCGAGCTCGCCGAGAAGCTGCCGTCGGATCAGTCGGTCGTGCGGCGTGCGGAGCTCCTCATCCGGCTCGGCCGGCACGACGCCGAGACGGCGGAGTTTGCCGGCGACGTCGAGCTCTACGCGCGCGCCGAGCAGGCGGTCTCCGAGGCGCTCGTCCTCGAGCCCGGCTCGATCGAGGCGCGCACGGTCCTCGGTCTCATCCACCTCGAGCGCGGCGAGAACGAGCGCGCCTTCCTCGACTTCGCGCGCGCCCTCGAGCGCGCCCCGGCGCACGCCGCGGCCTGGGACGGCCTGTCGTACCTGTTCAAGAACACCGGACTCTGGGCGGCGTCACTCGCCGCGCAGCAGCGCGCCGCAGCGCTCGACGACCGTTTCGCCTATTCGATCCGCCGGCTCTCGGTGCTGATCTACGAAGGCCGCCTCGACGAGGCGCGCGTCGAGGCGTCGGCGCTGGTCCTCCGGCGGCCGAAGTTCGCGCACTACAACTACTGGCGCGGCATCGCCGCCTGGTACGCCGGCGAGCACTCCGCGGCGCGGCGCTGGATCGAGCAGGCCTACGCGCTCGACCCCGCCGACCCGATCGCCCAGGGCGTCCTCGCCTTCGTCCTCGCCGCGGACCCCAGCGACACCGGCGACGCGGCGCGAGCCAGATCCCGCGAGCTCCTCGCGACCGCCGAGCCCGGCGCCGCCGCCGACGGCACCTTCACCTACTGGATCGCCAAGGTCCACGCCCTGCTCGGCGACCGCGCGGAGGCGCTCGACTGGATCCGCAAAGCGGCGCGCCTCGGCTATTGGGACGCGCCCTGGATGAGGAAGGACGCCGCGCTCGCCGCGCTCCACGAGTTGCCGGAATTCGTCGCCCTCACCGCCGAGATCGAGGCCCGCCAGCGCGCCTTCCGCGCCTTCGTGGCGAAGGAGTCCCCGGCCGGTCTGGCCCTGCTTCCGCTCTGAGGAACGCTCAGCCTTTCCGGCGCACCATCTCGGCGATCCAGATCGGGGCGAAAGGCGAAGAGCAGCCCTTGGAGACCGGATAGTCCCTGAAGATCCCCAGGCGCTCGCCGATGGCGAGAGCGCGCGCACGAAGCTCGGGGAACTGGCTGCCGATCCCGGCGAGAGAGTTGTTCATCGTCCATTGCGTCTCGGGCGCCGCCACCTTCCGCAGATCGCCCATCTGGACACCGAACAGGTTGTCCCCGGAACCGAGCTTCCGATGCCGCGCCCGCACTTTCTCGTTGCCGAGCGCTGCGAGCGTCTGCATCGCTTCCTGGAGCGTCATGGTCTGCCTCCGTCGAGGGGGCTCATCGCGGTCTCATCGCGTCCTGCGCGCGCGCTACGCGAGTTCGCGGCGCATGATGACGCGCAGGTGCATGGGGAAGCCGCCGGCGGCTTCGCGGCGCTGGAGCTGGACGAGGCCGGGGGTGAGCTCGTGGGATTCAAGGATGCGGAAACCGCGCTTGGCGTAGAAGGGCGCGTTCCACGGCACGTCGGTGAGCGTCGCGAGGGTGATCGCCGCGTAGCCGCTCACCTGCGCGATGGCACAGACCGCTTCGAGCAGCTCGCTGCCGATTCCCTTGCCGGCGACGTCGGGATGGACGTCGATCTCCTCGAGGTGGGCCAGCCCATCGATCTCGCTGGTGAAGGCCATCCCCACCGGCGGCCCGTCGTCGATCGTCACCACCCAGAGCGTGCGGTCGCCGACGTGCTCGGCGAAGAGCGCGTGCGGAAAGTTCTGCCGCCAGAATGGCTCGAAAGCGGGATGGCCGCGGAAGCGCCCGGTGGCGGCGCGCTCGATCGGCGCCAGCCAGGGAATGTCCTCCATCTCGCCTCGCCGGATGAGGATCTCGCCGCTCTTCATCGTCCCGTTCTCCCCGTCTTCCACTGTGCCATTCGCGACCGCACCAGGGCGCCGACCAGGTGCAGCGGCCCGGTGGGCGAAGGCGGCGTTAGCGTGCCGGTCAGATAGCGCTTCATCGCTTCGCCGCGTCGGATCTTGCCCGAAGAGGTGCGCGGCAGCGTTCCGGGCGCCAGCACCTCGACAGTGTCGACCGCCAGGCCGACGCGCGTCAGGACCGCCTCGCGGGCCCGGGCGCGCAGCACGGCGAAGCGCTCCGACGGAACGCCCTTGGGGTGCTCGACGAAGAGCACCACCGCTTCGGTCTCCCGGCCGGCGGGCAGGTGACTCGCGGCGGCGACGCATCCGCGCCGCACATCGGGAAGATCCGCGACTGCGAGCTCGAGATCGACCGGCGAGTAGTTGCGGCCGCGCACGAGCAGGATCTCCTTGGCGCGACCGGTGAGAAATAGCTCGCCCTGGTGGAGAAAGCCGAGGTCGCCGGTGTCCAGCCAACCGTCGCACAGGGAGGCCGCCGTCGCCTCCGGTTGGTCGAGATAGCCGCGCATCAGCGACGGGCCGGCGACGAAGACTCGACCGACGCGATTCTCCGGCACCAGCGCGCCGGCCTCGTCGCGCAACTCGAGACCGAAACCCGCGAGCGGCCTGCCGACCGAGACGATCTCGCGCGTCTGGTCCCCGGTCGGCGGTATCGGCGGCATCGGCACGGCTACCGCCTCACCGCGCTCGACCAGCGCGGTGCGATCGAAATGCACCGCGAGGAAAGGTCGGTCGAGATCGGCGAAGGTCACCGCCAGCGCCGCCTCGGAGAGGCCATAGACCGGCTTGAGCGCCTCCGGGCGGAAGCCCCAGCGCGCGAAACGCGCCGCGAAGGCGCGCAGGACTTCCGGCACGACGGTCTCGGCGCCACAGAGCGCGAAGCGCCAGGGCGAGAGGTCGATCCCGTCCATCTCTTCGTCGCGGATGCGCTCGGTAGCGAGAGCGTAGGCGAAATTGGGCGCCGGCGAGATCGTCCCGCGGTGGCGGCCGAGCGCGCGCAGCCAGAGCGCGGGGCGCGCCACGAACGCTTCCGGCGGCAGCAGGGTCAGCACCGACGGACGCTCGAGCGCCGGGAAGACACAGCCGATGAGACCCATGTCGTGGTAGAGCGGCAGCCAGGAGACACCGGTGATCGCGCCCGGCTCCGCCGCCGGCCAGAGTGCGTTCAGCGCCCGCACCTGCGCCAGGACCGCCCGCTGCGACAGCGCCACCGGTTTCGGCTCGACGGTGGTGCCGGAAGAAAACTGCACCAGGGCGAGGTCCCCCGGCACGCCGTCGGTCACGAGCTGCGCATCCCGCGGCAGATCGTCGAGCGTGCGGCCGCCCAACGGCGGGCGCGCCCGCGCCAATGTTTCGCCGAGCAGAGCGTGGACCCGCCGGTCGGCGAGCAGCACTCGCGCCCCGGCGGCGCCGAGCATCGCCGCGGTGCGCGCGTGGTATTCGGCGAGTCGCCCGAGACGCACCGGCGGATAAAGCGGCACCGGCACGGCGCCGGCGAGAAGGGTGCCGAAGAAGGCATGAAAGAACTCCGGCGAAGTCGGATAGATGAGCGCCACGCGCTCGCCGGAGCGGACGCCGAGCTCCGTCAGGCCGCCGGCGACACGGGCACTCGCCTCGGCGATCGCCGCCCACGAGTGGAAGCTCTCGCGCTCCTGGCGATCGACCAGCCGCAATCCCGCCCAGGGATAGTCGCGGGCGCGCTGGAGGAGGCGCTGCAGCGTGTCGAGTTGCATCGGAAGGGGTGCCCGCGCGCTTGGGTGAATCGGCCCGCGGTCAGTCCGGGAGCTTGGTTTCGAGGAGGGAAACGAGATCGCCGAGGGTCGCGATCCCCGCCTCCTCGTCCGGATCGAGCGTCACCCGGAAGCGGTTCTCGATCTCGGCGGCGAGGGTGAGGAGCTTGAGCGAGTCGAAGCCGAGATCCTCGACCAGGCGCAGCCCGGGAGCGAAGTCGCCAGCGTAGCCGAGATGCTCTCGCGCCACCGCGACGATGCCGGCCTCGATCTCCGCCCGTCTCACGCGTCGCCCCAGGGGAGGAAGCGGGCGCGCCCGACCAGCTCCGCGCGGTAGTCGCCTGCCGACGCGAGCGCGCGCTCTTCGTGGCGGATCCGCGCCGCGAGGAGCAGGGCGTTCGCGGCGGTGGCGGCGAGCGCCGTCAGCCAGGCGCAATGGACGAGCGGCAGGACGGCGACCTCGATCGCCACCGCGACGTAGTTCGGATGGCGCACGAAGCGATAGGGACCCGACGCCACCGCCGGCAGACCCGGAATGACGATGACGCGGGTGTTCCAGCGCTCGCCCAGGGTGAGGATCGCCCAGTAGCGCAACGCCATCGTCAGTACCACGATCCAGGTGGCGACGATCGCCACCGGCGGGATGAACGGGCGGTCGAGGAGCAGCACTTCGAGCGGCCCGGCGGCGAGAAAGGCGACGTGCGCGACGACCATGAGGAGATAGAAGCCGCGCGACTCCGCTTCGACTCCGCCGCGGGCGAAGGCGCGGCGGGCGTTGCGCGCCGAGAGCCCCATCTCGAGCAGGCGCTCGAGCGCGACCGCCGCGACGAGGAGGAGGAAGTAGTGGGTCCCGGGGGCGCCGGGGAAAAGGTCGGTCACGAGATGAAACCTACCATCGCAGGAGCACCAGCTCACTGCAGAAGCCGGGGCCCAGCGCGAGCAGCATGCCGAGGCTGCCGACCGGCGGACGGCGCTCGGCGAGGGTCCCTTCGAGCACCAGCAGCACCGAGGTCGAAGAGAGATTGCCCACCTCGCGCAGGCTCCTCCAGGTGAGCTCGAGCGCGCCCTCCGGCGTCGCGAGCGCCTGCTCCATCGCCGCGAGCACTTTCGGACCGCCGGGATGGCAGACCCAGGAGGCGATGTCGCCGCGGGTGAGTCCGCGCGCGCCGAGGAAGGCGTCGACATCCGCGCGCAGGTGGTCTTCGACCACTTTCGGAACGTCGGCCGAGAGAACGATCTGAAAGCCGGTCTCCGAGATGTCCCAGCCCATGACGCGCTCGGAGTTCGGGTAGAAGATCGAGCGCGTGGCGACGATCTCGGGACCCAGAGGCGCCACGGCGTCGCGCGCGCCAGAAAGAGCGGTTGCGGGAGCGGGCCGGCGGGACGCGAGGGCGGCGGCACGCTCCGCACCGACGACGACAGCCGCCGCCGCGCCATCGCCGAACAGGCCCGAGGCGATGAGGTTGGGGATCGAGAGGTCCTGGCGCTGGAGGGTCAGCGAACAGAGCTCGACCGAAAGCAGCACCGCGACCTGGTCGGGAAAGCCCTGCACGTAGTCGGCGGCGCGGGCGATGCCGGCAGCCCCGGCAACGCAGCCGAGGCCGAAGATCGGCACGCGCTTGAGGTCGCTGCGCAGACCGAGGCGATTGATCAACCGGGCGTCGATCGACGGCGTCGCGATGCCGGTGACGGTGACGAAGAAGAGCGCGTCGATGTCACTGACCGTGAGCCCGCACCTGGCGAGCGCCGCCAGGACCGCTTCGCCGCCGATCTCTTCGGCGACCCGGATCCAGGCGTTGTTCGTTTGGCCGAAGGTGGTGAGGCCCGGGTACTCCTCGATCGGCAAGGCGAGATGGCGCCCGCCCACCAGGACGTTCTTGTGCAGCTGCTCGATCCGGTCGAGATTGAAGTAGCGCTGCTCCCAGTAGCCGCGCAGGGCCGCGAGGAGCGTCTCCTGGTCGTAGAAGTGACGCGGAAAGGCCGAGCCGACGCCGGCAATCCGCGCGTGGGGCGCGCCGGGCGCGCCCGCTCCGTTCGTCCCGTCGCTCACCGCGGGGATCCTCGTTCGTCGCCGAGCGTCGAGCGCGCCAGGACCGCAAGCGCCAGCGCCGCGACGAGGTCGACCACGAGCGCGCCGCGCGCCAGCTGCCAGAAAGGGGCGACGGGCAGGCGGGTCAACGCGGCAACGCCGAGCACCAGGAGCGGCCCGCGAAAGGTCCAGGCGGAGGCGCCGGCGGCGAGACCGTCGAGCCACCAGCGCGGCGTCCGCCCCCAGAGCAACAGGAACAGGGCGAGGAGCGCCACCCCTTCGAACGCCCAGGAGGCCCACCGGAGCGTGCCCGGCAGGCCTTCCGGTCGCGCCACGCCGCGCGCGGCGAGCGGCGCGAGGTCGGGCGCGAGACCGAGGAGCTCGAGGGCGGCCGATGCGAGGGCAAAGACCAGCAGCAGCAGGGGGGCGGCGAGAAAGAGGAAGCGCGGCAAGAGACCTCGATGATAACGCGCAGGGGGGCTTGACAGGGCGCCAATGTTTCGATAATTTTAGAAGCATGGAATCGACTACTGCCCTCGATCGCCTCGGCGCCCTCGCCCAGGAGACCCGTCTCGCCCTCTTTCGCCTGCTCGTGCGGCAGGGCCCGGCAGGGGCTGCCGCCGGCGAGATCGGCGCGGCGCTCGCGGTCCCGGCCCCGACCCTGTCGTTCCACCTCGCCCAGCTCGAGCGCGCCGGACTCGTCACTTCGCGGCGCGCGGGGCGGTCGATCCGCTACGCCACGAACTTCGCGGCGATGGAAGAGCTCCTCGCCTATCTCTATGACAACTGCTGCCAGGGGGGCGCCTGCCCGCCTGACGGCCCGCTGGTGGCGCTCTCGAGCGCCCGGAAAGGTAAGGCTGCAAAGTGACTCTCGCGAACGCGAACGATGAAGTGAAGGTAGGGCAAGTGCGCAATCGCTATGGACGGATCGCCGCCGGTGAGATCTCCGGTTGCGGCTGCGGCGTCGGAGCGGGCTGTGAGACCGAGGTCGCGCAGGGTATCGGCTACGGTGCCGACGAGCTCGCGGCCCTCCCCGACGAAGCGAATCTCGGCCTGGGCTGCGGCGCGCCGATCGGTTTTCTCGCTCCCCAGCCGGGCGAGACGGTGCTCGACCTCGGTTCGGGCGCCGGCATCGACGCCTTTCTCGCCGCGCGCAAAGTCGGCGCCGCAGGCCATGTCATCGGCGTCGACATGACGCCGGAGATGCTCGACAAGGCGCGCGCCGGCGCCGCCCGCATGGGCTTCGCGCAGGTCGAGTTCCGCGCCGGACGGCTCGAAGCGTTGCCGGTCGACGACGCCTCGGTCGACGCCGTGACCAGCAACTGCGTGATCAACCTGGTGCCCGACAAGCCGGCGGTCTTCCGCGAGATCGCCCGCGTTCTGAAGCCGGGAGGACGGCTGGTGGTCTCCGACATCGTGCTCGAGCGGCCCCTGCCGCCGGCGCTCGCCGCCGATCTCCTGGGCTACGTCGGCTGCATCTCCGGAGCGGAGCAGCGGGCGCGCTACTTCGCCGACCTCGCCGCGGCCGGGCTGGGGGACATCGAAGTCCTGCGCGAGGTCGACTATCTCGAGACGATGCTCGCGACGATGCCCGAAGAGGTCGCGGCGCTCCTCGCGCGCACCGGCACGACGCTGGCGGAGATTCAGGGCAATGTCCGTTCCGTGACTTTTCGCGCCCGGCCCGGAAAGGCGCCCGCGAAGTCGGAAGCCGGAACGCCGGAGATCGCAGCCTGCTGCGGCACCGACTGCTGCGGGGGCACCAGGTAGCTCTGGCGGCGGGCGCGCGAACGAGCGCCGGCAGGAAACGCCAGCCGGGCGGCTAGCGCTGCCGCGCAGGCTGCAGCGGCCGCACCGGCTCCGCGAGCCAATCCGGAAGCTCGCGCACGCTCGCCAGGACGGCGACCGGCCGGTGCGGCATGAGGTGCTCCAGGCGCTGACCGCCCGAGAGGACGCCGATGCCGCGACAGCCGGCGTTCGTGGCCATCTCGAGGTCGAACGAGGTGTCGCCGATCATCAGCGCTTCGGCGGCGGCGACTCCCAGCTCTTCGAAGAGTCCGAAGAGCATTCCGGGCGCCGGCTTCGACGGCGCTTCGTCGACGGTGCGCGTGGCGTGGAAGTACCGCCGCAGGCCGGTGGCGTCGAGCTCGCGCTCGAGTCCGGCGCGCCCCTTGGCGGTGGCGACACCGAGGAGATAGCCGGCGGCGTGCAGCTCTTCGACGACCGCGAACGAGCCCGGGAAGAGCGCCACCCGGTCCTTGTAGTCGGCGCGCCAGAGGCGGCGGTAGTTGTCGACCAGGCGGGCCGAGAGCACCTCGTCCCAGCTCGGGAAGTGCCGCTGCATGGTCTCGGCGAGGCCGAGGCCGATGCACTCGCGGACCTGCTCCGGCTTCAGCCGGTCGCCCGCCGGCACGTCGTCGAGCGCTGCGAACGCCGCCATCGTGCAGTCGACGATCGTGCCGATCGAGTCCATCAACGTGCCGTCCCAGTCGAATACCAGCAGGCGGAAGTTCCGCGTGTCCATGAGAGCCGTCGCATCGTATCAAGGGCACTCGCGGCGAGGCCCGAGGCGCGCCCGCTTTTCAATAGACTCCGGCGATGGAACCTCTCCCCCCGCCCCCGGCCCGCGAACGTCTTCCCCGCTGGCTGCGTCGCACTCTCTACGTTCTCGCCGCGCTCGCCCTGCTCGCGGTCGGCGCCGGCCTCGTCCTGCGCTGGTACTTCTCGACCGGCGATCTCGACTCGGGCGGGCCGCTGCGCCCGCGGCAGGCGGCCTACGACGTGCGGCGCTACGACCTCGCGGTGGCGGTCGACCCGGTGGCGAAGGCGATCCGCGGCACGAACCGCGCCACCGTCGTCGCCGTCGCCGCGCTCGACCGCTTCGAGATCCAGCTCGACGACCGCATGGTCGTCGCAGCCGCGATGGTCGATGAACGCCCCGGCCGCTTTCGCGCACGCCGACGGCCTGGTGACCGTCGCGCTCGCGACTCCCTGGGCGGCCGGCGAGCGCCACGCGGTGACCCTGCAGTACGCCGGCATGCCGAAGGTCGCGCGCCGGCCGCCGTGGAGCGACGGCTTCGTCTGGAAGGAGACCGCCGACGGCCGGCCGTGGGTCGGCGTCACCGGCCAGGGCGACGGCGGCGACGACTGGTGGCCGTGCAAGGACCACCCCTCGGACGAGCCCGACGAGGGGATGTCGATCGCCCTCACCGTGCCCGCCGACCTCGTCGGACTGACCAACGGCAAGCGGATCTCGGAGGCGAAGAACGCCGACGGCACGACGACCAGCCGCTGGGAGGTCACCTATCCGATCAACAACTATCTGGTCTCGGTGAACATCGCGCCCTACGTGGCGATCGAGGCGACCTACAACGGGATCGACGGCACGCGCGACGAGAAGATCCTCTTCTGGGCGCTTCCCGAGCACGAGGAGAAGGCCCGGGTGATGTGGAAGCAGGCGCCGAAGATGCTCGAAGTTCTGGGCCGGCGCTTCGGCGAGTATCCGTTCCTGCGCGACAAGTACTGGGTGGCCGAGACCCCCTATCTCGGCATGGAGCACCAGACGATCGTCGCCTACGGCGCCGACTTCGAGGACAACAAGTTCGGCTTCGATTCGCTGCTCCTCCACGAAACGGCGCACGAGTGGTGGGGCAACAAGATCACCGCCGCCGACTGGGGCGACTTCTGGATCCACGAGGGCTTCGGCACCTACGCCGAGGCGATCTTCGTCAACGACACCCTGGGGGTCGACAAGTACCTCGAATACATGCGGCGCCCGAGAAGGCACCTCGGCAACAAGAAGCCGATCGTGCAAGGTCGCGACATGACCGCCGGCGCGGCCTATGTCGGCGACATCTACGGCAAGGGGGCGCTGGTGTTGCACACTCTGCGCTACCTCGCCGGCGACGAGACCTTCTTCCGCATCCTGCACCGCTTCGCGACCGACGAGCGCTATGCCTACCGGTTGGTCGCGACCGCCGACTTCGAGGCGCTGGTCGCCGAAGAGCTGGGGCGCCCGATCCCCTGGTTCTGGAAGCAGTATCTCTACACCGCCGCCCTGCCGCGCTATTCGGTCGATCGCGTCGCCGGCGACAACGGCCGCGAGACAGTCACCCTGCGCTGGGAGGATCCGTCCTTCGAGATGCCACTGCCGGTGGTCGTCGCCGGCGAGACCCGGAGTCTCGAGATGCGCGCCGGCAAGGGGCAGCTCGAGGTGGCGACCGGCACTCCGATCGAGGTCGACCCGCAGGGTTGGGTCCTGGCGGAGGCGCCAGAGAAGTAAGCCTCTCGGGTGCCGATCGCGCCGCTCCCGCCGCTCCCGCCGCTCCCGCCGATCGTGGCGGGCACGGCGAAAAGACCAGTAAGGGGAAAGGAACGCCGTCGCGTCAGCGGACGATCCTCGACATTGTGGTCTCGCCGCACTCCGGGTCGTAAACGAAGAGGGACTCCTCCGCCGCGGTCTCCGGCGCGACTGTCGCGCCCGGCCCGACAACGCTCCGGTTCAGCCTCACCCCTTTACCGATCTTTGCGCCGGGCATCACGACGCAGCCGCGCAGATCGGCTTCCGCATCGACGTGCGCGCCGGCCTCGACGATCGTGCGGCGCAGGGTGGCGCTCGGGTCGACCTCGGCGCCCTTGACGACGCGCGACGCGCTGGTTCGAGCCGCGGAAGGTCCAGTCGAGGACACCGTCGAGATAACGCAGTGGCGTGCCGAGGTCGTACCAGAGCCTCTCGGTCACGACGGCGGCGAGCGGCGCGCCCTCGGCGAGCAGCGGCTCGTAGAGCGCGGTGACGAGATCTCCCGGCCCCTCGGGAATGCGCGCCAGGAGCTCGGGCCCGAGGACCTGCGCGCCGGCGAAGACCAGGTGCCGGCGCGCCGACGCGTGGGCGAGGCTTCCCGGCCGGAAGGCCGTGATCGTGTCCTCTTCGAGCGCCACGCCGCCGCCGAAGGCGCGCGGGTCGGCCTTGCGGTGCAAGAGGAGGGTCGCCGCCGGCTGGCGCCTGGCGTGCGCGGCGAGCAGGGTTTCGAGCGGCCAGCGGCAGAGGCTGTCGCCGTTGACGACCAGCACGCGGTCCGCCTGCTCGAGGAACGCGCGCAGTGGCGGCAGGGCGCCGGCGGTGCCGAGCAGCTCGGGTTCCTCCGAGTACACGAGCGGCATGCCGCGGAAACGGTCGCCGAAAGTGTCGCGAATCCGGCTTCCCAGGTGATGCAGGTTGATCGCCACCGCCTCGCAGCCGGCGGCGCGCAGGCGCTCGAGCGTCCAGGCGAGGAGCGGCCGCCCGGCGACGGCAGGAGCGGCTTGGGCAGCGTCGCGGTCAGCGGACGCAGGCGCTCGCCGCGTCCGGCGGCGAGGACGAGCGCGCGCAGGCGGAGGCGGGGCACGTTTCGGGCAGGAGCAGCGAGCGGGTGATGTCGGGAGCGGGGAGACGGGAGCGGCGGCCGCGCGACTAGGGGTTGTCGCGGAAGATCATGTCGCGCGGCGCGTCCGGGTGCTCGGCGATGTAGTCCTCGTAGAGCATCAGGTAGCTCTTGCGCAGCGACGTGGTGAGATCGAAGCCACAGCGCTTGGCGACCGCTTCGGCCTTGGCGCCCTCGAACTCGACGAAGTCGCCGATCGGCGTGTGGTCGAGACAGATGGTCTCCGAGCCCAGCCGCCATTCTTCGCGGATCTTCTGGTAGCGCCGCACGACGTCGTAGCCGAGGGCGGTGAAGAGGGCCAACGCACTCTCCGAGTCCTGGACCTCGATCTCGAGCTCGCGGCGCAACTTCGCCGGACCCTCGAACGACGCCGGGCCCTTGAAGGTGATGAGCGCGCCGCGGCCGTCCTGGCGGACGCGCAGCACGCCGCCGGAGCCCGCGAGCTCCCCCTTGCGGTCGAGCAGCCAGTTGTCTTCGTTCGACGGCGGCCCGAGTCGCTCGCACTCGAGCTCGAGCAGCCGCGAGCGCAGTTGGTCGAGATCGACGCCGGCGAATTTCAACTCGCGCTCGATCTGCGGCTTCTTGTGAGTACCGGTCATGGGCCCCTCCTGGCTGGGGGTGCCGCTACGGCGGGCGCCGCTGGTGTCGGCTGGCATTGCCGCGAGCCGGTCGAGGAACCTCGCCACGGCGCGAATCCCGGAGTAGAAGTGGCTGATGTTGAACTTCTCGTTCGGCGAATGCAGGCGATCGTCCTCGAGTCCGAAGCCCATCAGCAGCACCGGCACGGCGAGGACGCCGGAGAAGGTGCCGACGATCGGAATCGAGCCGCCGCTGCGGGTCCGCAGAGCGCGATTCCCCCAGACCTCCTCGAGCGCCGCGAGCGCCTCCTGGGCGATCGGGCCGGTGGCGTCGACCGCCACCGGGTCGGCGCCGTGGAGATACTCGACCTCGACCGTGACGCCGGGCGGCGTGACCTTGGCGACGTGCGCCCGGACGAGCTCGGCGATCCGCGCCGGCTTCTGGTCGGCGACCAGGCGGAACGAGACCTTGCAGCCGGCCTTCGCCGGCAGCACCGTCTTCGCGCCCTTGCCCTGGTAGCCGCTCCACAGACCGTTGACGTCGCAGGTCGGGCGGCGCCCAGGTCCGCTCGACGTAGTTGTAGGCCGGCTCGCCGGTGAGCGCGGCGACGGCGAGGTCGGTCTTCACCTCGTTCTCGTCGAAGTCCAGCGCGGCGAACTCCTTGCGCTCCCAGTCGGCGAGCGGCCGGACGTCGTCGAAGAAGCCGTCGACCTTGATCTCGCCGGTCGCGCTGTCGCGCGAGACTGGCGATGATCTCCGCCAGGGCGTTCGCCGGGTTGGTGACGCCGCCGCCGTAGACCCCCGAGTGCAGGTCGCGATTCGGCCCCTGGACGCGGATCTCGAAGTAGGCGAGCCCTTTGAGGCCGTAGGTGAGGGCCGGAATGCCGGGCGCCCAGAGCGAGGTGTCGGAGACCACCACGGCGTCGCAGGCGAGCTTCTTGCCGGCGTCGGCGCGGACGTACTTCTCGATCGCCTCGCCGCCCGCCTCCTCTTCGCCCTCGACGATGAACTTGACGTTCACCGGCAGCTTGCCGCGCACCGCGAGCATCGCTTCGACCGCCTTGACGTGGGCGTAGGACTGCCCCTTGTCGTCGGTCGTGCCGCGGCCGACCAGAAGGTCGCCCTCTTCGGTCGGCTCGAACGGCGGATTGCGCCACTCGTCGAGCGGGTCCGGCGGCTGGACGTCGTAGTGGCCGTAGAACAGCACCGTCGGCCTGTCCGGGCCGGCGCCCAGCCACTCGGCGTAGACCAGCGGATGCCCGTCGGTGGCGATCTTCTCGGTAGCGAGACCGGCCGCCTGCATCTTCGCCATCAGCCAGTCGGCGCAGCGGTCGACATCCTGCCTGTAGTCCGGATCGGTCGAGATCGACGGGATCCGCAGGTACTCCTTGAGCTCGGCGAGATAGCGGCCCTGCTCGCGCTCGATCAGGGCGAAGACGTCGTCGGAAGCTCTGGAGTTGGTGGTCATGACTCTCTCTGAGTAGCCCCGGTAGATCCGGCCCGGCGGGTCAACGAGCTTACCAGAGGGCGCCGGCTCCGGGCTCGCATTCGCCGCCCTAGGGCCGGCGCGACGCCGCGCAGCAGACCGAAGAACGCTTCGCGCTCGCTGGCGAGCGTCGCCTCGGGACCGGTCAGCTTGAAGAACCAGGGGCCGCCCTCGCCCTCGACGACCGCGCCCAGGAGCCGGAAGCCGGGCTGCGGCGTCGTCGGTCCGCTGCCCATGGTCGAGGGCAGGAGGGTGCCGCGGGCATCGATCCAGGAGACCTTGAAGCCGGCGGACGGCGAAGTCGCCGCGCTCCGGCGCGCTGCCCGCGGCCTGCTCGACCTGGCCGAGCCAGCGCTCGAAGTTCGACTCGACCCCGCCGCCCTGGCCGGCGCCGAAGTGGAAGACCGCGAGCTCGCCGGGCCCGGCCTCACCCGGCACCACCGCCTGCGCGAGGCGCATCCCCGACGACGGCTGTTCCCGCCGCCAGGCAGCGGGCAGCTCGAAGCGGAAGGTCGCCGTGGTGACGGTCGAGCCCTCCGCGGCGAGCGCCTTCTCCCCGCCGCCGCCGCCGTGCGGCGCGCCGGCTGCTGTCGCCGTCTGGCGCTGCCGGCGCGGCTGGCGGGACGCCGGCCGGTCACAGGCCAGCGCGACGAGGAGAAAACCGGCTGCGAGGCTCGCAACGGTCTGTCGTGGCAACCGCAAAATTCGTCGATTCCGTGTCATGGCGTCGCTCCTTGTAGGAATCTCTCCTCGCCCGCGGGCTTCAGCTGCGCGGCGCGGTGCCGCCCTGCCCGGGGCCGCTTTTCAACTCATCGAGGCGCGCCTTGGCGCGCAGGGTGTCGGGGTGGTTCGCGCCGCTGCGGCGGAAGAGGAGCTCGAAGGCCGCCCGCAGCTCTATCTCGGCCGCCGTGCGCTCGCCGAGGCGCAGCAGGGCCTCGCCCAGCAGCAGCCGCGCCTCGCCCGCCGCCGCGCTGCTCCCGCGTCCGGCCTGCTGCCAGAGGACCAGCGCCTCCTCGAAGCCCCGCCGGGCGTCGGCGAGGTTGCCTTCGGCGAGGTCGACGCGCGCCAGGACGAAGGCCGGGAGAACTTCGTGCGGGCTGCGCTCTTCGCCCGGCGCGAGCTCGGCTTCCGCCTCCGCGACCGCGGTCGCCAATCGCCGCGCCTCGGCGAGGCTCGAGCCGTCGCCGACCGCGAGCAGCGCCTGGGCGAGCTGGAGCCGAGTGACGGCGAGCTCGTAGCGCGGCGCCGACGAGCCGCGCGCCAGCATGCGCTCGAGGCGCTGCCGCAGGAGCGCGACCGCCTCGCCGGGGCGGCCGGTCGCCAGCAGCAGGTCCCCGAGATCGAGCATCGCGTTGCTCACCGCATGCTCGCCGGCGCGCTCCGCCGAGCTCTGCTCCAGCCGGATCGCTTCGCGCAGCTCGACCTCCGCCTCCGGGTAGCGCTTGGCCGTGCGCAGCACCGCGCCGAGCAGGGCACGCTGGTTGCGGACCTCGGCGCTCTCCGCGACCGGCCCGGCGCAGGCTCGACTCCAGGACCTCCCGGCGCAGGGCGATCCCGTCGTCGATCCGGCCGCGGTGCTCGAGTACGAGGGCGAAATCGATCAGGACGCTGGTCAGCCGCGGATGATCCGGCGTCGAGCGCCCGGAGGACCGCGATCGCGGCGTCGAGATCGGCCTGGGCACCGTCGAAGTCGCCGCCCTGCATGCGCGCCAGAGCCCGCGCCTGCAGGGCACTCGCCCGCGCCGCGCTTTCCGGTCCGAGCGTCTCGGCGAGGCTGGCGAGGGCCGTCTCGGCGGCGGCGAGCGCCGCGGCCGGGTGGCGCAGGTGGAGCTCGACATGGGCGCGCTCGACATCGAGCAGGGCGCGGGTGACCGGATTCACGGCCGGAGCACGCCCGAGCAGCTCGCGGGCGCCCGCGATCCGCCCGGCGGCCTCGGCGGCGCGGTCGCTGAAGCGCAACGCCTGGCTGGCGGCGAGCAGAGCGCGCACCGCTTCGCGGTCGCCGGGACCGAGCTCGCGCGCCAAGACGGCGTAGGCCTCCTCGGAGAGCGCTAGCGCCTCGGCATGGCGCCGCTGCGCGTTCAGATTCCGCCCCAGCGCCGCCGCGGCGCGGGCGGCGGCGAGCCCTTCGGGGCCGCCCGCGCCACCCGCGTCGACACCGAGCCGCGCGCGGGCACCGCGCAGCTCGCGCTCCCCGGCCAGCAGATCCTCGCGCGCGGTGGCGATCTCGCCCGCCAGCGCCTGGCTCGTCGCCGCCAGGATCGAGTCGGCTCCAGCGCTCGCCCGCGCGAGCCCCAGGCTGCGCTTCGCCAGGAGCTCGGCCTCGTCGTAGCGATCGAGCGCCAGCCAGGCGCGACCGAGGGCGGCGTAGAGCTCGGCGGCGATGCGCGGCTCGTCGCCGAGCTCGGCCTCGACCCGTGCTGCGCCGTCGGCGAGGAGGGTCGCCGCCGAAGCATCGCGGCCCGGACCGAGGTCGGGATCGAGGCTGCCGAAAATCGACGCCAGAAAATCGCGCACCCGCGCCGTGCGTTCGGTCTCGATCCGGGTGGCGTGCGCCTGCCAGAGCGCGGTGCCCACTCCGACGACGAGCGACAGCGTGACGAGGAGAGCCGCCGCCACCGCGACGCGATGCCGGCTGACGAACTTCCGCGTGCGGTAGCCGAGCGTGTCCGGGCGCGCCGCCACCGGGCGCCCGGCGAGGAAGCGTTCGAGGTCGTCGGCGAGCGCGGCCGCGCTCGCATAGCGCCGCTCCGGCTCGCGCTTGAGCGCCACCAGCGCGATGGTGTCGAGATCACCCTTGAGGCGGTGGGCGAGCCGGGCGCGACTCATGCCGGCGATCGCGGCCTCTCCACCACCCGTTGCCCCGGAGCTCGTCGCGACGGTCAAGCCGGAGGTGCGCCGCACGCGACTCGAGGGACGCTCGATCGTCTCGCGCGAGACCTCTTCGGCGAGGCCCTCCGAGGTCGGCGACCGTCCGGGCATGCGGCAGCTCGCCGGTGATGAGCTCGTAGAGCAGCACGCCGAGCGCGTAGACGTCGGTCGCCATTGTCACCGGCTCGCCGAGCACCTGTTCGGGGGCGGCGTAGGCGGGGGTCAGGGCGCGCATGTCGGTGTGGGTCAGGCGCGGATCGTCCTCGGGCTCGAGGAGCTTGGCGAGCCCGAAGTCGAGGAGCTTCGGCTCGCCCGTCGCCGTGACCAGGATGTTCGAGGGTTTGAGGTCGCGATGCACCACGAGGTTGCGATGCGCGGCGTCGACGGCGCGGGCGACTTCGACCATCAGGCGGATGCGCTCGGCGAGCGGCAGAGCGCGATGGCGCGCGTAGTCCGTGATCGGCTCGCCGTCGACGCGCTCCATGGCGAACCAGGGGCGTCCGTCGGGCGCCACGCCGCCGTCGAGAAGACGGGCGATGGCGGCATGCGAAAGGCGCGCGAGCACCTGGCGCTCGCGGCGGAAGCGCGCCGCGATCTCGAGGCTCGAGACGCCCGACCGCACGAGCTTCACCGCCGCGCGCTGGGTGAAACCGCCCGCGATGCGCTCGGCGGCCCACACCTCGCCCATGCCGCCGACGCCGAGCTTCTCGCCCAGCTTCCAGGCGCCGAGCCTTTCCGGCGGCCGGTCGGGCGGCTCTGCGCCAAGCAGGCGCCGGCCGGCCGCGTCCGCCACCTCGCCACGCAGCGCTTCGATCGGGCCGTCGGCCTCGGAGTCGAGCGCCAGCAGGCGGGCGACCTCGGCGGCAAGCTCGGGATCGCGGGCCGCGAGCGCCTCGAGGCCGGCCGCACGGCCGGCGGCGTCGAGGTCACAGAGCGCCGAGAAGTGGCGCGCGCGCACGATCGCGGCGGATTCGGGCTCAGTCATCGGCGACCGGACGCTCCTCGGCCGCGCCGGCGCGAGGCGGCAGGGTCGGCGCGGCGGGAGGCGCGGGCGAAGGGCGCGCGAGGCGCACCAGATTCACCCCGTTCACCATCAGGTGGGCGACGATGGCGCCACCCAGCGGGCCGCGCAGAGAGACGAGCGCCCCGAGCGCGAGGCCGCCGGCGAGCGCGAACAGGGCCCAGACGCGAAAGCCCTTGCCGGGCCCGGCATGGAGGAGAGCGAAGAGCACCGCCGCCGGGAGAAAGCCGATCGCGCTCTGCAGCGCGCCGCGGAAGAAGAGCTCCTCGGCGACCGCCGAGATCACCGCCAGCGACACCGCCTCGGCGACCGAGAGCGGGGCGAGCAGTTGCGCCAGCTCGTCCTCGAGGCTGCGCGCCGCCGCGACCCAGCGGCGCAACGCCCACCAGAGAGCGAGGAGGCCGCCGCCGATCGCCACCCCGGCCCCGAGGTCGATCCACCAGCTGCCCGGATCGACGAAGAGACCGATCCCCAGGCGACCGCGCTGCGCACCGAGCCAGAGCAGCCCGGCGATCGCCAGGACGAGGTAGAAGATCCAGGCGAGGCGATAGAACTTCGCACCCGTCGGTGGCGCTTCGCCGACCGCGGTCATCGCCGCACGACCGCTTCGTCGCCGATCGGCACGGTGTTCAACCCGGCACCCGCAGCAGCCCGCCGAATTTCATCGCCAGATCCTGCCACGGAGCGGGTGCCTGCGGCAGGGTCGACCGCCAGATGGCTGCCGGTGGCGGCGCCCAGCGCTGCTAGAGTTCGCGACGATGTACGACCGGCTCGCTGCGCCCGACGACTTCGACCATGGGCGCCCGCCGCGGGTGGGGGTGCTGCTGTCGAATCTCGGCACGCCCGACGCGGCGACGCCGGCGGCGTTGCGGGTCTATCTGAAGGAGTTCCTCTCCGATCCCCGGGTGATCGAGCTGCCGCGCTGGAAGTGGCTGCCGATCCTGCATCTCTTCGTGCTGCCGACGCGGCCGAAGATGTCGGCCGAGCTCTATCGCAAGGTCTGGACGGCCGAGGGCTCGCCGCTCCTCGTCACCGCGCAGCGCCAGCGCGCGGGGATCGAGCGGCGCCTGCAAGCGCGCTTCGGAGACCGCGTCTGCGTCGCGCTCGGAATGAGATACGGGAAGCCGTCGATCGCCTCGGCACTGGCAGAGCTCACGGCATCGGGTTGCCACCGTGTCGTGGTCCTCCCGGCCTATCCGCAGTACGCCGCCGCCACCGCCGGCTCGACCTTCGACGCGGTCTTCGCGGAGCTCGCCCGGACCCGCTGGGTGCCGGGCCTGCGCACCATCGAGACCTACCACGACGAGCCGGGTTACATCGCCGCGCTCGCCGCGAGCGTGCGCGAACGCTGGCTGGCCGAGGGCGAGCCGGAGAGGCTCCTGATGTCGTTCCACGGCATGCCGCAGCGCTACTTCGACGACGGCGATCCGTACTTCTGCTACTGCCAGAAGACGGCGCGCCTCCTCGCCGCGGCGCTCGCCCTGCCGCGCGAGCGCTAGCTGGTGAGCTTCCAGTCGCTGTTCGGCAAGGAGGAGTGGTTGAAGCCGTACACGGACCGCACCGTCGCGGCGCTCGCCAAGCAGGGCGTGCGCGCGCTGGACGTCATCTGCCCCGGTTTCTCCGCCGACTGCCTCGAGACGATCGAGGAGATCGACCAGCTGAATCGCGAGATCTTCCTGCATCACGGCGGCGAGCGCTTCCGCTTCCTCGCCTGTCTCAACGAGCGCGACGATCACCTCGACTTCCTCGCCGATCTCGTGGCGCGACAGCTGGACGGCTGGGTCGACGACGCGAGCGCCGCCAGCGCTGCGGCTGTCAGCGCTGCGGCAGCCGGTACCGCGGCGGAAACCGCCCGCCGGGCAGGGGAGATGCGGGCGCGGCCGGCCGGCTGAGCGGCGCCGCTCCCACCCTGTGGGGCAGTCTTTCGTCCGCGATGACAGTTCCATGACAATTCACCCGCAACGCGCTGTTAGAAAGGCGCCATGGACGCCATCGGACTCGTCGGTCTGACCTTCAGAAGCCAGGGCGCGGATGCCGTCGCGCGCTTCACCGTCGCCCGCGAAGCGCGCGAAGCGGCAGTCGCGAATCTTGGCCGCCCAGCTGGGCGTCGCCGAGCTCGTCTACTTAGCGACCTGCAATCGCGTCGAGATCCTCTACCGCGAAAAAGACGGCCGCCGCGCCGGCGATCGCCGCCGCGACGTCTTCCGCGTGCTCACCGGCCAGGAGCCGCAGCCGGGCGAGGCCGAGCACCTGCTGCGCGGCTGGCACGGCGAAGGCGCGGTCGAGCACCTGTTCGTCGTCGCCGCCGGGCTCGACTCGGCGCAGGTCGGCGAGCGCGAGATCCAGGGACAGCTGCGCGACGCGCTCGAGACGGCGCGTGGCGCGGGTTCCACCGGCGCCGCCGCCGGCGGCCTCCTCGGACGCCTGGTCGAAGAGGCGCTGCGCGTCGCCCACCAGGTGCACCGCAACTCGGCGCTCGGCGAGGGGCGCCTGTCGCTCGCCGAGATCGCCGCCGATCATCTGCTCGAGCGCGTGCGGCGCTCGCCCGGCCGCGTGGCGCTCATCGGCGTTTCGCCGATGACCAGGAAGTGCGGCGAGGCGCTGGCGCGCGAGAATGTGCCGCTGGTCGTCGTCAACCGCACCCTCGAACGCGCCGAGGAGCTCGCCTTCGAGCTCGGCAACGCCGTCGCCATGAGCCTCGACGACTTCCGCGCCCGGCCGCCGCGCATCGAGGCACTGGTCGCGGCGACCGGCGCCCCCGAATCCGTCCTGGACCGCGCCCTGCCTCGAGCGTCTCGCGGCGCGCAGCGAGAGCGGCGAGCCCCTGCTCGCGGTGGACCTCGCGGTGCCGGCGGACATCGATGCCGGCGGCGGCGCGCGCCGTCGGCATCCAGCGCCTCGGGATGGACGAGGTCAACCGCGAGGCCGACGAGCAGCGCTCGCGCCGCCAGGCCGAGACCGCCGCGGCGCGCGAGCTGGTCGACGCGGCGCTCGACGAGCTCCGCCACCGCCTCGCCGAGCGCGTGCTGTCGCCGGTCCTGGCGCGCATCCACCAGCGCTACCGCCAGACCGCGGCCGAAGGCATCGAACGCCTGCTCGCCAAGGAGGGCGCCGGATTCGACGCCCGCCAGCGCGAGGCGCTCGGGCGCTGGGCCGAGACGCTCGCCAAGCGGCTCGCCCACCTGCCGACGGTCGGCCTGCGCGGCCTCGCGAGCGAGCTCGGAGTCGAGGCGGTCGGGAGCTTCCTCGCCGCCGGCGACGCCGAGCTCTTCCGCGAGTTCAGCGACATCGCCGGCGCCCTCGATCCGCTGGCCGGTAACTCAGAGATGCCCGAGATGCCCGTGATGCGCGAGATGGAGACCCGCCGATGAGCGCCACCCTTCCGCCCGAGGCCCTGGAGACCCCGACCGATTCCGCCGGCCCGCGCTCGCGCGCCCTGTTCGAGCGCGCCAAGGCCGTCATCCCCGGCGGCGTCAACTCGCCCGTCCGCGCCTACCGCGCGGTCGGCGGCACGCCGCTCTTCCTGGCGCGCGGCGAAGGCGCCCACTTCGAGGACGCCGACGGCCGGCGCTACCTCGACTTCGTCTGTTCGTGGGGCCCGCTGATCCTCGGCCATGCGCACCCGGAGGTGCTCGCGGCGGTCACCGCGCGCCGCCGACCGACGGCATGACCTTCGGCGCGCCCTGCGCCGGCGAGATCGACCTCGCCGAGGCGGTGGTCGCGCGCTACCCCGGGCTCGAGCAGGTACGCTTCGTCTCCTCCGGCACCGAGGCGACGATGAGCGCCATCCGCCTGGCGCGCGGCGCCACCGGCCGCGACCTGATCGTCAAGTTCGCCGGCTGCTACCACGGCCACGCCGACCACCTGCTGGTCGCCGCCGGTTCGGGGCTGGTCACTTTCGGCCGGCCGAGCTCGGCGGGCGTGCCGGCGCCGTTCGCCGCGCTGACCCGCGTCCTGCCGCTCGACGACGAGGCGGCGCTCGACGCGCTCTTCGCCGCCGAGGGCGACCGCATCGCGGCGGTGATCGTCGAGCCGGTGCCGGCCAACAACGGCCTCCTGCTGCAGCGCAGCGAGTTCCTCCACCATCTGCGAGCGGTGACCGAGCGCGCCGGCGCCCTGCTCATCTTCGACGAGGTGATCAGCGGTTTCCGGGTGGCGCGCGGCGGCGCGGCGGAGCTCTACGGGATCACCCCCGACCTCGCCACGTTCGGCAAGATCCTCGGCGGCGGCATGCCGGTCGGAGCGTTCGGCGGGCGGCGCGATCTCATGCGGCATCTCGCCCCCGAGGGCGATGTCTACCAGGCCGGCACGCTCTCCGGCAATCCGGTGGCGATGGCGGCCGGCATCGCGACGCTCGGCATCCTCGAACGCGAGCGGGCCTGGACGCGGCTCGAGGAGCTCGGCAGGCATCTGGAGACCGCGCTCGCGCCCGCGCTCGCCGCCGCTCCCTTCCCGGTGCAGCTGGTGCGCCAGGGATCGCTCTTCTGGATGAGTCTCCAGGCGGGAGCACCGCCGCGCCGCGCCGACCCGATCGACCCCGGCGCCGCTGCGCTCTACAAGACGATCTTCCACGGCCTGCTGGCGCGCGGCATCGCGCTCGCGCCCTCGGCCTACGAAGTCGGCTTCCTCTCGCTCGCCCATCGCCGCGAGGATCTCGACCGCCTGGCGGCAGCGCTCGGCGAGATCTTCGCCGGCCCGACGCAGCGGGTGACGGAGCTCGTGGCTGAGCGATGACCCTGAGTCACAACCGCAAGCGTGCGCTGCGCATCGCCTTCATCGCGATCCTGGTCTTCTCGGCCGGCGAGGTCGTCTGGTGGATGCTCGATCAGCGCCGCATGGTGCGCCGGGAGTCGGAGCGCATCGCCGCTCTGCACGACGCCAATCGCCAGGCCGCCGAGCGCCTGCTCGCCGACGGCGTCTCGCCGGAGCGCGTCGCGGAGCTCTTCCCGGCGCTCGATGTCCGCCCGCATCGGGTCACCGTCGCGCCGCGCGCCTTCGCCGAGATCGAAAACGAGCATGCGCGGCGGCTGCGCCAATACCTCTGGGAAGGTGCCTTCTTTCTCGTCGTGCTCGGCGGCTGCGTCGCGGTGATCAGCCGGACGCTCGCCGCTGAGGCCCAGCTGCGCCGCCGGCAGCAGAACTTCATCGCCGCGGTGACGCACGAGCTGAAGAGCCCGATCGCGAGTCTCCAGCTCGCCGCCGAGACGATCGCTTTGCGCCGCCCCGAGCCGGCGCGGCTCGACGCGCTGGTGAAGCGGATGCGCGGCGACATCCGCCGCCTCGAGGACATGGTCGGCAGGATCCTCGACACCGCGACCCTCGAGGCCGGGCGGCTGCACCTGCGCAAGGAGCGGCTGCCGCTCGACCGCGTCGTCGCGGCGGTCGCCGAAGAGTTCGCCGAACGCGCCGCCGAACGCGGCGTGAGGTTCTCGCAGAGCGTCGCCGCCGAGCTCGAGATCGCCGCCGATCCGGCGGCCGCCAATACGGTGCTGCGCAATCTGATCGAGAACGCGCTGCGCGCCTCGTCCGCGGCGCCGGGCGGCGCCGGCGGCACGAGATCCGCCTCGACCGGCCGGATCCGCCATGGCTTCGTCGAGCTCGAGGTCGCCGACGACGGGGTCGGCTTCGAGCCGGCGCTGGCCGACAAGCTGTTCGAGAAGTTCTACCGCCCGGGCGACGAGCTGCGCCGCACCAGCAAAGGCACCGGCCTCGGCCTCTACGTCGTGCGCCGCTTCGTCGAGCTCGAGCGCGGCTGGGTGACCGCGCTCTCGCCCGGCCCCGGTCGCGGCGCGACGTTCACCGTCGCCTGGCCGGCGGCTACCCCGGATGCCATGCCGATGACGGCGAGGAGGCCTCATGACCGAGCCGCGCTCCATTCTGGTGGTCGAGGACGAAGAGCATCTCGCCCAGGGCATCGCCGAGAATCTCGAAGCCGAGGGCTACCGCGTCGCGATCGTCGGCGAGGGACGCGCGGCGCTCGAGATGATCCGCCGCGGCGGGCAGGATCTCATCCTCCTCGACGTCATGCTCCCGGGGCTCGACGGCTTCACGATCTGCGAGACGGCGCGCGCCGAAGGCGTGCAGACGCCGGTGCTCTTCCTCACCGCCAAGTCGAGCGTCGACGACCGCGTGCAGGGGCTCGAGGCGGGCGGCGACGACTACCTGCCGAAGCCGTTCCACCTGCAGGAGCTGCTGGCGCGCGTGAAGACCATTCTGCGGCGCTGGAGCTGGTACGAGCGCGCCACCGCCAACGCCGCGCCGGTGCTGCGCTTCGGCGGCAACGAGTTCGATTTCGGGAGCCTGCAGGGGCGCTCCTGGGACGGCACCCTCGCAGCCGCTGACGCAGAAGGAGGCGGTCATCCTCAAGGTGCTCGCCGAGCGCGTCGGCGAAGTCGTCTCGCGCGAGGAGCTGCTCGACAAGGCGTGGGGCTACGAGCTCTTTCCGTCGACCCGCACGGTCGACAACTTCATCGTCCGGCTGCGCAAGCGCTTCGAGCGCGACCCGCAGCAGCCGCAGCACTTCCACACCGTGCGCGGTGTCGGCTACCGCTTCACCGTCCAGGGGGAATCGTCGTGAACCGAACGCTCCGCATCGGCACCCGCGGCTCCGAGTTGGCGCTCTGGCAGGCGCATCATGTCGCCGCGCTGCTCGCGCGCCTCGACGGCGCCAACGGCAATCTGCAGATCCAGATCATGGAGATTCGCACCGAAGGCGACCACGTCCTCGATCGCCCGCTTTCCGAGGTTCCCGGCAAGGCGTTCTTCACCAAGGAGATCGAGGAGGCGCTCGCCGCGGGTCACATCGACCTCGCGGTCCACAGCCTGAAGGACCTGCCGACCGAGCTCCCCGAGGGCTCGGGCTCGCTGCCGTGCTCGAGCGCGAGGATCCGCGCGACGTCTGGCTGGCGAAGGGTGGCAGCGCCGGCGCCGGTTTCGCGGCGCTGGCGGCGGGCGGGCGCGTCGGCACCAGCAGTCTGCGGCGCCGGGCGCTCCTCGCGCGCTATCGCCCCGACCTCGAGCTCGTCGACCTGCGCGGCAACGTGCCGACGCGGGTGCGCCGGGTCGAGGAGGGCAAGTACGACGCGATCATCCTCGCCGCGGCCGGGGTGAAGCGGCTCGGTCTCGAGCGCCACATCACCGAGTATCTGCCGCTCGACCGCTTCCTGCCGGCGGTCGCCCAGGGGGCGGTGGCGGTCGAGATTCGCGCCCACGACGAGGCCACCCGCGCCTGGGTGCGCCGGCTCGACCATCCGCCGACCCATCTCACGACCGCTGCCGAGCGCGCCCTGCTCGCCGCGCTTCGAGGGCGGCTGCCAGGTGCCGGTCGGCGCCCTCGCGACGCTCGCCGGCGAAGAGCTCACGCTCGCTTGCGAAGTGGTCTCGGTCGACGGCCGCCGGCATGTCGCCGGCGAGCGCCGCGGCCCGGCGAGCCGGCCGCAGGAGCTCGGTCGCGCTCTCGCCGAGGAGCTCATCGCCGGCGGCGCCGCGGCGATCCTCGCCGAGCATTCGCCGCCCCGAAGGCGCCAAGCCATGAACAGCGCCGTTTCGCAGTCGACTCCCGGAGCCGGCCAACCGTGAAGCCCGACGGCGGCCTCGCCGCTCCGCTTTCCGGTCTCTCCGTCGTGGTGACCCGCGACGAGCCGCCGGGCGGTGCGCTCGCCGCGCTCCTCCGGGCGGCCGGCGCGCGCGTTCTCCACTGGCCGGCGGTGGCGGTCGGGCCGCCCGCCGACCCGCGGGCGCTCGAACGGCGCGCTCGCCGCGCTGGCGCGCTTCGACTGGCTGGTGCTCACCAGCGCGCACGCTGTCGAGGCGGTCGCCGAGCACCGCGCCGCTCTGCCGCCGGCGCTGCGCCTCGCCGTGGTCGGCGCCGCGACCGCCGCCGCCGCCGAGGAACGCGGCTGGCGCGTCGACCGCCTGCCGCGCGAGTTCCACGCCGCGGCCCTGGTAGCGAGCTTCGCCGAGGCCGGCGACGCGCGCCGGCCGGCGCATTCTCTTTCCGGCCAGCAACCGCGCCGCCGAAACGCTGCCGCGCGGCCTCGCCGCGCTCGGCGCCGAGGTCGTGCGCGTCGAGGCCTATCGCACCGCCCCGCTTCGCCGGCCTCGCCACGGCGCGCGCCTGCCTCGGCGGCCCTCGCGCGCGGCGAGGTCGACGTCGTCACTTTCGCCTCACCGTCGGCGGTCGACGGCCTCGCCGAGGCGTTTGGCGAGCCGGGCTTCGCCCACCTGCTGGCGCACGCCGCCGCCGCGGTGATCGGCCCGACGACCGCCCGGGCGCTCGTGCGCCGCGGGCTGCACCCCGGACGCCATCGCCGTGCCGGGACCCTCGACGGCCTCGTCGAAGCCGCGCTCTTCGCTCATCGTCGCTTTACCGAAAGGAAGCTGCCATGTCGTTCCTGACCCAACGCCCGCGCCGCCTGCGCGCCAACGCCGCCTGGCGCGGAATGGTCGCCGAGACCACGCTCTCCGCCCGCGACTTCGTCTATCCGCTGTTCGTCATCGACGGCGAGAACGTGGTGAATCCGATCGCCAGCATGCCCGGAGTGGCGCAACTCTCGATCGACAAGCTGGTCGAGGAGTCGCGCCGCGCGCACGCGCTCGGCGTGCCGGCGGTGATCCTGTTCGGCATCCCCGACCACAAGGATCCGCAGGGCAGCCCCGGCTACGATCCCGAGGGGATCGTGCCGCGCGCCATTCGCGCGCTCAAGAAGGAGCTCCCGACGCTCCTCGTCTGGGCCGACGTCTGCCTCTGCGAGTACACCAGCCACGGCCACTGCGGCCTGCTGACCGCCGACGGGCGAGGTCGACAACGACACGACGCTGCCGCTTCTCGCGCGCGCCGCGGTCGTCTACGCCCAGGCCGGCGCCGACGCGATCGCGCCCTCGGACATGATGGACGGCCGGGTGGCGGCGATCCGCGAGGCGCTCGACGAGGCCGGCTTCGAGACCCTGCCGATCGTCTCCTACGCCGCCAAGTACGCCTCCGGCTTCTACGGTCCGTTCCGCGACGCCGCGCAGTCGGCGCCGGCGTTCGGCGACCGGCGCGGCTACCAGATGGACCCGCCCAACGCCGACGAGGCGCTGCGCGAGGTGGCGCTCGACATCGAAGAGGGCGCCGACATCGTGATGGTGAAGCCGGCCGGCGCCTACCTCGACATCGTCCGGCGGGTGAAGGAGACCTTCCGCATGCCGACCGCCGCCTATCAGGTGTCGGGCGAGTACAGCTGCATCAAGGCGGCCGCCGAGCGCGGCTGGATCGACGAGCGCCGCGTCGCGCTCGAGAGCCTGATCGCCATCAAGCGCGCCGGCGCCGACATCATCCTCACCTACTATGCGCCCCAAGCGGCGAGTTGGCTCGCCGAGGACATGAGATGACTGCGAGCTGGCTCGCCGAGGAGCGCACGTGAGCGGACCGCCGAGGCTCGCGCCCGACCATCTGCCGGCGCCGCTGCCGCCGTTCCTCGCCGCCTGCAAGCGCCAGGCGGCGGCGCACACGCCGATCTGGATCATGCGCCAGGCCGGGCGCTACCTGCCGGAGTACCGCGCGCTGCGCGCCAAGCACGACTTCCTCACCATGGTGCGGACGCCGGAGCTCGCGGTCGAGGTGACGCTGCAGCCGGTGCGCCGCTTCGCCCTCGACGCCGCGATCCTGTTCAGCGACATCCTGACGCCGCTCGACGGGCTCGGCCTCGGACTCGAGTTCCATCCCGCGCCGGTCTTCCGCAAGCCGCTGCGCACGCCGGCGGCGATCGACGCCCTGGTGCTCCCGCCGCCGCAGGAGAACGCCGCCCAGGTCTTCGCCGCCGTCGCCGGCCTGCGCGCGGCGCTGCCGCCGGAGACGCCGCTCATCGGCTTTGCCGGCGCGCCGTTCACCCTCTTCTGCTATCTCGTCGAGGGCCATGGCTCGAAGGGCTTCTTCGTCGCCAAGAGCTTCCTCTTCTCGGAGCCGGCGGCGGCCGACCGTCTGCTCGACAAGCTCGCCACGCAGACCATCGCCTATCTCACCGCCCAGGCCGCGGCCGGCGCCCAGGCGCTGATGATCTTCGACTCGTGGGCCGGGCTCCTCGGCGCCCGACACCTACGCCCGCCACGCTCTGCCGGCGGTCCGCCGGGTGCTCGCCGGGCTCGCGCCGCTCGGGCTTGCCGCTGATCTACTTCCCCAACCAGGGGGCGACCCTCCTCGACCAGCTCCCCGGCCTGCCGCTCGACGTCGCCGGCATCGACTGGCGGCTGCCGCTCTCCCGCGCCCGCGCTATCCTCGGCCCCGAGATCGCCGTCCAGGGAAACCTCGACCCGGCGGCGCTCATGGCGCCGCCAGCCGAGCTCCTCCACCTCGCCGACCGGGTGCTCGCGGAGGCCGGCACGGCGCCGGGGCACATCTTCAACCTCGGCCACGGCATCGAGCCGGCGACCGATCCCGACCAGGTCGCGCGGCTGGTCGACCATGTGCACGAGCGCACCGCGACCGGTGCGAGCTTGAGTGGCTCCGGGGGGAGACCATGACGATACGCATCGCGATTCCAGACCCCGAAGTGGTGCAGCGTTTCGACCGCCCCGGCCCGCGCTACACCTCGTACCCGACCGCCGTCGAGTTCCACGACGGCGTCGGCGAGAGCGTCTATCGCGAGCACCTGGCGAAGGCCAACCGCGAGCACGCCGGCGAGCCGCTCAGCCTCTACGTCCACATCCCGTTCTGCGCCAAGCACTGCAGCTACTGCGGCTGCCACGTCATCGCGACGCCGAAGCGCGAGGTCGCGGCGCAGTATCTCGACTACCTCGGCCGCGAGCTCGAGCTCGTCGCGGGCCTGCCTGCCCGAGCGCCGCGGATTGATCCAGATGCATTGGGGTGGCGGAACGCCGACCTACCTCGAGCCGGCGCAGCTCGAGCAGCTCTTCGCCCTGGTCACCCGCCACTTCGAGCTCCTGCCCGACTCCGAGCGCGCGATCGAGGTCGATCCGCGGGTCACCACGACGGCGCACCTCGAGGCGCTCGCCGGCCTCGGCTTCAACCGCCTGAGCTTCGGCGTGCAGGACTTCACCCCCGAGGTGCAGGAGGCGATCGGCCGCGGCCAGACCTTCGAGCAGACGCAGACGCTGATGGAGAGCGCCCGGCGCGTCGGCTTCGCCGACGGCATCAACCTCGATCTGGTCTACGGCCTGCCGCTGCAGACCGAGGCGACCTTCCGCGCGAGCCTCGACCTGGTGACCGAGCTGCGCCCCGACCGCCTGGCGATCTACTCCTTCGCCTTCGTGCCGTGGATCCGCCCCAACCAGAAGAAGATCGACGAGGCCGACCTGCCCGCATCGCGAGGCGAAGATGGCGCTCTACTTCGCGGCGCTCGAGAAGCTCCTCGACGCCGGCTACGAGCCGATCGGCATGGACCACTTCGCGCTCCCCGGCGACGAGCTGGCCCGCGCGGCGCGCGCCGGCCGGCTCGACCGCAACTTCATGGGCTACACGGTGAAGCCGTCGAACGCCATGATCGCCTTCGGCGTCTCCGGCATCGGCGAGGTCGAGGGCGGCTTCTTCGCCAACGAGAAGAAGCTGTCGCGCTACTACGAGGCGCTCGACGCGGGGCGCCTGCCGATCGAGCGCGGCTACCGGCTCGACGCCGACGACCGCATCCGGCAGTACGTCATCCGCCAGCTGATGTGCAACTTCCGGGTGGTCGAAGGCCGAGGTGGCGGCAGCGCTTCGGCATCGACTTCGACGGCTACTTCGCGACCGCGCTCGAGTCGTCTCGACGAGGTCAAGGCCGAGGGTTTCGTCGCGGTCGACGCCGACGCGGTCACCGTGACGCCGGCGGGCCGCCTCTTCGTGCGCAACGTCTGCATGGCGTTCGACCGCTACCTCGAAGCCAAGCGCGAAGCCAACCGCCCGGTCTTCTCGCGCACGGTTTGAGCGGACGCCGCCCACAAGCATGGAGAGCCAGGAGAGCCCGGGATGAAGCGGATCGTCGTCGTCGGCGGAGGGATCGCCGGGCTCGCCACGGCGTATGAGCTCCGCGAGCGCGCCGCGCGCGTCCCCGGCGGACTGGAGGTCCGCCTGGTGGAGGCCGCGCCGCGGCTCGGCGGGAACCTGCGCACCGAGCGCGACGGCGGCTACCGCGTCGAGTGGGGACCGAACGGCTTCCTCGACAACGTCCCGGAGACGCTCGATCTGGTGCGGCGGCTCGGGCTCGCGGGCGAGCTCTGCCCGTCGGACGCCGCGGCGGCGCGCCGCTTCCTCTTCCGCAACGGCCGCCTGCATCTCCTTCCTGGCGGGCCCGGCAGCTTTCTGACCTGTCCGGTGCTGAGTCTCGCCGGGCGCCTGCGGGTCCTCGGCGAGCCGTTCGCGGCGAAGCACCCCGGCGGCGACGAGACGGTCTACGAGTTCGCGCGCCGGCGGATCGGCGCCGAGGCGGCGCATGTCCTGGTCGGCGCGATGGTCTCCGGCGTCTTCGCCGGCGACGCGCGCCAGCTCTCGCTCGCCAGCTGTTTCCCGAAGATGGCCGAGATGGAGGCCGAGCACGGCGGGCTGGTGAAGGCGATGCTCGCCAAGCAGCGCGCCCGCGGCGCGGCGCGAAGCGCGAGCTCGCGAAGCTTCGCGCGCGCGGCGAGGACGCCCCAGAGATGGAACGCCCGGGCGGGCCGGTCGGCCCGGCCGGCCGCCTGACCTCGTTCCGCGGCGGCATCCAGACCTTCACCGACGCGCTCGGCGCGGCGCTCGGGCCGGCGGTCGAGAGCGGGCGCGCGCTCGAGCGGCTCGCAGCCGATCGACGGGCGCGACGGCTCGACACGCCTCTGGCGGCTCGACTTCGCCGGCGGCGAGCTGCTCGAGGCCGACGAGGTCGTGCTCGCCGTGCCGGCGGCGCAGGCCGCGCCGCTCCTCGCGCCGCTCGACGACGAGCTGCGGAGCGGCCGCTCGGCGCCATCCCTTCGGCCGTCCCTCGCCGTCGCTCGCGCTCGCCTACGACGAGCAGGCGTTTCACGCCCGGGCGCTCGGCTCGGCGCCGGGGCGCCCAACGGCTTCGGGTTCCTGGTGCCGCGCGATCCCTCAAGAGCCGGGCCGCGGATCCTCGGCGCGCTGTGGGACTCGAGCGTCTTTCCCGGGCGAGCGCGCGCCCGGCGGGCAAGGTCCTGCTGCGGGTGATGATCGGCGGCGCCCTCGACCCCGAGGCCGTCGACTCTGCCCGAGGACGAGCTGCTGGCGATCGCGCGCACCGACCTCGCGACGACCATGGGGCTCGAGCGGCGAGCGGCGCCCGAGCGCCACTGGCTCTTCCGCCACCGGGTCGGCATCAGCCAGTACACCGTCGGCCACGCGCGCGCGCCTGGCGACGATCGCGGCGCGCCTCGCGACCTGCCCGGGCTGCACGTCGCCGGCCAGTCGTACTTCGGCGTCAGCATGAACGGCTGCTGCGAGCAGGCGGCGCGCTTCGCCGAGGAGCGCATCGCCCGGATGGCGGCGCTCGAACAGGCCACGCGTTGAGAGTGCTCATCGCCGGCTGCGGCGACCTCGGCACCGCGCTCGGGCTCGCGCTCGCCGACGGCGGGCGACGAGGTCTACGGCCTGCGCCGGCAGGCCGAGGCGCCTGCCCGCGCCGATCCGCGCCGCTGGCCGCCGATCTCGGCGAACCCGGCAACGCTGCGCGACCTGCCGCAGGTCGGACGCAGTGGTCTACGCTGCCGCGGCGGATCTACTCGACCGACGGCGGCCTACCGTCGCGCCTACGTCGACGGCGTGCGCCATCTCCTCGCCGCGCCCGCGATCCGACGCTCATCCCTCCCCGGCGCTTCTTCTTCGTCTCGAGCACCGCGGTCTACGCGCAGGACGGCGGCGAGTGGATCGACGAGGGCTCGCCCGCAGAGGCGACGCACTTCCGCGCTCGGTTGCTGCTCGAAGGCGAGGCGCTGGTGCGCGCGGCAACCTCCCCGGAGACGGCAACGATCGTCCTCCGCCTCTCCGGCATCTACGGCCCCGGGCGCACGCGCCTGATCGACCTGGTGCGCTCCGGCCGCGCGACCTACCCGCCCGGCCCGCCGCGCTACGCCAACCGCATCCACCGCGACGACGCTGCGGGCGCCCTGGCGCACCTGCTGCGCCTGCCGGCGCCGGCGCCGCTCTACCTCGGCGTCGACGACGCGCCGGTCGACCTCGCCGAAGTCCTGACCTTCCTCGCCGTCGAGCTCGGCGCGCCGTTGCCGCGGCTGGAGGAAGCCCCAGCCGAGGGCGGCCCCGAGCGCGCCAGCAAGCGCTGCTCGAACGCCCTGCTGCACGCCACCGGCTACCGCTTCCGCTATCCCACCTATCGCGAGGGCTACGGCGCGCTCCTGCGCTCATCGCCGGCCGAGGCGGCTGAGCCGCGGGCTACTCGATCGTCCCCTGCGCTTCGTCCTCTTCGGGCGGCAGCTCGGCGAGGCCTTCGGGGTCGTCGTCGCGCTCGAGGACCTTGGCGATCGCCACCAGGCGGTCGTCGCCTTCGAGGTTGATGAGCCGCACGCCCTGGGTCGAGCGCCCGATCTCGCGGATGCCGTCGACGGCGGTGCGGATGATCATCCCCTCCTGGGTGATGAGGATCAGCTGGTCGCCCGGCAGCACCTGGGCGATGCCGATGACCTTGCCGGTCTTGGCGCTCACCTTGAGGTTGATCACCCCGAGGCCGCCGCGGCCCTGCTCGCGGTACTCGGCGATCGGCGTGCGCTTGCCGACGCCGCGCTCGGCGGCGGTCAGGATGGCGCCCTCCTTCTCGAGCGCCTCCATGCCGATCACCCGGTCGCCCTTGCGCAGCGAGATGCCGCGCACGCCGGCGGTCGCCCGCCCCATCGGCCGGCATCGGCTTCCGGGAAGCGGATCGACTTGCCGTCGGCGGTGGCGAGGAAGAGGTGCTTGTGCCGTCGGTGTTCTTCACCGACAGCAGCCGGTCACCCTCGTCGAGGTTGATGGCGATGATGCCGCCGGCGCGGGGATTGCCGTACTCGGAGAGCGCCGTCTTCTTGATCGTTCCCTTCTCGGTGGCGAAGACCAGATAGCGGTCGTCGGCGAAGTCGCGCACCGCGATGGTGGTGGCGATCTCGTCGCTCCCTTCGAGGTTCAGGAGGTTGACGATCGCCTTGCCCTTGGCCGCCGGGCCGGCCTGCGGGATCTCGTGCACCTTGATCCAGAAGACCCGGCCGGACTGGGTGAAGACCAGGACGTAGCTGTGCGCCGAGGCGACGAAGAGGTGCTCGACGAAGTCGCCGTCCTTGGTCGTCATGCCGGTGCGGCCCTTGCCGCCCCGCCCTTGCGCGCGGTAGAGCGACAGCGGCGAGCGCTTGACGTAGCCGGAGGAGGTGACGGTGATCACCATGTCCTCGTCGGCGATCATGTCCTCGATCGAGATCTCGTGGGTCTCCGGGATGATCTCGGTGCGGCGCTTGTCGCCGAAGCGCTCGCGGATCTCGACGAGCTCCTTGCGGATCTCCTCGAGCAGCAGCTTGTCGGAGGCGAGGATCGCGCGCAGCTTCTCGATCAGCTGCATGAGCTCCTTGTACTCGTCGACGATCTTCTGGCGCTCGAGGCCGGTGAGGCGCTGCAGGCGCATGTCGAGGATCGCCTCGGCCTGCGGCTGGGTGAAGCCGAAGTTCGCCATCAGGCGTTCCTTGGCCTCGGCGGGTTGGCGCTCTGGCGGATGGTGGTGATCACCTCGTCGAGGTGATCGAGGGCCTTGAGCAGCCCTTCCAGGATGTGGGCGCGCTCCTCGGCCTTGCGCAGGTCGTAGCGGCTGCGCCGGATGATCACCGTCTTCCGGTGGTTGAGGAAGTGCCGCAGCATCTCGCCGAGCGTCAGCACCTTCGGCTGGTTGTCGACGATGGCGAGGAAGATGATGCCGAAGGTCGACTGCATCTGGGTCAGCTTGTAGAGCTGGTTGAGGATGACCTCGGGCACCTCGCCGCGCTTGACCTCGATGACGATGCGGATGCCGTCGCGGTCGGACTCGTCGCGCAGGTCGGAGATCCCCTCGATGCGCTTCTCGCGCACCAGCTCGGCGATCTTCTCGATCAGCCGCGCCTTGTTCACCTGGTAGGGGATCTCGGTGACGATGATCGCCTGGCGCTCGCCGCCGCGCTTGGTGGTCTCGATGCCGGCGCGGGCGCGCATCTGGATGATGCCGCGGCCGGTCTCGTAGGCGGTGCGGATGCCGGCGAGGCCGTGGATGAAGCCGGCGGTCGGGAAGTCGGGGCCGGGGATCGCGCGCATCAGCTTCTCGAGCGGTGATCTCGCGGGTCGTCGATCAGCAGCGACGAGCGCGTCGCAGACCTCGGTGAGGTTGTGCGGCGGGATGTTGGTCGCCATGCCGACGGCGATGCCGGACGCCGCCGTTGATCAGCAGGTTCGGGACCTTGGCCGGCAGCACCAGCGGCTCGTTCTCGGTGCCGTCGTAGTTCGGCCCCCACTCGACGGTCTCCTTGTCGATGTCGTCCTTCGAACATCTCCTCGGCGAGCTTGGTGAGCCGGACCTCGGTGTAACGCATCGCCGCCGCGTTGTCGCCGTCGATCGAGCCGAAGTTGCCCTGGCCGTCGACCAGCAGGTAGCGCATCGAGAAGTCCTGCGCCATGCGGACGACGGTGTCGTAGATCGCCGAGTCGCCGTGCGGGTGGTACTTGCCCATCACGTCGCCGACGATGCGGGCCGACTTCTTGTACGGCTTGCTCGAGGTGTTCCCCGGCCTCGAACATGCCGTAGAGCACCCGCCGGTGCACCGGCTTCAACCCGTCGCGCACGTCCGGCAGGGCGCGCCCGATGATCACGCTCATCGCGTAATCGAGGTAACTGCGCTTCATCTCCTCTTCGATGTCGACCTGCACCGGCCGCTCGAAAGGAAGCATCGTGTTCTCGGTCATTCCGTCCTCCTCGATTTCCTACCCGCGCACGTCAACGGACGCCGCGGTGAATGTTCGTTCCGTTCGGAGCCTTCTCGCCCCGTTCGTCGAGCGCTACGGTTCCGCGACCTCGGCGGCACTGCGCTGCAGGCGCTGGTGGAGGAACTCGGGCGCGAAGTCGGCGCCGTTGGGCCAGACGATCGTGTCCAGTTCCTCATTGACCTCCAGGCGCCCGAAGTACGAGGGGTCTTTGAGGGGCTCGAACACCGGCCCGAAGAGTCGATCCTCGAGATCCATCTCGCCTCGCAGCCCGTCATTGAACTCGAGCCAGACGCGATAGCCCCCCAGGGGCTTCGCCTTTGTCACCCAGACGATCACTGCTCGAGCCCCGCGATCGGCTTGGGCGCCTGTCGCTCACGAATCAAGTTCCAATCCTCCATGAGCTCGTCCCGGTGAAGTTCCAGCCACTCCAACACGTGCCCCCGCGCCCGCTTCGGAAACTCCCCTTCAATCACCCCGTCCTGAATCGCCACCGTAATACGAGAACTTCCGTACTTCGCATGAAAGTGCGGCGGCTGGTGGTCGTCCCAGTACATCGAAATCACAATGCCCAGAAACCGTCTGATCTCCGGCATCTAGACGTCGAGGTTCTTCACGTTGAGGGCGTTCTGTTCGATGAACTGGCGGCGGGGTTCGACCTGGTCGCCCATGAGGATGGTGAAGATGCCGTCGGCTTCGATGTCGTCCTCGACGCGGACCTGGAGGAGGCGGCGGCGCTGGGGGTCCATGGTGGTCTCCCAGAGCTGCTCGGCGTTCATCTCTCCGAGGCCCTTGTAGCGCTGGATCGAGAGGCCCTTCTTCGGCGCCGGCGTAGAGCTTCGCCATCGCCTCGTCGAGGGACTCGTGCTCCGTGGCGTCGGCGGGCGGCGGCTTCCTTCTTCGACCCGGCTTCCTCGACCTTGCGCACCGCGAAGCGCTTCGCGGCGACCGCCTCGAGGCCGTAGGCGTTGCCGGCGAGCTGGCGGTACTCGGCCGAGGTCAGCAGGTTCCAGTCGATGCGCACGTCGCGCTCGACACCGTCGCGCCGCGAGCGGAAAGAGATGATGCCGGTGCCGTGCTCGATGTCGTCGCCGACCTCGACGCCGAGGAAGCCCGAGGCTTCG
The DNA here is from genome assembly GCA_963719555.1 of Thermoanaerobaculia bacterium. Lineage (GTDB taxonomy): Bacteria > Acidobacteriota > Thermoanaerobaculia > Multivoradales > JAGPDF01 > JAGPDF01. The sequence goes on along the minus strand of CAVRCL010000005.1, from coordinate 253,280 downwards.
ATGATGTGCGCCACCTCGCGCAGCTTCGCCGTGTCGGCGAGCGACTTCTTGTCGGTGAGGCCGCCCAGGAGAGCGACGCGCAGGGCGTCCTCCGGGTAGCCGCGGGTCGACGAGCTTCGCCAGGTTCTCGCGGAACGCCTCGACCCGCTCGACGAACTGGCCGAGCTTGGGTCCGCGCATCGGCTTGCCGCCGTCGAGGGTCAGCTCCCAGCCGTTCTGGATGCGCTCGACGCGGAAGGCCGCGGTACTCGCGGTCGTCCTTGAGGTAGCTGTCGCTTCTTGCCCTCGGCGACCTTGTAGAGCGGCGGCTGGGCGATGTAGAGGTGGCCGCGCTCGGATCAGCTCGCCGCATCTGGCGGTAGAAGAAGGTGAGGATGAGCGTGCGGATGTGCGAGCCGTCGACGTCGGCGTCGCACATGATGATCAGCTTGTGGTAGCGGAGCTTCAGGATGTCGAAGTCCTCCCGCCCGATGCTGGTGCCGAGCGCGGTGATGATCGTCTTGATCTCCTCCGAGCCCAGCATCTTGTCGAAGCGCGCCTTCTCGACGTTGAGGATCTTGCCGCGCAGCGGGAGGATCGCCTGGAACTTGCGGTCGCGCCCCATGCTTGGCGGTGCCGCCGGCGCTGTCGCCCTCGACCAGGAAGAGCTCGGCGAACTCGGGGTTCCGCTCGGAGCAGTCGGCGAGCTTGCCGGGGAGGTTCGAGGCGTCGAGGACGCCCTTGCGGCGGGTGAGCTCGCGGGCCTTGCGCGCCGCTTCGCGCGCGCGCGCCGCTTCGACGCACTTCTCGATGATCCGCTTGGCGACTCGCCGGGTTCTCCTCGAAGAAGGTCCCGAGCTTGTCGTTCATCACCTGCTGCACCCAGCCCTTGATCTCCGAGGAGACCAGGCGGTCCTTGGTCTGCGACGAGAACTTGGGGTCGTGGATGCGCACCGAGACGACCGCGGTCAGGCCTTCGCGCACGTCGTCGCCGGAGAGCGTCAGTCTCCTTGAGCTGCTTCGACAGCCCGGAGTTCTGCGCGTAGGCGTTGATCGTCCGGGTGAGCGCCGCCTTGAAGCCCTCGAGGTGGGTGCCGCCGTCGCGGTTGTTGATCGTGTTGGTGAACGAGTAGATCTGCTCGCCGTAGCTGTCGTTCCACTGCAGCGCGACCTCGCAGCGCTCCTCCGGCCCGGCGTCCTTCTTGACCTCCTCGAAGTAGATCGGCTTCGGGTGGAGGGCGCTCTTGTTCTTGTTCAGATGCTCGACGAACGAGGCGATGCCGCCGGCGTACTCGAAGTCGGTCGCCTTGTCGGTGCGCTCGTCCTGGAGGTGGATCTTCACGCCCTTGTTGAGGAACGCCTGTTCGCGCAGGCGCTGGGCGAGGGTGTCGAAGCTGAACTCGAGGACGGTGAAGATCTCGTTGTCGGGGACGAAGCGCACCTTGGTGCCGGTCTTCTTGCGTCTTGCCGATCGCCGCGATCGGCGAGTCGGGCTTGCCGCGGCGGAAGGTCTGGAACCAGACCTGGCCGTCGCGCTTGATCTCGAGCTCGAGGAGCACCGAGAGCGCGTTCACCACCGAGACGCCGACGCCGTGGAGTCCGCCCGAGACCTTGTAGACGTTGTTGTCGAACTTACCGCCCGAGTGCAGCTCGGTCATGATCACTTCGGCGGCCGAGCGGTTCTCGCCCTTGTGCAGGTCGACCGGAATGCCGCGGCCGTCGTCCTCGACGGTGACGCTGTTGTCGGAGTGGATGGTGACCACGACGTGCGTCGCGTAGCCCGCCTGCACCTCGTCGATCGAGTTGTCGACGAGCTCGAAGACCATGTGGTGCAGACCCGAGGCGTCATCGGTGTCGCCGATGTACATGCCGGGGCGTTTGCGGACCGCCTCGAGCCCTTTGAGGACCTTGATGTCCTCGGCGGTGTAGGTGGCTTGCTGGGGGGGTTGCGGCTTGGCCAAGGTGGGGTTCTCCGGAGGCTTGTCGAACCGCAGAACTGTATCACATGGCGGCCTCGTCAAACAAGCGCCAAAGTGCTGAAAATAAATAAGTTAGTTGGCCTTCGCCGAGGCTGAGATAGACGCCCTTCGCGAGCCCCCAGCCGAGCCCCTTGCGGCGAAGGCCTTCGAAGGCCTCCGGCCGGCTGCTCGGTCGCGAGGATTTGCGGCGCGGCGGAGAGAGCGCCGGCGGCCGAGCGAGGCGCTCCCGGTCGAGCTCGGCGTCGAGGTCGTCGAGCAGCACCAGCGGTGCCCGGCCGGCGGCGCTGAGGAGTCCGGCGAGGCCGGCGAGGAGCGACAGCACGAGCACCTTGCGCTCGCCCGCCGACGGCGAGCGGCGCGCCGCGCTCGTCTCGAGCAGGATCTCGACCCGATCGCGCTGCGGGCCGAGCAGTGGTTGGCCGCGCGCCCGCTCGTCTCGCTCGCGGCCGTGAGCGAGGGCCTGGGCGACGGCCGCGGCGCCCGCGAGAGCCGTCGACGGTGACGGTTGATAGGTGAGGTCGCAGCGGCGGCAGAGACGACCCCTGGCGGGCGAGCGAGCTCGCGCGCCGCCGCTCCCAGCTGCGCCGCGAGCTCGGCGCGCTCCGCCGCGCGGCGGGCGACGAGCGGCGCCAGGAGCTCGTTCCAGGCCTCGAGGTCCGGCGCGCCCGGCCGCGGGCCGCGAGCAGATGACGCTTCTGCGCCAGAACGCGGTGGAGCTCCGCGTGCTCGGCAAGGCGCGGCGGCTCGAGGCAGCAGCGCCGCGCGGTCGAGGAAGCGCCGGCGCCCCGCCGGCGGGCCCGCGACCAGGTCGCGCTCGGCTTCGCTCCAGGCGACGACCGGCAGCAGCGCCAGGTGCTCGGCGACCGTGGACGGCTTCTCCTGCAGGGTCAGCCGGCGACCCTCCCGGGAGTAGGCGAGCCCCAGGTCCCACACGCCGTCGCGCGCCACCTCCGCCTGGACGAGAAAGCTCTCCTCGCCGCGCGCGCAGCATTCGGCCAGGGTGGGCGTGCGGAAGCTCTTGCCGGTCGCGGCGAGGTAGATCGCTTCGAGAAGACTGCTCTTGCCGGAGCCGTTGGGGCCGTGAACCAGGTTCCAGCCCGGCAGCCGGTCGCCAGTCGGTCGGCGCGAGCGCCCGGAAGCGCGCCAGGCGGAGGCGGCAGAGGGCGCCGGGTGCTGGCAAGGTTGGCGGTGTCGGCAGGCGAGTTGGCGAAGTCGGAGCGGTGCCGGAGGCGCTGCGGCTGCCGGCGCCGGCTTCAGATGCGCATCGGCATGATGACGCAGAGGTAGCGCTCGCCCGCCACCCCTTTGCCCTCTTCGGGCTGCGGCGAACCGACGCACTGGCTGTTCTCGTCCTTGAGCTCGAGCAGCACCTTGTCGGTCTCGACCGCGTCGAGGAAATGCCCCAGGTAGTCGGGGTTGAGGCCGATCTTGATGTCGCCGCCGGTCACTTCGCAGCCGAGCGCTCTCGCTGGCGTCGCCGAGATCGGGGTTGGCGGCGGCGATCGCGAGCTCGCCGCCGGCGAACTCCAGGCGGACGCCGCGGTTCCTCTCGCCGGTCATGATCGCCACCCGGCGCACCGCCTCGGCGAGGGGTTTGCGGTCGAGAACCGCCTTCTTGTCGTTGCCGCGCGAGATCACCCGGTCGTAGTCCGGGAAGCTGCCCTTCGAGCACGCGGCAGGTCATCTCGCGCCCGCCGACCGAGAACGAGAGGTGGTGCTCGCCGCGCCGGAAGACGACGCTGCCGTCGCCCTCGATGCGCATCAGCTCCTGCAGGGCCTTGCGCGGCACCAGCACCGAATCCTCCACCGCGCCCTTGAAGTCGTGCGGCGACTCGATGAGCGCCAGCCGATGGCCGTCGGTCGCCACCAGTTCGACCGTCTTCCCCTTGATCTTCAGCAGCGCGCCGGAGAGCTGAAAGCGCGAGTCCTCGCCCGACACCGCGAAGAGGATCTTGCTCACCAGGCGGCGGCAGTGTTCCGAGCGGCAACTCGATCTTCGCCTTGCCTTCGACCGTCGGTAGCGAGGGAAAGTCGGCCGCCGGCAGACCGTGCATGCGGAAGCGCGCCTTGCCCGCCTGGATGAGCAGGGTGCGGTCGTCTTCGACTTTGAGCCGCACCTCGTCCGCCACCACCGAGCGCACGATCTCGGTGAACTTCTTCGCCTGCACAGCGAGCGCCCCTTGGCCTTCGACTTCCGCCGCGACCGCGCTGGTCAGCGATACGTCGAGATCGGTGGCGGCGAGCTGCAGGCTCTTCGCAGAGGTCTTGAGGAGAATGTGCGACAGCACCGGGATCGTCGTACGACGTTCGACGATCCCCTGCATCGGACTCAGTTCTGCGAGGAAGAGGTCACGCCGAAGGCGTAGTTCCATGGCTCGATTCTCCGGGCACTAGAAGAGATGAAAACATAACATAGCCGTAGTCGTACATAGATGCCGGCGGATCTGCGGAAAGCCTCTCGGAAGCCTGCGGGCAAAGGATCCTGCAGCTCTGGCCTGTGGAAGACCGCCTGTGGAGAGCGAGACGAATCGCGGCGGAAAAAGAAGGACCCGGACGCTTTTGAACAAAGTCTCCGCTGGATTTCCACAGCGTTTTCTGCGGGCGGACCTCAGGCCGAGATGGCGCGTCATTCCGTCGAGGGTGCGCTCGAGCTCGGCGTCGGTCGCGCGCAGCTTGAGGATCTTGTCCACCGAGTACATGACGGTCGAATGGTGCTTGTCGTTGAACTGGCGGCCGATCTCCGGGTAGGAGAGCTCGGTGAGCTCCTTGCAGAGGAACATCGCCACCTGGCGCGGAAAAGCGATCTGCTTGGAGTTCGACTTCGATTTGATCTCGCTGACCTTCAGCCCATAGTGGCGGGCGACGAACTTGATGATGTCGGCGGCCGTCGCACGGCGGCCCTCCTCGGGGAGGATGTCCTTCAGGGTCTCCTTGGCGAGCTCGAGCGACAGCGGCTTCGCGGTGAGCGAGGAGAAAGCGACGACGCGATTGAGCATTCCCTCGAGCTCGCGCACGTTCGACTTCACCTGGTAGGCGATGAACAGAGCGACGTCGTCGGGCAGGACGACGCCATCCTGGTCGGCCTTGCGCCGCAGGATGGCCACCTTGGTCTCGAGATCCGGCGCCTGGATGTCGGCGATCAGGCCCCACTCGAAACGCGAGCGCAGACGCTCCTCGATCGCCGGAATGTTGCGCGGCGACGAGTCGGACGAGAGGATGATCTGCCGCTGGCTGGTGTAGAGCGTGTTGAAGGTGTGGAAGAACTCCTCCTGCGTGCGCTCCTTGTTGGCGAGGAACTGGATGTCGTCGACCAGCAGCACGTCGATCGACCGGTAGCGCTCGCGGAAGGAGTGCATCGACTTGAAGCGCAGCGAGTTGATCAACTGGTTGACGAACTGCTCGGCGGTGAAATAGAGCACCTTGAGCTCAGGCCGCCGATGCGAGGATCTGGTGGCCGATGGCGTGCAGCAGGTGGGTCTTGCCGAGCCCGACGCCGCCGTAGAGGAAGAGCGGGTTGTAGCTGTGCGCCGGGACTCTCGGCGACGGCGCGCGCGGCGGCGTGGGCGAACTGGTTCGAGCTGCCGACGACGAAGGTGTCGAAGAGGTACTTGGGATTCAGGCGATCGCCGGTCGGAGCGGAAGGCGCCCGCGAGGATCGCGCGACCGCCGGCCCGCCGGGCGCGCCCGGAGCCGCCGACGAACCCGCGTCGGCGAGCGCGTCCTCGCGCGATCACCGTGACGGAGAAGAACTCGTCGAAGAGCAGCCCGGCCTCGCGATCGAGCGTGTCGCGGTAGCTCTCCTCGAGGGTGTGGACGAAGCGTTCGTTGGGAGCGCCGAGAACGAGGCCGGCTTCGTTCTCGCTCTGCACCACGAGCGGAACGAACCAGGTGGCGAACTCCTCGGGTTCGAGGATGGCACGCAGGCGCTCCTGCAGGCGCGACCAGTAGCTAGTGTCGGAATGCACGGCTTGGGCTGGATATCAACAGGTTTTCCACAGTTTGCGGAAATCTTTCTCGAGGCCTTGAGAGCGGACGAAGCCGAGGCGGCGACTATACCGCACCTCGACCGCGCAAGCCCGGCCGCTCATAGGCCGTCGGCGAGCGCCTGCCACGCAGAGTCGAGCTCGAGCTCGAGCTGCGGCCGCGGGAGCCGGGCGCCGAGACGCTCTGCGAACCGCGCCCCGACGAGCTCGAAGAGGAGCGCCTCGAAATCGGGCTGGCGGTTCGAGGAGAAGAGCTCCCAGAAGCTCGGCGGTCGCGGCAGGTAGATCAAGGGAAGGCTCTCGGACGGTGGAATTTCGGCCGCCTCGCGGGCGAGCGCGATGGCACGATCCAGTCCGCCGAGCTCATCGACGAGCCCGACGGCGAGGGCGTCGGCGCCCGTCCAGACGCGGCCCCCCGCGACCGCCTCCACCGCTTTGCGGTCGAGCTTGCGGCCGGCGGCGACATGCTCGAGGAAGCGGCCGTAGATTTCGTCGACGCGACGGCGCAGCAAGCGCCGTCTGGCGTTCGTCGAACGGCTTCAGGCTCGGAATAGAGATCGGCGTTCGCGCCGCGCTGCAGGGGATCGTGGGTGATGCCGAGGAGCTCTTCCTGGAACCTGCCGGTGGCGAGCTTGCCGGTCACCACGCCGATCGAGCCGGTGATCGTCGCCGGCTCGGCGACGATGCGGGAGGCGCGCGCCGCGATGTAATAGCCGCCGGAAGCGGCGACGTCCGACATCGAGACGACGAGCGGTTTCTCGGCGGCCAGCAGCTCGACCTCGCGCAGAATCAGGTCGGAGGCGAGCGCCGAGCCGCCCGGGCTGTCGATGCGCAGCACGACCGCCACGACCGCGTCGTCTTCGGCCAGGTCGCGCAGCTCCGTGGCCATGTCGGCGGAGCCCAGCAGGCGCTCGCTGGCGAACGGATCCGAACCGCTGTCGCCGCGGACGATGGCGCCCTGGGCGAAGAGGACCGCGACCCGCCTGCCGCCCGGCAGACGCGAGGAGCTGTCGCGGGCATAGTCGAGGAAGGCGACGCGCTGGAGCATCGCGCGGCGCGCCGTCGGCGGACTCGTCGAGACCGTCGCGAAACTCGTCCGGATAGGCGAGCTCGTCGACCAGGCCCAGCTCGAGCGCGCGCGCGGCGGAGAGCGGCGCGGCGTCCACCCAGGCGCGCACGGCCGCCGGCTCGGTCTCGCGGCCGGCGGCGATGCCGTCCACGATCTGGTTGTAGAAACCGTCCAGCAGGGCCTCGAGCGCCGCTCTTCGCGGCCGGCGAGTGCCGCGCCTCGGTGAAGATCTCGGCGGCGCTCTTGAATTCTCCGGCCGTCAGAAAGCTCGGATCGATCTTGAGCTTGGTCGAGACCGCCGCGCAGGAACGGGCTGTCGGCGAAGAGGCCGAGGAGGTTGATCTCGCCGGCCGGCGCCAGGGCGAGCGACGAGCAGGCCGAGGCCACGTAGTACTCGAGCGTGCCGTTGCCGCCCTCGCCGGCGGTTTCGAGGTAGCAGTGCACGGGCTTCCCTAGGCGATCCAGTTCGGCGATCTGCCGCCGCAACTCCTGCGCCTTAGCGAGCCCGAAAGAGGCGTCGTGAATGTAGAGCGCCACGGCGACCACGGACGGGTCGGTGCGCGCAGCGAGGAAGCCGCGGTAGAGCAGCGAGAGCGAGATGCGCTCCTCGTCGCCGACGAACGGCAAGGTCGGCTCGACATCGTGCTCCCGGAGCGGGGCGTCCAGGGTGAGGGTGAGAATCTTGGCGCCGCCCCAGGCGGGAGCCTCGTGGCGCAGGAAGAGATAGCCGGCGCCGGCGAGGACCACGCCCAGGAGGGTGGCGAGAAGCAGCAGGAAGAAGAGCCTTCGCATCGAGGATGAATCTCCTGGCGCGAAGATACCGCGTTCTCCCGTGGCCGGCGGCCCAGGCAACGGGCCCGGCGCAGCCAGCCCGGCCGCCGCTGCCCGTTGGGGCAGAACCGCGGCCGGCAGGAATACGGCGGCCCTGGCATCCGTTTTGCTCTACAGTTTAGAGCCTAATCATCACCGTGCGCGAGGAGGTTCCACTTCCCCATCACTATCCCACCCAGAAGTTTCGAGATCCGGTTGGATCTCCACCCCTCTTCAAGGCCAGCCAAAGTCCCCTAACTAACAGGGGTACAGCCACTTAAGAGCCAACCAAACTCGGAACCCCCCGCCTGCGGTAGTTCTCTTCGGCCCCGGTTCAACCCGGGGCCGATCTCTTTTTGGGCGCGGCCGTTTTGGCGGATTCATCCCCAGCTTGGGCGGATACACTGCCCACCGTGCCGGATTCGCACGCACTTCTTCAATGGTACGACGACCACCAGCGGCTTCTGCCCTGGCGGTCGGTCGGCGCGCCCCCTGACCCCTACGCCGTCTGGATCTCGGAGATCATGCTCCAGCAGACGCGGGTCGAAACGGCAATTCCCTATTATCTGCGCTTTCTGGCGCGGTTTCCCGACGTCGCCAGCCTGGCCGCTGCCGAGGAGGCGGAGGTCCTCGCCCTGTGGTCGGGCCTCGGCTACTACCGGCGCTGCCGCGGACTGCTCGCCGCGGCGAAGGCGATCGTCGCCGCCGGCGGCGAGCTGCCGGCGAGCGCCCACGAGCTCGAGCGCCTGCCCGGCGTCGGTCCTTACACCGCGGCGGCGATTGCCAGCATCGCCTTCTCCGAGCGCGTCCCGGTCCTGGATGGCAACGTCGAGCGCGTGCTCTGCCGGCTCGCGGCGCGGAGCGCGGGGCAGAAGAGCAGGAAGGGTCGTTCGGCCCTGCTGGAGCTCGCCGCCCGGCTCCTCGACCCGCTCCGGCCAGGCGACAGCAATCAGGCGCTGATGGAGCTCGGCGCGACGGTTTGCACTCCCCGAGCGCCCGCCTGCCCGGCCTGCCCGCTGGGCGACGACTGCAAGGCCCGGGCGCTGGGCGCAGCCGAGAGCTTCCCGGCGCGCACCAAGAGGCAGGCGGTTACGCGGGTCTTGCAGTTGGCGGCTTTCGTCGAGCGTGACCGGCAGCTGCTCCTCTTCCGCCGCAGCGGCGCGGCGGGACAGCTCGCCGGACTCTGGGAGTTCCCGCTGGTGGAGCTCGGCGCAGAGACGGCGCCCGAGGCGCTGCTCGCGCGCCGGTATTCGGGTTCCTGGGTCCTCGGTGCGCCGATCGCGCGCCTGCGCCACGCGATCACCACGAGCACGTTCGATATCGAGGTCCGGCGGGCGTCGTTCCGCGCCCGCGACGACATCGTGTCCGAGGCCGCCGGGGGCGCCGATGGCGCCGATCGCTCTGAAGCCGGCTGGTGGAACATTGCCGCCGTCGGCGAACTGCCGCTCACCGGCGTCGCGCGCAAGGTCCTCTCGCGGGCCGGGTTTCAGCCCGGCTGATTCGACTCGCCGCCGGAGAGGATGTACCAACCGACGATCTTGTCGTCGACTTCGCGCATGCGCTTGGCAACCAGGCCGCAGAGAATCTTGAGCAGCGGCAGCGAGGAGATCTTGCGGACATCGAGAATCCCCGCCACCACCTCGGCCGGAATCGACAGCACCACGGCGCCGCCGTCGTGGGCCCGCGCCTGCGCCGAGCGCGGCGCGCGGTCGATGAGCGCCATCTCGCCGAAGTAGTCGCCGCGTTCGAGAAAGGCGAGCGCCTCTTCGCCGGCGCCGGGGATGAACTTGCTGATCAGAATCCTGCCTTCGAGCACGACGTACATGGCGTCGCCCGGATCGTTCTCATGGAAGACGACCTGTCCCGCCTTGAACTTGCGCTCGCGCGAGAGAGAGGTGAGGAAGTTGATCTCCAGCGAGGAGAGTTTCTGCTCGGCGAAGAGGTCGCGTTTGGCGGCGATGTCGAGGCGGAACTCGCCGGTCGGCGGCTTGGGGAGCGGCGGTTTGGCGGCGCCGCCCTGGGGGGCGTGGGCGAAGAACCGGCCGAGCTGGTCGTTGGTGCTGCGCAGCTTGGTCGAGAGACTCTTCCAGAACGCCCAGTAGAGCGCCACCGCGACGCGCTGGTCGTGGAGGATCAGCTCGCGGGTGGGGGCCGAGAGCAGCGCGATGACCGCGGCTTCGGTGCGCGCCACGACGTCGCCCGAGCGCGGGCTCGAATCGACGAAGCTCGCCTCGCCGAAGATCTGGCCGCTGCCGAGTTGGGCGATGGTGAACGGGCCGTAGGGCGTCTCGCGCTGGATGTCGACCAGCCCGCGGTCGACGACGTAGACGTCGAAGCTCGGTTCGCCCTGCTTGAGGATGCCGGTCTGCGCCGGATAGACGCGCCCGACGGCGCAGGTTGCGAGCGCCTCGAGCTCCGCCGGGCGGAAGTGCGCGAAGAGCGCGATCTGAGAGAGCCTCGAAGCAAGTCCCAAAGTACCGCTATTGTAGCGTCCAAATGCCCACCTATCGCCTGACCATCGAATACGAAGGCACCCGCTACCGCGGCTGGCAGGAACAGAAGAACGCGCGCACGGTTGCTGGCGAGGTGCGGCAGGCCATCGAGGCGGTCGCCGGCGAGAAGGTCGAGCTCGGCGGCTCGGGCCGAACCGACGCCGGCGTCCATGCCCTGGCGCAGGTGGCGCATTTGAAGACCGCGGGGAAGCTGCGCCGCGAAGAGGTCCTGCGCGCGGTCAACGAGGCGCTGCCGGCCGACATTCACCTGCTTGCGCTGGAGCCGGCCGGCGAGCGCTTCCACGCCCGTCACACGGCGACCTCGCGCAGCTACGTCTACCAGATCTCGCGGCGCCGCACGGCGCTCGCCAAGCGCTTCGTCTGGTGGGTGCGGCGGCCGCTCGATGTCGGCGCGATGCGCGCCGGGGCGGCGCTGCTTGCCGGGCGGCACGACTTCGCCCGCTTCTGCGAGAAGCCGCTCGAGCAGACCTCGACGGTGGTCGTGGTCGAGCGCTGCGAGGTCGAAACCGCCGGCGAGCTCATCCTGGTGCGTGTCGTGGCGTCGCACTTCCTGTGGAAGATGGTGCGGCGTGTCGTCGGCGCCCTGGTGGAGGTCGGCGGCGGCACGTTGACCCTGGCGGCCCTCGAAGGACTGCTCGCTCCCCAGGGGCCGGCGAAGCCGGCCGAGTTCCAGCCGGCGGAGACCACGGCACCGCCCTCGGGTCTCTTCCTCGAGCGCGTGCTCTATCCCGGAGACGCGCCGCTCGGCGCGGTGCGGCCGGTGACGCCGATCGAGCGCTGAAGGCCAGGCCGGCCTTCTTTCGCTCGCCGCCGCGAGCCTTGCGGAAAAGCTCGACCTCCGGCACACTTCACCCTCTGTTCAACCCCGAACGGTTGGCCTCGCGGTCCAACCGCTGAGCCTTTTCGGGCGAGAAGGGCGCGTGTCCGGTCAAGGAGACAGTCCATGCTCGAGCGTCGGAAGAATCTCACCCACGTTGCACCCGCAGTTTCACCCGCACCGGCGCGGTCGCGTTTCACCAGCCTGCCGCGTCGGGCTTTGGCCGCCGCGGGCTTCCTGCTCGCGATTGCCGCACCCGTCTCGGCCGTGGACGGCCTCCCTGATCCCACCGGCGGGACGTCCTCGGTCGCCTTCAATCTCGGCGGCGCGGGTTACGATTTCGCGTCGGCCTGCGCCGCGGAGTCGGACGGCGGCGTCGTGCTCGCCGGCAGAGCCACCGAAGAGGACGGTTCGGGCCACAAGATCGCCGTCGCGAGACTGGCGGCGACCGGACTGCTCGACCCCCTTTTCGGGTCGGGCGGCCGGCTCTCTTTCAGCCCGGGCACGCCCGCGTTTTACTCCGATCCTCTCGTCCTGGCGATGGCGCGCGAGCCCTCCGGCGCGGGCTACATCCTGGCGGGCACGATCCTGGAGCTCGGCTCGAGGATCGGTTTCTTCCTGCGCGTCACCGCCGGCGGCGTCTACGACACCACCTTCGGTCTTTACATTGTCCTCACGCAGCGCGCGATCACCGCGGTCGCCATCGATCCCGCCGCCGGCACGATCTGGCTCGCGGGCCAGGAGACGGACGGCAGCGACGGCGTCTGGGCGATCGAGAAGCGGGCCGCCGACGGCGCGTCCCTGGGCGCGACATCGTTCACGATTCCGGGCGTGCCGACCGGCGGACCGACGGCGATCGCGCTCCAAGCGGATGGCAAGGTGGTGCTCGTCGGCGTCGGGCGACCGACCGCCGGGATCTACAACTCCGCCGCCATCGCGCGGCTCCTGTCGACCGTCGCGCTCGACCCCCTCTTTGGTTTCAACGGCGGGAGATACCTTCTCGACTACGGGGTGAACACCGTCGCCCGCTCCGTCGCGGTGCGTCCCGACGGCCGGATCCTCTTCGCCGGCGAGATCGGCGATCCCATCGGTTACAACTATCTGTTCGTGACCCAGCTTCGGGCCGACGGCACCCTGAGCACCGATTGGGGCTTTGGCAACGGCAACACGACCTTCGTCAGTTTCGACCAGGGCGGCGCGAGCGGCGACGGCGCGAGCGGCGGCAACCGCATGGCGCTCACCACCGACGGCAAGGTGCTCGTCGCCGCCCAGGCGACGACCGGTCTGGCGGGGAATGTCGCCGACATCGGCATCGCGCGCTTCACGCTGAGCGGCGAGCTCGATCCGACCTTCGGTCCGGCGAGCGACGGGCGCGCGGTCTGGGATCTGCCGCCGGCAGGGAGTGGCGCCGGCAACGACTGGCCGACCTGTGTCACCACGACGAGCGGCAAGCCCGTCGTCGCAGGAGCCGGGGAATTTGCTGCCGGCAACTGGGATTTCGGCACGTTGCGGCTGGGCAACAACCACATCTTCTCCGACTCGTTCGAGTCGGGAACCATCGTTGCCTGGGGGCTGCCGTCGTAACTGTCGGCGAGCGCGCCTAGAGCAGCTCGAGCTGGGCCGGCCGCAGCCGCCGCAGGGCCTCGGCCTCGACCTCGTCGAGCCAGTCGGCGAAGCGGCCGGCGGCGAGATCCATTGTCGGGATGCCGCGCGCCGCAACTTCGTCGCGCAGGCGCTCGTCGACGGCGCGCTGAAAGGTCGGGTCGGCGGCGCGGATGCCGTCGGCCTGCGGCGCGGCGAGAATCGGCACCTGGATCAGCAGGTCGTAGCCGCCGAGCCAATCGGAGACCAGCCGGTCGAGCGCCGGGTCGGGTCCGGCGGCGAGAAGAAAGTAGACGTAGTTGTCGAGGACGCTGCGATCGCACAGCACGACGGGATAGCGCGCCGCGGCGAGGATCTCCTCGGCGATCTGGGTATGGAGTATCCAGCGCTGCGCCTCGGCCGTGGTCACCGAGTTGATCGGCAGCGGGCAGCGTCGGGCGACCTCGTGCACGATCTCGAGCGCAACGTCGCGGCGCTTGAGCCGGGCGGCGAGGCCGTAGCAGAGGGTCGTCTTGCCGACGCCATGGCTGCCGATGAAGGCGACCTTCAGGCTCGCTTGGGTCATTTCGGCCGCCTCATTTCGTTCCTGTCATCGGCGCAGACTGGCGAGCGCGTCGCGCAGCGCGGCGAGGGCGAAGCCGAGCTGGTCGGCGGAGATGACCAGCGGTGGCAGGAGCTCGACGACCCGGCCCGACGGACCTCCGCGCAACAGCAGCAGACCGCGCCGCCGCAGCAGATCGACGAGAGTCGCGGCCGCGGCAGCGTCCGGAAGCTCGAGACCCCAGAGGGCGCCACGGCCGCGCAGCACGATGCCGGCAGGGAGCGCCGGCGCGAGCGCCGCCGCGATCCGGTCGCCGAGCGCCGCGGCGCGCGCGATCAGAGCTTCGTCCGCGATGAGCTCCAGAGTGGCGAGCGCGGCGGCGCAGGCGAGCGGGTGGGCGACGAAGGTGCCGGTGTGCAGCGCCTCGCCGCCGGTGCGCCAGGCGTTCATCAGGTCGGATCTTCCGACCACCGCGGCGAGCGGCAGACCGCCGCCGAGCGCCTTGCCACAACACAGCAGATCGGGCCGCACCGCTTCGTGATCGCAGGCGAACATGCGACCGGTGCGCCCGAAGCCGGTGAGGATCTCGTCGAGAATCAGGACGGCGCCGGCCTCGCGGCAGAGCCGGGCGAGACCGGCGAGCCATCCGGCGGGCGGCACGAGGATGCCCTCGCGACCGACGATCGGTTCGACGAGGACCGCCGCGACCCCGCCGCCGCCGTCTCCGGCGGGCTCGGCGGCGAGCTGCTCCGCCACGCGCTCGAGGTCGCAGGCGAAGGGCAGGCGCGCGACGTGCGGCGAGAGCTGGGCCGCGAAGGGGGCGCGGAACTCGCGCCGCGAGCTCGCGGCCAGGGCGCCGAACGTCAGGCCGTGGTAGCCGGGATCGAAGGCGAGAAGCCGGCGCCTGCCGGTCGCGAGGAGGGCGGTCTTCCAGGCGATCTCGACCGCATCGGCGCCGGAGACCGCGAAATGGACGCGCGGCGAGTCGACCGGCGCCAGAGCGCACAGCCGGCAGGCGAGCGCGATCCGCGCCGGATGCGCGGCAACGTCGCCGAGGCCATGCAGGAGCTCGGTCGCCTGCCGCGCGAGCGCGGCCACGACGCGCGGGTGGCGGTGGCCGACGGTGGCGGCGCCGAAACCGGAAGTAAGGTCGAGGAAGCGGTTGCCGTCGACATCGAGAACATTGGCGCCGAGCGCCGAGTGCCAGACCACCGCGGGCTCGCCGGCCGGGCCCAGGGTGTTGATCCCCGGGGCCTCGTGGCCCCCGAGGTCGAGGGCGAGAGCGCAGCTCGCCGGGCCGGGCAGGGCGGTGAGGATCTGCGGCAGGAGGTCGCCGCGCGCGAGCGCCTGGGGCATCTCTAGATGTCGCGCCGCCCGGCGAGCGAGCGGCCGAGGGTGACTTCGTCGGTGTACTCGATATCGCCGCCGACCGGCATGCCGAAAGCGAGTCGCGAGACGCGCGGCACGCGGCCCTTGAGGAGCCGCGCGAGATAGAGCGCGGTGGCCTCTCCTTCGACGTTCGGATTGGTCGCGACGATCACCTCGGCGATCGCCGGGGGCCCATCCAGCCGACGGAGGAGTCCGTCGATGCGGAGCTCCGACGGACCGACACCGCGCTGCGGCGAAAGACTGCCGAGCAGCACGTGAAAGAGGCCGTGAAACTCACCCGTGCGCTCGAGAGGCTGGATGTTGAACGGCTCCTCGACGACGCAGATGCAGCTCCGGTCGCGCGTCGGATCGCTGCAGATGCGGCACGGATCGACGGCGGTGATGGCGTTGCAGAGCGAACAGTGAAAGAGCTTCTCCTTGACCTCGAGGACGGCTTCGGCGAGCCGGCGCGCCTGCTCGAGCGGCACGCGCAGCAGATGGTGCGCGAGCCGCGTGGCGGTCTTGGGCCCGATCCCGGGCAGGCGGGCGAGCTCCGAGACCAGGGTCGAGAGGGGATCGGGCATGGCGTAGGTGGGCGGGCGAGGCGGCGTGCCGGAGCGGCCGCTACATCATTCCCGGCAGGCCGCCGGAGAACGCCCCGAGCTTCGATTGCATCGCTTCGTCGACTTTGCGCGTCGCCTCGTTGACCGCCGCGAGCACGAGATCCTGCAGCATCGCCGGGTCGGCCGGGTCCATCACTTCAGGGTCGATCGTCACACCGAGGAGCTGTTTGTGGCCGCTCATCCGGACGCGCACCATGCCGCCGCCGGCGGTCGCCTCGACGACCAGCTCCGCGAGCTCACGCTGCATCTTCTCCTGCATCTGCTGCGCCTGCTTCATCAGCTTCTGGATGTTCATCGAACAGGATCCTCGGTAGTGGAAGGTTCTTCGTCGCGCGTGTCGTCGGGCGGCTGGACCGGTTCGGCCGCCGTCGGGGATTCGACCTGGGCGACGGCGCCGCCGAAGATCTCGAGCACCGCCTGCACCCGCGGGTGCTCACCGACTCTGGCCCGGCGCTCCTCGGCGACCGTTGGGGCCATCGGCGCCGACGGCGCCGGCGCCGCGACGGCGACCTCGGTGCGGGCAAAGCGGAAGGTGGCCTCGGGACCGAAAGCGGCGATGGCCGCGCTCGCCATCAGATCGCGATTGTTGGCGCGCGCCAGCGAGACCGCCGCCAGCTCGTCGTTGGGACGCACGACCAGGGTGTGGTCGGCGTCGTTCCAGGCGAGCGAGGCGAGGCTCTCGAGTTGCGCGGCCAGGGTCGGTCGGCGCAGGACGAGCTGCTCGAGAAACGCGGTGACGCCGCCGCCGGCGGGCACCGCGACAGCAGCCGCGGCGGGCGGCGGCGTTGCCGCCCCCGCCCCCGGCGTCACCGGAGAGCGCGGTGTCGTCGGTATCATCGGCGGCAGCGGAGGCGCGGCGGCTTCGGGCGTTGCGCCGGCGAGATAGCGCTCGATCGCGACCAGGCGCGGCAGCTCGGCCGCCCGCAGCCAGGCGATCTCGAGCGCCAGCGAACCGGCCTCGCTGCGGCGGATCGCGCTCTCGCTTCCCAGGAGGTGGTGCAGCAGGCGCAGGAGATTCTCGTACCCGGCGCGCTTGGCGATCTCTGCCAGCGCCTTGCGCTCCTCGGCGGGGAGGGCCAACGCTTCGCCGCTCTCTCCCAGCGCGAGGTGCAGCCCGTCGCGGCAGAAGGAGAGGAAGTGCGCGTGCACCGTGCGCGGATCCCAGCCGTTCTCTTCGACCTCGAGCGCGAGGCGCGAGACGCCCGGCGTGTCGCCGGCGAGGATCGCGAGGAGGACCTTCTGAAACAGCGCAAGATCGATACCGCCGAGCAGGCGGATCGCCTCGTTCTCGTCGACCACGCCGTTGCCGAAGGTGGCCAACTGATCGAGCAGGGCGACGGAATCGCGCACGCTTCCTTCGCCGGCGCGGGCGAGAAGCGCCAACGCCGCATCGCTCGCGGCGATCTTCTCCTCGACGCAGATGTGGCGCAGGTGGGCGACGGCCTCGACATTCGAGACCCGGCGGAAGTGGAACTCCTGGCAGCGCGAGAGGATCGTCGCCGGCACCGCTTCGATCTCGGTGGTGGCGAAGATGAAGACGAGGCGCGGCGGCGGCTCTTCGACGATCTTCAGCAGCGCGTCGAACGCCTGGCGGGAGAGACGATGGACTTCGTCGAGCACGACGACCTTGTAGCGATCGCGCGCCGGCCCGTACTTCAGGCTCTCGGCGAGCTCGCGCACCTGCTCGACTTTCGAGTAGGTCGCGGCGTCGATCTCGAGCACGTCCATGTCGGCGCCCTTGGTGATCTCCTCGCAGGTCGCGCACTCGTTGCACGGCCCGTTGGCGGTGCCACGCTCGCAGTTGAGCGCCTTCGCGAAGACGCGCGCGGCGGTCGTCTTGCCGACGCCGCGGATGCCGGAGAAGAGATAGGCCTGCGCGATGCGGCCCTCGCGCAGCGCATTCGAGAGCGCCGTCACGACGGCCTGTTGGCCGATCAGCGACGCGAAGTCCTGCGGGCGCCACTTGCGGGCGAGAACCTGGTAGGCCATGGAATTGTGTCGAGCCGGAGGCGAAGGGTTCCGGCACTCCTGCGGCACCCGAAGCGAGGACCTTATCGCTGCTCCCTTCCGGGCCTGACGAGGTTCGGAACCGTTCGATGCACAGGACCTGAACCCTTCGCTTCCGGCTCGCGGTCGACTGCATCGTAATGGCGACGGGCGGCGCTGTAAAGCCGCGCATCCCCGGGACGCGCGAGCAGGCGCCGCCAACGCATCGGCCGACGATCGGCCGGCCCGCCGAGCGCGCCGCCCCGTCTTGCGCTAGAATTCACCGGTTTGACGGTCGAGGCGGAGCTCTCCACGCAGGACGAACGGTGGATGAGGGAAGCGCTCGCCCTGGCCGGGCAGGCCGCCGCGCTGGGGGAGGTCCCGGTTGGAGCGGTGATCGTGACAGGCGCCGGCGAACTCATCGGCTGCGGGCAGAACCGGCGGGAGCTCGCTCGTGATCCGACCGCGCATGCCGAGATGGAGGCCATCCGCGAGGCGGCGGCGAGGCTCGCAGCCTGGCGCTTGGCCGGCTGCACCCTCTACGTCACCCTCGAGCCGTGCGCCATGTGCGCGGGCGCGGCGGTGTTGGCACGGCTGCGGCGGGTAGTGTTCGGCGCGGCGGACCCGAAGGGTGGTTTCTGCGGCTCGGCGGGCGCGCTCGGCGATCTCGTGCGTCACCCGCGGTTGAATCACCGCCTCGAAGTCGAAGGGGGGGTGCTGGCCGAGGAGTCGAGCGCGCTGTTGAAGGGGTTTTTCGCCGGGCTGCGCAGCTAGCGGTGCCGCAGAAGGGGCAGCGGAAAGAGTAGGGCGAACGGGCCGGGGAGAGAGCAGTTCCCGCCTCGCGCCACGGGTTCTTTGAGAAGACGGCTGTGAACGGAGAGGTGTCCGAGTGGCTTAAGGAGCACGCTTGGAAAGCGTGTGTAGGGGAAACTCTACCGTGGGTTCGAATCCCACCCTCTCCGCCAATCCAATCAGGAACAACACCGGAGAGGTGCCAGAGTGGCCGATCGGGACGGTCTCGAAAACCGTTGTGCCCGCAAGGGTACCGTGGGTTCGAATCCCACCCTCTCCGCCATCGACACCCAGAGCGCCACAATCTGTAAGGTCCGTGCGATCCGCTGCACCCATATACAGTGCTTTGACCCAGGGCCGCCCCTGGCTTAGAATAGGCGGCTCGGAATCGGGTAGGGCAGCCTAGTGCGGCTCTATTGGAAGATGCGGACAGCTGGGCCTGAAGGCCGCAAAGGCTCGAACGAAAGGTGGAATCCCGTGAAGCGCACGTTTCAACCCAACAATCGTCGCCGCAAGAAGACGCACGGCTTTCGCGAGCGGATGAGCACCAAGAATGGCCGCAAGGTCCTTTCTCGCCGCCGCCGCAAGGGTCGCAAACGCCTCACCGTCTGACCGCCGCCGTGGTGCCGGCAGGCGATCCGCAGGACCCGAAACACCCGCAGCACCCGATCGCCCGTCGCCCGATGACCGCGCAGGCCCCGGTGGCCCCGCCGGCCCCGCCGATCACCAGTGAGCGATTCAGGCGCAGCCAAACCCTTCGCAAGACCGAAGATTACCGCCGCTGTTACGCCGAAGGCCGGCGCAAGGGCGGCTCTTTCCTCGTCCTCCACAGCCTGGACAACGATCAGGGTGCACCCCGCGTTCGGCCAGACCGCGAGCCGCAAGGTCGGCGGCGCCGTAGAACGCCATCGTTTGAAGCGCTGGGCGCGGGAGATCTACCGCCGCTGGCCGGAGCGCGACCGCCTGCCGGCGAGCGACCTCATCGCCCACTTCAAGCCCGGCGCTGCGGGCGCCGACTTCGCCGACTTTCGCCGCGAGCTCGAACGCCTGCTGGCCAGCCTCCTGCCGCCGGCGTCCCCCTTCCGTCCGCGCCCGCGCGGGCGACCGGGGCCCGCCATGAAACGGCTGCTGATCGCCCTGCTCGCTAGGCTACAAGCGCTGGCTTTCGCCGCTCTTGCCCCCGGCCTGCCGCTTCTCGCCGACCTGTTCCGAATATGCCCGCCTGGCCCTGCTCGAACAGGGTCTCTGGCGTGGCTCTTGAGCGCCTGCCGGACGGCTGTTGCGTTGCCAGCCGTTCGGCGCCGGCGGTATCGACTTGCCCGCCTCGGGCCGTCGCTGACCCTTCCTTTCTGGAGCCCGAGACCCTTGGATAACAAGCGCCTGTTGATTGCCGCTGTCCTGTCGATGGCGGTCCTGTTCCTCTGGCAGATGGTCTTCCCGCCGCCGGAGGCGACCCGCGCCGCCGCGGCCGGCCGTCGCCGCCGCGCCGGCAGCGACCCCAGCGCGCCGGCGCGAGCGGGTCCGCCGCCGGCGCGGTGCCCCTGGCGACAGCCGCGCCGGCAGCGCCGGCGCCGTCGCGGCGGCGGCCCCCGAGCTGCCGCCGGTCGCGGCCGCCGAGGAGCGTGCGAAGTGCTCGAGAACGACGCCCTGCGGGCCGAGTTCACCAACCGCGGCGCCCGTCTGGTCTCGCTGCGGGTCAAAGGCATGAACGTCGGGTCGGCGGCGGGTTCCCCGCGGCGGCGAGCTCGAACTGGTCGCGCCACGCAAGGAGAGTCCGCTGCCGTTCTCGCTGCTCGGGCCGGGCGGCGAGCCGCTGGCCGCGAACGCCGCCCTCTTCGTCGCCACGCGCGAGACGACGAAGGACGGCGAGCGGCTGGACTTCGTCTATCGCGGCAGCCAGGGCGAGGTGGAGAAGAGCTTCCTCCTCGGCCCCGACGGCCGCATGGAGATCGTCGTCGCCGCGCCCGGCCGAGCAGAGCTTCAATCTGCTCCTCGGCCCCGGCCTGCGGGCGCGCACGGCAGACGAGCTCGCCAGCCGGTTCGAGCTGCGCCGGGCGGTGTGGAGTGTCGCCGGCAAGGTGGAGACGCTCGACCCCGCCAAGGCCAAGGAGCCGTTCTCGAGCTCCCGGCGAGACCCTCAACTGGGTCGGCCTCGAAGACACCTACTTCCTGACCGCGGTGGTGCCGCACCAGCCGGTGGCGAAGGCGCGCTTCCGGCCGGTGATGCTGGTTCCGGCCGGCGAGGAGCGCACGTTCGACACCGCGGCCGGTGCCGGCGCCGCCGGCGGAGATCGCCGCCACCGACAAGGACCTGCCGCGCGACTTCGTGCTCGAGATCGAGGCCCGCGAGGGCCGCATCGAGGCCACCTCCTACTGGGGCTCGAAGCAGCTCGACCACCTCACCGCCATGCCCTACGGCCTCGACAAGACGGTGCAGCTCGGCATGTTCGGCTTCCTCGCCCGGCCGCTGCTCTACAGCCTGCAGTGGATCTACGCCAACGTGGTGGCGAACTACGGCTGGGCGATCGTCCTGCTGACCGTGGCGCTCAAGATCGTGCTGCTGCCGCTTTCGATCTCGGCGTTCAAGTCGATGCGCAAGATGCAGAAGCTCAATCCGAAGATGCAGGCGGTGCGCGAGCGCTGGAAAGGGAAGCTGCGCGACAAGAACGGGCGCTTCAACTCCGACGCCCAGAAGCAGATGAACGAAGAGATCATGGGGCTCTACCGCTCGGAGGGGGTCAACCCGGCCGGCGGCTGCTTCCCGATGCTGATTCAGTTGCCGGTGTTCTTCGCCTTCTACAGCCTGCTCTCGTCGGCCGTCGAGCTCTGGCGCTCGCCCTGGATCGGTCTGGATCCACGACCTCACCGCCTCGGACCCCTACTACGTCCTGCCGATCGTCATGGGCCTGTCGCAGATCGTCCAGCAACGGATGACCCCGGCGCCGCCCGATCCGGTGCAGAAGCGCCTGATGCAGTTCCTGCCGGTGGTCTTCACGATCTTCTCGCTCGGTTTCGCCAGCGGCCTGGTGCTCTACTGGCTGACCAACAACGTCCTGACGATCGCGCAGCAGAAGCTCTACAACTCGGTCAAGGACCATGAGCCGCAAAGAGGTCGCGGTCGTCAAGGGCGGCGGGCGCAAAGGAGGCGAGCTGCATGAAGACCCGGCGCTTCTTTGCCGGCAACACCCTGCCGCAGGCGCTGATGGCGGCGGCGCGCTACCACGGCCTGGCACCGGACGAGCTCGCCTACCGGCTCTACGACAAGCGCCACGGGTTCGTGAACCGGGTGCGGCGCTTCATCGTCGAAGTCGAACCGGCGGCGCCGCAGCGCATGAAGCGCGCGAGTGCGGACTCGCCAGCGCCAGCGCCGATACCGGCGCCGGCACCAGCCCAGAGGGCGTCGCCGACCGCGGTGGCCCCGGCCGCGGGCGCTCCGGCGGCGCGCGCCGAAGAGGCCCGTCCGTCCCGTCCGGCCAGCACCGGCGCGCCCAGGGCCGCCGCCCGCTGCGCAGCGCGCGCACGGACCTTCTGCCCGTGGAGCCGTTCCTGCCGCCAGACGAGGAGTCGGAGATAGCGGCCGCGGTTGCCGTCGGCCGCCTTCTGGCGCTCGCCGGTCTCGAGTTGGCGGTCAAGGTCGAACGGCAGGCCGGATCGGTTGGTCATCTCGCTCAGCGGCCCGGATGAAGACGCTGTTGCGCGACCTCGGAGAGGAGTTTCTGGACGACCTCGAACATCTGGCGCCGCGGGCCATTCGGGGCCTTGCCGGCCGCATGGTGCGCTGCCGGGTCGAGGGCGGCGGACTGCGCAGCGCACGCGAGGAGGAGCTGCGGCAGCTCGCCGAGCGCGCCGCCGAAGAGGCCGTGGCGTGCGGGGAGGCGGTTCTCCTGGAGCCGCTCTCGTCGGCCGACCGGCGAATCGTCCATCTGGCGCTGGTGGACGATCCGCGGGTGACGACGGAGAGCCAGGGCTTCGGCGCCGAAAAGCGCATCCAGGTCTCTCCCGCCACAGAGCCGAAACCGAGCTGAGGCCGCCCGGGCCGGTGTCGCCCCTTCGGGCTGCCGGGTGCCGGCAGATGTTTCACGTGGAACGTCTGCCGCCGCCGTTGCCCGCCGTCCCTGCCCGCCAGCGAGACGCTCGAGGCCCAGATGACCGAGCTACCAGGCGCTGACCGAGTCCGAGTTCTCCCGCAGGCTCGGGAAGTTCTGGCCGGAAGAGCTTTCGACCGACCTGTTGCAGAAGCTCTGCGCGCATTATGAAGAGCTGCGCCGCTGGGCCGGCACGATCGCGCTCATCGGACCCGGGGCGGTTGGCGAGCTCTTCGAGCGTCACTATGCCGAATCGCTGGCGGCGCTGGCCTGGCTGCCGCGCAGTGCGCGGAAAGCCGGGGGAGCCGGGCGTCCGGCTGCTCGACCTCGGCTCGGGCGCGGGCTTCCCGGGCTGGATTCTGGCTGCCGCACGTCCGGATATCGCGGTCACCCTGGTCGAAGCGCGCGAGCGCAAGTGGGCTTTCCTTTCGACCGCCGCCCGGCGGGCGCGATTGTC
The DNA here is from genome assembly GCA_963719555.1 of Thermoanaerobaculia bacterium. Lineage (GTDB taxonomy): Bacteria > Acidobacteriota > Thermoanaerobaculia > Multivoradales > JAGPDF01 > JAGPDF01. The sequence continues at coordinate 230,676 of CAVRCL010000005.1, read as the reverse complement.
GTGCCGGTGCCTGAATGCTAGAGTTTCACCGCGTTCTCTCGCGGATGTCCCCGACCGGAGCGAGCGAATCGATCTGCAAGGGCCGATCGCCGTCGTGACCGTTCGGGCGCTGCGCCTCGAAGCGAAAACCTGGTCGGCCCTTCTCCCGCATCTCGGGCCGGGAGCCCAGGTTCTGCTGTGGAGCGGCGAGGTCGCCGAGCCGCCGCCCCCGCCGTTCGTCGCCGGGCGGACCTTGGCGCTCTCCGGGAGTCACCGATTCCTCCGGGAGTATCGCTTGCCGAGCGGCTTGCAGGGAACCGAATGACCGCGATTCTCGCCATCGCCAACCAGAAGGGTGGAGTCGGCAAGACCACCACCGCGATCAGCCTCGCCGCCGGTCTGGCGGCGCTCGAGAAGCGCGTCCTGCTGGTCGACTGCGACCCGCAGGGCAACGCGACGCGCGGGCTCGGCCAAACCGCGCGCGCACCGCATCTCTACCATGTGCTGGTGGGGGAGAGCCCGATCGAGGCCGCCATCGTGCCGAGCGGTTTCCCGTTTCTCGACCTCCTGCCGGCGGATCGTGACCTGGTCGGCGTCGAAGTGGAGTTCGTCGGGCTCGAGCGCTGGGAGGAGGTTCTCGGCAGCCAGCTCGCGACGATCGCCGAGCGCTACGACTTCATCCTCATCGATTGTCCGCCGTCGCTCGGCCACCTGACGATCCTGGCGCTGGTGGCGGCGACCGGGGTTCTGGTTCCGCTGCAGTGCGAGTACTTCGCGCTCGAAGGGGTGAGCGAGCTGCTGTCGACGATCCGCCGGGTGACCAGCGCGCTCAATCCAGAGCTCGCGCTCGCCGGCATCCTGCTTACCATGTACGACGACCGGATGAAGCTCACGCGCGACGTCGAACGCGAAGTGCGGGAGCATTTTCCGGCCAAGGTTTTCGAGGCCGTCGTGCCGCGCAACGTGCGGCTCGCGGAGGCGCCCAGCCACGGCCTTTCCATCCTGCACTACGACATCAAGAGCCGGGGGGCGGAAGCCTACCTGGCCGTGGCGAGAGAGCTCTTGAGGCGAACCAGATGAACGACAAGAAGCGCGGGCTCGGACGTGGTCTTTCCGCCTTGATTGCGCCAAGCGAAGCTGCCGAGGCGACGCGCAGCCTCCCCATCGCCCAGATCCATCCCAATCGCCTACAACCGCGGACCGAGTTCGACGATTCCCAGCTCGACGAGCTTGCGGCCTCGATCCGAACCCAGGGGATGATCCAGCCATTGATCGTAAGTCCAACAGGAAAAGGGACTTATACGATCGTTGCCGGCGAGCGGCGGTGGCGTGCGGCGCAGCGCGCGGGCCTCGCCGTGGTGCCCGTGGTGGTGCGCCAGGTGCGCGACGACCGCGAGCTTCTCGAGCTCGCCCTGGTCGAGAACCTCCAGCGCTCCGACCTCAACCCGATGGAAGAGGCCGAGGCCTACCGCACGCTGCAGGAGAACTTCAACCTGTCGCAGGAGGAGATTGCGCTGCGGGTCGGCAAGGCGCGACCGGCGGTCACCAACACCCTGCGGCTCCTGAAGCTCCCGCCGGCCATCCAGGACTTCCTGCGCTCCGGACGGCTGACCGCCGGGCAGGTTCGGCCGCTGCTGACGATCAACGATCCCGAGCGCCAGCAGGAGCTCGCGGAACGCGCCCTGCGGGAAGGGCTCTCGGCGCGCAGCATGGAGGAGCTCGCCAGCGGCAAGAAGCCGGGTGCGAAGCGCCCGGGAAGCGCGCCAGGAAGAGTCCCGAGCCGCATGCCGCGGCCGCCGCAGAACGTCTGACGCGGCAGCTCCAGACCCGGGTCGAGATCGACCGGCGCGGCAAAGGCGGTACGATTCGGATTCACTTTCACTCGGAAGAAGAGCTGATCCGTCTTTACGAGCGGATCACGGAACCGACCGGACCGACTGGAGATAGGAAATGAACTTCCGCGGCAAGTCCTCCCCCGGCGATCTCTCCGGCTTCCTCGACGTCGGCAGCCACTTCGAAGGCGAGCTCAAGTTCGACCACTCGTTCCGCGTCGACGGCAAAGTGGTCGGAAAAGTCATCTCCGATGGCGACCTGGTGGTCGGCGAGAAGGGCGAGATCGATGGCGAGATCCGCGTCGGGCGGCTCTTCGTCTCGGGGTTGGTCAAGGGCGAGGTCTTCGCCGCCCAGCGACTGTCGATTCACCCGCACGGCAGGGTCGAGGGCAGGGTTCACGCCCGCGCATTGATCATCGAAGAGGGCGGAGTTCTCGAAGGCGAGAGTTCGATGATGGTCGCCGCGCGAAGAGCGTACGCCGAGCGAAGCCACGACGCCCGGGGCGGCGGCGGCGGGCGCCACTCGGCGAAGGTCGTCGGCCGGATTCCCGCCAAACCCTGATCGCTCGATCGCCCGATCGCAGGTCCCGCTGGTTCCACGCTTCCACGGCTTCCGCGGCTTCCGCTCACCGCGTGCCGGGTAGCAGCAGATCCTCGTAGGTCGGCAGGAAAGTGAGCGGCACCCGCTGCAGCAGCGCCGGCTCGAAAGCCTCGGTCAGCACGCGGCCGTCGAAATCGCGCGCGATCGGCAGCCGCGCGGCGTAGAGCAGCGTCGGCACGAGATCGACGATGCGCGCCGTCGCCAGCCCCTCACCGCGACGGACGCCCGTCGCCGCGCAGCAGCAGGACGCCGTCGGGACCGCCGGCGAGAGTCCCGCCGAGGCCGCGGGCGCGCCAGACCTCGCCCAGCACGCGGCGCGCATCCCGCGGGCGGCGCCACACCGTAGGCGGAGACCACCGCCAGGAGGCGCGGCTCCGGGAGGCGCTCCCAGAGCTCCGCCAGCGTCGTGTCGAGGAAAGCCATGTAGTCGGTGAGCGCCGCGGCGGCTCGGCGGTCGGCGCCGGCGCGCGAACCGCTCATCTCGGCCGAGTGAAAACCTCCCAGGGTCAGGAGCTCGACCTCGAGCAGGCCGGGCAGATCGAGGAAGAGCGCCGCCGGCGGCTGCGAATCGCCGAGCAGCGAGGCGGTGACGGCGGCGCGCCAGCGATCCTGCGCCTGCGCCGCCGCCGCGAGCTGGCGCAGGGGCTCGTCCCCCGCGGCAGGGGCACCCGCGCCCGGGCTGCCGTCCACGCCGTCCGGGTTGGCCGCCGCGCCGCGCAGGAGGTCGAGACGACCGGCGAAGGCCTCGGGGAGGGCGGGCGAGGCGGCCGCGTCACCGCGAAACAGGGCGTCGCCAGCCTGCGCTGCGGAAGCGGTGGCGCTGAGCAGCGCCTCGGGTGCGCCAATGACCGCCGTCGAGCGGTCGAGCCGGGCGAGAATCTCCCAGACCGTGAGCACCTTGCGGTCGCCCTGCCGGACCGGGCGATGGTCACCGAGCAGCCGGTCGAGACCGAGCGCGGAGAAACCGAGCGGCAGCAGGCGCAGCTCGCCCGCACCGCCGAGCCAGGGCGCATCGAGCAGGCTTGGACCGGCGAGAGCGTGGCGGAAGGGCAGTTTGCCGGAGCCGAGGCTTGCCCAGAGCGCGAGCGGCCGCACCGGCGGAAAGCTCTCGAGCCGGGCATAGCTGCCCTCGTCGAAGAGGGTGGCGAAAAAGGGCAGACGCCCCTGGCGCGCCAGCGGCAGCAGCACATCGAGCGTCGCGCCTTCGATCCCGACCACCAGCACGTGCGGCGCCGGCGCCGGCAGGCGGCCGCGCGAAAGGGGCCGGCCGGCGACGATCGGCGCGTAGGCTCGCGCGCCGGTCGACCATGACGTAGAGGCTGCCGACGACCACGACGGCGAGCAGGACGAGACTTCGCCGGCCATAGCGGCGATGGTGCTCGGTGTGCAACAGAGCGGTATAGAAGGCGACGATCGACGCGAAGGACAACCAGAACGCGGTGCGAATCAGGTTGGCGTTGATGCCGGGCGGAAGATAGAACGAGTAGCGCGAGGCATGGACCCAATCGCCGAGCGCCGCAGCTCCCAGCACCACGGTCAGACTCCAGGGCAGCAGCCGGCGCACGCGCACGTTCCTGATTCGCGTCCCGAGCCAGTGGCCGGCGAGCGACAGTGGCACGAGCAGCAACGCCGAGGCGCAGCGCCCCTTCGACGAGCCCGCGGAGCGAGAGCGTCGAGGTGCGGATTCAGGAAGTAGAGCAATCCCGTGAGGTGCAAACCGGCGAGCAGTGCCGGCACGAGCGCCGCCAGGCCCGCCTCGAGAACCGGCGGGAGCGGCCAGCAAGGGCTGCGCCAGCGCGGTCGCGGCGCTTCGCGGGTGGGCTCTGTGGTCGAGTGCATTCTTGGGGGCTCGCTCTGGGCTCGGCGCGATCGTTCGCTGGTTCGGGCGCGAGGTCGTCGTTTGCTAGAGTCGACAGCCCGAATGCAGCCCATCGATACGAGCAGCCAAGTCGTCGAAGTCGTCCCGCACCCTCTGCCCTATTTTTCGCTCGTTCTGGACGGTCCGGAGGTCTGGCGCGAGACTCTCCCCGGCCAGTTCGTCATGGTCGAGACCACCGACGGCCTCGAGCCCTACCTGCGCCGCGCCTTCTCGGTTCACGACGTAAGTAAAACAGATCGCGGAGCCAGGATCGAGTTGCTGGTGAAGATCGTCGGTCCGGGCACGCGCGCCCTCGCCGGCAAGCGCCCCGGAGAGCGCCTGGCGGTGCTCGGTCCGCTCGGCCAGCCTTTCGGTTCGACCGCTGCCGACCAGCCGCCGCCGCCGATGCCGCCCATGCTACCGATACCGCCGACTCCCGACCGGTGGCCCTCGTCGCGGGCGGCGTTGGCTCGGCGCCGCTTCTGCTCCTCGGGCGGCAGCCTCCTCGCCGCGGGCACGCGCTTCGACTTCTACTATGGCGGGCGCACCCGACTCGATCTCGTGCGCAGCGCCGTGTTCGAGAGTCTGGCGCAGGCGAGCGGCGGCAGCCTGATCGCGACCACCGAAGACGGCAGCGCGGGCGAGCGCGGCCTGATCACGGCGCCGCTCGCGCGCGGTCTCGCTGCCGGCGCATATCGCCGGATCTTCACCTGCGGACCGATGGGCCTGATGCAACGCCTGGCGGAGCTCGGCGCCGAGTACGGCGTGCCCGGCGAGGCCGCGCTCGAGACGCCGATGGGCTGCGGCTTCGGGGCCTGCCTCGGCTGCGCCGTCGAGCTCGTCGACGGGAGATTCGCGCTCTGCTGCAAGGACGGTCCGGTGTTCGCCTTCGACGCGGTGAAGTGGTGAGCGGACCGGCATCCCCCCCGGAAGACGCGCGTCGCGCGCCGGACCTTTCGGTCCGGCTGGGCGCGCTCCACCTGCCGAATCCGATTCTCACCGCCAGCGGCACCTTCGGCTATGGTCTCGAATTCGGGCATCTGACGGCGCTCGACCGCCTGGGCGGTATCGTCACCAAGGGACTCTCGCTCCAGCCGCTCAAGGGCAATCCGCCACCGCGCATCGGCGAGCCGCGCGGCGGCATGCTGAACTCGATCGGCCTGCAGAACATCGGCATCGAGAAGTTCCTGGCCGAAGTCCTTCCCGGGCTCGGACGCTTTCCGGCGCAGGTGGTGGTCAACCTCTTCGGCTACGAGTTCGACGACTATGCCCGGCTCGCCGAGCGCGTCGAAACCTTCCCGGGCGTCGCGGCGGTCGAGCTCAACGTCTCCTGCCCGAACGTCACCAAAGGCGGTATCGAATTCGGCCACGATCCTGCGCTCCTCGAGCGTCTGGTGCGCAGCGTCCGCAACGTGACCGCGAAACCGATCGCGGTGAAGCTGTCGCCGAACGTGACCTCGCCGGTGGCGATCGGCGAAGCGGCGAAGGCCGGCGGTGCCGACATCCTCTCGGCGATCAACACGGTGCTCGGCATGGCGATCGATCCCTGGACGCGTCGGCCGCGCCTGCACACGACGCGCGGCGGGCTCTCCGGCCCGGCGATCAAGCCGATCGCGGTGCGCATCGTCTACGACGTGGCGAAGAAGGTCGGCCTGCCGGTGATCGGCATCGGCGGCGTCGAGACGGTCGACGACGTGATCGAGTTCCTGCTCGCCGGAGCGTCGGCCGTCCAGGTCGGAACGGCGCTCTTCCGCAACCCGCGCGCCGCCGAGCAGTCTGGTCGACGGTCTCGCGGCGCGGCTCGTCGAGATGAAAGTGGAACGCGTCACCGACCTCGTCGGCGCGGTGCGTCCGTGGAGGGAATCGATGAGCGCGGGCATTGGAGCAGTCGAAGCCAGCGGGCTGGGCCAGGTCGCTGTCGCGCTCGACACCAACGACCGCGAGACCTTCGAGCGCTGGTGCGCGCTCTTCGGGCCGCGGGTGGGCGTCCTCAAGGTCGGGCTCGAAGCGTTCGTGCGCTGGGGCCCGCCGGCGATCGAGATCGCGCGCCGGCATGCGCGGGCGATCTTCCTCGACCTCAAGCTGCACGACATCCCCAACACCGTCGCCGGCGCGGTGCGCTCGGCGCGCGAGCTCGAAGTCGACTATCTGACGATCCACGCCGCCGGCGGCCCGGCGATGATCGCGGCCGCAGCCGAAGCCGCGGAGGGCCGGGTGGCGCTCCTCGCGGTGACCGTGCTCACCCACCTCGACGAGCCGACCCTCGAGCGCCTCGACCTGCCGGGCGGGAGCTCCCGCCGTGCCCTGCTCTGGGCGCATCTCGCGCGCGAGGCCGGCGCCGCCGGCGTCGTCTGCTCGCCGCTCGAGCTTGCGGCGCTGCGGGCCGCCGAACCGCGGCCGTTCAAGTTGGTGGCGCCGGGAATCCGCCCGGCGGGGCATGGCTCCGGTGCCGGGGACGATCAGCGCCGGACCGCGACGGCGGCGGCGGCGATCGCCGCCGGCGCCGACCTGATCGTCATCGGCCGGCCGCTCACCCAGGCTCCCGATCCGGAAGCCGCGCTCGCCGCGCTGGCGCGCGAGCTCGCCGGCAGCGCCCGGACAGCGCGCGACTAGCGCCGGAGGCCGCGGCCCTCACTCCCCGAACCGCGACCGCAGCTCGGCCATCGCGGCAGCGAGCTCGGCGACCGCCGCCTCGAGCCGCTCCAGGCGCTCGCCAACCTGGCCGCCGGCGGCGTGCGCTGGACGGCTCCGGCGCGGCGCGGAGGCCGGCCGGCGCTCCCCGCCACCCAGAAGATGTGGAAGATGCGGAAGATGCACGCCCGCCATGAGGTCGCGCTCGACCGCCTCGGTGCCGGCGAGATGGATCCAGCGGGTTTCGCGTTGGCCGGGCTGACGCGGCAGCTCGCGCGCCAGCGCGTCGGGACCTGCGGCCAGGCGCTCGAGCGTCGCCTCGACCTCGCCGGCGGTGGCGAACGGATGCAGCCGGGCGGTTCGCGCCCGGAGCTCGGCGACGGTCTGCGCGCCGCGCAGCAGAAGCATCGCGATGACCGCCGCGGAGCCGGCGGTGTCGAGATGCCAGCGGCGGTCGAGGCAGTGCTCGTAGCGCTCGCTCCGGCTGCCGTGCACGCGAAAGACCAGCGCATCGGCGCGCAGCCGGTCGAGCGCTTCGACCACGGCGGTCTCGGTGTAGTCGGTGACCGGATCGCGGCTGGTCTTCTGGTTGCAGGCCTGGAGCAGGCGAGCTGACCGTCAGGGGATAGAGATCAGGAGTCGTGCGCTCCTTCTCCATCAGCGCGCCGAGGATGCGCACCTCGACGGCGTCGAGAGATCGGGTGTAGGCCATGAGGTCGCGGCGGACTTTCCGTCCCCGGCGGCTACCAGATGAAGATCGGGCGCTCCACCTGCAGGTCGAAGTCCCAATCGTAGGTGTAGCCCGGGAACTCGAGCGGCACGGTGAAGACGGCGCGCATGCGGATCTTGTCGCCGGTCTTCTCCGCCGAGACGAACTTGGGGTCGACCGGCAGGTTGAGCTCGTTCGCCTTGCTGACGATGCGCTTCTGGAGCACTTCGGCCGGCGTATTGCCGGCCCACTTCGCCTGCTCGACCATGAAGTCGTAGAGCTCGGAGGTCGCGATCTTGACCGGCACGGCCTTCCAGGCGATGAGCACGCCGGCGATGAGCAAGAGACTCCAGAGGATGCATCCCAGCTTGCTGTCACCCGCCTGCCGCTGTCGATTCGTCATCGCAAACCTCCCGCAATTGAGCCTGCTTTCAGTCTAGCGTACCTGCCGGAGAATGCGACGGCCGGCGCCCGGAGCGTGCGAACGCGACCAGAGCACCGCCAGCACCCGGCCCTCCAGGGCGCTCTCGGGCACCGCCCCGAAACGCCGGGAGTCGAGCGAATTCTCTCGCGCGTCGCCCTCCATCCAGAGCGCCCCCGGGGCGAGCACGCCGCCGCCTTCCCAGTCTTCCGGCCGATCCGACGCAGCGCTTCACGAACTCCTGCCGGCGGTCGAACGGCGGGCGGAAGAGAACCACATCGCCCCGGCGCACCGGCCGGCGCGGCAGGAGGCCGAAGCGCGGTCCGGAGTAGAGGAAGCGATTCACCAGCACCTGGTCGCCGGGCTCGAGGGTCGGCATCATCGAGGCGCTCGGAATCGACACCACTTCGAGCAGGAAGGCGCGCACGAAGAGCGCGAGAAGCAGCGCCACGAGCGCGCTGCGCGCGATCGTGCTCGCGCCGCGCGCGGGGTGGGCGGCCGGCGGTCCGGGTCGGGCGGCGGCGCCGCGGTTCAGCTCGGCAGGTGGAGCGAGCGCGTCCATCGGGTCTTGGTCAGGAACCCGAGGGCGGTGTTGGCGAGCTCGCGCAGTTTCGCGCCGGCGCCGCGCCAGGTGCCGTCCGAAGTTCCGCCCCCGAACGACCAGTAGATGAGGAAGGCGCGCCCCTTGATGTAGTGCTCGGGCACGGTTCCCCAGAAGCGGGAGTCATAGGACATGTCGCGGTTGTCGCCCATGCAGAAGTAGCTCTCGGCCGGCACGGTGACCGGTCCGAAGTTGTCGCGCAGGCGCTGCTGCTCCGACATGTAGGGGCGATTGAGGAAAGTCCGCGGATCCTTGTGCTCGACGTAGGCGTCGTCCTCGACCTTCTTGCCGTTGACGAAGAGCTGCTTGTTGACGACCTGGATGGTGTCGCCCGGCAGGCCGATCAGGCGCTTCACGAGATCGATGTTCGGCCGTTCCGGCGAGCGGAAGACGACGATGTCGCCGCGCCGCGGCGCACGCAGCGGCAAGACCGCCCGCTCGAGCTTGCCCATCGTCGGGCCGAAGATGAAGCGGTTGACGAAGAGATGGTCGCCGACCAGCAGCGTGTCTTCCATCGAACCGCTGGGGATGAAGAAGGTCTTGACCACGAAGGTGTTGGTGAACAGCAGGAAGACCGCCGCGATGAGCAGGGCCTCGAGATACTCGCGGAACGTGGAGCGGTCGGCAGTCGACATCGGCCCTGAAGCCTATCCGATCGCCGCAAGGGATTGCGCCGCCGTCCAGTTCCCTTGACCGCGCCGGTCGCGCCTGGCGCCGCGCTGCGCCGGCCGCACTCGAACCGTCCTGGCGCCCGGAAACCGCCTGTCCGCTTGCCGACGGCACGCCAGACAGCCCGTCGCCCGCATCGCTGTAACCACTGTATTTCTGGTGTTTTACCGAAATTCACACGAACTGGCAGCGGGCTTGTAACCGGAGGCTGGCGCAACACAACACCAACCGGAGAGAGGAGGCGCCAGAAAGACAGCCCACCCGCGAGCAGCTCTGCCATCCATGAACGCAGTCGCAGATAGCACCGCAGTCGCAGACAGCAATGCAATCGCAGAAGCACGGCGATCCAGCAACACGACGTCGTCAACGCAGCACCCGCAGGAGTCTCCAGGCTGCACTCCATGAACGCCTCATCGACGTCTCAGGAAAGGAAACCGTACATGCGACTTCACCAGCGAATCGATCGCCGCCGCCGCCGTCCTCTGTCTCCTGCTCGCCGCCGTGCCGGCGCTCGCCGCCGAGGGCAAGACGGTCAACGTCAACACGGCGACCGTCGCCGAGTTCCAGCTTCTGCCGCGCATCGGCCCGTCGGTCGCGGCGCGCATCGTCGAGCAGCGCGAGAAGAACGGACCGTTCAAGACGCTCGACGACCTGATGCTGGTGCGCGGCATCGGCGAGTCGACCTACGAGCAGCTGAAGCCCTACGTGGCGCTCGCCGGACCGACGACGCTCACCGAGAAGGTCAAGCTGCCGCGCGCTCCGAAGGGCACCCAGCAGCCGGACGCCACAGCCGGCAAGCAGGCGGCGAAGAGCTGATCCCGGGGACGGGTGGAGGCGACTTCGATGCGGACGGCCGAGCGGGGCTACCAACTGATCGAGCTCCTGATCGCGATGGCGATCTCTTCCCTGGTGCTCGCCCTGGGGCATCCCCCCGCTGCTCTCGCTCGCCGCCGGGCTCCGGGTGGAGCTCGCCGCAGCCGAAGTCGCCTCCACCTTTCACGTTGCGCGCGCCTACGCCATTCGTCACGACGCCAACGTCGGGCTGAAGTTCCGGGTCGACGCCGACGGGACGGTGACCTGGGCGCTCTATCGCGACGGTGATGGCGACGGCGTGCTCTCCGCCGACATCCTCTCCGGCGACGATCCGCAGGTCACTCCCGCGCACGCGGCTCGCCCACCTCGGCCGCCAGATCCGCTTCGGCTTTCCACCCGGGCGGGCGCCGCGCGACCCTGGAGATCCCGCGCCGCCGGCTCTACCGGTCTCGACGATCCGATCCGCTTCAACCGCTCCGACATCGCGTCTTTCAGTGCGCTCGGAACGGCCACGCCGGGCACGGTCTACGTCACGGACGGCATGCGCCACCTCGCGGCGGCGCGCGTCACCGGGCGCACCGGCAGGATCGACTGCCTCGTCTACGACGTCGCGCACGAGCGCTGGCACTGAACGCGGGCGCGAGACAGCGGCGCACCGACACCCGGTTGCCGCGTCGCGGCATGACTTGCCGGTGGAAGGGGCGTAGCTTTCGCCCCGTGGGAGCATTCGTCGTCGTCACTACCGTAGGCACCGAAGAACAAGCCAATCTGATCGCTTCGGAGCTGGTCGCACGGCGCCATGCGTCGTGCGTCAACATCGTCACCGGTGTGCGCTCGGTCTACCGCTGGCAGGGCAAGATCTGCCGCGACGCCGAGTTCCTGCTCATCGTGAAGACGCTGGAGAGCGAGTACGCCGCCGTCCAGGCCGCGATCCAGGAGCTCCACAGCTACGAGCTCCCCGAGATCCTCGCCTTCAAGGTCTGCAAGAGCGAAGAGAAGTTCCTCGGCTGGATCGGCGCCTCGCTCGACAAGAGCGCCCCGTTCTCGGACGAAGAGGAGCGCGAGCTGCTCGACGAATCGAACTACTGAGGCGTCGGATCTGCGGGCGGCGCTGCCCCGCCAGCCTCGACCCGACTCAACCCCTCAACCCCTCACTCCGTCAAATCGCCGCCAGCGCCTGTTCGGTGTCGGCGAGGAGGTCGGCGAGGTCTTCGATGCCGGCGGAGATGCGCACCAGACCGTCGGTGATGCCCAACTCGGCGCGCTTGTCTGCCGGGACCGAGGCGTGGGTCATCGAGGCCGGGTGCGAGGTCAGGGTCTCGACGCCGCCGAGGCTCTCGGCGAGCGACATCACCTCGACCTTGTCGAGGAACCTCTTCGCCGCGGCGTAGCTCCCGAGCTCGAAAGTGATGAGGGCGCCGAAGCCGGTCGACTGGCGCTGCTGCAGAGCGTGGCCGGGGTGACTCGGCGAGGCCGGGATAGAAGACGTGCTGCACCTTCGGATGGCCGTCGAGGTAGGCCGCGAGGGCCCGTCCGTTGGTTTCGTGGCGCGCCATGCGCACCGCCAGCGTCTTGATGCCGCGCAGCACCAGGAATGAGTCGAACGGGCTAGAGGATCGCCCCCTCCGACTTCTGAGATGAAGTTGAACCACTCCCCGTGCTCGGGGCTCTTCGCGACCAGTGTGCCGCCGATCGAGTCGCTGTGGCCGTTCAGGAACTTGGTCGTCGAGTGGATGACGACGTCGGCGCCCAACTCGAGCGGGCGCTGGAAGTAGGGCGACATGAAGGTGTTGTCGACCGCGAAGACGAGGTCGTGCTCGCGGGCGATCGCGGCCGCGCCGGCGATGTCGGTGACCTCCATCATCGGGTTGGTCGGCGTCTCGACGTAGATCATCCGGGTCGAGGGCCGGATCGCGGCGCGAATCTCCGCCAGATTCGTCGAGTCGACCCAGCTCGACTCGCACGCCGTAGCGCGACAGCACCTGGGTCATGAAGCGGTAGGTGCCGCCGTAGACGTTGCGCGAGAAGACGACGTGCTCGCCGCTCTTCACCAGAGTCATCAGGGTGGCGATCGCCGACATCCCCGAGGCGAAGGCGTGTCCGGAGAGCCCGCCCTCGAGCGCCGCGACGTTCTCCTCGAGCGCGAAGCGGGTCGGATTCTGCACCCGCGCGTACTCGAACCCCTTGTGCTTGCCGAGCTCGTCGTGGAGGTAGGTCGAGGTGGCGTAGATCGGCACGGTGACCGCGCCGGTCGCCGGATCCGGATGCTGCCCGGCATGGATGGCACGGGTCGAAAAGCCGCGCGTCTTCGGATCGCCTTTCACGGGTGAAGCCCCTTTCTGGTGGGCGCTGCGGCGGCGATCCTATCAACCCGTCTAAGATTGCCTGCATGACGGACGCCCTCCCGCCCTTCGGGGACTTCTCGCCGGTGCGCTTCTCCGCCGGCGCGCTCGAGCTTCTCGACCAGACCCTCCTGCCGCAGGAGGAGGAGTGGATCTCGTGCGCCAGTGTCGAGAGGCGATCGCCGACGCCATCCGGCGGCTCGCCGTGCGCGGCGCGCCGGCGATCGGCATCGCGGCGGCCTACGGCCTGGTGGTGGCCCTCCTCGATCCCGACGACCCGGAGCCCGATCCGGCGCGACGTTTCGCCAACGCGCAGCGGATCCTGGGCGACAGCCGGCCGACGGCGGTGAACCTGCGCTGGGCGCTCGAGCAGGGGGAGGAGGCGTTCGAGCTCCTGCGCGCCGGCGGCGAGCGCCCGCTGGTCGAGATGGCCGCGAAGCTTCTCGACTGGGCGCGCGCCCTGCACGCCGACGACGTCGACCGCAACCGGCGGATGGCGGAGCACGGCGCGGCGCTCTTCGCCGCCGGCGACCGCGTGCTGACGCACTGCAACGCCGGGGCGCTGGCGACCGGCGGCATCGGCACCGCGGTCGGCGTCATCGCCGCGGCGCACCGCGCCGGCAGGGTGGCCGCGGTCTGGGTCGACGAGACGCGTCCGCTGCTGCAGGGGGCGCGCCTGACGGCGTGGGAGCTGCTGCAGCTCGGCATTCCCATCGCCTGGTCACCGACTCGATGGTCGGCGCGCTGATGAGCCGCGGCCTGGTCGAGCGGGTGATCGTCGGCGCTGACCGGATCGCCGCGAACGGCGACGCGGCGAACAAGATCGGCACCTACACCGTCGCCGTCCTCGCCCACCGCCACAAAGTGCCGTTCTACGTCGCGGCGCCGCTCTCGACCTTCGATCCGCGCATCGCCTCCGGGGCCGAGATTCCGATCGAGGAGCGCGCCGGCCTCGAGGTCACCGAGCTCGCCGGCCAGCGCATCGCGCCGGTCGGAACGTCGGGCTTCAACCTCGCCTTCGACGTCACGCCGGCCGAGCTCATCACCGCGATCGTGACCGAGGAGGGCGTGCTCGAGCCGCCGTTCGGCGCCGCGATCGCCCGAGCTGTTCAACTGAGCCGGGAGCTCACTTCGCGGGGCTTCGATGCGCGACGATGCGGCCGTCGAGGTCGGTGGTGATCCGCCGTCCGGGGAGCGCCGCGAGCGCCTCCTCGGTGAGCTGGCGCCAGGAGATCTCGGGCTCCGCGACGAGCGTTCGGGCTCGTGCCGCCGTCGCCCGGCCGAGAACAGCGGATAGCCGTCGCGATAGCCGTTGCGCCAGGTGTAGTCGAGCGTCGCGGCGCGGTAGCGGCGGTCGAGGTCGAGCGGCGCGAACTGCGTCTCGCCGGCCGGGCGCACCGAGACCTCGGCGGCGTCGACCCGGGTGTTGCCGTCGGCGCGCGACCTGGTAGCGGAAGCGCAGGCCCGCGACCTGCAGGAAGCGGCCGTGTCCAAGGGTGGCCTGGGAGACCGACTTCTCCAGCAGTCCCAGAATCTCGCGCCCGGTGAGCTCGAAGATGACCGGCTTGTCGTCGTAGTAGAAGATCCCCTCGAGCTCGTAGACGCGGAGATCTCCCCCCGCCGGCACGTCGTCGTTGACGCGAATCGCGCCGCCGTTGACGAACGCGAGATCGGTACCGAGGCGCTCGCGCAGGATGTCGCAGAGCAGGTCGCCCAGCGCCGTCTCGCGGCCACGGATCGTCGGCTCGGTCCCTTCGAGCAGGTGCTCGGTGGTCGCCACGACGTCGAGGAGCTTGCGGCCGGTCTTCTCCTCGACCGCGCGCGCCAGGCGTCACGAGCGAGGTCGCCGACCTGCGCGGACCATGTCGGGATCGACCTCGACCGCCTCGCCGAGCTCGACGAGGGCGCCGCTGGCGGCGAACGGCCGGCTCGCCGCCGGCGTTCGCGGCCGGCCGGACGTCGATGCGATAGGCGCTCTTGGCGTCGGCGTCGGCCTTGGTGATCGTCGTCGCGCCGACCTTGCGCGTCAACGGGCGACGTGCTCGTGGCCGCCGACGATCCAGTCGATGCGGCCGCCGGAACTCCCGCGCCAGCCACTCGTCGTCGCCGATCTCCTGATGGGTGAGGCCGACGACGAACTCCGCCCCCTCGCGCTCGAGGTCGTCGAGGACGCGCGCGATCGTCGCCCGGCGCGTCGCGAGGTCGTAGCCGTACTCCACCCAGGGGCGGCTCTGGTCGGTCAGAGCGTCAGGCCGAAGATGCCGACGCGGATGCCGCCCAGCTCCAGGACGACATGATCCTTGACGTTGGCGAAAGCGGTCGGCGAGCGGGCGCAAGCCGGCGTCGGCCGGGTCGCTCCGTCGCGCGAGCCGCCACGTTCGACGTGATCCAGGTGAACTTCGACTGCGCGATGCGGTCGGAGAGCAGCGCGAGCTCCGGATTGTCGAACTCGTGGTTGCCGGGGGTGACGAAGAGGCGCTCGTCGAACCCCGCGTTGCCGTCGAGGAGGTTGAGCGCATCGACCATCGGCACGCCCTGGAGGTACTTGCTCATCACCGAGGGGAAGAGGAAGTCGCCGGCATGCAGCACCAGCACCGGCCGGCCTTCGCTCTCGAGCTCCTTGCGCAGGGTGCGGACGCGGGCGAGCCCGCCTTCGGCGCCGGCGCGCAGCCCCTCGATCTTGTAGGTGTCGTTGATCTGGAGGATGGTGAAGCCGGTCGCGGCCGGGGAGGCAGCCGGTGAGGCCAGCGGCGGGACCTGGGCCGGCTGCGGGGAGCCGGCGCAGCCGGCGAGGAGGGCGACGAGCGCCAGCGACGCCCAGCGCGGCCGCGAGGCGGCCCCGCGAAGCCCGCTGGCGCCGCGACGGCACGGGGAATGGACAGCGATCGCGTTCACGAACAGGCCTCCTCGGAAAGACACGACAAGAGCAATGGCCCGATGCAGATGGGCCACGATAGCAATCGTGGACCTGGTCAGGTACTGGAGAGACTCGATAGCGTCCGATTTCAGAGAAGAAAGATGGTGGAGGCGGTGGGAATTGAACCCACGTCCGAGAAACGCGTCCCGAAAGTATCTACGCACATAGCCTTCACTTATGGTCATCGCCCTTGCGCAATGCAGAAGGCCGCCTACGCAAGCGCCAGTTCCGATTTGACGATCCCGCTGAGGAGCGGAACCAACCTCAGCGTTCAGTCCACTTTAGCGTCGCCCCAGCCCGTGCCGTGGACAATGGCCCATGGCTGGAACGTCACGGTCAATTAAGCCGCGAGAGCGTAGTTGTCGTTGGCAGGTATAACTTGCCGTTTTACGGGTGCAAACCCGATGCGCAACCCTCGAACCGCACTGTTCCCCGTCGAACCCGGTGCGCCCCCAAATTATGAAAGAACCGTCCTGCAGGGGAAGGAACATAGCAGAAGCGGTCGGATATTCCCCCGCAACGTCGCCCACGAACGGACCCGGGGACGCCCTGATCCCAGGAGGCCGCAGGCCTGGCGACCGCTTGGTCTGTTCTTGACCAGTCTAGTCTGACCAGAATAGATTGGCGAGCGAGGCGCGAGGTATCGGCCATGGAATCCGTCTATTCAACATATGAAGCGAAGACGAAGTTCAGCGAACTGCTGCGCAAGGTGCGGCAGGGGGGGCGGGTGGTGATCACCTTTCACGGCGAGCCGGTGGCCGAGATCCGGCCGATCGAGAAATCGGTGGAAACGTTCGAGGAGCGGCTCGACCGCCTCAAGCGGAAGGCCAGTCTTGCGCCCGGCTGCAGTCGCGCCAGCGAGAGGCACCTGGAAGCCGATCGCTCATCGACCTGGCGCCCTGCAGCGATTCCTCGACGATCGCGATTGAGCATCGCCTACGTCGACACCTCGTGCCTCGTGGCAATCCTGCTCGCCGAGCCGGGTTCGCGAGCTCTCAGAGCTCGACCGCTTCGACTCGATCTGGTCTTCCAACCTCCTCGAAGCCGAGCTCCATCGGCTGTGTTCAGCGCGAGGGTCTCGAGGTCGAGCGCGAAGAGCTCTTTCACCACCTGCGCTGGATCCTCCCGGATCGCGCGCTGGGCCCGGAGATCGAGACGCGTTTTCGCCTCCGGGCAGCTGCGGGGCGCGGACGCTTGGCACCTCGGCCTGCGCGCTCTGCTCAGTCCCGACGCCGAGATCACCTTCCTCTCCCTCGACGCCAAGCAGCGCGAGGTCGCGGCGCAGCTCGGATTCGAGGTCGAGCCGTAGAGCGGAACGAGTCGCGCCCGGCTGAACGCTCAAGGCACGTCCGCGCTCCAGTGGGTTGTCAGGCCCGACTCGAAGCCGTCGGCGAAGATCCGCGGGCCGCAGGGGAGCTCGGCGTCGTCGATCTGGGCGTAGCCGCCTTCGACGCCGCCGTCCGAGAAGGTCGAGTGGGTGAACCAGAATTCGACCGGCGGGCTGCCGGCGACCGGAATCCACAGCTCGACCGTCTCGTTGCGGTTCTCGTCGAGCCAGAAGAGCAGCGAGTTGCCGCTCGTGTCGAGGCGGCGAATGCCGAAGTCGAGGTACTCGGCCGGCCCCCCGACCTGCAGGACGGCGCGCGCCCGCAGACGGTGGCGGCGGTGGTCGCCCTCGAGGGCGAGCGGCATACGCAGCAGCGAGTCGGTGCGCGGCGCCGTGCAGAAGTAGTTGGAGACGCAGGCCGCGCCGCCGCTACCGCCGGTATCGTTGGCCTGACAGAAGACCGGATCGCCGAACTGCGCGGGTGGCGCCTGGACCCAACCCGGGCCGCCGCCGGCGGTGTTCTCGCTCGTCCAGTCGAGCGGCAATCCGACGAGCGGGTCGCCGGAGCCGAAGTCCTGCGGGCCGGTGTTGCAGCCGCCCGAGGCGAGGACGAGGTTGCGGTAGTCCGGCCGGGCCGCTCAGGCCGCGCAATCCGGTAGGCAGGCGACCGAGCGCCCCCGTCGCGATAGACCCGAAACGCGACGCCAAAGCGCTCTCCCGGCCCCGCCTGCAGCGGCGTCGGGCCATCGAGCGGCATCGCCGCCTCGTAGGTCACCCCCTCCGGCCGCGCGGCGGAACGAAAGCTGTCGCGCCGGTCATTGAGCGGTCGCGGCAGGCATAGCCGCCTGAGCGTACTTCGCTGGTAAAGTGACCTTCTGGTCCGCAGGTGAATTCGAGGATGCCCTCGCCGAGATCCGGCGTCGCCTGGCAGAGGGCGCCGTTCGAGAGGTTGTCGTCGAGGACGGCGCGCAGTGCCCCCCTCGTCGTCGAAGAGCAGCACGAACTGAGTCGCCGGATCCGAGTTCGGATCGCCGGAGTCGAGGAAGGCGAGGTAGAGCGTGCGGGCGTCGTTCTCGATCAGGAGTGTGACCCCGGCGCCCAGGTCGACGAGCTTCGCCGCGTTCCATTCTCCGGCCGCGATCTGGCCGTCGATCCGCGGCGCCCGGTTCACCCACGGGAGACCAACCGGCCGGTGCCGGCGAAGCCGGCCTTGCGGTAGGAGTAGCAGGCCGAACAAGCCGAACGCCGATGACGCATGTCCCCACCAACTGCCGACTTGTCGAAGTTGATGCATCTCGTTTCCTCCTCCGCCGCGGCCGAGAGCTGGCCTCTCATCCATAACGTGCTTTCCGGCCGGGCATTCGGCTCACTCCGGCCGGATCCGCGATGCGTCTTCACCGGCCCGGGCCTCGACTGATCCCTTTCGCGGCGCCTCGCACGTTCATGGTGCAAGGAGGTCCGCCATGTTCGATTCGATCCCGTCAGCCTTCCGCCGCGCGCTTTCGCCGCTCGCACCTCGCTCTGGCTCTTGCCACCCTGCTCGGGTTGCAGGCTCAGATGTTGCCCGCCGTTGACGGTCTCGATGACCTCGGCGGCTACGGTTCGATCCCCTTCGACCTGAACTTCGCCGCGACGGATCTCTCCCGCACCTGCGCCGCCCAAGCGGACGGCAAATCCTCCTGGCCGGGTCGGCGACGACGAACGACAGCGAGCAGGGCCAGATCGCGATCGCCAGAGTCAAGACGGACGGCCTCCTCGATCCGACCTTCGACAGCGACGGGCGGCTGGTCATCGATCTTTCGGACATCGGCATTCAGGCGACGCAAGGTCGGGCCCATGCCATGGCGATCGACCCGCAGGGTCGCATCCTGGTCGCCGGCTCCATGGCCCTGATTTCGACCGGGGCGAGCATCGGCTTCGTGACCCGGATCCTCCCGGACGGCTGGATCGATCCGGTCTTTGCCATCAACGGCTTCTACCTCGAGTTCGGGATGGACACCGGGGTGACCGCGGTGGGCGTCGACCCCGGCGGCCGGATCTGGCTGCTGGGCCGGCTGCTCGCCGACGGGACCGGCTGGTGGATCTTCCAGCTCCTCGACTCGGTAGGCAACCCGACGACGTCCGCGCCCTCACCTTCCCCGGCTACGTCTTCGCGACCACGATTCCGACCGCCATGGCGTTCCAACCGGACGGCAACGTCCTGCTCGGCGGATGGGGAAAGACCGGTCCGCCGGACTTCTTCGCCTCGATGGCGATCGCCCGCTATTCTGGGGAGCACCCTGAATCTGGACCCGACCTTCGGCGGGGGCAGGCACGGGAGAGTTGGTGATCGACCGATTTCGCGTCGGCCTATCTGCGCTCGATCGCGTTCCAGCCCGACCGGAGCATCGTCGTCGCGGGCGAGTACGGCCTGCTGAACGAAGAGAACATCGTGGTCACCCGCCTCGGTCCCGACGGCACCCTGAACAACGCCTTCACCGAGTACGTCGCCTTCGATATCGGCGGCTCAGGGGGCGACGGCGGAGGCGGAATGAACCGCATGGTCGTGCAGTCCGATGGCAAGATCGTGGTCGCGGCGGCGGCGATCACCGGGGACACCGGCAACGTCATCGACGTTGGCGTCGCGCGGGTGCTCGCGGAATCCGGGCTCGACAGCTCTTTCGGCGGCCTGGGTACCGGCAAGCGGACCTTCGACATGCCGCCGGTGGGCAGCGGCGACGGCAACGACGACTTCCACTGCCTGACGCTCTCGGGAGGAAAGCCGGTGCTCGTCGGCTCCGGGCAGTGGAGCGGGCTCGACTGGGACTTCTCCTTCCGCCGGCTGACGAGCGCGCTCATCTTCACCGACGGCTTCGAGTCCGGCACGACCTTCTTCTGGTCGAAGACCGTGGTGCCCTGAAGCGCGCCCGGCTACGGCACCGTCGCGCTCCACAGCGAAGTGTCCTGGCTCTCGAAGCCGTCGCTGAAGAGCTGCGGAGAGACCGCTCCCAACTCGACGGCGCCGATGTCGCACCCGTCGTCGGCGTCGACGACGCTCGGCTCATCGACCGCGCGCCCCGCGCTAGCCGGATTGGCATAGCCGCGCTGATCGGCGATCTCCCCCGGACAGCTCCCATGATCGATGGCGAGGCTCGGGCCGGCGGCGAGATCGGGCAGACGGGAGGGGTCGGCCCGCCGTTCTCGGCGAGTGCCAGGAGCCCGTGGGCGAGCGGGCGCCGATCGTGCCGACCCAGTCGTCGTTTCCGTTCGGCTGGCCGGCCGGGAAGGTCGATGCGGCGTTGCCGCGCCGGATACCGACGAGGTTGTGGCCGAGCGAGAGGAAGTCGAATCCGTCGAGATCGGGCGCCTTGTCGGGTCCCGAGTCGAGGTTTCCGGCGACGATCGAACCCTCGATCGTAGTCGTACCGAGCGAATCGGCGACGAAGATGCCGCCGCCGCTGCCGCCGGTGTAGACCCCGGGATTGCCACCGATCCCGTCGCCGTCGCTGTCGGCCTCGTTGTCGACCACGGTGAGAAAGCGCAGCACTGTCGTGAGCGCGGTCGGATAGGTGCGGTGCAGGCCGATCCCGATCGCCCCTCCCGCGCCGCTCGCCCGATTGCCGACGAAGGTGGAGCGCTCGATCGTGACGATTCCGAAGGTGAGCGCGTTCACGGCGCCGCCGTGGGGGTCGAACAGTGCCCCCGCGGGATCGCTGGCGAGCGCGCTGTTGTCGACGAAGGAGCTGTCGCGAATGGTGAGATCGCCGCCGGAGTTGTGGCTGATCGCGGCGCCGCCGCCGCCGAAGATCACCGGCCCGGTGTTGACGTTGCCGGCGAACGTGGCGCGCTCGACGTTGAGTGTCGCGGTGGCATAGACCCCGGCGCCCTGATCCAGCGCGAGGTTGCCGCGCAAGACCAGGTCGTGAAGATACACCTGGCCGTTCTGGGCGAGCAGGGCGCCGCCACTCCCGGGGCCGAAGCCATTGTAGTCGCCGAGCGCCCACCCGCCAGTGAAGGTGAGTCCGGAGACCTCGAAGGTCGGGGCGGCGAGGATATCGGTCGGCGAATAGACGAAGATGCGGTTGAGACCCTGGGCGTTGAGGGTCAGGAGGTCGGCGCCCGGTCCGGCGATCACGAGGCCCGCGGTGACCACGAGCGGGCCGAAGTTCAGGACGTAGGTGGCCGGCGTGGCGACGGCGAAGGCGATCGTGTCGTCGCCCAGGCCGCTGGCGCATTCGCCGGCCAGCGCGCCCGAGCCGGTGTCGGTGTTCGCCGAAGCGACCGCCTCGTAGAGCGTGCACCAGCCGTCGTCGGCCGCCGCAAGACCCGGATCGACCGTGTTGACCGTGAGGACCGTCGCGCTCGCCGCGCCGCCGCCGGAGCCGGCGAGAAGGAGTGGGGGCCGGTATCCAGAACGGGCAGCGTGCGGCAACGACCGCTTCGTCCAGCCGCCGCTCCCAGCGCGGGTCGTTCCGCCCGTCGCCTGCCGGGCGCGGCGAGCGTAAGAGAGCGAGGATCGCCCGCCACAACCTCCTCACGGCGCCTCCGCGCTCCAGCGCAGGGTGTGGCCGAGCTCGAAGCCGTCGAGAAAGAGCTCGGCCGCCGAGTCGGCGGAGGCACCGCGCTCGACCGCACCGATGTCGCAACCGTCGCTCGCGGCTTGCGTCGGCACCGTGGGGTGGTCGAAGGCTCGCAGGTGCGTACTCGGTACGCCGCGACCGCGCTGGTCGGCGCTGCGTCCCGGGCAGGCGCCGTGATCGATCACCAGGCTCGCGGCGTCGAGCACCGGCCGGTGGCTGAGCGTCGCGCCCTGGTTGGGCGCCAGAGCCTCGAGCAATGGATCGATCGGCGCCGCACCGTGCCGACGAAATCGCCGTTCGCGTTCGGGCTTCCGGCCGCGAAGACGGCGGCGGCACCCTCGTTGACGCCGATGAAATTGAAGCCGGAGCTGGTCACGACGATGAAGGGGCTGACGGACAGATCAGGATTCACGACGGCGCCATCGTCGGCGTTGCCGGCGACGATCGAGTTTTCGAACTCGAGCTGAGTATCCGGACCGGTGGTGAAGATCCCGCCGCCGTCGCCGACCAGATCGAAATCGGCGTCGGCAAGATTGTTATAGAGCGTCGAATCGACCAGCGAGAGCAGAGCCGCGTGCTCGGTGTTCGAACTGACGAAGATGCCACCACCGCTGCCAAGAGCCGATTGCCGGAGATGGTCGAGCGCTGGACCGCAACAGTGCTGCGCTGAATCACCATGCCGGCGCCGGCGCCAAATGAAGCCTCGGCGCGATTGTCGATAATCGATGACCCGATGACTTCAACCGCTGAGTCGTCTACGACCAGCAGACCACCGCCACCGGCCGCCCCCAGGGAGAGGTTTCCACTGAGGATGGAGTCGTGGATCTCCGCCTGTGCGGGCAGGCCGGTGAGGCCGTCGACCGCGATGCCGCCACCGCCGTTCGCGGCGACGTTCTCGGCAACGACGACACGCGAGAAGATCGCGGTGTCGCCCGGGCCGACGTAGGCGCCACCCCCATCCGGTCCGAGTCCGGTATTGGCGTAGCCGTGCAGGACCGATAGGTCCTCCAGCAGGTACCAGTCACCGCCGTCGGCGCTGGCGAAGACGAACAGGCCGGTAGAGCGTCTGGCCGTCGATCGCCAGCCACCGGCACCCGGCCCGCGGATCGCGACCGTCGCGGTGATCGCCGGCAGATCCGCAGAGAGCGTCACGGTCGCGGGCAAGCGGAGGTCGAACACGATCCGGTCGGCGCCGGCCCCCGCCGGGCACTCCTGGCGCACAGCGTCTGAGTTGGCTGCGAGGATCGCTTCGCGGAGCGAGCAGAAGCCGTCCGCCGCGTCGGTATCCGAGGTCGGTAGTCGACCGTCATCGTCGTCGCCGCGGCCGTTGCGGTCCGCCGCCAGAGCGAAAGCCGCGAGGCGAAAAGTCACGTGCGATCCCAATGCTCGGTTTTTCATTGAGTCTCCTTCGGTCGTTCTCGCGCCAAATGGCGACAGAACTGGACACGCCTCTCCGCCGTTGCGGGGACGGGCTGCAAGTGAACCAGGCTTGCGGATCCGCCCGTATCTGTCGTCAACTTCCACAGTCACATGGACTCGAGCGGTGAGATCACACTCTGGCTCGGCCGGCTGCGGGACGGCTCGCCCGAGGCGCTCGACCGCCTCGTGCCCCTGCTGTACGACGACCTGCGGCGGCTCGCCCGCCGGCGGCTGCGCGGCGAGCGCGTCGGCCATACCCTCGATACCGCGGCGCTGGTCCACGAGGCCTACCTCCGGCTGGTCGACCAGCACCGGATCGCCGCCCAGGACCGCGGCGAGTTCTTCGCCGCCGCGTCGCGGACGATGCGGCGGGTGCTGGTCGATCACGCGCGGGCGCGTCAGCGGCTGAAGCGCGGCGGCGGCGCCGAGCGCGTCGCGCTCGAGGCGGCCGAGGGGTTTCTCTCGCCGCAGGCGGCCGAAGAGACCCTGGCGCTCGACGAGGCGCTCGCCCGACTCGAAGCGGTGCAGCCGCGCGCCGCGCGGGTCGTCGAGCTGCGCTTCTTCGGTGGCCTGACGCTCGAGGAGGCGGCCGAGCTCCTGGATGTCTCGACCAAGACCGTGCAGCGCGACGGCGACGCCGCCATGGCCTGGCTGCGCAAGGAGGTACGCAGCGCGCTCGCCGCGCCGGGCGAGGATGTCCAGCCTGCCGCGCCAACGGCGCGAAAGTCCACAGACGAATGACGAACAACTCGCCTCGCCCCCCCGCTCCCGCCGATTGGGACCGGCTCGCCGAGCTCCACGAACAGGCGCGCGACGCGACGCCCGCCGAGCGTCGCGAGCTGGTCGCGAAGCTGCGCGCCACCGCGCCGGCACTCGCCGCCGAGCTCGCGGCGATGCTCGAGGCGACGCCGACCGCCGCCGGCCTCGAGCTCGAGAGCCGCCTGGGAATGACCGACAGCTCACCCTCCGTCGTCGCGGGCACCCGCCTGGGACCGTGGCAGATCGTGCGTTTTCTCGCCCGCGGGGGCATGGGCGAGGTCTATCTCGCCGAGCGCGCCGACGGCGCCTTCACCCAGCAAGTGGCGGTCAAGCTTCTGCGGCCGGGGATCGCCTCGGCCGATCTCATCGCCCGCTTCCGGCTCGAGCGCAATCTCCTCGCCCGTCTCGAGCACCCGGCGGTCGTGCCTCTCCTCGACGCCGGCACGGCCGACGACGGGCGGCCCTATCTGGCGCTGCGCTATGTCGACGGCCGGCCGATCACCCAGTTTTGCGCCGAGACCGCGGCCGCGCCGCGCCGCCGGGCGGAGCTCTTCGTCGAGCTTTGCCGGGCGGTGCAGTTCGCGCACGCCAATCTCGTCGTCCATCGCGATCTCAAGCCGTCGAATGTGCTGGTGAGCGCCGACGGCCGGGTGCACCTGCTCGACTTTGGCATCGCCAAGCTCCTCTCGCCGCGCGACGACGCCACCCAACCGACGCGTGCGCTCGAGCTCGCGCCGATGACGCCGCAGCGCGCCGCGCCGGAACAGCGCCGCGGCGAGCCGGTGACCACGGCGACCGACGTCTGGGCGCTCGGCATCCTTCTCCACGAGCTCATGACCGGGCGACTGCCGGCCGAATCGACCGGCGACCGCTCCGCGCCGGCGCTGCGGCCGCCGCCCCTGCCATGTCCCCCAGCCCCCCCATCCCCCGCCGCCCAATACCGGGCTCGACCGGGATCTCTCGGCCGTCATCGCGCGCGCGCTCGCCCCCGAGCCCGAGCGCCGTTTCTCTTCCGCGGGGGAGCTGGCCGACGACGTCGAACGCTGGCTCCGCGGCGAGCCGGTCCGCGCGCGCCCGGACGCGTTCGGTTACCGCGCACGGCGCTTCGTCGGGCGCCATCGGCTCGCCGTCGCGGCGTCCGTCGCGACGGTCGTCGCGCCTCGCCCTCTCGACCGCCATCTCCGTGGCGCGTTCACGCGAGGCGTCGCGCGAGCGCGAGGCCGCAGCGCTCGCCGCCGGGCGCTCGCAGGCAGTCGTCGACCTCATGGTCGAGCTCTTCGGTGGCCTCGATCCGATTGCCGGTGCCGACCTCGACACGGTGCGCGTTTCCGCGCTCATCGCCCAGGGCAGCGCGAAGGCCGACCGGCTTGCCGATCAGCCCGACGTCCAGGCGCGGCTGCGCCACGTTCTCGGTCGAATCCAGCTCGAGCGCAGCGCCTGGGTCGCGGCGCTGCCACTGCTGCA
This sequence comes from Thermoanaerobaculia bacterium, assembly GCA_963719555.1. Lineage (GTDB taxonomy): Bacteria > Acidobacteriota > Thermoanaerobaculia > Multivoradales > JAGPDF01 > JAGPDF01. The sequence goes on along the minus strand of CAVRCL010000005.1, from coordinate 205,775 downwards.
GCAGGCGCGCGACGCCGAGCTCGCGCGTCTCCCGCCGGACGACCTGGGGCTCATCCCGGTGCAGCTCGACTACGCGCGCGCGCTGCACCTCACCGGCGATCGGGCGGGAGCGATCGCCGAGGCCGAGAACGCCCTGGCGCGGGTGGAGCGTTCCCCGGCGCCGCCGCCCCTGCTCCTCGCCAGCACCCTCGGCACAGCCGGCCAGCTCGACACGGGCGAAGCGGCCGAACGGCGGATCGAGCGCGCGCTGGCGATCCTGCGCGCGACGCCCGAAGCGCCCCGTCTCGAGATCGCCGCCAGTCTCACCGCGCTTGCCTGGTTCCGCCGCGCGCGCAACGACGTGGAGGGGGCGGAGCAGGCTAAGGTTCTCTTCCACGAGGCGCTGGCGATCCTGCGCGCCGAGCGCGGCGAGAACCACTTGCTGACCCTCGGCCTGCGCAGCAACCTCGCCTCCATGCTCGACGATCCGGCGGAGCGCGCGCGCGAGCACGAGGAGATCCTCGCCCTGCGGCGCGCGAAGCTGGGCGACCGCCACTACATGGTCGCCAACAGCTGGTCGGCCCTGGCGGCGGCTCAGGTCGACGGAGCGGCCTTTATGGCGGCGGCTGCGGCCTACGACCACGCCCATGCGATCTGGGTCGAAACCGACGGGCCGACGCATCCGATGGCGCTTGCGGCCCTGCGCAATCGCTCCCGGGCGCTCGATCGTGGCGGCGAAGCCGCGCCGCCGCGGCGAGCTTTCGGCAGCTCGCCGCGGACCTCGAAGGAGCGCGCGGGAATCCACGCACGCTCGCCGGGTATCGCATCGATGTCGCCCACCACCTCCTGGTTGCCGGGAAGCCGGCGGGCGCCGAGAGCGCAGCGGTCGCGGCCCTCGCGCTTCTCGCGTCAGCCAAGGAGCCCGCGCCGGCAACCCTGGCGCGGGCCCAGGCCGCGCAGGGCCGCGCCCTCCTGGCGCTGCATCGCGAGGCCGAGGCGCGGCCGCTCCTCGAAGCGGCGCTTGCCGGTCTGCAAAAGTCCCCGCCCGACAATCCGGACGAGCTGGCGGCGACCCGCAAGGCGCTCGGCTTGGAGGCCGTCAGCGCAGCGCTCACAGCGCCGGGTCCGGGCGCCACGGCGCAGCGGGTGCACGAACCTCGCGGCCCTGAAGCAGGCCCGCTCAGTCGGGCTTTGCGGTGGGGCGACTGACGGCGGCAGCGGTGGCGACGGTGGCGAAGAACTCCTCCGGGCCGCTGTTTTCGAGGCGCGACAGAACCAGCCACCAGGCGAGGAGGCCCATGACCGCGGCGAACGGCAGGAGGGCGAGGAGCCTGGGCTGGAACGGCCAGGCGAGCGCCGGGAGCAGGGCCAGCACCGCGAGACCGAGAACGCCGACCGAAGCGCGCTGCACCTCGAGGTGGCTCTCCTCGAGTTGCCAGGCGATGCGCGCGCCATCACCCGCAGGTTCGAAGTCGACCCGGCCGACGAGCACCCCGCGACGCAGCCCGAAGACCACCGGCAGAACGAGCCGTCCGCCGCTTGGATTCGATCGGTCCCTCGAGCTGTCGCCACTCCACTCTGCGCCCCAGGCGTCGGCGGCGGTGGCCAGGGCCTGCGGCAACTCGGCAATCGTCAGAGCAACTTGGATGTTCGAGTTGATTCAAGCCGCCGCCGCGGTCATCTCTTCGAAGAAGTCCTCGACCGCGGCGAGGAACGACGGCACGTCCTGGAGCTCGTTGATGCGCTGGCGGAGCTCGCGGCCGTGCGGCACGCCGTGGGTGTACCAGCCGGTGAACTTGCGCAGCTTGTGCATGGCGTACTTCGACGGCTCGCGCAGGGCGACCAGCCGGAAATGCTCGAGGATCAGATCGCGGCGGGCGAGGAGCGAGGCCTCCTGCGGCTCCCGGCCGGCGAGGAGCTCAGCCGCCTGCTGGAAGATCCACGGGTTCTTGGTCGCCGCGCGACCGATCATTACCCCGTCGCAGCCGGTGGCGGCGATCATCCGCAGCACGTCGCCGGGCTCCTTGATGTCACCGTTGCCGAAAACCGGAATGCCGACCACCTCTTTGAGGCGGGCGATCTCGTCCCACTGCACGGTCGCGTCGCCGCTGAACATCTGGCGCGCGGTGCGGGCGTGGAGCGCCACGCCGTCGGCGCCGGAGGCCTCGCAGATCCGGCCGAGCTCGAGGAAGTTCCGGCGCTCGTGGTCGAGACCGAGCCGGAACTTGACGGTCAGCGGGATCGAGATCGCCTTGCGCACCGTCCCGACGATCGTCTCCGCGAGCTCGAGGTCGCCCATGAGAGCGCAGCCCGAGCAGCCCTTGAGGATCTTGTTGGCCGGGCAACCCATGTTGATGTCGCAGATGTCGGCGCCCATCGCTTCGACCAGGCGCGCCGCCTCGGCCATGGTGTCGGGGTCCGAGCCGTAGATCTGGATCGAGATCGGGCGTTCTTCCGGCAGGAAGTGCATCAGGTCGAGCGTCCGCGCGACGCCGCGCACCAGCGCCCGCGAGGCGATGAACTCCATCGTCACCAATCCCACGCCGCCGATCCGGCGCACGATCAGCCGGAAGTCGCGGTCGGTCACCCCGGCCATCGGCGCGAGGATCAGGGGCGAATCGATCGGGACGTTTCCGAGGCGCAACATCGAACCTCTCATTCTACCGCTTCAGCCTCCCGCACCCCTCCCGGCGCAAGTTCGCCGCCGACCGGGACTCGACGAAATCCCCTGTGCTCGGTCGGGACCCCAGGTCTCATCTGGGTTTCTTCTCTTGAGGGTGGGGCCCCCCGCCACTGCGCGCAGGGGATTTCGTCGAGCCCCGGCCGGCTACCGGCGTGCGGCCGCCCCCGTCCGCTAGGATGCGGCGGATGGTCGCCCACGCTCAACCGATCGATCTCATCGCCAACGGCCTGGTGAAGGGGATGCCGGCGGCCTGGCTCGCCGGCAAGGAGGCGGATCTCCTCGCCCCGCTGCGCCTGCTGGCGCCGGGGACGCTGCCGGAGATGGCGCCGCCTGCCGTCGACCGCCGCGCGATCGCGCAAGGCCTGAAGCGCGCCAACCAGGCGTACGGCCACCCGCGCGCCGCCGAGCTCGCGGCGAAGCTCGCCGACCCGGCGACGGCGGTGGTGGTGGGCGGGCAACAGACCGGCCTCTTCGGCGGGCCCCTGCTGGCGTTGGTCAAGGCGGCGACGGCGGTGCGCTACGCCGAGGCGCTCGAAGCGGCCGGCCGGCCGGCCGTCGCCCTCTTCTGGATGGCGACCGAGGATCACGACTGGGCCGAGGTCGAGAGCGCGACCTTTCTCGCACCGACGGGGCTTCTCCGCCTCGCCCTGGGGGACGACACGGCGCCTCTCGCCCCGGTCGGCGCGCGGACGCTGGGAGCGGAGATCGAGACTCTCTTCGCCGCCCTTGCCGAGAGCTTTCCGAACGAACGCTTCAGCGAATGGCGCGTGCGCCTGAGCGAGTGGTGGGCGCCGGGGGCGCGCTTCGGTGATGCCTTCGCGCGCCAGATGGTGGCGCTGCTCGGCGCGCGTTCGCCCCTGATGCTCGACTCGATGCTGCCCGAGCTGAAGCTCGCCGAGAAACCGCACCTGCGCCGCCTGATCGAGGACCGGACGGCGGTCGAAGCAGCCTACCTGGCTGCCGAGGAGCGCGTCGTAGCAAGGGGCTTCGACCTCCAGGTCGCACCGCAGCGCGGCGCGAGCCCGCTCTTCCTGATGCGCGACGGCGCGCGTCGGCGCATCGAGTGGAGCGGCGCCGCCGGCTTCCAGCTGCGCGGAGCGCCGGCCCGCGGGCAGAGCGAGCCGGTCGACGACCTGTTGGCGCTCCTCGAGAGCGACCCGAGCCGTCTCTCGCCCGGGGTCCTCGCCCGGCCGGCGATCCAGGACGCGGTCCTCGGGACGACGCTGCAGATCATGGGGCCGGGAGAGACCGCCTACCTGGCGCAGGCGGCGGCGGTCTATCCCGTCCTCGGGGTGGCGGCGCCGTGGACCGCCCTGCGGCCGCAAGTGCTGGTCTTCGACCGCCGTCAGCGCGAGCATCTGGCGGAGCTCGGCGCCGAGCTCGAGGAGCTGCTGTTCGCCCCCGAGGCGATCGCACATCGGCTCGCCGCCCTTGCCGGCGGGGGCTTCGTCACCGCAAAGCGGGAGGACGCGGAACGACTCCTCGACGGTCTGCATGCACCGGCGATCGCCCTGGATCCGACGCTCGAGAAGCCGTGGACCAAGACCCGTGACACCCTCCTCGGCGCGCTCGACGCCTTCGCCGCGAAGGTCGAAGCGGCCGCCGCGCGCCGCGGCGGCGTCGCGCAGCAACGTTTCGGCCACCTGCGCCTGGCGACGCGCCCCGAGGGCGGCCTGCAGGAGCGGGAGATCTCCACCGCCTGGTTCGCGGGCCGCTACGGCGAGATCTTCGGCGCGGCCCTGCTCGACCAGCTCACGCTCGATCCCAGGCATCTCGTGCTGGTCGATCCCAACGCCGACCGCTCGCCGGCCGCCAGCCCCCCCGCTCCCGATCGGGCTAACATCCCCCCGCCACCATGAGTCAGCAAGGATTCAACGCCATCGCGCTCGCGATCCCGGTCTTTTTCCTGCTGATCGGCCTCGAGATCTGGATCGAGCGCCGCGAGCGGCGGCTGGATTCCGGCCGCACGCTCTACCGGCTGAACGACACGATCAACGATCTCGCCTGCGGCACGATCCAGCAGTTGGCCGGCGTCTTCGGCAAGACCGTGCTGTTCGCCGGTTACATCGTGATCTTCGAGGGCTTCCGGATCGCGACGCTCGACCCGGGCAACTGGGCGCACTGGGCGATCGCCTTCCTCGGCCTCGACTTCTTCTACTACTGGTTCCACCGCGCCAGCCACGAAGTGAACTTCCTCTGGGCGGCGCACATCGTCCACCACCAGAGCGAGGAGTACAACCTCTCGGTGGCTCTCCGCCAGAGCGCCGTACAGCAGTTCCTGGGGGCGCCGTTCTACTGGCCGCTCGCGCTGCTCGGGGTGCCGCCGATGATGTTCCTGGCGCTCGACGCCTTCGACACGCTCTACCAGTTCTGGATCCACACCCGGACGATCGGGCGGCTGGGCGTCCTCGACGCGGTCCTCAACACGCCGTCGAACCATCGCGTCCACCACGGCTCGAACGCGAAGTACATCGACCGCAACCACGGCGGCGTGCTGATCGTCTGGGACCGGCTCTTCGGCACCTTCCAGCGCGAGGAGGAGGAGCCGGCCTACGGCGTCACCCGCCCGCTCGCCAACTGGAATCCGTTGTGGGCGAACGTCGGCGGCCTCTTCGACCGCCGCGCCTGGTTGCCGGCGAGCGAAATCGCGCGCTGGAGCGCCACGATTGCGGCGGCGGCGCTGCTCGCTCCGGCGGGTTGGCGCCTGGTGGCCGCGGGTGGCGCGGCGCTGCTCGCGTTGGCGGCGCTGGTGCCGGTCGTGCGCCAGCGTTCGAGCTTCGCGCGTGCGGCGCGCGCGCAGGAACCGATGCCGGTGCTGGTCGCCGGCGGGGAAGGAGTGCAAGCATGACCGTCGACGTGCTGGCGATCGGGGCGCACCCCGACGACATCGAGATCTGCTGCGGTGGAACGCTCGCCCAGATGGCGCTAGCCGGCCGCCGGGTCGGCATCCTGCACCTGACCTCGGGCGAGGCGGGGACGCGCGGCACGACCGCCGAGCGCCAGCGCGAAGCGGCGCAGGCGGCGGAGATCCTCGGCGCCCAGGAGCTCGAGTTCCTCGCGCTCGGTGACGGCGCCCTGCGCACCGGCCAGGCGGAAGAGGACCAGGTGATCGCGGTCCTGCGCCGGCTGCGCCCCGAGCTCGTCCTCGGGCCGGCGACCGTCGACCGCCATCCCGACCACGAGCGCGCCCATACGCTCGTCGCCGCCGCCTGCTTCTACGCCGGCCTGGCGCGCCGCGGCACCGGCAGGCCGCACCGGCCGGCGGCCCACTTCACCTACATGCAGAACGACTCGTTCGAGCCCTCCTTCGTGGTCGATGTCACCGCCACCTGGGAGATCAAGATGCGGGCCCTCGACGCCTACGGCACGCAGCTCCATCCGCGCCAGGGCGAGAGCAACCCGGCGGACGGACCGGTGACCAAGATCTCGTCGCGCGAGACGCGTCTCGCGATCGAAGGCCGGGCGCGCCACTACGGCGACCAGGTCGGCGCCGAGTTCGGCGAGCCGTTCCTCTCGCGCCGGACGCTGGCGGTCGACGATCCCTGGCAACTTCTGCCGCGCGGCCTGCGTTAAAGATTCATGCGGATCGGCATCAGCTGTTACCCGACCTTCGGCGGCTCCGGAGTCGTCGCCACCGAGCTCGCGATGGCGTTGGCCGACGGCGGCGACCAGGTACATGTCATCAGCTATGCGCTGCCGTCGCGCCTCTCGCTGCTCGCCCCGAGCCTCTTCTTCCATGAAGTCGTCGTGCCGCACTATCCGCTGTTCGAGTATCCGCCCTATTCGCTGGCGCTGGCCTCGAAGATGGCCGAGGTGGCGCGCCACCAGAAGCTCGACCTGATGCACGTGCACTACGCGGTGCCGAACGCGATCTCGGCGATTCTCGCCAAGCAGATCCTCGCGCCACAGCCGCTCGCCGTGGTCACCACCCTCCACGGCACCGACATCACGCTGGTCGGCAACGACCCCAGCTACCTCGAGACGACGCGCTTCGGACTCCGCATGAGCGACGCGGTGACCGCCGTTTCGGACTCGCTCCGCCGCGCGACCGTCGAGCAGCTCGGCCTCGACGCGAGCCGCATCGAGGTGATTCCGAACTTCATCGATCCGCAGCGCTATGAAGAGGTCAAGGGGTCGGCCGGCGCGCGGCGGTGGGCGAAGCCGGGCGAAACCATCCTGCTGCACATCTCGAACTTCCGGCCGGTGAAACGGATCATGGACGTGCTCGACATCTTCCTCGAGGTCCAGAAGGTGATGCCGGCGCGGCTCCTGCTGGTTGGCGACGGCCCGGATCGCGCCAGGGCCGAGGAGCGTTGCCGGCGCGGCGGCTGCTGCGGCTCGGTGACCTTTCTCGGCAACATCGCCGCGGTCGAGGAGGTCCTCGTCGGCGCCGACCTCTTCCTCTTGCCGTCGGAAAGCGAGTCGTTCGGCCTGGCGGCGCTCGAAGCGCTCTCCTGCGCAGTGCCGGTCATTGCGAGCACCGCCGGCGGCATTCCGGAGGTGGTGCGCGACGGCATCGACGGATTGCTCTTTCCGGTCGGCGATGTCGCGGCGATGGCCGCCGGGGCGATCGGGCTGCTCGCCGACCGGGAGCGCCACGCGCGCTTCGCCGCGGCGGCCCGCGCCGGCGCGGTGGAGCGCTTCGCGCAGGACAGGATCGTCGGGCAATACCGGGCGCTCTACGAGCGGACGCTCGCCGGGCTGGCGGCGAATGCCGCGGGAGTCTCTTCCTGACCGAGGGTTACCTCGTGCCGGTCGGTCGCGCCGAAGCGGAGGTGCGCGAGCTGGGTTCGCGCTTTCTCGCCTATCTCGCTCCGGCAGCGACCGCCGGGGCGGCGAAGGAGCTCCTCGAGGGGCTGCGCAAACGTTACCCCGACGCCACCCATCACTGCTTCGCCTGGCGGATCGGCTGGCCGCCCGAAGAGCGCGCCGCCGACGCCGGCGAACCTGCCGGCACGGCCGGGCAGCCCATTCTGCGGGCGCTGGCGGGCGCCGGAATCACCGACGTCGTCGCCGTCGTCGTGCGCTGGTTCGGCGGTACGAAGCTCGGCAAGGGCGGGCTCGCCCGCGCCTACACCGCCGCCACCCAGGCGGCGCTCGCGACGCTCCCGACGCAGCACGAACTGCCGCGACGGCGCTTCCGGCTGCGCGTTCCCTACGAGCGCATCGGCGCCGTCAAGCGCCTCGTCCGGGCGCCCGCCGTCGAGCTCGCGAGCGAGACTTATCTCGCCGACGCCGAGCTCGTCCTGGCGGTGGTGGAGAGCGAAGTCTCCCGCTTTCTGGCGACGCTCGAGGAGCTGGGGCTCCTGGCGGAGCCGGTCGAGGCGCAGGCAGGGCCGGAAAGGTCCCAACTCGGCACGCATTTGCGTTAGTCCAGATAGCCGGGAGCTCGCTTCGCCCGGCGGAGAGGTGTCGATCGTCGATGATTCGCCGCTTTTTCCAGCTGAGCCTGCGCGCCGGGGCGCAAGGCGTGCCGATCGCCGGCGTCGCCGCGGCCGGCTGGAGTCCGGCCGGCGGACTGATCCTCTACTGGGCCGAGAGCGTGCTGCTCCTCGGCGCCACGGCGATCCTGCTGGCGCTCTGGGCGCGACGCGGCGCCGACCCGGCAGAGATTGCGCGCGCCGGCATTCGCACCCGCGACGTGCTGCTGATCCACGGCGGAGCTTTCGGGATCTTCGGCCTCTTCCTCACCGGCATTCTCTTCATCCTGACCGACAAGGGGATGGTCGCGCCGGGGGCGATCGTCGACGCGCTGGCCGGGCTCCCTTGGGTCGCCCTCTTCGTCGGTGTCGAGCTCGCGGTCGACCTGGCCCGCCTGCGCGGGGCCTCCTCCGCCGACCTCGCGCGCCGGGTCGACGCCGGGACGAACCGCTTCCTGCTCTTCTGGCTGGTCGGTTTCGTCGGCGGCCTCGCGCTGGTCTTCTCCGGCAAGCCCCTGGTGCTCTTCACTCTCTTCGCCGCTTTCAAGGTGATGTTCGAGGTCGGCGCGGTGCTCCGGCACCTCACTGCGGCGAAGGCGGCGGCGTGAGGCGCCGCGCGCGGCCGGCCCGCCAGCGCAGTCGGGCGGTCCGGAACACCAGCCGGATGCGGTGTTGTCGCTTGTCGGCCCCGGGAGCGGGGTATAAACTTGAGGCCGATTTCGACGCCTGCTGATGAAGCTACTTCTCGTGAGGAGACGCTGACGATGAGCGAACCGTCCGTTCCGCCGCCCCCCGCCGCCGCGCAGAACAGCAACCGAACCCTGATGTTGGTGCTCGCCTATCTCGGCCTGCTCGCACTGGTGCCGCTGCTGACCGAGAAGGACGACAAGGAGATCCAGTGGCACGCCAAGCACGGATTGGTCCAGTTCTTCGCCTGGATCGTCATCTTCGTGCTCTTCACCATCCTCTCGTTCATCCCCGGCGTCGGCTGCGTGACGAGCATCATCTCGCTCTTCCTGTGGATTCCGCTGCTGATCGTGACGATTCTCTCGATCATGAAGGCGGTGAACGGCCAGCGCTTCATCATCCCGGGCCTCTCCGACTTCGCGGACAAGTTCTGAGATGAGCGAGCCACAGATTCCTCCTCCGCCGGCGAGCAAGGCCTCGAGCCGCGCCACGACGGCGCTCATTCTCGGCATCGTCAGTCTCGTCTGTTGTCCGTTGACCGGGCCTTTCGCCTGGTACATGGGCATCCAGGAGGGGAAGGCGATCAAGGCAGGCCAGAGCTCGCCGGCAGGCCAGGGGCTCGCCACCGTCGGAATGGTTCTCGGAATCCTCGGCACGGCCTACCTCGTCTTCGTGCTCCTGTGGGTCCTCTTCTTCGGTGGCATGGCCATGCTGTCGGCCCTCTCGGCGACCGCGGGCCAGTAGCGGCCGGGGAGCGCCGCCACCGCGCAGGGCGCCCAGAGAGCCGAATGCGGGAGCAACTTCTCTGGTGGGCGACGGGCCTGGGGCTCGTCGCCCTTTTCGTTGCCCTCGCCTTCTGGGATCCGGCATCGGTCGGCGGTCCCGACTTCTGTCTCGTGCATCGTGTCACCGGCATCGCCTGCCCGGGCTGCGGCCTGACGCGTGCGGCGGCGGCGCTCGTGCAGGGGCGGTTCGCGGAGTCGGTGCGCTGGCACCCGATGTTCGGACTGCTGGCGGCCGAGTCGGCGCTCTTCTGGTTGGCCTGGGGCAGGGCGCTTCGCCGGGAGCAGACCGCCAGCCCGCCGGCGCGGACGAGAGCGACGCCTGAAACACGCGGGGCACCGAGATCTCCGGTATCGCCGCGATCTCCGATATCTCCGCCATCCGCGGAGAGGATCGCGCTGCGCCGGATCGCACCCCGAGCCGCGATCGCGACCGGCGTCCTGCTGCTCCTCGTCTGGGTCGTGCGCTTCACCACCGGAACGCTGCCGACGTGAACCGGATCGCCCCGGAGCGTCCCACTGGAAGGTCGCGGCGGCTGCGCCGTCGCGCGCTCGGCGCCGGCCTCGTCGTCGCCGCGCTCCTGGCTCTCGACTGGAGCCGCGCGCCGGCGCGACAGACGACCACCGGTCTGGAGATCGCAGCGATCCGCGGCTACCAGGCATGGATTTCGCCCTGGCTGCACAGGGGAGGGGTGCGCTGTCGCTTCACCCCGTCCTGCAGCCATTACGCGGCGGCGGTCCTGGCGCGCGACGGCTTCGTCGCCGGTAACCTCCGGGCCCTCGGCCGACTCGTGCGTTGCGGTCCCTGGACGAGCGCAGGAACGGTCGATCCACCGTAGTCTCGGTCGAGGACAGAGAACAGACCGTGTGGCTCGCTCCGGCGGACTCGGCGGTCTACGCGGCAAAAAGAAACGGCCGCAACCGGGTGGAAGCGGCCGAGTCCGCAGCACGGTCGAGCTGAGTTACCAGGCGAGGATCAAGCCGGCCGAGAACTGCGCCTGGTTGAAGGAGTTGGTGTAGCCGTAGTCGTAATAGTCGCCGCAGTGGTGACAGTCGTCGTAGTAGTAGTCGTCGCCGTCGTCGAGCAGGGTCCAGAAGCCGCGGCCCTCGAACCGAACGCCGACGTTGTCGCTGAAGAAGATCTTGACGCCGCCGCCGATCGAGCCCGAGAACTTGTTCTCGGCGCTCGCCCCGGCGACGTCCGGATTGAGGTTGGCGACGCCGAGGCTGGCGACGAAGAACGGGTGGATCTGGCCGTTGCCCCACTGGAAGAGCCCGCCGACATGGTAGTAGCTGACGTCGAAGTCCGCGACGCCGATGTCGCCGCCGAAGAGGCCCTCGCCATACTCGAGCACGGTCGACTGGCGGCTCGCCAGGATCTCGATCTGCGCCCAGGGCGAGAGCGGGATGCCGAACGTGACGCCGAACGCCTCGCTGTCGTCCGCCTCGAGATCGAACTCGAAGAACTCGTCGTGCTCGCCCGTAATCGTGCCGCCGAAGTTGTACGACACGGTCGGCGTGAGCTCGAAGCGGCCACGGGTCTGGGCGGTGTTCGTGTAGTCCGGGCTTTGGGCGAAGGCTGACGCCGGGGCGAGAAGCAGAACGAGCAGTGCGATGGAGTAGCGGGACATCGAAAACCCTCCTGGGTTCCTCCGGGGTGGAAGTTGTTCAGCCGGAGCCTCTACTACAGGGTAGCAAAGTCGATACCAGGCACCCGCCGCGGCGCGCCGGGCGGCCCCGGGCCTCGCCGGAGACGGCCGGCCGGGGCCGCCCGGACGGGCTGGATGCTACGATTCGGTCACCCGCAAATCCCATTTCCACAAGGAGAGAACATGAGCCCCGCCATTCTGTTGTTTGCCGCCGCCCTGCTGGGATCCGATTCGCCGCAGCCCGCCGCGGCCCCCGCGAACCCGGCGCCGGCCAAGGCCGCCAACCCGCGCGTCGAGCTCGACACCACGCTCGGCAAGATCGTCCTCGAGCTCGATCCGGAGAAGGCGCCGAAGACGGTCGCGAACTTCCTCGGTTACGTCGAGGCGGGCTTCTACGACGGCACCATCTTCCATCGCGTGATCCCCGGCTTCATGATCCAGGGCGGCGGCTTCACTCCCGACATGAAGCAGAAGACCACCCAGCCGCCGATCCCCAACGAGGCCGACAACGGTCTGAAGAACAAGCGCGGCACGCTCTCGATGGCGCGCACCAACGATCCGATGAGCGCCACGTCGCAGTTCTTCGTCAACGTCAACGACAACCGCTCGCTCGACCACACCGCGAAGACCGCGGGCGGCTGGGGCTACGCGGTGTTCGCGAAGGTCGTCGAGGGGATGGAGGTGGCCGACAAGATCGTCGCCGTGCCGCGCGGCAACCGCGGACCGTACGGCGACGTGCCCAATACCACGGTGGAGATCAAGAAGGCGACGCTCCTGCCGTAGGCGCAGCAGCCGGCGCGGAGAACGGAAAAGGCGGCGCTCGCGGATCTCTCCGCACGCCGCCTTTCTCTTGTCTGCCGCTTGCCGCGCGGCCCCTTCTACTGCGGGTCTTGCAGATCCTGCAAAGAGTGGTGCCGAACGCCGGACTCGAACCGGCACGGGTTACCCCACACGCCCCTCAAACGTGCGCGTCTACCAATTCCGCCAGTTCGGCTAGCTTGTTGAACATCGATCTTTCCGCGTCTGTCTACGGCTGGTTCGGCGCCGGCGATGCCGGCGCCTCGCCGGGCGGCGGGGTCGCCGCAGGCGCGGGCTCGGCGGCGGGTGCGGCCAGAGGAGCTGCCGGGGTCGCCGGAGCGCTCACCGGCGCCGGGGTACCGGATGGGGTGGCGCTCTTCATGACCGACGAACCCTCGACACTGCCCTTGAGATAGGCAATTCCCAACGTCGTCAGCATGAACGCCACGAACGCTCCGACCGTCATGCGGTGCAGGAGGTTGGTCGCGCTGCGGGCGCCGAAGGCGGCCATGGTCGTGCCGCCGCCGAAAACAGAGAGATCCGCACCCTTGCCCTGCTGCAGCAGGACGACCAGGATGAGGAAAAGACAGATGATGATGTGGAGCGTGTACAGCAGATAGATCACGGAGTACCTCGGACCGCTTCAGGCGGCGAAAGAAGAGATGATAGCGAGGAATTTGCCGGCGTCAAAGCTCGCCCCTCCGACCAGCCCCCCGTCGATGTCCGGCATTGCGGCCAAACCCATTGAGTTATCAGGGGTTACGGAGCCTCCATAGAGAATTCTGCGGGCCGCGCCCGCGGCCCCCCAGAGCGCCGCCAGACGACCGCGGAGGTGGGCGTGGGCCTGCTGGGCGATCTCCGGCGTGGCGGTTTCGCCGGTGCCGATCGCCCACACCGGCTCATAGGCGAGCACCAGTCCCGGGAGATCCGCGAACTCGAGGCCGGCAAGCGGGGCGAGTTGGCGGTCGAGCACGGAGAAGGTCTCGCCCCGCCGGCGCTCGTCGCGCGTTTCGCCGACGCAGAGCAGGGGTTTGAGTCCCGCCCGCACCGCCGCCAGCGCCTTCGCCACGGCAAGCTCGTCGCTCTCCCCGTGGTCGTGGCGGCGTTCGCTGTGGCCGCAGAGCGCCCAGGAGCAGCCGACGTCGGCGAGCTGCAGCCCGGAGACGTCGCCGGTGTGGGCGCCCTTCGGCTCGGGATGGAGATCCTGGCCGCCGACCCCGATGCCGCTGCCGGCGAGCGCCTCGACGACCGCCGGCAGGAGGGGAAAGGAGGGGAAGACGGCGACCTCGGCCGACAAGGGCAGCGCCGCGACCAGCTTCCGGCAGAGCGCGTCGGCCTCCCAGCGCAACAGATTCATCTTCCAGTTGCCGGCCACCAACGGCAGGCGCGCGACCGGGGCGAAGTGCGGCGCCCCGGTCATCCGGCGTTGCCCGAGCCGGCGGAGCCAGCCGTGGGCCGGGCGAGCGCCGCGACACCGGGAAGCTCCTTGCCGGCGAGGAACTCGAGCGACGCCCCGCCGCCGGTCGACACGTGCCCGATCCTGCCGGCGACCCCGGCCTGGTGGACCGCGGCGACCGTCTCGCCGCCGCCGATCAGGGTGAAGCCCGGGCAGTCGGCCAGAGCGAGGGCAACGGCACGTGTCCCTTCGTCGAACGGCGGCTTCTCGAACACCCCGAGCGGGCCGTTCCAGAACAGGGTCTGACTGCGCGCCACCGCCGCGGCGAAAGCCTTGCGGGTGCGCGGGCCGATGTCGACGGCGAGAAAGTCGCGCGGAATCTCCGCCGCCGCGACCGTCTGCACGACCAGCGGATTCTCGAAGCTGTCGGTGGTGACGAGGTCGGTCGGCAGCAGCACCTCCGTGCCCCGGGCCGCGGCGCGCTCGAGGATGGTGCGCGCGAGATCGAGCCGGTCGCGCTCGACGAGCGAGGCCTTGAGGTCGAGTCCTTGCGCGGCGAGGAAGGTGTTGGCCATGCCTCCGCCGACGATCAGGATGTCGAGGCGCGGCAGGAGGTTTTCGAGGGTGTCGATCTTGCCCTCGATCTTGGCCCCGCCGAGGATCGCCGCAAACGGCCGCGGCGGTTCGCCGAGGAGCTTCGAGAGCGCCTCGACCTCCCGCACCATCAGCCGTCCGGCGGCGCGGCGCGCCAGGAACGGGAGCACGCCGGTGACCGAGGCGTGGGCGCGATGGGCGCTGCCGAAGGCGTCGTCGACGTAGGCGGTGGCATTGGCGGCCAGCGCCGCGGCGAAGACCGGGTCGTTCTTCTCCTCGCCGGCATGGAAGCGCAGGTTCTCGAGCAGCGCGACGTCGCCATCGCCGAGCTTCGCCGCGACCGCCGCCGCCGGCTCGCCGATCGCGTCGTCAGAAAAAAGCACCGGCCGGCCCAACAGTGCAGCCAGTCGCTCGGCCACCGGCCGCAGCGAGTACTTGAGGTTGCGCTCGCCCTTCGGCCGCCCGCAGTGCGAGCACAGGAGGAGCCGCGCCCCCGCCGCGGTGAGCTCGCGGATCGTCGGCAGCGCCTCCTCGATGCGCGTGTCGTCGGTGACCTTGCCGTCCTTCATCGGCACGTTGAAGTCGACCCGCACCAGCACGACCGTGCCGGCGAGCCGCGCGAGATCGAGATCTTCGAGAGTCAGCAATTGAGTCATTGAAGTCATTCCTCCATGGCGCCTGCTGCAGAGCTGATTCTAGACGGGCCGCGCGAAAAGGAGAGCGCAGATCGGATCTTCGCCGTGCCTCTTCATTGTGTGGGCATCTGCTTGTCGGGTGTAGCGCTCGCCAGCCGGGCGAGGAGCTCGGCGAGGCGGTTGGAGTAGCCCCATTCGTTGTCGTACCAGGCGACGACGCGCAGCAGGCGGTCGCCGGCGAGGGAGAGGAGGGGCAGGTCGACGATGGCGGAGCGCGGGTCGCCGATCCAGTCCGACGAAACGAGCTCTTCGTCGGTGGTGCCGAGGATACCGGCGAGGTCTCCCTGCTCGGCGGCGCGGAAGGCGTCGGCGACGCCGTTGCGGGTCGCGGAGCGGGCGAGGGAGACGGTGAGATCGACCAGCGAGCCGGCGACGATCGGGATCCGCATCGCCAGCCCCTCCACCTTTCCCTGCATCTCCGGCATGACCTGGACGATCGAAGGAATCGCGTCCGAGGTGGTCGGAATGATGTTGGCGAGCGCCGAGCGCGCGCGGCGCGGATCGGCGTGCGCCATGTCGACCAGATTCTGGCTGTTGGTGACGCAGTGCACCGTGTTCATCAGCGCGTGATCGACGCCGAAGGCGCGGTCGAGGACGAGGAGCAGCGGCGCCAGGCAGTTCGTCGTGCACGATGCGTTCGAGATCACGCGGTGCAGCGCCGGATCGAGGTCGTAGTCGTTGATGCCGAGGCAGACGGTGAGATCGGGGTCGGGCACTGTCGCCGAGACGACGACCTGGCGCACCGAGTCGTTCGGGCTTGCGAGGTGCCCGGCGGCGAGCTCGCGTTTGCGGAATCTCCCCGTCGCCTCGAGCACCACTTCGACCCCGGCGCCGGACCAGTCGATCTCCAGCGGCGTGAGAGCGCGCGAGAGCCGCACGGCGCGGCCGTCGATGACCAACGAGCCCTCCCCCGACGCCACCGTGACCGGAAAGGCCCCGTGAACGGTGTCGTGGCGGAGGATCCGGGCGAGCTGCTGCGGATCGGCCGCGTCGTTGGCGGCGGCGAGCTCCAACCCGAGCTCGGGCCGGGTCGCGGCGATCCGAATGAGCGCCCGGCCGATCCGTCCGAGACCGTTCACTCCGAAGCGCAGGGCCATGGGCGAATTCTACCGCCTTAAGCGGCACGACCCTTGCTAGATTGTCGGCGGAATGTCTCTGCGGCGACGGCTCTTCCTCCTCCTGGGCGGCCTGATCTGCCTGCTGCTGGTCGGGCAGTGGCTGCTCTTCCGCTCGCTCACGCGCGCGGTCACCGACGACGTGCGCACCGTCGCCTTCCGGGTCGGCGAGGAGATCCTCTCCGGCTTCTCCTACCGCACCGAGAGCCACCCGCGCTCCAAGACGCCCGACGACTCTCCCGACGGCAGCGAGCCCCCAACCGAAACGCATGTCGTCGTGGTGACTTCGGGCGCCGAGGCCGAGGCTGGCGCCGCCGCCTGGACCGCGCTCGCGGAGCCGGTGCCGGGCGACGATCCGCAGCGCGTGATGGTGCGCCGGGAGATCCACTTCGAGAGTCCTGGCCCGGCGGAGGCGGGGACCGCGGTCGTCGCCGGCGCGGAGGTCGGGACTTCCGGCCCGCACCTGCGCCAGATCGTGCTCGAAACCGATGCGGCGCGGGACGTGCTCTTCGTGCGCGGCCCGGCGATGAAGCGCAGGATTCCGATCCCCAACGCCGAGGTGGCGTCGACTCTCGATCGCTTCGGTACTCAGCTCCTGCTGGGGAACCTAGCGCTCCTCGCCGGGGGGCTCCTCGCCGCCGCCGTCATGGCGCACCGGCTGACCCGGCCGCTCGCCGATCTCACCGAGGCGGCGGAGCGGTTGGGAAGCGGCGAGCTCGGCGCCGCCGTCGATCTCCGGGGCGCCGCGCGGGCCGACGAGGTCGGGCGGGCGATCACCGCCTTCAACCGCATGTCGACGCGCCTCGCCGAGCTCGACCGCGAGAACCGCCGCCTGGCCTCTGCCGAGCACCTCTCGGAGCTGGGCGAGGTGGCGCGAGGCCTCGCGCACTCGCTGCGCAATCCGCTGAACGCCCTGGGCCTCGCGATCGAGCAGGTCGGCGCACCGGCGGAGGTCGTCGAAGGTTCGCGCCGCCAGATCCGACGCATGGACGGCGCGCTGCGCTCGTTCCTCGCTCTCGCCTCGGCAGGCTCGGCCCAGGCCGAGCCGGTCGATGTCGCGCAGCTGGCGCGCGAAGTGGCGCTCGAGGCGCTGCAGGACGGCGCCGGACGCGTGGGGATCGACGTCGAGACGGTCACCTCCTCCGGCGGCCCAGGTGCCCTCTGTGTGTCGGCGGTGCCGGCGGAGCTGAAAGCGGTGCTGCAGGCTCTGGTGGTCAACGCCGTCGAGGCGAGCCCCGCGGGCGGCCGGGTCACGTTGCGGCTCGCGCCAGGAGAGACCGGCGGCGTGCGCATCCAGGTGGACGACCAGGGCGCCGGAGTTCCGGACGAGGTGCGGGGCCGGCTCTTCGAGCCGCATGTCACCACCAAGCCGCACGGCTCCGGCATGGGTCTCTTCCTCGCCCACCGCCTGGTGACCGGGCGCTACGCCGGCGACCTCCGGCTCGCGCCGCGCGGCGCCGACCACCGCCGGCACGACGGCCACCGCTCGACATCGGCGACCGCGGGCGATGAACGACGAACGACTGCTCGTCGTCGAGGACGAGGCGGACCAGCGCCGGCTCCTCGCCGCGCTCCTCGCCACCGAGGGCTACAGCGTCGCCGAGCCGGCTCGGTCGCCGAGGCGGTGCGCGAGCTCGGCCGCGCGCCGATCGATCTCGTGATCTCCGACTGGCGGCTGCCGGACGGCGACGGCGGCGCGCTCCTCGCCCGCGTGCGCGCGCAGTATCCCGATCTCGGCTTCGTCATGGTGACCGCTTACGGCACGATCGCCCGCGCGGTCGAGGCGATCCGCGCCGGCGCCGACGACTACCTCGCCAAGCCGTTCGAGGCTCAGGCCCTGCAGCTCGCGATCGACCGCACGCTGGCGCGCCGGCGGCTCGAGCGCGAGAACCGCCGGCTCGCGGCGGAGATCGGCGAGCGCAATCAACTGGTCGACCTCCTCGGCCGCTCGGCGGCGATGCACACCCTCTTCGCCCGCGTCGAGCGCCTCGCCGGCACCCAGGCGACGATCCTCCTCACCGGCGAGAGCGGCACCGGCAAGGAGCTCGCGGCGCGGGCGCTGCACCAGCTCTCGGCGCGGAGCTCGCAGCCGTTCGTCGCGGTCAACTGCGCGGCGATTCCGGAGGGGCTGCTCGAGTCCGAGTTCTTCGGCGTCGAGCGCGGCGCCTTCACTGGCGCCGACCGCACGCGCGCCGGAAGCTTCGAAGCCGCAGACGCCGGGACGCTCTTTCTCGACGAGATCGGCGAGCTGCCGCTCGCCCTGCAGCCGAAGCTCCTGCGCGCGCTGCAGGAGGGCAAGGTCAGCCGGGTCGGCGCCAGCGCGGAGATTGCCGTCGACGTGCGGGTGGTCGCGGCGACGAATCGCGACCTCCTGGCCGAGATCGCCGCCGGGCGTTTCCGGCAGGATCTCTACTATCGCCTGAACGTCGTGCCGCTCGCCCTGCCGCCGCTGCGCGAGCGCCGCGAGGACATCGCGCTCCTCGCCGAGCACTTCGCGGCGCGCGCGGCGCGGCGGCACGGTCTCGCCCAGGCGCGCTTCCCTGCCGCCGTGCGCAAGGCGCTGATCGAGTATGCCTGGCCGGGGAACGTCCGCGAGCTCGCCAACGTCGTCGAGCGGCTGACCCTGCTCGCCGACGCCGGCGAGGTGCAGCTCGAGGATCTGCCCCCCGAGCTCTCGGGCCGGCCGCAGGGCGAAGGAGGCTTCCGGCTGCCGGCGCAAGGCCTGTCGTGGGAGGCGCACGAGCGCGAAGCGCTGCGCCAGGCGCTCGATCTCTCCGGCGGCAATCGCGCCCGCGCTGCGCGCCTGCTCGATCTGCCTTACAAGGCGTTCCTCTACCGGCTGGAGAAGCACGGGCTGGCCGAGCCGGAGACGCTGGGGAGTTGAAGCGGATCCCCAAGGCAGCAGCACCTTCCCCATTTGGGGAGCGCGAGCGCGCGAGCGGCGGCGAAATCACCTGGCACTGTCCTTGCCTTTAGCTCCGGTGGACGCGGCACAGAGCCGCCCAACTATCTGAGGAGCGCACCCGATGCCGACCCGAAATCGCTGGATGGCTTTTCCCCTTACCGGTCTTTTCCTGGCGGCCGCCGCTGGCCTCGCCTATGCGGCGGTGAGCGAGGAGGCCGCCGCGGGCGCGACGGCCATCGAGACCGACTCCGACGCGGGGGAAGTCCCGCAGGTCCGTCAGTCGAAGATCAAGCTCGTCCTCGACCACGACGGCAGCGCCGAGCAGCTCGAGATCGCCGACCTGCACGAGATGGCGGTCGGCGAGAGCCGTACGCTCGCCACCGAGCGCGGCACGCCGGTCGTCGTGACCCGTGACGCCGAGGGCTTCGAAGTCGATCTCGACGGCAGGAAGATCCGCCTCACGGACCACTTCGCGGCGCAGATGCCCGCGGGATCGTGGACGAGCGAAGACGGCGAGACCCGCCAGTTCCACAAGCAGATCGTGGTGCACGAGGGCGGCGAAGGCGCAGACGGCGAATCGAACGTCATGATCGTGCGCAGTCGGGTGGCCGCGGGCCCGGGCGACGCGGTGGTCGCCGGCGGCGAAGTCGATGACGCCGATGTCGTCGTCCTGCGCCGGACCGGCCCCGACGGTCACGGCTTCGCTTTCGCGACCGCCGGCGGCGAGCTCCCGGCGATTGCGCTGCCACTCGAAGTGACGATTCGGCGCCTCGAGGCTTCGCCCAAGTTCCAGGAGCTCGACGCGGCGACCCGGGCGAAGGTCATCGAAGCGCTGCGCGAGTCGGCGCCCAAGGCGGCCGGGTTCGTCGCCGGCGAGGCGGGCAGCAGGACGATCGTCCTCGAGATCGAGGAGGAAGAATAGCCTCACTTTCGTCAGTTCCGGGCGCCGGCTCGGCTGTCTATTCTTCCGGGCGGAGACCATGCACGGTCTCCGCCGCAGTCCGGGGGAGACGGCATGGGCACGCGACGACGCCGAACATCACTTCTGCTGGCGCTCCTGGCCGTGGCGGTGTTCGCCGCGCCGATGGCGCCGATGCCGCCAATCGCGCCGATCGCCGCGCCGCCGGAATACATCGTCGATGGGACGCGCTCGCTCTTCGCCGTACTGACCCACAAGGCGGGCATCGCCGCGGGCCTTGCCCACGATCACCTGGTGGTCGCCGTGCAGGCGAAAACCCGGCTCGCCTTCGATCCCGCAACCCCCGAGGCGACGCGCTTCACCTTCGCCGCCGCGGTCGACGCGCTGGAGGTCGACGCCCCCGGGCCGCGCGCGGCGTGGAGGGGGCGCTTCCGGGAGCTCGGGATCCACTCGGGCGATCTGCCACCGGTCGCCGACTCCGACCGCCCGAAGGTGCGCGCCGCGATGCTGGGAGCGAGCCAGCTCGACGGCGCGAAGTTCCCGGAGATCCGGGCGGAGGTCGTCGCGCTCACTCGCGGCGCGCCAGAGCCAGCGTCCGGATGGGTCGCCAAGCTCCAGCTGACGATTCATGGCAAGACCGTGGAGCGTTCCCTGCCGGCGACCTGGAGCGAGAAGGAAGGCACCCTCACGGCCGAGATCTGGGGAGAGTTTCGCTTCCAGGAGTTCGGCATCGAGCCGTATTCGACGATGCTCGGCGCGATCCGCAACGACGATCGCTTCCACCTCTACGTCAGCGTCGTCGCCCGCCGAGTCCCGTGAGGCGGGCCTTCCATCGCCAGTAGGGTTCCGCCGCCTTCCAGAAAGTCGACTTGCGGATCGTGGCCAGGGTTTCGCGGCTGGCGGCGAGCTCGGCCGCGAGCGCCGCGATCTCCGCTCGATCCCGGTTGCGCGTCTGCCAGAGGAGCTCGAGCGCGGCGCGCTCCGGGGCCGACACCGGCACCGGCGCGGGCAGCGCGCGCAGGAAGGAGGTGAACGTCTCGGCGCTGCGCCGCCAGGTGAAGGTGCGGGCGGTCGCCAGGCCGGACTGCGCCAGGCGCTCGCGCAGCGCGCGGTCTTCGACCAGCCGGAAGATCGCCGCGGCGAGCGCCTGCTCGTCGCCGGGCGGCACGACCAGGGCGTTGTCGTCGTGGCGCGCGTACTCCATCACGCCGCCGCTCGCGGTCAGCACGCAGGCCGCGCCGCTCGCCATCGCCTCGAGCCCGACCAGTCCGAAGCCCTGGAAGAGCGAAGGGTCGACCACGACGTGCGCCGTCGAGAGCAGCCGCGCGACGCCATCGCGCGACAGCACGCCGACGTGCGTGTGGGCGAAGTTCTCCTCCGCGAAGCGATGGGCGCCGAAGAGCACGATCTCCACTCCCGGGTGCGCGCTCACGGTGCGCAACGCCGGCAGGAGATAGCGAAAGCCGCGCCGCTCCTCGTAGCGCAGCATCGCGACGACGCGGATCGGTCCGCACTCCGACCGGTCACCGCGCGGGTAGAAGACCTCCGGGTCGCCGCTCATCGGCACCACTGCGGCGCGATGCCCGTGCCGGCGGGCGATCTCGTCCGCGAGCCAGGTCGAGATGGCGGTCATCTGCGGCACCAGGTCGTAGGTCTGCGCTACCACCTCGACCGGGTCGCCGCCGAACCAGCCCTCGTAGTCCTGCAGGAAATAGGCGGTCTTCATCGCCGGCCGGCGCGCGGCCGCGAGCGCGACCGCCGGCGCCGTCTGGTAGGCGGTGGCGACGAGCACCCGGGTCTCCGGGAGCTCCTCGGCGAAGCGTTCGGCCGGCAGGCGCAGGGGGGTGAAGAAGAGCTCGAGGTCGATCTCGCTCGCGGCCTCCTCGAGCAGCACGACGCCGGCGTGGAGTCCCTCGAGGACGAGCGCGTTGGTGAGCTCGAGGACGTCGGCCACGCCGCCGAAGACGCC
The DNA here is from genome assembly GCA_963719555.1 of Thermoanaerobaculia bacterium. GTDB lineage: Bacteria > Acidobacteriota > Thermoanaerobaculia > Multivoradales > JAGPDF01 > JAGPDF01. The sequence continues at coordinate 184,184 of CAVRCL010000005.1, read as the reverse complement.
CATCATCGGCAGCACGAAGAGGACGTCGAACGGCTCGCTCCCGCGCGCGCCGGTCCATTCGAAGGTCGCGGCGTCGCGCACCGCGCCGAGCTCGTTCCGGCGGTTGAACTCGAGCAGCTCAGCCTCGTACAGGTGCCGCCAGCGCGCCATCAGCAGGCCGAGATTCTTCTCGAACCGGGCGCTGGTGTCGGAGAAGCTCGCGCCCTGGCGATGGTAGACGAAGACATCGTCGGCGACGACGCAGCGCCAGCCGGCGGCGCGGGCGCGGAAATGGAAATCGGTCTCCTCGCAATAGCCGCGTTCGAACGCCTCGTCGAAGACGCCCAGCGTCGCGAGGAGCTCGCGCTTCACCAGCAGACAGAAGCCGACGACCGTGGTGACATCGGGATAGGTGCCGGGGCTGCGCCGGGCTACCTGGCGGGCGAAGGAGAAGACGTCTTCGCCGGGAGGAATCTTCACCGAGAGATTCACCGCGCTGTTCGACAGCGGACAACAGATGCCGATCGCCGGCTCGCGATCGAGCCGCTCGACCATGCGCTCGAGCGCTCCCGGGGTGAGCAGGGTGTCGCTGTTCAGCAGGCAGACATAGGGGGCATCGGAGAACAGGAGTCCACGGTTCGCCGTCTTGACGAAGCCGAGATTGACCGGGTTCTCGAGCAGCGTGATGCCCTCCTGCTCGCGCAGCCACTCGGTCGTCCGCGCGTCGCTCGCGTCGTTGACGACGAGGATTCTCGCCCAGGCGGGGGCGAAGGCGCGCGCCGTGCGCAGGCAGTCGCGGGTCGCCCGCAGCGCATTGTGGACCGGGATGACGAGGTCGAGCTTGACGGTCATCTGCCCTGCAGGCGTGCTTTGAGCCGCCACCAGCGCGACAGCAGGCGCCAGGAGGTCGAGTCGTAAATCTGCTGCAAGGTGGCGAGCAGCGCACTCTCGCGCTCGCCCGCCGCCTGAAGCTGGCGAGAAGCGTCGCCGCGGAAGGCGCGCAGCTCGGCGTCGAGGCGGTCGGCCCGCTGTGTCTGGCCGGCGAGCTCGGCAGCCAGGCGGGTCGCGAGCGCGCGCTCGGTGGCGAGCTCGGCGGTCAGCCGCTCCTCGAGCGCGGCGCGCTGCGAGCGCAGCAGCCAGGCCTCGTTCTGGAAGCTGTCGACGAGCGCCGTCTGGGTGGCGACGCTGTGCCGATGCCAGTGCTTCTCGAACAGTTTGCGGCGCGCCGCTTCGGCCTCGACTCCGTGCCACGGCGTCACGGTGGTGGCGTTCGATTGATCGTCTCGCACGCGATAGACGGCGGTGATCGCGGCGAGGCGATGGAACCGCCCGCGCTCGGCGAGGCGGAGCATGAAGTCCCAGTCTTCGAGGATGTCGAAACTCTCGTCGTAGCGCAGATCGGTCACGGCGTGCATCAGACCGATGAGCGAGATGTAGTTCGACGACAGCAGACGGTGGGGATCGAACGGCTGGCCGTAGACCACCAGCCGGCGTCCCTCGTGGTAGCGGCCGTCCGCGCCGAGCGTCTGCTCGACCTGCTCGACGTCGGTGTAGGCGACGCGATAGGAATCGCTCCCGGCGAGGAATCCCGCCAGGGTCGCGAGGTGGTCGGGCAGGAACAGGTCGTCGTCGTCGAGGTAGGCGATGAACCGCCCGCGCGCGGCGTCGAGACCGGCGTTCAATGCCCGCGCCCGTCCGTGCGGCGGTGAGCGGTGCAGGAGCGCGAGCCCACCCTCTCCCGGCGCGGCCCCCAGGACCGACTCCGCCGGTGCTGTGCCGCCGTCGGCGACCACCAGCGTCTCGAAGTCGCGGAAGGTCTGGCCGCGCAGGCTGGCGAGCGCCTCGCGCAGCAGCGCCGGCCGGTCGCGCGTCCTGACGATGACCGATACGAGGGGCGGAATCATGACTGACGGGGACGCTAGCATGCCCGATGGGCCGATTCCGCCGGCGCTCAGCGGATCAGGCGGGGCTTCCTTCGCGGCGCAGGAGGACCAGCGTGCGATCGTCCGCGTAGGGCACCCCGCGGACGAAGCGTTCGAGCTCCTGGTCGAGCCCTTCAGAGAGCGCCTCGAGCGGCTCCTTGCGCTGGGCGACGACGAAGGCCTGCAGGCGCTCGATGCCGAACTCCTCGTCGTCCGGATCGCAGGCCTCGACGATGCCGTCGGTGTAGAGGGCGAGCAGGTCGCCCGGGGCGAGAGTGCGCTCCTGCTGCGTGAAGCGCGCGTCCGCCAGCAGGCCGATCGGTGGACCGGTGGCGCCCAGCCGCTCGACCGTGCCGTCGGCGCGCACGAGGAGCGCCGGATTGTGACCGGCATTGGTGAAGCCGAGGCGGCCGGTGACGGCGCCGGCGACGTCGACCGAGACCAGCATGGCGGTCGCGTACTTGGCGAGCGGCGTGCGGCGATAGAGCAGGTTCGAGACCAGCGGCGCGATCTCGCCCGGGGCGAGGCCCGCCTCGACCGGGCTGGCGGCGAGGGCTTCGAGCGACGCCGTGAGCAGCGCCGCCCCCATGCCCTTGCCGGAAACGTCGACGATCATGCCGAACAGCTCGTTGCCGTCGCGGCGCAAGGTCGCGATGTAGTAGTCCCCCGAGACGCCGCGCGACGGGACGCTGCCGCCGTGCAGTGCCCAGCCGGCGATCGTTGGCAGCTCGCGCGGCAGGAGGCCCACCTGGATGGCCCGCGCCAGCTTCATTTCCTCTTCGAGCCGCCGGCGCTCGGCCGACTCTTCGACCAGGGCGATGTTGCGGATGCGCAGCGCGGCGACCGAGGCGAGCGAGGTCAGGAGCTCGAGGTCGTCGGCGGTGAAGCTGCGGACATGGGCGCGCGAGTCGAGCGCGATCATGCCGAGCGGGCCCTGGTCGTCGTAGAGGGGGGCCGCGATCAGGCTGCGGATGCCGGACATCATCAGGCTGGCGGCATGCCCGAAGCGCTCGTCGGCGGCGATGTCGCAGACCAGCGCCGCCTGGCGCTTCTCGATCACCTCTTCGTGCAGGGTGCGCGACAGGAGCGCTTCGGCGCGCGAGCCCGGGGCGCGCCGTGAAGTCGCCCGCCGGTAGCGGCCGGGGGCATCGCGCAGCACGATGACGCCCTCCTCCGGGCCGAGGGCCTTCCAGGCGCTGTCGAGGATCAGCTCGAGGAGCTCGGGCAGGGCCATCGAGCGCCCGAGCGCGCGGTGGACCTCGTTCAGCATCTCCAGGCGTTCCGCGTGGCGCCGCAACGCCTCGGTGTCGAGCTCGCCCGAGCGCCCGCCGGAGAGGAGGTCCGCGGCCTTCATGAACACCGAGGTGCCGGGGGCGGGTGGCGCCGTCGAGAGCGGCACGGCGCGCGGCGCGCCACGATCGGCGATGCGCTCGACCACCAGTAGGCTCGTGCCGACGCTGATCTGGTCACCGGGAGAGAGCGCCTCGCGCACGGTCAAGGCGTTCGCATTGCGCCGCGTGCCGGCGCGCGAGCCCAGGTCTTCGATCCACCAGGCACCGGCCTCGCGCACCAGGCGGGCGTGGCGGCGCGACGCGGCGCGGTCGGCGAGCACGATGTCGCTTTCCTCGGCGCGGCCGACGAGGACCGTGTCCTGGTCGAAGGTGCGCGTGGTGGCGCTCACGGGATCGCGCACGGCGAGGACGATCTGGGACATCGGCGCGTGCTTACTCCGGTTTCGGTCCGAGGGCTTCAGGATCGAGCCGCCGGCCGCGCACCAGGCGATAGCTCGAGACCGCGAGGCCGCCCGCTCCGCCGGCATCGGAGCCACCTGCGCCACCTGAGCCAGCGCCATCCAGGGTCATGCGCCAGTCGTAGACGGGAGAGATCGTGCCGCGAAGCCGGGCCGTGAGCTTCTCGGACATGCCGCTCATCTCATAGCGGACGGCATCCTCTTCGCGGTTCCACAGCGTGATCGACAGCACGCCGTTGGGGTCGTGCGCACCCTCGGCGAGAAAGACGCCGCGACACCCGGGCACCGCGCGCAGCGCTGGAATGACCGTCTCGCGGTAGATCGTGACGAAGTCGCGGAGATGATCCGGATCGACGCGCAGCGAGACGATGCGCACGAACGACGAGCGCTTGTCGTTCTCGAGGGTTTCGCCGCCGCTCTGGGCGTCCACGTTGTAGCCCGCGGAGGCGATCTCGCGCCGCGACGGATCCGAGGTTTCGAGCGGATCGGTCGCCAGTCGGATGCGCCATTCGGTGCGCTCCGACAGGAACGGCGCGGCCTCGGCCAGCAGGCGATGGTAGAGGCCCCCCTCCTCGTACTTGCGGGCGCTCTCGGCGGAGTCCCAGATGGTCAGCGACTGGTGCGCCTCGCCGCCGCGCCAGGGCGCGAGGAGGCCGGCGTAGAGGCAGCCGGAAGTGGTCTCGAGCGCCGGCATCACCCGTGCTTCGTAGAACCGGGTGAACGCGGCCTCCTCCGCTTCACGAACGCGCAGCCGAATGATCCGCAGAAACATCGCAGCGCCTCCTTCCTGCACCGGGCGTGAGGACGAAGCGAGTCTAGCCGATCTGCCTGCCGCCAAACGGCGAAGCCCCGCTGTCAGCCGCCGCGGCGGAGCGAGCCGACCATCGCCTCGAAAGCGGCACGCTCGGCCTCGATCGTCGGCTTCGGGCCGGTGAACTTGAAGAACCAGTTGGCGTCGCCGCCCTGGGCGACGACCCCGAGGAGGGCCCAGTTCTCCTTGGCCACCGCGGGACCGGCGCTCATGGTGCCCGAGTTGTAGGTCCCGGTCGTCTCGACGAAGAGCGCCGGGATACCGCGAATGTCGCCGGTGCGCGTCTGCAGCGCCGCCAGCGGATCGCCGCCACCGGGCTGGGTGAACTGCATCGCCCAGCGCTGTGCGTTGTCGAGCGGCGGACCGCCCTGGTTCGGTCCGAAGTAGAAGACCACGAGCTCGGCGTCACCCGCGGCGCCGCGAACCCGGTACTGCGCGCGGCGCATCGGGTTGGCGGGGGGCTCGGCGACCCAGCCCGCCGGCACGTCCCAGACCAGACCGGCCGCTCCCAGCCCGCCCTGGGGATCGACCGGCGGCAGCGCGATGCCACCGGCATCGCTCATTCCGGCGCCCATGCCGGCCCCATGCCGCCGGGCATCGCACTTGCCGGCGGATGCCCGGGCGGCAGCGCCACCGCTGGATGTCCGGCCGGCAGCTCGCCCGCCGGCGTTGCGGACGGTGCGGCCGCTGCGGCCGCCGCCGGCGCCGCGGGCTCGGCCGGCGCGGACTGGGTGGTCGCCGGGGCCGGCTGCGGGGCGTTCTGCACGTTGAGCTTCGGGTCCTTGCTGCAGGCCATCGTCGCGCTGGCTGCGGTCGCCACGATCACCGCGGCGAGCGCCGTCTTGCCGAGAGTTCCGTAGGTGAATTCCATGTTCAGGTACTCCTTCCCGCAGCGACGATAGCAACAGATCGTGCCACCGCCGGCCACCCAAAGGGTCGGGGCGCCGGGGTGGCGTCCGCCAGGACCGCCGAGACCCTTGAGATCATCGGAGCATCTGTCGACGGACACAGCCCGTCGGGGTGGCGAAAGTCGGGCCGGTTGATACCATGATGCCCGTATGTCCGGACGCCGGCAGAGCCTTCTCGCGTGCATCCTCCCGCTGCTCTTCTGCAGTCTCTTTTTTTCTCCCGCCCGGCCTCGCGGCGCAGGAGAGCTGCCAGAGCGCGCAGTGCCATGCGACCCTCGTCCAGGGAACCGCCGTGCACGAGGCGGCCGAGAGCTGCGACACCTGCCACACAGCGACGGCGACGCCGCATCCCCAGAAAGGCACGGCGACCTTCAAGCTCACCGACGCCGAGCCGGCGCTGTGCACCGGTTGCCACGATTCTCTCGGCGCCAAGGCCCAGGTGCACGCACCTTTCGCCGACGGCAGCTGCACGACCTGTCATTCGCCCCACGCCTCGAACAGCGCCCACCTGCTGGTGAAGCCCCAGAAGGAGCTCTGCGCCGACTGCCATGCGGATCCGGCGGCGGTGGCGTTCGCGCACGGCCCGGTCGAGGCCGGCGACTGCACCGCCTGTCATGCGCCGCACTCGTCCGACAACCAGCCCCTCCTCGCCCGCAGCGGCGACGCGCTCTGCGTCGACTGTCATGCCGACGTCGCCGACCTCGTGGCGGGGAAGAAGGTCCAGCATGCGGCGCTCGACGACGGCTGCACCTCCTGTCATCGGGCGCACGGCGGCGCCCACCCGAAGCTCCTCGCCGAGGCGGGGCAGGCGCTCTGTTTCCAGTGTCACGACGACATCGCCGAGAAGGCCCAGAAGGCGCCGGTCGTGCACGCCGCTCTCGCCTCCGCGAAGGGTTGCGCCGCCTGCCACTCGCCGCACGCGGCCGACCAGAAGGGGCTTCTCCTGCAGAGTGAGAAAGAGACCTGTCTCGGCTGCCACGAGAAGAGCGTGACGCCGGCGATGACGGTGCTGCACGGACCGATCCGCGACGGCTCCTGCTCCGCCTGCCACGAGCCGCACGGCGGGGCGCAGGCCAACCTCCTCATCGCGTCGTTCCCGGCGACGGCCTACGTGCCGTACACCGACGCGGCCTACGCGCTCTGCTTCACCTGCCACGAGCGGGATCTGCTCAAGTACCCCGACACCTCGTTCGCCACCGGCTTCCGCGACGGCGAACGGAACCTCCACTTTCTGCACGTCAACAACGCGCAGAAGGGCAGGAGCTGCGTCCTCTGCCACGAGCTCCACGGCGGAACGAACGACGTGCTGATCGCCGACAGCGTCACCTTCGGCAGCTGGCAGCTGCCGCTCAAGTTCGTGCAGAGCGCCGACGGCGGCTCCTGCGCCCCCGGCTGCCACCGCCCGGCGGTCTACGACCGCAAGAACCCCGGCAAGAAGCCGTAAGAGACTCTCCCGCGCGGGGAGACTGCTCGGGGTCCTGTCTGGCCCGCTTCCCATGGGTCCTCGCGCTGAGAAGGCGCGCTCCGGGCCCATGGGTGACACGCGCAGCGTGGCCGGTCCAGCCACCCCTCGTCGGTACATCCGAGAGAAAGAGTCCGAGGCTCGCCCTCAAGGTCGGTATCGGGCGAGCGGGCACCGAGCACCGCAGAGCCCGAGGAGGGAGGAGAGGGACCCCCGAGGGGCGAGGAGCGCAGGTGCCCGCTCGCCCACGACCACCGGCGTCTGCGGGCGAGCTGGCAAGAGCCTCTGCTCGGGGTCCTGTCTGGCCCGCTTCCCATAGGTGCTCGCGCTGAAGAAGCGCGCTCCGCGCCTATGGGAGCCCTCGGTCCAGCCACCCCTCGTCGGTACATCGGAGAGAGAAGCTCAAGGGCACGCCCACGACCACCGGCGTCTGCGGGCGAGCCTGCGAGAACGCCGCCGACTCAGGGATAGGCCGTCTGCAGGTGATCCACGCCGTGGCAGGAGAGGGTGCAGTTCCCCGACCGCGAACCAGTGTCCTTGAAGACGGGGAGATCGGCGCCGGCGAGCGGCGCGACGATCCGGGTGTCGAAGTTGATGAGGTGAGTGTGATCGCCGGTCTGCTGAAAGGCGGCAGCGCCGCCGGCCCAGACGCCGTGCGGATCGTGGCAGGCCGAGCACGGCGCGCCGGCGGCGAGATGCCCGCTGTGGCCGCCGCCGGAAGGGGTCGTGCGGAAGGCGCGCGGGGCGAAACTCTCGTCGCCGAGGATGCTCTCGCGCTCATGACAGCGGTAGCACAGGGCGTAGCTGTCGTAGCTCTCGACCGACCCATCGACGGTGTCGTAGCGCTCGCCGAGGATCGGCGGATAGTCGGAGCCGTGCGGCCCGCGTGAGCCGCCTTCGTCGTCGGCGTGGCAGGAGGTGCAGCCGATCCGGTCGGAGGGTGTCATCCGTGGCGAGAGCGCCGACGGCAGGCTCGGTACGTCGACGCCGCGCCCCATCTCGACGACCGGATGGTACGACGGATTGTTGGCGTCGAAATCGAGGCGCGTGTTGGTGCTCCCGACGACCCGGGGGATGAACTCGGCGTCGGGCGTGTTGTCGCCGTGGCAGCGGAAACAGATCTCGTACTCGTAGGTCGCGGTCGCCACCTCCGCCCCGTTGCGGTCGACTCCCAGCACGCCGGCGAGCGCCCCGGAAACGTACGGCAGCTCGGCGATGTAGGTGCTCGCCGCATGCGGATCGTGGCATTCGAGACAGCCGAGCCACTCACCCGGGGCGCGGGAACCGGTCCCGCGGCCGCGCGGCAGCCCGGACTGCAGGCTCGTCGACTCGGGGTGAGCGGAGATCTTGCTCACCTGGCGCGCGATGTCGGGGCGGCCGACCCGGTTCGCGCCGACGGCGGCGCTCTGCGGAGCGCTCGTCTCCGGTGCGAAGTGCGTATCCGGGCCGTGGCAGCTCGTGCAGCCGTAGGGCGTCGCTGACGTGTCGGTGAAGTTCAGCAGCTGCTCCGCGGTGGCCGCAAAATGCGGCGTGTGGCAGACCTCGCAGCCCCATTCGCGGACCTGCGTCCAGGTCGGCCAGTTCTTCGGTGGCTGCGGCAGGAGGCCGGCCACCGAGTCGGTGGAATTGGCGTGCGCCGAGCCCGCCCAGCCTTCCATCCTGTGACAGCTGATACACAGCCCGGAGGAGCGGTTGTCCTTGACCAGGAACTTGCCGAACCCCTCCTTGTGGGGATCGTGACAGGTCGAGCAGTGGAGCTCGTCGGTACCGCCGAAGAAGAGATCTTCGGGGGGCAGAGGTTCTAGTTCGGAGTCGGGCAGTGAGGCGCTGTAGGAGAACGACACGGGATGGTGCCCCGAGAGATCGAGGCCGAAATCCGCCAGGCTCCCCGGCGGCAGGGAGCCGGCGCCATTCATCAGGATACCGCCCGCCGGGTTGAGCACCGCGCCCATGGCGATCGTGCCGTCGTGACAGGAGAGGCAGAGCTTGGTCGGCCCGAAGGGTTGTGGCAGGACACCGGCCCGCAGCGTCGGGCTGGCGTAGACGGTGTAGAACTGCGGCTCGAGCTCGCGATTCCACAGCGGAGAGTCGGGGGCGGCGTTGTGGGGCGTGTGGCAGAAGACGCAGATCCGGGTCTCGGTCAGGCCCTGGATGGGTCCAGGACCGGAGAGCGCGAGGTTGTGCTTGGTGTTCTGCATGCCGCTCGCGGACTGCGCCTGGAGCGCAGCGACCAGCGCCAGGCCCGCCAGGCCGCAAGCGAGCACGACAAGCGCCGTGCGAGACACCCGCCGTTCAGGAACCGCTGGCGACATAACCCTCCTGGATGCGAAAGACCTGCACGCGCCGATTGTAGGTGTCGGCGACGTAGAGCTCGCCGCCCGGGCTGACGAAGAGGCCCGAGGGGAGCCAGAACTCGCCCGGCGCGGTGCCGCGGCGACCGAGGGTGAGGAGGAATCGCCCCGCACGGTCGAAGAGCTGGACGTTGTCGAAGAGGCTGTCGGCGACGTAGAGCACGCCGTCGCGGTCCGCCGCCAGGCCTTTGGGCATGGCGAAGTCGCCGGAGCCGTCGCCATGCTTGCCGAACACGCCGAGCGGCCGGCCGCCCTCGTCGAAGGCGCTGATCCGGAAGTTGAGCGTGTCGGTGACGAAGAGCACGCCGGCGCCGGAGTCGCCGCCGACCGCCGAGTGAAAGATATGCGTCGGAAAGTTGAAACTCTCGACCCCCTCGCCGCGCCCGCCGAAGGAGAGCTCGAGCGTGCCGTCGGTGCGCAGCCCGAATATCCTGTGGGCGAGGGTGTCGACGACATAGAGCAGACGTCGGCCCGGGCTGTAGGCGAGGCCGGTGGGCCGCAGGAGCGGCGTCTCTCCGGCCGCCTCACCGATCGCGCGCCGGCTCCACAGCAGCTCGCCCTGGGCGCCAAAGGAGAAGAGCTTGCCGGCGGAGTCGGTGAGGTAGAGGCGCGCCGCCTCGTCGAACGCCAGGGCGAGCGGCGAGACGATCGGCTCCTCGGGGCTGCCGACGAGCCGCACATAGCGCCCGCTGGCGGATCCCGTCGAATTCGCCTTCGCGCTCGCGGTCTCCGGCAGATAGAGATGGACGCAGCGACGGCCGGCGTCGGCGACCGCGATGCGGCCATCGGGCCCGAGCGCGACCGCCACCGGCAGGACGAAGGTGTTGCGGTCGGCGCTCTCCTTGCCGGCGACGAGAGTGCGCAGCGATCTGCCGACGCTGCGGCCGGGAGTGAAGCCGGTGAGCGAGCGCAGGTAGGTGAGCTTCGCCGGATTCGGCGGGAAGGGCCACTGGAGCGTCACTTCCGGCAGCTCGACACGCGGCGCGAAACGGGCGCTGCAGCCTGTGACCAGGGCAGTTACGGCGAGCACGGCGGCGAGCCCGACGGCGGCGCCGGAGACCGCGGCGCTGGCGGCGCGGGCGAAAGCGGACGGGCGGCTCGCAGGCATGGTCGGCAGCCTAGAACAGGTCGCGGCGAAGCTGCAGATAGTAGAGGCGGCGGGTGCGCTCGCTGATCGCGATGCCGGTACCCTCCGCCTCGGAGGAGTAGATCGTGGCGCCCGCCGACAGAAAGGTCCGGCCGATCTTCCACGACAGCGTGGCGTTCAGCGAATGCGCGCGCGAGTCGTAGTAGTTGCGGTTCTCGGAGTAGGAGCCGCCCAGCGAGAGCAGGAGGCGACGCCGGAAGAGATGCTGCTGCAGATCGACCGCGACGAGGTCGGTGGTCTGGACGGCGGCCGCCCGCGGCGCGCCGGCCGAAGTCTGGCGGCCTTCGGGATAGTCCCAGCGGCGGTGCGAGGCGCTGGCGTGCAGTCGCGTGGAGCGCGACAGCGCACCGGTGTACTGCAGCTCGCCCAGCCACATCGAGTAGGGGCTGGTCTGCCATTCGACGTTGCGGTACTCGCCCCGCGCGCGCAGGCCACCGAGCCGGAAGAGGAGGCCGGCGGTGGTGGTCGAAGAGTCGGGAATGGCGCCGGGATAGAAGCCCGAGCGCACCTCCGACTCGACCTTCGAGTAGCTGGCATAGGGTGTCAAGCGCTCGTCGAAGAGCTGCACGCTGCCGTTCACGCTGGCGTAGCGCGAGCCCAGCCGGAAGCCGCCGCCGGCGAGCGAGTACGAGGCCGTGAAGTTGTAGCTCCCCGGCAGGACGAACTGGGGGGGCAGGGAGAGAACCTGGATCTCCAGCGTGTTGACCAGGGTCGAAACGAGGTAGTGCACCCCCTCGGCCAAGCGGACCTCCTCGAACGGCGATACCGGGGAGCGGACGAAAAGGACGATCGAGGCCGGTTCGACGTTCTCTTGCCGGAGCGCGAACGAGCCCGGAACGGCGACCGCCGGGTGGGGCTCGCTCACCACGTCGGTGCGCCCGACGCTGTCGAGCTCGCTGCGACCGAAGCTCGATCCCAGGAGGAGCCGGCCGCGCGGAATCTCCTTGTCGTAGGAGAAGGCGAGCTGATGCGCGCTGGCGCTGCTCTCGCCGAAGATCGACTCCTGCGTGCTGCGGTTGAAGGTGTAGCTGCTGGTCAGACTGTCGAAGAGTTGATGCGAGAGGACCGCCGCAAAGTCGCGGGTGAGGTTGGAGAGCTCGCGCGCCTGCCCCGGGGCGGCGTCGGGATAGCGGCTGTCGTTCTCCTGGTGGCGAAAGTCGAGCTCGCCGCGGAAATCGAGCGGCAGCTCGACGTCGAAACGCTCGCGCCAGATGAACTGCTCGCTCTCGAAGCGGTTCCGGCGCTGATCGTCCTGCTCGAGGCGGGTCGAGCTCAGGTTCGAGCTCAGCCGGTAGCGCCCGAAGGCGAGGAGGTTGCCGAGCAACGCCTCGCGCGTCGTCCCCTCGAGGCCGGTGCTACGGTCGAAACGCGAAGGATTGAAGGCCGCCGTCACCGAAAAGTAGTCGCCGCCCTCGTACTGCTTGAAATACTCGCCGTCGAGGCCGAGCCGCTGCACGCCGGAGCTGAGGGTCGAAGACGTCAGCGTCTCGTCGCTGTAGCGCGCGTGCAGGAAGTACGGCTTCTTGCGGTAGCGAAAGTCGGCGCCCTCGGTGGTGGCGACGCTGTTCTCGCGGCTGGCAGCGCGCTCGGTGAAGAGCGGCTCGTAGCGCCGCGCAAACAGTTGCAGGTTGTAGGCATGCTCCGGCAGCAGGCGGAGGCTGAAGTCGTACTCGAGGCCGTCATCCCGCCGCCACTCGTCCGACGGCGCGAGCGAGGTCTCGTAGCGCTCCTGCGACACGAGGCCGGTGACCGCGGCGTGAAAAAGCAGAAAACGCGGATGGTAGACATAGCCATTCGAGAAGAGGGTCAGCTTCTCCTTGAAGAAGGTGTCGGCCCAGCGGAAGGAGCGCTCGGCGTAGCGGTTGTCGTCCTCCTCGAAGAGGCCCTGCACCTCGATGTAGGCGCCGTTGTCGAGCGTGCGGGGCAGGAAGTCGGTCCAGTCGGCGAGGGTCGCCTGCGGCTGGAGAAGCGCGAGCAGGGCGCCGCCGAGAAGGGCGGTCAGCACTACGCGGGAAGTGGAGCGCACGGTCGTCGCTTCCCCTAGCGCAGCAGGTACCGGCGGTCGGACATGTGGGCTTCGTGGCACTCGGTGCAGTTGGCGGCATCGCCAGCATGACCGTCGACGCCTGCCACCCCCGCGACCCCGGCCAATCGCGAAAGCGTGCCGCGGTCGTGGCACTGCAGGCAGAAGACATCCGAAGCGGAGACCAGCAGGAAGCGGTTCGTGGAGCGATGGGGATCGTGGCAGACCATGCAGCCGCCCGAGGCGAGCGGGCCATGCACGTAGGCCTTGGCGGCGCCGAGCTCGTGACAACGGTTGCACAACTGCTCGGCGGGAACGACCAGGGCGTTGGTCGCCTGCGAGTCGTGACAGCTGTCGCAGAGCTTGGCGGCATAGGGGCCGTGCTCGCCGGCGCGCACGAGCTGCCGCCCGATCGTCGCCTGGGCGTCCGCCGTGTCCGAGGCGACGGCGGCCTCCGGGTCGGGTACGCCGTCGAAGAAGAGGCTCAGAACCCGGTGGTGCTTGGCGACGCTGCAGCCGGCAGAGAGCGCTGCCGCGGTTCCCAGCGCGACGGCACCGAGTACCAGCAGGGCGAGACGTGCCCCTGGCTTGCGGGGCTGCGATCGGCGCATCGTCCGCCTCATCGCCGGGCGTCCGGCCTCGAGCTGATCAGGGCTTCTCCGTGTTCAGTGGGGTCGGGGGGGTCGGGGGCGGCGGCGACTCGGGCGCCGGTTTCTCGACCGGGGGTTTCTCTCGCTCCAGCCGCTCGAGCTCCTTCTTGCGCCGCTCCTCGATCTGCTGCCGCAACTCTTCCTCGGTCGGATAGTGCTTGCCCTTCTCGTGGCCGAAACCGTAGACGCTCACCTTGCGATCCCCGAACTGGCTGGTGACCAGGACCAGGTATTCGATCTCGAACTCGGGCGCGGCGTAGGCGCTGAAGAGGGCGATGTTCTGCTCGTCGATCGCCACCTTCGCCGGCAGCATGAGGCCGCCGGGTCCCAACCCGGCGTCGCCGAAGAACATCAGCAGGCGCCCCTCGGGGCTGAAGATCTGCACGTTGTTGAACGCCGCGTCGACCGCGTAGAGGCGGCCCTCGCGGTCGACCGCCGTCCCCTTCGGCCGGGCGAAATGCCCCGGGCTGTCGCCGACCTTGCCGATCGTCGACTGGAAATGCCCGTCGCGGTCGAACTTCACCACCTGGAAGCGGCCGATATCGGTGACGTAGAGGTTGCCCTTGGCGTCGAAAGCGAGATTCGTCGGGCGGTCGAGGCGTTCGGCGGGATCACCCTGGTCACCGATCGACTTCAGCTGCTCGCCGGTGAGCTTGTCGAAGACCTGGACGACGCCGTTGGCGTTGTCGGCGACGTAGAGCCGATCGCCGAACGGCACGGCATCGACCGGCTTCCAGGTTCCGGGCTCGCCGATGGCGCGCAGATAGGCGTCGTTGCGGTCGAAGACGACCACCTGGCCGCGCACCGGGTCGGTGACGTACTTGGTGCCGTCGGGCTCGATGCTGATGTTGACCGGCTGGGTGAGCCTCCCCGGGCCGACCGCGCCGGGCATAGACGAGAAGAGCTTCTTCTTCATGTCGAGGACGATCACTGTGGTGTTGGTGTCGCAGACGTAGATCTTGCCGTCGTACATGGCGACGCCGTACGGCTTGTCGAGCTCGAGGTTGAGCTTCTCGCCGACGACGAAGCGGTCGAAGCCGCTCTGCTCCTCGATGTCCTTCAGCCCGTTGAAGGCGGTCAGGTACTGCAGGCGCGGCAGCGCCGGCGCCGGCGGAAAGTAGACCGCCGGCTCGCGTTTCACCGGCTGCGTCGCGCAGGCGGCGGTCATCAGAACGAGCAGGGCGGGCGCCGCTGCAGCGCAGGAGGCGGTGCGAGGAGGCGAAGTGCAGGCGTTTCGTCATGGCTCCGTATGACTCCGTTCCAGGTGCCGGGGTCGAGGGCTGCGCAGGCCGGCACCGAAAGATCCTATGGCAGCGGCCTCGGGCCGGTGCCACCCGGCGGTATGGGGCCGCAATCCACCCGGGCGTACCGGCGAGCTCGCCGGCAGCGGGGTGCTCTGCGCTTCTGGGGGAGAAACAGAAGGGGCCCGGAAACCCGGGCCCCGAGTTCGACAACGATGGGTTTCAGCTTACGGCGTGGTGTAGGTGCCCTTGATGTGGCAGGTGAGACAGAGCTCGGAGTTGACGTCGCTTCTCCACAGGAGGCTCTCGCCGGTGTTGCCGGTGTTGTGGACCGAGTGGCAGGAGGCGCACTCGAGCTGGGTGTTGCCGGCGCCGTAGAGGTGGTCGCGGACGGTGTCGGTGGAGGTGAAGGAGACGGCATCGGCGCTGGCGATCTCGGTGTCGACGGCCTGGACGTCGTCGTAGTTGAAACCGATCGGATGGTGGTTCTGCATGTTGTTGTCGCGGCCGACGCTGTAGGCGGTGCTGATGGTGGCGCCGGTGCCGCTCTGCGAGGTGATCGGCTGGTCGGTGTTGCCGTAGGAGTTGACCGCCACGCTGCCGTCATGGCAGCTCATGCAGAGCAGCGAGACGCTGCCCATCTGCATGCCGTTCTGGATCGCCTGCGAGGCCTTGGCGCCGGAGGTCGGGGCGCCGGGTCCGTTCCAGTACATGCTGTAGACGAAGTTGCCGGTGAGCTCATGGTTCCACAGCGGCAGGTAGTCGTAGGCGTCCGGCGCCTGCGGTCCGGTGCCGCCCGGCGCGCCGAGGTTGGCGGGACTCAGGCGATAGGTGTTGTGGGGGGCGTGGCAGAAGATGCAGATGCGGTTGAGCGGCGTAGAGCTGCTGCCGAAGTCCGGCGGGATGGCGACATAGCTCATGCCGTTGTGGGCGGTGCCGAGATCGTGCACGGTGTCGTTGATGCCCGAGCCGGGCGGCGGCGCCGGGGGATCGTAGGCGCGGACGGCGGTGGCGAGCGAGAGGCCGAGGACGAGGGCCAGCAAGACGGTTGCGATCTTTCTCATGGTGCCTCCAGTAGCTTCGTTGGTTCGCATGATGTTTCTCGATTCAGGTGGTCGAAGAGGAGGGCAGGCGGCCGGAGCCGCCTGCCGCCCTCGGGTCGTTTAGTTGGTCGCCTGGAAGTTGAGACCGGGGGCACTCGGGCCCAGCGGCTGGTTGTAGACCTGCGGGAACGTCAGGCCGGTCTTGGTGGCGGTGATGTTGTAGGTGCCCGGCTTGAGGTTGCCGACGACGTAGTCGCCGAGGGCGTTGGTGTAGACGGTACGGACCGTCACCGCACCCTTCTTGACGGTCACCTTGACGCTGGCGACCGGGGTGTTGTCCAGCCGGCGGGCGTTGCCGCTGAGGCCGAAGGTGGTGAGCGTCACCGGCGGGCAGGTGCGGACATTGGCCTGACCGATGGTGTCGTACGCCGTCTGCTTGATGATCAGATTGCCGGCGTTGAGGTAGGTGTGGGTGAAGACCGTGCCGACGAGCGAGTAGGGAGGCGTCGTGTCGATGACACTCGAGATCGCCCCGCCGTCGCCCCAGTTGACCGTCACCTGCTTGACGCCGTTGACGTCGGTCGAGTTGTCGATCGAGCGTCGCCACCCAGGTGTTGGGGTTGACGATGCTGGCGCAGTCCGTGCCGCCGGCGACCGGCGGAGCGTCGGAGGCGAAGACCCGGATGCTCTTCGCCTTCGAGCCTTCGCTCACTCCGTACTCCTCGACCGTCAGGGTGATCACCTTGGTGCCCGCGGTGGCGTAGGTGTGGATCGCCGTGGGCGTGGCGGCGTGCGTGTCCGGCGTGCCATCGCCCCAGTTCCAGACGAAGGCATCGCAGTTGGCGATGCTCGCCGCTGCAGGTGGAGAACGAGGCGTCGACGTTGACCTGCAGGGTGTTGGTCGGGCGTCAAGGTGTAGCCGAAGGTGACGTACGGCTTGTCGTTGTGGATTCCGGCCGCCTTCACCGCCAGCTCCGCCTTGGTGAAGTAGGCGGCGTTGTTCTTGATCGGGTTCATCTGGACCTCCGCTTCGACGACTCGCTTGGTGGCGGCTCCGGCCAGCGTGATCCAGGGGTCACGCGTCGTTCGAGGCGATGTAGGTCTCGAAGTCGTCGTTCAGCTTGGTCTGGCCCGTCGTCGTCGTAGTAGAGGCGAACCAGCTCCCACCACTTCGATCCGCTGCCCGACCGTCATGTCGGCGGCGGCCCGATCGGGAACGCCGAAGGTACTTGCCGGCCGTCAGGGTGCAGAGGCTGATGGTCGAGCTCCACTGCCGAATGCCAGGGCGCAGGCCGCGGAGTTCGCAGCCGGGACCGTGCACTTGGTGGTCGGCGACCAGGTGCCACCCGCTTCGGCGCAACTGGTGTTGCTGTTGGTCGGATCCTCGTCCCAGAACTTGATAGACGCTGCCGGTGGTCTCGACGTGCTCGAGTCCGCCGCCGTGGCACTTGCCGCAGGCGCCGTCCAGGTCGACCCAGACCGCGCTCGGGTAGTTGCCGTCGGCTGCGGCGTTGGCGTTGACCGTCCCGGTGAGCGCGGCCGGCATCGGCCGGGTGGAGTAGTCGGCGTCGACGTTGATGCGGAAGAGATGCTCACCTTCCGGCATATGGCAGATGACGCAGGCTTCCATCGGATCGGTCGCCATGTGCTCGAGCGGCGTGCCGACGCCGCCCGAGTGGATCATGTTCGACAGGTCCTTGGCATGGCACTCGGTGCACTCTTCGCGGAACGGGCTTCGCCCGTGACGATGCTGGTGTGGACCTCGTGGCAGCCGGTGCAGCCGTTGCCGGTGTTGGCGGCTTCGGCCTCGGTCATGAAGAAGCTCTTGTACTCGCCGGTCATCGCCCAGTTGAACTTGCCGGTGGGGATCTGGGCGAAGGTGCCGGTGAACTTGCCATGCGGGCTGTTCAGGAACTGGTTGGCGTGCGGGTGGGAGAGGAACGGCACCGTGCCGTGGTACGGACCGACCTTGAGCGCCGTCGCCGGGTTGGTGGCGTCGTACGGCAGACCGCCGGTCTCCTGACGGTGGCAGTTCATGCACAGGCTGGTGATCACCTGACCGCGGTTGCGTCGTTGGTGCCGGTCCAGTGGCCACCGGCGTCCTCGCAGCGGATGATGTCGGTCGCCGCCGCCCACTGGGCGCCGTTCGACCGGCAGCTGACCGCGTCGGAGTAGAGCGGATTGTTGCACACGCCGCCGATGCGAGCACTGGTCGTTCGACCAGACGGCGCCGGCCGTCTCGCAGGTCGTCTGCGTCGTATGGTGCCGACCGAGCAGCGGGTGCCGTACCAGACCTTGCCGGCGCCTTCGCAGGTCGCCTGTGTGACGCTGGAGGGCATCAGCCGACTGCAGCCGCGTGCCGCCCCAGCGTCGCGCGACGAGCGCCGAGGCAGTAAGCGCCTGCGTGCCGCTACGTGCAGGTCCAGGGTGGCGACGCGGTCGCGACGCGTTGGCGTGCGCCGAAGTCCGTACTGCGGTGGCCGTGCTAGCAGCACATTGGCGATGCTAGCCGGGCGGGTGCAGAGCGCCAGGCCGCGGGCAGGGCTGCCGAGAGCCGACGTTGCTGGAGGCGTCGCCATCGGGCTGCGTCGCAGATGCGAGTTGCGTAGCGTTCGCCGGTACCGCCGCACTCGGGCCGGTCGAGTGTCGCTGTGGTGCGACGACAGGCCGCTGCGTCGGCGCACGCGCGCGGCAGCGCCGCCGGTGAGTCGACGACCGCCGAGCTGTGGCAGCGCGTGCAGGAGATGCCCCAGACGTCCCAGGAGGCCATCTTGGTGTTGTAGGGCGCGCCGGGGGCGAGGTTGACCTGACCGGCGAGGGCGTCGCTGACGCCGTCCCAGACGATGCTGGCGATGCCGCTGCCGCCGGGACCCTGGTTCGAGCCGACCGGCGCCTGGGCGACGAACGACTTGTGCGGCTCCTTGTTGGTCTTGCAGCGTCGGTGTCCGCCGTCCAGCCGGTGGTGTGGCAGCGGGCGCAGGAGTAGGAGACCTTCGGCGAGTCCGGCGTCGTCGCGGTGTTGGCGACGTCGTGATAGACGGCGCGCGGATAGGCGGAGAGCCAGTCGGCATAGATCCAATAGAGGTCGCGCGGATTCGGGCTCGCAACCGTGCCGATGTCGACCGTGCCGTTGGGCCAGTTGAAATCCTGGCCGCTGTCGGTGCCGGGATAGATCGTCGGATCCCAGACACCGCCGGCGACGAAGCAGTCCTCTTCGGTGGTCTCGAGCCGGGAAACCGGTGCAGGCGAACGGCGGGCCGCCCCAGGGCTTCGGAAGGGTCACTTTGCGCGACATGTTCTTGTGACCCTGATAGAGGGTCTCCTGGGTGTCGCGCACGCGCGGGCCGTTGTACTGCGTGCGGGAGTTGTGGCAGCGCAGGCACTGGTCGCCGGCGCCGTTGCCGGTATAGAGCGGCGGCGTGTAAGCGGTCGTTGGCCGGCATCGACCCAACGCCGATGCAGGTGCCGGCCGTGACCCAGGTGCCCTGGTGCAGGGCGCAGACGACGTTGTTGCGATCGTCGTCCATCATGACGATCGAGCAGACGCCGGTGCCGGCGTTCCACTTGCGGTCGATGGCGAGTTCGCAGAGCGCCCTGAGTGGTGTTGATCAGGTCGTTGCAGACGCCGCTGGTCGTCCAGGACATGAAGTTGGCGCGTCGTGCAGTTCGCCTGGAGGACGTTGAGGCGCAACGCGACGCAGTCGGGACGCGTCGTCTGGGTGAGGTCGACGGGGCAGGTGCCCTGTGCCGGCAGGTCCCAGCCGCCGGCGGCGTTCGGAATCGCGCCGTCGTCGAGGAATTGAATCTGGGCGCCGGCCATGCCGGGGCCCAGGAGCATGAGAGCTGTGAGAGCGAGCACCGTACAGAGTCCGGTGTTCTCGAGAATCCTTTTCGCAATTTGGTTCATGTCTTTCGCTCCTCCTGCGAGTTCGTAGGTCCTTGTTTCGTGCTTCTCGGCTTCCCTAGGAGCAAGCCCCGTGCCTTGAGAGGTCAGCAGCCGCTGCGCCTTCGCGGACCCTGCCGCGGGAGGGCGGAGCGCCCACCCCAAGAGGCGGCACGTCTCCCACCCGGCATCGTTTGCCGTGCGCGCCGCCGCCGCGCGATGGCGCCTGATGAGGTGCCGGCGAGCCAACGGGCAGGGGGGTTTGCGCAGGCACGAGGGATTGCGCAGTCTTGCGGCTCGGGGTGGGAAGGTCGCCGCAACTTGCGCGGCAGAGGTCGGCGCGGCCGCACCGCGGAGCGCCAGGGCGGTGGGGATGGATCCGCAACACTGGGGAAATTCCCGCGCCGGCGGTGCCTGGGTGAGAAACAGAAGGGGCCCGGAAAACCGGGCCCCGAGTTCGACAACGATGGGCTTCAGCTTACGGCGTGGTGTAGGTGCCCTTGATGTGGCAGGTGAGGCAGAGCTCGGAGTTGACGTCGCTCCGCCAGAGGAGGCTCTCGCCGGTGTTGCCGGTGTTGTGGACCGAGTGGCAGGAGGCGCACTCGAGCTGGGTGTTGCCGGCGCCGTAGAGGTGGTCGCGGACGGTGTCGGTGGAGGTGAAGGAGACGGCATCGGCGCTGGCGATCTCGGTGTCGACGGCCTGCACGTCGTCGTAGTTGAAACCGATCGGATGGTGGTTCTGCATGTTGTTGTCGCGGCCGACGCTGTAGGCGGTGCTGATGGTGGCGCCGGTGCCGCTCTGCGAGGTGATCGGCTGGTCGGTGTTGCCGTAGGAGTTGACCGCCACGCTGCCGTCATGGCAGCTCATGCAGAGCAGCGAGACGCTGCCCATCTGCATGCCGTTCTGGATCGCCTGCGAGGCCTTGGCGCCGGAGGTCGGGGCGCCGGGTCCGTTCCAGTACATGCTGTAGACGAAGTTGCCGGTGAGCTCATGGTTCCACAGCGGCAGGTAGTCGTAGGCGTCCGGCGCCTGCGGTCCGGTGCCGCCCGGCGCGCCGAGGTTGGCGGGACTCAGGCGATAGGTGTTGTGGGGGGCGTGGCAGAAGATGCAGATGCGGTTGAGCGGCGTAGAGCTGCTGCCGAAGTCCGGCGGGATGGCGACATAGCTCATGCCGTTGTGGGCGGTGCCGAGATCGTGCACGGTGTCGTTGATGCCCGAGCCGGGCGGCGGCGCCGGAGGATCGTAGGCGCGGACGGCGGTGGCGAGCGAGAGGCCGAGGACGAGGGCCAGCAAAACGGTTGCGATCTTTCTCATGGTGCCTCCAGTAGCTTCGTTGGTTCGCATGATGTTCGTCGATTCAGGTGGTCGAAGAGGGCGGCAGGCGGCCGGAGCCGCCTGCCGCCCTCGGGTCGTTTAGTTGGTCGCCTGGAAGTTGAGACCGGGGGCACTCGGGCCCAGCGGCTGGTTGTAGACCTGCGGGAACGTCAGGCCGGTCTTGGTGGCGGTGATGTTGTAGGTGCCCGGCTTGAGGTTGCCGACGGTGTAGTCGCCGAGGGCGTTGGTGTAGACGGTACGGACCGTCACCGCACCCTTCTTGACGGTCACCTTGACGCTGGCGACCGGGGTGTTGTCCAGCCGGCGGGCGTTGCCGCTGAGGCCGAAGGTGGTGAGCGTCACCGGCGGGCAGGTGCGGACATTGGCCTGACCGATGGTGTCGTACGCCGTCTGCTTGATGATCAGATTGCCGGCGTTGAGGTAGGTGCGGGTGAAGACCGTGCCGACGAGCGAGTAGGGAGGCGTCGTGTCGATGACACTCGAGATCGCCCCGCCGTCGCCCCAGTTGACCGTCACCTGCTTGACGCCGTTGACGTCGAGGGAGTTGTCGACGAGCGTCGCCACCCAGGTGTTGGGGTTGACGATGCTGGCGCAGTCCGTGCCGCCGGCGACCGGCGGAGCGTCGGAGGCGAAGACCCGGACGCTCTTTGCCTTCGAACCCTGGCTGACGCCGTACTCATGGATCGTCAGGGTGATCACCTTCGTGCCTGCGGTGGCGTAGGTGTGCGAGGCGGTGACCCCGGAGCCGTTCGGCGTCCCATCGCCCCAGTTCCAGTCGAAGGCGTCGCAGTTGGCGATGTCGCCGCTGCAGGAGGAGAACGAGGCGTCGACGTTGACCTCGAGGGTGTTGGTCGGCGTCAGGGTGGAACCGAAAGTGACGTACGGCTTGTCGTTGTGGATTCCGGCCGCCTTCACCGCCAGCTCCTCCTTGGTGAAGTAGACGGCGTTGTTCTTGACCGGATTGAGGGTCACTTCGGCGTTCGTCACGGTGGTACCGGCCTTGGCGCCGCCCGCGAGGGTGACGACGTTGCCGACCACGGCCTTGACGAAGCCGAAGAAGTCGGCCCCACCGGCGGCCGCACCGGCGATCTGGATCCGGCCGCCGACGACGAAGCCCGTGGCGTCGGTCAGAGTCAACTGGTCCGTGTTGAAGATGATGCTGCCGGTGGCCAGCTTGTACTCGGTGCCGCCGCCGTGACACTGACCGCACGCCATGTCGAGGTCGACCCAGACCTGCGGGAACGGGTCGTCGACGGTCGTCGTCGTGTTGGCGTTCGCTACCGCCGGGCTGGTGAGCGTGAAGGCCGCTTCGGGGATGGTCGAGTAATCCGCATCGCTGCTCACCCGGAAGAGGTGCTTGCCTCCCGGCATGTGGCAGCTCTCGCAGGCGCTGTTCGGGTTGATGCCGATATCTTCGAACGGCGTTCCTGGGCCGAAGGAGTGGATCATCCTGGAGAGGTCCTTGGCGTGGCACTCCAGGCACTCTTCATGGATCGCGCCGCCGGCCGGGTTGGCTTCGGGCAGCGTGCTCTTGTGCACGTCGTGACACTGCACGCAACCGCCCTGGTTGCCCTCGAACGGGTAGGGCTCGCCTTCGTTCTTGAAGTGCGTGTCGTAGAACGTCGGGTCGTTGATCTGCGCGAAGGTGCCGCTGAAGCGGCCGTGCGGGCTGTTGAGGAACTGGTTGGCGCCGGCATGGCTGACGAAGTCGATGGAGCTGTGCGCCGGTCCGACCTTGAGTACCGTGCCCGGGGTGAGGCCGCCGTCGTACGGCGCGCCGCTCGCCTCCTGGCGATGACACTCCATGCAAGTCGCCGTAACCTCCGCGCCGGAAGCCCATTCGTTCGGGTGGTGCCGGAAAGCGCTGGTGGCGGAGTAGGGCCGCGAGCCGTGGCAGCGCGAGCACAGGATGCCGAACTGGTCGAACGAGCCAGTGACCGTGCCGGTGCCGGGGTCGGCGTCGCCGAACATCACGTACGGCTGCTTGATCGTCTCGTCGAGGGCGGCGGCTTCGTAGCCCGTGGTGTGGCAACGGGCGCAGGAGTAGCTCACGCCGTCATAGGCAGAGCGCGGAGCGTCGGCGATCCAGTCGTAGATCCAGAACAGCTGCTTCGGAACACCGGCGATGGTGATCTGGCCGGTGAGCCAGTTGATCAGGTTGCCGGCGGAGTCGTCGTTGATCGCCACGCCGCTCTTGTCCTTCCACGGCGCGCCGGCGATGTAGTGCGGGTCGGTGTTGCCGACCGGGGCGGCCGGACGCACCATGTTCTTGTGGCCGGTCATGACGTAGGTCTCGGCCACCGAGCGCTCGGTGCCGTGGTAGTGCGTGCCCGGCTTGTTCTTGGGGTAGTGCCGGTCGTTGTGGCACTTGGCGCACTCGGCATACTGGCCGAGTCCAGAGCCGACGAAGCCGTAGCTCGCGTCCCAGGTGAAGATGCCGCGGCAGGCGGGCAGGTACCAGAAGCCACCCAGGCCTTCGCACGTCGCCCGGTCGCGCGACTCACCGTCGTTGCAGGCGCCGCTCGTTCCACTCCGCCACTCGCGCAGGCCACCGGCGGTGCACTCACCCGACGAATCGTAGAGTCCGGGGCCGACGTCGATCAGCGGCGCTCCGGGCGTCACCGGATTACCGTAGAAGATCCGGGCGTAACACTCGGGCCGGTTGTAGTAGCAGCTCGAACCGGTCAGGTTCTGCGGATCCCAGTTCCATCCCGCCGCGAGGCAGGCCGCCTCGTTGAGCGCGCCGAGCTCGCTGACGTCGAGCTTGCACTCGTCGTAGGGAACGGTCCAGCCGCCCTGGGCGTTCTGGCGGGCGCCGTCATTCGCGTAGGCCTCGGGCGCCGTCACCTGCGCGAACGCCGCGCCGGGGCCGAGCAGCATGAGTCCTGTAAGAGCGAGCACCGTACAGAGTGCGGTGTTCTCGAGAATCCGCTTGGCAATTTGGTTCATGTGTTTTGCTCCTCCTGCGCGTTCATGGGTCTGCGTGCTGTGCTGCACGGCATCCTTAGAAGAGCAAGCCCTGTGCCCTGCGCGGCTCGCGCGCCGGGTGCCGCGCGGCGTCGACGGCCGCACCTTGTGGAATCGCCACGCCTACCCCAAAGGGCGGTACGCTTTCCCGCCAGCGCTCCGCCGCCCGGAGACCCGGCGCGCCCGGTCCGCCTTCGCGAATGCCCGCGACAGCGAAGACCGGCGGTTTGCACGGCGGCGGCGGGATTCACGCCGCCGCCTTCCGGGGTGGGGAACCTGGCGGAGCGCGGGCGGGTGTTCTCGCCTGCCGCGCGTCGTCGTGCGGCGCGCGTTTGGGTCTGGATCCCCACCCGCTGGGGAATTTCCCCCACCCGCGCGAAGGAGTGGGAGGAGCGGCGCAGAGGCGCAGTAGAATCCTGCCGTGGTCCAAAATTTCGCGCTTTCCCGCCGCCTGCGGTTGGGCGGACTGGTGGTCGTTCTCGCGCTCGGCTGCGGCGGCGATGCGTCGACGCCGAAGCTCTCGGTGACGACGACGCCGGGCCCGGCGACCGGCCCGGGCTCGATCGCCGACTTGAACGCACCGCCGCACGTCGTCGCGTTCGATCCACCACTCGGCGCGACCAACGTCGATCCGGCGCGCACCACGCTGGCGGTGACCTTCGATCGCGCGATGGACCGTGAAGGCTGGGCCTGGGTGATCGAGGACAAGGCGACCGCGCCCGACATCGGCGAGTCGACCTGGGACGCCGCAGTGCGCACCAACTCCGCGCCGGTGAAGCTCGAGCCCGGAAAGACTTACGTAGTCTGGATCAACTCGCCGCAGTATTCGTACTTCAAGGACCCGCAGGGCAGGGCCGCGACGCCGGTGCGCTGGAGCTTCACGACTCGCCCGGCGGCGGCGACGCCAGCCGGCAGCTGAACGGCGGCTCTTCCACTTCAGCGCCCGTTCCATCGCGCGCCGCGGCGAGGAGTGCCGTGAGCGCCGAGTGCAGCTCGTTGCGCGCCGCCGGCTTGTGCAGGAAGGCGGCGTAGCCGTCGGCCGGTTCGAGCCCCATGGTCCGGGCGTCGACATCGACGCAGGTTTCGTAAAGCACCGGAATCGGCGGCGCGTGGGTCGCGCAGCGGCGCTGGAATTCGCGCCAGGGAATCTGCGCCGGCGGCAGGCTGACCACCGCGGCGTCGGGCGGCTGCACAGCGAGCAGGAGCTCGGCTTCGCGCAGGTCCTGCGCCGACAGAATCTCCAGTCCGTCGGGAAACTCGTGACGGACCAGCCACTGCAGAATCAGACTCTGATCGAGAACCAGCAGACGCACAGGATCACCCCTCGGCGAAGGAGCCTGTGCAAGGGCTGTTCCACAGAATTTCTCGTCGCGCCGTCCGTGCGGGCGCGACGGACAAGCGGCGGCCAGTCGGCGGCTACTCGGCTGCGGGCTCGCCGAACTTCTTCAGCCGGTGGCGCAGCTGGTCGCGGGTCACGCCGAGCAGCTCCGCGGCGCGCGTCTGGTTGTCGCCGGCGGCGCGCATCGCGCGCGCCACCATCTCGCGCTCCATCTCCTCGAGCGGTACGACGCCCTCGGGCATGCCTGAGGCCGACGAACCCGCCGACGCCCCCGATGCCCGCCGACGCCGACAATGAAGTCGACGAGGCCGCTCGACGCTCCCGGCGCCGTCCGGTCCCCAGTCGAGGATCAGCGAACGCGGGGAGATCTGCGCCCCGCGCTCGAGCACCATGGCGCGCTCGACGACGTTGCGCAGCTCGCGCACGTTTCCCGGCCAGGGGTAGGCGAGGAGGCGGTTCTCGGCCTCGCGGTCGAAGCCGTCGAAGCGCCGGCCGAGCTTGGGCTGCAGCGTCGCCAGGAAGTGGCGGGCGAGCGGCAGGATGTCCTCGCGGGCGCTCGCGCAGCGCCGACGACGTAGATCGGGAAGACGTTCAGGCGGTAGAAGAGATCGTTGCGGAAGCTCTTGTCGCGCACCATCCCCTGCAGGTCGCGGTTGGTGAGCGCGATCACCCGCACGTCGGCGGTGATCTCGCGCGTCCCGCCGACCCGCCGGAAGCGGCGCTCCTCGAGGAAGTGCAGGAGCTTCGCCTGCAGGTCGAGACGCAGCTCGCCGATCTCGTCGAGCACCACGGTGCCGCCCTCGGCGAGCTCGAAGACGCCGCGCTTGGTGCTCTTGGCGTCGGTGAAGGCGCCCTTCTCGTGGCCGAAGAGCTCGCTCTCGAGGAGGTTCTCCGGGATCGTCGCGCAGCTGACCTCGATGAACGGCCGCGCGCGGCGCGGCGAGCGCGGCGTGGATGTAGCGCGCGACGACGTTCTTGCCCGAGCCGCTCTCGCCCTGGATCAGGATGCTCGCCACCTCGGAGGCCGCGACCTGCTCGGCGGTCTCGATCACCTCGCGGAACTTCGGCGAGTCGGCGATGACGGTCTGCGCGAGATGGCGCTCGCGGCTCTGCTGCGCCGCCTGCGCCTCGAGCTGGTCGCCGCGCACGCGCGAGCGAGCGGTGCACCAGCGCGCACCAGCTCGGCCTGGTCGACCGGCTTCGAGAGGAAGTCGAGCGCGCCGAGCTTCATCGCGCGCACCGCCTCGCCGACCTGGCCGAGCGCGGTCATCACGATCACCACGCTGCCCTCGAGGCGCTCGCGATTGGCCTCGTAGAAGTCGAGGCCGTGGCCGTCGGGCAGGCCGAGATCGAGCAGCACGACGTCGGGCTGGCGGCTCTCGAGGTGGGCGACCGCCGTGGCGAGGTCGGGCGCGGCGAGCACCGTGTGCCCGGCGCGCTTCAGTTGCTGCTCGAGCGCCCAGCGCAGGAGCTTCTCGTCTTCGACGAGCAGGATCAGGGCCATCGTTCAGTGCGCCATCTTCTCATAGTCGGCGCGGACGGTGCCGGAACTCGCCGCGCTGCCAGCGACTGCTCCGGCCGCTCGGGCGCCGGCGGCCCCGCCGGGAGAATGATCAGGAAGGCGGTGCCCTTGCCCGGCTCCGACGTCGACCTCGATGCGGCCGCCGTGCTGCTCGACGAGACTCTTCGAGATCGCCAGACCCAGGCCGGTGCCGGTGAACTTGGTGGTGAAGAACGGCTCGAAGAGGTCTCGCCAGCTGCTCGGCGGGGATCCCCGGGCCGTCGTCCTCGACCGCCACGACGACCGCCGCTTCGGCGGGAAAGACCGCTCGCCCGCACGGTGATCCGGCCGCCCTGCCCCGGTGTCGCAGCCATCGCTTCCGCCGGCGTTCTGGATCAGGTTGACCAGCACCTGGCGGATCTTCGCCGGGTCGATGTCGCAGCGCGCGGCAGCCCGGCGGCGAGCCGCGGTCACGAGCTCGACGCTGCTGGCGGCGCAGCGACGGGCGCAGCAGCTCGGAGGTCTCGGCGAGGAGCCTGCCGAGATCGGTGCTGCGCCAGGCGCAGCGGCGCCGGCCGCCCCGATTCGAGCAGGCGATGGAGGATGACGTTGACGCGGCTGCAGCTCGGCCGAGCATCTCCTCGTAGATGCGCACCGTCTCGCCGTCGCGGAGTCGTCGCGCAGCACTTCGAGCGCCCCCTGGATGCCGGCGAGCGGGTTCTTGATCTCGTGCGCGAGGCCGGCGGCGAGCTGCCCGAGGCTGGCGAGCTGGTCGACATGCGCGCAGGCGGACCGCGACGTCGGCCTCGCGCTGGCGCTGCCGGGTGAGGAGAGTCGCGCAGCCCGCGGTGGACCTCGGCGGCGACCGGATCGAGCGGCAGCGCCGCGCGCTCGGGAGCGCCGCGGCAGCCGCTCCCGAGCGGTGGCGCGCAGCTCTTCTTCGAGCCGCGCGGCCGAGCGCCGCACCGTGCACTGGACGAAGATCGCCACCGCGGCGATGAGCGCCACCCAGGCGCCGAGGAGCCAGCCGATCCGCCAGCGCATCAGCGTGCGGATCTCGCTGCAGCGGCTCGGTGAAGTCGAGGCGCATCGCGGCGGCGCCGCGCGTCGAGCCCGCCTCGTGACAGCGTGCGCACGAGACCCCGGCGTTCAAGCGGACGAGGCCGCGCACCCACTGGCGGGATTGGGCGTCGGTCTCGATCCAGGTCTCGCTGCGCGCGCTCTCGTCGGCGAGGAACTGGCGCACGCGCTCCTGCTCGGCGCGATCGAGCGACAGGTTCGGCGCCGCCGAGCGGCGTGCCGTCCCGGCGATAGAGGCGCAGGCCGATCGGATGATTCACCGCCAGGGTGCGGGCGAAGGTGTGCGGGTTCTTCGTCGCCGGTGGCGGCGATCTCGGCGGGCGAGAGCAGCGGCATGTCGCGCACCGCCTCGTCGAGCTGGAAGCGCGCGGCGGTCGACGCCGGCCTGGGTGTAGGCGCGCTCGAGCAGCGCGAAGGTGCCGAAGTAGAGGGCGGCGAAAGCGCCGAGATGGATCGGCACCAGCAGCCCCCAGAACCGCAACCTGGATGGCGCCAGGGCCAGGCGCGCGAACCGCCGGTCGCTGGCGCGCCGGGCCGGTGCAGGGTCTGGGACTGGCGCGGGCGCCGGGGAGCTTGCCGGGGGCATCACTCTGCACTATACCGATCCCGGGGCGCCGCGGAGCCCGCGGCGGCGCGCCGGGCCGGCGCCCACCGCGTCCCCCGCGCCGCGCCGCTCCCACCCGCCACCCCCCGATCACCGAGGTGCGCCCCTGCACCGCGGGGTGGGAGCGATCGGCCGGCCGGTGCGAGATCATCGCGGACGGGGGGAGGCCGGTCTCTCGGGCTCCCAGGGGAGAACGCCATGAAACTCTGGATCGAGCGACTCGGTTCGCTCAAGCTGACGGTTGTGCTTCTGCTGGTGGTGGGCGTGGTGCTTGCCGTCGGCACGATCTTCGAATCGCTGCGCGGCGCCGAGGCGGCGCGCGCCGTCTACTACGCGCCCTGGTTCTTCGCCCTCGAGGGGCTCTTCGGGCTGAACCTCCTGGCGGCGCTCATCGTCCGCTGGCCGCGCAACCGCTGGCGGATCGGCTTCGCCCTCACCCACACCTCGATGCTGCTGATCCTCGTCGGGGCGCTGATGACCGTGATGTTCAAGATCGAGGGCCGCCTGCCGATCTGGGAGGGGCAGTCCTCCGACGTCGTCTTCCAGGGCGACAAGGAGGGCGACCTGCCGCCGCTCACC
Source organism: Thermoanaerobaculia bacterium (assembly GCA_963719555.1). Classification (GTDB taxonomy): domain Bacteria; phylum Acidobacteriota; class Thermoanaerobaculia; order Multivoradales; family JAGPDF01; genus JAGPDF01. The sequence goes on along the minus strand of CAVRCL010000005.1, from coordinate 155,608 downwards.
CTGCCGTTCAAGGTGCGGCTCGACGCCTTCGAGATCGACACCTACCCGGGCACGCAGCGCCCGGCGATGTTCCGCAGCCGCGTCGTGGTGGAGGAGGCAGGACCGGCAGCGAACGCCCCGGGGTGATCGAGATGAACCAGCCGCTCGTCGCACGGCGGCTACACCTTCTTCCAGTCGAGCTATCAGATCCAGGGCGGACGCGAGATGACGATCCTCTCGGTGGCGAAGGATCCCGGGCAGACCGTCGTCTTCGTCGGCTACACCCTGCTGGTCATCGGCATGATCGTCGTCTTCTTCACCCGCCTCGCGCAGCAGCGCATGAACGACGCCCTGATCGCGGAGGCCGCAGCCAGGGCGGTCGAGCGCACCAGGCCGGGCAACGGCAAGCTCGCGGCGGTCGGCGCCGCTGGCGCCGCTGGCGCCACTCCTGCTGCTCGCTCGGCCTGGCGACGGGGCTCCTGGTCGCGCCCGTGCCGGCGGATGCCGCGCTGGTGCCGGAGACCGGGCAGCTCGAGGCGCTCGCCGCCGTGCCGGTGCAGTTCGACGGCCGCACGATGCCGTTCGACACCCAGGCGCGCGAACGCCGTCTGGACGGTCACCCGGCAAGCGCTGCCTGGCCCGGCGTTCCGCCGGTCGCCATGGTCGCCGGCTGGGTGATCGATCCGCAGGGCTGGCAGAACGAGCCGATCGTCGCGCTGCGCGCCGACGTCGCCGCGCTCGCCGGGCTGCCGTCCGGCACCGCGCTACGCCTCGTTCCGCGACCTGGTCTCGCGACCGGCGCTGATCGAAGCGCTCCGCGCCGCCGACGGGCGCGCCCGCAGCGCGAGGAGAAGGGGCCGAAGCTCGACGAGCACCTGGTCGAGCTCTCGAGCCGCCTCACCACCCTGCAGGGCTACTTCCGCGGCGAGGCGCTGCGCCTCGAGCCGGCCGCCGATCCCGAACGCCGCCTGGGGCGCCGTCCGGCCGCCCTCCGCCGCCGCGCTCGCTCGCCGCCGCCGAGCAGATCCGCGGCCGCGCGCCGGCGCACTATCCGACCCGCGAGGCGATCGCCCGCGAGCTGCGCTACACGCGCGCCGACCCACCCAGCTCGCGCTGGTGGCTGCTGGTCCCGGCGGCGCTCGCCGCCGGCTTCACCCTCACCCGCGACCGCAAGCTCCTGCTCTGGATCGCCGCGCGTCGGCATCGTCGGCGGTTTCGCGGTGATGACCTGGGGATCGCCCAGCGCTGGCTGGTCGCCGGGCGCATCCCGGCCTCGAACATGTACGAGTCGATGCTCTTCCTCGCCTGGGGCGTCGGACTCTTCGCGGTCATCTCGCTGCTCGCTCAGCAACCGCATCCTGATCTTCAACTCGGCGGCGATGTCGGCGCTCGCCATGCTGCTCCTCGACCGCCTGCCGATGGACCCGTTCATCCACCCGATGCAGCCGGTGCTCTCGGGCACGCCGTGGCTCGCCATCCACGTGCCGATCATCATGGTGAGCTACGCCACGCTCGCGATCGTCACGCTCTTCGCCCACGTCGTGGTCGCGGTGGAGATCTTCGCCCCCCATCGCCGCGAGATGGCCCAGCGCTGGAGCCAGCTCGCCTACTGGTACATCCACGTCGGTTCGATCCTGCTCATCGCCGGCATCCTGACCGGCTCGATCTGGGCCGCCTCGTCGTGGGGCCGCTACTGGGGATGGGATCCGAAGGAGGTCTGGTCGCTGGTGGCGTTCCTCGCCTACATGGCGATCCTGCACGCCCGCTTCGACAAGCAGATCGAGGACTTCGGCGTCGCCGTCGGTTCGATCGCCGCCTTCTGGATGATCCTGATGACCTACCTCGGGGTGAACTACGTGCTCGCCGCCGGGCTCCACTCCTACGGCTTCGGGAGCTCGAACCTGGTGACCGTCATGGCGGTCATCGCCGGGATCGAGGTTCTCTTCCTCGGCGCCGGCTGGCTGGCCGTGCGGCGGCGCCTGCACGCCGCTTGACGCGGCGAGCGGTCTTCTAACCCGGAGGGGCCGCGACGACGACGTCGCGCGTCGCGGCCGCCGGTTCGACGAAGGCGAGAAGGGCGTCGCCTTCGGCCTCGAGAGCCCGCTGGTCCTTTTTCAGGAGCTTCCCGAACGGCGTCAGCGCGAGCGTCGCCGTTTTCTTCTTGCCCTCGACCTTGAAGGTCCCGGCGACGAAGCCGTCGATGAGAAAGGTCGCCGGCACCTGAAGGTTTTTCGTCACCAGCCGCGGCCGATGGGCGTCGGCGACGATGCGGCTGCGATCGTCGTGGCCGAGAACGAGGTTGTCGTACTCGGGGAGGAAGCGCACCGGCGACGGGGTCGCTTCCTCCGGGCGCGGCGCGTCGGGGAGGTCGAAGAGCTCTCGTCCGCGTTCGTCGCGGAAAGTGGCGAGCTCGCCGCGCAACGCCGCAAAGGTCGCGCGCAGGCCGCCGATCCCGGACCAGTTCTGCGCGTCCTGGATGCTCGCCGGCCCGAACGCCGCGAGATAGCGCCGCACGAGCGCCGGCAGTCCCTCATTCCCGGTCGGAATCTCCTGGCCCAACCATTGCTCGGCGAGTGCGAAGTCGGCGGCGGCCGGGAAACCCCACGCCGAGTCGTCCGGCACCTGCACCAGCGGCAGGTGGGTGCGCACGGCGTAGCCCAGGAAGCGGGCGTCGTCGACCGGGAAGCGCGCCGCGAGGTGCGCGCGAGCGGCTTCGAAGCTTGCCGGCTTGGCGGCGAAGAAGCCTCGAGCCTCGGCGAGGAGCGCCACCATGTCGAGCCCTTCGACGCGCTCGCCGAGGACGCTCCGCATGCCGCGCGAGAGCATCTCCTGCAGGCTGCCGCGGAAGGTGCGCAGGTCGTCGGCGGTGAGCAGGTGCAGGGTGCCGCGCCAGGCGGTGGCGCGCACGACCCGGCGCGCGTGGAGCGCCGCGGTGAGCGCCGCGCGCTCGAAGCCGGCGAGGCGCGTCCAGAGTCCGAGGTAGGGCGGCCGCGGAATCTGCGCCTGCATCCCGGCGAGCCGGGCGACGGCGGTCTCGACCGGCACCGCCGCGCGCTCGAGCAGCATCTGCCGCGCGAGCGTCGCCCGGTTGAGCGCCCGGAGCGAAAGCTCTGGGGCGCCGGCGGTCGCGGGCGGCTTCGTTCGGGCTCGAGTGGTCACGAAGCAAGAAGCAAGAAGACCGGTAAAGGAAAAAAAGCTTGCGTCAGAGCTGCGAGTCGTTCAGCTGGCTCGTTTTCCGCGCCTCGGAAGTCGGTAGTGGCGGGAGTCCGAGCTTGCGCCGCGGCATGGGGCACTGCGGGGCCGCCGCGGGTGGCAGGTTCGAGAGGATCGCTTCGATCTCTTTCGGCACGGGGACTTCGTTCAGGGCGTAGGCGAGTCGGATGTTCCACAGAACGGTGGCGTAGTTGGGATCGTCGCGATGCGGATTCACGCTTCGTGCCAGATCGGGCATTGAGTCGACCAGCGAATTCCGCCAGCGCCTCACGCCCTTCTCGCTGGAGAGAAACTGCAAATGGAGAGCGCTCTCGTTCGCCGCTATCCAGCCGCGATGGGAGAAGAACTTTTCCACGTAGTGCATCTGAATCCCGCCCCAGACGGTAGCTCCGACGACCAGCCCGGCGGTGAAGGTGAGCGCGGTTTTCAGTCCTGGACGCATGGTGGGCATCCTCTCCGGTTGGCGGACGCGCCGACTCTACTCCCCTCGGCGCGCCGATGCGGTGACCACGCGCCGGTCAGGGAACTGCGGCCGACCAGGCGCCGGTGGTGCCGCTCGCGAAGCCGTCGGCGAAGATCAGGCTCGAGGTGCAGCTGCCCGGGATCTGCGCGTGGGTGAGGGCGATGTCGTCGACGTACCAGCCCTCTCCGGCCTGGGAGCTCTCCGTGCCATAGCGCCAGGCGAGGCGGATGCTCTGGCCGGCATAGGCCGAGAGATTGACCGTGCGCTGCTGCCAGGTGCCGAGCTGGGCGGCGCTCGAGAAGGCCGGCGTGCCGTTGGCGAGCGCCGGGCAGGTGTTTCCCGCGTGCACGATCTGGTCGGGATAGCCCGGAGGATTGGGCGTAAGGCGGGTCCAGGTGGTGCCGCCGTTGGTCGAGATCTCGACGATGCCGCCGTCCCAGGCCGGCCTCGATATCCCAGATCGGTCCAGAAGGAAAGTTGTGAGCTCTGCGCCGCGGTGAGGGTCACCGGCATCTCGAGCGTGATGCAGGTGTTGTTCGCCTCGATCGAGTAGAAACTGCGCGTGCCGGTGCGCTTGCGGGCCGACGTCAGATGCCAGCCGGCGTGCTCGGGCGCGAGCGGCTGCGGGCCGCCGAGGAATTCCGGCTCGCCCGAGGTCAAGGTGTCGAGCGGCGGATCGCCCGGCTCGGCGCCGGTCGCGAAGGTGCCGTCCTGCGCCGGACCGCTGGCGGTGGCACCGAGATGCACGACGTTTGACATCTTCGTTGCCGCTCGCGGCATCGACCGCGCGCACCACGTAGTAGCTCGGCGTCAGCGCGGGCGCTGCGAAATCGGTATAGGCGAGTCCCGAGACCCCCTGCGCAATGCGATTGCCGGCGGCGGGGACGAAGCTGTCGCTGGCGCCGCGATAGACCGAGTAGGTCGCCGGGCCGCCGCAGTAGACCGTGCCCGCCGGCCAGGCGAGGTCGACCGCGCAGGCAGCCGTTCCCTGATTCGCCGCGCTGGCGATACCGGCGAAAGCGGGCGGCGCGGTGCAGCTGCCGGAGGTCGAGGCCTCGACGCAGGCGGAAGACACCGAGCCACAGATGCCGGTCGCGTCGCGCTCCTGAATGCGGTAACCGTAGGTGACGACACCCGAAGCGGAGAGGTCGTCGTAGCTCGGCGAGGCGAGGCCGCTGGCGATGGTCTCGAAGGTCCCGCCGCAGCCACCGAGCGCACGCTGGACCTTGAAGGTCGCGCCGGCGGCGCCGCTGCCGCTCCAGTCCAGGTCGATCCGGTGGTCGCCGTTCGCCTGTGCGACGAGGCCGGCCGGGGCCGCCGGCGCGGTGCACAGGTTCGTCGGACGCAGGATGAAGAGGCCCTGCTCATGTGGGACACGGGGATGTTGCCGCTGGCGAAGAACGGATAGTTGTTCCAGGTGCCGCTGAACTCGGCGTCGTTGTTGGCCGGGAAGAGGTCGAAGTAGCCGACTTCGGTGAGCTGCGCCTGCGCGAGATCGGTGAGCGCGAGGATCCGGAGGCCCGAGCTGTAGTTCGACTGGAAGACGAAGTTGGCGCGCACGTAGAGGTTGTGGTCGATCGCCGTCGTAGCGTGGGAGAAATAGCCGTTGGCGCCGGCGAGGACGAGATTGTCGAGATCGAGGGCGTCGAAGATGTAGGTGCGCGTCGGCGCTGCCGCCGTTCTCTCGTCGAGCTCGTCGTTCAACAGGATGTAGCGCTGGTCGTCGGTGAACCAGGCCTGGTGGCTGTAGCCGGCTGCTGTTGTAGTGCAGGCTGTTGAGTCCGCACCGGCGCGGCGTGGTTGGTCACGTCGAGGATGTCGATGTTCGTGCGCCGAGCCGCGCGCGGCGAGGCAGATCTCGTGCCCGGTGTAGGTGGTGTCGGGGCCGTGGTAGACGAAGCATTGGTTCTCGTGGATGTAGCCGCCGTCGTTGTAGCAGGCGACGAACTGCGGGCTCGTCGGGTGAGCCAGGTTCACGATGTGCAGATTGCCGCCGCAGGTCTGCAGGTGGGGTTTCCGCCGGTGCCGGTCGTCCCGACCAGATAGGCGTAGCCGGTCTCCTGGTTGATCGAGATGGTGTGCGTGTTCGTGACGCCGGTCGTAGTAGCGCCGTCTCGGTGAACGTCACCGGCGGTGCGCGACGTGCGCAGTTGGGTCAGGTCGAAGACCTGCATGCCGTGCGGACCGCCCTGTTCGACTCACGATGTAGGCGTGGTTCTGGTACACGCGAACGTCGCGCCAGAGCGAGCGATGCCGTTGTGGCTCGGGAGCTTGCCGGCATAGACCGGCTTCTCGGGATCGGTGATGTCGATGAAGGCGGTGCCGTTGTCGAGGCCGAGGAGCACCACTCGTGCCCGGTCAGGGGATCGGTCCAGCCCCAGAGACTGTTCGTCTTCAGGACTCGCCGTTGTCGGTGCCGAACGGTGCGAGTCATGAACTCCATGAGGTCGATGTTGCTGCACGGATAGACGCCGCCGGAGGTACCGCCCACGCACGGCTGGACGTGTTCGGGAGCCAGCGGACGCCGGCTCGGCCCTGGTGCGGGCGAGCTCGGCGGAGACCTGCTCGAGGTAGGCCGCATCCGCAGCCGGCGGCTCGGCGGCGGAGAGGGTCAGGGAAGTCGCGGCGAGCACGAGCAACCCGAGACAAAAGGCGAGCGGGAGGCGCAGATTCCGGTTCTGCATTTCGCAAGGTCTCCAGCGGTGGCGTGCGGTTTGAGAAGCGGCGAGGCTAGCAGAACGGCGTTCAGGCCGGAATGCCCGGGTCCACAGGCGCCTCGCGGCGTCCCCCCCCGCCGCGGACCCCCGGGCGCGGTTATGCTCGCGGCATGCGCCCGCCGCTCGTCCTCGGCATCGAAACCAGCTGCGACGACACCGCCTGTGCGGTGGTCGACGCCCTGGGGCGGGTGCTCGCTTCGGTCGTCTCGAGCCAGCTCGCGGTGCACCGGCCCTATGGCGGCGTCGTACCCGAGCTCGCCTCGCGCGAGCAGCTCGCCAACTGGCCGGCGGTTTACGACGAGACGCTGGCGCGCGCCGGGGTGACGATCGACGACATCGGCGCGATCGCCGCCACCGCGGGACCGGGGCTCATCGGCTCGCTCCTCGTCGGCCTGTCGCTCGGGCGGGCGATGGCCTGGTCGCGCGGGCTGCCGTTCTTTGCCGTGCACCACCTCGAAGGGCACCTCTACTCGCCCTGGCTCACGACCGACGGCAGCGCGGCGGCGCCCTTTCCCGAGCGCTTCGTCGGGCTCGTCGTCTCGGGCGGCCACACCAGCCTCTACCGACGTCGTGCCGGGGAGTGCGAGCGCGGTGACGCTCCTCGCCGAGACCCGCGACGACGCCTTCGGCGAGGCGTTCGACAAGTTCGGCAAGCGCCTGGGGCTGCCCTATCCGCAGGGGCCGCTCCTCGACCGGCTGGCGGAGCGCGGCGACGCCGCCGCGGCGCCGGTCGCCCGGCTCGCCGGCACAGAGGAGCTCTTCTTCTCCTATTCGGGGTTGAAGACGCAGGCGGTCCACGCGCTCGAGAAGCTCGAGGCGAAAGGCCTCCGCATGCCGCCGATCGAGCTGCTCGGGGAGGGGGCGGAAGGTGCGGTCTTCGACGCGATCCCGCAGCCGTTCCTCGATCTCGCCGCCGGTTTCCGCGATTCGGCGGTGCGGCAGATCCTCGATCGCCTCACCCGCCTCCACCGCCGCGCGCCGTTCGCCGACCTCGCGGTTTCGGGCGGGGCGGCGGCCAACCGGCTGCTGCGCCGGCGGCTTCCCGGAATGGGCGGCCGAACGCGGCGTGACGCTGCGCCTCGTGCCGCTGGTCTACTCGGGCGACAACGCGGCGATGATCGCCTTCGCCGCCGTCGCCCGGCTCGCACGGGGCGACGGCGACGACGCGCTCGTCGTGGAGGCGGCGAGCCGGTTGCCGCTCGGCGCATGAAGCGCTGGCGCCTCGCGGACCTGCTCTGGTTGCCGCTGAACGCGCTGCAGCTCGCGGCGACGATCGTCTGGTCGGCTTTCTGGATCAGCGTCGCGCTCGTCGTGGCGCTGGTCGCCCGCCAGCGCGAGCCGGCGCTCTGGCTGGCGCGCCATGTCTGGGCGCCCGGCATGATCGCCATCGGGCTGTCGCGGCTCGAGGTCGTCGGGCGCGAGCGCGTCGACTTCCAGCGCGCCTGCTTCTTCGTCGCCAACCACCAGTCCTGGCTCGATATCCCGGTCCTCTTCGCCGCCGTGCCGGCGCCGCTCCACTTTCTCGCCAAGCAGGAGCTCGCGCGGGTGCCGTTCCTCGGCTGGTACATCGCCGCCATGGGGATGGTCTTCGTCGATCGCACCGACCGCCGGAAGGCGGTCGCGAGCGTCGGCCGGGCGGGCGAGCTGCTCGCCGCGGGGGGCAGCCTGGTCTCCTTCCCCGAAGGTTCGCGGGCCGCGCCGGACCAGTTCGGGCGCTTCAAGAGCGGCGGCTTCGCGGCCGTTCTCGATGCCGGCGGGCGCGGCGTCGACGTCGTGCCGGTGGCGATCGTCGGGGCGGGGCGGATCCTGCCGCGCGATGGCTTCAAGGTCCGGCCGGGAAAGGTCGAGGTGCGCTTCGGCGAGCCGATTCCGGTGACCGGCCTCGCGCACCAGGATCGTGGCGCGCTGGCGCGGCGGGCGGAGGCGGCGGTCGCGGCCCTCCTCGGGCTGCCCGATCGTTCGGATCGCTCGGATCGTTCGCAGTCCATCGTTGCCGGGGTTGTCGCGCGCGCGCCAACTTCTGCGGATCGCCCGGTCTAGTATCGGGAGAGGAAAGAGGAGAGAACCGATGAGCATTGGCGAGAGGCTGCTTCCCGAGTTCGATCACGAGATGGCGGGCACGCGCAAAGTGCTCGAACGCATCCCGCTGGAGCGTTACGACTGGACACCGCACCCGAAGTCGTTCTCCCTCGGTCGACTGGCCAACCATCTCGCGGGGCTCCTGCGCTGGGGCTCCGGCGCCATGAGCTCGCGGGAGTTCGATTTCGCCTTGGGTGGCTACACTCCGAGCCAGTTTCGCACCAGCAATTCGTTGCTCGCGGGCTTCGATGAGAATCTCGCCGCCACGCGCGCCGCGATCGCCGGCGCCGCCGACGAGGCCTTTCACGAACCGTGGACGCTCCGGAACGGCGAGCACGTCATCTTCACCTTGCCGCGCGTCGCCGTGCTGCGCCAGATGGTGTTCAATCACAACATCCATCACCGGGGACAGTTGACGGTTTACCTGCGCCTGCTCGACGTGCCGGTCCCCGGGCTGTACGGCCCCTCGGCGGACGAAGCGTGAGCGTTCGACCGGCTGTCGGCGCGCTCTTCGCCGGGGCCGTGCCACTGACGTTCTGTCTGGCGCTCGGCGGCGCCGCCCCGGCGGCGCTCGGCGCGGAAGAGCTCCCGCCGCGCTTCCGCGAAGCGGTCGCCGCCTTCCTCGCCGGCAGCTACAAGGAGTGCCAGATCGCCTTCGGGCGGGCCGCCGCCGAGGCGCCGCGCGCCGGACTCGCGGCGCGCGCCGCCTATGGCGCCGCCTGTTGCGCCGCGCTGCGGCTCGACCTCGACGGCGGCTTCGAGGCGCTCGGCCTCGCGCTGGCGAACGGTTTCCACGACCTCGAGCGGGTGCTGGTGGACCCGCGTCTCGAGCCCTTGCGCAGCGATGGGCGCTGGCTGCGCCTCGTCACGCTCACCGAGGAACGCCAGCAGGCGCACCAGAAGACGCTCGACCCGGAACTCCTCCGCCTCTACCTCGAGCTGCGCCAGGAACGCGGCGCGCCGCCCGCGGCCGAAGCGACGGCGGTGGCGGTCGAGCGCGCTGCCGGCCGCCGCCGTGCGGCGTGGGCGCGCGTCGAGGGCGGCGGCGTGAAGCAGCCGGAAGACGCCTTTCACGCCGCCGCCGTGCTGGTCGAAAGCGACCGCCCGGCGGAGGTCGAGCGGGCCACCGGGTTGGCGCGCCAGGCGCTGGCGGGCGATCCGGACCTGCTCGCCGCCCGCCCGCTGGTCGCGACGGCGCGTCGATCGCGGACAGATGCTCGCCGGCAAGCCGCAGAAGTTCGGCACCCAGCTGGTCGAAGTCGACGGCAAGTGGAAGGTCTACGATGTCGATCCGGCGACGACCGACGCCGAGCGCGCGGAGTGGGGCCTGCCGCCGCTCGCCGAGGCGCACGCCCGCGCCGCGGAGCTCAACCAGACCCTGAAGGCGGCGGCCACGTCACCGATGGCGCCGATAGCGCCCCCGGCTCCGCCGGCTCCACCGCCGCCGATCCCGCAGCCGCAGCCCTGAACGCCGGCGCTCCGGCCGTCCGGCTAGCTCCAGCGGAAGAGCTTGAGCGCGCCGGCGAAGCCGATCAGGCCCCAGCCGGCGAGAATCGCCAGCTCGGGCGCCTGCGAGAGCGAGCGTGGCGCCTTCGAGCATCACGGCGCGCAGCGCGTCGTTCAAAGCCGTGAGCGGCAGCGCCTGGATGAACGGCTGGAGCGCCGCGGGGAAGCGCTCGTTCGAGAAGAAGACGCCGGAGAAGATCCACATCGGGAACATGACGAAGTTCATCAGCCCCGAGACGCCCTCGATCGTGCGCGGGCGCGCGGCGACCAGCAGCCCCAGGCCGACGAACGACAGCGCGCCGAGGACGCAGACCACGGCCGACCGCGGCCACCGGCCCGCGCATCGGCACGTCGAGCGCCAGGACCGCGAAGCCGAGCAGGATCGCCACCTCGAGGGCGAGGAAGACGAGACGCGCCAGGACCTGCGCGGCCAGCAGCTGCCAGCGCCGCATCGGCGAGGCGATGAAGAGCTTGAGGAGCTTGCCGGCGCGCTGCTGGACGAGCGAGAAGCCGATCGCCCACATGCCGGTGCCCATGAGATTCATGCCCAGGAGCCCGGGGACCAGGAAGTCGATGTAGCGCGCGCCGCGCTCGGTCATCTCGAGGACCTGCGGCGTCGAAGCGGTCGGCCCGGCCGGCGGCCCGCTCGAGGGCCTGATCGACCTCCAGCCGCGCCAGTCGGCTGTCGGGCCGGGTCGGATCGAACCAGTAGGTCGGCGGCTCGGTGCCGAGAACCACGAGCGCGAGGCGCCCGGTGGCGAGCGCGTGCTCCGCCTCGGGCCGGGTCGAGGATCTGTGGCGCGAGCGTCGGGCTCGCCGCCAGCGCCGCGAGCCGCGCCTCGGCGACGCGGACTCTCCTCGATGCCGACCGGCAGCGGATCGGGCGGGCGATTGCGGAAGGCGACGCCGAGGGCGATCGCCAGCAGCACCGGGAAGAGAAAGACCCAGAAGATCGCCTCGGGCTCGCGCAGGAACTCGCGCAACCGCGCGAGCGTGAGCTGGACGAGCGGCGAGGAGAGCGGCCCGCGCGCGCGCCAGGTGTTCATGCGCCGCCCCCGTGCCGTCCGCCGCGCCGCCCGCCGCGCCGATCGCGGAGCCGTCGGGGAGCGAGCCGCCCTCGAGGGTGCGCCCGGTGAGGGCGATGAAGAGGTCCTCGAGCGTCGCGTGGTGGGTGGCCAGCCGGCGCGCCTCGATCCGGCCCGCGGCGAGCCGGGCGAGGAGCGGCGGCACCGCCCGGTGGACCTCGCGCACGGTGAGCCGGACCGTCAGCGCCGTCGCGCCGGACCGCCTCGACGCTCCGGGCAGGTCGGCGAGGATCGCCGTCGGGATCTCGCGGTCGGTCTCGAGCTCGATGACGTGCTCGGCGCCGAGCGAGGCGACGAGCGCCGCCGGGGCGCCCAGGGCGAGGATCCGGCCGCGGTCGACGATCGCGACCCGGTCGCAGAGCCGCGCCGCCTCTTCCATGTAGTGGGTGGTGAGCAGGACCGTCCGCCCGCGCTCCTTGAGCCGCTCGACGATCTCCCAGATCTGGCGGCGCGAGGCCGGGTCGAGCCCGGTGGTCGGCTCGTCGAGGAACAGCACCTCGGGGTCGCCGACCAGCGCGCAGGCGAGCGACAGGCGCTGCTTCTGGCCGCCGGAGAGCTCGCGCACGAACGCCCGCCGCTTCTCCTCGAGGCCGACGAGGGCGAGCGCCGCCGCCGGTTCGAGACCGTCGCGGTAGAAGCTGCGGAAGAGCTCGACGAGCTCGGCACCCGGAGCTTCTCCGGGAAGCGGGTCTCCTGGAGCTGCACGCCGAGCCGCGCCCGCAGCGCCTGGCCGTCCCCCTGCCAGCGCTCGCCCAGCACCTCGAGCGTGCCGCCGTCGGGGGAGAGCAGGCCCTCGAAGAGCTCGACCGTCGTGGTCTTGCCGGCGCCGTTCGGGCCGAGCAGGCCGAAGCACTCGCCGGCCTGGCGACCTCGAGGTCGAGACCGTCGACCGCCACGAGCTCGCCGTAGCGCTTGACCAGGCCGCGGCAGGAGAGCGCCGGGGCGGGGACGCGAATCGGAGGCCGACCGCGGGTGGGGTCCGCATCGCGGGGAGTCTAGCCGAGGACGGGTCCGCAGGGCGCGAACTGATAGGCTCTTCTGCCCGGCGGCGCCGCTTTCGAGCCCCCGCCGCCGGTCCCAAACCCGATGCCTCCGGCCTCCCACATCCGCAACTTCTCGATCATCGCCCACATCGACCACGGCAAGTCGACGCTCGCCGACCGGCTGCTCGAGCGCACCGGCGCGCTGACCGCAGCGCGAGATGCACGCCCAGGTGCTCGACGACATGGACCTCGAGCGCGAGCGCGGCATCACCATCAAGGCGCGCGCCGTGCGCGCTCGACTACAAGGCCAAGGACGGCGAGACCTACGTCCTCAACCTGATCGACACCCCCGGGCCACGTCGACTTCTCCTACGAGGTGTCGCGCTCGCTCGCCGCCTGCGAGGGCGCGCTGCTGGTCGTCGACGCGGCGCAGGGGGTCGAGGCGCAGACGCTCGCCAACGCCTACCTCGCGGTCAACGGCGGCCTCGAGCTCCTGCCGGTGATCAACAAGATCGACCTGCCGTCGGCCGACCCCGAGCCGGCGCCAAGGAGCAGATCGAGCAGGTCATCGGCATCGACGCCTCGAACGCGGTGCTGACGTCTCGGCCAAGACCGGCATCGGCATCGACGAGCTGCTCGAGCGCATCGTCGACCGACATCCCGCCGCCGATCGGGCGATCCCGAGGCGCCGCTGCAGGCGCTGCTCTTCGACTCCTGGTACGACGTCTACCGCGGCGTCGCCTGCCTCGTCCGGGTCATCGACGGCACGCTCCGGCGCGGCGACAAGATCAAGTTCGTCGCCGCCGGCCGCGTCTACACGGTCGAGGAGCTCGGCACCTACCACCCGAAGCCGCGCGAGGTGCAGGAGCTCTCGGTCGGCGAGGTCGGCTACGTCTATCGCCAGCATCAAGGACCTCGATCCAGGCGCAAGATCGGCGACACCGTCACCGATCCCGACCGCCCGACGCTCGAGCCCCTGCCCGGGCTTCATGGAAGTCGAAGCCGATGGTCTTCGCCGGCCTCTTCCCGGTGGACTCCGACGACTACGAGGACCTGCGCGACGCGGTCGAGAAGCTCCGCCTGAACGACGCCTCGTTCACCTTCGAGCCCGAGACGCTCGACGGCGCTCGGCTTCGGCTTCCGCTGCGGCTTCCTCGGCCTGCTGCACATGGAGATCATCCAGGAGCGCCTCGAGCGCGAGTTCAACCTCGCGCTCATCACCACCGCGCCGGGCGTGCGCTACCGCGTCAACACCTCGCACGGCACGCAGATCGAGATCTCGAGCCCGGCGCAGCTGCCCGATCTCGCGCGCATCGAGTCGATCGAGGAGCCGTACATCCTGGCGACGATCGTCACCCGCGACGAGTACGTCGGCGGCATCCTCGCGCTCGTCGCAGGACCGGCGCGGCATCCAGCAGGCAGCCTCCAGTACGTCTGCCTCGGACGCGCGTCCTGATCGAGTACGACTTCCCGCTCGCCGAGGTCATCCTCGACTTCTACGACAAGCTGAAGTCGGTCTCGCGCGGCTACGCCTCGTTCGACTACGAGCTCGCCGACTACCGCGCCGGCGACCTCGTCAAGCTCGACGTCCTCATCAACGGCGAGCCGGTCGACGCCCTGTCGATCATCGTCCACCGCGACAAGGCGCACCCCAAGGGCAAGGCCCTGGTCGAGAAGATGAAGGAGCTGATCCCGCCGCCAGCTCTTCGAGGTCATCCTGCAGGCGGCGATCGGCGCGAAGATCATCGCCCGCTCGACGCGTCAAGGCGCTGCGCAAGAACGTCCTCGCCAAGTGCTACGGCGGCGACATCACGCCGCAAGCGCAAGCTCCTCGAGAAGCAGAAGGAGGGCAAGAAGCGGATGAAGTCGGTCGGCAACGTCGAGATCCCGCAGGAGGCCTTCCTGGCGGTCCTCAAGGTCGAGGACTGAGGCTTCATATGCCGGAGATCTGCCGCTTCCTCGGGATCTCGATGGATGTAGAATTAGCACTATGCCGCGGCGTTGAGATGACGGTTCAGAAGTTCGCCCTCGGCGACCCGGCAGATCGAGGTCGCGGACCGGGAATTCTGGGGCCGCGCTGACTGGCGAGGAGCGGCTCGCGTTGACTTGGGATCTCGTCTGTCAGCACTTGGCCTGGACCCGCCCGGATGAACCTGAACCGCGACTTCAGCGATCTGTTCTCTGCATTGAACGCTGAAGTGGGTCCGCTACCGCCGTCGTCGGGGGTGTCGCCTTCTCCTTTCACGCCGTGCCGCGAGATACCAATGGATCTCGATGTCTGGGTCGAACTACGCCGGTAATGGCGCCGCTAGACCCACGCGTTCGAGCGCTTTCGCGTTGATCTCGATACCGTCGTCTGGGAGAGCGGGCTCGCCTTGCCCCTGAGTTCCTGCATCGAGGAAGCCGAGCCTCCCGAAGCCTGCCATGACCGCGAGCGAAGGCAGGAGTTCTTTCTAGCGGAATCGATGGTCGTGGACCGCGGTCGAGCGAGTCGCCTCGCCGGCGCTCGGGAGTAGAATCAGCGCATGGCTCAGCCGCGAGATGACGGTTCAGCATTCCGCCCTCGGAGACCCGGGAATCGAGTCGCGGACGCGAATTCTGGACCGCGCTCACTGGCGAAGAGCGGCTCGCGCTGACCTGGGATCTTGTCTAGCCAGCATCTGCCTGGACGCTCGGAGAAGCTGAACCGGAGCTTCAACGTTGTACACCGCATCGGGGAGAACACGATGAGCGCAGACGCTCCGAAGGCCGCCGTTAAGCGCGCCGAAGAGGTCGAGAAGAAGGTCGTGGCCGCCGGCAGGGCGACCGAGGTGCAGGTGCTGGTCGGCCCCGGCGACGGGGCGCCCAACTTCGCGCTGCGGCGCTTCATCATGGGCGAAGGCGGCGGCATGCCGCTGCATACCAATCTGGTCGAGCACGAGCAGTACGTGCTCGCCGGCCGGGCGCGGATGACGGTCGGCGACGCGGTGCACGAGGTCGCGGCCGGCAACACGCTCTATATCCCGGCCGGCATGCCGCACTCCTACACCGTCCTCGAGGCGCCGTTCGAGTTCCTCTGCGTCGTACCGAATTCGCCCGGACAAGATCGAGATCCTCGAACCGACTTGCTGAAGCCCGCCGGCGCTCGTCCCGTTGCTGGCGGCCGCCGGGGGGCGTCCGGCTGCCGTGCGCCTTCGCCGCCGGCGGCGAAGGCCGGCGAGTGCCGGCACTTACGAGCGCATCGAGCTGGCGGCGTTCGCCGCCGCGCTTCGCCCGTCCGCGGAATACGGCGTGATCGACATCGGCGAGCCGCCGCCCGCGCGCACCTGCGCGAGGGGTGGGGCGCGCCCGAGAGGAGCGGCACGACGAGCTTCGCCTGGGGGGCGGGACCGCTCTCGCGGTTCGCCTTCGAGCTCGTCGCGGCGCGCGATCTCGAGCTCGGCCTGCGCGGCTGGTCGTTTCCGTTCGCACGGCGGCCGGCCAGCAAGCGTCGAGCCGTGCGGGCGAACGGCCCGACGGCCGGCGAGGCAGGAGATCGGTCCGACACCCGACCGACCTGCGCTTCTCGTCGCCGGCCGCCCGGCTGCGCGCCGGCGAGAACCTCCTCGAGCTCCGCTACGCGCGCTGGAACGCCGGCGAGGAGGAGGCGCCCTGGGCGGTCGCCTGGGACGGCGTGCGCTTCCGCGCGGCCGGCGAACAGCAGGACCGGCAGGACCGCCAGAACCCCGGGGCTACCCGAGCTCCCGGGGATCGACGCCTGCCGGCGGGACGCTCACCCTGCCCGCGGGCTCGGCTGTCGAAGGCACGTTCGAGCTCGCTTCCGGCACGCGGCTCGCCTGGGATGCGGTCGCGACGCAGCGGCAGCGCGCAGCTCGCGCTCGCGGTCGAAGACGAGACGCAGGAGGGCGTCCGGAGAGCGATTCGGCCGGGTGCCGCCGGCCGGAGTCGAGCTCGTCGGCCGCCGCGGCGGAGCCCGCGCTGGTCCGCTTCGCTCTGCGCGCTCGCAGGGGCGGACGGCGAGGTCCGGGTGAGCGGGCTGCGCCTCGAGCAGCCGGCCCGCGCGGCTGCCGGGACCCGCCGCGCGGTGCGCGCGAGTCGCGCCGGGCGCGCGGTGGCCGCCGGCGGCCGCGGCGGCCGGAGCCAGCCCGGAGCCGCGCCCGAATCTCATCGTCTATCTGATCGACACGCTGCGCGCCGACCATCTCGGCTGTTACGGCTACCCGCGCCCGACCTCGCCGCGCATCGACCGCTTCGCCGCCGACTCGATCCTCTTTTCCCACGCCCGCGCCCAGAGCTCGTGGACCAAGCCGGCGGTGGCGACGATCCTCACCGGTCTCTTTCCGCCGGCGCACGGCGCCGAGCTGCGCTCGCAGCGCATCCCCGAGAGCGTCGAGACGCTCACCGAGCGGCTGCAGGCAGCCGGCTACGAAACGGCGCTTTTCACGACCAACGCCAACATCGTGGCGCGCTTCGGCTTCGCCCAGGGCTGGGACACCTTCCGCTATCTCGCGCACCGCAAGGGGAGGAAGCACCAGCACTTCGACGCCGAAGAGATGAACCGCGAGGTCTTCGCCTGGCTCGCGGAGCGCGGGCGGCGGGCGTCAGCGAGGCCTTTCCTGCTCGTCGTGCACACCCTGGATCCGCACGATCCGTATCGGCCGCGCGAGGAGTTTCGCCGCCGGCTCGCGCCGGAGGTGGACGTCGAGTCAGCCTGCTGCGGTGGCGCCGAGGCGCTCGCCGGGCTCGCGCGGCCGGCGGCCGAAAGTCGCGCAGCCGCCGCGCGCGAGCTCTACGACGCCGAGATCGCGCAGAACGACGCCGCCTTCGGCGACCTCCTCGACGAGCTCGACCGTCGCGGCGTCGCGGCAACGTCCGCCGTCCTGCTCACCTCGGACCATGGCGAGGAGTTTCTCGACCACGGTGGCTGGAAGCACGGCTTCACGCTCTACGAGGAGATGTTGCGCATTCCGTTCGTCCTGCGTCTGCCGGAGGGCCAGCGGACCGCGGCGCAGGGCCGGATCCTCGCCACGCCGGTCGAGCAGATCGACATCGCGCCGACCTTCCTCGCCCTCGCCGGAGCCTCGGCGGCGCCCGATCTGCCGGGGCGCGATGTGCGCCAGTTGCTGGGTTCGGCTCGCCCGGATCGCCCGGTGGCCGGCGGGGCGGGTGGCGGGCAGGCTTCGTTCGCCTGGCTTGCGCGGCCGGGCGCGGAGTCGACTTCGACGGTCGCCGGGGGATGGAAGTCGATCGTCTTCGGCGGCGATCGCGAGACCGCCGGGTGGGCGGAGAAGTCGGCAGCCGCCTCCGCCGCGCGGCGCTCGCTTCCCGGCCGTGAGCTCTTCCGGTTGACGGGCGATCCGGGCGAACGCACGAACCTGCTCGATCCCGGGCTGCCGCGCCCGCTGCGCGAGCTCTGGCTCGCAGGCAGGCTCGCGGCCGCGCTGGCGCGCCACGGCGGCGGCGCGCCGGCGGCGGAGTCGGAGATCGAAGCGGAGATCGACGCGGAGCTCGAGCGCGGCCTGCGGGCGCTCGGCTACTTCTAACCCTTGACCGTGTAGCCCTTCGCCGCGAGCAGTGGCCGCAGCTGGTCGCGCCGGTCGCCCTGGATCTCGACCGCACCGTCACCGGCCGTGCCGCCGGCGCCGCAGGCCTTCTTGAGCTCGGTGGCGAGCTCGCGCAGGAAGTCGCGGTTCTGCGGCAAGCCGTCGATCACGGTGACACTCTTGCCTCCCCGTCCGGACTTCTCGAGCCGCAGCCGGGCGACGACTCTCTCCGGCACCGGCTGCTCGAGGTTCGCCGCGCAGCGGCAATCGCCCTTCGGCCAGCCGCAGCGCGGGCAGACCGTGCCCGCGGCGGTGGAGTAGACGAGCCTGGCCGGCGGCGTGCGACGCACGTTGGGAACGATCGGCTGAGTGCCGGTCAGTTCTTGAGATGCTGGGCGAAGAAGGCGACAGTCTTCGCCCAGGCGTCTTCGGCCGGACCGGCGAGGTAACGGTTGCCGGTCGGATTGGCGAAGGCGTGGTCGGCCTCCGGATAGACGACGATGGTGGCGTTCTTGCCCAGCTTGACGAGCTCATGTTCCATTTGGCGCACGCCGTCGAGCGGAATTCCCTGGTCCTTGCCGCCGAAAAGGCCGAGGAGCGGTGCCTCGAGGGCGGCGAGGGCCTTGGGTTCGCTCTGGGTGCGCCCGTAGTACATGACGGCCGCGTCGATGCCGTCCGGGATCGCGAGCGCGGTTTCGAGCGCCCAGCCGCCGCCGAAGCACCAGCCGACGACGCCGGTCTTCGTCGCCTTCCCCTGCGTGGTGAGATAGGCGTGCGCCTGCCGGAGGTTCTCGAGCAGGCGTGCCGGCTTCTCCATGGCGGCCTGCATGGCCGCCATCGCGGCCTCGGAGGTGGTGGCCACCTTGCCCTCGTAGAGATCGACCGCGAGCACCAGGTAGCCCTCGCCGGCGAAGCGCCGGGCCATGGCGCGAATGTTGTCGTTCAGGCCCCACCACTCCTGGATGACGATGAGCGCCGGCAAGGGCCTTCCGTCCGGCGCCGCCTGCGCCGGCCGCGCGAGATAGCCCTTGACCGTGACGCCCGCGAGGGTCGCGTAGGCGACCTCCTCGCCGACGACCGCCTGCGCCGGCGCGGGGACCGTCCCCGGACTGGCGGTCGCGGTGTCGTGTTGGTGCTCGCGCGCCATTTTCTCGGCGTGCGCGGCGTCGCTCGCGGCGCCGGTGGCGCTGCCTGCGGGCTGGGCGGTCTGCGCCGCGGCGGTGGGGGTGAAGGCCGTGGCGAGCACGGCAGCGACAGCGACGGTGGCGGCGGCGAGGTTTGGGCGCATCTTGACGCTCCTCTCGGTTGCGAGATCCGGAGCCTATCGAAAGCCGTAGAATCCCGGGTCTTGAAAGTCCGCACCGCTCTGCTCGCCATGCTCCTCCTCGATCTGGCCGCCGGCGCGACCTGGTTCGCCGGACGCTACGGCAACGGCCGGCCCGACGAGCTGCGTCTCTTCCTGGTCTGGGCGCTCCCGGGCCTGGTCTTCCTCTGCGGTTTCCTGACGCGCCCGAGACCGCCGCGGATTCCGGGCCGCGCAGGGCGCCCGGGAAGTCCGCTCCTGCCGCTGCCGGCAATGCCGCCAGCGATACCCCGCCTGCCCATTCCCTCGGCGACGGCGGCGACGCCGGCGACGCCGGCGATGGCTGCGCCGGCCGCGCCCGGCCCGCGCTGGACCCGCCTGCTGCTGTGGATCGGGGTGGCGGTCGCCGTCGATCTCGCGCCGATCGGCGATCGGCCATCGCCTCGGCTGGCTGACCTTCACCTACGGCGATCAGCAGCTCGCCGCCAGCCGCGCGACGACCGCGCTCTGGGCCCTGCCGCTCCTCGTCGTCCTGGCGATCCGCTTCTACGAGCGCATGCTCCGCGGGCAGCTCTATCGCGGGCGCCCTGGAGAGCTGGGGAACCCGCGCCGCCTGGACGCTCACGCTGCTCTGCGGCACCGCGCTCGCTCTGCCGACGATCGCTCCGGGCCTCTCCTTCAGCTAGCCCGCTTTCGTCGCCGCGGCCCTGGTGACCGCGCTCGCGCGCGAAATCGGCTGCACGGTGCTCTATCGCGCCTCCGGGTTGGTGGCGGCAGGGCTCTTCGCGGCATCTTCACTTTCGTCGACTTCTATCTCATCGCCGACTGGCTGGCGCCGGTCTTCCCCAGCGCCAACTACGTCACCAGCGGCGACAGCTTCTATCTGCTGCGCGCCGCCTCGCCGCTGGTCGCGGCGCTGCTCCTGGTCCGTTTCCTCCCGGCGCGCGTCCCGGCGCGCCAGGCGCCGGCCCGGACGTCCGCACCGGCGTTCCCCGCATGACGAACGCGCCGCGTCCGCGCTGGATCGTCGCCACGGTCTTCGCCCTGGTGGTGATGATCACCTGGACGCTGGTGGCTAAGTACCTCGCGCCGCTGCTCTTCGATCTCGCCTTGGCGCTGCACGGTGAAAGCGGCGGGAGCGGCGGTCGAAGCGGGGCGCTCGCCGGCGCGGGGGTGATGTGGGATCTCTGGCCGCTCACCCACCTTGCGCTCGCGTTCGGCCTCTGGCGGCGCCACCGGCTCGTCTGGATCTACGGCGTGACCTTGGCGCTCGCCGAGTCGGCGGTCGTGCTGACCAAGTTCTTCTTCTTTCTGCGCGCCCCGGAGTGGACCTTCTGGAAGCTCCTCTGGTTCACCAACAAGGTCTATGTTCTGCTCTTCTTCCTCTGTCTGCTCTACGTCCTGCTCGGCCCCGGCAGGCGCGATCTCGGTGCGCGGCCGGATCCGGGTCACCAGGGGCGCCGGGAGGGATGGGCATGAGCGAAGAGACAGCGTCCAAGGCCAGGCTCTCTCGCCGCACCCTGCTCGCCGCCGCCGCGGTAGCCGGCGGCACGGCGGTCGTCGGCGGCCTTGCCTCGAGCCAGGGAGGGCCGGCGCCGCCGCCGACGATGCGCTATCGCACCCTCGGCCGCACCGGACTCAAGGTGTCGGAGATCGGCTTCGGCGGTTACCCGATCGACGACCCGGACGTCCTCGTCTACGCCCTCGAGCGCGGCATCAACTACGTCGACACCGCGCACTGCTACCGCGGCGGCGCGTCGGAGCGGGCGATCGGTCCGGCGCTCAAGGGACGCCGCGACAGGTTCGTCCTGACGACCAAGTGGTGTCCGCACCACATCGGCAAGCCGGCGACGAAGCAGGTCTTCCTCGACATGCTCGACGAGAGCCTGCGGCGTCTCGGCACCGACTACGTCGACATTGTGCTCAACCACGAGGTCGGCCGGCACTCGGACGGGCTCGGCGTCGAGCGCTTGACCAACCCCGAGATGCTCGAGGCCTTCGCGGTGGCGAAGAAGGCCGGCAAGGCCCGTTTCCTCGGCGCCTCGGGGCACGACGGCGACCTGCCGCAGGTGATGGGCCACGCCATCGACTCGGGGCTCTTCGACGTCCTCCTCTGCCGCTACAGTTTCCTCGACTACCCCGAGCAGCAGAAGCTCATCGACCGCGCGGCGGCGGCCGGCGTCGGCTTCATCGCCATGAAGACGCTCGCCGGCGCGAAGGGCGCCGACCTCGACCGCTTCCGCGACCGCCAGACGAGCTTCAAGCAGGCGGCGCTCAAATGGGTGCTGTCGAATCCGAACCTCTCGAACCTGATCATCTCGATCTCGAGCCGCAAGCAGGTCGACGAGTACGTCGCGGCATCGGGAAGCCCGATCGCCGCGGCCGACCTCGCACTCCTCGACGAGTACCAGGCGCGCTTCTCGAACGAGGTCTGCCGCTTCTGCAACGCCTGCGAGCCGGCCTGCCCGGACGACGTGCGGATCGCCGACATCCTGCGCTTCGCGATGTACTTCCACGACTACGGCCAGGAGGGCCGCGGCGTCGAGTCGTACGCCAGGCTCGTCGCCGCCGAACGCGCCGCCCACTGCAGCCACTGCGCCGGCTTCTGCGAAGCCGCCTGCGACTACGACCTGCCGGTGAAATCGCTCCTGATCCGCGCCGACGCCGCCCTCTCCCTGCGCGGCGGCACGAAGGCCTGAGCCGCGCACGGCACAGCTCTTGCCTTCTGGACGGAAGAGTCCGCAGAGTCTGAACGGTCCGCAGAGGGCAAGAGATTCGAGGTGCCGTCGGTGTCCATGCTCCTGAAACGCGCGTCCGTCCGCTGCACGCTCGCCTGCCTGGGTCTTCTCGTCGGGGGGGCTGCCGCCGACGCTCAGACGCCGGAGGCCCCACCGGAGCCCTTTGCCGAACGCGTCGAGGTCGAGGTCGTCAACGTCGACGTCATCGTGCTCGACCGGAGCGACCGCAATGGGGGACGGGTCCTGGACCTGAAACAGGACGACTTCGAGCTCTTCGTGGACGGCCGTCCGGTGCCGATCGAGTACTTCGCGGCGCCGCGCCTCCCGAAGCACCGGCGATCGCGGCGGAGAGCTTCACGCCGCTCCCGGTGCGCTCCGTCGCCGCCGGGAGCCGATCCCGCCGGCGAATCTGATTCTCTACGTCGACCAGACCGCGCTCGAGAATCGCGCCCGCTTCGAGACGGTCCGGGAGCTGCGCGAGTTCCTGCGCGCCCGGTCCGCCGGCGGCGACCGCGTCATGGTCGCCGCGTTCGAACAGGACCTGCGTGTCCTCCTGCTGCCGACCGCCGACCCGGCGCGCATCGCCCAGGCGCTCGACGAGCTCGAGAACCGGCCGTCCCTCGCCCGGCTCGGCGGCGGCGAGAAGCGCCAGCTGGAGCAGGACATTCGCGCCTACGGCCGCAATCGCATGCGCCTGAGCGGCGAGATGGCAGCCCCGCGTGGGGCGCGAATGCAGCAGGCCGAGATCTTCAGGCTCGAGAACGAGATCACCCACTGGGCCGAGCAGCAGATCGATCGCCAGCGGCGCTCGATCGTCGCCCTCGAGCGTCTGGTCGGTGCTCTGGGCGCAGCCGAGGGTCGCAAGGCCGTCGTCCTCGCGACGGCGGGTATCCAGGCCTATCCCGCGCGCGGCCTCTTCGCCGCCCTCGACCAACAGCGCCAACTCGTGGTCTCCACCGAGGCGAACCGCGCGCCGACGCTCGAGGTGCGCGGGCTGGAGGTGCTGCGGGAGTTCGAGCAGATGGTCCGCGCCGCCCAGAACGCGCGCGTCGCCTTCTACACCGTCTCGCCCGTGGTCCAGCCGCCGGCCGAGAACAGCGCCGAGTTCGGCAGCGCCGGGCCGGGGGCCGCGAAGCCCCTGCCGCGCGACCTGGGAGCGGTCGAGGCCGCATCGAGCATCGCGCGCATGGCCGGGGCGACCGGCGGCGCCTCCTACAACATCGGAGTCGATCTCGATCGTCGCCTCGACGGCCGTGACTGCCGACATCGACGCCGCCTATTCGCTCGGCTTCTCGACCAGCGCCGCGGCGGGCGACAAGGACCACAGGATCGAGGTGCGCACGCCGCCGAGCCGATCTCGAGGTGCGCCACCGCGAGAGCTTCAAGCGGCGAGCGGCGCCCGAGCGCGCGGAGTCGGCGCTCTCCGCCGCGGTGACCTTCGGCCAGGCGGAGAATCCGCTCGAGATCACCCTGAAGCTCGGCGCCGGCACAGGCCGGGCAAGAAGAAGGCGGGCCAGGTCGTGCCGCTCGCAGTCGGCATTCCGCTGCGCTTCGTGACCCTCGTTCCGGACAGGGCGACGTGCGGAACGGCAAGGTCTCGGTGCGGATCGCCATCCAGGACCCCCGCGGCCGCTTGCTCGAGAGCGCTGCCGCGATCGTCCCCATCGTCGTGCCCGAGGAGCAGATGGCGAGGGCGATGGCCAGCTCCTGGTACCACCGCGCCGAGATGCGCCTCGCGCCGGGGCCGCAGCGGGTCGCGGTCGTGGTCCTCGACGAGGTCTCGGGAGTCCAGTCGACGACCTTCGTGGAGCTCGAGATTCCCGGAGAAGAGTGACTCAGGCGAGCATCTCGCGGTAGAGCCCCGCGAGGCGCTGCGGCCATCCGTCCCGCCGACCAGTCGGCGGCGACGAGCGGGCCTTCCGCGGCGAGGCGCGCCCGCAAAGCGGGATCGCGGAGCACCTCCAGGCACTTGCCGGCGAAGTCGTCGACGACGCTCTCCGCAACCAGCGCGCCGCGCCGTTCGAGCAGGAGGTCGCGCGTCCCCATCTCGGCGAGCGCCACGACCGGAACTCCGAGCGCCATCGCTTCGAGCAGGACCAGCCCCTGGGTCTCGGTCCTGGAGGTGAAGACGAAGGCGTCGCCGCCGCGATAGCAGTCGGCGAGCTCGCGCTCGCGGTCGAGATAGCCCAGCCAGAGGATCTTGCCGTCGAGACCGAGCGCGGAGGCGGCGCGCTGCAGCTCGATGCGCGCCGGCCCTTCGCCGGCGACGACCAGCAGCGCCGTCGGCAGCGCCCGCACGACGCGCTCGAAAGCCTGCAACAGGAAGAGCAGGTTCTTCTCGTGACCGATCCGGCCGACGTGGACGAGGACCGGCCGGTCGGCGGCGATCGAGTGCCGGGCGCGGAAGCGCGCGCCGTCGCCCCTTCCCATGGCGTCCGGGCGGATGCCGGTCGGGATCACGCTCATCGGTGTCGTCACACCGTACGCGTCGAGCGCGTCGCGCATCGCGGTCGACGGCACGACCATCCGGTCGAGCTCTCGCGCCGCTTTCCGAGTCAGTCGTCGCGCGATCCGCCGACAGAGGCCGGCAGGCAGGAACGGCAGGTAGTGCTCGAAGTAGTGCTCGAAGTAGGTGTGGTAGGTCTCGACCACCGGCACCCCCCGCCGGCGAGCGAGATCGACGCCGGCGCGATGCGCCGCGAACGGGGTCTGGATGTGGACCAGATCGATCTCCTCGACGCTGCGCCGCGGCGGCGCGAAAGCGCCTTGCGGGTACCCAGCGATCCTCCGGATCGAACGGCACGCGAAAGCCCGCCAGGCGCACGATCCGGCCTGCGACCTGCCCGTCGATCTGCCCTTCTTGCGCGCGTTCGATGCCGTCTGCAAGGTAGTCCGGGCAGAGCAGCGGGGCGTCGACGCCGCGCCGGCCGAGCTCGCGGCGGAAAGTGGCGATCGAAGTCGAGACCCCGTTGACGCGCGGGAAGTAGACGTCCGACAGATAGAGGACGCGCAGGCGGGATCGCTCCGCGGCGCTCCCGGCTGCAGCGGGCGGCGTCACGGGGGCGATGGTTGGGGAGGTCGAGGCGGGGAGAGGTTCAGAGGAGCGCGAGGGTGGAGAGCGGCGAGGAGGGCGCCGACCGCCGCGCCTGCCGCGACATCGGTCGGATAGTGCAGCCCGAGCACGACGCGCGACAGGGCGACGGCGAGGGTGAAGGGCACGAGAATCCAGGCGAGGAGCCGTGGGTGGCGAGGACGACGATCGAGAAGGCGACGGCGTGCAGGGTGTGGCCGGAAGGGAAGCTGTAGCGGTCGAGCGGCGCCGCGCCGAGGCAGAACCCGGCGTGGGCGCGGAACGGGCGCGACCTGCCGGTGAGCGCCTTCAGCGCCTTCGAGACCAGGGCGGCGGCGATGCCGACCGCGGCCATCCGCCGGACGGTCGGCAGGGCGGCGGCGCCGAGAAGGAGCGGCAGGAGGCCGGCCAACACGAACCAGAAGAGGCCGTCGCCGGCCTTCGAGACGGCGCGAAAGAACTGCAGGGCGCGCCGCCGCCGCTGGGCCTGGGACAGGCGCAGACAGAGCCCGAGCTCGAGCTCCTGCAGGCGGACGAGGGACGGGGCGAGGCGCATCGCGATCGGCGCTCCTCCACGGCAAGGAGAGGATCGCCGACCGGGGTGTCCAGGGCGTGGCGGCGGCGTGACGAAGCGCCGACGTCGGTCCTCCGGGCGGGGCGCTACTCCTTCTCGAGCAGCGGCTCGAAGCGGCTCTTGTCCTGCGCCTTCATGTAGGCGTCGCGCGGGGTGACGATCTTGCCGGGCGACGAGGTCGAAGAGGGCGTCGTCCAGGAGCTGCATGCCCTCGCTGCGTCCCGCCTGCATGAGGTTCGACCAGCATCGAGATGCTGCTCTCGCGAATGAGGTTGGGCAGCGCCGGGGTCTCGCAGCAGGATCTCGAGCACCGGCGACCCGGCCGTCGCCGCCGGCGTTGCGGCAGCAGGAGCTGGGCGACGATCGCCGCCAGCGAGTCGGCGAGCGACAGGCGGGCCTGCGGCTGCTCGTCGGCCGGAAAGACGTCGATCAGGCGGTCGATCGTCTTGGCGGCGCTGTTGGTGTGCAGCGTGCCGAAGACCAGCACGCCCATCTCGGCCGCCTTGAGCGCCAGCGAGATCGTCTCGAGATCGCGCATCTCGCCGACCAGGATGACGTCGGCGTCCTGCCGGATGGCCGAGCGCAGGGCCGCGGCGAAGCTCACCGTGTCGACTCCGACCTCGCGCTGCGAGAAGACCGAGAGCCGGTTCTGGTGCACGAACTCGACCGGCTCCTCGATCGTGACGATGTGGCGCGAAGAGTTGCGGTTGATGCGATCGATGATCGCGGCGAGGGTGGTCGACTTGCCCGAGCCGGTCGGACCGGTGACGAGCACCAGGCCGTTGCGCAGCTCCGCGAGGCTTGGCCGAGCACCGGCGGCAGGCCGAGCTCCTCGATGCGTCGCGATCTTCTCCGGAATGGTGCGGAAGACCGCGGCGGGGCCGCGCTCCTGGCGCAGGTAGTTGCCGCGGAAGCGCGCCACGCCCGGGCACGGCGAGCGCGAAGTCGAGATCGCCGCGAGGCGAGATACTCCTTCCACTGCGCCGGCGCTCACCCCTTCGGCAAGCAGCGTCGCGAGCGCCTCGGCGGAGTACTCGGCTCGCGCCCGCGAGGGCCACCAGCGAGCCGTGCAGGCGCACGCGCGGCGCCAGCCCCGAGACCAGATGGAGGTCCGAGCTCCCGCTCTCCCGGGTGGCGCGCAGCAGATCGTGAAGGTGTTCCATCGGTTCTCCGGTCAGTTCCCGCGCGCCGGCGGGAGCCGCCGCCCCCGCAGCCGGCGTGGCCGCCAGCGGCGGGCATGAGCTTCGGGTCCTCGGCATGCAGGAGCGCCTCTTCGCGGGTCACGAGGCCGTCGCGGATCATCTGCGCCAGCGAGACGTCGAGCAGGCACATGCCCTGGGCGGCGCCGGTCTGGAGCATCGAGCGGATCTGGAAGCGTCTTCGACTCGCGGATGAGGTTCGCCACCGGCGCGGGTGCCGAGGAGCACCTCGAGCGCCGGCACGCGGCCCTGGCCGTCGGCGCGACGGACGAGCCGCTGCGAGACCACGGCGCGCAGCGACTCCGAGAGCATCGTGCGGATCTGCGCCTGCTGGTTGGACGGGAACGAGCCGACCATGCGGTCCACCGTGCGGATGGCGCTGCCGGTGTGCAGCGTCGCGAGCACCAGGTGTCCGGTCTCGGCGGCGGTCAGCGCCAGCGAGATGGTCTCGAGGTCGCGCAGCTCGCCGATCGCGATCACGTCCGGATCCTCGCGCAGCGCCGCCTTGCAGGGCGCGGGCGAAGCTGCCGGTGTCGCGGCCGACCTGGCGCTGATTGACGACGCAGCGCATCGGGGTGTGCAGGTACTCGATCGGATCCTCGACGGTGACGATGTGGTCCTGGCGCTCCTCGTTGATCAGCCGCAGGAGGGCGGCGAGCGTCGACGACTTGCCGCAGCCGGCCGGACCGGTGAGCAGCACCAGGCCCTGGTGATGGTTGGTGAGCTTGGCGAGGGTATTGGGCAGGCCGAGGCTCGCCAGGGTGGGGATCTCGAGCGGAGATGGCGCGCAGCACGAGTCCCAGGCCGCGCTGCTGGCGGTAGACGTTGCCGCGGAAGCGCGCCCGCCCGGCGATCGTCCAGGAGAAGTCGGTCTGACCTTCGCGATCGAGCAGCTCGCGCAGGCGCGGGTCGAGCACCTCGGCGACCAGCCGCTCGATCTGGCCGTGCTCGAGCGGGGCGTCGCCGGCGAAGGCCAGCTGGCCGTCGCGGCGCATGAGGACGCGTTCGCCGGTCACGATGTGGATGTCGCTGGCGCGCTGCGAGACGGCGTACTCGAGAATGCGATCGATGCGCTTGCCGGCGCGGGTCGAGATCTCGCCGGTCGCCGTCTGCTCGAGGTCGACGGCAGAGCTCGCAGGCCTTGGGTGCGATGAGCGGCGCCGCGACCTGGCCGCTCTGCCTGGCGAGCACCTCGCGCTGCACCGCGAGGAGCTTGTCGAGCTGCGCCCGGGTCATCCAGCCGGCGTCGATCCAGAGCTCGCCCAGGGGGCGCGGGTCGGAGGTCCGCGCCTGCGTGCGGGTGGTTTCGGCGAGCTGCTCGGCGGTGAGCAGCTTGTAGTGGACCGCCAGGCGGCCGAGCAGATGCAGGTCTTCGCTCATCGCGGCTTCGTCGGAAGGCGATGTTATCGAAGAAAGAGGTCGGTGGCGGTCGCCGCGAGGAGCCAGAGGGCGAGCAGGCCGTTGGCGGTGAAGAAGGCGGCGTTCAGACGCGAGAGGTCGCCCGGTCGGACGATGGCGTGCTGGTAGGCGAGCAGCAGCGCGCAGCCGGCGACGCCGATCCAGTAGCTCGCCCCGAGTCCCGGCGGGTAGACGAACGGCAGCGCGGCGAGCAGCGCCAGGGTCGCGAGGTGGAGCGCCGCCGAGATGGCGAGCGCCGCGACCGAGCCGAAGCGCGCCGGGATCGACGCCAGCCCGCGCGCGCGGTCGAACGCCTCGTCCTGCAGGGCGTAGAGGACGTCGAACCCGGCGACCCAGGTGACGACGATGCCGGCGAGCACGAACGGCGTCGCCGCGAAGCTGCCGGTCACCGCGATCCAGGCGCCGAGCGGCGCCCCGGCGAGGGCGAGGCCGAGGGCGAGATGCGCCGCCCAGGTGAAGCGTTTGGTGTAGCTGTAGCCGAGCAGCACGACGATCGCGACCGGCGAGAGCGCCAGGCAGAGCGGATTCAACCGCCAGGCGGCGAGGAGCAGCAGCGCCAGGCTCGCGACGACGAAGACGGCGACGAACCCCGGCGTGACCAGCCCCGCCGGGCAGCGCCCGCGTCGCCGGTGCGCGGATTGGCGGCGTCGATCTCCCGGTCGACCAGCCGGTTCCACCCCATCGCCGCCGACCGCGCCCCGACCATCGCCACCACGATCCAGAGCACGATCCGCCCCTACGGCACACCCCCCGCCGCGAGCAGCATCCCCATCAGCGCGAACGGCAAGGCAAACAGCGTGTGCTCGAACTTGATCATCTCGAGGACGACGCGCAAGTGGAGGAGTGCCTTCATGGGAAAAACTCTAACCGACCGAGTGCCGCGCTCCCGCAGACAGTGTGCAGAGTGACGCGGTTGAGGGGCTGGCACTTCGCGGTTGTTGTAGCTACAATAATCCTGTGCGAGTGACGTTCGATCCGGCCAAGCGAAAGCGGACGCTGGACGAACGCGGGCTCGACTTCGCCGATGCGGTTCATGTCTTCGCAGGGACTACGGTCGAGATCGAGGATTCGCGGCGTGACTACGGCGAGCCGAGAATCCTCTGCTTTGGTCTGCTTGCCGGCAGGATGGTCGTCGTTGGATACACACTGCGTGGCGAGGATCGCCACGTCTTCAGCATGAGGAAGGCCAATGAGCGCGAACAAGCCAAGCTCGCGACGTACTTTGAAGTCTGATCTCGCTCGCGTCGACGCGCACGTCGTGGGGCCGGAGGAGTACAAGGAGCTGCCGGAGCTCAGCAACGCGATGCTCCTGCGCGCGACAGTCAAGAAAGGCGGGCAGACCGGTTTCTGCGAACCCGCGCAAGCTCCTCTCGCTGCGTCTGCCCGCCGACCTGATCGAGCGCTGGAAGGCCACTGGTCCGGGTTGGCAAACGCGCATGGCGGAGCGTCTGCGAAAAGTGCAATAACCGGACGCCGCGCTGCCGCGTCGATTGCGCGCGCGTTCGAGCGTTCTTGCTACCAGCACGGCGTTCGAGGCGAGGAGCTCCTCGGCCGCTTCCGGGGCGAGCGGTTTCGCGAACCAGAAGCCCTGGCCGTGCGGGCAGCCGAGGCTGCGGAGATGGGCGAGCTGCTCGGCGGTCTCGATGCCCTCGGCGACCACGCCGATGCCGAGGTGGCTGGCGAGCGACAGGATGGTCTCGACGATGGCCAGCGAGTCGGCGCCGTCGATGTCGCGCACGAACGAGCGGTCGATCTTGAGCTCGTCGTAGCGGAAGCGCTGCAGATAGGAGAGCGACGAGTAGCCGGTGCCGAAGTCGTCGATCGACAGCTGCACGCCGAAGTCGCGCAGCATGCGCAGCCGGCGCATGACCTCCTCGCCGTGGTGCAGGACGACGCTCTCGGTGACCTCGAGGCGCAGACTCTCGGGCGGCAGCCGCGAGGCCTCGAGGATCGCGCAGCAGCTGCTCGACCGCGCCGTCCTGGGCGAAGAGCTTGCCCGAGACGTTGACGCTCATGAAGCAGGGCGGGTCGGTCGGGAAGCGCTCCTGCCAGAGGCAGGCCTGGCGGCAGGCGCGCTCGAGCACCAGCCAGCCGAGCGGCGACGATCAGCCCGGTCTCCTCGGCGAGGGCGATGAAGTGCGCCGGTGGAACCAGGCCGCGCTCGGGATGCTGCCAGCGGGCGAGCGCCTCGAAGCCGGCGATGCGGCCGCTGGCGAGCGAGACGATCGGCTGGTAGTGCATGACGAAGTCGCCCGCCGCGACGCCTCGGCGGAGCTCGGTTTCGAGCTTGAGCAGCTGCACCGAGGCGCGGTGCAGCTCGAGGTCGAAGACCTCGTAGCGCCCCGGACCCGCGGCCTTGGCGCGGTACATGGCGAGGTCGGCGTCGCGCAGGAGCCCGTCGGCGCTGGCGCCCGCGGCCTCGGGGAGGGCGATGCCGATCGACGCCGTGATGTGAACCTCCTGCCCGTCGATGGTCGAACGGCTCGACCAGGCGCTCGGAGCACGCGCTCCGCGATGTGGACGCGCATCGGAGGCCTCGCGCACGCCGAAGGCGAGGACGGCGAACTCGTCCCCGCCGAGCCGGGCGACGGTGTCGGACGGCCGCATGAGCTTCTCGAGCCGGCGCGCGATCGCCACCAGCAGGAGGTCGCCGACCGAATGGCCGAGGCTGTCGTTGACCGTCTTGAAGCGGTCGAGATCCAGGAACAGCACGGCGAAGGTCCCCTTGCGGCCGCGCGGCAGCGCCGGTGAGCGCCATGCCGAGGCGGTCGAGGAAGAGACTGCGGTTGGCGAGGCCGGTGAGCCCGTCGTGGAAGGCGTCGTGGACGAGCTGCTCCTCGGCGCGCTTGCGCGCCGAGATGTCGGTCATCGAGCCCGCCATGCGTATCACCGTGCCCTCGCCGTCGCGCACCAGCGCGCCGCGGGTGGCGACCCACAGCGAGCGCGCCGTCGCGGCAGCGCATGCGGTGCTCCAGGGCGACGTGAGAGTCGCCGCCGGCGGCAGCGGCGCTCGAAGGCGGCGCGGAGTCTCTCCACGGTCGTCGTCGGCGACGCAGGCGAACCAGCTCTCCGGACGGCCGTCGAGCTCCTCCTCGCCGATGCCCACCATCGCTCGCCAGCGCGCCGAGAGAAAGACGTGCTCCCGCACGAGATCCCAGTCCCAGATGCCGTCGTTGGCGCCCTGCATGGCGAGGGCGTAGCGCTGCTCGCTCTCGCGCAGCGCCAACTCGCTGCGGTGGCGCTCGATGGCGTAGCGGATGGCGCGCGCCAGCAGCGGCGCATCGACCTGCCGCTTGACGAGATAGTCCTGGGCCCCTTCCGCCACCGCCCGCAGCGCGAGGTTGTCGTCGTCGAGGCTGGTGAGGACGATCACCGGCACCTCGGGGTGCGCGGTCGCGCAGCGCCCAGTAGGAGTCGAGTCCGACGCTGTCGGGCAGCGAGAAGTCGAGCAGCACGAGATCGACGCCTCCCTGTGCGAGCCGCTCGAGGGCGAGCGTCAGGCGCTCGCCGCAGCTCGACGCGGCAGTCGAGAGCGGTGCGCGACGAGTAGCAGGCGGATGAGCGTCGCGTCGGCGGCATCGTCCTCGATCATGAGAACGGTCGGGCGGCGATCGTCGGTCATCTGGGCTACCTTTCGCGAGGTCAGGTGCCGCCGCCGGGAGCTGCGGGCGGTGGGCGAGAGTGAAGTGGAAGATGGAGCCGCCGCCGGGGCGCGACTCGACCCAGATCCGGCCGCCATGGCGCGCCACCACGCGGCGGCAGAGCGCGAGGCCGATGCCGGTGCCGGGCGCTTCGCTGGCGGTATGGAGGCGCTGGAAGAGAGCGAAGATCCGCGCCTCGTCCTTGGCCGGAACGCCGACGCCGTTGTCCTCGACGCGGAGGTGCCAGACGCCCGCCTCGTCCGCGCACGTCGATGCGGATCCTGCGGGCGCAGCGGCAGCGTGGAATTTGAGCGCGTTGTCGAGGAGGTTGTGGAAGAGCAGCTCGAGCTGTGCCTCGTCGCCCTGCACCACCGGCAGGCCGGCATGCTCGATCCGGCCGTCCAGCGCGGCGCGTTCGGGTTCCAGCCGGGCGGCGACGCGCGCGACGAGGGGCTCGAGATCGACCTCCCCGAAGCGCCCGGCGCGGCTCTCGATCCGCGCCAGCCGCAGCACGGCGTCCACCATCGCTTCGAGGCGGGCGGCGCTGGCGCGCGCTTGTCGAGGAGCCTGGCGCCCTCCTTGCCGGCGCGCCCGGCGGACTCTTCGGCGAACAGATCGAGAAAGCGCACGACCTGGGTGAGGGGCTGGCGAAGGTCGTGCGACACGGCGTAGGCCATCTCCTCGAGCTCCGCCTGCGACCGCGCCAGCGCGGCGGTGCGCTCGGCGAGAGTCGACTCCACGGCGCCTGCGGCGGAGCGCGACGTGACCATCCCCTGGACCGCCCCCGTGTCGCCGGCAGCCCGCCAGAGCGAGATCTCTGCCGGCACGAGCGTGCCGTCGCTGCGCCGCAAACGGACTGCCGCCGCTTCGACGCTCTCTCCGCCGGCGCTACGGGCGAGCAGAGCCTCGCCATCCTCCGCGCCCGCGCCCTCCGATGCCGCGGCGAAGAGCCCGGCGAAGGAACGCTGGACGCAGTCCGCGGCGCTCGCGAAACCGAGGAGGCGGGCGAGTGCGGGATTCGCGTCTTCGATCGTTCCCTGGGCAGAGACCAGCAGGACGCCGGCGGGCAGCGCATCGAGCAGGCGGCGGGAGGCGCGGGCCGCGCCCGCTCGCCGCGAGACGCCGGCGCGCCGCGAGCAGCGCGGCGCGCAGGGCGCGCGGCAGCGCGACCAGTCCGCTGGCGCTCTTGGGGATCAGACCGTCGGGGGCGAGGTGGACGATCTCGGCGGCGACGCGCTCGATCGGACGACTCGTGACCACCAGCACCGGACACTCGGGCCGCAGATCGTGGATCAGCCGCAGCAGATCGCCCGACCTGATCCAGGGCAGCTCGTGCTCGGTGAGGACGGCGCCGAAACGCCCCGCCGAGATCGCCCGCGCCAGCGCCGGCCGCGTCGGCCGCCTCCTCGATCTGGACCTCGCCGAACGCACCACGCAGCAGCAGGGAGAGGAGCTCGCGATCGTCCGCGCTGTCGTCGACGACGAGGATCGGCGGCAGGTGGCTCATCGGCCCCGGCAAAGAAGCGAAGACGCCGACTCCGACCGCCGCAAGGCGGTCAGGGAGCGCCACGGGAGACCAGCGCGAGCGCACAAAACAGCAGGCAGAGTAGCACAAGATGTTGTGCAGCTCACCCTCCACCTATGCAACCTGTTGCGTGCGTCTCCACTCAGCCGCAGCCGGGTGAGCGGGCTTCAGCGCCCGGCGGGGTGGTGCGCCGAGGCCACGCGCGCGCGTCGAGGTTCTTCCGGTAGGCGGGCTCCTGAGGCTCGAGCCGGGCGGCCTCTTCGAACTGCTCGAGTGCGCCGGCGAGGTCGCCTTGACGCGCCAGCTCGATGCCGAGGACGCTGCGGTAGTAGGCGTTCTCCGGGCGCAGGCGGACGGCGGCGCGGTAGTGCTCGAGCGCGCCCGGGATGTCACCGGAGTCGGCCAGCGCGCTCGCCAGGTTGAAGTGCGCCTCGACGAAATCCGGGCGACTCGCGAGCGCCTGCCGGTAGAGCGCGACCGCCTCGGCGGGCTTGCCTTCGCGGCGTAGCGCTATCGCCAGGTCGTTCAGGGTCTCGAGCGACTTGGGGTCCAGAGCGACCGCGGCGCGCAGTGCGCCAGAGCTTCGCCGGTCTGGCCGTCGAGGAGCAGGGCATTGCCGAGGGCGGAGAGGTAGGCGGCGTTCGCCGGCTCGACCTGCGCGAGGATCCGGAATTGGGCAATCGCCTCGCGATGATGGCCGCGTTTGAGCAGCTCCGCGGCGAGCGAGACTGGGGGTGTCGGCACCCCAGGGGATTTCGCGGCGGAGTCCGTGTAGAGAGTCAGCGCATCGGACCAGACCTCATTCCGGCGCACCGTTGCGACGGCGAAGAGCACAGTGACGGCAAGAATCAGAGCTGGGGCGCAGAGGCGCATGCGCGGCCGGGTGGCGAGGCGATCGAACAGCAACGCGGCAACGAGGACGAACCCGGCCGACGGCATGTAGAGGTAGCGTTCGGCGAACGGCTTCGCGGGCAGGGCGGCGATGTAGAACGCCGGGGCGAGGGGAAGGAAGAGCAGCGCGAGTCCGAAGGCGACGCGGCGGTCGCGCCTCCAGGCCCACCAGCAGGCCACGGCGAAGCCTGCCGAAACAGTCAGCGCCAGGATGGCTGCGGTCGAAAAGGGCGATTCCACCGGCCGGAAAGTGCGCCAGAAGTTGAGCGTCATTGGCCACAGCAGAGCGCCGAGGTACTGCCGGAACAGGTCGAAGGCGCTGAGCGCCAGTTGGAGCGGGCTCAGATCCCAGAGGTTGTCCCGCCGCACCAGGGTCGCGTCGAGCACCCGGTGACGCACGATCAGGTAGAGCGCGAGAGTCGCCAGATAGGGCAGCCAGCGGCGCACGAGCACCCCCGGCGCCTGGCGTGTCCGGTGGGGGCGCAGCGTGAGGTCGTGCGCCGCGAGCACAGCGACCAGCGTCACCGCCGTCTCCTTGCACAGCAGTGCGAGGACGAAGCAGATCCAGGGCGGCCACCATCGGGGCTGCGGACGGGCCTGCTCGCGGATGTAGAGCGCCAGAGTCGCCAGGCCGAAGAGGGTGAACGTGAGCTCGGGGACCGAGGCGATCCAGGCGACGGCCTCGGTGTGAACCGGATGGGTGGCGAAGAGCATCGCCGCGACGAGCGGCACCGAGAACCATCCAACGGCGGTGGTCCCTGGTGCCCCGCAGTCGGGCTGCGAGCGTGGACCGGTCAGGAGTCCGGCGACCAACAAGAGCAAGGCGGTGTTGGCGGCATGCAAGAGCGCATTGACGAGATGAAAGCCCCAGGCCTGGAAGCCGAAGAGCTGAAAGGTGAGGAGGTAGACCAGATGCATCATCGGCCGGTAGTAGTCGGTCGTGGTGCGGCTGTGGACGAACGCCCAGACGCTGCTCGAGAGGATCGTCGGGATCTGGCCGAGCTCCTGGATCCAGGGGTTCAGCAGCACCTGATGCTCGTCGTCGTTGACGAAGGCGTTGCCGAGCGTGTTGGCATAGACGCCGAAGGCGAGCGCGGCGACGATCAGGAACTGCAGAGTGCGCGGCGAGAAGAGACGTTGGTCACTGCCCGCCGGGGCTTCCCGCGCCTTCGGAGCCTCGCTTGGTGCCGCTTTCCCAGCCGTTCCTGCAGCCTCGCCGTGTAGCGTTCTCGCGCGGCGGCGGCCTGCCGCGCGGAGACTCTCGCGAGCCAGAGCGGGCGACGGACTCATGTCCCGGAAGATAGCGCCTCGACGATTCGATAGCCCCAACCGAAAGGCTGGGACTCGACAAGGAGGAACGGACTAATGCAACTTCGCGGTCATCCCTTCGACGGCGACCCGGGCGGCGTCGAGGAGGGCGGCCACCTGGCGGATCTGGACGTTGGCTTCGTCCCAGTGGCGCTGCTCGATCGCTTCGCGGATCGCCGGCAGGGTCTTCACGCCGTAGCCGGTGTAGCGGCCCGGGGCGTAGATCTGGTGGCGGTACCAGGGGCGGCCGGGGAGGCCGGCGTCGCTCGTCAGGCGGCGCTCGAAGGTGCGCAGGAAACGGTTGAGCTCGCCGCGCGCTGCGGCATCCAGGCCGCGTTCGACGGCTGCGCTGCGGGCTTTCTCGAAGGCGTCGGCCGCCTTCTCGAAGAGCGCCACGGCGTTCTGGAGCGGCGCGAACTCGAGGAACGGCACGCGGTCGAGGGCGGGCGGGGCGACGAAGGTCTGCCGCGAATCGGCGGCGAGGGCGAGACTGTTGTCGGCCAGCAGGCGCGCGCGTTCTTCGGACTCCTGGCGCAGCCGGTCGGCGAGCTCCTGCACCTCGAGCGCGTATTCGCCGATCGCCTCGGCGGTGCGGTCGAGAGTGAACGGCAGCACTTCGGCTTCCGCGAGCCGCAGGGTGAGCCGGCCGTTCACCTCGGCCGCCTTGGCGACGTAGTCGAAGCCGGGGTCGCCGAAGCGCTCGTAGTGGGCGATCGAATCGTAGATCGAGTGGTACTGGCCATACTGCTCCTCGCCGCCGAAGTCGACGTTCAACGACGCGATGCCGACGTGTTGCAGGAAGGGCGTGAAGTCCGAGCCCGAGCCGAGGGCGCCCAGGCGCAGATCTGCTCGTGCCGCGCAGCCTCTCGCGCGCCTTGTCGTCGCCGTTGGCGATGCCGGCGGCGCGCGTGCGCTCGAGCACCGGCACGGTGTGCTCCGGGTCGATGACCGATCGTCCGACCTCGTTCACCAGGCGCTCGAGCGAGTGCGATCCGGCCGCCTGCAGAAAGCCGCGGGTCACCGAATCGGTGTTCAGGTAGGCGACCGCTTTCTCGCGCAGCTGCGCGAGGTGGGTCTCCGCCCACTCGGTCGAGCCGAGGAGCCCCGGCTCCTCGCCGTCCCAGGCGGCGTAGACCAGCGTCCGCCGCGGGCGGAAGCCCTCTTTCGCAAGGGTGCCGATCGCCTTGGCCTCGGCGAGCAGGGCGACCATCCCCGACACCGGGTCGGTGGCGCCGTTCACCCAGGCATCATGGTGATTGCCGCGCACGATCCACTCGTCGGGGAGCTCGCCGCCCGGCAGCATGGCGATCACGTCGTGGATCGGCTTGAGGCTCCAGTCGAACGCCAGCTTCAGGTGAACGCGGGCAGGCCCCGGCCCCATCCGATACGGCAGCGGCAACGCGCCACGCCAGGCCGGCGGCGCCATCGGGCCGGCGAGCGCCGCGAGCAGCGGCTGGGCATCGCCGGCGGAGATCGGCAGCACGGGAATCTTGGTCAGAATGTCGGCCTCGGTGAGCGGCAGGCGCACGGCGTCCTTCGTCGCGCCGACACCGGGGGTGAGCGCATCGCCGGAATGAAACGGCATGTCGGCCACCGAACCGCGCTGCACCGAATCGCGCGCGCGCCAGCCGCCCTTTGGCCACGGGTCGCCTTGGGTGTAGCCGTCTTCGGCCGGGTCCGAGAAGATCAGACAGCCGATGGCGCCGTGCTCCGCCGCGACCTTGGGCTTGATGCCGCGCCAGGAACCGCCGTAGCGCGCCAGCACGATCTTCCCTCGGACATCGATGCCGCGCTGCGCGAGCTCCTCATAGTCCTGCGGCAGGCCGTAGTTGACGTAGACCAGGTCGGCCTCGACGTCGCCGTCGACCGAGTAGACGTTGTAGCTGGGCAGCTGCTCCTTCTTCTGACTCGACGTCGCATCGTCGGCGAGCGAACCCTCGTCGAGCCGGGCACGGAAGCGGGTCGGCGCGACGAGCTCGAGAGAGCGCAGCTTCGGCGTCGGGAAGAGGACGTCGAAGCTCTCGATCCGCGCCTCGTAACCCCAGCTCGCAAAGAGGTCGCGCATCCATTCGGCGTTGGCGCGCCCCCACTCCGAGCCGACATGGTGCGGCCGCGCCGCGAGGCGCTCGAGCCAGGAGCGCAGCTCCGCCTTCGAGATCAGGCCGTCGAACCTCTGCTCGCGTTGCAGCTCGGCGCGCGAGGCTTCGCCGGAGAACCCCAGAAGGCGCTCCTCGACGGCCGGCGACGAGGCGATCGCGGCCGCGAAACCGCAGAGCATCGCGGCAGCGGCGAGGGCGGCGTTGAAGCGGGCGCGCGTTGACATGCAGTCCTCCGAAGCGGGCATCATGGCACGCGCTATTGTGGGGGCGGAACTGGTCGATGCGTCGCGTTCCGCCGGAGGGGAGAGGTGAAATGAGCAAACTGGTCCGAGGTCTCGCCGCAGGCTGGGGCGCGAAGAAGCTCACCGGCGGCTGCGGTTGCACCGCCATCCTGGTCTTCATTCTTCTCTACTGGCTGCTCGGGGAGTCGGGGATCCGCATCTTCCAGTAAGGGCTCGTAGCGGAAGTCCGTGCAGACAGGGCCTCCGGCGCGTCCGGCAGGCCGAGGGGCTCAGGCCTTCGGCGCCGGTGCCGGCAGGTCGCGGGCGGGGCAGACCGACTCGAAGCCCTGGTTGTGCGAGCCGTCGCAGAACGGCTTGCTCTGCGACTTGCCGCAGCGGCAGAGGGAGATGACC
Source organism: Thermoanaerobaculia bacterium (assembly GCA_963719555.1). Taxonomy (GTDB): domain Bacteria; phylum Acidobacteriota; class Thermoanaerobaculia; order Multivoradales; family JAGPDF01; genus JAGPDF01. Next base: position 117,659 of record CAVRCL010000005.1, on the reverse strand, counting down.
GTCCGGCCGCCCAGTCCGAACGGCCGGCCCTCCTGGTCGATCAACTCGATATCGCTACCCTCGACCTTCAGTGAGCCGTTGTTCCTGACCGTGATCTTCATCGAGTCTCCCTCCGCAGTCGTGCGTACTCCGGCAGTCTACCCGGCCGACAGCGGAAGGGGGCGGAGCGCCGGCGGTCGCGGGTGTTCCCGGCCCCCTCCCTCCCCTTTCGGACGGCAGAACCTGGGCATATCTCCTGCGTAGAATGCAGCAAGGAGATCTCCATGCGCCCGATTTTCGTTCTGCTGTCTGCCGCCCTTCTCGCCGCCCCGCTCGCCGCCGCCGCCCCCAAGGTGGCGGGGGATGCTCCGTCCGGGACGAACCTCAATATCGAGGACATCGCCGTCTCGGTCCAGCGCTCGCTCGATCGCACCGCCGACCCGTGCAGCGACTTCTACCGCTTCGCCTGCGGCGGCTGGCTCGACCAGGTCGAGCTGCCGGCGGACGAGAACCAGTGGGTGCGCTCGTTCTCGGTCATCCACGAGCGCAACCGGGAGCTCCTCAAGGGGCTGATCGAGGACGCGGCGAAGAATCCGGCCGGCAATCCCGAGCGCCAGAAGGTCGGCGACTTCTACGGCGCCTGCATGGACGAGGCCGCGGTCGAGGCCGCCGGGCTCGCGCCGGTCCAGCCCTGGCTGGCGAAGATCGACGCCGCCGCCGACCGCAACGCCCTCTTCGTCCTCTCGGGCGAGATCCAGCGGCTGCAGGCCTCGCCGTTCTTCGATGCCGAGGTGTTCGCCGACTTGAAGGATCCGAACACGGTCGTGGCGCACTTCTCTCAGGGCGGTCTCGGCCTGCCGGAGCGCGAGTACTACCTCGCGACCGACGCCGAGAAGAAGACGCTGCGCGCCGCCTACGAGAAGCACGTGGCGAAGATGCTGGTCCTATCCGGTCTTCCGCAGGAGGAAGCCGCGAAGCAGGCGAAGGCGATTCTGGTGTTCGAAACCGCCCTCGCCAAGGCGTCGCGTCCGATCGAAGCGATGCGCGACGTGCAGAAGCTCCACCATCGTCTCGACGCTCCCGGGCTCGCGAAGCTCACGCCGAAGCTCCCCTGGGAGCGCTACTTCGCCGCCTTCGGCCAGTCGGACCTCACCGCCATCAACGTGATGACCCCCGAGTTCTTCCCCGCGCTGCAGAAGGAGATCGGCAAGGCCCCGCTCCCGACTCTCAAGGCCTACGTCCGCTACCAGATGCTCTCGGCGACCGCGGGGCTCTTGCCCGACGCGGTCTACCAGCAGCACTTCGATTTCCAGGGCCGCACCCTCGCCGGGCAGAAGGAGCCGCAGCCGCGCTGGAAGCGCTGCATCACGGCGACCGAGCAGGCGATGGGCGAGGCGATCGGGCAGCTCTATGTGAAGGAGCGCTTCGCCGGGAACTCCAAAGAGCTCGCGCTCGGCATGATCCACGGCATCGCCGACGCCTTCGCCGACTCGCTCCCGGAGCTTGCCTGGATGGACGAAACAACCCGCCAGGCGGCGCTGGTGAAGAAGGGGACGCTCGCCTGGAAGATCGGCTTCCCGGAGGAGTGGCGCGACTACTCGCAGCTCACGATCACCCGTGGGAGCCACTTCGCCAACGCCGTCGCGGCGCGCGGCTTCGAGGCCTCGCGCCTCCTGGCGCAGGTCGGGAAGCCCGTCGATCGCAAGGAGTGGGGGATGAACGCCCAGACGGTGAACGCGAGCTACAACCCGTTGCAGAACGCCTTCACCTATCCGGCGGGCATCCTGCAGCCGCCGTTCTTCCACAAGGACTTTCCCGTGGCGATGAACCTGGGCGGGATGGGTTTCGTCATCGGCCATGAGCTCACCCACGGCTTCGACGATCAGGGGAGCAAGTTCGATTCCAAGGGCTCGATGACCGACTGGTGGACGCCCGCCTCGGTCAAGGGCTTCGAGGAGCGCACCGCCTGCATCGACCAGCAGTACAGCGCCTACGAGATCGAGCCCGGAGTCAAGGTCAACGGCAAGCTGACGCTGGGCGAGAACATCGCCGACAACGGCGGCCTGAAGCAGGCCTGGGACGTTCTGCAGAGCCGCCAGAAGGAGCGCGGCGAGGGGCCGACGGTGGCGGGCCTCACCGAGGATCAGCTCTTCTTCGTCGCCGCGGCCCAGGTCTGGTGCACCGAGGCGGCGAAGGAGGCCGAACGGCTGCAGGTCCAGACCGACCCGCACTCGCCCTCCAAGTTCCGCGTCATGGGCCCGATGGTGAACCACCCGGGCTTCGCCGGTACGTTCTCCTGCGACCCCGGGTCGCCGATGAACCCGGCCGAACAAGTGCGAGGTCTGGTGAGTTGACCTGGGCAACTCCATAGCTAGGGAGTTGCTCGGTCGATCTCTACAACTCGACAGCTGTCGAGTTGTGATGTTCCTGCAACTCCATAGCTATGGAGTTGCTTTGATCACCCGCCGATCTCGACCTCGACCCGCTGACCGAGCTTCAGCGGCGTCGGCTCGTCGAGGCGGATCTTGACCAGCAGCACCCGGGTGTCGGCGGGCTTGCCCGGGTCCTGCGGCTTCAACCGGCGGCCCTGCACGCTGTCGGGAATCTCCTCCACCGTGCCGCGCCAGCGCTCGCCGTCGAAGCCTTCGGCGGAGACCGCGACGGCCGATCCCACCACCAGCTTGCCGGTGTCGAATTCGTCCACCTCGGCTTCGATGCGCACCTGCGCCAGGTCGGCGAGAGTGACGATGCCGGCGCGGGCCTCGATCGCTTCGCCGGCGTCGACATGGCGGACGATCACCACGCCGTCGATCGGCGCCACGATCCGCCGCTTGGCGATCTCGGCCTCGAGACGGGTCGCGGCGGCGAGCGCGGTCGTGCGCCGGGCGTGGGCGACCTCGAGGTCGCGCACCGCCTTGTCGCGCCGCGAGGCGGTGTCGACCTGCTGCGCATAGAGGTTCTGGGCGCGCTCGCGCTCGGCCTCGGCGAGGCGGATTTCGGCCTCGGTCTCGACGATGCGCGCCTGGGCTTCGGCGAGCTCGGCGCGCAGATCGTCCGCCCGCAACAGGGCGACGACCTGACCGCGCCGGACGCGCTGCTTCTCGGTAAGCGGCAGGGAGACGATCGTGCCGGAGACCTCGCTCGCGACGAGCACCTCGGCCCCCGGATAGGTCGTGAGCCGCCCCTCGGCCACCACGCGCTCGGTGCGGATTGCGGCCTGGCTGCCGGCGTGACCGCCGCCTGCCAAAGCTCCCGCTGCCTCCCCCGGGGGCGCGGCGGGTACCTCGGTTACCTCGGTTCTCTCCGCGTTGGCGAAGACTCCCTGCAACTGCAGGATGAAGAGGCCTGCGGCGACGAGGCCTGCGATCAGGAGCACCGGACGGCTGCCGAAACGAATCATGAGGCTCTCTCCTGGGTCTGCTTGTGGCGCGCGGTGACGCGCGCGGCGAGCGATGGGGTGGCGCCTTCGTTGACGATGCGGCCGTCGCGGATCTTCACCACCCGGTCGGCGATGGTGCGCACGTTCGGGTCGTGGGTGACGATGAGGAGGCCCCGGTTCTCGCGCTTGGCGAGGGCGCGGAAGAGCTCGAGGATCTGCGCGCCGACGGCGGAGTCGAGGTTCGCGGTCGGCTCGTCGGCGAGGAGTACCGCGGGCTTGCCGGCCAGCGCGCGGGCGATCGCCACGCGCTGCTTCTGTCCGCCGGAGAGATCGCGCGGCAGAAAGCGCCGGCGGTCGACGAGGTCGACCGCGACCAGCGCCTCCTCGGCCTGCTCGCGCGCCGCCCGGCCGGAAACGCCCTTGATGTTGAGCGCGTACTCGACGTTCTCGAGCGCGGTCAGGGCCGGGAAGAGGTTGTACTGCTGGAAGATGAAGCCGATCGAGCGTTTGCGGATCGCCGGCAGCCGGTTCGGCCGCTCCGGATCGATCTCCTCGCCGTCGACCACGACCCGACCGGAGGTCGGGGTGAGGATACAGCCGAGAATCGACAGGAAGGTCGTCTTGCCGGAGCCCGACGGCCCTTCGAGGGCGACGATCTCGCCGGCACCCAGAGCGATGTCGACGCCGTTCAACACCGCGACCTCCTCGCGTCCCTCGCGAAAGGTCTTGGTCACCTGCGAGGCCTCGAGCACGTTGCTGGCGGCAGCCGCGGGCGTCGACGAGGGCAGGAGGGATGGCAGGGCGTCTGGCATCGCGTTGGGCATCAGGGACTCCGGTCAGCCGCGGAAGACGAGCGCAGGATCGATCTTCGCGACCTTGCGGAAGGAGACCAGGGCGGCGAAGAGGCAGAGCGCCAGCGTGCCGACGAAGACGATGGCGGCGAACTCGTGTCGAGATGATCAGCTTCAGGCGGATCTGCGCCATCGCCGGAGCGAGCAGCGCCGCCATGAGGCGGCCCGCCAGGAAACCGATCACCGCCGCGATCACCGCCTGCGCGCCGAGGATGCGGTAGATGTCGGCGTTCGAGCCGCCGATCGCCTTGACGGTGCCGAACTCCTTGATGTGCTCCATGGTCGAGGTGTAGAGCGTCTGGGTCACCACGACCACGCCGACCAGGCAGCCGAGGAAGACGGTGAGGTACATGTTGAGGCCGATGCCGGTCGAGGCGACCCAGTAGCTGCGCGAGCGCTTCGCCCACGCCGCCCTGGTGTAGACGTCGTTGTGCGGCAGCCGGCGGCGGAGCTCGGCGGCGACCGCGGTCGCGTCGGCACCCGGCGCGAGCTTCACCAGGATGTAGGTCGTGCGGCCGTCCATCCGGCCGCCGGAGAGCTCCTGCACCAGGTCGTAGGTGAGGAAGGCGATCGGCGAAGTGGTGAACGAGAGCGCCTCGCGGCTGCGGCCGATGATCTTCACCCGGCGGCCCATCACCTCGCGGTAGTCGCCGACCGCGAACTTCCCGAAGCGCCGCTCGGCCGAGGCGTCGAGGAACATGTAGGCGCCGCGCCGCAGGTCCTCGAGGTTCCCGGATTCGACGTTCCACGGCATCCCCCAGCGGGTGAAGTCCTCGAGGCCGTAGACCAGCATCCCCTCCTCGGCGCCGTTGGGCAGCGAGAGATTCAGGAACTGGACGAGCAGGTTGTCGGCGCGCTCGACGCCGGGAACCGAACGGACACGCTGGACGAGGCCCTGCGGGAAGCCGTGCGCGAAATCGACGTTCGGCGTGTTGCGCGAGGTCACCCAGAGGTCGGCCTGGAGATGGTCGATGGTCACCGAGGCGTTGTCGAGGATCCCCATGAAGAGGCCGACCTGGACGAAGACCAGGGTCACCGCGAAGGCGACGCCGGCGATCGTCATCGCCGAGCGCAACTTGTCGTGCAGCAGGTTCTTGAGCGCGAGATTCGGCACGGCTCAGGCCCTGGCGCCCTTCCGGCGTTTCTTGGTGGCCGAGGTGGTCGAAGGGGTCGCAGCGGTCGCGGGGGTCGCGGTAGTCGCAGCGGGCGGGCGCAGGATGCCGCGGATCGCGACGTCGATGACCGCCTCGATCGAGCGCTTCTGCGGCCGCCAGTCGACCCACGGCTCGTTGCACTTGGTCATCCGCAGGGAGACCCAGCCGTGGACCGCCGACCAGACGATCTGGGCGACGAGCTCGGCGTCGTCCAGCTCCGGGCGCAGCAGCCCCTGCGCGATCGCCTCGCCCGCCGTCCACAGGACGAAGGCGTAGGCGTCCTGTTCGCGGTTGCCGACTTCGATCACGCTCTCCTCCGGCGAATGCGGCGGGTGCGGCGTCATGAACATCAGTCGGTAGTGATTGGGGTAGCGCAGGGCGAAGTCGGCGTAGGCGAGCCCGGACGCCCGCAGGCGCGCGATCGGATCGGCGACCTCGGCGATCTTGCGGAAGCGGGTCGCAAGCTTGAGGAAGTCGGTGTCGCAAATCGCGTGGATGACCGCTTCCTTGTCGCGGAAGTGGAGATAGATCGCGGTCGGCGAGTACTCGATCGCCGCGGCGATCTTGCGCATCGTCACCGCCTCGTAGCCCTCGGCGACGAAGAGCGCGCGCGCCGCGTCGAGAATCTTCCCCCGCACCGCTTCCTTCTCGCGCTCCCGGCGTTCCTTCATTCCCATGAACATGCCTCCGAAACTTAACGGCGTTAAGTCTAGGAACATGGTTCAGCAGATGTCAAGTGGCCACGGGGACCGGCGGCGGGGGCCCCGTCGGATCCACGGGGACACCCTATTGGGTGTCCCCGGAAAAGCCCTTCGAAGGGTGGCTTGCTAGGGGACCGCGACCGACCAGCGACTCGTCGACTCGTTCTCGAAGCCGTCGAGGAAGAGCGGGATGGTGCCGTCGTCGGAGGTCGCCCAGAGCTCGTAGCCGCGCACCTGGTCGGTGGCGGAGAAGTAGAGCCGGTTGCCGGCGCGCGCGAAGCGCTGCGGCGAGGAGGAGAGCGGCCCGGGAGCGATGTCGGAGATGCGCACCGTGCCGGCGGCGGTGCCGTCGCTCTGCCACGCTTCACGGCCGTAGTTGGGAGACCAGGCGGAGAAGTAGAGCACCCCGTCGCGGACGACAAGGTCGTCGGGAATCGAGGAGGCGAGGCCCGGCGCGATGTCCTTCACCAGGGCCGTTCCGGTGGCGGTTCCGTCGGTCGCCCAGAGCTCGAGGCCGTGCTCTTCGTCTTCGGCGGCAAAGAAGACACGGTCGCCCCAGCGGGTCAGATGGCGCGGTGTCGAAGGGTAGCTCCCCGGAAAGATGTCGAGGAGCAACTGAGTCCCCGCGAACGAGCCGTCGGTCGCCCAGAGCTCGGCGCCGGTCGTGCCGTCGTCGGCAGGAAAGACTGCGAGCGCACCCAGACTCTGAATCCGGGCTTCCGGCCCGGCATCGGAAAGCTCCCCGCGGGAGTACTCGTAGTAGCCCCGCGGCCCGGGGCGAATCTCGCGCACCAGATGCGTCTCCTCGACTGTGCCGTCGGAGATCCAGAGCTCTCCTCCCAGGCCGGCCGCCTCGGCGACGAACAGTAGCCGGCCGCCGTCGAGCGCCGTGAGCTCGCGCGGATAGCTCGGCTCGACACCGTTGAGATCGATGTCGATGACCTCGCCGCCGGGGCTTCCGTCGCTGAAGGAGAGCTCGAAAGCCGAGAAGGCGATCCGTCCGTCGTCGGTCGTGGCGAGTCCGCCCCAGGAGAACTGTTCGATAGCGGTGACAAGCTCCGTCGTCCCGGCGGCTCCGGACGAGCGCCAAAGTCCGCCAGCGGAACCGAAGGCGACGCCGTCCGCGAACGGCACGAAGTAGGGGCGCAGCTCGCCGAAAGGCTGGGGCTCTTCGCTGCTCAGGTCGGTGAGCAGCACGGTCGAAGCGGGAGTGCCCGAGGTCGACCAGAAAGCCGGATTTCCGTCGTGGTCGGAGAAGAAGAGGACGTCTCCGCCCAGCGCGGCGCAGCCCGAGGCGTTGTAGCTGTCGAGGGAGGCAGGGGCCAGCAGCTCGGTCCCGACGGCCGTTCCATCCGTCCCCCAGACGACGTCGAGTCCGATTTCGGGCGAGGTCGTGGAGAAGACCAGCCCGCGCGACGTCGCCTCGACGCATTGCGAGCCGGTCTGGCCGTATGGGGACGCAACATCACTACGCGGCAGGAACGAGGAGCTCACAGCACCGATGGTGTCCATGTAGCCTGTGCCACCTGCGGTTCCGTCGCTCGCAAGCAGGCGATAGCCATGGTCGACGTCGAAGGTCCGCATCAGGAACCTTCCTCCCAGCGCGGTGGCGGGGTTGGCCTGCGCGAGATGGTCGAACTCCGGCGCCGCCGTCCCGGGAAACAGATCGGAGAGGCGCTCGGTACCGGCCTCCGAGCCGTCGCTGGTCCAGAGCTCGAATCCGTGGATGCCGTCGTCGGCAAGGAAGACCAGCCGCCCGTCGGCCTCGGCGAAGATCGCGCGGTTGAAATCGAAGTCGGCCAGGGGATCGATGGAGGACTCGGGCCCGGGGTAGATATCGCGCACGCGATAGACGGCGGCACCGTCGAAGGCCCAGAGCTCCAGACCCTCGTCGTCATCCCAGCCGGCGAAGAAGATATGGCTCCCGACCGTGACCTGCTTTCCGAAGTCGGGGGCCGGATTGAAATCGACCGGCACCGGAATCGGCGTCGTCCCGGCCTCCGTGCCGTCGCTCCGCCAGAAGACCTGGCCGGCACTACTCGGCGCATGCGCCTCGAAGACGAGCTCGTTGCCATAGCCCATGAAAGTGGAGAGGTTCGAGCTGTCGGGACCGGGAACGAGGTCCTTGAGCCGATAGGTGCCGAGAACCGTGCCGTCCGAACGCCAGAGCTCCAGGTCCTGCGACCCGATGTCGGCGGCGGCGAAGAGCAGCAGGCCGGAGGGAAGAAAGTGCAGCGACCGCCCCTTGTACGGACCGGTGGCGGGAAGGTTGAGAGCAGCCAGACGCTCGGTGCCCTCGGCGGTGCCGTCGGAGACCCAGAGGCCGGGCTCGGTACTCGTGCCGTAGATCGAGAAGAACAGGTGTCCACCGCCCGCGACGAGGAAGGGCAGCTCGGAGGCGCCGCTGCCGACGGTCAGGTCCTCGACGAGATAGGTGCCCTTCTCCGTGCCGTCGCTCCGCCAGAGCTCGCGCCCGTGCAGACCGTCGTCCGCGGTGAAGAAGACCTGCCCGCCAGCCGTCACCATCTGGGACGGCGAGGACGAGTCGGCCCCGGGGCGAAGGTCGCGCACGGGCACGGTGCCGACGGCGGTGCCGTCGGTGATCCAGAGCTCGGCGCCATGGACGCCGTCGTTGCCGGAGAAGATCAGCCGAGAGCCGAGCGCGGCCGCGTTCTCCGGGCCGGTCAGCGTGCGCGCGCCACAGAGTCCCGGACAGAGATCCTTGAGGAGGAAAGTCCCGAGCGCCGTGCCGTCGCTGCGCCAGAGCTCCGGGCCGTGGATGCCGTCGTCGTGAAAGAAATAGCCGAGTCCCTGACTCTCGATGATCCGGGGCGAAAAAACGAAAGCGCTCCAGTCGCGAGTCGACCCGAGCTGGAGATCGTCGACCATGAAGGCCGACTGAGCGTAGGCGCCGGAGGCCGCAAAGAAAAGGGTCAGAGCGAGGTTCGAGCAGGCACGGAGAGACGGGTATGGGGTTCTCATGGAATCACCCCGGACCAGCGGCTGGTCGAGTTGTTTTCGAAACCGTCGAGAAAGAGCGGGATCGTGCCGTCGTCGGAGATCGCCCAGAGCTCGTAGCCGTGGATCTGATCGGTGGCGGAGAAGTAGAGCCGGTTGCCGGCGCGCGCGAAGCGCTGCGGCGAGGAGGAGAGCGGCCCGGGGGCGACGTCGGAGATGCGCACCGTGCCCGCAGTCGTCCCGTCGCTCTGCCACGCCTCGCGGCCGTAGTTGGGCGTCCAGGCGGAGAAGTAGAGAATGCCGTCGCGCACCACGAGATCGTCGGGCACCGAGGAGGCCAGTCCCGCAGCGACATCCTTGAGCAGCGTGGTCCCCGGATAGGTCCCGTCGGTGACCCAGAGTTCGAGGCCATGCTCCTCGTCCTCGGCCGAGAAGACGATGCGGTTGCCCAGGCGGGTGAGCTGCCGCGGCGTCGACGGGTATTCGCCAGGATAGATGTCGCGCAGCAGGCCTGTACCGAGCACCGTGCCGTCGGTGACCCAGAGCTCCTCGCCGGCGGACGCGTTTCGCCGGCGAGGACGGCGAACGTATCGGCGCCGACGAGCTCCGCGTCGTTGTATTCGGTATAGCGGTCGATCGAAACGCCGCGGAAGAGCGAACCGGGCCCGGGAACGGCATCGACCAGCAGGCGCGGTGCCCTCGGCCGTGCCGTCCGACGTCCAGAGCTCACCGCCGTGCGCGCTCGTCCCACACGAGGAAGACCAGGGTCGGACCCAGCGGGGCGAGCTCGGGCGCGACATAGCGGCCTGCGCCGTCCGTCCGAGAGCAGGAGACGCGCGCCGGTGGGCTCGAGCGCGTCGGTGATCCAGAGTGCGGCGCCGGCGGCGGCGATCTCGCCGAGGAAGCGGTCGATGCGCGCGGCGCCCAGCCCGCTCGCGAGGAACGCCGTTCCGGCGAGGGTGCCGTCGGTAACGTAGCAGCTCGAACTCCGATCCGAACGCCTGATGATCGCCGAGGTCGAGAAAGGGCGGCTGGCTCCAGAGCTCGACCACCCCGGCGAGCAGCGTCTCGCTAACGCTCGAGGCTGCGTCGATCGCGAGCAGCTCCGCATACCCGTTGGGCGGATCGGTCACCCTGACATAGAGCAGGCGCTCTCCCTGGTGACCGCACGCCCCTTCACGCGGCGGGAGCGCGGCGAAGATCGGCTCCGGTCCCGAGAGCGCACCGTCGGTGCGGAAGAGGTCGATCACCGGGGGCTCGCTCAAGCGGTCCTCGAAGAACAAGTGGTTGCCGGCCGCAGCGAAGCAATCGCTCCCGCGCGCCGCTTCGAAGAGCGAGAAGCGGTCGGTGCCGCGGGGCTCGAACAGGGGTGTCTGGGAATTCAGGACTTCGACCAGTTGCATCTCGCTGCCGGAGGGGTCGAGACGCCAGAGCCGCTCGCCGGTCGCCGGCTGACTCTCGAAGAGCAGCGGTCTGCCGCCGAGCGAGGCTTCGTACAGCTGCCAGTAGATCGGCACGCGCACGCCTTCCGGGCCCGGGGCGATGTCGGAGATGCGCACCGTGCCGGCGACCGAGCCGTCGGTGCGCCAGACCTCCAGGCCGAAAGCGTCGCCGGCGGCGGTGAAGATCGCCTCGGAGCCGAAGCTCTCGAACAGCGCGCGCGCGGCGTAGGGAAAGTCGGAAACGATCGACGAGCCGGCTCCGGGAACGAGGTCGACGATTCGCGAGGCGGTGATGCCGTCATAGACCCAGGGTTCGGTGCCGTGAGCGGGATCGGTCGCGGCGAAGTAGTAGTTGTCTCCAGCGACCGTCCATTCGCCCCAGAAAGTGAGCGGTTGTGCGTTGTCGGCGAGCGGAATCGGCACGGTCCCGGCCTCCGTGCCGTCCGACTTCCAGAGGTTCTCTCCGGAGGTCTGGAAGATCAGTTCGTCTCCCAGCCAAACCAGGCCCGAAGGATACGAGCCGAACTCGCCGGGTACGATGTCCTTCACGCGCCAGGTTCCAGCTTGCGTGCCGTCGGAGCGCCAGAGCTCGTCGTCATTGGAGCCCGCAGGGGAGCCCTGAAAAAAAAGGACTCCCGTCTGGACTCACGAGCATCGTGGCGCGCTTGCCGATCGAGTTCTGCCAGCAGCTGGACGTCGGCGACGAAAGTCGTTCCGCTCGACGAGCCGTCGCTTCGCCAGAGTCCCGCCTGGTCGCCCCATTCGGCGTTGCACAGGTAGAGAAAGCCGGGCCCGGGATGAATCGAGGTCGGCGCGAAGCTCTCCGCCGGTCCTGGCGGCGTGATGGCGTAGGTGCCCTTCGCCGTGCCGTCGGTCCGCCAGAGCGCGGAACGCAGTTCGTCGCTCTGGGCGACGAAGAAGACCTGATCCCCGGCGGCGGTCAGGTTCTGGATGACCCGAGGAGGCGTAACCGGGCCGGAGATCGAGCACCATCCGCGTTCCGAGCGCCGTGCCGTCGGTGATCCAGAGCTCGACTCCGTGGACACCGTCGTCGGCGGCGAACAGCAGGTCATCGCCGAGCGCCGCCATCGAGCTCCACCAGGGATAGCGGGTGCCGCAAGAGCCCGGACAGAGGTCGCGAATCAGAAAGGTGCCCGAGCGCCGTGCCGTCGCTGCGCCAGAGCTCACGTCCGTGGATGCCGTCGTCTTCGAAGAAGTAGAACTTGCCGCCGACCGACAGGTGCTCGGAGATCGGCCCGTGACCAGAGCGAATAGCCATAGCGGCGTGCTCGCACCCAGATCCGCCACCATGTAGGCCGGTTGGGCGAGGGTCGGTGCAGCCGCGAGCGCGACGAGAGGCGCGAGGAGGAGCCAGAAGTGAGATACGCAGGCGGGGGTGCATGGACGCTCGGTCTCCGCGGGACGGGGTGGCTGCGGCGCTGATTGTACGCCCCGGTCCCGGGCCGCCGCGCCGCGGGGTTGGTCGGCTCCACAACCGGCCGGTCGCGCCCTGGTCTAGACTCGCCCGAACTCGGGGGAGTCACTCATGGGAAACAGCCAGCTCGCCGCGGCGTTGATCGCCGCCAGTCTCGTGCTTTCCGCCGCTCCGGCCGCGGCCAACTTTCACCTCATGCGGATCGTGCAGGTCTATGGCGGCGACGTCACGCATCCGGACGCGCAGTACGTCGTGCTGCAGATGTGCGTCGCCGGGCAGAACGTCCTCGGCGGACACGACGTCGGCTTTTTCGACGCGGCCGGCGTGGCGATCGGCTCGCCGGTGGTCTTCCCGGCCTCGGTCGCCAACGGCACGAGCCAGGCGCGGGTGCTCATCGCCACCAGCAGCGCCGAGGCGCTCTTCGGCCTCACCGCCGACCTGCGGATGCCGGCGAGCCTGCTCCCGGCGGGGGGCAAGACCTGCTTCGAACCCGGGTTGAGCCCGATCGACTGCTTCGGCTGGGGGGCCTACACGGCGCTGCCGGACCTGACGATCGGCACACCCTACGACGCCGGCATCGGCCTGCCTCCAGGCAGCGCGGTGCAGCGCGACCTCGCGATCGACGGTGGCACGACGACGCTGGACTGCACCGTCGACATGGACGACACCGACGACTCCGACGCCGACTTCGACCCGACGACGCCGACTCCGGGCAACAACGCGGGCGCCACCGGCGTGGTCGATCCGGACCACGTCTTCCTCCATGCCTTCGAAGCCGGCACGACCGGCGGCTGGTCCACCGTCGTGAACTAGCGGCGAGCCAGCGGTGACCTGGCGGTGAACCAGCGCCGGGCGCCGAGGCTCGCGCCGGACCGCAGCCTCACTCGCGGCCGCCCTGCCAGCGCAGCTGCGGATCGCCGCCCGGCAGTCCGAGGTGGTCCATCAAGCGCTGGGCGTAGGCGTCGAGGAACTGCTCCAGGCTCTCGCCGCCGAGGTAGAAGGCAGGGAGCGGCGGCGCGACGATCGCGCCCGCCCAGACCAGCGTGCGCAGGTTCTCGACATGGACGAGGGAGAACGGCGTCTCGCGGAAGCCGAGCACCAGCGGCCAGCGCTCCTTGAGGGCCACCGCGCCGGCGCGGTGCACCAGCGTCGTGGCGGAACCGGTCGCCAGAGCTCCGAGCGTCCCCGAGCTGCAGGGCAGGACGAGCGTGCCGGCCAGCCGGTACGAGCCCGAGGAGATCGGCGCGTCGAGCTCGTTGTCGCGATGGACGACGATCTTCGCCCGCACGGCGGCGGCGAGCTGGGCCGAGTCGACCAGCGCCTCGGCGCCCGTCGAGTCGCGGCCGAGCTCGTGGAAGAGCACCTGGCTGGCCCCTTTCGAGACCACCAGGTGGAGCCGCGCGACATCCGCCCGCCGCGCGAGCGCCGCGAGGAGATGGCGCGGCAGGAGCATTCCCGAAGCACCGGTGACGAGGAGGGCGATCTTCATGGCGCGCGCCGCGAGTCTACAGAAAGGCCGGCGCCGGGGCCGCCGGGGCCGCCTGCCTCCGGGGCCACCGGCGCATGCGCTATCGTTTTCCGTGGTGAGCCCAGCCGCAAGCCGAAGTGCGGACCTTGCGCGACAGCGAGCGCTGGCTGCTCGCGACCTGGGCGCTCCTCGCTCTGTCTGGCGATCGCCTTCCAGCTCGGCAGCCGGGCGCTGTTCGAGCCCGACGAGGGGAGGAACGCCGAGGTCGATGCGCGAGATGAGCCTCTCCGGCGATCTACTTCGTGCCGCGGCTTGAACAACCTGCTCTTCCTCGACAAGCCGTTTCTCTACTACGCGGCCGGCGGGCTGGCGATGACGCTGCTCGGTGTGCACGAGCTCGCGGCGCGCCTTGCCGGGGGTGCTGTGCACGCTGGCGCTGGCCTGCGGGATCGGCACGCTCGCGCGGCGCTGGTGGGGGCCGCGCGCCGGGGTCCTTCGCTGGCCTCGCGACGCTCGCTGCGCCACTGCCGATCCTCTACACCCAGATTGTCATCTTCGACGCCATGCTGGCGCTGTGGATCTGCACCGCCGTCGTGGCGCTCTACCTCGCGGTCGAGCGCGCCGGCGACGAATCCGTCGGCTGCCCGGTCGGCGCGCCCGGCGCCTTCCGCTACTGGAGTGCGGTGGCGTGGGCGGCCATGGGGCTCGGCGTCCTCACCAAGGGGCCGGTGGCGCTCATGGTGCCGCTCGCGGCGGTGCTGCCGTGGGCGCTCTGGCGGCGGCGGGCGCGGCGAATGGTCGAGCGCGGCGCGCCGCTCGCTCTCGTCGCCGTCATCGTCCCCTGGGTCTTTCTCGTTGAGCCGCGCCGATCCCGACTTCCTCCGCTACGCGCTGGTGACCGAGACCTGGAGCCGCCTCACCAGCAACGAGCTCAAGCGCGACGCGCCGGCCTGGTACTACCTGCCGGTCTTCCTCTTCGGCGCGCTGCCCTGGTCGGTGGTACCGATCGCCGGCTGGCGCAGCGTGGCCGCGGCCTGGCGCGCCCGGGACCCGCAGGTCCGTTTCCTGCTCCTCTGGTTCGTGGTGCCGTTCGCGGTCTTCTCCCTGATGCACTCCAAGCGCATCCACTACATCCTGCCGCTGGTGCCGGCGCTCGTGCTGCTGTCGGTCTGGCTCTGGGAGCAGACGCCGCGCGGCGCGCGGCTGCCGGGGGTGCGCGCCGCAGCGGCCATCTGGGCGGCGCTCGGCGGCGCGATCCTGGCCCTGGGGCTGGGCGCTGGCCGCAGCTCCTCACCCGGATCGAAGGGATCGCGAGCGCGACCGTGGCGGCGGTGGCGGTGGCGCTGGGCGCCGCGTGGCTCGCTCGCGGGCGCGGCGGCCTGGCTCTCCAGTCGTTCGGCGCTGCGCGCGCTGCTGCGCGCTCTCGCTGCCGCCGGTGGCGCTGCTTTTCCTCTCCGCGCCACTCGCCGAGGGGGTCGGCGCACGGCGTTCGGCGCGCGGGCTCGCGCAGTCGATCGCGAGTGCCTATGGCGCCGGAATCGAGGTCGTCGCGGTCGAGACCTTTCCGGCGTCGCTGCCGTTCTATCTCCAGCGGCCGCTCGTCGTCGTGTCGGTCGACGGCGCTCTGGCTGCGCAGCAACTACATCCTGCGGCGCTATGCGGAGATGGTCGACGATGCCGGTCCGCTGCGGTCGCCCACCTGGCTCGCCGGAGCGATTTCCGACTGCCGGACACCGCGGGCCTTTCTCCTCCGGCGCAACAACGACGGCGTCCGCCTGCAGCTCGCCGCCGCCGGGCGAACGATGCGCGAAGGGGGCCGCGACTTCGTCCTCTTCGGCCCCTGTCCGGTTGCCTCCGGCGAGCGCACGCGGAGAAGCCTGCGGTACAATCGCACCGTGAGCGACCCGCGAGCCGCCGTCGAGCCGGTCTACTCCGTCGTCGTGCCGTTCTACAACGAGGCCGAGACCGCCGCGGCGCTCATCGCCGAGATCGAGCACGCGATGCAGCGCCCTGGGCGAGCCCTGGGAGCTGCTGATGGTCAACGACGGCAGCCGCGACGCGACCGGCGAGATTCTGCAGCAGGCGGCCGCCGCGCAGGCGAACTACCGCCACCTCCGTTTGCCGCAGAACCGCGGCCAGGCGGCGGCTCTGTACGTCGGCCTGCAGCGCGCCCGGGGCCGGTTCGTCGTCACCATGGACGGCGACGGCCAGAACGATCCGGCCGACATTCCGGCCCTCGCTGGCGCTCCTCGACGCGGCCGACATGGTGGTCGGGATCCGCGCCGGACGGCGCGACTCGTTCGTGCGGCGCGCCATGTCGAAGTTCGCCAACGCGATTCGCGGCCGCCTGCTCGATGACCGGATGCAGGACAGCGGCTGCGCCCTCAAGGTCTTCCGCCGCGAGGTCGTCCCCGTCCTGCTGCCGTTGAAGACGCTCTACTCGTTCATGCCGGCGCTCGCCAAGGCCGGCGGCTTCCGCCTCGCCGAGCTGCCGGTGAACCACCGCCCGCGCCAGGGCGGTACGTCGAGCTACGGCTTCGTCGCCTTCCTGTGGAAGCCGGCGGTCGACCTCGTCGGCATCTGGTGGTTCCGCAAGCGCAGCTTCGCCCTGCGCGGCGTCGAAGTGGAAGAGCGGCGAAACGGGATCGAGCCCTAGCAAGAGCGGCCGGCTCACCCCTCGAGGGCGGAGCCGGCCTCGAGTGCGACGTGCGGTGACGGTTGCGGCGATCAGGCGAGCTTCTTCTGCGCGGCGCGCAGGAGCAGGAAGCAAAGGCCGGTGAACATCACGATGCTGATGATGTCGGCGGTCGCGCCGTAGCTCTCCCAGCCGTGGATGCCGACCTTGTCGAGGATGTCCTGGGCGATGCTGCGCTGCGGCCCGGTGCGGACTCCCTGGAGCCCGGCGATCAGCACGCCGGTGAGCGCGCCGCCCGCCACCAGGCCGGTGGCGTAGAGCATGCCCGAGGTGATCTCCGACTCGTCGTGGCCCTTGTTGCCGGACTTGCGATCCATCAGGCCGCGCAGGAAGCCGCCGATGGCGATCGGCATGGTGGTCGAGAGCGGCAGGTAGAGGCCGACCGCGAACGACAGCGACTTGACGCCGCAGAGCTCGATCACCACCGCGATCGCCATGCCGGCGAAGACCAGGCCCCAGGGCAGGTCCTGCGCCAGGAGGCCGCGGATGATCGTCGCCATCAGGTTCGCCTGCGGCGCCGGGTAGTCCGACGAGCCGATGGCGTGACCCTGGACGATCGGGTCCGCGACCTGGGCGTTGTCGATCAGCATGATCGTCCCGCCGACCGCGAAGACCGAGACGATGACGCCGATGATCAGTCCCCACTGCTGGAACTTCGGCGTGGCGCCGAGGATGTAGCCGGTCTTCAGGTCCTGCGAGGTGTTGCCGGCGTTCGAGGCGGCGATGCAGACCATGGCGCCGACGCAGAGCGCGACCGCCTGGTAGGCGTCGCCGGTCCAGCCGAGAGCGACGAAGAGCAGGCAGGTGCCCATGAGCGTCGCGATCGTCATGCCGGAGACCGGGTTCGACGAGGTGCCGATGATGCCGACGATGCGCGACGAGACGGTGACGAAGAAGAAGCCGAAGATGATGACCAGCAGCCCCATCAGGAGCTTGGCGCCGATACCGTCACCGGGCAGCTGCGGCAGGAGGGCGATGACACCGACCAGGATCAGCGAGCCGAAGATCACCCAGGTGATCGGCATGTCCTGCTCGGTGCGGGCGACGCGCCGGCGGCG
Organism: Thermoanaerobaculia bacterium; assembly: GCA_963719555.1. GTDB lineage: Bacteria > Acidobacteriota > Thermoanaerobaculia > Multivoradales > JAGPDF01 > JAGPDF01. The sequence goes on along the minus strand of CAVRCL010000005.1, from coordinate 100,539 downwards.
CCCTTCTTCTCGCGCAGGCTCTTGAAGCTCTCGCGGAAGGCGGCGGCGATCGTCGGCAGCGTCTTGATCAGGGTGATGAGGCCGGCCGCCGGCGACCGCGCCGGCGCCGATGTAGCGCACGTAGGAGAGGCGGATCTGGTTGAAGTTCATCTCGCCGATCGGGATCGTCCCGGGCGGCAGCGCGGCGGCCATGGCGTCGCCGAGGATCGCGATCAGCGGCACGAGGACCAGCTGCGACAGGATGCCGCCGGCCACCAGCACGCCGGCGATCTTCGGTCCGATGATGTAGCCGACGCCCAGATACTCCGGCGTGATGTCGCAGTTGACGGTCGCCCGCGGGAAGGCGGAGTCCTTGGCGGCGGAGTAGATCGGCGTCGCCTTCCACAGGCCGAGGATCTCCATCGAGACCTTGTAGAGCGTCGCGATGCCCGAGCCCCTTGAAGACCATCTTGGCGAGCGAGCCGCCCTTCTCGCCGGCGACCAGCACGTCGGCGCAGGCGGTGCCTTCCGGGTAGGGCAGGATGCCGTGCTCCTTGACGATCAGCGCCCGCCGCAGCGGGATCATGAACAGCACGCCGAGGATGCCGCCCACCAGCGACAGGGTGAAGATGTTGAAGTAGTTGAAGTACGACTCGCCGTTCGAGAGGAAGATGAGCGCCGGGATGGTGAAGGCGACGCCGGCGGCGATCGACTCGCCGGCCGAGCCGATCGTCTGCACGATGTTGTTCTCGAGGATCGTCGACTTGCCGATGTACTTGAAGACGCCGATCGCCAGCACCGCGATCGGGATCGACGCCGAGACCGTGAGGCCGGCGGTGAGCGCCAGATAGACCGTCGCCGCGCCGAAGATCAGCCCGAAGACCGAGCCCAGAACGATCGCCTTGAGGGTGAACTCCGGCATCACGGTCGCGGCCGGGATGTAGGGCTGGAATTTCTTGTCTTGCGCCTCGGCGGGCTCGGCCATGGGGGGCGATCTCCAGGAAACGAAAGGGGTTTGGGAAGTGGCCGGGATCGTACGCTGAACCTCTGGCGGGCGCAAGCCGAAGCGGGCCCGGCGCAGCGGGTCGCAGGCACCCGCGGGGTCGCCGCGCGCCGCACGCGGTGGGCCCCGCGCGGGGGCGGTGCTAGACTGAAGGTCGTTCCGGCTCCGCAGTGAGGCGCGGCCCTCCGCCGCTCGCGCCCTCGGGGTCTTCGAACCTGTCCAACTGTGCAAGGAGTCGTTGTGAAAGCAAACCGCATGTCGTCTGGAGTGTCGCTGTGAGCCCCTGGTGGTTGCGTCCGCCAGGAGAAGAGTCCGATGAGTCCGAGAACCCCCGGGAGCGCCGGGACGAGAAGGGTGGCGCGCGGCCGGATGAAGAGGCCGTGCCGTCGATCGCCGATCTGATCGGCGGGCGGGCTGCGCTCGCGGCCGAAGCCGAGGAGCGCGCAGAGAGAAACGAGCCGCAGGACGAGGCCGCGACCCCGCCCGTCCGGGAGAGCGCCGGCTTCTTCGCCCCGCGCCGCGCGCTCGAGGTCCACGCCGTCGCCGAAGCGGACGCGGACGCCGATGCCGGCGATGGCGCCGATGCCTCGGAGGCCGCCGATGCCGGCGACGCGACCGAAACCGCCGAGTCCGGCGAAGCCGGCGAGACCGCCGAACGTTCGGGCCGCCGCCGGCGCCGCCGGGGTGGCCGCGGCCGCAGCCGGGGTGGAAGCGCGGCTGCGCCCGCGAGCAACGGCGAAGCCGACGCCCGTCCCGGCGCGGCGAAGGAGTCGCCGCGCGAGTGGGAAGAAGAGGAAGACGACGAAGACGACGACGAGGATCTGGCGCGTCAACTCATCATGTCGATGCCGGTCGCCGTCTCGTCCCAGCGTCAGGCCCAGGAAGAGGAGCGCAAGATCGCCTTGTTCTGCGACCTCGAGAACGTGGCGCTCGGCGTGCGCGACTCCGAGAGCAAGAAGTTCGACATCAACCTGGTGCTCGAGCGGCTGGTCGAGAAGGGCAAGATCATCGTCAAGCGCGCCTACGCCGACTGGGAGCGCTACAGCGAGTTCAAGATCCCGTTCCACGAGGCGGCGATCGAGCTCATCGACATCCCGCAGCGGCGCTACACCGGCAAGAACTCGGCCGACATCAAGATGGTCGTCGACGCGATGGACCTCTCCTACTCGAAGGAGCACCTCGACACCTTCGTCCTGCTCTCGGGCGACTCCGACTTCTCGCCGCTGGTCTCCAAGCTCAAGGAGAACAACAAGTACGTCATCGGCATCGGGGTGAAGAACTCGTCGTCGAACCTGCTGATCGACAACTGCGACGAGTTCATCTTCTACGAGGACGTCTGGCGCGACCAGCAGAAGGGCCCCGCGCTCACCGGCCTGACCAAGAAGAAGGCCGAGGTCTTCCAGATGCTCACCGAGTCGATCCTCGCTCTCCAGCGCGAGAACAAGGACGTCCTCTGGGGCTCGATGATCAAGCAGACGATGAAGCGCAAGAAGCCGTCGTTCAACGAGGGCTACTACGGCTACTCGACCTTCTCCGAGCTGCTGCAGGACGCCGAGCGAAATGGCCTCCTGAAGCTGCGCAAGGACGAGCGTTCGGGCAGCTGGGTGGTCATGGGCTTCGCCAAGAAGCGCTGAGTCGGCGCTCCACAGCCGTCGTCTCTACGGGGACACATCGCAGGCGCTGCGGTGTGTCCCTTTTCGTTGGACATCGCGAGTGCGACGGGGGTCGGCGGCGTTTTCGCGGAGGCCTCGGTGCTCGGTCGGGACCCCGGAAATCTCACTTTTTTTCTGGAGGACGGGGGCCCCCGCCACTTGCGCGCCGAGGCCTCCGCAAAAACGCCTCCGCCCCCCTCCCCGCGCTGGCCAACGGTTCGCATACCCCCATTGGAGTCCGGCGGCTGGTGTTGCGCGAATGCCTTCGGCGCGCAGTGGCGGGGGCCCCCGTCCATGGAAAAGAAATCCGATTTCCGGGGTCCCGACCGAGCACCGAAGGCATTCGCGCAACACCGCCGACGGACGGCCGCGAAGCTGGTCGCCCGGACGGCCGCGAAGCTGGTCGCCTTTCGCGCGCCGAGCCGACTCAGCCCAGACAGGCGGCGAGCGCGGCTTCGACGCGGTCGATCGCCGGGGCGATCTCGTCGACGCCGACGGCGCCGACCGAGAGGCGGAACCAGCCGTTGTCGGCGCGGGTGCCGAAGGCGTGGAACGGGACGACCGCGAAGCCGGCCTGCTCGAGCAGGTACTGCCGGATGGCGCGATTGTTCTCGAAGCGTCCCCCGGGGCCGATGAGATCGAAGTGCACCGACAGGTAGAGGGCGCCGGTCGGCGGCAGGTGCTTCACCGGATAGCCCTTCTCGGCGAGCCGGGTGAGGCCGCGATCGAGCGCCGCGAGGCGCAGGTTCACCCCTTCGCGCACGGCGCCGGAGAGCGCGTGGACGAGGGCCGGATCGGCGAAGAGCTCCGCCGTCGCCACCTGTTCCGGGCGCGGCGCCCAGGCGCCGACATGGCCGAGGAAGTCCTTCATGCGCGAGATCAGGAACGGCGGGCCGACCGCCCAGCCGACGCGCAGCCCGGTGGCGGCGAAGGCCTTGCTGATGCCGTCGATCATCAGCGTGTAGGGCGCGACCTCCGGCACGAGCTCGACCGGCGTGATGTGCGGTGCCGAGCTCGTCGGCGAGCAGCCAGTAGATCTGGTCGTAGAGCAGGAAGAGCGGCTTCGCCGCCGGACCGCGCCGGCGGTTTTCGTCCACCACCAGTTGCGCGATCGCCTTGAGCTGCTCGCGCGCGAAGCCGGTGCCCGCCGGATTGAGCGGGCTGTTGAGCGCCAGGAGACGGGCGTCGGCGAGATGCGGCGCGAGGCACCGCGGCGGTCGGCTGAAAACCGGTCTCCGCCGAGGTTTCCACGGCAACGCCGCGCGGCGCCCGCGAGGTGGCAGTAGTGGTTGTTGTTCCACGACGGGACGGGATAGACCACCTTGTCGCCGGATCGAGGACGGCGCGGAAGAGCGCGTAGATCAGCGGCCGCGCGCCGCCGGCGATGAGGACGCCGTCCTGCGGATAGTCGAGGGCGAGCGCCTCGCGGTAGAACTCGCGTCACCGCGCGCTTCAACTCCGGCACCCCGTCCGAAGGCGGATAGTTGGTCTGGCCGGCGGCGAGCGCGCGGGTGATCGCCTGCTCGAGCTCGCGCGGAATCCGGAACTGCTTCGGCGCGAAATCCCCGACCGTCAGGTTGATCACCGGCTGGCCCTTCTCCGCGAGCGCGCGAACCTCGCCGGCGATGCGCAGGATCTCGGAGCCGACGAGCGCCGAGACCATCTCGCCCAGGCCCTGGTGAGGAGCGGTCGGGGTGCCGAAGTCGAGGGCTGGAGGGGGAGCGTCAGGGTCATCGGGTGGGGCCTCCGCAATCGTGCCGAGGCTATCCGACCGGGCGGGCGGAGGGAAGGCGCCGGTGAGCGCCGCCGGCGAATCCGGCACGCGATCTGCTTGCGGTTCGCGCCCGGACGGCAGGTGAATTCCTCTTGACAGCCCAACGCAGGAGGCGTACTATGACCTCGCTTCGCGAAGCGGCAGGGTACGCTTATCGAAGCCTGTCGACAGCAGCACACGTTGCGACGGAGGGCACGGAATGACGCCACCGGACAAACGAAGGACCCCGGGACCGGCCGCCGTGAGGGCCGACGGTTTCGGGGGCAAGCAGCGGAGTCCGGCGCTCCGCCTGACGATCCTGCTTCGCATGTTGCGTCCTGCGACAGAAGCGAAGCCCGGGCCTTGACGGCCCACGACGAAGCCGAGCGCCGAGTCTCTCGGCCAGCATGCATCGACGGCTGACGAGCTTCAGAGCCTGGAACGGGGAAGCGGACCACGCTTCCCCGTTCGTCTGTTCTGGGACCGTCCTGCCAGCTTCCTTACCGCGCCTGCCCGCAGGACGTCCGGACGAGCCGCTTGACGGGATCCGGGAATAATGCTTGACTAGTCAATGTTTGATAGTCAGTTGAACGCCCGGATCCGGCCCTGGACGCCGGTCGGACGGTCACCAGCGGAGGAGGACGATGGCGCAGCAACCCACAAGTTGCGGTACGCGCGGTCTGCACCACGTCACGGCGATCTCCGGACCGGCGCAGGAGAATCTCGACTTCTACGCCGGCGTGCTCGGCATGAAGCTGGTCAAGAAGAGCGTCAACCAGGACGACCCCGGCACCTACCACCTCTTCTATGCCGACGCCGAGGGGCGGCCGGGCACCGACCTGACCTTCTTCCCCTGGGCCCATCTGGCGCCGTCGCGGCGCGGGCCACGGTCTCGCCACCGAGGTCGCCCTCGCCGTCGCCCCGGACAGCCTCGCCTTCTGGAGCGCACGCCTCGAGCGCTACGGCGCGCCGGTCGGCGCCCCCGAGAGCCGCTTCGGCGATCGCGTTCTGCCGTTCGTCGACCCGCACGGCCTGCGCGCTCGCGCTGGTCGAGAGCGCGAGCGCCGCGGCGCGTCCGTTCACCCCCTGGGAGGAGGGCCCGGTGCCGGTCGAGCGCCAGATCCGCGGCCTCGACGGCGCGCGGCTCTGGCTGCGCGATCTCGCGCCGACCGAGGCGCTGCTCGCGGCGCCGATGGGCCTCACCCGCTTCGGCGAGGAGGGCGGCTGGGTGCGCTGGGGCGTCGCCGGACGCCGGCGGCGAGCCAGCCCCCTCCGGCACCCGCCTCGACCTCGCGCAGCGCCCCGAAGCGCCGCGCGGCGATGTGGGGCACGGGCGCCATCCACCACCTCGCCTTCCGGGTCGACGACGACGCGCACGAGCTCGCGCTGCGCGCCGCGATCGCCGAGGCCGGGCCGCACCCGACGCCGGTCATCGACCGCTTCTGGTTCAAGTCGGTCTACTTCAAGGAGCCCGGCGGCGTGCTCTTCGAGCTGGCGACCGACGGCCCGGGCTTCGCCGTCGACGAAGCGCCCGAGGCAGCTCGGCGAGAGCCTCGTGCTGCCGCCCTGGCTCGAGCCGCAGCGCGCCGCGATCGCGGCGGCGCTGCCGGTGCTCGCCGCCGCCGCAGGCCGCCGGAGCCGGTCGATGAGTCTCGCCGATCCGCATGCGCGACACTCGCCGGTGCTCGCCGCCGGCGCGCCGCTCGCGAGCAGCGCACGCCGCGGTGGTCCTGGTGCACGGGCGCGGCGCTTCGGCAGAGGACATCCTCGGCTTCGCCGGCCCGCTCGCGGCGACCGGGCGTCGCCTTCCTCGCGCCGCAGGCGGCCGACCACACCTGGTATCCGCAGCGCTTCCTCGCGCCGCTCGCGGTCAACGAGCCATGGCTCACTTCGGCGCTCGCGCAAGCTCGGCGACCTGCGCGCGACGCATCGCGGCCGCCGGGATTCGCCGACCGAGCGGATCGTCTGGCTCGGCTTCTCGCAGGGCGCCTGCCTGGCGAGCGAGTACGTGGCGCGACAGCCCGCGGCGCTGGGGCGGACTCGTCGCCGCGGTCGGCGGCCGCATCGGACCGCAGGGAACGGCGTTCGAAGACGCCGGCGATCTCGCGCGGCACGCCGGTCTACCTGGGCTGCGGCGACCCCGATCCGCACATTCCTTGGCCGCGCGTCGAGGAGACCGCCGCGGCCTTCACGCGCCAGAACGCGCGCAGTCACCCTGCGCCGCTATCCGGGCTTCCCGCACTCGGTGCACCCCGAAGCGGTCTCGCTTCGCCCGCCGCCTGCTCGAGCAGCTCGCCGCGTCCTGATCGGCCGCGCGGCTAGACGTGCCACCAGACGGCGCGGGTGATCCGCTCGCCGCGCGGGTCGAGACTCACTCGCCAGAAGATCGTGCCGCTTGCATGTCGGGCGCGGCAGAGCAGCGTCGCGCTCGCCGTCGAGCGGGGCGTCGCGTAGAACCTCGAATGCCGCGAGCGCCCCCAGCCGGGACAGGCGCCCGGCGAGGCCGGGAGAGCCCTCCCAGGCGGGCAGCGCGAGCGCCGGCGCATAGCGCTCGAGATCGGCCTGGCCGGTCAGGAAGTCTTCGTAGTCGGAGCGCAGGCGGCGGTCTAGGGCCGCGTCGGGCGGCGGCGCGAGCGGCGCGAGCGCCGCGAGAGCGAGCGCCGGCTCGAGGAGACCCGCGACGCCGATGCGCGAGGCCCACGGGGTCGCTCCCGGCGGGATGCTCGAGGTTGGTGAAGACCACGACCGAGAGCCGGCGCGGCGGAAAGCGCACGAAGCCGACGCCGCTGTGCCCGGAGTGCAGTGTCGACCGGCTCGCCGAGAAGATCGTCGAGACCGACGCCCAGGCCGTAACGGCTCCACTGGAAGACCTCTCCCGCCGCCGAGCCGTCGGCGAGCCGCGACGGCGTGGTGAGCGCCGCGACGCCCGCGCCGCGAGAGCACGCGCTCGCCGTCCTGCGCCGCGAGCGAAGCGCGCGAAGTCGGCGGCCGTCATGCCGAGGTCGGAGTAGAGCGGGCCGAAGTCGGTGTCGAGCCGGCGGTCGCGCACGCAGCGCCCCGCCCGCGTCCAGCGTGTAAGCGGAGACGCGGTGCGGCAGGATCAGGGCGCCGGCGCCATCGAGAGCGGCGTCGTCATGCCCGCCGGAACGAACAGCGTCCGGCGCATGAACGTCCCACCAGGGCTCGCCGACCGCCTTCTCGGTGGCGAGCTGGGCGAGGAGGAGCCCGGTGTCGGAGTAGAGGAACCGCCGTCCCGGGCGGCGCGATCGGCACCAGGCCCTGCGCCTGTCGCGAGCAGCTGCTCGGTGCGTGTAGTCGGTGAGGAAGCGCCCCTCGAACGTCGGCACCGTGTCGTCGGGCAGTCCCGAGAGGTGGGACACCAGCTGGCGCAGCGTCGCGCCGGGAAGGGCGATGTCGACCCACTTCGCGACCGGGTCGTCGAGCCCGAGCTTGCCGAGCTCGGCCGCCTTGACCAGCGCCGCAGCGGTCACCTGCTTGTCGAGCGAGGCGATGGCGAAGATCGATTCGGCGGTGACCGGCGTCGCGGTCTCGACGTTGGCCAGCCCGTAGCTCGACACCCGCGACGACCGCGCCGTCGCGCGCCACCGCGAGCGCCAGCCCGGGAATCTTGCGCCGCGCCATCTCGCGCGCCAGATAGTCGTCGATGGCGTCGGCCGCGACGCCGCAGGGCAGCGCGAGCACGAGCGCGGAGAGCGGCAGCCATTTTCGGTCGCATCGGCAGTTCCTTCTGCTCGAAGCCCGCTGCAGGCTGCGAGGCGATCCTAGCCCGCTGCGGGCCGGCGGGCGAGAATCGGGCTACCATCTGTGCCATCGATTCTCGATGGTAACCGGACCAGGCAGCTCGAGGAGAGCGGGAATGATCGGCAATCGCGTCGTGGCGCGCTATCGCGATGGACGGATGGTCAAGGGCGTCGACCGGCGACTTCGCCCCGGCGCGCGACGTCTTCCATGTCGCGCCCGAAGGCGGCGGGGCGCCGGTGACGGTGCCGCCATCGGCGATCTCAAGGCGATCTTCTTCGTGCGCAACTTCGCCGGCAACCCCGATCATCAGCCGAAGAACGAGTTCGCGGCGCGGCGCTCGCGATCGGCAAGAAGCTACGCGTCGTTTTCGAAGATGGCGAAGTTCTCGTCGGCACGACCCAGGGCTACCAGCCCGGTCGCCCCGGCTTCTTCATCGTCCCCGCCGACCCGACCGCCAATACCGAGCGCTGCTTCGTCATCGCCGCGGCGACGAAGGAGATCGCCTACCTCTAGAGAATCACTCCGCCGGGCGGAGCATGGCGAAGCCGATGAAGCGCACGGCGCCGTCGGGGTCGGCGGTCGCGAGGCGGGCCATCTCCCGGGTCTGGGGCGCGTCGGTGTCACGCAGCCAAGCGGCGCGCAGGAGCGCTGCGCGAACCTCCGGGTTCCGCGGCACGCCGTTCTCGGCGCCGTAGTCGAGGGCGAAAGCGCGCGCGAGGCCGTCGAGCGCCCGCGGGTCCTCGAGCTCTGCCAGGGCCAGAGCGGCGCTCATCCGCACCGGCGGCGCCTCGTCGGCGAGAAGCCTCTCGAGGAGGTCCACCGCGTTCTTCGGTCGCGCCGCGGCGATCGCCTCCGCTGCCTGCCAGCGCAGCTGGGCGGTCGCGCCCTGCCGCGCGTCGACCTTGGCGAGATAGCGGCTGCGCTCGCCGGCGGCGAAGTTGCCGACCAGCTGCACCGCCTTCTTGATCTGCTGGATGGCGGTCATCGCGCCGATACCGCCGGTCAGCAGGATGCCGGCTGCCGCCTGAAGAAACGGCGAAATTGCCCGCCAGATCGAGCGAAAACCGCGCGGGTCGAGCTGCCAATCCTCTTTGGCGAGCGCAGCCTCCACTCTCGGGAGATGGGAGAGCTCGCCGAGCTCGAGGAGCGCCACCTCGGTCCAGGCGATGAGCCAATCGTTGCCGGGGCCCTCGGCGAGGGCGCGGGTGAGCGCAGCGCGTGACTTGTCGCCCCCGAGCTCGACCAGATCGCGCACCACGAGGGCGCGAATGTCCTGCTTCTTGGTGTCGGTCGAGCGGCGCCGGGTGATGACGTCGACCGCCCAGTCGAACGCCGCGGCGTCGCCGGTCTCGTAGAGCGCCTGCGCGGCGCGCAGCTGCTCCTCCGGATCGGCGTCGCCCAGCTCCTGGCGCAGCTGCTTTTTCGCGGCGTCGTCGGCGAAGCCGACGGCGAGCGCCCGCAGGGCGGTCTGCTTGGTGTCCGGGTCCTTCCTCCACTTGGCGAGCCGTCTGAGCGGCTCGACGGCGCGCGCATCCCGGGAGCGCCCGAGACCGGCCGCCGCGCCCCGGTAGTAGAACTCGTGCGACTTCCCCTCGCTGTAGGCGACCAACCGCTGCAGCGCGGCGGCGGACCGCTCTGCCGGCAGGATTCCGCCACCGATCAGGAAGCCGAGACCGGCGAGCGCGGCGTTTCTCACCTGGATCGTGCCCGGCTGCGGATCGCCTTTCTTGACTTTCTTTCCGGCCTGATCCGGATCGAGACTCGGAATGCCGCCTCCTAGCCCGCCGGCGGCTCCCGGTGCCGCCTCGGTGATCGACTCGGCGTCCTCGAGCATCCAGACGAGCAGGGTCTCGGCCCGTTGCGGCCCGAGGCCGAGGATCCCCTGCAGGCAGGCCTCGGGGACCCAATCCTGGGGCAAAAAGGCGAGGCACTGGACATAGAAGCGCGCCGCGGCATTGGCGTCGCCGAGCTGTTCGAGCGCCGCGGCGGCTTCGATCCCGCGCACCCAAGGGTCGGTCAGCGCCTCCTGCACCTCCTGCTGCATCTGTGCCCCCGAGGGGGTGGGAGGAGCGGCGGGCGAGATGCCGAGATAGGCCCCGGCCATCATCTTGCCGGCCGACTGCTTGCTGGCCCACTCCTGCTGCTTCTTCATCGCGTCGCTGCCCATGATGCCGCCGACGCCAGCCAGCATCAGCCCCATGAAGTTCGTCTGTCCCTTGAGCGCGCCGCGCAGCTGCACCAGCGCCCGCTCGCGGAGCTCCTCCGGCACCAGCGCGGCGCCTTCTCCGGCCAGGAAGCTCGCCACGACCGGGTTGCGGGTCTGCTTGAGGTGGCGCTCGTCGAGCAGTTGGGTGAGGGCCTCCAGGGCGCCTGCAGCTCCAGGCGGGGCCGCTGTCGCAGGCGAGGCGTCGGCCTGGGCCGACGCCGGCGTCGCCGGAATCGAGGCCCGGAGAGTCGACAGGACGAGCAGCAGAGCCACGGTTCTGCGCATGGGGATCTCCCTCCTACCTTACGTGGAAACCGCCTGGAAAGGGGCTCAATGTTAGAATTTCGCGCTTCATGACTCCCGTCGACCCCTCCACCTACCCGCCGGCCCTCCAGGCGCTGGCGGCCAAAGTCCGCGACGGCGCCCGGCTGAGCCCGGAGGACGCCCTGCTCTGCTTCGAGACCCCCCACGTGCTGGCGCTCGGCCGCCTGGCGAACAGCGTGCGCCGCCGGATGCACGGCGACGCGGTGTTCTACAACCTCAACCGGCACATCAACCCGACGAACGTCTGCGTCTATACGTACAACTGCAAGTTCTGCAGCTTCGCGGCGATGAAGGACGAGCCGCACGCCTGGCAGATGTCGCACGAGGAGATCTATCGCCAGGCCGCCGAACAGGGGGGCAACGACGTCACTGAATTCCACATCGTCGGCGGGCTCCATCCCGATCTCGACATGGCCTGGTACGAAGAGATGCTCGCCGGCCTGAAGGCGCGCTTCCCGAAGGCGCATCTCAAGGCCTTCACCGCGATCGAGATCGGCTGGTTCGCCAAGCGGGAGAAGCTCTCGATCGAGGAGGTGCTGCGGCGGCTGACCGTGGCCGGACTGGGGTCTCTCCCTGGCGGCGGCGCGGAGATCTTCCACCCCGAGGTGCGCGAGATCATCTGCGACGGCAAGCTCGACGCCGACGAGTGGATCGAGGTGCATCGGGTCGCCCACCGCCTGGGGATCAAGAGCAACTGCACCATGCTCTACGGCCACGTCGAAGAGAATCGCCACAAGGTCGACCACCTGCTGCGGCTGCGGAGCCTGCAGGACGAGTACGGCGGATTCAACGCTTTCATTCCGCTTGCCTACCACCCGGAGAACAACTATCTGGGCCTGAAGTACCACACGACCGGGCTCGACGACCTGCGCCACATCGCCACGGCACGGCTCGTGCTAGACAACATCCCGCACGTCAAGGCCTATTGGGTGATGGTGACGCCCAAGCTGGCGCAAGTGGCTCTCTCCTTTGGTGCGGACGACCTCGACGGCACGGTGGTGAGGGAGACCATCTATCATATGGCGGGCGCCGAAACGGCACAGATGATGCCGACGAGCGAGCTCGAGCGGGTCGTCCGAGCGGCCGGTTTCACACCGGTCGAGCGCGACACGCTCTATAATGAGCTAATACGGGCTAACTGACCCGTTTTTACCGGTTTTTCCCGTTTCGCGCTTCTACCTGGAGATCGAGGTTCGCGAAGCGAGATGGGGAAGGCCGACAAAGCCGGGCTTGCCGCCCGGCGAAGAAAGGAACTTGCCATGTCCGAACGCTTCCCTGGCTCTGCCGCGCGTCCGCTGCCGGCCGTCCCGGCCGGCACCGCGACCGCGAGGCGGCGCAGGAGCGCCTTCGCGTCGGGGACCGTCGCGCCGTTGGCTCTGGCGGCGCTGGCGGCGCTGGCCCTCGGCACGGTCGCCGCGCCCGGCACGGCTTCCGAGGTCTCCTCGACGCAGTTGAGCGACGGGCACGCGTTCAGCGAGATCTGGTTCGCCTCGACGCCGCCGCAGGTCAGTCCGGACGGCCAGTATGCCGTCTACGTTCAGGATGCGATCACCAACGGCGCGCATGAGCTCTGGAGCGTGCCGCTCGCCGGCGGCAATCCGGTGCGCCTCTCGGACGTCCTGCTCGCCGGCCAGTCGGTGAGATTCGCCATCAGCCCGGACAGCAACTATGTCGTCTACGTGACCGATCAGGACGTGGTGGGAGTGCCAGAGCTCTACAGCGTTTCGATCACGGGTGGATCCCGCACCAAGCTCAACATGAACTTCTATGCGCTGCCAGGCCAGGTCGTCGACTTTCTCATCTCGCCGACGAGCCAACGCGTCTATTACACCGCGGATGGAGAGGTCAACAACGTCATCGAGCTCTGGCGGGTCGACATCGACGGCGGGACTTCGACGCGCCTGAACGCCGAGATCACCAGCTCCTACGACGTCTATGAATATGCCGTCGGGCTGACCACGGGGGGCTCGGAGCGGGTGGTCTATCGCGTCGGCAAATCGACGACGAGCGAGTACGAGCTGTGGAGCGTGCCGGGGACCGGCTCGTCGTCGTCGGCGGGACGGATCAGCCGCACGCTGACCGATGGTGCCGTCGAACCGTACTTCCAGATCAGCCCGAACGGTACCCGGGTCCTCTACTCGGGCGACTCCCCCAACGCGTCGTTCAATCTGTACAGCGTGGCGATCACCGGCGGCACCTCGATCCAGCTCAACGGCGCGCTGGGCGGCGCCAACGGCGTCGAGCCGGACTTCCGGATCAGCCCGGACAGCAACACGGCGGTCTATCGCTCCGACGAGGGGACCGATGGTGTCCTCGAGCTCTACAGCGTGCCGATGACCGGCGGCGGGCCGACCAAGCTCAACGGGGCGATGATCGGCGGCGGCGACGTGGTCGAGCTGGCGATCAGCCCGGCCGGCGCGCGCGTCGTCTATCGTGCCGATCAGTTTCTCGACGGCCTGACCGAGCTCTGGAGCGTGCCGATCGGCGGCGGCGCGGCGACCCGGCTCAACGACCCGATCGGCGGCCTGAGCGACGTGCTCGACTTCACCTTCAGTCCGGACAGTACGCGGGTGGTCTATCTCGCCGACCCTACCGACACGCTCAACGAGCTCTGGAGCGTGCCGACCGGCGGCGGCACAGTGACCCGGCTCAACCGGACGCTGGCCGCCGGCGGCGACGTCCAGGCGTATCTCATCAGCCCCGACAGCAGCTGGGTCGTCTATGGCGCCGACCAGGACCAGGACACCAAAGATGAGCTCCTGCGCGTGCCGCTCGCCGGTGGCACCGTCGAGGACGTCAACGGCCCGCTGGTCTTCGGCGGCGACGTCTCGCTGAGCTTCCTTTCGGCCCCGGTTTTCACCATCTCCCCCGACAGCCTCAACATTGTCTACGCCGCCGACGAAACCGTCGACGGCGAGATCGAGCTCTTCAAGTCCGTCGTGGGAGGGCCGCCCGGTGCCCCGCTCGACGTCGTCGCGGTGCCTGGCGACACCCAGGTGACGGTGACCTTCACCGCCCCCACGAGCGACGGCGGCAGCCCGATCACCGCCTACACGGTGACGCCCGATCCGGCCACGTTTGGTTGGATCGACAACGATGCCGGCTCGGCCGCCACGACCCATCTCATCACGGGTCTCGCCAACGGGACCGAGTACACCTTCACCGCGAGGGCGACGAATGCCTACGGAGTGGGCAATGCGTCGGCGCCCTCCGACCCGGTCACTCCGGCGACTTTGCCGGGCGCGCCGGTCCTTTCCGGGCCGGGCCTCGGTGCAACCGGGTGGAACAACGCGGCGACCGTCGCCTTCGATCCTCCGGCGAGCGACGGTGGCAGCGCCATCACGGGCTACACGTTGACCTGGACCTCGCTGCCGGTCACGCCGGGCGGCGTCGACATCCACGCTGGCAGCACTCTGCTGGATCACTACGTCAGGCTGTTGACCAACGGCGTTTCCTACACCTTCACGGTGCGGGCGACGAATGCGGTCGGCACGGGGCCCGCCTCTGCGGCGTCCAACGCCGTCATCCCGGGCTGTGATCCCGCCCTTCTCTGCAACGGCTTCGAGTTGGGCGACACCTCGGCATGGACCCCGCCGCCGGCGCTCGACGTCGTCAAGACGGTGACCTCGAGCGGACCTTACACGCTCGGCAGCTCGATCGACTACAGCCTTGTCGTGACCAACACCGGCTTCCTCACCTTGACCGGCGTGACCGTCAACGACCCCGGAGCCGTTGTCGGCGCCTGTACCCCCGCCCAGCCGGCCAGCGTCGACTCCTCCGCGACCTTGACCTGCCCGGCGACGCATGTCGTCACCCAGGCCGACCTGGACGCCGGCAGTTTCCTCAACACCGTCACCGCCGACAGCGACCAGACCGGTCCGGACAGCGATGACGCGACCGTCACCTTCACCCAGACTCCGGCGCTCGCGATCGACAAGACGGCGTTGCAGACCACCTACTCGGTGGCGGGCCAGATCATCGACTACAGCTACGAGGTCACGAACTCGGGCAACGTCACGCTGGACGGACCGTTCAGCGTCGCCGACGACAAGTCCACGGACGAGTCCTGTCCGCCGACGGCGACCCTCGCGCCCGGCGCGGCGATCACCTGTACGGCGACCTACACCATCACCGCCGGCGACATCACTGCCGGCTCGGTGACCAACATCGCCGCGGCGACCAACGGCGACGAGACGGTGACGTCACCGATCGACACGGTGACGATCACCTTCTTGCCGGCGGTCTCCAGAAGGTCGGCGCCACCCGCAGCGACGAGGCGGTAACCGCACCGATCGGACCTGGTGACGGTTCCTCGACCGCCTGCCCTACGTCTATCTCCTCCGCTGTCGCGACGGCTCGCTCTACGCGGGCGCCGCGATCGATCTCGACAAGCGCCTGCGCGAGCATTCCGCCGGCAAGGCGTCGCGCTATACGCGCTCGCGGCTGCCGGTTGCGCTCGCCTGGTCGCGCGAGATGCCGTCGTGGAGTGCCGCTCTCGTCGAGGAGGCGCGCATCAAGTCCCTGCCCCGCCAAGCCAAGGAACGCCTGGTGGCGGCGTCCGCAGCGGCTCCGTCGCCGGTTCCGAATAGCTCCGCAGACTGAGTTTCAACAGATTCGCGGCAGCTGTTCGCCGGAGAGCAGGTCGACGATGCGGGTGCCGCCGATCGAGCTGCGCAGCGTGACGAGACCTGCCGGCGCCGCGACGACCTCGCCGATCACGACCGCCTGCCGGCCGAGCGGATGCCGGCGCCAGATCGCCAGCGCCTCGTCCGCCGCCTCCGGAGCGATGAAGGCGATCGCCTTGCCCTCGTTGGCGACGTAGAGCGGATCCAGACCGAGAATCTCGCAGGCGCCGCGCACCGCCGGGGCAACCGGCAACGCTGCCTCGTCGAGCCGGATGGCGACCTGGGCGGCGCTGGCGATCTCGTTGAGCGCCGAGGCGACGCCGCCCCGGGTCGGGTCGCGCAGGACATGGACCCTCTCGCCCAATACCGCGAGCAACTCTCCGACGAGCTCGTGGAGGGGAGCCGAGTCGCTGACGATCGGTGCCTCGAAGGCGAGTCCTTCACGCACCGAGAGGATCGCGATGCCGTGCTCGGCGATCGCGCCAGAGAGCAGCACCTTGTCGCCGGGACGGGCGAGCCGGGGCGAGATCTCGATGCCGTCGGCGATGCGGCCGATGCCGGCGGTGTTGATGTAGACCCCATCCCCCTTGCCGCGATCGACGACCTTGGTGTCGCCGGTGACGATCGGAACGCCGACCGCGGCGGCGGCGGCCTTCATCGACGAGACGATCCGCCACAGGGTCTCCATCTCCAGTCCCTCTTCGAGGATCAGGGCGCAGGTGAGCGCCACCGGCCGCGCCCCGCACATGGCGAGATCGTTGACAGTCCCGTGGACGGCCATCGAGCCGATGTCGCCGCCGGGGAAGAAGAGCGGACGCACGACGTAGGAATCGGTCGAGAAGGCCAGCCGCTCGGTGCCGCAGGGGATCACCGCTCCGTCATGCAGCCGTTCGAGCTCCGGGTTGGAGAAGCTGGGGACGAACATGCGCTCGATGAGCTGCTGGGTCAGGCGGCCGCCGCCGCCGTGCGCCATCTGAATCGTCGGGTACTCCGAGATCGGCACCGGGCAGACCGGACCCTGGGCGAGATCGCCCTCGTCCGCCAGGCGGGGATCCCGCGGCGGGGCGCTCACGCCAGCCTCGCGTAGCGGTAGTAGGCCGAGCAGGCGCCCTCGGAGGAGACCATCGGCGCGCCGAGCGGCCGCTCCGGGTTGCACTGCTTGCCGAACGCCGGACACTCGTGCGGTTTGCGGATCCCCTGCAGCACCTCGCCGGCGATGCACAGCGGCGACTCTTCGGCGACGATGCCGGAGACGCTCGAACTTGCGTTCGGCGTCGTGAGCCAGGAACGCTTCCCGCAGCCGGAGCCCGCTCTGCGGGATCGTCCCGATACCGCGCCATTTGCGGTCGCAGACCTCGAAGACCTCTGCCACGAGCTTCTGCGCCGGCGCGGTTGCCGTCGCGGGTGACGGCGCGCACGTACTGGTTCTCCACCCCCCAGCGTCCGGCTTCGAGGGCTTTGACCGCCATGTGGATCCCCTGCAGCAGGTCGAGCGGCTCGAAACCGGTGACGACGATCGGCACACGGTACTTCTCGGCGATCGGTTCGTACTCCCAGTAGCCCATCACCGCGCAGACGTGGCCGGCGGCAAGGAAGGCCTTCACCCGGCAGTCGGGCGACGCGAGGATCGCCTCCATCGCCGGCGGGACGAGGACATGCGAGGTCAAGATGGAGAAGTTGGGCAACCCGAGCCGCTTCGCCTGCCAGACCGCCATGGCATTCGGCGGCGCCGTGGTCTCGAACCCAACGGCGAAGAAGACCACCTCGCGGTCGGGGTTCTCACGCGCCAGTTTCACCGCATCGAGCGGCGAATAGACCATGCGCACGTCGCCGCCGGCGGACTTGACGGCCAGCAGGTCGGTGGTCGACCCGGGCACGCGCAGCATGTCGCCGAAAGAGGTGAAGATCACCTCCGGCCGGCGCGCGATGGCGAGCGCCTGGTCGATGAGCTCGAGCGGCGTCACGCAGACCGGGCAGCCCGGGCCGTGGATGAGACCGATCGACTCGGGGAGCATGCGGTCGATGCCCGACCGCATCAGGGTGTGGGTCTGCCCGCCGCAGACCTCCATCAGGTTCCACTCGTGGTGGGTGTCGCGGCGCAGGGCAGAGAAGAGCGCCTGGGCCTCCGGCTCGCCGCGATACTCGTCGACGAAGCGCATCGGTCTCAGTTCTCCCTCTTCGGGGTTTTCTGCATCTTCTGCGTGTTCTGCATCCTCTGAGCGCCGGCCTCGTCCTGCAGCTCGAGCAGCTCGCCGATCTCGTCCAGATACTGGAAGACCTTGCGGGCCTCCGCCTCGTCGATCAGGCTGATCGCGAAACCGACGTGGACGACCACCCACTGTCCGGCCTCGACCTCCGGCGTGTAGGCGAGGCAGACCTCCTTCACCACGCCGGAGAAGTCGACCTTGCCCATCGGGATGCCGATCTCGTTGTGAATGCACCTCGACGACCTGTCCTGGGACTCCGAGACACATGGTGTGCGCTCCTCTGGGCTCTCGTGCGTCAGTTCGCCGCGAGCCGCGCGGCGGCGACCGCGATCTGTCCGAGCGCGATACCGCCATCGTTGGGTGGCACGGCGCGTTGCAGCAGGACGGTGAAACCGGCGGCCCGCAGGCTCGTCGGCCAGGCGCTCGCTGAGCAGCCGGTTCTGGAAGCAGCCGCCGGAGAGCGCGACACGCTCGACGCGCTCCCCGTGGCCTGCGCAGGCGCCGGCAGCGAGCCGCGCGATGGCGAGCGCGCCATCGACGAGCGCCTGGTGGAAACGCGCGGCGATCCGCGCCACCGACTCGCCGCGGGCACGGTCGGAAAGCAGCGCGGCGATCATCGGCCGCCAGTCGAGCTCGTAGAGCGGGTCGTGGGCGATCTGTCCGGGAGCGAGGCCCGCGGGCGCCAGACTCTCGACCAGCGGCAGAGGATAGCTGCCACACCCTTCCAGGGTCGGCGGCGAACTCGAGCGCCATCGCGGCCTCGGCCTCGAACGAAACCCGGGCGCCCAGCCCGTCGCTCCCGCCGACTCCGACCAGTGCCGCGACGCCGTCGAAGAGCCGGCCCATGGAGGAGGTCCAGGGAGCGTTCCAGCCCGCCCTCGAGCATGCTGCCCAGCGCGGCGCTCTCCGCCGGCTGAAAGGTGGCGATGGCCGGAATGTCCCGCCGCGCGAGCGCTCGCCGCGCCCTCGAGCTGGTGCAGGAGCGCCAGAGCGATGCGCCGCGGCTCGCGCACCGCAGCCTCGCCTCCCGGCAGGCGGAACGGACGCAGCCGGGCGAAGCGCCAGAAGCTCCCGGCCGCTGCACCGGAAACCGCCGGCGCCGTCGGAGCCAGCTGCGTCACCAGCGCCTCGCCTCCCCAGACGGTGCCGTCCGGGCCGTAGCCGGTGCCGTCGAAGCAGAGTCCGAGCGCCGGACCGGGCATTCGATCGCCCGCGCCGTGCTCGGCGAGACAGGCTGGCGAGATGGGCGTGGTGATGCTGCACCGCGATGAGCGGCAGCGCCCTCGGCGGCCGTCCGGCGCGCTCGAGCAGGCCGCCCGCGGCGCGCGCCGCGCGCGCTGCCCAGTGCGTCGTCGGATAGTCGGGATGGAGGTCGTGCACGATCGCTACCGGCGACGCTCCGTAGAGGTCGAGAAAGTCGAGGATCACGCGCTCGAAAGCGGCGTGCGCCTCCGGAGTCTCCATGTCGCCCAGGTGCTGCGAGAGGAAGATCTGGTCACCGACGCTCAACGCGGCGGTCGCCTTCTGATGCGCGCCGGTGGCGACCAGGCAAGGCAGCTCGCGCCCGGCGAGCAGCGGCAGCGGCGCGTAGCCGCGGGCCCGGCGCAGCAGCTGCGGCGCGCCGTCGAGCGAGCCAGGCGACGCTGTCGTCGACATGGCGGGCGATCGGCCGGTCGTGGAGGAGAAAGAGGTCGGCGATGCCGCGCCCAGGCGCACGAGCGCCTCGCGGTCGTCGATGGCGATCGGCTCGTCGGCGAGGTTGCCGCTCGTCGCGACCAGCGGGAAGTCGGCCTCGGCGAGCAACAAGTGGTGCAGCGGGCTGGTCGGCAGCATCACTCCGAGGCGGGGTTTCCCGGCGCGAGCTCCGGCGCCAGGGCGAGCGCGGGCGGCGTCGGGTCGGTGCGGCGCTGCAGGAGGACGATCGGCGCCTGCGGCGAGGTGAGCAGAGCGGCCTCCTCCGCCGTGATCCGCGCAGAAGTCGCGGGCCGCGCCGACATCGCGCACCATCAGCGCCAGCGGTTTCGCCGGCCGTCGCTTGCGCGCGCGCAGCGCGGCGACGGCGGCAGGCGGAGCGCGCGTCGCAGAGCAGCTGGAAGCCGCCGATCCCCTTGATCGCGACGATCGCGCCGCGGGCGAGCGCCGCCGCGACATCCGCGAGCGCCGCCGCGCGTTCGGCGCGCAGTTCACCCGCGGGAGTCGTCGAGCGCAGCTGCGGCCCGCACTCGGGACAGGCGTTCGGCTGGGCGTGGAAGCGGCGGCTGGCCGGGTCTTCGTACTCGCGCGCGGCAGGCCGGGCAGAGCGCGAAGCCGCGCATCGTCGTCGCCGGCCGGTCGTACGGCAGGCCGAGCACGATCGAGAAGCGCGGCCCGCAGTGGGTGCAGTTGGTGAACGGATAGTGGAACCGGCGGTCGCCTGGCGCGAAGAGCTCGCGTGCGGCACTCGGCGCAGGTCGCGAGGTCGGGCAGGACGACCGCGCTCTTGCCGGCGCCCGTCGCGCTCGGCCGAATCGCGAAGCCGGAGCCTTCTCCGGTTGCCGCGGCGCCGCGGGCGCCAGCCACTCGGCGGCGACCGACTGCAGGATGCGCCGGCGCCGGCTTCTCCGCCGCGAGCCGGGCGACGAACGACTCGAGCGACGGCGCGCGGACCCTCGACCTCGACCTCGACGCCGTGCGAGTCGTTGCGCACCCAGCCGGCGAGCTCGAGCTCGCGCGCCAGGCGGTAGACGAAGGGGCGGAAGCCGACCCCCTGCACGGCGCCGCGGATCTGCAGGCGCAGGCGAACCCGGCTCTCGCGGGGGCCGACGCGGCGCGGCGACAGTGTCGGCCGCCGGCGCGGGAGGACTCGATCGGCATCGTCGGCGCGAGCTTACTCCCGGCGGCGCGCGGCGCTCCCACCCGATGCGGGCCTCGCGGTCGCTCCCACCCGGCAGGGCGGCGATCGTCGCCCCGGGCGAGGGCGATAATCCGCCCGTGGGCGAGAACAAGCCACCGGCGCCGGGAGGGAAGATTCTGGCTACCCGACGCGAGGCGTTCGCGCGTCTCTTCGGGCTCGCCGGCGCCTCCGGCATCGGAGCGCAGGCCACCGGCTGCAAGAGCGAACCGCCCGGGCCGGGACCGGCCACGACTGCCGCTTTCGGCGCTGCCCCCGGTGGGCGCCTGCGCGTACTGCACCGCGGCGATCCGGTCGAGCTGCGGCGGGAGGGCGAGAAGATGCTGGCGCGCTCGCTGCTGTGCACCCACCAGGGCTGCGAGGTTCGCTGGCGCGCCGACCTCGAGCGCTACCGCTGCCCCTGCCACCAGGGGATCTTCGACGCCGCCGGACAGCCGTTCTCGGGACCGCCGGTGCGGCCACTCGGGCGTGATCCAGGTGCGCGTCGAGGCGGGGAGATCGTCGTCGTCGACGAGCCGAAGGGCTAGCGTGCACCGGATTCGGCCGACTTCCTCCAGCGGCGAGCGCAGGGCCGCCGCCACCAGACTTCGGCGAGCGCCGGTTCGTGGCTTCGGAACCGGGAGGACGCCGAGCCGGAGGAGCTCCGCCGCAGCGGCCTCCGCGGCGCGCGGGAAGGGCAGCGGCGACCTCCGGAGAGAGCTCGGTGCCGAGCTCGATCTCCTTCGGCACGATGCCGATGAGCAGCACCGTCGCGCGGCGCTTCGCCGAAGAACTCGGCCGTGAGCAGCGCCTCCCGCAGGCCCGGATCGTGCGGGGAGAGGCGGGGATTCAAAAGGGGGGCGGCGAGGATCTCGCTGCGCGTCAAGCACCGGACGGTGCCCGGCGGCGACTGCACACGGAGCGCGTCGAAGACGATCAACGCGTCGTAGCCGCCGATTTGGTGGGCGAGTTCAGGGCCGGGGGTGCCGATGTCGAGCAGTTCGACCTCGTCGGGCAGCTCGTAGAGCGACGCGAAGGTGGCGAGGGCCGAGGGACCCACGCCGTCGTCGCGCATCAGGATGCAGCCCATCCCCAGCACCAGGGTGCGCATCGTGGCGCTCCCCTCCTCGTCCGCCCCCGACAACCTCAACCTCCGAGCACCTTGACCGTCGCCGTCTCGTTGCCTTCGGGGTCGAAGGCGTGGATGGCGCAGGCCAGGCAGGGATCGAAGGAGTGGATGGTGCGCACGACCTCGAGCGGACGCTCGGCTGTCGGCGACCGGATTGCCGACCAGCGAGGCCTCGTAGGGTCCCAGCTGCCCCTGGGCGTCGCGCGGGCCGGCGTTCCAGGTCGAAGGCACGACCGCCTGGTAGTTGGCGATCCGGCCGTCGCGGATCACCACCCAGTGCGACAGCGCTGCCGCGCGGGGCCTCGTGGAAGCCGAACCCCTTGACCTCGCCCTTGGGGAAAACCGGCTTGTTCCAGATCGTGAGGTCGCCCTTGGCGATGTTGCCGACCAGGAGGCCCCAGTGCTTGAGGCGAGAGCTCGGCGAGCACGGCGCAGCGGATGGCGCGGGCGAGATGGCGGCCGAGCGTCGAATGCAGCGCGGTGAGCGGGATCTTGACCTTGGCGATCGACGAGGCGAGCGCGACCGACTCGTTGACGTGCTTGGTGATCAGCTCGTGGCCGGAGGCGTAACCCATGAGAATCTGGGCGAGCGGCCCGACCTGCATCGCCTTGCCCTCGAAGCGCGGCGCCTTGACCCAGGAGTACTTGCCGTCGTCCTGGAAGTCGGTGTACTGCGGCTTCGGCATCTCCTCTTCCCAGGGATGCTTCTGCCAGTCGCCCTCGTACCAGGCGTGGGCGACCGACTCCTCGACCTTGGCCTGGAAGAGCGGATCGTTGAAGCTGCGTGATCGGCCGGAAGGACGAGAGATCGCCGCCCATGATGACGCCGCCGGGCAGGTCGAACTCGGTGCCCTTGCCGTCGAGCGGCAGGTCGGGCACGGCCATGTAGTTGGTCACCCCGGCGCCGTAGCCGAGCCACTCCGGATACATCGAGCCGATGGCGATCACGTCCGGCAGATAGACCTGCTCGACGAAGGTCTTGACCTCTTCGAGCGTGTCCTTGATGAAGTAGAGCTTCTCCATGTTGAGCGTCGCGTCGTTGTCGAGGTTGATCGCGTTGGCGACGCCGCCGACGGCGAGGTTCTGGATGTTCGGCGTCTTGCTGCCGAGGATGGCGACGACCTTGTTCGCCTTGCGCTGGTAGTCGAGCGCCTGCAGGTAGTGCGAGACCGCGAGGAGGTTGACCTCCGGCGGCAGGTGCATCGCCGGGTGGCCCCAGTAGCCGTTGGTGAAGATGCCGAGCTGGCCGGAGGCGATGAGCCCCTCGAGCTTGGCCTTGACCGCCGCGAGCTCGCGCGTGCTGTTGTGCGGCCAGGGCGAGAGCGACTCGGCGAGCGCCGAGGCCTTCGCCGGGTCGGCCTTGAGCGCCGAGGTCACGTCGACCCAGTCGAGCGCCGAGAGATGGTAGAAGTGGACGATGTGGTCGTGCAGGCGCGTGGGCGCAGAGGATGAGATTGCGGATGTACTGCGCGTTCATCGGGATCTCGAGCCCGATCGCGTTCTCGACCGCGCGCACCGAGGTGATGGCGTGGACGGTGGTGCAGACGCCGCAGATGCGCTGGGCGAAGAGCCAGGCGTCGCGCGGGTCGCGCCCCTCGAGGATGAGCTCGATGCCGCGGAACATCTGGCCGGAGGACCACGACTTGGTGACCTTGCCGCCGTCCACCTCGACGTCGATGCGCAGGTGTCCTTCGATGCGCGTGATCGGGTCGACAACGATGCGCTTGGACATGGTCTCTGGCTCCTTCTATCGGCGGGTCGCGGCGGCGGTGCGGCCACCGAGGATGGGGAAGGTCTTGACGGCCCAGAGGTAGATGGCGAGCTCGGCGGCGACGAAACCGAGGGTGATCAGCAGCTCGGGCACCGCCGGGAAGTAGCGATAGTGCTCGCCCGGGTTGAAGGCGACGAGATAGGTGTTGAGCCGGAAGCCCGTGCCCGCGAGGATGAGCAGGATCCCCGCCCGCACCTGCCAGACCGGATCGGCGCGCCGCGCGGCGGACATCAGGACGGCGGCGGCGGCCAGATGCATCGCGAGCTCGGCGACGAAGACCGCGCCGAGCGGCGAAGCGAGGAGGCCGAGCTCACCGGAGAGCGCCACATCGCCGATGCGGAAGGCGACGAAGAAGAGCGCCACCCACTTCGCCACGTTGGCGAGCCGGCCGAGCATCTCCGTCTCGCGCGGCCGGCCGAACGCCTGGGCGGCGAAGGAGGCCTCGCAGACCACGATGCCGTAGCCCATGATCAGGCAGGAGACGATGAAGAGGAACGGCAGCCAGGGGGTGAACCAGAGCGCATGCAGGCGCGGGCCGGCGAGCAGCATCATCGTGCCGAGCGACGACTGGTGCATGGTCGGCAGCAGGATGCCGAGGGCGATGATCCAGACGCCGCCCTTGTGGATGAAGCGCATGGGCCTTGGTCGCGAACGCCGCGACGCGCGGCTTGGGGCTCTTCTCGAGCTTCTCCCACAGGGCCGGCGAGAGCTCGGCGAGCAGGACGAAGTTGTAGAGCATCACGCAGATGGCGACTTCGAGCTGCGGCGAGTGGCTCCACTGCCAGAAGAAGATCGGGATCTTCCACAGGTCCCAGTAGCGCCCGAGGTCGACGGTGACCGCGAGCACCGCCAGGCCGTAGCCCAGGAGGCTGGTCAAGCACCGCCGGCCGGACCAGCGGGTGGTACTCGCCCTTGTTGAGGATGAAGACCAGCAGCGCCACGGCGTAGCCGCCGCAACCGAGAGCGGTGCCGACGACGACGTCGAAGGCGATCCAGATCCCCCAGGGATAGCCGTTGGAGAGATTGGTCACCGCGCCGAGGCCGAAGAGGAAGCGCCAGATGGCGACCGCGACGCCGACGCCGGCGACGACGAGCAGCCAGCGGAACGGACGGGTGAAGAGCGGGCGCGTCGACCGGGCTGTGGATCGGCTCGTGGACCGAAGCGTGCGCGTTCACGGGCGGCCTCCCTGTTGCCGGACGTCTGCGCCGGGCTCGCCCTCGCCGCGCCGGTTGGCGCGGCGGTTGCGGAGCATCACGCCGGCGAGCACGGCGTAGGCCGCAACCGGCGCGATGAAGCCCTTGTAGAGCCCTTCCTGGATCGGTATAGGCGGTCCGCGGGATGCCTTCCTTCCCCAGCGTCGGCAGGCCGAGCTTCTCGAACGGCACGTGCGAGAGGTAGAGCACCTGGGTGCCGCCGCCCTCGAACTCGCCGTAGACGCGGTCTTCGAAGTACTTGCCGGGCTCTTCGGCGATGCGGCGCTTGGCCTCGAGCAGCAGCTCCGTCGCGCTTGCCGTAGATCACCGCTTCGCGCGGGCAGACCTCGCAGCAGGCCGGCCCGTGGCCCTTCGGGTAGCGGCTGAAGCCGTCCTTCTCGGTGAGCGCGGCGCCCTCGACGCGATGGCGGCAGAGCTCGCACTTGACGAGGTCCGGCACCGCCTTGTCGAACTCGAACTTGGGAACGTTGAACGGGCAGGCCATCTGGCAGTAGCGGCAGCCGACGCAGTAGAACGGATCCCACTCGACGACCCCGGTGACCTCGTTCTTGTGGAAGGCGTGCAGCATGCAGGCGGCGGCGCAGGCCGGATCGACGCAGTGCATGCACTGCGCCTTCATGTAGGAGAGCCGGTCGCCTTCCTTGTAGAGCTTGATGATGTTCTTGGTCTGGCCGTTCAGGTCCTCGCGGCATCTGCCAGAGGCCCTCGGCGCCGGTGTCGGGCTCGAGGTCGTTGGCTTCGCGGCAGGCGACGACGCAGGCCTTGCAGCCGATGCAGACGGTGGTGTCGTAGAGCATGCCCATCGCTTCGGGCGGCGGCTTCGAGCTTCTCGCGCGGCGGCGGCCGGCGCCGCACCGGTGGCGGCGGCGGCCGAGCCGGCCGCGAGGACCTTCAGGAGACTCGCGTCGATCGGTGGTTGTCGCCATGGTCGGCCTCGTCAGTTCTTCGGCTTGGTTTCGTCGTCGCCGAGCTTCTTGGCGGCCATCCAGGCCGCGCCGACGACCGCGCCGCCGACCAGGCCGGCGACGCCGGTGGCGATCGGGCCCACCTTGCCCTGCTCGGCGTGGATCGGCGGATAGGTGTCGGGCGGTGTCGGCCGGTCGATCGGCACCGTGTCGTGCAGCGGGACGCGGAAGGCGAGCTGCTGCTCGGTGCAGCCGAAGCAGGGGTGGCCGAGCCCGATCGGCCAGGCGCCGACCACTTCGTTGAAGTGGTTGACCGAGCAGTTGGCGTGGGTCGCCGGACCCTTGCAGCCGAGCCGGTAGAGGCACCAGCCCTGGCGATGCCCCTCGTCGCCGTAGGCGAGGGCGAAGCGGCCGGCGTCGAAGTGGGCGCGGCGCGGGCAGTGCTCGTGGATCGTCTGGCCATAGGCGAACTTCGGCCGGGCGAGCTCGTCGAGCTCGGGGAGAGTGCCGAGAGTCGCATACTGCAGCACGGTGCCGAGCAGGTTGTAGGGGTTGGCCGGGCAGCCGGGGATCGAGACCACGGTCTTGCCCTTGAGGATCTCGTGCGCGCCCACCGCGCCGGTCGGATTCGGGTCGGCGGAGGGAATGCCGCCCCAGGAGGCGCAGGAGCCGATGGCGATGATCGCTCCGGCCTTCTCGGCGGTCTCGTTCAGCATCTCGATCGCCGTCTGGCCGCCGATCTTGCAGTAGATGCCGCCATCCTTGGTCGGAATCGCCCCTTCGACGATGAGCACGTACTTGCCGGCGTTGGCCTCCATGGCGGCGTGGCGGCACGTCCTCGGCGAGCTTGCCCGAGGGAACCAGCAGCGTCTCGTGGTAGTCGAGCGAGATCAGGTCGAGGATGAGCTCGTCGAGCGCCGGCGCCGTCGTGCGCAGGAGCGACTCGGTGCAGCCGGTGCACTCCTGGAAGTGCAGCCAGATCACCGACGGCTTCTTGCCCAGAACCGCGGCCTCGGCGAACTGCTCCGCCACCTTGAGCGGCAGACCGACCGCCGCCGCGGCGAGGGTGCAGAACTTGAGGAAGTCCCGCCGGCGCAGTTCGCGATCGAGCAGGCCCAACGAAGCACGAGAAGAGGGGGTTTCGGACAGCATGTGCGCCTCCCTGGCAAGTGCGCGCCGACGGGTTGGGAGCCGGAGCGGGGGATCGTTCCGCTTTCTATCGGTTGAGGGTATGACCGGGAACCCCCGCGAGGGTGGGTGGAGTTTGGTGAATGGGCGGCCGTTGGGGGGGTGAGGCCCCCTCCAGCCGGGTGGGCGCATCTGCGCCGCCGTCGCTTAGCGTGAACGCCGCCATGCACGAGTACTCCCTCGTCCGCGCCCTGCTCGACCGCGTCGATGCTGCGGTGAGGGAGCATGGCGCGATTTCGGTCGCCGCCTTGAAAGTGAGGATCGGCGAGGTCGCGGGAGTCGAGATGGAGTTGTTCGCCTCGGCCTTCGAGCTGGCGCGGGCGGGCTCCACCTGCGCCACCGCCGACCTGGAGTTGGTTGCGGCGCCGGCGCGCTGGGAATGCACCAGCTGTAGAGTCGAAGCGCCGCGTGGCGGCGTCCTCAGGTGTCCCGCCTGCGGCGACCCGGTGCGGCTCGCCGCCGGCGACGAGATCGTGCTCGAACGGATCGAGATGGAGGTTCCCTGATCATGTGCGACGACTGTGGCTGTGGCGACACCGACAAAGTCTCGGTCGAGATCCACGAGAGTCTGCTCGCCGGCAACGCGGCGCAGGCGGCGCACAACCGGGAGCACTTCGCGGCGCGCGGCATGCTGGCGCTCAACCTGATGGGCTCGCCGGGCTCCGGCAAGACGGCGCTCCTCGAGGCGACGGCGCGGGCGCTGGCGGCGGCTTCCGCCGCCGGCTCGCCGCATCACCTGGCGGCGCTCTCGGGCGACCTCGCGACCGACCACGACGGCGCGCGGCTGCGCGCCGCCGGCATCCCCGCCGCCACGATCACCACCGGCTCGGCCTGCCACCTCGACGCCAAGCTGGTCCATCACGCCCTGCACCATCTCGACCTCGGCAGCGGCCGACACGCTGGTGATCGAGAACGTCGGCAACCTCGTCTGTCCGGCGATCTACGACCTCGGCGAGGCGGCGGCGGTGGTGGCGCTCTCGGTGACCGAGGGCGAGGACAAGCCGCTCAAGTACCCGACGATGTTCCACCGTGCCGACCTGGTGCTGCTGACCAAGGTCGATCTGCTGCCGCATCTGCCCGGCTTCCGCATGGCGGAGCTCGAGGACGCTCTCGCCCGCACGATGCCGCGCCTGCGGGTCATTCGGGTCTCGGCGGTGACCGGCGAGGGGCTGCCGGAGTGGATCGCCTGGCTCGAGGAGCAGCGGGGCGCCATGCCGAAGCGGATTGCCGCCGCGCCGGGGCATCACGGGCACCCGGCTCACCCGCACGCGCATTGAGGCTCGTTCCGGCTCCCCGGGAGGGCTCCCGTCCGCCCGGATCGTCCGACCGGTGTGTTAGCCTCGCGGCGGAAAACTGCACCGGAAAAGAGACGATTGGCGGCTGAAAACCTCCCGTTCCGCTACCTCGCGGTCGACGGCCCCATCGGGGTCGGCAAGACCGTATTGGTCGACAAACTGGTCCGCCGCTTCGAGGCCGTCAAGGTCCTCGAGGACGTCGAGAACCCGTTCCTGCCCGATTTCTACCGCGACCGCCCGGGGGCGGCCTTCCAGACCCAGATGTACTTCCTGCTGTCGCGCTACAAGCAACAGCACGAGGTCGTGCAGCAGGAGCTCTTCCAGCGTCTGGTGATCTCGGACTACACCTTCCAGAAGGACCGGATCTTCGCCTATCTCACGCTCTCGGACGAAGAGCTGGCGATCTACGACCGGCTCTACACGACGCTCGAGCCGCAGGTGCCGGTGCCCGACCTGGTGCTCTACCTCACCGCCGACGTCGACACCTGCATGACGCGCATCCGCAAGCGCGCGCGGAGCTTCGAGAAGGAGATCTCGGACGAGTACATGCTCGAGCTGATCGACGCCTACAACCACTACTTCCACTACTACAACCGCTCGCCGCTCCTGGTGGTCGACACCCGCAACCTCGACTTCCCCGGCAGCAAGAGCGACTTCGAGGAGCTCGTCCAGCAGCTCCTGCGCCCCATCCGCGGCACCGAATACTTCGTCCCCGCCCGCAAGCGTTAGACGGGCGTCTCGCCTGCGAGGCCCAGCGCCGCTCGCACCTCCGGGTCGCTCTCGCGATCGGGGAGCGGCGGAACATAGAGCGTGGAGCGGATGCTGACGTCGGCGCGCGCGAGGTCCGACAGCGGCAGGCGGAGAATCACCGGCGGGAGCGTCGGATAGGGGACCGCTTCGTAGACCACGATCTCGATGATCTGCAGGGTAGCTCTGGAGCAGTTCTCGCTCGAGCACCTCGAGCCCGTGCCGGCTCCACAACGGCTCGCTGTAGAAATCGAAGACGCCGATACCGCCGATCTGCCAGAGAATGAGCGTGCTGGTGGGATCGAAGATGCGTCGGCGGAGCAGGAAGTCGGTCGCTTCGAAGCTCTGACAGCCGCGCTCGCCGGGATCGACCCCCAGGTCTGCGAAGAGACAGTCTTCAGCGGAGATGCCGGGAAGCATCTGCGCCGCGAAGCCTTCGCAGCGGGCGAGGCGGATGGCCTCGTGCGAGGGCCCGACGAAGACGCCAGGATGGCCATAGAAGGCGGCGACGACATGCCCGCCTTCGCGGAGACGGCCGAGAATGCGTTCCACGATCTCGGCGTAGGTCTCTTCGCGGGGTCGTCCTTCGGCGTAGGCACCGTAGAGCGACTCGGCGGTCGGATTCAGGCTGTCCAGCCAGGTCGCGGTGACGATATCGGAGACGAGGTAGAGGAAACGATCCGCTTGCTGGATGGCAGAAAGGGCCTCTTGGGTGACCTGCCCGGCGAGCGACAGGCCGGTGCCCACGATCGTCAGCGACCCCTTTCTCATCGAAGTTCCCCTCATGTTAGCGTGCGGAGTATCTGACAGCCTCATCAATCGAATGGGGGCACCGATGGCGCTCAAGGATCTGCACGACTTTCTCGTCGCACTGTCGAAACACCCGTCGCTCCGGCAGAGCTTCGCGGATGACGCGGACACGATCGGCTCGGAGGCCAACTTGACACCGAAGGAGATCGAGCTCCTCAACACGGGGTCGGAAGCCGAGATCCGCGACTACCTTGGAGAGAAGTACGCCGCCGCCTCGATGATCAAGGTCAAGCCCTGAGGAGCCGTCTCAATCCCGCGCTCCTGGGATCACCGGCGCGGATGTAGGCAGGCCGACCCGCTTCAACAAGGCAAGGAAGCGCGGCTCGGCCCGGAGGCTGCGGTAGTCCGGGGCGACCGCGAGCGACGCCATATCCCAGGCGCGCTGCTCGACGCCGCGTTCGAGCCAGGCGAGCGCCTTCTCGCTTTCGCCGGCCTGCGCCAGCAGTCCGCCGACGACTCCGAAGCGGGTCGCGTCGCCCGCCGGCGGGTGCGCATCGAGCTCGTTGGCGATCCAGTTGAGGGCGCTGTCGTAGTCCCATCCGCGAGCCTCCGGCTGAACTCCGGGATGAGCTCCGGCCGGCCCAGCTCCGAGACGTAGTGGCGCAGCTCGAGCCCGCGCTCCGGGTCTTGCTTCATCTCGCTGTAGGTGAGGAAGAGATAGACGTGGCTGAGGGCATAGTCCGGATCGAGCTCCAGCGCATTCTTCAGCTCCGAGATCGCCGCTTCGTGCCGCCCTTCGAACAGGTGCTGCACACCGACGTCGGCGCTGACTTGTGCCGAAAGTGGATCGAGCTGCTTGGCGAGCTCGATCTCCGCGCTCGCCTCGGCCAGGCGCAGCTGGTAGGCGAGCAGCAGCCAGTGCCCACGCCGCGCCGCGGCCGAGCCGGGGTTGAGCTCGATGGCCTTGTTGATCGAGGTCTCTGCCGCCGGGAAGTCCCAGCGGTTGAGGAAGATCCCGCTGAGCGAAGCGTGCGCTTCGGCGAGGCTGCCGTCGAGCTCGATGGCCCGACGGGCGGCGGCTTCGGCTTCGGGCATGAGCTGTGCCGGGTCGGCATGGAAGGCGGCGAGCCATTGCAGGGACTCGGAAAGACCTGACCAGGCCGGGGCGAAAGTCGGGTCCTTGGCGATGGCGCGCTCGAAGTAGCCCTTCGCCTTACGCACACTCGCCTCTCCGAACTGTCCGCCGTAGTACTTGCCCTGCAGGAAGGCCTCGTAGACGTCCGGGTCGACCGGCTTTGTCGTTGCGAGCCGAGTCTGTTCCACGGGCGAAACCTGGACGTGGATCGCCGATGCGATCGCACTGGCGAAGGTGTTCTGCAGGGCGAGGACGTCGGTGGCGGCGCGCTCGAAGCTCTCGGACCAGAGGGTGGTCTCGGGGTCGGCCTGGACGACCTGGGCGTTCAGCCGCACGCGGTCGGCGAGGCGGGCGACCGAGCCCTCGACGACGAAGTCGACGCCGAGCTCTCTGGCGATCTCCGGCAGGAGCTTCTTCGAGTCCTTGTAGTGCATCGCCGACTGGCGCGAGATGACGCGCACGCCCTGGATGCGGGCGAGGGCCGAGATCAGGGCGTCGGTCATGCCGTCGACGAAGTACTCGGGCTCGTTGGCGAAGTTGGAGAGCGGCAGGACGACGAGCGACGGGACCTTGGCGGCGGCTGGAGCCGCGAGGGTCGACGGCGTCGAAGCCGAGGCGGCGGACGCGCAGCGTGCGCGCGCGCCAGGCGAGGGCGCCGGCGCCCAGGAGGATGATGGCGAGGGCGGCGACGCCGAAGCGGGTGGTGCGAGATCTTGACGAGCTGCACCGCGCCGCTTTCGGAGCATGCGCGCGCGGCTCTGGGTCTGGCCGAGGTCGATCGCCCGGGCGACTTCAGCGAGGGCGTCGCGGACCTCGACCGCGGTGGCGATGCGCTTCGCCGGGTCCTTCTCGAGACAGCGGCGGAGGATGGCGTCGATCTCGCGGCGGAATCTTCTCGTTCTGCTCGTAGCTGCGCGCTGGCTGGTCGCGGAGGATCGCCGAGATCACCTCGGCGGTCGACTGGCCGAGGAACGGGCAGTGCCCGGTGGCCATCTCATAGAGCACCACGCCGAGCGAGAAGAGGTCGGCGCGGTGGTCGGTCGGCAGCATGCGCAGCTGCTCGGGGGCCATGTAGGCGAGGGTGCCGATGGCGAGACCCTCCTGGGTCAGGGTGGTCTGGGGATGGAAGCCCATCGCCTCGGTGGCGTCGTGCTCGCGGAGCTTGGCGAGGCCGAAGTCGAGCACCTTCACCCGGCCGTCGTCGTTGACCATGACGTTGCCGGGTTTGAGATCGCGGTGCTGGATTCCCTTGGCGTGCGCCGCGGCGAGGGCGTCGGCGAGCGGCACGGCGATCTTGAGGAACTCCTGGAGCGGCAGGCCTCCCGCCGGGATGAGCTGCGAGAGGGTCTTGCCCTCGACGTGCTCCATGGTGAAGAAGCGCTTGCCGTCGGCCTCTTCGACCGAGTAGATGGTGACGATGTTGGGGTGGTTCAGGGTCGCGACGATCTTGATCTCGCGCTCGAAGCGGGCAAGGCGTTGGGGATCCTCGGCGAGCGCCGGCGGCAGCGTCTTCAGCGCGACCATGCGGTGCAGACGCTCGTCTTCGGCGAGGAAGACGATCCCCATGCCGCCTTCGCCGAGCTTGCTGACGATCCGATAGTGCGCGAGCTTGCGTGCCGATCACTGCGCCTAGTCTACCGTTCTCACCGGGCGCCCTGGAGGAACCATTTGCGATCGCGCCGCGGCCGGACCTAGAATCTCTCGTGCCGCTGGGATCCCGCATCTGCGGGACCGAGACGGGAAGAGAAGCTGCCCAGAGTGGCCCGCCTGCGCCGGGGCCCGATCCCTGCAGAGAGAGGGACGGACACCCGAGGAGAGATCGGCGCGAGTCCCCCGGCACCGCGAAACCCTTCCGTCGCACTTATGCAAGCGGAGGGGTTTTCTGTTTTCGCGGAGGTGCCGGATGGGCAGCCCAAGCAAGAAAATCAGTGTGCCGCAGTTGCGCGACGCCCCCGCCCGGGGCGAACGGCTGGTGATGGTCACCGCCTACGACTATCCCGCAGGCGAGGCAGCGCCGACGCCGCCGGCGTCGACATGGTGCTGGTCGGCGACTCGCTCGCCATGGTCGTCCTCGGCCACGCCGACACCCTGTCGGTGACCATGGACGAGATGCTCCATCACGTGAAGGCGGTGCGCCGCGGCCTCTCAGCGCGCCCTGCTCATCGCCGACATGCCCTACGGCTCGTTCCATCTCGGTCCCGATCAGGCGGTCGCCAACGCGCTGCGCTTCGTCAAGGAGGGGGGCGCCTCGGCGGTCAAGATCGAAGGGGCGCGGATCGACGTCATCGAGGCGCTGGTCGCGGCCGAAGTGCCGGTGCAGGCGCACCTCGGCCTGACACCGCAGTCGATCCACAAGTTCGGCGGCTTCAAGGTGCAGGGTCGCGGCGCGGAGGCGCGCGCGGCGCTCCTCGAGGCGGCGGAGGCGGTCGAGGCGGCGGGCGCCTTCTCGCTCGTCCTCGAGTGCATCCCGACCGAGCTCGGCCGCGAGGTGACCGAGCTCGTCGGGATCCCGACCATCGGCATCGGCGCCGGTCCCTACTGCGACGGCCAGGTGCTGGTCTACCACGACCTGCTGGGCATCGAGGAGCGCATCGCGCCGCGCTTCGTGCGCCGCTACGCCGAGCAGGGCAAGGGCGCCCGCGAGGCGATCGCGGCGTTCGCCGCCGACGTGCGCGAGGGGCGCTTCCCGGCGCCGGAGGAGTGCTTCGAGGATCCGGGTTTCCCGTCGAGCGGCGACCGCGCCGCCGCTCGAACGCCTGTATGGCGGATAAAGGCGGCTCGCTCGCGTTTCGGGCGGATAAGCTCCGCGGATGAGGACCGTCCGCACTGCCGAGAGCCTCGCCGACGCCGTCGCCGCCTGGAGGAGCCGGGGCGAGAGATCGCCTTCGTGCCGACCATGGGGGCGCTGCACGAAGGCCACCTCTCGCTGATCGACGATCGCCCGCCGGCAGGCGCCGCGGGTGGTCGCGTCGATCTTCGTCAACCCGACGCAGTTCGCGCCGCACGAGGATTTCGACGAGCTACCCGCGACAGCCGGAGCGCGATGCCGAGCTGCTCGACCGCGCCGGCTGCGATCTCCTCTTCCTGCCGGATCGCGAGACCGTCTATCCGGAGGGGTTCGGCACCTGGATCGAGCCCCGGGGCGCGGCGCTGGGCCTCGAGAGCGAGTTCCGGCCGCACTTCTTCCGCGGCGTCGCGACGGTCGTGGCGCGCCTTTTCAGCTGGTGCGCCCGGATATCGCGGTCTTCGGCGAGAAGGACGCCCAGCAGCTGGCCGTCGTCCGTCAGCTGGTGCGCGATCTCCTGCCTTCCCGGTCGAGATCGTCGGCGGCCCGATCGTGCGCGAGGCCGATGGCCTCGCGATGTCGTCGCGCAACGCCTACCTCTCGACGAGCACGAGCGCCAGCGGGCGGCCCGGCTGTCGCGCTCCCTGGCGCGGGCGAGAGCGCTCTTCGAACAGGGTGAACGGAAGGGCGAGACGTTGTGCGAGGCCGTGACGCGCGAGCTCGCCGCCGATCCCGAGATCGTGCTGCACTATGTCGAGGTCGTCGATCCCGACAGCTTCGTCCGCTGCATCGAGAGTTCAGCACCGCGCCCTCGTCGTGCGCTCGCCGCGAAGCTCGGCACCACCCGGCTCATCGACAACGTCCGGCTCGAGGGCTGAGTGTCGCTTCCTTCGTGGTCGCTGGGGCACCTGCTCGGGGTCCTGACCGGCCCGTCTCCCATGGGTGCTCGCTGAAGAAGCGCTCCGCGCCCATGGGAGCCCTCGGTCCGGCCACCCCTCGTCGGTAAATCTGAGAGAGAAGAAGCTTGCGAGAAACGCTCGCCAGGGGCGCTCTGGCGCTCGGGATCTAAAGTGGGCGACCACGCCTCAAATAGGAGCCCGCCCTAGATCCCGAGTGCCGGAGTGACCCCACCACCGAGGCCTGATCTACAATCCCCCTTGATGACCGACCAACTCCACTTCCTCCACGCTCCAGCCGGCGCCGTTCACCCTTGCCGGCCGCACCTTCCAGTCGCGCCTCCTCCTCGGCACCGGCAAGTACAAGGACGCCGCGACGATGACCGCGGCGCTCGAGGCCTCGGGCACCGAGATCGTCACCGTCGCGCTCCGCCGGGTGAATCTCGACGAGCTCGGGTAAGGGCTCGCTCATCGACCAGATCGACCAGAAACGCTACCTGCTGCTGCCCAACACCGCCGGCTGCTACACCGCCGACGAGGCGATCCGCACGGCGCGCCTGGCGCGCGAGCTCGGCGGCTGGGAGTGGGTGAAGCTCGAGGTGATCGGCGACAAGCAGACGCTCTTCCCGGACACCGCGGAGACGCTGCGCGCCGCCGAGATCCTCCTCAAGGAGGGCTTCATCGTCCTGCCGTACACCAACGACGATCCGATCGTCTGCCGGAAGCTCGCCGACCTCGGCTGCCCGGCGGTGATGCCGCTCGCGGCGCCGATCGGCTCCGGAATGGGGATCCGCAACCGCGCCAACCTGGCGATCATCCTCGAGCAGGCGACGGTGCCGATCATCGTCGATGCCGGCGTCGGCACGGCTTCGGACGCCGCGCTCGCGATGGAGTTGGGCGCCGACGCGGTGCTCATGAACACGGCGGTCGCCGAGGCGAACGACCCGGTGGCGATGGCCCGGGCGATGCGGCTCGGGGTCGAGGCCGGCTATCTCGCCCGCCACGCCGGCAGGATCCCGCGCCGGCTCTACGCCAACGCCTCGTCGCCGGTCGAGGGGCTGATCGAGTAGCCGGCGCGCCTGCCCGGCGCCGCCCTGCCAGCCCCCGGGAGCGCCAAAGCCGCGCGGTTGCGGCTGGGAGCCCGGATTCGCTAGAATCCACCCCTTACGCGGCGGTCCGCGCAGCCATAGCTCAACTGGATAGAGCACCAGACTACGAATCTGACGGTTGGAGGTTCGACTCCTCCTGGCTGCACCACTTCTCCCCCACGCCCGTGACCGCATGCCCGCAACCCAGCCCAGCCCCAGCCAGCAAGCCGTTCCCGCCGCTGCAGCCATAGCTCAGCTGGATAGAGCATCAGACTTCGAATCTGAGGGTCGGGGGTTCGAATCCCTCTGGCTGCACCATGTCCGGACGGGCGCTCCTCGGCGCTTCTCTCTAGGATGTACCGACGAGGGGTGGCTGGGCCGAGGGCTCCCATGGGGCCCGGAGCGCGCTTGCTCAGCGCGAGGACCCCGTGGGATGCGGACCAGACAGGACCCCGAGAAGAAGCCGCGCGACCAAGCGGGCCAGACAAGCCGCCGAGCTCGCCCTCAGTCGTCGTCGCAGGTGGCGAAGGTCCAGGTGTCGAGAGTCGTCGGGAACGGCTCGGCCCAGTCGCTCGAGTAGGTGTGCTCGTAGCCGGCGACGAGGTCGCGGACCCGCAGGTCGACCTCGACGTTGGTGAGTCCGGCCATGAAGACCCAGTAGCGCTGCCAGGGGTCGACGCAGGCGTCGACGACTTTGACGATGAGCTCGACGTTGGGGCTGGTGAAGAACCAGAAGGTGCCGCTCTCGTCCGAGAGCGCCACCGGATGCCCCACCCCACTGCGGTCGAGCGTCCTCCAGGTCGCCTCGATCGCGAAGCGGCCGCCGAGGAGGAGGAGCGGCTCGCCCGCGGTCGTGCCGACGCCCTGGAGGTAGAAGACGAGATCGTTGGCCAGCGCCGTCTCCTGCAGTCCTGCCCACTCGATCGCCTGCCCCGCGGCGTAGTTGTCGGCGCCGACGTGCAGGAGGTCGAGCCGGGCGTCGGCGGGGTGGTCGCCGCCGCTGAATCCGAGGACGAAGCCGTACTGCTGGCCCGCTTCGAGGTGCTGGCTCGTGAAGTCGAAAGTCAGGTAGACGGCCTCGCCCGCCACGAGCTTGGCGGGCAGCGGGGCGATCTCGCTGGCCATGAGGGTATTCATCGTCACGTCGTCGGCGTCGGCTGAAAGTGCCGAAATAGAGGATCACCAGGGTCCCGGCGACATCGGTCTCCGGCCGGGCGCGCAGGGTGATGCGGGCGAGGTCGGCCGCCGTCTCGAGGCGGAAGGTCTGGCCGATCAGGGACGCCGAGCCGACGCCGCGGGTGCAGAGGTAGCTGCCGAGGTCGCTACCGGCGTCGCGCGACAGGAGAACGCCGCCTGCCGGCGGCGTCGCAGCCCGGGTCACCGTCAGGGCCTGCGCGCCGCTCGCCAGGAGCAGGAGCAGGACGAGCGCGAGAAGCTGTCTCGAGATCGGCATGTCGACTCCTTCCCAGAACCGCCGACGACGATTGCACCGAGGCGGCTACCTCGAGGGTGGGCGTCGTGTCGGCCGGTTGCCACACCCAGTGCGCGCGGGCTCGTCCTGCCCCAGCGGGTGGGAGACCCACCCCGGGGGGTATCGCGCCGCTGTGTGAAGGAGTGCACCGTCGATGCCGGGGAACGCGCTCTGCCTGAGGATCGGCAGAGTGACCTGTCCCTCACGGAGGTCCCCATGACCAGCAGCAGAAGTGCGTTCGGGTACGGAGCGGTAGCGCTGTGCGCCCTGCTCTGCGTGTCGCCCCGCTCGCCGCCCAGGGAAGCAGAACGGGAGATGTGTTCGGCGATCTCATCCACATCCTGCGTGCTCCCGCCACCGGCCAACCGGTCCTCGCCCAGCGCTGGGTCGAGCTGCCGGGTCCGGTCACCGGCTATGGCTGGGGCTACTGCCCGATCGCCGTCGACGCTTCCGGCGGCGAGCTCGCCTTCATCCCCTACACCTGCGATCCGCTCGATCTGACCGCCGTCCAGGAAGTCGACTATTTCGGCCGCCTGAACGCCAGCCGGACCAGCGAACGCAACATTCGCATGCACTTCGACGAGGTCATCGCCACGATCAAGTTGGCGGACTGGGTGGACAGCTCGGGTTGCGGCCGGTTGCGCCTCTATCTTCGACTGCACCGTCCCGGGCGACCCGGCGACCTGCCTCGACTCGAAGCTGATCGACTCGCCGCTCGAGAACCTCGGACTGTTCATGCGCCTCGCCAAGTACGGCCACCTGCAGACCGACCCGGAGGAGATCGATACCGGTTCGCATGGCGATCCGACGCATCCCGATCGTCTACCACCCCGCGTTGACGCCCGACGACTGGCCGAAGCTGGCGCCTGCGGTGCGTCATCTGCTGCCGGCGAACGGGGCAGGGCGACTGCTTCCCCGGTGGCGTCTTCAGCCCGGCCTGCGCCGAGGCAGAGCTGCTCGACGACCGCGATCTGGTGCGCGCGGCCGGCTTCGCCGCGGGAGGCGCCGACAAGGACGGACACTTCACCGTCGACCTCGTGCAGTATCTGGGTCGCATCATGAAGCTCACGCAGGCGACGGAGTCCACCGTCCCGACGCTCTCGACGCTACCGGCACTGGCGCGCGACTGCTGGCCGGGAATCGTGGTTCCGCCCGATCCGCCGGAACCCGATCCGAACCCGGTCGATCCGCCCTACCTGCCGCCCGCGGAGTGCGAGATCCTGCCGGCCGATAGCTCGCTGCCGAACTTCGACCTCTTCCCGGAAGTGCAGGAGCGGTTCGTCGATTTCGGCGCCATCGCCTATGAGCGCGACGACTGGCGCAGCGAGCTGGTTCGACTGATCCTGCCGACCGCCCCCGATCTCTACCA
Source organism: Thermoanaerobaculia bacterium (assembly GCA_963719555.1). Taxonomy (GTDB): domain Bacteria; phylum Acidobacteriota; class Thermoanaerobaculia; order Multivoradales; family JAGPDF01; genus JAGPDF01. Next base: position 62,415 of record CAVRCL010000005.1, on the reverse strand, counting down.
GACGACGCCAGCGGTGAAGGTCGTGAACTGGGTCGCCTACCGCAACGGTCCGGACGGCCCGACCGACATCGCGGGGTTCGTCCTGGCGGCCAACGACTCGCTGCGCTGGATCGAGTTCATTCACGAATACGAGGTGCCGGCCGATCTGTTCACCGGCGCCGATATCAACCTCTTCCGCGACGGCTTCGAGGACGGCAACGCGAATCGCTGGGGACACTCGAATCAGCCCGGTCCAATCAGGTAGCAAGGGGTGGCTGGACCGGCGCCTCCCTGTAGTCCCCGGATGTGAGGCGGCGGTGGCGGGGCGTCGGAACGCCTCAGCGTGCGCTCCTCTCTCATCTGTACCGACGAGGGGTGGCTGGGCCGAGGGCTCCCATGGGGCCCGGAGCGCGCTTCTTCAGCGCGAGGACCCCATGGGATACGGACCAGACAGGACCCCGAGCAAGAGGCGTTGGTGCTGCGCAGAGCGGGCCAGACAGGACCCCGAGCGCGGTCGAGCGTCAGCAGAATCGATCTGGGTTAGGCTCCCCGGCAGTTTTCCAATCCTGCCGCGCGCGGCGCGGCTGACCGAAGGGGGGCGTCATGAACTGGACTCGCATCGTCCTGGGCGGTGTCGTTGCCGGCATCGTCACTAATCTCGTCGACTTCGTGATGCACGGCATCCTGCTGGCAGAGACCTACAAGAAGTACTCCGAGGCGTTCAGCCAGACGGCGGCCAACCCGATGAAGTTCTTCGCCGTCTCGATCGCGGTGAGCGTCTGCGTCGCGATCCTCTTCGCGAAGACACGGTCGACCTGGGCGGCGGGCTGGAAGGGCGGCGCGACGTTCGGTCTCTTCTTCGGCATCGCGCACTTCTTCACCGGCTTCTACAACCCGCTGGTGATCGCCGGCTTCCCCTACTACCTCGGCTGGTGCTGGGGCGGGATCGGGGTCATCGGCGGCGTGGTGCGCGGCGCGGTGCTCGGCGCCATCCTGCCGCGCACCTAGCCCGGCGGTCCCGTCGGCGCGCGGCGCCCGCCGGAAAGGCTTGCGGAGATAGGGGTTGGGGAGGCCTCGACTCCCATTGCTGTGTTATCTTTGGCCTCCTTTTCATGCGCTTCCCGTATACCTCTATGAGCCCGTGCGCCTAGCCCTAGCCATCCTCTCGAGCCTCGCCGTTTCGGCGATCCTGATCGCCATCGTCGCGAGTCTGCGCCGTCTTCTCATCGTTCGCCAGCTTTCGTTCGTCCTCTTCGTGGCGGCAGTTGCGGCGGGGCTGCGGGTCTTCACGCTGTTCACGCCCGGAAGATACGAGACGTTCGACCACGCCCTGTCGTGGATCCTGCTCTTCCTGGGCTCGATCACCATCATCCGGCTCGCCGGCCTGCTCTACTTCGACCTCCATCTGCCGCACCGCGGTGTCCGGCTGCCGAATCTCCTGCCGATGGTGACGGTCGGCGCGGCCTACTTCGTTGCCGCCATCGTCACCTTCAAGCTCAGCTTTCCCACCCTCCCGCTCTCCGGCCTGGTGACCGGGTCGGCGATCACCTCGCTGGTCATCGGTCTCGCGCTGCAGCCGATCCTCGGCAACATCTTCGCCGGCGTCGTCATCGGCCTCGAGAAGCCCTACCGGATCAACGACTGGATCAAGCTCGGCGACATGGAGTGCCGAGTGGTCTCTATCTCGTGGCGCACCACCCACCTGCGCACGCGCGACAGCGACAACTTGATCGTCCCCAACGCCAAGATGGCGGATGAGAAGATCCTCAACTACTACTACCCGCACCCGATGCACATGGAGCGCATCGTCATCGGAAGCGAATACAAGACGCCGCCCTACCGGGTGCGCCAGGCACTTCTCGCCGCTGCCGTGGGAGTCCCCGGGGTGCTGGAGAAGCCGACTCCCGACGTGTTCGTGCTCGCCTTCGCCGAGAGCTCGATCAACTACGAGCTGCGCCTCTGGATCGAGGACATCGCGCAGAAGCCGCGCATCAACAGCGAGATGCGGGGACGCGTCTGGGAGGAATTCGCCCGCCGCGGGATCGTCATCCCCTTTCCGATCCGGACCGTGGAGCTGGCGCCTCGCCAGCGGACGGCGACCGCCGCTGCGGCGGCGACCGCCTCGGCGAGGCTCTTCGTCGCGCTCGGCCCCGAGGCCGGCGACGAGCTCGCGCTCGGCGCCGCGCGTGTCCTCGTCGGCCGCACGCGCACCTGCGACCTGCCGCTCTCCGACAGCCAGGCGAGCAAGGAACACATCGCGATCGAACTTCATCCGGAGGGCTTCGTGTTGACCGACCTCGAGACCAGCAATGGCACGAAAGTGAACGGCGAGAAGGTCGACCCGCACCGTTCTGCACCACATGGATCGCATCTTCATCGGAGACACCGTGCTGGTGTTCGAGGCCGATGGCCGCGACTGAGGTTCCAAAGCAGATCGGGCCGTACGAGATCCTCGGACCGCTCGGCAAGGGCGGCATGGGCGCCGTCTACAAGGCGATGCAGCCCTCGCTCAACCGGATCGTCGCGATCAAGGTGCTGCCGGCCGATTTCGCCAAGGATCCCGACTCCGTGGCGCGCTTCCACCGCGAAGCGCAGACCGTGGCGATGCTCTCGCACCCCAATATCGTCCAGATCATCGACAAGGGCGAAGATCAGGGCATCCTCTATTTCGCCATGGAGTACGTCGAGGGTACCTCGCTCGACGTCGTGCTGCGCCAGCGCCGGCTCTCGCTGCAGGAGGTCGTGCAGATCATCAAGCAGATCGGCCGCGGGCTGGGCGCGGCGCATCGCGCCGGGGTCGTGCACCGCGACCTGAACCCGCGCAACATCCTGGTCTCGCCGACGCTCACGACCGTCAAGCTCGCCGACTTCGGCATCAGCCGGGTCGAGTCGATGACCCGCAATCTCGGCACGCTCAGCACCCGGGACATGACGCTCGGATCGCTCCACTATCTCGCACCCGAGCAGGCGGTCGACGCCTCGGCGGTCGACCACCGCGCCGACATCTACTCGCTCGGCGTCGTCTTCTACGAAGCGCTCACCGGGCGGATGCCGCTCGGCAAGTTCAACCTCCCGTCCGAGCTCAACAAGGACCTGCCTTCCGAGATCGATCCGGTGGTTCTGAAGTGCCTGGCCACCGAGCCGGACAACCGCTACGCAACGGTCGGTCTGCTGCTCGAGGACGTCGACAAGCTCGAAGAGATGATGCGCTTCCAGCTGCTCGACGAGCTCAAGGGCCTGAAGCGCGGGACTTCGATGCTGTTCAAGAAGGGCTCGACGAGCTTCCAGCGCAACCGCGGCCTGATGGTGTTGTTCGGCCTGCTGGCGGTGGCGCTGGTTGGCGTCGGCGGTTGGATGCTCCTGAATCCAGCCGAGGAGAGTCCGGTCGCGGCGGAGGCGCCAGTCGATCCTGCCGCCACCCCCCCCGTCACGGAAAAGCCGGTGGTGGAGCCCACGCCGGCGGCGCCGGCGGTGAGTGCCCCGGTCCTGGATACCGCGTCGACCGCCGCCGTTCCCGCGCCGGAAGCGAGCGCTCCGGTGACCGGTTCTGCAGTGGCGCCGCCGCCGAGCGCGGAGAAGCCGGTCAAGGAGCCCGTAACGAAAGAGAAGAAGGCCAACGTGCCGCCGCCGGCCGGATCACCGGCGACGCCCGACGCGAAGCCGAAGACACCGCCCAAACCGAGCGGCGATCCGGCGGTGGCCGACCTGGAAGTCGCGCGTGGCAAGTTCGACGCCAAGCTCTTCGATCAGGCCCTGGCCGATGCGCGCGCCGTGGTCACGAGCTACCCGGCGAGCCCGGTGGCGATCGAGGGCTACTTCCTGATCGCCCGCGCGCTCACCAGCCTGCAGCGCGGCCAGGAGGCGCTCGGAATCTACGTCGAGATCCAGAGCCGCTTCAAGAACGACCCGCGCGCCGCGGAGGCGGCTTTCCAGCAGGCGAAGGTGGTGCAGGCGGCGAACAGCAAGAAGAGCACCGAAGAGGCGAGAAAGCTCTACTCCGACTGCGCGGCGAACTATCCCGACCTCGCCCTGGTCGGCGCGGGCGCTCGCCGCCAGGGCGGAGATCGAGCGCGAGCAGCGCGCGAGCGTCCGTGACGCCGCGCTGGGGGCCACGGTTCCAGCGGCGCTCGTGACTTATCGCGACCTCACCGGCGCTTCCCTGCCGAGCCGGTCGCGGAGAAGGCCTGGTGGGAGCTCGGGCAGATGTACGAGGATCTGAAACGTTGGGATCTCGCGGCAAAGTCCTACGAGGAGCTCGGGCTGCATTTTTCGAAGACCCGTTTCGAGGCCTGGTTCCAGGCGGGGGAGATCTACGAGCGCCGGCTGAAGGACGCAGCCAAGGCGAAGACCGCCTACGGCATGGTGCCGACGACTTCGCCGCGTTACAAGGAAGCGCAGAAGAAGGCCGGCAGCTAGCTGGGATCGCCTTTCTCCGCGCGGTCCGCGAACTGGAGCTCGACCGGCCCACCGACCTCTCCCAACAGCAGCGCTACCTGGCCGAATTCGCGCGCCAGGGCGATCGCAGCCTCGCGCGTCGAGCCCCGCGACCAGCAGGCTGGCCTCCCGCCAGCCGCCGCTTGCCGCCTCGTAGCTCTCGCCGCCGATCGCCGGCAGGCCGATCGCGCCCACGCGTTCGACCAGCCGGCGGTGGCGGCGGGCGTTCTCGGCCGTGCGGAGCGGCACCGAGCCGGGGTTTGCGGCACTGAGGAAGGCGAAGCGCTGGGCGCCGCGCGCCGCGAGCCAGAGCTCGAGCTCGGGGCTTGCCTCTCCGACGCGCAGGAAGATCGGCCTGGGCGGGATATCGACGCGGTAAACGGCCCGGGCATAGGCCGCTTCGAGCTCCGTTGGCTTCATCCCAACCCTCTCCCCTCCGCCTACGCTAGCGGCTCGCGGAATCGCCCGGCTCCCGGGTCAGCCGGTGTGCAAGATAGATCGGCACGAAGGTCACCGCGATGACGAAGACGGCGACGATGTTGGTGACCGGGCGGTCGCGCGGCCGGGTGAGCTGGCCGAAGATCCAGATCGGCAGGGTCTCCTGCCGTCCGGCGGTGAAGGTCGTCACGATGACCTCGTCGAACGAGAGCGCGAAGGCCAGCATGCCACCAGCGAGCAGAGCTGATGCCAGATTCGGCAGCAGCACGTAGCGGAAGGTCTGGAACGAGTTCGCGCCAAGATCCATGGACGCCTCGAGCAGCGAGCTTCCGGTGCGGCGGAAGCGTGCCAGCGCGTTGTTGTAGACCACCACGACGCAGAAGGTCGCATGGCCGACGACGATCGTCCAGAAGCCGAACGGGATCTCCGCCAGGCCGATCGCCGAGCGCAGGGCGATGCCGGTGACGATGCCAGGGAGCGCGATCGGCAGGACGAGAAGAAACGAAACCGCATTGCGGCCGAAGAAGCGGCTCCGCCAGACCGCCGCGGCGGCGAGCGTACCGAGCACGATCGCGACGGCCGTGGCGGTCGCGGCGACGCGCAGCGAGAGCTCGAGGGCCTGCCAGAGATCGGCGCGCTGCCAGGCGACCGCGAACCAGCGCGTCGTGAGAGCTGGAGGGGGGAAGCCGTAGCTCCGGTCGTCGGTGGTGAAGGCGTAGAGCAGGATGATCGCCATCGGCAGGTGGAGGAACGCGAGGGCCGCCGCAGAGGCGAGGAAGAGCGCGACCCTAGAGCGCATCGAACGCCCCGAGGCGCTTCGCGACCAGCAGATAGAGGCTCATGATGACGATCGGCACGACGGTGAAGGCGGCGGCGAGCGGCACATTGCCCGAGGTTCCCTGGTGGGACAACACCGCCTGGCCGATGAAGTAGCTCGAGTTGCCGAGCACCGAGGGGACGATGAAGTCGCCGAGGGTCAGCGAAAAGGTGAAGATGGACCCGGCCACGATGCCGGGGAGAACGAGCGGCAGGGTGACCTGGCGAAAGGTCGTCGCAGGTGTCGCGCCGAGGTCTCCCGAGGCCTCGAGCAGCGAGCGCGGCACCCGCTCGAGCGCCGCCTGGATCGGCAGGACCATGAAGGGCAGCCAGAGGTAGAGAAAGGCGAGAAAGACTCCGGTCGTCGAGATCGACAGCGACGGTCCGCCGACCAGCGGCAGGGAGAGCCAGCGGTCGAGAAAGACCGAGAGTCCCGTGTGGTCCACGACCCACGAGAGAATTCCCTCCTTGGCGAGGATCAGCTTCCAGGAATAGACGCGGACGAGATAGCTCGACCAGAGCGGCAGGATGACCGCGAGGTAGAGCAGCGCGCGCCACCGGCCGGAGGTATGAAAGGTCATGTAGAAGGCGAGCGGAAAGGCGAGGATCACCGCCGCGAGCAGTCACCGCCGCCGCCATGGCGACGGTGCGCAGGATGATGTCGAGATTCGATCGGCTGGCGAGGGCGGCGTAGGTTTCGAGGGTGAAGCTGCGCACGACCTGGCCGGTGTAAGTGGTCGAGGCTGAAGAACGACTGCACCAGAAGAGCGCCGAGCGCGCCGACGTAGGCCACTCCCAGCCAGAGCAGCGGCGGGACGAGGAGCAGGGCGAGCGCGACTCTCGGCCGCCGGTAGAGAAAGGTCGACAGGCGAGTGAGCAGGTTGTGGATCACTGCCATCTTTGGCGGCGGCTCAACCGGCCGCAAGCGGGCGCTCGTGGATGGGGTCCCAGGCGAGGACGACGCGGGCGCCACGCGCGACCGCGCCGGCAGTCGACGACGCGAGATTCTGCGCCACCACGTGGAGCGTGCCGCCGCCGTCGACCTCCACGGTGTAGTGCGTCACCATACCCGCGAAGACGATCGCGCGTACGGTTCCGCCGACCCGCCGGGTGCCCGGTGCCACGCTCCTTTCGCCGGACAGCAGCGAGATCTTCTCTGGACGCAAGGCGAAGAGCCCGTCGTGGCCGAGGATCCGCCGCGCCATCTCGCCGCGCAGGACGTTCGCGGTGCCGAGAAATCCGGCGATGAACTCGGTCGCCGGTGATTCGTAGACTTCGGCCGGCGTACCAACCTGGGCGATCCGGCCGCGCTCGAAGACGGCCAGGCGATCGCTCATCGTGAGCGCCTCTTCCTGGTCGTGAGTGACGAAGACGAAAGTGATGCCGACGTGCTGCTGGATCGCCTTGAGCTCGATCTGCATCTGATGGCGGAGTTTGAGGTCGAGCGCGCCGAGCGGTTCGTCGAGGAGCAGGACCTTCGGGCGATTGACCAGGGCGCGCGCCAGCGCGACGCGCTGACGCTGCCCGCCGGAGAGTTGCGACGGCCGGCGGTCGGAGAGGCCCGAAAGCTCGACGAGGGCGAGCATTTCGTCGGCCAGCCGCCGGCGCTCGCTGGGCCGGGCGCCTCGCACCATCGGGCCGTAGGCGACGTTCTCGCCGACGGAAAGGTGGGGAAAGAGCGCGTAGTCCTGGAAGACGGTGTTGACATTGCGCTCGTAGGGCGGCTTCGTCGAGACATCCGCGCCGTCGAGGAGGATGCGGCCGGCGGAGGGCAGATCGAATCCCGCCACCAGGCGCAGACAGGTGGTCTTGCCGGAGCCCGAAGGGCCGAGAAGGGTGAAGAACTCGCCGTTGGCGATCGCGAGATCGACGCCCGCGACCGCTACGACGTCGCCGAAGCGCTTGGAGACACCCTGGAACTCGACGGCGACCAAGCCGCCGTCACCGTCCGCCGATGACGCCGATGTAGTTCGTCACCCATTCGTGGTACGGAACGCAGTCGGTGCGTCCATCGCCGCAGTCGGCCTTCGGCGTCTTCCAGAAGGCGATGTGCTCGAACTCGCCGAAGCCGTTCGTCTCGCAGCCCTTCTCGCCGAGGAGAGCGTTGCCCTGACAGGCCGTCGGAACGGCGGGCAGCGATCCGAACCAGGCGGCGAGATCGCCCTGAACCTTCGCGCTGAGCGAGTGCTCGAGCCAGGCGTAGGCGCAATTCGGATGCGGCGCGTCGACGTGCATCATGGTCGAGTCCGCCCAGCCGGTGACTCCCTCGACCGGGAAGGCGCTGGCGACCGGTGCGCCGCCGGCGGCGAGCACGTTGACCTGGAACGGCCAGGAACCCGAGGCGACGACGCCCTCGTTCTTGAAGTCGTCCATCTGGATGCTGGCGTCGTGCCAGTAGCGGCCGACGAGCGTGCGCTGCTGGCGCAGGAGATCGAGCGCCGCCTTGAACTGGTCGGGGTTGAGCTCGTAGGGGTCGGTGATCCCGAGCGCCGGCTGGTGCTTCTTCAGATAGAGCGCGGCGTCGGCGACGTAGATCGGTCCATCGTAGGCCTGGACCCGTCCGCGGTTGGACTTGCCGTCGGGCAGCGTCGTCTCCTCGAACACCACGCTCCAGCTGTCCGGAACCTTGCTGCCGAAGACCTTGGTGTTGTACATGAGCACGTTCGGCCCCCACTGGTAAGGCACGCCATAGTGCTTGCCGTCCGCGGTGTGCCAAGGGGCGTTCTGCAAGCGGGGGTCGACGTTCGCCCAGCCGGGAACGAGTCCGAGGTTCAACTCCTGGACGCGGCCGCCGGAGATCAGGCGGTTCGAGGCGTCGCCGGAAGCGGTCACCAGATCGATAAACCCGCCCTCGTTCATGAGTGCGACCATCTCGTCCGAGGTTGCGGCGATCTTGACGCTCACCTTGCAGCCGGTCTTCTCCTCGAAAGCGGTGACCCAGTCGTAGGCCTTGTCGGTCTCGCCACGTTCGATGTAACCCGCCCAGGCGATGATCGTGACCGCACCCTCGCCCGGACCGAGTTGGCGGACCGGGCCCTTGGTGGACGGCGTCGCGGCCGCCGGCTCTTCTGCCTTCGGACTGCAAGCTGCGGTGAAGCCAAGTGCAAGGCACAGGGCCCAGGCGCAGACTCCATTCGACGCGCGCAACTCGATCATGGTCGTTTCTCCCCGGCTTTCGCTGGAGATTAGCATGCGCCCTTGCCCCCGATGTCAGCTCGAGAAGCCGATGCCCAGCCGGTCGAGAACCCGCAATAGAAAGCCGGGAGCGGCGCCACCGTCGACCTTGCGCAAGGAGCGGGTGACGGCCTCGATCGACCATCGCCGCAGCGGCTCAGGTGGATACGGAAAGGGCGCCTTGCGGACCAGGGCGAGCTCGGCGAGCTCGCTCCTGCGCTCGAGCGCGAGGTGGGCGAGGAGCTTTCCGGCGACCCGGGTGGTTCCCACGCCGTGCCCCGTGTAGCCCAGGCCATAGAGCAGCCGTCCCGAGTGCAGGCTGCCGAAGAACGGCGTGAAGCGGGTCGTGGCGGCGATCGGACCGCCCCAGCGATAAGGGAAACGCACGGGGCCGAGGTTGGGAAAGAAGCGCGCGAAGCTCGCCTCGAGCGCCGCATAGACCGCGGGCGCGTGGTCGAATTCGGGGCCGACGCCGTTGCCGCGATAGTAGACCGCCTCGCTCGAGCCCCAGACCACGCGGTGGTCGGCGGTCAGGCGCGAGTAGTTGAAGAAGCTCCGGCAGTCCGTGACACCTTCGCGGCCCCGCCAGCGAATGGAGGCGCGCTGCCCGGCAGTCAACGGCTCGCTGGCGATGACGTAGTCATGGAGGGGCAGGAAGCGTCGCGCGAGCCGCGGTTCCAGGCGGTGCGAGTAGGCGTTGGTCGCGAGCACCGCGCGTGCAGCGCGGAGCGTGCCACCCCCGGTCGATAGGCGCAGCCCGGAACCGTCATTCCCGATACCGGTGACCGGCGAATGCTCGAGGATCCGAACGCCCTTGCCTTCCGCCACACGGGCGAGGCCTGCGGCCAGCTTCGCTGGGTGAACGGTCGCAGCTCTTGGAGCGAAAAGCGCACACAAGGGAAGAGGACTTCCAAGGCGCTCGCGGGTCTCTGCGAAATCGAGCGCCCGCCAGTCGTCGATGCCGAGCTGCCTCGCCGCGGCAAGAGCGACCTCGACATCCATTGTGTGCGCTTTCGTCAGAGCGAGCACGAGCTGTCCGACGCGCGCGAACTCGGCGTCGATCGACTCCTGCAAGAAAAAGGCCTCCATCTCGTCGATGTTCACTCTCGCCATGCGAGCGAGCTTCGCGGCCTCGTTCTCGCCGAAGTGTTGGATCGCGAGAGTGTGCGAGTGGTCGAAAGTCTCGCCGATCTGGCCGGCGTTCCTGCCCGAGGCGCCGTAGGCGATGCGCTCGCCTTCGAGGAGGACGACCTCGCGCTCGGGTGCGAGCTCCTTCAGGAACAGCGCGGTCCACAGGCCGGTGAATCCGCCGCCGATGATCGCGACGTCGGCGCGTTCGTCGCCGGCAAGCGCGGGGCGCGGGGCGCGCGGCGGCAGATCCGCGAGCCAGAAGCAGCTCTCTTCGATCGGCGGCAGCGGCGGGCGCGGCTTCAGGCGGTCCTGCTCGGAGTCAGAGATGATGCTCCTCGTACACCGCGGCTAGCGACTCGTCGAGCGCTGTGACGAACTTGTCGAGCTGGGGATAGCTGATGGTGAGCGGTGGCTCGACCCGCAGCGTGCGGGCGTTGATGTAGGTGCCGCCGATCAGGATCTGGCGCGCGAAGAGGTTCTTCGAGACCGCGTAGCCCAGGTCGCCGTCGGCGAACTCGAGCCCGAGCATGAGCCCGCGGCCGCGCCAGAGCTTGAGCAGCTTCGGATAGCGAGCACCGAGCTCGGCGAATTTTCCGAGCAGATACTCGCCCTTCTCGCCCGCCTGGCGCGCGAGATCCTCGTCGAGCAGGACGCCGATGGTCGCGATCGCGGCGGCGCAGGCGACCGGGTTGCCGCCGAAGGTCGTGGTGTGAAGGAAAGGGTTCTCGATGTAGCGCTCCCAGGTCTGGGCGGTTCCGACGGTGGCGCCGATCGGCATCACTCCGCCGCCGAAGCCCTTGCCCAAAGCCATGAGGTCGGGAGCGACGCCGTCGTGCTCGCAGGCGAACATTCTCCCCGAGCGTCCCATGCCCGATTGGATCTCGTCGAACACCAGCATGGCGCCGTAGCGATCGCAGAGCTCGCGCGCCGCGGCGAGGTAGCCCTCGGGGGCGACGTTGATGCCGCCCTCGCCCTGGATCGGCTCGAGCACCACCGCGGCCACGCGGTCGCCGGTGAAATCGAAGATCTTCATCATCTTGGCGAGAACGTCGATGTCGCCCCAGGGGACGTGCGTCCAGTGCAGGAGCGGCAGGAACGGCTCGCGGAAGACCGCCTTCGAAGTCCCACCGAGCGAGCCCATGCTCTTGCCGTGAAAGGCCCCGGCAGCGCCGATGAAATGATGCCGGCCGGTCGCCAGAACCGCCATCTTGAGGCAGCCTTCGACCGACTCGGTGCCGGAGTTGGTGAAGAAGGCGAACTGCAGGTCGCCAGGCGTGATGAGGGCCACGAGGTTGGCGAGATAGGTGCGGAGAGGGTCGATCAGCTCCTGCGAATGGATCGCCTGGCGGTCGAGCTGGTCGCGCACCGCCTTCATCACCCGCGGATGCCGGTGGCCGACGACGTAGATGCCGTAACCACCCAGGATGTCGATGAATTCCTTGCCGTTTATGTCGCGGAAGACGGCGCCCTCGTCCTCCCATTCGACCGCGGTGTAGTCGGTCGAGACCGACTTGCGGAACTGCAGGAACCCCTCGTTGACGTGGTCCGTCCAATAGCGCACCGACTCCTCCACGACGCGCGCCCGCTCGTCGGGGGTGAGGGTCTTCTTCGAGATCAGGTCGAGGACGTAGGCGGACTTCTGCTTGGCTTCCTGGAGATTCTGTCGCATGGTTCCATGCTCCCGACCGTAACGGTGGAGAGAAGAGCCTATCGCGGCCTCAGGGAATCGTCGCGCTCCAGCGGCTGGTGTTCTCGGTCTCGAAGCCGTCGGCGAAGAGGGCATCGCGGAACCGGCGATAGAAAACGCCATTGCCCTGTGGGTCGGCCGCATCCACGCCCGGCCAGGCGACGACGAAGTTGCCGCGCGGCTCGGTCGCCACCCACGGGTCGAGGAAAGCGTCGCCCGAGGAGCTGACCTGGAACTCGCCGTCCGGAGGCGGTATCCCAAGGCCGCCGAGGCCGCCGAGCTCGACGAGACCTCCGCCGGCATTCCTCTTGCGCCCCTGGATGATGATCGGGCTGCCGTCGGGAGCAGCCTCCCAGAGCGGCTGCGGCGGTGGCCCCGCTGCCCAGACGGTGACGAAACCGCCGCGTTCGTCGATCGCCACGGACGGCTCGCGCTCGTCCATGGTGGTCGAGAGGTTGATCCGCTCCTCGGTACCCGTCGGCACACCGGCGACGAAGCTGCGCGAGTAGATGTCGCGCAGGCTCACGATCGGCGTTTCCTCCGCCTCCCAGACGGCGACTGCGTCGCCCTGGCCGTTCGCCGCCAGGGCGACGTGGGAGCGCTGGACGGCAGTCTGGGAAGTGTTCATCTCGAACTCGACCGTGCCGTTGCCGGCGGCGTCCAATGCCCGCACCAGGATCATCGGGATCGGCGGCGAGAACTGCCGCGGACCCTGCCAGCCGACGAGCCAGCCGCCGTTGGCGGCGAGCGCTGCCACCGCCGGCTGCTCCTGGTCGCCGCCGAGGCCGACGTTGAGGAAGAGCGGATCGGAAGGCGGCGAGGAGGGGAAGTTCGCCGGGTAGAAACGCCCGCGGATGTTGTCGCCCGTGCCCCATCCCTGGAGGTTGCGGGGCGTTCGTCCTGCCAGGCGACGGCGAAGGCGCCGCCCGGCTGCATGGCGACGGCGGGCCGGCGCTGCAGGCCGGCGATGTTGGACGTTGACCGGGATGTCCTGGGTCATCGGGGCTGGCGTCGGCTTCGAACAGGCGCAGAAAGATGCCCGGGGAAAGGGCCGCACGGTATCCGGGCCCTCCCAGACGACCACGAAATGCCCGTCGTCGGCGATCGCGATCGCCGGATTGCGCTGGTCGCCGATGGGGCTGAAGTTGACCAGGAACTCCGCGGAGAGCGGCAGGCCGGTGCGCGCGCTGAACCGGCGCCCGACGATCGCAGAGGCGTTGCCGTCGAGAAGCTCGTCGCGCCAGACGACCACGAAGTTCCCGGCCGGATCGATCGCTACCGCGGCTTCGTCCTGGTTGCCTGCCGTCGACGTGTTCGCGAGGGCCTGGAGGCCGATCGGCAGCGGGGTCTGCGCGGCGACAGGTCGCGTGGTATCCCCCTCCAGCAGTCCGACCATGCCGGCGACGCCGACCGCCAACGCGAACCCGCCCCCATGCCTCATTGCTGGCCTCCGCGGGCCCGAGTCTCCTGCACCTGGGCGAGAGATGCAAGTTCCTGCTCGAGCGCCACCAGGTCCGGGTGCTGCGCTCCCAGCGTCGGCGTGCCGATCCGTACGCCCTCGAGAAAAGCCGCTTCTGCCTCGCTCTTCCGGCCTTGATCGTGGCGCAACCGGCCGAGCGCAGTCCAGGCTTCGACCATCCGGGCATGGTCGGCGCCGAGCGCCGCGGCGAGCGCCTCCTTGGCGGCCGGTACAAGGCGTTGGGCGCGCGTCCACCGCTGTGCCTGGCGCTCGAAGTCGCCCAGTCGCAGCATGGTCGTTGCGGTCTCGGCGTGCGCCGCGCCGTAGGTCGCGCGGCAGATTCGCGAGGGCGCGCTCCAGGAGCACGATGCCTTCCTCGATGCGCCCCTGCCGGCCGTAGAGGCGGGCGAGACTGTTGAGCATCGACGCCACGTCGGGGTGGGTCGGACCGAGCGCCTTCTCGGCGATCGCCAGGGCGCGAAGGTGGAGGCGTTCGGACTCGGCGAAGTTCCCGAGATCACGCGCCAGGATTCCCATGTTGTTGAGCTGCGCCGCGAGATGCGGATGATTGGCGCCGAGCAGCTCCTCGTTGACCACCAGCGCCTCGCGGTAGCGCGCCTCGGCGGTGGTGAAATCGGCGCGCCGCCAGGCCAGGATGGCAAGATTGTTGAGTGCCAGCGCGACGTCCCTGGCCGGCGGTTTCGGCTTCTTGCGCAGGAGCTCGAGCGATTGCGCGAAGCGCGCCTCCGCCGCCGCGAGGTCACCCTGCTGGTAGGCGAGAGCGCCCATGGAGTTGAGGGTGCGCGCCAGCTCCGCGAGAGGCGGCGAAGCCTGTTGCCTGAAGATGGCCTCGGCGCGCGCGAGTGCCGCGGCGGCCTCCGGCAGGCGTCCAAGATCGATGTAGACAGCGCCGAGATGCGACAGCACCTCGGCGACCGCGGGCTCGTCCGGTCCGCGTTCACGCTCCTCCGTCGCGAGCGCCTGTTCGAGCAGGCTCGCCGCGGCCGAGAGATCTCCCAGACGCCAGGTAATGCCGCCGAGCGTGTCCTGGAGCCGCGACTGGATCAGCGGCTCGCTGGCGAGCTGGCGGGTGATCCGCTGGCCTCCCAGGTCGACGATCTCGCGCACCGTGACCTCCCGTCCCTGGGACTGCTCCGGGTCGGCCTGTTCGAAGAGCTCGACGAGAAAGTCGACGACGCGATTCGCCGTCGTCGCCTCGCGGTTGGCGCGGGCCACCTCGCGTTCGAGCTCCACCGCGAGGTTCTCGGCGCGGGTGCGGGCGCGTTTCTCGCGCACTGCGAGGTAGGAGACCACGGCGAGGACGATGGTCAGCAGGGCGAACGAAATCGAGAGCGCGGCGACCTTCAGTCGCCGGCGCCGCAGGCGATGCGGTTTGTCGAGCAGGAAACGCAGTCGGTCGAGGCACTCCCCGGCCGTCGGTCGTCGCGAGGGAATGGGGTGCTTCAGGTCCTCCACCAGCCGAGCGACCTCGGAATCGATGCCGTCGCTCGCCAGGAGCGGCAGGCTGCCGTTCTCGGCGACGCGCATCAGCAGTTGCGGCAACGGTTCGCTCGGGTAGGCCGGTCTCCCGGTCAGCAGTTCCTGCAACAGGATGGCGAACGAGAACATGTCGCTCGCCTCGGTCAGCTCCTCGCCCGAGGCCTGTTCCGGGCTCATGTAGAGGACGGTTCCGACGATCGATCCCTGCTGCGTGAGCGCGGCCGAGAAGGACGAGGCGCCGTTCCCGCGGCCGGCGAGCGCGATCGTGCTCTCGGGGTCGGCCGCCGGCGCCGGCGTGAGCTCCGCGGCAGGGTGCGCCGCGGCGTGGTCCTCTGCACCGCCGGCGCCAGCTTCTTCGGCGCTCGAGCGGGCGATGCCGAAGTCGAGCACCTTCACGGCTCCCGAGGCGAGGACCATGATGTTCGCCGGCTTCAGATCGCGATGAATGATGTGCTCGCGATGCGCCACGGTCAGCGCCTCGGCGATTCTGGCGCCGACCTCGAGAACTTCGCGTTCGGAGAGCTTGCGTTCGGAGCGCAGCTGATCCAGGGTCTCGCCGTCGACGAACTCGAGCACCAGGAGATCGGCTTCATCCGACTCGATGAGGTCGTAGACCTGGCAAATGAGCGGATTGGCGAGCCGCGAGAGAATCCGCGCCTCGCGCAGGAAGCGGGCGCGCGCGGTGCCGGAGAGGCGGTGCTCGGCGCGGATCGTCTTCACTGCCACGACCCGCTGCAGCTTCTCGTCGAAGGCGCGGTAGACCTCGCCCATGCCTCCCATGCCGAGGAGGCTCTCGAAACGAATGTGGCCGATGGTCGCGCCGACCAGACTCATTCAGATCCGCCTGAAACGAACCCGAATCATGCACCCTCCTCCAGCAGCGCGGTCACCGAGGCGCGAAAGACCGCGGTGTGGCGATCGACGTCGTCGGCGGTGGTGGCGGGTGACATGAGAGCCATGTTGTGGAACGGCGTCATGAGGATGCCGCGGTTCAGGGACGCGAGGTGCATGTAGCGGTCGAGCTCCGGGTCGCTGCTCGCGGCCGCCTCGCCGCCGTTTGCCGGCGGCCGGTCGCGGAACCAGTATTCGACTCGCGCTCCGAGGCGTTGCACGACCCAGGGAAGGCCCTGCTCGGCGATCGTCGCCTCGACACCGGCGGCGAAGCGCTCCGCGAGGCGGAACATCCGCGCGTAGGCGTCGTCGGTGAGCACCTCGAGGAGCGTGGCGCGCATCGCCGCGAGCACCAGGGCGTTGCCGGCGAGGGTGCCGCCGATGCCGCCGGTGTCCGCCTCGTCGCGGCGGATCGACTCTTGCACGCGGCTCGCGACGTCCGCCGAGAAACCATACGCGGCCGCGGCGAGGCCACTTGCCAGGGGCTTGCCGACGGTCACGAAGTCGGGCTCGAGACCGTCCCGGAGGGTGCAGCCGCCCGGCCCCGCCGAGAGGGTGTGGGTCTCGTCGAGAATGAGGAGCGTCCCGGTGCGGCGGGTCGCGGCCCGCAGATGGGCGTGGAAGCCGGGGGCGGGGAGCACGATGCCGATGTTGGTCATCGCCGGTTCGGCGAGGACGCAAGCGACGTCGCCTGCGGCAAGCTCGCGTTCGAGCCCGGCGAAGTCGTTCCACTCGACGACCCGGGTGGTCAGCGCAGGGTCGACCGGTGGACCGAGATTGCCCGGACGAGCGACGACACGGCCGTCTTCGAGGATCGCGAAAGTCTCGTCGACCGTGCCGTGGTAGCACCAGTTGAAGACCAGGATCCTGGGCCTGCCGGTGATCCGCCGGGCAAGCCGGATCGCGAAGCGGTTGGCGTCGGTGGCGGTCGTCGCGATCTGCCAGAAGGGGAGACCGAACCGGCGGGCGAGCTCGGCGGCGACCGTGATCGCATCCTCGGTGGGGAGCATGAAGGTGATGCCGCGGTCGAGCTGGGAGCGGATCGCGGCCACCGCCGCGGCGGGCGCGTGGCCGGTCATCGCGCCGGTGTCGCCGAGGCAGAAGTCGACGTACTCGCGGCCGTCGACGTCGACGAAGCGGGCGCCGCTCGCCGTCTTCACGAAGAGCGGGAAGCCGCCCGCCCAGCGCACCATCCAGGGCATCGGGACCCCGCTCGCGAGGTGCTCACGGGCCCGGGTGGCGAGGGAGCGCGACCGCGGATGCTGCTCCTCGAACCGCTCCTGCTCGCGGGCCAGCAGCGAATGCAGACGGTCCCGCTCGGGGCGCGCCACAGTCCTATCCCGGCCCCGGCGCGCGCTCGACCGAGCGCAGCACTTCGGCGACCTTGGCGGCCAGCGCACTGACACGGAAGGGCTTCTGCAGGAAGCCCGTCGCGCCGTCGAGCGTGCCGTCCGCGGAGAGCGCGTCGTCCGGATAGCCCGACATGAAGAGGACCGGCACCGACGGTCGGCGCGCCCGAATCTGCCGCGCGAGCTCGGGGCCGCGCAGGCCGCGCATCACGACGTCGGTGATCAGCAGGTCGAGCGGGCCGGAGAGCTCGCGTTCCAGTTTCAGGGCGGCCTCGGCGTCGGCCGCGGTCAGGAGGCGGTAGCCGCGTTCGACGAGCGCCGTCGCGACGAGGTCGCGAACGGCCGCCTCGTCTTCAACCAGGAGGATCGTCTCGCCGTCGCCTGCCGGAACCGGCCGGCTCGTTCTGCGGAAAGCTCATGGCGGCGCCCGTCGTCAGGCTCGGCAGGAGAATGCGGAAGATCGAACCCTCTCCGGCGACGCTCTCGGCGGTGACGAAGCCGCCGCTCTGGGTGACGATGCCGTAGACCGTTGCCAGGCCGAGCCCGGTTCCCTTGCCCTTCTCCTTGGTGGTGAAGAAGGGCTCGAAGATGTGCGCGAGGGTTCGGTCGTCCATGCCGATGCCGCTGTCCGAAACCGTGAGCACGCAGTACCTGCCGGGGGTGATCTCGGAGTCGGCGGGCGGGCTGGCGAGGGGGTCGGCCTTGCCCACGTCGATCATCGATGTCGTCATCCGGATGGTTCCGCCGGACGGCATGGCGTCCCGGGCGTTGACCGCCAAGTTGATCAGCACCTGGTGCATCTGGCCCTCGTCGGCGCGCACCGGAGCGAGGTTGGGATCGAAGGCGAGCTCCAGCCGGACCTCCTCGCCGAGCAGACGTTCGAGCATCTTGCCGGTGTGCTTCGCGATGCTGTTGAGATCGAGGACGCGCGGCTCCACCACCTGGCGGCGGCTGAATGCGAGGAGCTGTTGGGTGAGCGAGGCCGCGCGCTCGGCGGCCGATTGAATCTCCTCGATCTCCGTCCGCAGGAGAGCGTCTCCTCCCGTACCTGAGCTTGCCTGGATGCCGGCATCGAGGCGCTCGAGAACGAGACTGCTGCCGCCGAGAATCGAAGTCAGGAGGTTGTTGAAGTCATGCGCGACGCCGCCAGCGAGCCGGCCGATCGCCTCCATCTTCTGCGACTGTCGCAACTCCTCCTCGAGCGCCCTTCTGTCCGAGACATCGATGGCTACGCCGATCGTTCCGAGGAGGGCGCCGTCGACGTCGCGCAGGGGCTCGACGTGGCAGGAGTAGGTGTGGCCGGCCCACAGCTGCTCGTAGGCCGCCGAGAGGCCGCCGAGCGCGCGCAGGTGGGCCCCGACCGCCGGCAGCGCCGGGTCGGAGGTCTCGAGCATCTCGTAGAGGGTGGTTCCGACGCCCGCCCCCGGCTGCAGGCCGAGCGTCGCGAGCGCACTTCCATCGGTCGAGGTGTAGCGCAGGTCGATGTCGGTCGTCCACAGGAGCGCCGGAAGCTGCGCCAGCAGCAGGCGCAGGCGCATCTCTCTCTCGCGCAGGGCGTCGTCTGCCAGCTTGCGCTGGATGGCGATCGCCACCTGGTTGGAGACGAAGACGAGCAGGTGCAGATCCTCGGGCCGGTACCGCAGACCCGCGGTGTAGCTCTGCACCACCAGCGCGCCGAGAATGGCTCCGTCGCTCATCAAGGGGACGCCGAGCCAGTCGACCGACGACGGTCCGACTTCCTCGACTTCGCCCAGGGCCACCAGCTCTTCGAAAACCTCCGGCGAGGCGAGCAGCGGCTCGCCCGTGCGCAGCACGTACTCGGTCAGTCCCCGCCCCGGCTTCGCCGGCGGCGGGGGATCCTCCAGAGGGTCGACGAAATAGGGGAAGCTGATGAGGTTTGCGCCAGAGTCGTGCAGGGCGATGTAGAAGTTCTCCGCCGGCATGAGATCGCGGATCGCGTTGTGGATCGAGCGGAAGAGATCCTCGAGGCGTGCCGCCGAATGCACGGCCATCGAGATGCTGTAGGCCGCATTGCGCACCATCTCGCCGCGGTAGCGGCGCGTCACGTCGCGGAAGCTCCAGATCCTGCCGGTCGGCACACCGTGGAGGATTCGCGGTCGCGAGGTCCGCTCGAGAACCCGGCGATCCTTGAAGTGGAGGATGTCCTCGCTGGCGGCGTCGGGCCGCGAATAGAGCTCCCGGACCTTGGCGAGAAAGTCCCCGGGTTCGAGAAGCTGGTCGAGCACGAAGGCGAGCGCCCGCTCGTCGTCGCCGGCCGCGAGAATCTCCTCCGGCAGGCGCCAGAGCTCCGCGAAGCACTGGTTGAAGCGGACGATCCTCCCCTCCGCGTCGACGACCAGAAGGCCCTCTTCGGTCGAGTCGAGCACCGCTTGCAGGAGAGCGAGCTCCTGGGCGAGCGCCGACCGGCTGCCCTCGTTGTCTGGCGACGGCGGCTCTGGCATGGGCGGAGTCATCTCGATCGATGGGGTCCGGGACGCCGGACCCGCTCTCGCGCTACTTCGACTTCACCTGCGTCCAGACCTCGTCGTACAGCTTGTTGGTGTCGCCCAAATCGTTCACGAATTCGAGCTTGGCCATCATCTCGGCCGACGGGTAGATCGCCGGGTTGGCGAGGTCCTCGGGGGTGATGAACGCCTTGGCCGCCTTGTTGGGCGTCGCGTACTGGTTGAAGTTCGAAAGCTGGGCGCCGACCTTGGCTTCGAGAATGTAGTTGATGAACTTCTCGGCGGCCTCGCGGTGGGGCGCCTGCGCCGGCACCGCCAGGTTGTCGAGCCAGAGCACGCCGCCTTCGCGAGGAACGAAGTAGTAGGTCTCGGGATCGTCGCTCATGCCACGGACGGCATCGCCGTTGTAGACCACCGCGGCGTCGACCGCCTTGGCGAGCACCTTGTTCTTGCCTCCCACGCCGCCTTCGAAACCCTGCGACCGCTGTTTGGCCTCGGCCAGCGCCGCCGACTGGGCTCGCAGGTCGTCGAGGCTGGTCGAATTGACGCTCATCCCCTTGTACTTCGCCATCGTGCCGAGCATCTCGCGCGGGGAGTCCATGAGCAGGAACGAACCGTATTGCTTCCCCTTGTCGAACATCAGGCCCCAGGTCTCGTCGACCGCCTTGCCCGGCTGCTTGCGCAGGTAGATGCCGACCGTTCCCCACTGGTAGGCGGCGGAGTACTTGTTGCCCGGGTCGTAGACCGGGTTGACGAACTTCTCGTCCAGATTCGCCAAGTTGGGGATGTTCTCGTGCCGGAGCTCCGCGAGCAGCCCGAGCTTCGCCATCACCGGGATGAGGTACTGGCCGGGGACGACGATGTCGTAGAGCGCGGTGCCGCCGCCCTGGAGCTTGGACATCATCGACTCGTTGTCCTCATAGAGGTCGATCGTCACCTTGCAGGAGAACTCCTTCTCGAAGTTGGCGACGATTTCGGGATCGATGTACTCGCTCCAGATGAAGAGGTTGAGCTTGCAGGGCTCGCCGGGTGCGGTGGCGGCGGCGGACGGGACGGCGCCACCGGCAGGTGCGGCGGCCGCCGGCGGAGCCTCCTGCCTGGCGCAGGCAGCGAGCCCGAGAAGGAGGGATGCGGCGGCGAGGGCGTGGATGCGCAGGCGGTTGTTCATGACGATTCTCCCGAGGAGCGGCGGGGACGCTGGAGCAGCATCACCGCGACGGTTCCGAGGATCGACACCAGAACGATCAGCGTCGACAGGGCGTTGATGTCCGGCGTGATCCCGCGTTTGACCGAAGAGTAGATCAGGATCGGCAGGGTCGTCGAGCCGGGTCCGGTGGTGAAGAAGCTCACCACGAAGTCGTCGAGGCTCAGGGTGAAGGCGAGCATGCCGCCGGCGACCACCGCCGGGACGATCATCGGAAAAGTGACGTGCCAGAAGGTCTGCCAGGAAGAGGCTCCGAGGTCGTGCGCGGCCTCCTCGATCGCCGGGTCCATGCCGACCAGACGGGAACGGACGACGATCGCCACGAACGGGATCTGGAAGGTGACGTGCGACAGCACCATCGTGGTCATGCCGAGGGAGAAGAGACCGAGCTGTTCGCGCACCAGGGCATAGAACATCAGCATCGCGACCGCCATGACGATGTCGGGGATGACCACCGGGATGTACATCAGGAAGGAGAAGACCTTCTTGCCGGGAAAGCGGTAGCGCGAGCAGGCCGAAGCCGAGCATGGTGCCGAAGAGGTGGCGAGCCCGGTGCTGACGAAGGCCAGGATGAAGGTGTTCTTCGCCGCGGCGAGCTTGTCGGCGTTGTCGAACAGCGAGGGATACCACTCGGTCGTGAATCCGCGCCAGGGGCCGCCATAGCGTGAGGCGTTGAACGAGTAGACGATGACGACGACGATCGGCGCGTAGAGAAAGATGTAGAGAAACGCCGAGACCAGCCAGAGAGGCAGGGAGATGCGTCTCACAGCAGCCCCTCCTGGCCCTTGGCCGGAGGTATAGCGGGATTGCAGCAGGAGTCCGAGCAGCACCACCGACATGCCGACGAAGGCGATCGCCGAGCCGAACGGCCAGTCGCGTGAAGGCCCGAACTGCTGCTGGATCGCGTTGCCGAGCATGACGGTCTTGGCGCCGCCGAGGAGGTCGGGGATGACGAACTGGCCGGTCGCGGGAATGAAGACGAGGATGATTCCCGCCACCAGCCCGGGCGTGAGCTGCGGCAGGATCGCGTGGCGGAAGACGCGGAGCCGGTCGGCGCCGAGGTCGGCGGCCGCCTCGGCGATCGACCAGTCCATCTTCTCCACCGCGGTGTAGAGCGGCAGGACGAGGAACGGCAGGTAGTCGCAGACCATGCCGATGTAGACGGCGAAGGCGGACGGATAGAGCGGCCGCCCGGCCTCGGTGAGGCCGAGGGTCGAGGCGAGTGTCGCGAGGGTGCTCCCGGGCCCGAGCAGGATCTGCCAGGCGTAGGTGCGGATGAGCAGGTTCGTCCAGAACGGAATGACCACCAGGATGAGCGCCAGCTGCTTGCGCTTTTCGGGCTGGCCGGCGATGAAGAAGGCGAGCGGCAAGGCGGCCGCGAGGCATGCGACCGTCGTGCCGGCGCCGAGCACGAGGCTGCGCAGAATGATCTGCGGATACTGCGGATCGAATCCGAGCAGACCGAAGCCGGCGAGCCGGTGGTAGTTGCCGAGCGTGAGCGGGAACTGGATCTCGCCGTTCGCGCCGCGGGTCATGAAGCTGATGAAGGCGATGCCGACGAGCGGCAGGAGCAGAAAGAGCGACACCCAGCCGATCCCGGGCCCGCTGGTCAACGCCGAGCGCACGAGTTGCATCGTCTCGGTGAGGTGCTCGCCGAAGCGGATCTCGCCGCCGGCTCGGTCGCCGCCCGGCTTGCCCGCCGCCATCAGTCCTCCAACACCAGCAGCGCCGACGACGGAAGGTAGGCGGTCACGCGATCGCCGATCTCGAGGCCGAGCGGCCCGAGGGGGAGTTCATGACGTAGGCGGTGAGCTTGCCGCCCGGCGTCGCCAGGATGTAGTGGGTTTCGGAGCCGATGTAGATCAGCTGCTCGACGGTGCCCGGCACCTTGTTCGTGCCCGCCTCGCCCGGCGAGGCGAGGGCGACCTTCTCCGGGCGGACCGCGAGCGTCACCCTGCGGCCCGGCGGCAGGGACTCTCCCTCGCGGGCAACGTACATGGTGCCGTAGGGGGTCGACACCCGCAGCTCGCCGCCCTCCTCGCCCCCGACCTCACCCTCGAGCAGATTGCAGGAACCGAGGAACTGGGAGACGAAGCGGTTGCGCGGCCGCTCGTACAAGGCTTCGGCCTCGCCCAGCTGCTCGATCCGGCCGGCGCGCATCACGGCGATGCGGTCGCGAGAGGACCAGCGCCTCTTCCTGGTCGTGGGTGACGAAGATGAAGGTGATGCCGACATTCCGCTGCAGCGCCAGCAGCTCGACCTGGAGCTCCTTGCGGAGCTTGAGATCGAGCGCGCCCAGCGGCTCGTCGAGCAGCAGCACGCTGCGGTCGTTGATGAGCGCCCGGGCGAGCGCCACGCGCTGCTTCTGGCCGCCCGAGAGCTGCGCCGGCTTGCGGTCGGCGAAGGAGGCGATCTGCACCATCGCCAGCGCCTCGTCGACCCGGGTGGCGATCTCCGCTCCGGCCACCTTCTTCATCCGCAGGCCGAAGGCGACGTTGTCGCGCACGGTGAGATGGGGGAAGAGGGCGTAGGACTGGAAGACCGTGTTGACGGGGCGCTTGTGCGCCGGAATCTCCCTGGCGTCGACGCCGCCGATCCGGATGACTGCCCTCGTCGGGCAGGTCGAGACCGCCGATGATCCGCAGCAGCGTCGTCTTGCCGCAGCCCGAGGGACCGAGAAGCGAGAAGAACTCGCCCTCGCGAATCGTCAGGCTGACCTGGTCGAGCGCCTGGAACGTCCCGAAGCGCCGCGAGACTCGATCGATCTCGACCGCCGTCGACGGTGCCGTCGCCGCATCCCCTTCGGACTTGCCGACCATGCCCGATCCCCTTGGAAGTCGCCGCGAGCCGAGGGCTCCCGCGCAATCCCGATGTTGTGCCGCTGAGTGCCGGAGGATCGTACCACCGGGTACCGACGAGTATCGCCCGGGCTGGCCGGAGTCAGCGTCGTTTCGCCGAGGCCGACGCCGGCTCGCGGTCGACGTCCGAAACGCATCCGCCGGATGAAAACTCGCCGACTGCCTGCTCCGGCGTATTGCCGCACTGCGGCAACGATCGGACGATGGGGGCGCGACGGGGGAACGGGGCGGGCGGCGAAGGCCGTCCGGCCGGGGCAAAGCCTGGTGCTAGGATTCCCCCGGCATCTTGAGTCCCTGCCTGCTGCGACTTCCCCGGTGGGGGCTCCCCGGCGATGAGAGCGATCGAGCTGAAGACAGAAGTGCCCGGACCGCGGTCGCGCGCCCTCATGGCCCGTCGCGAAGCGGCGATTCCGGCCGGCATCGGCCACTCGGCGCCGGTCTTCGTCGAGCGCGCCGCGGGGGCGCTGCTGCACGACGTCGATGGCAACACCTTCATCGACTTCGCCGGCGGTATCGGCACCCTGAACGTCGGCCATGCCCATCCCGCGGTCGTCGAAGCGGCCCGCGCGCAGCTCGGCAGGTTCACCCACAGCTGCTTCGCCGTCGCCCCCTACGAGAGCTACGTCGAGCTCGCCGAGCGCCTGAACCGGTCGATTCCGGGGGCGTCGGCCAAGAAGACGCTGTTCGCCAACAGCGGTGTCGAGGCGGTCGAGAACGCGGTGAAGATCGCCCGCCGGGCGACCGGCCGGGAAGCGGTGCTGGTCTTCGAGCACGCCTTCCACGGCCGAACCCTGCTCGGCATGTCGATGACCAGCAAGGTCAAACCGTACAAGCTGGGCTTCGGTCCGTTCGCGCCCGAGATCTACCGCCTGCCCTATCCCTACCTCTACCGCCGCCCCGCCGGCCTCGCCGCCGACGAGGCGGCCTTCCGCCAGGAGCTCGAAGAGTTCTTCGCCACCCACGTCGCCGCCGAAAAGATCGCCTGTGTGGTGATGGAGCTGGTTCTCGGCGAGGGTGGCTTCGTCGTCGCTCCGCGCGCCTACGTGAAGGTGCTGGTCGAGCTCTGCCGGCAGTACGGCATCCTCTTCGTCGCCGACGAGATCCAGACCGGCTTCGGGCGCACCGGCCGGATGTGGGCGATGGAGCACTACGGGCTCGAGCCCGACCTCACGACGATCGCCAAGTCGCTCGCCGGCGGCCTGCCGCTCTCGGCGGTGACCGGCCGGGCCGAGCTCATGGACGCGGCGCAGGTCGGCGGCCTGGGCGGGACTTTCGTCGGCAACCCGGTCGCCTGTGCCGCGGCGCTGGCCGTGCTGGATCTTCTCGAGGACGGCACTTTCCTTGCCCGGGCTGCGGCGCTCGGCGCCCGGATCGAGGCCCGTCTCGCCGGTCTCGCGGCGCGCCACGAGAGTATCGGCGAGGTGCGCGGGCTGGGGGCGATGCGCGCGCTCGAGCTGGTGCGGGATCGCGCGACGCGCGAACCCGACAAGGAGCGCACGCAGGCGACCGTCCGGCGCGCCTGGGAGCGCGGCCTCCTGCTCCTTTCCGCCGGCACCCACGGCAATGTCATTCGCACGCTGATGCCGCTCGTCATCACCGACGAGCAGCTGGAAGAGGGGTTCGATGTCCTGGAGCAGTCCCTTGCTTAGGCGGTTCTTGCGGAGCGCACCGTCATGAACCGAGAGGAAGTCCTTCGCGAGTCACAACGCTGGCTCGACATCATCTCGTCCACGCAGCTGTCGGACGCCGAGAAGCAGCGGATCATCACCGAGACCGCCGAGAACTTCAATTCGTACTACAACCGCGGCTATCTCGAGTACAGGAAGTCGATGGTCGAGATGCGCGAGGAGCCGGCGCTCGAGTGGGAGGGGCAGGGGTCGCTGCTCTACGACCTGACCGGCCGCCGCTTCATCGACTGCCTCGGCGGCTACGGCATCTACAGCGCCGGCATCCGCCACCCCAAGATCGTCAAGGCGGTGGCGGACCAGTTGCAGCGCATGCCGCTCTCCTCGCAGGAGCTCATCGACCCGCTGCGCGGGGCGCTGGCCGAGCTCCTCGGCGAGATCGCGCCGGGCGATCTGCAGTACTCGTTCTTCATCAACAACGGCACCGACGCGGTCGAGGGGGCGTACAAGCTCGCCCGGCTCTACACCGGGCGGGTGAACTTCATCTCCTCGATCCGCGGCTTCCACGGCAAGAGCTGTGGCTCGCTCTCGCTGATGGGCAAGTGGGAGTACCGCGAGCCGTTCCTGCCCCTGCTGCCAGGCGTCCAGTTCGTCGAGTTCGGCGACGCCGAGGCGGTCGAGGACGAGCTCTACAAGGCCGACGCCACCGGCAAGGGGGTCGCGGCGGTGATCATGGAGCCGATCCAGGGGGAGGCCGGGGCGATCGTCCCGCCGGACGATTTCTGGCCGCGCATCCGCAAGGCGTGCGACGAGTACGGTGCCCTGCTGATCGCGGATGAGGTCCAGACCGGCATGGGGCGCACCGGCAAGATGTTCGGTGTCGAGCACTGGAACACGGTGCCCGACATCCTCTGCCTCGGCAAGGCCCTGGGCGGCGGCGTCATGCCGCTCTCGGCCTTCGTCTCCACACCCAAGATCTGGAGCGTGCTCGAGAAGAACCCGTTCATTCACACCTCGACGTTCGGCGGCAACCCTCTCGCCTGCGCCGCCGGCATCGCGGCGATCCACGTCACCCTCGAAGAAGACCTCGTCGGCCAGGCGCACAAGAAGGGCAGGTACCTTCTCGGCGAGCTCGTGGCGCTGCAGATGCGCTACGACCGCGTGCTGCGAAAAGCCCAGGGCAAGGGCCTCCTCCTCGGCCTCGAGTTCGAGAACACCGAGATCGGCTACAAAGTGGTCGCCAACCTCTTCAAGCGCGGCGTCCTCGTCGCCGGCACGCTCACCAACTCGCGCGTCGTGCGCATCGAACCGGCGCTCAACATCGCCGACGCGCTGATCGACGAGGTGCTCGACATCCTCGAGGAGACCCTCAAAGAGGTCGACCGCGACACCGCCTACGTCCACCATGACGAGGACGACGAATGACGAGAATCGCCATCCTCGGTGCGGCGGGGGCGATGGCGGAAGTGGTGCGGCGCGACCTCGCGCAGTTCGCTCCCGAGGCGGCGGTCACGATCGTCGATCTCAAGGAGCTCGCGGCGAACTATCCCAACGAGCGTCCGGCCACGGTCGACGTGCGGGACGAGGCGGCGACGGCGCGGCTCCTCGCCGGGCACGATGCGGTGCTCAACTGCGTCACCTACTACTGGAACCTGCCGGTGATGCGCGCGGCGCTCGCGGCGCGGGTGCCCGTACAGCGACCTGGGCGGCCTCTACCACGGGACGCAGAAGCAGTTCGAGCTTCACGACGAGTTCGTCGCCGCCGGGGTACCGGCGCTCCTCGGCATGGGCTCGACGCCGGGGATTACCAACGCCATGGCGGGCTTCCTGGCGCGCGAGCTCGACGTGGTGCACGAGGCGCATGTGCGGGTCGGCTGCCTCGACCGCGGGGTGTCCCGGGCCGCTGCCCATCCCCTACGCGCTCGACACGGTGCTCGACGAGTTCGCACTCGAGCCGTATGTCGTCGAGAACGGCACGGCGCATCCGGTGCCGCCAAGGAGCGGCGAAGAGGAGATCGACTTCCCGGCGCCGGTGGGGAGGATGCGCGCGATCTACACCCTGCACTCGGAAGTGGCGATGTTCGCGCGCTCCTTCCCGGGACTCTCCGGTGCGAGCTTCAAGGTGGCGTTCGAGCCGAGCTTCATGGAGAAGGTCGCGCTTCCTGGTGGAGCTGGGCTTCGCTGGCCGCGAGCCGTGCCTCGACGGGGTCTCGCCGCGCCAGATGCTGCTGGCGCTGGGGGCCGCGCAGGTCGCGCCGGGGGGCGCGCCCGACGACTGCGATTGCCTGCGGGTCGACCTCGCCGGCGAGATCGACGGCCGGGCGGTGCGGCGCCGCGGCGAAGTCGGTCATCGGACCGCACCGCGAGTGGGGCTTCGGCGCCGGCGCCCTCGACACCGGCGTGCCGCTCGCCATCGCCGGCGTCCTGCTCGCAGAGCGTGCCGTCTCGACTCCGGGCGTCCTCTGCCCGGAGACCGCGCTGCCCTTCGAACGCTTCTTCGCCGAGCTCGAGAAGCGCGGCATCCAGGTCGCTTTCACGGAACAGGGCCAACTGGACGAATGAAGGAAGGAAGGGAAAGGGGCGAGACGTGGCGATTGCATCGGTGAATCCAGCCAACGGCAAGGTGCTGCGCAGCTTTGCCGAGTCGAGCGCCGCCGAGATCGAGGCCGCGCTCGCGCTCGCCGAGCGGACTTTCCGCACCTGGCGCACGACCGACTTCGCCTCCCGCGCCGCCAAGATGCGGCGGGCGGCGGAGATCCTCGAGGAGGACAGGCGGCGCTTCGGCGAGATCATGACACTCGAGATGGGGAAGCCCGTCGGCGCCGCGATCGCCGAGGTCGAGAAGTGCGCTTCGGTCTGCCGCTACTACGCCGAGCACGCCGCGGCCTTCCTCGCGCCGGAGGAGGTCGCGACCGACGCCGCGCGCAGCTACGTGCGCTATGACCCGCTCGGCTGCGTGCTGGCCGTCATGCCGTGGAACTTCCCGTTCTGGCAGGTGCTGCGGTTTGCCGCTCCGACCCTGATGGCCGGCAACGTCGGCATCCTCAAGCACGCCTCGAATGTGCCGCAGTCGGCGCTCGCCATCGCCGAAGTCTTCGCGCGCGCCGGCTTTCCCGCGGGCTGCTTCCAGACCCTGCTCGTCGGCAGCGCCGCGGTGGCGAAGATGATCGAGGATCCGCGCATCGCGGCGGTGACGCTCACCGGCAGCGAGGGCGCCGGGGTCGCCGTCGGTCGCGCCGCGGGCGCGCAGATCAAGAAGGCGGTGCTCGAGCTCGGCGGCAGCGACCCGTTCATCGTCCTGCCCTCGGCCGACCTCGGGAAGGCCGCCGCCACGGCGGTCAAGGCGCGGACGATCAACAACGGCCAGTCGTGCATCGCGGCCAAGCGCTTCATCGTCCACGAAGCGGTCTACGACCGGTTCGCGACGCTCTTCGTCGGCGGCATGGCGGCGCTCGTGGTGGGCGATCCGATCGACCCGGCGACCGAGATCGGGCCGCTCGCCACCGCGCCGATCCGCGACGAGCTCGGCGGAGCAGGTGAGCGCTCGGTTGCGGCCGGGGCGAAGGCTGCTGCTGGGCGGCAGCGAAGCTCGACGGGCCGGGGTACTTCTACGCCCCGACCGTGCTCGCCGAGCCTGTGCCGCGGCTCGCCCGGCCTGGGACGACGAGCTCTTCGGCCCGGTGGCGACGCTCTTCAAGGTCGCGGATCTCGACGCGGCGATTGCGCTCGCCAACCACAAGGTCTTCGGCCTCGGCGCCTCCGCCTGGACGAATGACGCCGCCGAGCAGTCGCGCCTCGCGGTCGAGCTCGAAGCCGGCTCGGTCTTCCTGAACGGCATGGTGAAGAGCGACCCGCGCCTGCCCTTCGGCGGCATCAAGCGCTCCGGCTTCGGGCGCGAGCTCGCGCAGCAGGGCATCCGCGAGTTCGTCAACGTGAAGACGGTCTGGATCGCGTAGACTCGCAGTCGACACCCGCACTTGGGCGACTGATTGGAGCTCCGATTGGTCCACGGTTGGCAATTTACCCCGTACGCGATCCCTTCCCTTGCGGCGACGTTTGCGGCGATGGCGATGCTGGCGCTCACCTACCGGCGCCGGCGCGCCCCCGGCGCGCCGGCGTTCGCGTTGCTGGTCGCCGCGACCGCGGTCTGGTCGATGTGCGAGGCCGCGATTCTCTGCGCCCCCGACCTGCCGACGAAACTCCTGCTGACGAAATTCGAGTACGTCGGCATCGTGACCGCGCCGCTCGCCTGGCTGCTCTTCGCCGTGCGCTACTGCGGCCAGGACAGATGGCTGCGCGGTTGGCGGTTGCCGGCGCTGGCCGTCGTTCCGGCGATGACCCTGGGCCTCGCGGCGACGCTCGAGCGGCACCGCTGGATCTACGAGAGCGTCCGTCTCGTGGAGCGTGACTCGACGTTCGCCCTTGCCGTCGACTATGGCACCTGGTTTCTGGTCTTCTCGATCTACTCCTACCTCCTCATCGCGGTCGCGACCTTCCTTTTCCTCTGGACCCTGGGCGCCGCCGAGCGGGCCTTTCGCGGCCAGATGGTCGCGGTGGTCGTGGCGCCGCTCCTGACGCTCGTCGGCAACGCCGTCTACCTGTCCAAGCTCACCGCGCTGCCACCGATCGATCTCACGCCGGTCGGCTTCACGCTGGGAATGATCCTCATGGCGCTGGCCCTCTTTCGCTGGAACTTCTTCGAGCTCGTCCCGCTGGCGCACGACACGGTGATCGACGCCATGCCGGAGGGCGTTCTGCTCGCCGATGAGCGCGGTCGCCTGATCGACGCCAATCGCGCCGCGCAGCAGATCCTCGGCGTCTCCCCGAGCGCGCTGGTCGGGGGGCCGGCGAGCGAAGTCCTGCCGCCGCGCCTCGCCGAGCTTCTGGCGGGTCCGCCGCGGCGCGAATCGTGCGAGGTCGGCATCGCCGTCGGCAGCGAGGAGCACACCTACGACGCCGTGGTCTCTCCGCTGGCGAGCCACGGCGGCACCGTCCGGGGTCGGCTCCTGGTGCTGCGCGACGTCACCGAACGCAAGCGCGGCGAGCAGGCGCTCGCCGCGACCGAGGCGGAGCTGCGGCGATCCAATCAGGAGCTCGAGCGCCTCGCCAGCACCGATCCGCTCACCCTGCTCGCCAACCGCCGGCAGTTCTTCGTGCGCCTCGAGGCGGAGATCAAGCGCGCCCACCGGCATTCGGAGTCGCTGGCGCTGGTGATGCTCGACCTCGATCACTTCAAGCGCATCAACGACGAGCACGGGCACGGCGTCGGCGACCAGGTGCTCAAGGCGGTGGGGGTCCTGCTGTCCTCCTGCGTGCGCGAGTGGGACATGGCGGCGCGTCTCGGTGGCGAGGAGTTCGCGCTCATCCTGCCGACGACTGACTGGGAAGGCGCGCGGGAGGTCGCCGAGCGCGTGCGCTCGCGGATCCTCGATCTGCGTTGCCGCACGGAGGCGGGCGCGGAAGTGACGGTCTCGGCGAGCTGTGGTGGCTCCATCCTCTACGGATCGATCGCCACCGCCGATCAGCTGCTCACCACCGCCGACGACGCGCTCTACGACGCCAAAGCGCGCGGCCGCGACCGGGTGTCGATGGACGACGCGCAGAGCGGAGTCCCGAAGCTCTCGACGTAGTCGCTGTTGCGCGAGGCGGTGGTTGGGTCACTCCGGCGCAACGAGAAGAAGCGGAGAAGAGTGCTTCTCTCTCAGCTGCACCGACGAGGGGTGGCCGGACCGAGGGCTCCCATGGGCCCGGAGCGCGCTTTCTCAGCGCGAGGACCCATGGGAAGCGGGCCGGACAGGACCCCGAGCAGGTGCCCCGCCGGACCGCGGTGCCTGCGTCTAGCCGAGCTTGGCCATCACATGCTTGACGACGGTGTAGTCCTCGAGCGCGTACATCGACATGTCCTTGCCGTAGCCCGACTGCTTGAAGCCGCCGTGCGGCATCTCGGAGACGAGCGGCATGTGGTCGTTGATCCAGACGGTGCCGAAGCGGAGCTTCCGCGCCGCGCGAGAGGGCGCGGCCGACGTCGCGCGTCCAGACCGAGGCGGCGAGGCCGTAGTCGACGTCGTTGGCGAA
The DNA here is from genome assembly GCA_963719555.1 of Thermoanaerobaculia bacterium. GTDB lineage: Bacteria > Acidobacteriota > Thermoanaerobaculia > Multivoradales > JAGPDF01 > JAGPDF01. The sequence goes on along the minus strand of CAVRCL010000005.1, from coordinate 31,330 downwards.
GCGGATCGCCTCGTCGTCGCTCGCGAACGGGGTCACCGTCACCACCGGACCGAAGACCTCGCGCTGCACGATCTCGTCCTGCTGGCGGGCGTCGGCGATCAGTGTCGGCTGGTAGTAGAAGCCCTTGCCGGCGACGCGCTTGCCGCCGGTGACGACGCGGCTATGCCCGGTCGCCACCGCCCGGTCGACGAACCCGGCGACGCGGTCCTGCTGCTCTTTCGAGACCACCGGGCCGATGAAGGTGTTGTCGTCGGCGAGGTCGCCCCAGGTGACCGACTCGACGACCGTCGGCCATCGTCTCGAGCAGCCGGTCGTAGATCTTCGGCCCGCCGTAGATGCGGGTCGCGGCGGTGCAGTCCTGCCCGCTGTTGGCGAAGCTCGCGAGCTTGAGGACCGACGCCACCTGCTCGAGGTCGGCGTCGTCGAAGACCACCACCGGCGCCTTGCCTCCGAGCTCGAGGTGGACGCGCTTCAGGCTCTCGGCGGCGGTCCGGGCGACGATCTTGCCGGTGCCGACATCGCCGGTGATCGAGACCATGCCGACTTTCGGATGGCGCACCAGGCCTGCGCCCACCGGTTCGCCGTAGCCGGTGAGGACGTTGAAGACGCCGGCGGGGAAGATGTCGGCCGCGAGCTCGGCGAGGCGGAGCGAGGTGAGCGGCGTCTGCTCCGACGGCTTGAGAATCACCGTGTTGCCGGCCGCGAGCGCCGGGCCGATCTTCCAGATCGCCATCATCAGCGGGTAGTTCCACGGCGCGATCGAGGCGACGACGCCCACCGGCTCGCGGCGGGTGAACGAGGTGTAGCCGGCGAGGTACTCGCCGGCGGCCTTGCCCTCCATGCAGCGCGCCGCGCCGGCGAAGAAGCGCAGGTTATCGACCAGGAAAGGGATCTCGCTCTTGGCGAGCCAATGCGGCTTGCCGACGTTCGCGGCCTCGAGGAGGGCGAGCTCGTCGGCGTGCGCCTCGATCCGGTCGGCGAGCTTCGAGCAGCATCCCGGCGCGCTCGCCGGGGGTGCGGTCGAACCAGCCCTCGAAGGCGTCGTGCGCGGCGGTGACGGCGCGCTCGACGTCTTCGGCGCCGCCCACCGGCACCTCGGCCAGCACCTCCTCGGTCGCCGGGCTCGAGATCTTCTCGCTCTTGCCGTCTGCCGCCGCCGTCGCTTCGCCGCCGATGAACATCTGGAACTTCTTCATGGTGTCCTCATCTCGCTCGCTGGGGCCGGTGCGCCCGGGATCTAGCCGAGCGCTCGCACCCCCATTCTGTAGGAAAGCGGCGAGAGAGGAAAAGCTCAAAGAAGCGAAAGGCTCGAACAAGGGAAAGACCGAACAGGGGGTCGGCTGGCCGGGGCAGCTCTGGTACCCTTCGCCCGCCGTGTCCAGAAAGCCGCGCCGCGCCCTCGCCGAGAAGCCGCCCCTGACCGCAGCCGTTGCCGCCGGCTGGAGCGACGCGCCGCTGGGCGCTGGCGCTGGGCCTCCTCGCGGCCCTGCTGCGGGTGCTCTTCGTCCTCTCCGGCACCGACCGCTCCTGGCCCTACACGGCCTTCTACGAGGGGGACTCGGAGACCTTCTTCCGTTTCGCGCGGGCGCTCCTCGCCGGGGAGCTCTACGACGGCGGGATCCCGTTCCATCCGCCGGGCTTCGCCTTCTTCCTCGCCGGACTGCACCTGCTCGTCGGGGCGGGTGCCGCCAACGCGGCGGTGCCGCATCTCGCGATCAAGCTGCTCCTCGCCGTCGTCGTCGGCGGAGGGTCGGTGGCGCTGCTCTACCTCGCGGCCGCCGCGGCGCTCGGGCCGCACGGTGGCGATCGTCACCGCGCTCCTCGCCGCCTTCCACTTCGGCCTCTACGTCCTCGCCGTCGCGCCGGTCGGCGATGGGCTCTTCCAACTGATGTTGCTGGCCGCCATCACGCTCGTCGTGCGTCGGCCGGAAGGGGAGCTCAGGACCCGCCGCCTCGTCCTTCTCGGCCTCGTCTGGGGGGCGATGGCGCTCACCCGGGCAGAGGGAATCCTCCTGGGCGGGCTCATCGTCGGCTTCGGTGCCTTCCTTTACTGGAAGAACGCTGCAGCCGGCAAAGATGCCTCGAGATGGCGAACACTCCTCCCGTGGGCCGCTGTGGCGTTGCTCGCCGCCGCTGTCGTCCTCCCCTGGACCGTGAGCAACGCCATCCGCCTCGGCGAAGCCGAACGCCGCCTCGCCGGCGGCCTCGCCGAGCCGCTGCCGCGCTTCGTGCCGGTGACGATGTACGGGCCGCTCAACCTGGCGCTCGCCAATCACGCCGGTGCGGACGGCTCCTTCTCTGCCGCTCTCCTCCCGGCGCGTGGCGATTCGGCGCAGCTCCAGCTGACGAATCCCGAGCACCTGCGCTTTCTGCTCCACGGCGGCCGGATGGCGATGGCCTGGATCGGCGACCACCCCGCCGCCTTCGCGCGGCTGGTGGGCAGGAAATGGACGCTCTACGCCGGCGCATTCCAGCTCGGCTGGACGCAGGGAAACCTCCCGGGCGGCCTCGCCGGCCTGCGCCGGCCGGTCGACATCTTGGTGCCCGAGAGCCGTGCCGCGTTGCTGCTCTGGCTCCCGGTGCTGCTCGCCGGAATCGTCCTGCTCGCGCGCGGCGAAGCGTCCGTCCTGCACTGGCTCGCTCTCACGCTGCTGTTGACGGCAGCGTCCCTCGGCGTGGTGGCGTTCTTCTTCGGCTACGCCCGCCTGGGGCTCCTGCTTCTTCCACTCTGGATGGGAGTCGCCGCGACAGCCCTGGTTGCCGCCGGCCGTGCGCTCGCAGGGCTCCTTCCCGAAGACCAGCGCGCCCTGTTCCGGGGCCGCCGCGGACGCTCCCTGGCTGCCACGTTCGTGCTTCTACTGCTCGCCCTCGAAGTCGCCGGTGCCGTGCGCGGCCATCGTTTGGAGGCCACCGGCACGACTCTCCCTGGCAGCAGCCGCCTCGACCGCGACCAGCCGGTCCGTTTCCGGCCGCTGCCCGGCGGCTGAGCCCCTCAGGGTACGGTCACCGACCAGGCGGTGGTGTCGTTGGTCTCGAAGCCGTCGAAGAAGAGGATGTTGTCGACAGTGAAGGAGAAGGTCGCCGACACGACGCCACCCGGACAGCTGCCCGACGGCGTGACGCGCCAGAAGTAAGTCCCGAGCGGAAGGTTGCCGAAGTTCGCGCTGGTCGCGGCCGTGTTCTGGCTGCCGACGACATTCACGAAGGCGGCGTCCGTGGCGAGCTCGACGAGGTACGAGGTCGCGTCGGGGGTGGCGGCCCAGGTCAGGATGATCGGCGGGTCGACGCCGACCGCGCCGTTCGCGGGGCTCCCGAGCGCCGGCGACGCCGGGGGGTGATCGACGAAGACATCGACCGCGTCGCCGATGCTCGAGCAGGTCGTGGTGGCGGTCACGGTGTAGGTCGTGTCGACGACCGGCGAGACGAGGATCTGCGCCGTCGTCGCGCCCCCGGGCGACCAGGAGTAGGTGTGGTCCGGGAGCGCCGGTGTGCCGAGCGTCGTCGAGCCCCCCTGACAGATCGCCACGTCCGGCCCCGCGTCGGCCGTCGGCGGCGGTCCGTTCACCGTGACGGTGACCTCATCGGTGTCCTGGTCGCAGGCCGTGGTGGCCGTCAAGGTGTAGACCGTCGTCGTCCCCGGCGAGACGAGGATCTGCGCCGTCGTCGCGCCCCCGGGCGACCAGGAGTAGGTGTGGTCCGGGAGCGCCGGTGTGCCGAGCGTCGTCGATCCGCCTTGACAGATCGCCACGTCCGGCCCGGCATCGGCCGTCGGCGGCGGTCCGTTCACCGTGACGGTGACCTCATCGGTGTCCTGATCGCAGGCCGTGGTGGCCGTCAAGGTGTAGACCGTCGTCGTTCCCGGCGAGACGAGGATCTGCGCCGTCGTCGCGCCCCCGGGCGACCAGGAGTAAGTGTGGCCGGGGAGCGCCGGTGTGCCGAGCGTCGTCGATCCGCCTTGACAGATCGCCACGTCCGGCCCGGCATCGGCCGTCGGCGGCGGTCCGCTCACCGTGACGGTGACCGCATCGGTGCTCTGGTCGCAGGTCGTGGTGGTCGTCAAGGTGTAGACCGTCGTCGTCCCCGGCGAGACGAGAATCTGCGCCGTCGTCGCGCCGCCCGGGGACCAGAGGTAGCTGTGCCCCGCCTGCGCCGGTGTGCCGAGCGTCGTCGATCCGCCTTGACAGATCGCGACGTCCGGCCCCGCATTGGCCGTCGCCGGGTGTCCGCAGAAGCAGACGGGTTGCGCGCCGCAGGCGATGCCGTGGGCGGAGAAGGCGTCCCAGATGCGGCAGCCGTTGGGGGTGCCGTTGGCGAGATTGCCGTCGTCGTCGTCGACTGAAAGGTAGACGGTGTACCAGTTGGTCGCGGCGCAACCGTCGACGACCGCGGCGGTGTTGCACTGCCCGCCGCTTGCCAGGCGATAGGCGCCCTTCGACGGCGTCAGGCTGCTGTACCAGATCTTGTCCATCGCCGCCCAGCCGGGCTCGGTGCCGTGCTCGGCGATCAGCATCTGGGTGAGATCCCAGTTGGCGGAGCTCGCGATGACGCTCTCGCAGTGGCCTTCGTAACCCATCGGACCGAGGTAGCCGGTGAAGGGGCACGCCCACCGGTCGCAGTTGATGCCGGCATTGTTGGTGACGTTCGAAGGCCTGGCGATGAGCGCCGGGCCGGAGATGTCGAAGTCCGACACGTCACGGACACCGGTGCAGGCGGTGCAGTTATGGCAGTTGACCCCGGGCTGGAAGTTCTGCCCGATGCAGCCGTCGCGCGTCTGGAGGAAGGAGAAGGTATCGCCCACCGCCTCGCCCGAGGCCTGGTCGGACGCCGCGCCGCCGGTGTTGGTGTCCATGCCGTGGCCCCACTCGTGCAGGAAGACCGAGGCGATCTCGCCGGTGTTGGAGCAGCCCCCGCCGGAGCGGTAGAAGTTCAAGGTCGAGCCGTTCCAGAACGCGTTGCAGGTCAGGGCGATATTCATGTTCGCAGTGACCTTGCTGTCGATCCAGGCGTTCGCCGGAAAGAAGGCGTCGGCCTTGCGGTTGATCTTGGTGAGCTGAAAGAAGCCGGTGCGCGAGGCATGCGTGTTGCCGGCGCCGCCGAAGCCCGGCGTCGTGCAGTCCGTGCCGCCGCTCGTGCCGAGGGCGAGGTTGCCGTCGGTCGCGTTCGAGAGCGAGATCGCCCCGCAGGCGTCGAGCATGCGGAAGTACTGTCCGTTGAGCGCGATGGTTGCGGCGCTGCCTGGAGGGTCATAGTCGTAGACGCCGTTGGCGTCGGTGATCTTGGTCGCGCCGTTGGTGAGCGTCGCGAACGGGAAATTGACCACCGTTTCCGGATCGGTGTTGGTCGTCGGGTAGATGCCTCCCGAGACCGTGGCGTCGACATAGGCGTTCAGGTCCCGCACCTCGAGGACGCGGTTGAGGTGCGCGTCGAAGAGCACCTGGTAGGTTGCGGCTTCGCCGGGCAGCCGGAAGACGAACTTCCAGGCGAGAAGATGGTCGTAGCCGGTTCCCGCGCTACCGGTGAAACGCTCGCCGGGCGCCTCGGCGGCGCGCGCGACCGGATAGAGGTGCAGGCTCCCGCCGTCGAGGACCTCCGCCAACTCCGAGCTCTCCGGGAACTGCAGTTCGTGGAGAGCGGCCGCCAAGGCCACCGAGCGCTCGAGGGCGGGCCGGGTGTCGACCGCGACCGGGGCGACGCGGTCGGCGCCGAACTGCACCAGGTTGCCGTGGTTGAGGCGGAAGAAGGTGTTCGCTCCCGCGACGGGAACGCCGTTGTGAAACTGCGCAAACTCGACGAACCAGTGAGTGTCTCCGGCGCCGAAAAGCCCGCTCCGCGAGCGATCGAGGCGCAGATCGAAGCCCTCGACGCCGAGCACCTCCGGGTAGGCGGCGACGAGCTCCTGCAATCGACCGGCGACGAGCTCGAGCGTGACGGCCTCCCCGGGAAGCAGTCCGACATCCGCCGGCAGCAGACCGTTGCCGAAGCCCGGGACGATCGCGACACCGGAGCCCTGCAGCAGGTGCGGCCGGTCCGAGCGCCGGTCCCAGCGTACGATCCAATCGGGACCGAAGCTGCGCGTGAAGGCGGCGAGCTCCGGGCGCGTGACGGCGCCTTGCAGGTCGCCGAGCTCGTCGAGCGTCGGCTCGACAGCGAGCTCCGGCGCCGCGTAGACGCGAGCCAGGCGGGCGGTCGCCGGCTCCTCGACCGGCTGGAAGGCCGCGAGCGGAGAGGCGACGAGGAGAAGCAGTGCCAACGTGGCAGTCGGGCGCAGCCGGAATGGGGTCATTCACCAACTCCTTCGGGAAGGGCGGAGTCTAGCGCAAGCGGTTGTACCTCTCGTACGGATACCAGTACGGCTTCACCTCCTGCTTCCAGTCGAGATGGACGTGCTTGGTCTCGCGGAATTCGTCCAGTCCTTCGACCCCGAGCTCTCGCGAGTGGCCGGTTTTCTTCATCCCGCCGAAGGGCCCCGCCTCGTTGTCGGTGAGCGGGTCGTTGATCCAGAAGGTGCCGGCGGTGATGCGCTCCATCGCGGTCATCGCCCACTCCAGGTTGTTGGTGTAGATGTTGGCGCCGAGGCCGTATTCCTGGGCGTTCGCCATCGCGATCGCCTGCTCGATGCCGCGCACCTTCATGATCGGCATTGTCGGGCCGAAGGTCTCGGTGGCGACGATGCGCATCTCCGGGCGGACGTCGACGAGGATCGTCGGCTCGTAGAAGAAGCCCTGTTTGAGCTTACGGCTTCGCCGGCCGCCGGTGAGGACGCGCGCCCCGTCGGCGACCGCCTCGGCCACCCGCGCCTCGATGTCGGCGAGCTGACGGGCGTTGATCACCGGTCCGATGTCGGTCTTCGGGTCGAGCCCATGGCCGAGACGCAGGGACTTCGTGAACCTCACCGCGCGGGTGACGAACTCGTCGTAGATCTCCTCGAAAACGAAGAAGCGCTTGCCGCTGGTGCAGACCTGGCCGGCGTTCAGGAAGGCCGTCCAGACGGCGCCCTTCGCCGCGACCTCGAGATCGGCGTCCGGAAAGACGATGAACGGGTCGTTGCCGCCCAACTCGAGGTGGCACTTCCTGATCTCGCGCGCGCAGAGCTCGCCGACCCGCCGGCCGGTCGCGAGCGAGCCGGTGAGCGCCACCAGGTCGACGCCCGGATGGGTGACCAAGGCCTCGCCGACCTCGCTACCCAGGCCGTTGACGATGTTCACCGTGCCACGCGGCAAGGCCGCGAATGCCGCGGCGAGGTCGAGCGTCGCGAGCGGCGTCTCCTCGGACGGTTTGACGACCACCGTGTTGCCGGCGGCGAGCGCCGGGGCGACCTTCCACGACAGCAGGAGCAGGGGGTAGTTCCACGGCACGATCGCGGCGACGACGCCGTACGGCTCCTTGATCGTGAAGTTGACCTGGTGCGGCGCCACGGGCGGAATCGAGCTGCCGCGGGCGTCGCGCCCGACCTCGGCGTAGTAGTCGAAACAGGCCGCCGACCACTCGACCTCGTCGAAGTTCTCGCAGTAGGGCTTGCCGCCCTCGCGGGTCATCGTCGTCGCGAGCGCGTGGTGGCGCTCGCGCATCCGGCGGGCGACCTCGTGCAGCATCGCCGCCTTCTCGACCCCCGGCACGAATCGCCAGCCGGGGAAGGCCGCGCGCGCCGCCCGCACGGCGCGGTCGGCATCGTCCGCCGTGCCGCGGGCGACGCTGTCCAGCAGCTCCCCGGTCGCGGGGTCGAGGACCGCAAGCGCGCTGCGCTTGCCGGCGGAGGGCCTGCCGTCGATCCAGTGGCTGCGCATGTTCTCTCCCCTTTTCGACAAGAACGCCGCCCCTGAATGCTGGGCGGCGAGATCCGGTCAAGCGGCGGGTGACCCCCGGCTCAGAAGCTGAAGGTCACGCCCCCGGTAAGGATCGTCTCGTCGTCCACCTCGAGGTCGTCGAGCACGTCGAGCGCGATCGACTGCTGCGCCATGACGTGGAAGCCGAACCAGTCGGTGATCTGCACCGGAATGTCGAGGCCGATGAGCACATCGTTCAGGTCGCCGTTCGACTCTTCCAGGCCGTAGTCGGCGGCGACGCCCTCGCCCAGGTTGTAGCCGAAGTCGAAACTGACCGCGGCGGAGAAGTCGAGGCTCGCCTTCTCGCCCATCGGGTAGCTGTGGCTGACGCCGAAGGTCGCGAAGCCGCCCTCGATGGCGTCCATGTCCTGGTAGTAGCTGAACGTCGGCGCCAGAAGGACATCGAACGCGGCGATGGCGTAGAGCTCGTAGCTGTCCGCGGAGTCGTACTCCTCGCTGGTTCGGTCGCTGTAAATATAGGAAACGGCGCCGATCGTCAGGCCGAAGCTCTCGCTCAGCGCGAAGGTGTACTCGGCCCCGAAGTCGTCCTCGTTGTAGGCGACCTCGCTGCCTGAGGAAGTGAAGTCGGCCGGCAGGTCGCCGCGGTAGCCGTAGTAGTAGACGCTGAAGTTGCCGACGGAGAAGGTGGCGTTCGGCACCAGGACCTCGTTGTCGCCGAGGAGCGGCACGCCGCGGAACAGGTAATGACTTGCGTAATCCACGCCGACGTCGAGGCTCCAGGCCTTTTCGTCCTGCGCGATGGCGGGCGACGAGAACAGGGCGAAGGCGCCGAACGTCGCCAGCACCAGGCAGGCGATGCGCTGCAGATCTCTCTTGATCATGAGTCTTTCCCCCTTCGGTGTATGAAGTTCCATCCTACTGCGCCTTGATCTCCGTCCAGTACTCGTCGAGCAGCGTCGTCGTGTCGCCGATATCCTCGAGGAACTCGCAGCGTCCGATGACCTCGTCGGATGGGTAGATCGACGGATCGTTCAGGATCTCCGGCGCGATGAACTTCTTCGCCGGCACGTTGGCGCTGGCGTAGGAGACACCGTTGACGATCGCGGCGTTCACCTCCGCCTCCATGATGTAGTTCAGGAACTTGTAGGCGTTCTCGACGTTGCGCGCCTTGGCGGGGATGCAGACGTTGTCCATCCACAGGGTCGCGCCCTCCTTGGGGACGACGTAGGCGAGCTTCTCGGGCTCCTTGGCGACCACCTCGGCGAGCTGGCCGTTGTAGCCGTGGGCGATGTCGACGTCGCCGGCGGCGAGGATGTTGGCGAAGTCGCCGCTGTTGTAGGTCGCGACCAGCCTCTTCTGCTTCTTCAGCAGGTCGGCGGCCTGCTTCAGCACCGCCGGGTCGGTCTCGTTCAGGGACTTGCCCATCGACTTCAGGGTGGCGCCGAAGACCTCGCGCATGTCGTCGAGCATCAGGATGCGGCCCTTGTTCTTGGCATCGAAGATCGCCTGCCAGCTGTCGAGGGTGCCGAGCTTGGCCTTGTTGTAGCCGAAGCCGGTCGTGCCCCAGAAGTAGGGCAGCGAGTACTGGTTCCTGGGGTCGAACTTCTTGTCGAGGAAGCGCGGGTCGAGGTTCGCGATGTTGGGGAGCTTCGCGTGGTCGATCGGCTGGATGAGCTTTTCCGCGATGAGGATCTTGACCATGTAGTCCGAGGGCACGACCAGATCGTAGTCGGCGACGCCGGACTGGAGCTTCTCGAGCAGTGCCTCGTTGGAATCGTAGACGTCGAAGTTGACCTTGATGCCGGTCTGGGCCGAGAACTTGTCGATGACCTCTTTCGGCAGGTAGGCGGACCAGATGTAGATGTTGAGTTTGCCGGCGTCCTTCGCCTGGGTCGCCGCCGGCGCGTCGTTGGCCTTCCTGGCGCAACCGGCGAGGCCGCCGACGAGGCCGGTGAAGAGGAGGGCGGCGAGAACGGTGACGAGGGCGGTTGGGCCGAAGAGCGTGCTCAGGGCTGCCTTGGTTCGGTTCATTTCTTGGTCCCTCCTTTGGGTGTCGGCTCCTGTTGCAGTCGCTGGGCGATGGCGATCAGCACGACGGTGAGCAACAGGAGCAGGGTCGAGACGGCGTTCACTTCGGGCGTCACGCCGACTTTGAGCATGGAGTAGATCTGGATGGGCAGGGTGGTGGCGCCGACGCCGGCGACGAAAGAGGTGATGACGTAGTCGTCGATCGAGATCGTGAAGACCAGCAGGGCCCCGGCGACGATGCCGGGCAGGATGATCGGCAGGGTGACGCGGCGAAAGGTGTCCCAGGGGCCGGCGCCCAAGTCGGAGGCGGCCTCTTCGAGCGAGCGGTCGAAGCCGGCGAGGCGGGCCCGGACGACGATTGCGACATAGGAGATGCAGAAGGCGACGTGCGCGATCACCACGGTGGTGAGGCCGAGCCGCATCTGCGCGACGCCGAAGAAGGTCACCAGCGCGGCGCCGATGACGATCTCCGGGATGATGATCGGCAGATAGAGGGCCGCCTGCGTGGCGCCCTTGCCGCGGAACTTGCCGCGCGCCAGGGCGAGCGCCGCGAGGGTGCCGATGATGGTGGCGAGGATGGTGGTGATCGTCGCCACGATCAGGCTGTTCTTGACCGCTCGCAGGATGAGGTCGTTCTGGAACAGGCGCAGGTACCAGTCGAAGGTGAAGCCCTCCCAGGCGGCGGTCTGCTTCGACCGGTTGAAGGAATAGAGGATGAGGATGGCGATCGGGACGTACAGAAAGAGGTAGACCAGCAGACTGTGCCACCCCAGGAGGCGGCGCTCCCAGGAGACCGGACGCGCCGGGCGCGGAACGGGAGCGAGGCGTCCCACCGGGCGCGGAACGAGGTCGACCCGGGGGCTCTGCCGCCGGCAGGTTCACAGCAGCACCTCCTGTCCCTTGCGCTTGGTGTACATGGCGTAGGCGAAGAGCAGCACCAGCACGACCGCGGTGAGCTCGAAGGCGATGGCGGCGCCGAACGGCTTGTTGCGCGCGATGGCGAACTGGTTCTGGATGAGGTTGCCGGCGAGGATGCTCTTGGCGCCGCCGAGGAGATCCGAGACTACGAACTGACCGATCGACGGGATGAAGACCAGGATGATACCGGCGACGATCCCGGGCATGGTGAGCGGCACGGTGACGCGGAAGAAAGTCGCCACCTTGTTGGCCCCGAGATCGAGCGACGCTTCGAGGAGTCCCAGGTCGAGCTTCTCGAGCGAGGCGTAGAGCGGCAGGATCATGAACGGCAGCTCGCCGTAGACCAGGCCGATCATCACCGCGAAATCGGTGTAGAGCAGATTCAACGGCTCGTCGGTGACGCCGGTCGCGAGGAGGACGGTGTTCGCCAGCCCTTCGGTGCGCAGGATGAGCATCCAGGCGTAGGTGCGGATCAGGAAGCTCGTCCAGAAGGGAATCACCACCAGGCCGAGGAGGAGGTTCTTGAAGCGCGCTGGCGCGACGACCGCGATGTAGTAGGCGATCGGATAACTCACCACCAGGCAGAGCAGGGTGGTGACGACCGCCATCCACAGCGACCGCCAGTAGATGGAGAGGTAGAGCGGCTCGATCGAACGCCGGTAGTTGGCGAGGAATCCTCCAGAGCTCACGTAGGCCCACAAGTCCTCGATCTGCTTGAGGCCGCCGTAAGTGCCGCGCTGGCCGAAGCTGATGACCAGCATGATGACGAGCGGCAGCACGAAGAAGATCCCCAGCACCATCCAGGTTGGCAGTACCTGAAGGTAGGCGATGACGCCCCGGCGTCGGTTCTCCTCAGGCATCGGGAGCGGCGCCGGCCTGGGGCGGGAGAGGGCTCGCTACCGCTGCGGGCAGGGTCTCGGCGGGTTCGGGCCGGATGAGCACGGTGTGACGCGGGCTCCAACAGAGGAAGGCGGCGCCGCCGACGGCGAACTTGCCGCGCTCCTCGAACGGCTTCTCGTTCTGTTCGTAGATGACGAAGCGCTCGCCGGTGGAGCTCGTCACCACCCAGACGGTCGACACCCCCTGGTAGACGCGGTCCTCGATGGTGACCGCCATGCTGGGAATGCCGTGGCTCGAGAGATCGCGGCTGCGCAGGTCGAGCTTCTCGGGTCGGACGACGAAGCGGACCGATTCGCCGGCCGCCAGGCGCCCCGGATCCGGCACGCTGAAGGTGTCGCCGTCCGGCATCGCCAGGGAGAGGAAGCCCTCCGCGATGCCGCGCACGGTGGCCGAGAAGAAGTTCGAAGCGCCCATGAACTGCGCCACGAACTCGGTCTGCGGATACTCGAAGACCTGCGAGGAGCTGTCCAGCTGTTCGACGCGGCCGGCGTTCATCACCGCGATCCGGTCGCTCATGGTGAGCGCCTCCTCCTGGTCGTGGGTGACGAAGACGAAGGTGATGCCGAGCTTGCGCTGCAGGTTCTTGAGCTCGACCTGCACCTCCTTGCGCAGCTTCTGGTCGAGGGCGCCCAGAGGTTCGTCGAGCAGCAGCACCTGGGGCTCGAGCGCCAGCGCCCGCGCGAGCGCGACGCGCTGGCGCTGGCCGCCGGAGAGCTGGGAGGGATAGCGGGCCTCGAAGCCTCCCATGCGCACGAGCGCCACCGCCTTGTCGATGCGCTGTTCGTACTCGCCATGGGGATAGTTCTTGTAACGGAATCCGAACGAGATGTTCTCTGCGACGGTCAGGTGCGGAAAGAGGGCGTAGGCCTGGAAGACCATGTTGATCGGCCGCTTGTGCACCGGCACTTCGGTCATGTCGACGCCGTTGACGCGGATCGCTCCGGATGTCGGGATCTCGAAGCCGCCGATCATGCGCAGCAGCGTCGTCTTGCCGCAGCCGGAAGGGCCGAGAAGGGAGAAGAACTCGCCGCGACGGACGGTCAGCGAGACGTCGTCGACAGCGACGAAATCGCCGAAATGCTTGCTGACGTGGTCGATCTCGACGCTGAACTCGGGCGAGCTCATCGGCAGGAGTCCAGGGTTCGCACAGACAGGACTTGCAGGCGCAGACTCCGCGGAGAGAGGTCGGGTTGCAACCGGCGTTTTACCATATCGCTCCGCCAGCGGCAACGTCAGCGAGGAGCCGGCGGGGCGGCCGGTTGGGCGGCCGGCAAGGTGGGCGGCGGGGCGGGCGCAGACAGGTCGGCGGGCAACGCGAACAGCGCGTCCGGGAGTTCGAGGTCGAGCTCGAGCTTCTGGATCGTCACTACCGACGGGACGCCCTGCGCTTCGCCGCCGACGAAGAGGCGCTCCTCGACGTGGTGCGCGAAGAGGATGCCGCCCACCGGTCGGAAGTCGGAGAGGCTCGACTCGATGACGACCTCCTTGTCGCCACGCTGCTGCCGGCGTTCCTCGCGTACCTGCAACGCCGAGGAGCTGTCGAACCACAGAGTGCGCACCTCGCCCTGCGCGGTAGTGAGCTGCAGCCGCCAGGCGTCGGTCGCGGTGCCGGGGAGTTTCTCCTGGCCGAGCAGCTCGACACGGTGGCCCTTCGCCGCATAGTCGAGAGTGGGGCCGTCGACGAGGTCGGCCTGCGCGCGCATCGCCTCTCTCTCGGCGCCGTCGAGGAACTGGACTTCGAAACCGGGAAGCGCGGGGTAGGTGTACCAGGCTCGCTCGCCGTCGAAGACCTGGAGCATGTCGAGGCCGTCGTCGGGGACCTCGATGCGGAGCCGGTCGGGGCGCTTCCAGAGGATCTTCAACGGCACGGATTTGCTCCCCGCGCTCTGGGTGGCCTCCAGGCGCAGGGTGCGCACCGCATGGATCCTCTCCTTGCCGCCGAGGGCGGCGAAATTGCGCTCCAGGATGGCATCTGCAGACGGTCCAGAGGGTGCAGAGGGCGCCGACGGCGCCGACTGCGCCGCGACGCACGCGGCGGCCAGCAAGCCGGCCGCCAAACCTGCCATGGTGGAGCACGCTGCCTTGAGCTTCATCGAGCCGTCTCCTTCGCGGGAATCGTCCTTCGGCGGTCGATTCTCGCAGACCGCGGCCGGAAAAACCCGCAGCGCCCGGGTCACGCACTTCGACGGTGGCGTAAGCTCCGTTCGCCAGTCGGAAATCCATGAGGAGTCGGACGTGAGCAACAATCTCGAACTGCGCGACGTGCGCAAGTCTTTCGGCGAATTTGTGGCAGTGGACGGCGTCTCTCTCGAGGTACCTCCGGGAGCCGTTTTCGGCCTGCTGGGCCAGAACGGCGCCGGCAAGACGACCAGCATCCGCATGATCATGGACATTCTCGCCCCGGACAGCGGCGAGGTGCTCTTCTTCGGCCGGGCGCGGCGGCCGGAAGACCTGCGGCGAGTCGGCTACCTGCCGGAGGAACGCGGGCTCTACCGCAAGATGACCGTCTCCGAGCACCTGCTGTTCTTCGCCGAGCTGCACGGAGTCGAGCGCCGCCGCGGGCAGAAGCTGATCGCCGAGTGGCTCGAACGCGTCGAGCTCGGATCGTGGGCCAAGGCGAAGGTGGAGGCGCTGTCGAAGGGCATGCAGCAGAAGATCCAGCTCGTGGGCACGATCCTCCACGACCCCGAGATCCTGATCCTCGACGAGCCGTTCTCGGGTCTGGATCCGATCGCGCAGGTGCTGTTCAAGGACCTGATCAGCGATTTCAAGGCGCGCGGCAAGACGATTCTCTTCTCGACCCACATCCTCGAACAGGCCGAGAAGCTCTGCGACCATATCTGTCTGATCTCGCACGGCAAGGTGGTGCTGGCCGGCGAGCTCGCGGCGATCAAACGCGAGCGCGGCGGCAATGTCTACCGGCTGACGACCAGGGGCGACAAGGCCGCGGGCGCGGCAATCTCCGGCGTCTCCGGCGTCTCCGGCGTTCCCGGCGTCGCCGAGGTGCTCGACCAGCCCTCCGGCCTGCGGCTCGTTCTCGCCCCGAGCGCCGATCCGGCGGCGGTGCTGCGCGCCCTCGTCGAGCGCGTCGACGTCACCGACTTCCGCTCCGAAGTGCCCGATCTCGAGACTCTCTTCATCCAGGCGGTGCGGCATGCGAATTGACCCGATCGTCACGATTGCGAAGCGCGAGTATCTGTCACGCGTCAAGACCAAGGGATTCTGGATCGCCACCCTCCTGCTTCCGCTCGCCATGGCGGCGCTCACCATCCTGCCGTCGCTGATCGCGATGAAGACGCGGGCATCGCAGCGGATCGCCATCGTCGACGAGGCTGGCGGCTACGGCGAGCGGCTGGCGGCGAAGCTGGTCGAAGAGGAGACGCCGCCGCCCGCGGCTGCCAGTCTCGTCGAGCGCCGCCGGTCGAGGGAGGAGGAAACGGCGCAGTTCCAGGTGGAGCTCGTGGCTCGCGCCGGCGATCGCGCCGCCCAGCGCGCCGGGCTCGACGAGCGGGTCCTGGCGGGGGAGCTCGACGCCTGGCTCTGGCTCTCGCCCGAGGGGGTGGCCGGCAATGAAGTCGAGTATCACGCGGAGAGCGTCTCCAACTTCATGACCCAGAGCCGCCTCGCCGATGTCGTCTCGGAGGTGATTGGCGAGGCGCGGCTCAAGGCGGCGGGAATCGACGCCGTCGAGGTCGCGGCGCTGACCCACGAGGTCGAGCTCGAGACGACCCGGGTACTGGCTGAAGGCAGCCGGCAGGAAGGGGGCATGGCCGGCTTCTTCCTCGCCTACTTCCTCTTCTTCCTGCTCTACATGGTGACCCTGCTCTACGGCCAGCAGGTGATGAACGGCGTCCTCGAAGAGAAGAGCTCGCGCATCGTCGAGGTGATTCTCGCTACCGTGCGCCCGATCGAGCTGCTGCTGGGCAAGCTCCTGGGCATCGGCCTCGCCGGACTGACGCAGCTCCTCGTCTGGCTGACGACGATGGCGGCGCTCTCGGCGCCGGCGGTGGTGGGTGCCCTGGCGCTGATGCCGGAGGACGTCAAGCTGCCACAGGTGGGTCTGGCGCTCATCGCGCACTTCCTGATCCTCTTCCTGCTCGGCTTCTCGCTCTTCGCGACGCTCTACGCGGCGATCGGCGCGGCGACCAACAACGTGCAGGAGGCGCAGCAGTTCGCCGGCTTCCTGGTGGTCTTTCTGGTGGCGCCGGTGTTCTTCATGATTCCGATCATCAACGACCCCGACTCGACAATGGCGGTGGTGCTGTCGATGATCCCGCCGCTCACGCCGACCCTGATGATGCTGCGCATCGCGGTCAAGACGCCGCCGCTGTGGCAGATCCTGACCGCGTATGCGCTGACTGCGGGCTTCGTCTTCTTCCTGGTCTGGGTCTGCGCCCGGATCTATCGCATCGGCATCCTGATGTACGGCAAGAAGCCGACCTTCCAGGAGCTCTGGCGCTGGATCCGCTACGCCTGACGATCAGTCCCGCTGGCGCTCGCGGTCGGGACCGCCCGGTCCGCCCTGGCCACGATGCCAGCGGAAGGGGCCGCGATCGTGGCGCTCCTCCCGCAGAGCCTGGTAGATGGCGCGCTGCGTCTCGGTGAGAGTGGCGGTGAAGTCGGTCTCGAAGCGCTCCCAGGCGGCGCGCATCTCATCGCGCGCCTGATCGATTGCGATCGCCTGGGTGCCGACGGCCGCCGGATCGGGAGAGGCGGCGTCGAGCAGCGTCCGCAGCTGCTGATGGGCGGTGCGCATCCCCGCGGCGAGCGGCTGGACGGTGGCTTCGAGCTCTCCCTGCAGCCGGCCGAGAGTGACCTGCTGCTCGGGCGTCAGGTCGAGGGCGCGGGTCAGGCGCTCGGCCTGGTGTTCGGCGCGACGCTCCATTCTCTCTTCGTCGAAGAAGGGTCCGTCTCCGGCGAAGGGTCCGGCGAACGACCGGCCGTGCGGCCCACCGGCGGCGAAGAGCGGCGCCAGGGGCAGGGCGGCGAGCAGGAGGGCGGGGATGAGGCGGGCGGGTTTGCGGTTCATGAGCGGAATCTCCTGTGCATCCGGGCCTCGTTTGTCGAGGCTCGTTCCGTTTCATGAAACCCACCAGGTGTTGGATTCCTGCGCACGCACGGCACCCGATGACGGTGCCGGCGGGCGCGGGGTCAGGCGTTCGGCGGAGGAGTGAAGATTCAGCTGGCCTTCGGGTGACACTGGTCGCACTTGGTCGGCGCCTTGGTGTCGGCCTTCTTCGCCAGCTCTTCCTTGTGGCACTTGACGCAGGACATGTGGAACGGATTCTTGGTCGCCGACATCTCGGCGCACTTCGGTGTCTCGGCCTTCGCCGGGGCGGTGTGACAGCTGCCGCAGGTCTCGACCTTCTCGGTGCTCTCGGCGGTCAGGGTCGCCTGGGTATGGTGGCAGGTCTTGCACTCGGCGACGACTTTGACGTGGGCGGCGTGCGGGAACTCGACCGCCGACTTCTTGGCGACGCAGTCGTCGAGCGTGATCTTCTCCGGCGGTGTCGCGGCGCCAGCGATGAAAGTCGTTCCGGCGAGAAGGACCAGCGCGGCGAGGACGAACGGCATATAGGACTTGCGCATTTCTGAGGCCTCCCTTGATGCGTACAGCGGGTCGTGAATCTGCGCGGCCAGGGACGTGGGCCCGATCCGCACTTCCGGACCGACTCTAGCAGGGCGCGAAGCGCCCCGACCTACCCGCTCGGCTAGGTGCCGGACCGGCACCGGGTCCCGGCGGGAAGCGGCCCTGTCCCCACCTACCCACAGTTGGAGAAATGGGGCAGGAGAGAGCTTCTTCTACCCGGAGAGATCCATGCACGAATGCTGCCGCCCCACTCCTTGCTTCCTGCTCGAGAGCTGGAAGGAGTCGCTGCCGCCGGTGGTGCGGCCGTGCCCGACAGCGACCGGTGGTCAGGGCTGGGTGCGGAGACGAAACGGTCCGGCACGTTGCGCTGATTGCGGTTTCGCGAACGGCTCGAGGCGGCGCAGGAGCTCGGCATGGTCGTAGCCCAGCCGCCGCAGGTACTTCCATGGATTGCGCTCGAGCGGCTGGTCGAAGATGTCGACGAAGACCACTCTCTGCCCGCGGCGGCTGCAGGCGGCGAGGCGGTTGAGAAGGCGGCGAATCCCCTTTTCAGGTGCCCACCGCGTCGCAAGACCGGTGATCGACAAGTGGTCGAGCGACTTCGCCGCGGGAGAGAGCAGGAACACGAGCTCGGCTTCGTCGAAGCCCGGCAGCACCACCAGGCAGGCGCCGGCTGTCGCCTCCGTCAGGAGCGCGATGCGCTCCGTGCGCGGATAGAGGATCCGCCGGGCTCCGATGTCGGCGAGGTTCCACGCGAGCGCCGCGAGGCCGAGCGCGATCCAGAGCCGTCGTCGATCTCGCGACCCACCGGCGCCGGCGGTAACCGCCGTCGGCGCCGTCCGTGCCGTCCGCGCCGCACTCGGCGCATGCGCCGATACCGCCGCGAGGAGGCCGAGGATCGGCGCCAGCTGGAAGTAGAACTGGTCGTCCGAGTTGCTCCACAGGAAGCCGAAGGCGAGCACGGGTACGAGCCAGCAGTGGGCGAGCCACCCCACCCGGCGCTGCGCCGCCGGGGCGCGCGCGCCCAGGCAGGATGCGAGCGCCGACGCCATCGCCGCCAGCGCCGCGAGACAGGCGACTCCGCCGGCCACGGCACCGGCCGAAGGTGCTTGCCGGTCGCGGACCGCCGCCGCCAGCGGCTGCAGGTCGACGACGGCGCTCGCCGCGCCGTAGCCGGCCCGGATCGCCGCCTCAGCCACGCCGCGTGCGGTGCGCTCGAGTCCGTATCCCGACTCGGAGCGCGCCAGCGCGCTCGGCTCGCCGAGGCGGCCGTGACTCAGCCAGGTGAGGCCGCGGGAGGAGCCGCCGGTACCGCCGGTCACCGCGGCGGTGACCAGCAGCGCCGGAACGCAGACGAGAAGCGCCGCCGCCGCGAGGCCTGCCGCCGCGCGCCGCGCCTCCCGCCCGCGCCCTGCGGCGCTGGCGCCAGCAACGAGGGCGAGGGCCAGGCTCGCACCGAGCAGCAGGTTCGACAGGAAGCAGAGCGCGGCGAGACCGACGGTGATCCCCGTCCGCAGGCCCTGGCGCAGCGCCGGTTGCGCCAGCAGGCGCAGGGCTTCGCCGGCGGCCGCGACGACGAACGGCATCTGGATCATGTGGATCTCGTCGGAGACCCAGAGGCGGAGAAAGGCAGAGGAGAGAGCGACCCAGGCGGTGGCGTAGTTGGCGATCCCGCGCGACCCGTCAACGAGCGGCGCGAGGCGGAGGCGAAACAGCGCCACCGCCGCCGCACCGGCGAGCGCGGCGAGGAGCTTCAGCGCGTCGACTCCGGCCCGCGCCGGATCGAGCTTCGCCCACAGACCCTGCCAGGCGGCGCCGAGCGGCTCGAAGAGCAGATGGTTGGGGTTCAGCGTCCACGTCCCGGCGGCGAACTGGCGACTGTGCCCCAGACCGTCGTTCGAGACGAAACCGACCGGCGCGAGAAAGAGCGCCAGCGAGCACAGAACCAGCCAGAGCCCGGCGTCGAAGCGATGCCGCTGCGCCGCCATCGAAGGCGGAGCCGGTTCCGGCCGGTTCATCTCCAGGCGCGCTCCCGCCGCGCGGCGGCTACTTCTTCTTGCCGGACTTCAGGAGGAAGGTCACCATCATGATGACGCGAAACTCGACGATCTTCCCCTTTTCCACCTTCACCTTCTGCTCCTTGATCCAGGCGCCCTGGACTTCGTCGAGGGAGGCGTCAGCGCGCGAGATGCCGATCGCGACGGCGTCTTCGAAGCTCTTCTTGGAGGCGGCACTGATCTCGATGATCTTGGCAACGGACATGGGTGGGACTCCTCTTGCGCAAGCGTTCGCAGATGACGGCGGGCCCTCGCAGGGCACCGCTCTCGCCACGTCCATGGTGGCGCAACTTTGCGGCGGCCGCAAGTCCCGGCGCCCGGAATCGAACTCGGCGTCGAGATCGAGGCCGCGGCGCCCCTTTTGCCCCGGCGCCCCGGCGCCCCGGCGATAGAGTCGGCCCCATGAGTCGAAGATTCCTCGCCCTCGGAGCACTCTCCGGCATGATTGCCGTCGCGCTCGGCGCCTTCGCCGCCCATACCTTGAAGGCCCGCCTCGAGCCGCCACTGCTCGCCGCGTTCGAGGTCGGCGCGCGCTATCAGATGTACCACGCGCTGGCGCTCGTTGCCGTGGGCCTCCTCGCCGAGCGCCGCCCGAGCCGGCTCCTCGCCGCGAGCGGAGCCCTCTTTCTCGCCGGCACAGTCCTCTTCTCCGGCAGCCTCTATGCGCTCAGCCTCACCGGCACCCCGTGGCTCGGCGCGATCACCCCGTTCGGAGGCGTCGCCCTCCTCTCCGGTTGGCTCTGCCTGGCTGCGGCAGCCTGGAAGCGCTAGAGCGGGTGGCGCATCAGGGCGCTCTCCTGCGCCAGCCCGACTGTTCCGCTGGCCCCGTTCACCTGTCTCACCTGGCATGGGCGGTGCAGACCCCTGAAACAACGGCGGATACGCCGGGGGCAAACACCCCAAAGACAGACCGACGGGCAGGTTCGCCGCCGCGCGGCGGGAGCGCGAGCTCGCAGAACCAGGGACGATTGTAGAGAGGTAAGGAGTTCCACCATGGTCGACACCGGAACCGAACCCCGCGTTGCAAAGGCTCCTCTCCACTGGACGCAGCGTCTCTGGCAGGCGCTGTTGGTCGTGAGCCTGCTGGCGGTGGCTCCGGCCGTTCCGGCGATCGCCCAATGGAGCGACCGCAGAGTCCCCTGCCCACCCACCTCCAGGTCCGGGGCGTCGCCGCCCCGGCGCCGGGGCGGGTCTTTCTCGCCACCGACGACGACTCTTTCGACTCGAGCGGCGCCCTCTTCGAGTCGAACGACGGCGGGGCCAGCTGGATCCAGCGCGACGTGCCCTTCGACCTCTTCGAGCGGCCTCTGAGGAATCTCCTTCTTCGACGCCCAGCACGGCTGGGTGTGGGGCAACGTCAACTACCGCACCACGGACGGCGGCACCACCTGGGAAGAGCTGCCCCTCCTGGGCTCCGCCTATTTCATGGAGTTTTCCTCCCTGAGCTTCGGCGTCGCGACCGGCAACTTCGGTGCGTATGTCAGCCGCGACGGTGGCCTCACCTGGGCGCCTTCACCGAATGCGATGTCGGCCTTTTCGTTCGCCAGCCGACCTGCCGGGCTCGGGGTTGCCGACAGCGGCCTCTACCGGACGACCGACGGCGGCGTCACGTTCACCCTGGTGCGCGCCGGCGCGGCCGACGCCGTGGCCTTTCTCTCGTCGATGGTCGCGGTAGCCATCGTCGACGGGACCCTGGTGCGCTCGAACGATGGCGGCGTGACCTGGACGGGCAGCACGGGCGCCGCAGGGCGCAACCGGCTCCTCGCCGTCTCTGCCGAGGTCGTCCTGGCCTGGGGCCGCAGTGGCGCCTATCCCGACTACGACGACAGCATCTTCCACTCCGCCGACGGCGGCGCGACCTGGACCGACCTCGGCGAAGTGATCGCCGCCGATCCGTTCGCCGCTCCCTTCGGGTTCGCCGTTCCGGCCGCGAGGAATCGTGGTCGCGTCCGATGGCGCGGGCAACCTCTACCGCTCCGCCGATGCCGGTCTGACCTGGGCGCAGACTTACGCCTCGCCTGGCCCGACTCCCAGCTTCCTCGGCAGCGTGGCGCCGGTCTTCGCCGACGCCCAGACGGGCTATTTCGGCTTCGGCGCCGGCTTCGTCCTCCGGACGACCGACGGCGGCGTGACCTGGCACCAGATATCGAGCGGCTCGGGGGTGGCGATCCTCGCCATGGACCGTTTCGCCAACGGCGATCTGATCGCCGTCGGGGAGTCCGGCCAGGTTCTGACCAGCGTCGCCGGCGCCGCGCCCTGGTTGATCCGCGCCACGCTTGGGCGCGGGCAGCCTCGAGGCCGTGCAGGTCGTCGGACCGCAGGCAGTCGTGGCCGTCGATCGGCAGCGGCGTCGTCTACCGCAGCGCCGACGCCGGCGCCACCTGGACCGCGGCCGCTCTCCGCTCCGGCCGACCTCACCGCCGCCGACCTGCACTTCAACACCTTGCTCGAAGGCTGGGTCGTCGGCCAGGGGTTCAGCGGTGCGGCGCTCTTCCACACCGTCGACGGCGGCACCACCTGGACGCCGGTCCCCGACTTCCAGGGCACCTACGTGGCGGTGGACTTTGCCGGCGCGAGCGGCTGGGCCGTCGCCTCTACGCAACGCTCTATCGCACCCTCGACGGCGGCGCCACCTGGACGGAGAGCCAGCTTCCCGGCGGCTCGCCAACCATTCAGGACCTGGATTTCTGGAACGCCAGCATCGGCTATGCGGTCGGCTTCAACGGCTATGCGGCGCGCAGTGGCGACGGGGGCCTCACCTGGCAGATGCTGCCGACCCCCGACGTCACGGACCAGCTCACCGACATCGAGCTCATCGGCCCGGACGAGCTCTGGGTGTCGACCGCCGGCGGCAGGGTGCTCTATTCGGCCACGGGTGGACTGAACTGGGCGGTCATGGACGCGGGAGCTGCCGGCTTCGGCTCCTACTCGACGATCGCCGCCACCCCGGCCGGGGATGCCTGGATCGCCGGCTGGCAGGGCGCGATCCGCCACTTCACCGGGCCGCCGCCGCCGCCGGTCAACCAGCCGCCGGCGCGCCTCCTTCAACTTCGCTGACCTCCGGGCTCGACCGTCGTCTTCACCGACACCAGCAGCGACGCACGACGGCACGATCGCCAGCTGGCTGTGGAACTTCGGCGACGGCACGACCTCGACCGAGCAGCACCCCACGCACCTCTTCGCGGCGGCCGGCACTTATCATCGTCGCCCTCACGGTGACCGACGACGACGGCGACACGGATGTCAGCGCGGCCACGCCATCGCCGTCCAGCCGGGTCCGGGCGGCACCTTCGGCGATTTCACCGAGGTCACGCCGCTCGATCCGCTCTTCGTGACGCCGCAGGACGAAGACTTCTGGGTGAGCGCCGCCGCGCCGGCCGACTACGACGGCGACGGCGATCTCGACATCGCGGTGCTCGGCTACTACGTGGTCTACAACGCGAGTGTCGTGGATCATCTGGTGCTGCTGCGCAACGACGGGCCGCTCACCGCGACGGAATGGGATTTCTCCTACGTCGAGCTGCCGCTCGGTACGCTGACTCCCGGGCGCCTCGGACCTCGCCTGGGGGGACGTGGATGGCGATGGCGATCAGGATCTCGCGGTCGGCAGCGACGGCCAGACGGTCCTCTACCGCAACGATGCCGGCACGCTCGTGCCGAGCGACACCGTGCTGCCGGGCTACTGGGAAGACAACGATCAGGCCGACTTCGATCTGCGCTCGATCACCTGGGCGGACTACGACAACGACGGCGACCTCGACCTCCTGCTGCCGTCGATCTGGGACGCCATCACCTTCACTTCGCATACCGCCTTGATGCGCAACGACGGCGGCAACGGCAGCGGCGGGTGGCTGTTCACCGAAGTGACCGCGGGCCTCGGGCAGTCCAACCACGCCCAGACCAGCTGGGCCGACTTCGACGGCGACCAGGATCTCGACCTGCTGGTGATCCACATCGCGCCGCTCACCGAGGCCGGCTTCATCCGGCGGTTCCGCAACGACGGCGGATGGCGTCTTCGTCGGCGAAGACATTCTCGGCACCCTGACGGTCGAGCACGGCGAAGCGCAGTGGGGCGATTACGACGACGACGGCGACCTCGACATTCTCGTCGCCGGCAACATCAAGGAGACCGACGGCACCTACAACACGGTCCTGCGCCTCTATCGCAACGATGCCGAGACCTTCGTCCCGGTCGAGCTCATCGACTGCGTCTTCTGCGAAGGCTGGTTCGACCTCTCCGCGGCCACCTGGGCCGACTACGACTCCGATGGCGACATCGACATCCTGCTCGCCGGCACCTACAACTCCGGGTCGCAGATCGAGGGCCGCGCCAGGGTCTACGACAACGTCGGGCGGTGTCTTCATCGACTCGGGCAACGAGCTGCCGGCGCCGCGCGCGATGGGTTTCAGCGGCGGCTCGTTCAGCTGGCTCGACATCGACGGCGAAGGCGATCTCGACTACTTCATCGCCGGGTCGTACTTCGTGCCGGGAGGGAACGGTCTCGTCGAGACCCAGATGCACCTCTACCTGAACGACGCCGCGGCGCAGAATCTGGCGCCGGGGGCGCCGTCGCAGCTCGACTCCCAGGTCTCTGGTCAACGGCTCGGTCGCACTCTGGTGGCAACCCGCGAGCGACGACCTCACGCCGGCGCAGGCGCTGACCTACGATCTGCGCCTCTATCGGGATGGCGTTCCGGTCCCGACCGCGCGCCGTCTTCCCGAACCCGGGGACTCTGCGCGCCGCGAGCGCGTGGACGCTCGCCGGCCTGCCCGACGGCGCCTACACCTGGACCCTGCAGGCGATCGACAGCGCCTACAACGCCGGGCCCGTCGCCGGAGCGGCGTTCTTCGTCGGCATCCCACCGACGCCGATCTTCGCCGATGGCTTCGAGTCGGGGGGCACGTCGGGGTGGAGCGCGGTGGCGCCGTAACAAGACGAGCCGCGCTCCCAGGAGGGCAATGAGACAATCCGACGGATGAGTGCACCGTCGTTCACCCTCGCGCTGCCGGGATGGGAGCTCTGCTGGGTCCACCTCGGGGTCACGGGGGAGGGTGAAAGCAGGCTCGTGGCGCGCCGGGAGCGGATCGCGACCGAGTTGCGCGCTCGCTGGATCCCGGCCGAGCTCGGCGAAGATCCGACGGTGGCCGCGTTGCGCCGGCTGTTCAAGGCGGCCGGCACCGATCCCTCGCGCTACCGGCCGTCGTCGGAGGCCCTCCTGCGGCGGCTGCTCAAGGGTGAAGAGTTGCCGCCCATCCATCCACTGGTCGACCTCAACAACCAGCTCTCGATCGAGCTCAAGGTGCCGTCGTGCGTGATGCGCGCGGGCTCCTTCGACTTTCCGGTGACGCTGCGCGCGGGACTCCAGGGCGAGACCCTCGACTCGATGCGCGGCGCGCTCGACCTCGCCGGTAAGCCGCTGCTCGCCGACGCCCAGGGACCTTTCGGCACCCCGATCACCGACTCCCACCGCGTCAAGGTGCTGCCCGAGACCACCGCCGGCTGGCTGGTCGCCTATCTGCCGGTCGGAATCCTCAGTGCGGCCGAGGCGGGCTCCCGGCTCGACGAAATCCTCGCCGAGGCACCGGTGGCGCAGCGCCGCTGACCTTTGCGGAAGGTGTCCCCCCGGGATCCCGATTGTCGGTATCCAGTGTGAGGGGAAATATGGCCATGCCCAAGTACAACTTCGGAGCGGGAGTGACCTTCATGCTGGCCGCGAGCGCCTTCATGGGCCTCGGGGCGCCGCCGGCGCTCGGCGCGCTCGAGGTCAGCGAGCGGATCGCCTGTCAGCAGGCGATCGAGCAGGTCTACTGGCGACATCGGATCTGGCCGGCGGAGAACCCCGGTCCGAAGCCGGCCCTCGACGAGGTGCTTCCCGTGCCGGTCCTCGCGCAGCGCGCAGCGGATGCCGTGGAGATGAGTGTCGCGCTCGCCGAGCTCGGCGGGATCGTTCTCTCGCGTGCGGATCTCGAGCGCGAGCTGGCGCGCATGGCGCGCGCGACGCGGGCGCCGATCGTCTTGCGCGAGCTCTTCGCCGCCCTTGGCGACGATCCGGACCTCGCCGCCGAGTGCCTCGCGCGACCGCGGCTTGCCGAGCGCCGCCTGCGCGCGCTCGATCGCGAGCGGCGCGGCGAGTCTGCCGTCGCCGCCCTGCCGTTCGATCGCTGGTGGTCCGAGGAGAGCGAGCGCTTCGTCGCCGCTTTTCCTCCTGCCGCTCCCGCGACACCGGCTCCCGGTGAGCTTCCGGCGATCGCGGTCTCCTGCACGCCCGACGAATGGACTCCGCTGCGCAACGGTCCACCCGCGGCCACGGAGTGGCCTTCCGGCGTCTGGACAGGATCGGAGATGCTGGTCTGGGGAGGCCAAACCGCGACTGGCCTGAGTGGCGGTGGTGCCCGCTACGACCCGGCGACCGACAGTTGGTCGCCGATCCGGCTCGCGGGCGCGCCCCAGCGCCGGGTGCTGCACCAGGCGGTCTGGACCGGGACCGAGATGTTGGTCTGGGGAGGAACGGACACCTTCAATCTGCTGACGACCGGCGGTCGCTACAATCCGTCCGCGGACAGCTGGCAGCCGATGAGCGTGGGTCAGGCCCCGCTGGGCCGAAACTACGCCACCTCCGTTTGGACCGGCCTCGAGATGATCGTCTGGGGCGGCGATCTCGGCACCAATCAACCTACGGCGACCGGCGGTCGCTACGATCCGGTGGCCGACGCCTGGGCGGCGACGAACGCCAGCCAGGCGCCGGCGGCGCGCTCGCGGCACAGTGCGGTCTGGACCGGCAACCGGATGATCGTCTGGGGTGGCCTCGACGGCGCCGGCATGCGCGCCGACGGCAAGCGCTACGATCCCGAGTTCGGCAGTTGGGAGACGATGGAGAGCAACGGCGCGCCCAGTGGCCGATTCCTCCATGCGGCGGTGTGGAGCGGTAGCCGGATGCTGGTCTGGGGCGGGAGCGATCAGGTCGGCGGATTCCCGATGGTGGGCGGACGCTACGATCCGGGGACGAACAGCTGGCAGTCGATGTCGGCCTCGGGCCCGGTCGGGCGCAGCCTCCCCTCCGCGGTCTGGACCGGGTCGCGCATGATCGTCTGGGGTGGCTCGGACAACGACACCTACTACAACAACGGCGGTCGCTACGACCCGGTCGCCGACACCTGGTCCGCAGTCGCGTCGGTAGGGCAGCCCTTGGGGCGCGCCTTTCACGCCGCCGTCTGGACCGGCAGCGAGATGATCGTCTGGGGTGGAAGAGCACTGTCCGGGAGGTTCTCGACCGGCGGGCGTTACGATCCGGTCGCCAACAGCTGGCAGGCGACCTCGACCGCAGGTCTCTCGCCACGCTACTTCGAGTCGTCCTCCTGGACCGGCGCCGAGTGGGTGATCTGGGGCGGCGCTGCGGACGGTCAGGAATTCGCCGCTGACGGTGGCCGCTACGATCCGGCGACCGACGACTGGACACCGCTGCCGACTCTCGGCGCGCCGTCGGGGCGCCAGGCGGCGACCGCCGTCTGGAGCGGGAACCTGGTCATCGTCTGGGGCGGCCTGGGCGCCTCCGGAGTGCTTTCGACCGGCGCACGTTTCGATCCGACGCTCGGTCTCTGGTCGCCGATCACGAACACCGACGCGCTCTCCGCTCGCTGGCTGCACCTCGCGCAGTGGACCGGAACGGAGATGCTCACCTGGGGCGGCAGCGATGGCGTCGTCCCGCTGGCCGACGGTTCGCGCTACCGGCCGCAGCAAGAGATCTGGGCGCCGATGTCGAGCACGAACGCGCCGTCGGCGCGGATCGGAGCGGCTGCGGCCTGGACCGGCCAGCGCTGGATTCTCTGGAGCGGAGCGGGCGCGACCGGGATCCGCTTTCCTGGTGGAGCCGAATACGACCCGTCGCAGAATGCGTGGACGCCGCTCCCGCCGGCCGCCGAGCCGGCGCCGCGCGCCAACGCCGGGGCCGTCTGGACCGGCAGCAGGATGTTCGTTTTCGGCGGCGATTTCGCGACCGGCGCAGTCACGGCGACCGGTGGACTCTATGACCCCGTCACCCATCTATGGCAGCTGCTGCCGGTGCCGGGAGCGCCGGCGGCGCGCAATCGCCCGGCGGTGGTCTGGACCGGCGTCGAGGCGCTGGTCTGGGGGGGTGGTGGAGGCGCGGCGCCTTCCGCCGAAGGCGGCGCGCGCTACGACCCGCTGGCGAACCTCTGGTCGCCGATCTCGACGGCCGGTGCCCCGGGGCCGCGTTGGGCCCCCGCGGCCGCCTGGACCGGCAGCGAGATGATGGTCTGGGGCGGGCAGGATTCTGGCGTGAGCACCGCCGACGGCGGGCGCTACTGCGGCCTGACCGTCGATATTTTCGCTGATGGCTTCGAGTCGGGGAACTCCTCAGGCTGGAGTGCGGTGGTGCCCTAGAGCTGGGCGACGAAAGCCGCCCGCCGGCAGAGACTCGCCTCCCGAGCTACTTGCGCTGGGCCTGGCGGACGGCTAGGTCGAGGGCGTGCAGGAAACGCGAGCGGTCCTTCTGAGCGAAGGGCGGCGGACCGCCGGAGAGCGCTCCCATCTCGCGCAGGCCGGCCGCGAGCTCGCGGGTCGCGAGCGCCGAGCCGATGCCCTCCTCGGTGAACGGCCGACCGTCGGGCGCGAGAACCTGCGCGCCGGCCGCGAGACAGCGCGCGGCCAACCGGATGTCGGCGGAGACCACGATGTCGCCCGGTCCGGCGCGCTCGGCGATCCAGTCGTCGACGTCGTCGAGCTGACCGCTCGCCACCACCACCAACTCGATCGCCGCCGCGAGCGGCACTCGCATCCGGGAGTTCGCCACCACGACGACCGGTACGGCGAGCCGCCGGGCGACGCGATAGACCTCGTCCTTCACCGGGCAGGCGTCGGCATCGACCAGGATACGGGGCATGGTCCGGCGAGCGTATCGCTCTCGACGCCGCCGATGACGCCGATGCCGCCGCGGCGCTCAGGGCGCCGTCGCGGACCAGTCGACCGTGTCCCCGGATTCGAAGCCGTCGGCGAAGAGGGCGACGATTTCGTAGAGGTCGATCTGGCCCGGAACGTTCGTCACGGAGAAACCCGCGGCGAGGAGCCGGCTCATCGACTGATCGAGATAGACGCGGAAGGCGCTCGCGGGGTCGTCCGGGTCGGCGGAGGGCGCCGGCCAGGGCGGGCTGTAGCCGTTGGCGAGGAACGCCGGCACGAGGATGTGCTGCACCGACCAGAGGTCGGCCGCTACCGGGTCGCGGCTCGCCACGAGCTCGTTGCGCCGGGTGGCACCGGCGAAGGGGGTCGACGGCCCGCTGTTGGGGTTTCCGTTCACCCAGATGGCGTCGAGGAGATTGAGGTCGGGCGGCCGGATCTCACCGAGCACCGCGCCCAGCATGCCGTAACGAATGGCACCGTGCGAGCCGGTGCCGAGGCTGTCGGTCACCAGGCCCATGAAGTTCTTGACGCAGGCGGTCGCGCCGTAGACCGCATGATGCGACTTGAGCACCGGGACGTTCACGAGCTTGAGCCGCGCCCGGTCGTAGGTCGCGCTGTCCGGATTCCAGATGCCGTCGCGCAGGCTGACGTAGGTGCCCGCGGTGGTGCGGAACTTGGGATACGAAATCCGCCCGTGCAGCGCCGCGTCGTAGGGATAGAGCACGTAGCCGTCGCGCGCATCGCCGGTTGAGTACTCGGAGACTTCGCTGCCGCGCACCGCGGTCCAGTCGAACTGCGAGACCGTGAAGCCCAGCTCCTGGAAGTGGAGGACGACGTCGTGAGGTGAGAGGCCCGGATCCTGGGCGTTGTTCGAGGTGCGGTCGAAGTTCGCGACCGCGGCGAACTGGGCATTCTCGGCCACGACGACCTCGCCGGTGAAGCCGTCGGGGTGGTCGATGAGCACGCGGACGAGCCCGCGCAGCAGGTCGGTATTGGTGCCGCCGCGCTCGGACCACTGGTAGTTGATCTTGACGACCACCACGTCGTCGGCGCCGACGATGCCGTCCGGGCCCGACAGCGGAGCGACGGTCGCCGAGCGGTAGATCTTCGTTCCCTGACGCCCCATGAGGCCGAACAGATCTTCGAGGCAGACGAAGCGATCGCCGGCCGGGTTCTCGCCGCAGCCCGCGGCGTGGAAGAGCTCGGCGCGATAGTCCTCGGGGGCGGCGAGGAGCGGACCCGCGGGTCCCGCCGGCGAGGCCTCGACCCGTGTGAGTTGGCTCCAGGCCACGAGCGCGGCGAAGAGCGCGACCCCGACTGTCGCGCCGATCCTCCAGGTGACAGCGGGTGAACGCGCGGCCGCGAGCAGCCGGCGCCGCAGCGCCACCAGCCCGGCGACCACCGGCGCGCCGAGCGCCAGGGTCGCGGTGGCGAGCGCGGCACGCTGGCAGGGATAGGCCAGCCGGCTCGGCCGGCCGCCGCTGCGCAGCACCAGCCAGGCGAGCGCGAAGAGGCCGGCGAGGAGCGAGTTGGCGAGTCCCCAGCGCACCATCGTCCGGCGCCACCGGCCGCGCTCGGGGCGTGTGGTGTCCGGTGGGTGATGGTGATCGCGGTGGGTCTCCATGGTGAACCTCCGGCGCCCGGCCAGACGCGGGCCGACGCGACTCGGCAACCTGAACCCGAGTGGCGTCTGCGAGCGTGGAATGGAGCGCAGTCCAGCCTGCGCCCGGACGTTCGCAAGCGACAACCCCCTTTCGGGCGGGGCGGGCGCATGTACGATGGTTTCCGGATGACGGACGATCGCCAGGATTTCCCTCGCCTCTCGCCGCGCCGTTTCGCCGCGCGCACGCTGCCCGGCCTGCTCGTGGCCATGGCGAAGCGCCAACCGGAGAAGCGGTTTCTGCGTTTCCTCGAGCCGCCTCCGGTCGCCGCCAATGCATCCGCACTACCGCGCACGCTCTCCCGCGCCGCCTTCGCGGCCGGGGTCGGCCGGGCGGCCGCCTTCCTGCGCTCGGTCGGCGTCGGGCCCGGCGAGCGGGTGCTGCTGCTGGCCGAGAACTCGCCCGAGTGGCAGATGGTGGCGCTCGGCGCCCAGCTCTTGCGTGCCGAGCCGGCGGCGCTCTTCGCCAGCCTGGGGGCGGACGCGGTGGCGGGGATCGCGCGCCGCGTCCGGCCGCGGGTCGTCTTCGTGTCGAGCGCCGCGCAGTGGGAAAAGCTCGCGCCGGTGGCGCCGGCGCTCGTCGCCGCCGGGCTAGCGGCGGTCGTCGCCGGCGAGGGGCTTACCGCGTCCACTCTGCCGGGGGGCCTCGCGGTCGTGCCGCTCGCTGCGGTCGTCGGCGACGAAGCACGCGGCCTGGACTCCGCGGAGATGGCGGCGCTGGCCGCGAAGGTCGGCGAGGACGACCCGTTCCTGCTCCTGTTCACCAGCGGCACCACCGGCCGGCCCAAGGGCGTTCGCCTCGCCCAGCGCGCGATGGTGCACGCCCTCGACGCCGGCCAGGCCTCCGTGGCGACGACGGAGGCCGACGTCGGCCTCCACTTCCTGCCGTTCGGACACATCGCCGGCCACGCCCAGTTCACCCTCGCCCTGGCGCAGGGGCACGAGCTGATCATGGCGGCGCGGCGCGAAGACCTGGAGCCCGGCCTGGCGCTCTCTCCGACCTACTTCTTCTCCGTGCCCCTGGTCTACGAGCGCATGCGCGACGCGGTGGAGAAGAAGATTGCTGGGCTCCCGCCGCTGCTGCGGACGTTGGTACGCAGCAGCCTGACCGCGGCCGCACGCCGTCGCCTCGCCGGCTCGCGGACACTCGGCGATCGACTCGGCACCCGCCTCGCCGACCGGCTCGTGGGCCGCGCCCTGCGCGCCCGGCTGGGCGGCCGGGTGCGCGGTCTCTTCGCCGGCGGCGCGCCGGCCCCGCCGGCGCTCTTCCGCTTCTTCGAGAGCCTCGGCATTCCTCTCGTCGAGCTCTACGGGATGAGCGAGACGGCGGGGATGATCTCCTCGAATCTGCTCACCGGCCCGCGCCGGGAGAGTTGCGCGGGGCTGATCTCGGCCGACCACGAGGTGCGCTTCGCCGCCGACGGCGAGCTCCAGGTGCGCGGCCCGCTGCTGCTCACCGGCTTCCTCGAGCCGGA